>NZ_JAAGWK010000009.1 GCF_010685995.1 Goekera deserti | reverse complement strand
AGCGTGCTGCAGACGCTGTCCGAGCGGGAGGCCGGCGTCGTCCGGCTGCGGTTCGGGCTCACCGACGGCCAGCCGCGCACGCTGGACGAGATCGGCCAGGTCTACGGCGTGACCCGGGAGCGGATCCGGCAGATCGAGTCCAAGACGATGTCCAAGCTGCGCCACCCCAGCCGCTCCCAGGTGTTGCGCGACTACCTGGACTGAGCAAGGACCCCCGCGCCCCCCGGCCCACGCTCCGCGCGGGCCGGGACCCCGCGCGGGGGCCGGGCGCTCCGCGGGTGCCGAGCGTTCCCTGCGGGCCGGAGCGGCGCCGTTGCCCGCTCTCTCCACGCGTTGCCCGTGCTGCAGGGCGGGAGGAGAGCGGGCAACGCCGTCCGAGGGGCGCGCCGGGGCCAGGGCTCAGGCGAAGGTGAGGACGTCCGCGTGGTCCAGGCGGGGGAGCCGGCCGAACCAGGGGTCGGCACCGGGGTGGCCGATGTTGACCACCATCAGCGTCCGGAAGCGGCCGTCGGGGAAGAACTCGGCGTCGATGCCGGTCGCGTCGATGCCGGTCATCGGGCCCGCGGCCAGGCCGTGCGCCCGCACCGAGGTGATGAAGTACGCCGCCTGCAGCGAGCCGTTGAGCTGGGCCGCGCTCTCCCGGAGCGCGTCGTTGCCGGCGTACATCTCCTGCATCTGCGGGCGCACCGGGAAGGTGGTGGGCATGTGCTCGTGGAAGCGCGTGTCCACGGCGAGCACCGCGACGGCCGGCGCCGAGGCCGTCTTGGCTCGGTTGCCCTCCGCCATCAGCGGCACCAGGCGCGCCTTGCCCTCCGGCGTGCGCACGTAGACCACCCGCAGCGGCTGGGTGTTGGCCGAGGTCGGGCCCCACTTGGCCAGGTCCCAGATCGAGCGGAGCTCCTCGTCGGTGACCGGGGTGTCGGCGAAGGTGTTGGCCGTCCGCGCCTCGGTGAACAGCAGGGCGCGGCCTGCGTCGTCCAGCTGGGGGAGGGTGCGGGTCGGGCTGGTCTGGATCGCGGTGCTCACTGCGTTCTCCTCGGCGGCTTCGGGTGGACCCTGGGCTGGGTCGACGTCGGAAGTGAACGCACCCTCTCCGGTTCGCCTTCCCGTGGTGAGCACCGTCACGGGACGCGTCCGCGGTGGAGCCGGTCAGGCGTCGCCGCGCATGCCGTCGGCCAGCTCCTCGGGCACCGGGATCCCGGCCAGCACCAGCAGCCGCTCGACGGTCTGCTCCACGAAGACGTCCTCCGGGTCGTCGTCCGGGTCGCCGGAGGCCAGCAGCTCCTCCACCCGGGCCGGGTCGACCTCGCGGCCCTCCACCTCGCGCACCCAGCGGGCGAACCCGGCGGCGGCCGCCGGCCGGTCCACCGGGGGGTCGGCGTCGCCGTCGTCGAAGTAGGCCCGCGGCTCGTAGCCGAGGAAGAACCGGCCGGTCACCCCGTCGGCGGTCCGGTGGTCGATCGTGGCGACGTCGCTGTCGTGCACGTCGACCACCAGCTGCGGCCGGTCGAGGGACGGCGTGGGCACCCACGCGCCGTCGCTGTAGGTGAACCTGGCGAAGTAGCCCATGCCGAGCGACGGTAGCGCCGCCCCCAGCACACCTGCGGCCGGCGATCAACCCCCGGACTGGCGTGGCGCCGGCAGCCACAACCGCTACATTGGGAGGTCAGCCCTGCTCCGCACGGTCACCGCGTCCCGTCGGTGGCCAGCAGGTCGCCCGACCGAAGAAGTCCCCGGACCACGTCCGGGGTGACCGACGGCCTCTCCACCGGCCGATCGCGGGCCGGCGACGCCGTGGAGACCGTCCGAGAGGCACCCGTGACAACGATCGACGTCCAGACCACCGACGCGCCCCGCGCACCGCGCACGCGCGCCGCCGCCGGCCGCAAGCGCGCCGCCGCCGCCCCGACCGAGCCCGCCGCCGCGCAGCCCACCGACTCCGGGCTGTCGCTGGACGAGGGCGTGGAGGTGGGCAGCAGCGGCATCGTCGACACCGACG
Organism: Goekera deserti; assembly: GCF_010685995.1. GTDB lineage: Bacteria > Actinomycetota > Actinomycetes > Mycobacteriales > Geodermatophilaceae > Goekera > Goekera deserti. The sequence continues at coordinate 609,560 of NZ_JAAGWK010000009.1, read as the reverse complement.
AGGCCGCCGAGCCGGCGACGGCGACGGCCATCGACACCGAGTGGGACGAGGACGAGTCCGTCGCCCTGCGCGCCGCCCGCAAGGAGGCCGAGCTCACCGCCTCGACCGACTCGGTGCGCGCCTACCTGAAGCTCATCGGCCGGGTGAAGCTGCTGGACGCCGAGCAGGAGGTCGACCTCGCCAGCCGGATCGAGGTCGGGGTCTACGCCGCGCACAAGCTGCAGCAGGCCGCCGAGGACGGCACCACGTTCTCCCCGGCGGTCCGCCGGGACCTCAACTGGATCGTCCGGGACGGCGCGGCGGCCAAGAACCACCTGCTGGAGGCGAACCTGCGGCTGGTGGTGTCGCTGGCCAAGCGGTACACCGGGCGGGGCATGGCGTTCCTGGACCTGATCCAGGAGGGCAACGTGGGCCTGGTGCGCGCGGTGGAGAAGTTCGACTACACCAAGGGCTTCAAGTTCTCCACGTACGCCACCTGGTGGATCCGGCAGGCGATCACCCGGGCGATGGCCGACCAGGCCCGCACCATCCGCATCCCGGTGCACATGGTCGAGGTGATCAACAAGCTGGGGCGCGTGCAGCGCGAGATGCTGCAGACGCTGGGCCGCGAGGCCACCCCGGAGGAGCTCGCCGCCGAACTGGACATCACGCCGGAGAAGGTGCTGGAGATCCAGCGCGTGGCCCGGGAGCCGATCTCGCTGGACCAGACCATCGGCGACGAGGGCGACAGCCAGCTCGGTGACTTCATCGAGGACTCCGAGGCCGTCGTCGCCGTCGACGCGGTCAGCTTCTCGCTCATGCAGGACGACCTGACCAGCGTGCTGGCCACCCTCTCCGAGCGGGAGGCGGGTGTGGTGCGGCTGCGCTTCGGCCTGACCGACGGCCGCCCGCGCACGCTGGACGAGATCGGGCAGGTCTACGGCGTGACCCGGGAGCGGATCCGGCAGATCGAGCGGATGACCATGTCCAAGCTGCAGCACCCCAGCCGGTCCACCGGGCTGCGCGACTACCTCTACACCTGAGCTGACCTCACCCCGTCGCCGGCGGGGTGAGGAGCCCGGGCAGGTTCACCACGACCGCCTCCTGGCTGCTGCGGGCGATGACCACCACGGCCTCGGTGTCGGCGGGGTTCTCCTCCCGGTGCGGCACGAACGGCGGCACGAACACGTAGTCGCCCGGGCCGGTCTCGACCCGCACCTCGGCGCCGTCCCGGGCGAAGACGAACACCGGGTGCCCGCGCAGGACGTGGATGGCCGTCTCGGAGTCGCCGTGGTGGTGGTCGCCGGAGCTGGTGTGCGGGGCGACGTGGGTCTGGCCCATCCACACCCGCTCGGCGCCGACCGTGCGCCCCGAGATCGCCTCCCGGCGGCTCATCCCGGGCGTCTGGCCGGTGTCCCCGGACAGCTCGGTGGCGCGGACGTGCCGGATCGGTTGGTGCCAGGGGTCGGTCACTGCTGCTCCTCAGGTGCGCGCGGAGGTGTCGGTGGCATCCTCCGTGGCCGGCCGCCGACCAGACCACGCCGGCCGGACCGTGGCCGGGACCCGGCGGTCAGGCCGGGGTGATGGACAGCGTGAGGGCGCGGCGTCCCGCGTCGGAGCGGGCGGTGGCCAGGCGCTCGGCCGACGGGGTGCCGTAGTCGGTGGTGCGCTGGCGGGCCGGGCGGGCGATCGCAGCGGCCATGCCCTCCAGCTCGGCGATGGTCTTCAGCGAGCCGTTCTCGCTGCCGGCCATCCGGCTGATCGTCTCCTCCATCAGCGTGCCGCCCAGGTCGTTGGCCCCGCCCTGCAGCACGGTCCGGGTGCCGGCGTCGCCGAGCTTCACCCAGGACGTCTGGATGTTGTCGATCCGGCCGTGCAGGAGCAGCCGGGCGACGGCGTGGACTGCACGGTTCTCCCGGTTGGTCGGCCCGGGCCGGGCGACGCCGGCCAGGTAGATCGGCGAGCTGTGGTGCACGAACGGCAGCAGCACGAACTCCCGGAAGCCGCCGGTCTCGTCCTGCAGGCGGCTGAGCGTGCGCAGGTGGCCGACCCAGTGCGCCGGGGTGTCGACGTGGCCGTACATCATGGTCGAGGTCGACGGGATGCCGAGGGTGTGCGCGGTGCGGATGACCTCCAGCCAGGTCGCGGTGGGCAGCTTGCCCTTGGTGAGCACCCAGCGGACGTCGTCGTCCAGGATCTCCGCGGCGGTGCCGGGGATGGAGTCCAGCCCCGCCTCCCTGGCGGCGGTCAGGAAGTCGGTGAACGACAGCCCGGTGCGGGCCGCCCCGTTGACGACCTCCATCGGCGAGAAGGCGTGCAGGTGGATCTCCGGACGGCGGCGCTTCACCTCGCGCGCCAGGTCGAAGTAGGCGGTCCCGGGCAGGTCGGGGTGGATGCCACCCTGCATGCAGATCTCGGTCGCGCCGCCGGCCCAGGCCTCGTCCACCCGGTCGCCGACCTGCGCCATCGACAGGGTGTAGGCGTCGGCGTCGGTGCGCCGCTGGGCGAACGCGCAGAACCGGCAGCCGGTGTAGCAGACGTTGGTGAAGTTGATGTTCCGGTTCACCACGTAGGTGACGTCGTCGCCGGTGACGTCGCGGCGCACCGCGTCGGCCAGCGCGGCCAGGGAGTCGAGGTCCGGGCCGTCGGCGCCGAGCAGCGTCAGGTACTCGGCGTCGGTGAGCCCAGCGGGGTCCCGCTCGGCGTGCGACAGTGCGGCGTGCACGGCCGGGTCGCCGACGGTGAGCGCGGTGGAGTGCCCGTCGCGGGCGCTCACCGTGCGGTCGCGGAGCTCGGACCAGTCGCCGTACACGGCGTCGAAGTCGCTCCGCGTCTCGGCCGAGCGCCCGACCGTGTCGACCTCGACGTGCAGGTCGACCCGACCGCTGGACGTCCAGGCCTCGTCCGGCTCCTGCCAGGGCAGGCCGACCGGGACGCGGCCCTCGACGGCCAGACCGTCCGGGCCGGCCAGCGCGCGCACGTGCGGGCGGACCCGCGGGTCCAGCCACGGCTCGGGCTGCTGCACGTACGGCGGCTGGGCGGCCAGCCGCTCGCGCAGGGTGAAGCCGGCGTCCTCGGTGAGCGCGGCCAGCTCCACCAGCGACGGCCAGGGGCGCTCGGGGTTGACGTGGTCCGGGGTCAGCGGCGAGACACCGCCCCAGTCGTCGACGCCGGCCCGGACCAGCAGCCCGAGCTCGGTGGAGTCCGACAGGTTCGGTGGTGCCTGCACCCGCGCCTTCGGGCCGAGCATCAGCCGGGTGACCGCGACGGCGGCGACGTACTCCTGCAGCTCCAGGTCGTCGGCGGCGGCCATCGCGGTGCGCGGCTTGGCCCGGAAGTTCTGCACGATCACCTCCTGCACGTGACCGTGCCGGCGGGCCGACGCGCGGATCTCCGCGATCGCGTCCACGCGCTCGGCGTAGGACTCACCGATCCCCAGCAGCACCCCGGTGGTGAACGGGACGGCGGAGCGCCCGGCGTCCTCCAGCACCCGGAGCCGCACGGCGGGCTCCTTGTCCGGGGACCCGAAGTGCGGCCCACCCGGCGAGGACCACAGCCGGGTCGCCGTCGTCTCCAGCATCATGCCCATGGACGCCGAGACGGGCTTGAGCCGCTGGATCTCCTCCCAGGTCAGCACGCCCGGGTTGAGGTGCGGCAGCAGCCCGGTCTCCTCCAGCACCCGGATCGCCATCGCCCGCAGGTAGCCCAGCGTGGAGTCGTAGCCGTGCGCCTCCAGCCACTGCGCCGCGACCGGCCAGCGGTCCTCCGGGCGGTCGCCGAGGGTGAACAGCGCCTCCTTGCAGCCCATCGCCGCACCGGCGCGGGCGACGTCCAGCACCTCGTCGGGGGAGAGGAACGGCGCCTTGCCCTGCGCGCGGAGCTGGCCCGGCGTCGTCACGAAGGTGCAGTAGTGGCAGCGGTCCCGGCACAGGTGGGTGAGCGGGATGAACACCTTGCGGCTGTAGGTGACCACCCCGGGGCGGCCGGCCGAGGCCAGGCCCGCGTCGCGGACCCGGGAGGCCGCGGTCAGCAGCCGGTCCAGCGGCTCGCCGGCGTCCAGGCCCCGGGCGTGCAGCAGCGTCTCGCACTCGGTGGCGTCGAGGGACACGCCGCGTTCGGCGCGGGTCAGCGCGCGGGAGATGGCGGAGGCAGCAGGTACGTCGTGGCTGGGCACCCTCATCAGAGCACCGACAGTAGCCCGGAAAAGTCAGGCTCTCTCGGCGGGGGTCGGGGAGTCGTCGGCTCAGGCGGGAGCGGTGTAGCGGCCGCGCAGGCGCAGCAGCGGGGCGGCCTCCGGGGCGCGCACCTCGGCCGCCTCGACGGACAGCAGCGCGATCACGTGGTCCCCGGCCCCGACCACCGAGCTCAGCCGGCAGTCCAGCGTGGTGAGCGCGCCGTCGAGCAGGATCGCGCCGCTGACGGCGCCCCGCGTCCAGGGCACCGACTCCAGCAGGTGCCGCGCGCTGGGCCGCCCCGCCGAGGAGAAGCGGCTGGCCAGGATCGCCTGGTCGGCGGACAGCACGCTGAGCCCGCAGGAGCCCACCTCCTCCAGCACCTCCCGCGGGTAGCCCGCCGCGCCCAGACCCACGGCCACCAGTGGCGGGTCGGCCGAGACGCTCATCACCGAGGTGACCGTGGTGCCGACGTCGTCGATGTCGTCCTGCACGGTCATCAGCACCACCCCGGCCGCGTACTGGCGCAGCGCGGCGGCGTGGTCGGAGGGGTCCACGGGCATGGCGACCAGTCGAACACACCCGGACGGGGCCAGGATGGGGCGGTGACCACGCGCGAGCAGAGCGACGGCAGCGAGCAGCACACCGACCCGGCCACGTGGGACGTCGTCGTCCTGGGGGCCGGGCCGACGGGGGAGAACCTGGCCGACGTCGTCGTCCGGGGTGGGCTCAGCGCGGTGGTGGTGGAGGCCGAGCTGGTCGGCGGGGAGTGCTCCTACTGGGCGTGCATGCCCAGCAAGGCGCTGCTGCGCGGGCCCGAGGCGCTGGCCGCGGCGCAGGCGGTCGGCGGCGTGACCGGCGGCGCGCTGGACGTGGCCGCCACCCTGGCCCGCCGGGACGGCTTCGCCGCGCACTGGGACGACGCCGGCCAGGCCCGCTGGCTGTCGTCGGCCGGCATCGACCTGGTGCGCGGGCACGGGCGGCTGACCGGCGAGCGGACCGTCGTGGTCACCGCCGAGGACGGCAGCGAGCGCACCCTCACCGCCCGGCACGCCGTCGCGGTGTGCACCGGCAGCACCGCGATGGTGCCGCCGGTCGAGGGGCTGGCCGAGGTCGGGCCGTGGACGTCGCGGGAGGGCACCAGCTCCCCGGAGGTGCCCGGCAGGCTGGTGGTCATCGGTGGTGGCGTGGTGGCCTGCGAGCTGGCCACCGCCTGGAGCGCCCTGGGCTCCCGGGTGACGGTGCTGCAGCGCGGCGCCGGGTTGCTGACCGGTCTGGAGCCCGCCGCCGGTGCGGCGGTCGCCGCCGGGCTGCGCGGCCGCGGGGTCGACGTGCGCACCGGCGTGCAGGTGCGGTCGGTGCGCCGCGAGGAGGGTGACGTGGTCGTCGCGACTGGCGGCAGCGACGTGCGGGCCGACCAGGTGCTGGTGGCGACCGGGCGTGCCGCGGCCACCACGCACCTCGGGCTGGAGTCGGTCGGCCTGGAGCCGGGGGCGTTCCTCGACGTCGACGACTCGCTGCGGGTCACCGGGGTGCCGGGCAGCTGGCTCTACGCCGTGGGCGACGTCAACCACCGCGCGCTGCTCACGCACATGGGCAAGTACCAGGCCCGGCAGGCCGGTGCGGCGATCGTCGCCCGCGCCCGCGGGACAGGGGTGGACCTGGCCGACTGGTCGCCGCACGTGGCCACCGCCGACACGGTCGCGGTGCCCAGCGTGGTGTTCAGCGACCCGCAGGTCGCCTCGGTCGGGCGCACCGCGCAGCAGGCCGCGGACGCCGGGCTGCCGCACCGGGTCGTGGAGTACGCGCTGGGCAACGTCGCGGGCTCGGCGCTGTACGCCGACGGCTACACCGGGACGGCGATCGCGGTGGTCGACACCGAGCGGCAGGTGCTGCTGGGCATGACGTTGGTCGGCCCGGGCGTCGGGGAGCTGCTGCACGCCGCGACCGTCGCCGTCGTCGGCGAGGTGCCGATCGCCCGGCTGTGGCACGCGGTGCCCGCCTTCCCGACGATGAGCGAGATCTGGCTGCGGCTGCTGGAGACGCTCCGCGACAGCGACAGCGACAGCGGTGGGGCGCAGTCGTGAGCGGCGCCGCAGCCGGGCTGAGGGTCAGGCCAGGGCGAACGGGGCGTCGTCCGGGCCGGGCAGGTCGCCGTCGACGGTGGCGGTGACCTGCATCGTGCCCATGCTGGCCTGGCCGCCGAACAGGGAGAGGAAGGCGGTGTCCGCGGCGTCCCGGCCGTGGCAGATGCGCACCAGGGCGCTGGTCGGGGCCAGCCGGGTGGCGTCGACGGTGCGCCAGACGCCGTCCACCTCGGCCTCCACCACGGCGTGGAAGTCCATCGGCGCCAGGCCCGGGGCGTAGACGGCGACCAGCCGGGCCGGCACCTCCAGTGCCCGCAGCAGCGTGGTGGTCAGGTGGGCGTAGTCCCGGCACACGCCGCGGCCGGCGAGCAGCGTGTCCACGGCGGTGTCCACCGGGCGGCTGGCGCCGGAGGTGTAGACGAGGTGGTCGCCCACCCAGCGGGCGACCGTGGTGACCAGCTCGGTGCGGCCCAGCCGCTTGTCGAACTGGCCGAGCGCGAAGCCCTCCAGCTCGTCCGACGGGCAGTAGCGGCTCGGGCGCAGGTACTCGGCCCAGTCGGCCGGTGTGACCGCGCGCGGCGGCCCGCCGGGCGTGACCGACGCCGTGTAGCGCACCGTGGTCTCACCGGCCGCCAGCTCCAGCCGGTGCACCCGGGCACCGCCGACCGCGACTTCCTCGACCGGGGCCGGGCGGCCGTCGGTGAGCACGGTCAGCTGCTCGGTGTCCGGGTGGGCCACCGCGACCTGCAGCAGCGCGGTCGCCGGGGCGGGGGAGGAGACGGTGATCGAGGCGGCGACGTCGGTGCGCGGGGGCATGGCGCTGATCCTGCTGGCCTGCCCGCCGCGCGTCGACGGGAGCCGCTGTGCGCTCGGCCACCACCGTCCCCCGACCGGCTCCGGTGTCGGTCGCGGGTGGGGTCGTCAGTGGCTGGGCACGCCCAGCACGCGGTGGCCCCGGGAGCCCCGGGACAGCGGCGCCGGCCGGCCGAAGGCGTAGCCCTGGGCCATCGCGCAGCCGTGCTCGCGCAGCCAGTCGGCCTGCGCCTTGTCCTCGATGCCCTCGGCGATGACCTGCAGGCCCATGCCCTGGCCCAGGTGCAGCAGCCCCTGCACCAGGGCGGCGGTCGCGGGCTCGGTGACGACGTCGGCGACGAAGGAGCGGTCGATCTTCACCGTGTGGATGGGCAGCCGGTGCAGTGCGGTGATCGCCGAGTAGCCGGTGCCGAAGTCGTCCAGCGCCAGGGTCACCCCCCGCTCGGTCACCTCCGACACCGCGCGCAGCGTGGACTCGGCGGCGAACAGCGCCGTCGACTCGGTGATCTCCAGTTCCAGGCGGTCGGCCGGCAGGCCCGAGCGCTCCAGCGCGTCGGACACCAGGTCGCCGAAGCCGGGCTCGGCCAGGTGCCGGGCGGAGATGTTCACGTGCACGCGCAGGTGGTGGTCCCAGCCGGCGGCGTCCCCGCAGGCCTGGTGTAGCACCCACGCGCCCAGCCGGGAGGTCAGCCGGTTGTCCTCGGCGGCGGAGAGGAAGGCGCCCGGCGCGAGCAGCCCGCGGGTCGGGTGCTGCCAGCGGATCAGGGCCTCGTAGCCGAGCAGCGAGCTGTCGGCCAGCGACACGATCGGCTGGTAGAACAGCCGCAGCTCGCCGCTGTCGATGGCGTGCCGCAGCTCGGTCTCCAGCTGCAGCTGGTCGACCTCGTCGGGGCCGAGCGCCTCGTCGTACACCTCGACCCGGGCGCGGCCGCCGCTGGCCTTGGCCCGGGTGAGCGCGCTGTGCGCCTCGCGCAGCAGCACGTCGGGGTCGGTGTCCGAGCCCAGCGTGAGCCCGACGCTGGCCGACAGCGTCACCTCCCGGCCGTTGACGTGGAACGGCTCGTCGAGCACCCTGAGCAGCCGGTCGGACAGCACCTGAAGGGCGTCCAGGTCGACGACGTCCTCGGCGAGGATCAGGAACTCGTCGGCGCCCAGGCGCACCGCGGTGTCCTCGACCCGGGTGCTCCAGCGCAACCGGTCGGCCACCTGGCACAGCAGCTGGTCGCCTGCCTCGTGGCCGAGGGAGTCGTTGACCGCGGCGAAGCGGTCCAGGCCCAGGTGCAGCAGGCCGACCTGCAGCCCGCGCCGGCGGGACAGGGCGACGGCGTGCTGCAGCCGGTCGGTCAGCGAGCGACGGTTGGGCAGGCCGGTGAGCGGGTCGGTCAGCGCGCGGCGCAGCAGGTCGTCCTCGGCCTGGCGGCGGCCGGTCACGTCCACCAGCGACAGGACGACGAACTGCGGGTCGCCGTTGCTGTAGCGGACGATCTCCCGGCTCTGCACCACCCAGGCGGTGCTGCCGTCCGAGCGCTGCAGGCGCCGCTCGCCGGCCACCTCCAGGTAGGGGTCGAGGTCGTTGTAGGGGTCGTCGACGGGGACGTCGTCGGGGTGGGCGAGCAGCGACATGTGCTGGTCGATCAGGCCGTCGGCGATGCGGGCGGACAGCCGGCACAGCGCGTCGTTGACGACGAGGAAGCAGCCGTCGAGGGAGACGACGGCCTTGGCGACCGGGGAGGCGTGGAAGAGGGCGCGGAAGAGCTGGCCGCGGTCGGCCAGCAGGGTGTCGATGGCCCGGGGTCGCGCCACCGCGCGGCTGCCCACCGGCCCGGAGGGCGACGGTGGGAACTCGGGTGCGGAGAGGGACACGCACACAGCGTGCGGCACCGGACCGTGCCGATGCGGGAAGTACGACATGTGCTCCTGGTCGCGCCGTCACGCGCCGTCATCTGCCTCCCGCCAGCCCCACGGGCCACTCGCGGCGAGCAGTGTTGCCCAGTTGACGGCGACCTCTCGTCAGGTCCTGTCGTGGTCCGGCCGCTGGGTCCGTGGTCCCGCCGGCCCTGGCCCGGGTCCCCGTCCGGGGGCCGGGCCGGACGTCGGGTCGGGGGTCGGATCGGGGGCCGGGCCGGTGGCCACCGGGCGGCTGGGGTCGCTCGACCACGCGGACCACGAACCCGGGTACAGGGCGGCGTCGACGCCGGCGATGCGCAGCGCCGCGACCTGGTGGGCGGCCGTGACGCCGGAGCCGCAGTAGACCCCGACCGGCCGCCCGTCCGTGGCGCCCAGCTCGGCGAACCGTTCGCGCAGCGCCGCTGCCGGGGCGAAGTGCCCGTCGGGGGTGAGGTTGACCGTCGTGGGCGCGCAGCGGGCGCCGGGCACGTGGCCGGCCCGCGGGTCGACGGGCTCCACCTCGCCGCGATACCGCTCGGCGGCGCGCGCGTCCAGCAGCACGCCGCGTCCCGGCAAGGCGGCTGCCTCCTCGGTGGTGAGCACGGGCAGGTGCCCGGCGCCCAGCTCGACGTCGCCGGGCTCGGGGTGCACCTCGCCGGACTCCAGCGCCCCGCCCGCCGCGCGCCATGCCGCGAGACCGCCGTCCAGCAGCCGGACGTCGGTCAGCCCTGCCCAGCGCAGCAGCCACCAGGCCCGCGCCGCGGCCAGCCCGCCCGTGTCGTCGTAGACCCGCACCGGACGGCCGGTGCGCAGGCCCCACCGGCGGGCGGCCGCCTGCAGGTCGGCCGGTTCGGGCAGCGGGTGCCGGCCGTCGGTGGGCGCGCCGTGGCCGGCCAGTTCGGTGTCCAGGTCGACGAACACGGCACCGGGCAGGTGCGCCTGCTCGTGGTGCCGGCGTCCGTGCGGGTCGCCGAGCGCCCAGCGGACGTCGAGGAGGGCCGGGGGGCGTGGGCCGGCGAGCTCCCGGGCCAGGGTCGATGCGTCGACCAGGACGTCGTCGGTGCGCTCGGACGGGTGGCTGTCGTCGGTCACGCCCCCGAGCCTGCCCGTTGGGCCCGGGGCCCGCCGGCACCGGCCGTGTGGTGAGGTGTCCCGACCGGGGGCTACGGTCCGCTCCGTGCTCGATCACCTCGGGATCCAGGTCGCCGACGTCGAGGTCTCCCTCGCCTTCTACCTGCGGGCCCTCGGCCCGCTGGGCGTGCAGGAGCTGATGCGGATCCCGGTGGACGGCTCGTTCGTCGTCGGGCTGGGCGGCCCGGACGGCGTCCCGACCTTCTGGCTCAGCCACGCCGCCGGGGAGGAGACCCGGGAGCTGCACATCGCGTTCCGGGCGCCTGACCGGGCGTCCGTGGACCTGGTGCACGCCGCCGCCCTCGCCGAGGGCGTGGAGGTGCTGCACGCGCCTCGGGAGTGGCCGGAGTACCACCCGGGCTACTACGGCGTCTTCCTGCGCGACCTGGACGGGCACAACGTGGAGGCCGTGCACCACGGCGCACCGACCGCCGCCTGACACCGGTGCCACCGGGGCCGGGCCGGCGCGGCTGACCGGGGTGCCCCGTGGAGCGCGCCCGGCAGGGATCGAACCTGCGGCCAAGTGCTTAGAAGGCACCTGCTCTATCCGCTGAGCTACGGGCGCTCGCCGGAGGATCATCCCACCGCTCCCGTCTCCCTGTGGAGCGCCCGGGTGTGCGCCGAGTGCCCGGCCGGGCTGGTCGGCCGTGCCCGCGACGGCAGCACGCGCCGGGCCGGGTGTGCCGGCCGTCGTCCACAGGTCGGGGGTCCGTCCACAGCCAGCCCCGGACGCTGTCGGCTGGCGGTGGCGCCGCGCAGGGTCGTCGGCACACCGGCACCCCGCCGGACGCGCCGCAGGGCGCCCACCTCGCCAGAGGAGCACCGTGAACAAGGCAGACACCACCGTCACCGGCAACATCGTCGACTCGCCCCGGCTCAACCGGACCGGCACCGGCACCCCGGTGGCCAACTTCCGGATCGCCTCGACCCGGCGCCGGTTCGACCAGGCCAGCCAGTCGTGGGTGGACGGCAACACCCTCTACGTCGACGTCGAGTGCTTCGGCGAGCTGGCCGGCAACCTCACCCGCAGCCTGGTCAAGGGCGACTCGGTGATCGTCAGCGGCGACCTCTACACCAACGAGTGGGAGAGCGAGGCCGGCAAGCGCAGCACCGTGCGGCTCAAGGCCGACTCGATCGGGCCCGACCTCACGCGCTGGGCCGTCGACGTCCGGCGCACGCGGCGCACCGAGGACGTCCCGGCGCCGACCGACGACCTCAGCCAGCGGGCCACCGAGTACCAGCACGAGCTGGAACCGTCCGCCGTGTCCGTCGACGACGCGGCGGCCGACGGGTCGGTGCGGGAGCTGGTGGACAGCCGCCGCTGACGCGGGCGCCACGGGCTGGGAGGATCACCCCAGAGAGAGAACGCAGGGTGCGCCGGCGGCGACCGCCGCCGGCGCACCCCACTCGCGACGCGACGGAAGGCTCCCCCAGTGGCCCAGTACATCTACTCCATGGTGCGTGCGCGCAAGGCGCACGGCGACAAGGTGATCCTCGACGACGTCACCCTGGCGTTCCTGCCCGGCGCCAAGATCGGCGTCGTCGGGCCCAACGGTGCCGGCAAGTCGACCGTCCTCAAGATCATGGCCGGCATGGAGACGCCGTCCAACGGCGACGTCGTCCTCGCCCCCGGTGCCACCGTCGGCATGCTGCAGCAGGAGCCCCCGCTCAACGAGGAGCTCGACGTGCGCGGCAACGTCGAGGAGGCCGTCAAGGACCTGCGCGCGGCGCTGACCCGCTTCGAGCAGGTCAGCGAGGCGATGGCCGACCCCGACGCCGACTTCGACGCGCTCATGGCCGAGCAGGGCGAGCTCATGGAGGTCATCGAGAACGCCGACGGCTGGGAGCTGGACAACCGCATCGAGCAGGCGATGGACGCGCTGCGCTGCCCGCCCGGCGACGCCGACGTGACGGTGCTGTCCGGTGGCGAGCGCCGCCGCGTCGCGCTGTGCAAGCTGCTGCTCGAGGCACCCGACCTGCTGCTGCTCGACGAGCCCACCAACCACCTGGACGCCGAGAGCGTCGCCTGGCTCGAGGCGCACCTGGAGAAGTACGCCGGCACCGTCGTCGCCGTCACCCACGACCGGTACTTCCTGGACAACGTGGCGCAGTGGATCCTCGAGCTGGACCGCGGCCGGGCCTACCCCTACGAGGGCAACTACTCCACCTACCTGGAGACCAAGGCCACCCGGCTCAAGGTCGAGGGAGCCAAGGACGCCAAGCGCGCCAAGCGACTGCGCGACGAGCTGGAGTGGGTGCGCTCCGGCGCCAAGGCCCGCCAGGCCAAGAGCAAGGCCCGGCTGGCCCGCTACGAGGAGATGGCCGCGGAGGCGGACAAGTTCCGCAAGCTCGACTTCGAGGAGATCCAGATCCCGCCGGGCCCGCGGCTGGGCAACGTGGTCGTGGAGACCGACAAGCTGGTCAAGGGCTTCGGCGACCGGGTGCTCATCGACGGCCTGTCGTTCAGCTTGCCGCGCAACGGCATCGTCGGCGTCGTCGGCCCCAACGGTGCCGGCAAGACCACGCTGTTCAAGATGCTGGTCGGCCAGGACAAGCCGGACAAGGGCGACATCACCGTCGGCGAGACCGTCAAGATCTCCTACGTCGAGCAGAACCGCGGCGGCATCGACCCGAACAAGAGCCTGTGGGAGGTCGTCTCCGACGGTCTGGACCACATCCGGGTGGGCAACGTCGAGATGCCGTCCCGGGCCTACGTGGCCGCGTTCGGCTTCAAGGGCCCGGACCAGCAGAAGAAGGCCGGCGTGCTCTCCGGTGGCGAGCGCAACCGGCTGAACCTCGCGCTGACCCTCAAGCAGGGCGGCAACCTGCTGCTGCTCGACGAGCCGACCAACGACCTCGACGTCGAGACGCTGACCAGCCTGGAGGGCGCGCTGCTGGAGTTCCCCGGCTGCGCCGTCGTCGTGAGCCACGACCGGTGGTTCCTGGACCGCGTCGCCACCCACACGCTGGCCTACGAGGGCGACTCGAAGTGGTTCTGGTTCGAGGGCAACTTCGCCGACTACGAGAAGAACAAGATCGAGCGGCTCGGCCCGGACGCCGCCCGCCCGCACCGGGCGACCTACCGCAAGCTCAGCCGCGACTGAGGAAGGACCCCGCTGCCCCCCACGCCACGCTCCGCGCGGCGCGGGGCCCTGCAGCGCGGCCGGGCTCGCGGCGAGTTGCCGGAGGTCGCCGTGCTGCGGGGTGAGATCTACACGCTGTACTTCGACGGTCGGCGGGTGGTGACCTGGTGGGGGCCGGGCGACGACGACCTCGACCGCTTCGCCGTCCGGGCCGGGCGGGTGCTCGCCTGGCCCGACGAGGAGGCCTGCGCCGAGTACGCCCGGCGAGCAGGCTGGCAGGGTCTGGACACAGCGGACGGCGCCTCGCCGCCCGGTCGGTCGGAGCTCGACGTCGAGGCGGCGCAGGCCTGGCTGCGCGGCAGGTCCGCCGCGCCGGACCCGGCGTGGGCGCTCGAGGTCTGGAACGCCGCGGACGACCTGACCCGCACCGTCGGCAGCCCGCCGCAGTACCGGGACCAGCTGGCGGAGCGCTGCTACCGGAAGCTCGTCGCGGCGAACGTGCCGGGGTTCTTCGACCTGGCCAGCTTCCAGCCGCGGTGGTCGGCCCGGGAGCTGCGGTGCCTGCGCCGGGTGCTGGGCGGCGCAGTGCACCTGTTCCGCACCGCCCTGAGAGAGTGACCGGGTGAAGCACAGGGTGCAGGTGCCGATGCGCTGGTCGGACATGGACGCCTACCAGCACATCAACAACGTGGCGGTGCTCGGCTACTTCGAGACCGCGCGCGTGGACCTCTTCTTCGACCACCCCACCCACGACGAGAAGACCGGCCTGCGCCGCGGGATCGTCGTGGCCGAGCACACGGTCCGGTACCGGCGGTCGATCGTCTACGATGCCGTCCCGCTGGACGTCGACATCTGGGTGTCGAACGTCCGCGCCGCGGCGTTCACCTGCCACTACGAGCTGTTCGACCACGGCCGGCTGGCGGTCACCGGCAGCACGCTGCTGGTGCCGGTCGACTTCGCCCTGGACCGGCCGCGCCGGCTCACGCCGGAGGAGAAGGCGTTCCTCGCCCGGCACCACGACGACGAGACCCCGCCGGCCTGAGGGCCGAGTTCCGGGCCCAGGCCTCGTGACCGGCCTGGTCCGGGCCCCGGCTTGGGACTGCGCTTGGGCATCGTGATCCGCGACAGCACGGGCAGCGACCTGCACATGCCTTCGGTCTTGCGGTGGTGCCCTTGCTCTTGCGGTGGTGCAACACCGCAGGAGCGAGCATGACAGCGCAAGAGCGCGGCGTCGGGTCGACCGGGCGCGGCGATCCGGCGGGTGGACGGACGGCGGCGGTCCGGCGGGTCGACCGAGCGTCGCGGGTCAGGCGACCAGCGCGCCGCGCACCACGAGGGTCAGCCCGACGAGCAGCACCAGTGACGCGGTGACCAGCGGTGCCACCCGGGTGACCAGGCCGAGCACGCGGTCCCGGCGCAGGCCGGCGACGCGGGCCTCCATCCGGTCGCGCAGGCGCACCAAGAGCAGTCCGACGGCGGTCAGCGTCCCGGCCATGCCCAGCCCGTAGGCCAGCACCAGGACGACGCCGAAGACGGTGCGCCCGAGCCCGACCGACGCGATCAGCACGATCAGCGCCGACGGGCTGGGCACCAGGCCACCGGCGATGCCCATGCCCACCAGGCCTCGCCGGCCGATCGGTGCGTCGTGTGCATGGTCGGCCGGGCCGTGGGTGTGCCCGCCGGGTCCGTGCGTGTGCCCGCCGGGACCGTGGGTGTGGCCGGCACCGCTGAACCAGGTGCCCAGCCGGCCCCGGCGCGCGGCGGCGTGCCCGGGCTCGTGGCCGGCGCCGTGCTCGTGCGCGTGATCGTGATCGTGCTCGTGCTCGTGCTCGTGCTCGTGATCGTGGTCGTGGTCGTGGTCGTGGTCGTGGTCGTGGTCGTGATCGTGATGGTGATGGTGCGGGTGCGGGTGCGGGTGCGGGTGCGGGTGCGGGTGCGGGTGCGGGTGGTCGTGCCCGTGCCCGTGGTCAGCGGGGTGCTCGGCCCCGTGCGGGTGCGGGTGACCGGTGGCATGCGCGTGTCCGGAGCCGGCCCCGTGCGGATGGTCGTGGCCGTGGGCGGGCCCACCGGCCGCCACCGACACCAGCTCGCGCTGCGGCGCGTGGTCGTGGTCGTGGTCGCGGCCGGCACGAGCGGCACGCCAGCGGGGGAGGGCCTCGCGGAGCATCGCCACCCCGATGGCGGCGACCAGCAGTCCGCTGACCACGCCGAGCCACCGCAGCACCTGGTCACCGGCCAGCGAGCTGGACACCGACAGGGCGAGCCCGAGCACCAGCACGCCGACGGTGTGCGTGGCGGTGACGGTGGCGCCCACGGTGAGGGCGTCCCGGGGCCGGCCGGCGCGGCCGGCCAGGTAGGCGGCCATGACGGTCTTGCCGTGGCCGGGCAGCAGCGCGTGCCCGCAGCCCAGCAGCACCGCCAGCAGCACCGCCAGCGTGCCGACCAGCGGGGTGAGCGCGGCGTCGCCCACGAGGGACTGCAGCCGGCGGTCCAGCGCGGCCATCGCGTCGCTCACCGGGTCGCCGGAGACCGGCGTGACGGAGCCGGCGCCGGTGCCGGTGGTGGTGCCGGACTCGGTGGCCACGGTGAACGAGCGGACGTCCAGCGGGGAGGCGAGCAGGTCCACGGGGTACTCGCGCAGCTCGTCGGTGATGCTCTCGGCGGGCACGGGGGAGTCGATCAGCCGCACGCCGTCGCCGGCGGCGGTCATCTCCCGCCAGCCCACCCGGTCGCCCAGGTGGTCGTTCTCGACGCGCACCGAGCGGGCGCCGTCCAGGTCCGCCTCGGCGGTGAACGTGCAGGTCAACCGCAGTGTCGGCAGGCCGGCCGCGCCGGGGACGGACTCCATCCCGGTCGTTGCGACCGTCCAGCCGAGGGTGTCCCCGTCCACCTGCACCCGGACGGCGGACGCCACGTCGGCGCACTCGCCGACCGCCGCGTCGGCGAGCTGGCCGGCGGTCGGCGAGCCGTCGGGGGCGATGGACTGCAGCGCCTGGGCGGCCGGGATCTCCGCTCGGTCGACGACCGAGGTGACCGTCACGCCCGTGGTGGTGAGCTGCACGTTGTCGTGGTGGTTGACCGTGAAGTTGCCCAGCGGGTGCGCCTGCGCGGTGCCGGGCACCGCGAGCAGCAGCGCGCCGGCACCCAGGGCCGCGGCGACCAGCCGCCGTGCCCTCACGCCGGCACCGCGAGGGAGTCCAGCAGCTGCTGGGCCCGGGGGGCGAGCAGTGGGGAGAAGGACGGGTTGGTGTCCAAGGCCTGCGTCAGCGTGGCGCGGGCCCGGTCGTCCAGCCCGAGCGCGGCCTCGATCGCGCCCCGGTGGTACAGCGCGACCGCGCCGGCGCCGCCCAGCGCGGTGGCCTCCTCGGCCAGCGGCAGGGCCTCGGCGTCCCGGCCCGCGCTGTGCAGGGCCCACGCCAGGGCGTCGGCGGAGTCGGTGTTCTGCCGCCGCTCGCGCTCGGCGGTGGCGGCGGCGAGCGCCGTTCCCGGGTCGCCGTGGTCGGCGGCGAACAGCGCCACGGACAGGTCGTCGGCCACCCCGCCGGCCGCGAACAACCGCCGCACGGTGTCCACGACGGCGTACTGCTGGGCGGCCTCGGCGTCCCGGCCGAGGCTCTCCAGGTACTCGCCGTACTCGACCACGTTCTCCGGCAGCGGCCGGGCCTCGACCACGGCCCGGAATCCGGCCAGCGCCGCGTCGACGTCGCCGCGCCCGGCATCCACCCGCGCGCGGACCAGCAGCAGGCTCGGGTCGCCGGGGGTGGCGAGCAGGCCGGCGGTGACCTGGGCGGCCGCCTCGTCCCGATCGCCGTCCGCCAGCGCCAGGGTGGCCAGGTGGGCGTGGCACCACGCCTCGTCGGCCGGCGACTGCGCGGTGGCCAGCGCCTGCTCCAGCGCCCAGCGGGCGTTCACCCGGTCACCGCGCAGCTCGGCGTCGTAGGACGCGCGGGTGAACGAGGCGATGCCGGGGTCGAGCTCGAGCATCCGCTGCAGGGCCGCCGTGGCGCCCGCGGTGTCGCCCAACTGCGTGCGGGCGTCAGTCAGCACACCCCAGCCGGTCGCGCTGAAGGGGTTCAGCGCCACGACCTGCTCACCGAGCGCGGCCGCGGCGCGGAAGTCGTGCCGGGCGTTGGCCAGCGCGGCCTGGCCGGCCAGCGCCGCGTCGTTGCCGTCGGGGCGCAGCGCCAGCGACCGGGCCAGCGCGCCGTCGGCCTTGTCGTAGTACGACGGGTCGGCGGTGACGCGGGCCTGCTCCACGTAGGCCGTACCCAGCGCCGCCCACGTCGTCCAGTCACCGGGCACCTGCTCCAGACGTCGCTGCGCCGCGGTGACCGCCGCGGCGAGCGGGTCGACCGCGCCGCCGACCGTGGTGCCGGCCGCGGCGGGCTGCTGCTGGGCCGTCGTCCGGTCGTGGACGACGGTCGTGGCACCGGCCACCGAGGTGACCGCGAACAGCACGCCGGCCGAGACGGAGAGCACCGCGGTACGGCGCCGCATCAGACGTTGGGCAGGTCGGCTGCGGGAGCCGTGAGCCCGGCGGCGACCCGGGCGCTGCTCTCCTCGAGCGAGCGGTCCATGTCCAGGGTGGCCCGGACGACCAGGTTGTCGTCGTAGGAGCGCGCGGCGCTGTCGAAGGAGCCGGTGCAGGTGATCAGCACGATCTCGGAGTCCGCGACGGGCGCGTACACCTCGTCGGCCGGGAAGGCGGACTTGGCGTACTGGTCCATGTCGGAGACGACGAACACGGCGACGGTGTTGTCCGCGCGCACGACCTCCACCTCGTCGCCGACCGCGAGCTCCCGCAGGCGGAAGAAGACGGCCGGGCCGGTGAAGTCGTCCACGTGGCCGGCGATGAGCGCCGGCGGGCCTTGCGGGTCGCCCGGGAAGTTGCCGCCGGTGAACCAGCCGGCCTTGCTGTAGTCGACGGGCACCTCCAGCGTGCCGTCCTCGTTGAGGCCCAGGTCGACGAGGGAGGAGGTGACGCCGAGGGTGGGCAGCTCGACCTGCACCGGCTCGGCGCGGCTCAGGCTGGTCACGACCTCGGGGACCGGGTTGCCGGCGGCGTCGGTGGGAGCGGCGGTGGGGGCGGTGCGGCCGGTCGGGGTGGCGTCCGAGCCACCGAAGAGGAGGGCGCCGGCCAGCAGGCCGACGGAGAGGGCGGCACCGCTGGGCAGCAGCCAGGACGGCATCCGGCGGCGGGGAGCGGGGTCGGCGTCCGGTCCCGGGGAGACCATCGAGGCCTCGACCAGGGACGGGGAGTGGTCGGTGGGCACGGCCCACGCTTCGTACCGTGCGTCGTGCTGTGCGTCGTCGTCGTGGGAGTGGTTGCGGTGTCCGGCCACAGGGGCTCCTTCGGTTCGCTGCCTCGGCGCTGCCCGGTCGGCAGACGGCATGGAGGGTTCGCCCGGTAGGGGGGAGGTGCGTGGGATGCGGGACCCGGGCCCCGCATCCCACGCACCGGTGCTCGAGGTCAGGCCTCGGGCGTGGTGGTGCTGGTGCGCAGTGCGCGGTTGCGGATCAGCGACCCGGCGCCGGCGCCGAGGAGCAGCACGGCCATCCCACCGGTGAGAGCCGGCATCAGGGCGTTGTCCCAGCCACCGGCGCCGGTGTCGACACCGCCGGTCGGGTACGCACCGGGCTTGGTCGCGGCGCCCTTGGTCGGGGCAGCGGACGGCTTCGGTGCGACGGCAGCGCCGGCCGGCGGGACGGGGGAGAGCCCGCCGCCACCGGTACCGCCGCCACCGTTCACGGCGCCCCGGTTCGGGAGCGAGACGTAGGGGAAGACGTTGGAGAAGGCGTTGTCGTTCTTGTCCACCTTGTCACCGGCCGCCAGGGCGGCCACGCCCGCCGCGACGCGGTCCGCGGGGATGTTCTTCGGGAAGTCGGTCACGTTGTAGACGCCCTCGAGCGCCAGGACCGAGATGTCCAGGACGTCGTCACCCAGACGGCGACCGTTCGGGAAGCCCTGCAGGTCACCGCCCACGACGCCGAGGCGGCTCTGCTTGTCGGCCGGGGTCGGCGGGATGCTCGTGTTGAGGCGCAGCATCTCCGACGGCTGGAAGGTGCCGGCGACGAAGTCACCGTTCATCGCCTGCGAGTTCAGGTCGATCGGCAGCGGGGCGGTGCCACCGGGGGCCAGCGCCGGGATCTTGGTGGTGATGCCGGTGAGGAAGACCTGGGCGATGTCGTTGCGCGGGGTGGCCGGCGCCTTGACCTTGTAGATGCCCTCGATCAGCGCGGGCAGCTCGGGCTTCAGGACGCGGTCGACGACGGCGGGCACGGTGGCGTCGACGGTCGGCGGGATGGCGTTGAAGGTGTCCTTGAGGCCGGTCGGGACGACCACCTCGTTGACCAGGGGCTGGCCCAGGCGCGAGACCTGCTGCAGCGGGCCGCTGGCGGTGATGGTGCCGTCGGCGTTGCGGGTGGAGATCGACGGGCGCGAGGTGGTGCTCCACACGCCGAAGACCGGGTTCTTGGTCGCGTTGCCGTTCATGGCCACCGCGGCGGTGGGCACCTGCAGGGCGATGGTGTTGGTGTTGTAGCCGGCCAGGGTGTCCTGCCCGACCTCGGAGAGGTCGCCGCCGTAGAGCAGGTCGAAGACCCGCAGGTCGAGGAAGAACGAGTCGTCGGCCTGCGCGGCCACGACCTGGCCACCGCCGGGCAGCGGGGTGATCGCCTGCTTGCGCAGCGCCTCGTAGTCCGGCATGCCGGCCTTGCCGGTGAAGGACGGCGCGACCGGGGCGTTGTCCAGGACCATGGCGAACGGGCCGCCCTCGGTGCTGACGGTCAGGTCGTAGGTCTGGCGGAACAGCAGGTTCTCGTCGGTGAGCGAGGTGACCGGGCCGTTGTTGTAGAGGAACGTGTTGGTGCCGCGGGCGTCCTGGGTGGAGAACACCATGCGGTAGACGACGTCGGCCTTGGCGTCGCCGTCGTTGTCGATGTTGAAGTCGTAGGCGGCACCGGCGGCCCACGGGTAGAAGTTCGGCCCGCCGTTGGGCTCCTCGAAGGGGGTCCAGTTGCCGATCAGGTTGACCTTGGTGGGGTCGGTCGGGTCGACGAAGGCGTAGAGGTCGGTGTTGTCGATCGCCGGGTCGGCGGCGGTGAGCGGCGCCTCGCGGTGGCTGGACGCGCTGGCCATGGTCGGGATGAGGCCGATGAACGCCGAGGCGGCGAAGACGCCTCCGGCGGCGATCAGCGCGGCGCCGCGCTGACGTGGCGGACGCCTCGTGTGGTCGTTGCTGGACATCTGTCTTCCTTCCTTGGCCCCGAGTGGAGCAGGCACCGACGTGTTGCGGGATCACAGCCGGTGAAGGGATCACCAGGGAGACGAGCAGGCCCTGCGGATGTGAGGTGAGCAGCGGCTGTGTTGGGCACAACATAGGGGCAGCTAGGAACCCAACTACCAAATACCTGTGAAGACCCACCAGGCGATCTGGACTTTCACCACAGATGTCGCCACTCCTGTCCCGGGGCTCCCACCCGTCTCTCCTGGCTCGTGCGGGAGGCTGCCGACAGGTGTCTCAGTCGAGGGCGACGATGCGGGGCACCGGCCGGGCAGCGCCGACGGGTGCGCCGCGCCGGGCCGCCGCCGCGTCGTCGACGACGGCGACCGGCGCGCCCTCGACGAGCCGGCCACCGGCGAAGACGGCGGCGTTGACGCCACCGCGGCGCAGCATCGGGCGCACCAGGCGCGCGCCGGTGAGCCGTTCCAGGTGCGCGCACGGCGGGCAGCGCTTCATGCCGAAGAGCAGCACGTCACCGACGGTGAACCACCGGCCCACGAGGTCCGGCAGGTCGATGCCGCCGGTGACCAGGTTGCGGCGGGTGTCCCCGGGGCCGAGCGGCACGCCGGCCTCCGCGGCCGCCTCGGCGACGGCGTCCGCGTCGATCAGGGTCAGCTGCTTCTCCAGGTCCGGGTAGCCGGCCCAGGTGCCGCCGCCGAGGGCGTACCGGTCACCGGCCAGGCCCAGACCGGCCACCGCGTCGGCAGCCGGCACCCGCCGCATCGGCGCCGCGGCCACCGGGGTCAGCCAGATCTGCTGCAGCACCCCGCTCACCGCGCACCCGCCCGGGGGCGGCGCGCCGGGTCGTCGGCGCCGCGGGCGTCCAGTGCCTCGCTGAGCGTGTGCGCCAGCTGCAGCACCTGCACCAGCAGGGGCACCGTCGTCGTCGCCCACGCCCGGATGCCGCGCGCCGAGCCGCCCCGGGCGGCCTGGGCCTCGCGGATGCGCGCGGCACGCTCGGCGATCACCGGGACGAAGCGCAGCGTCATGGCGATGACCAGACCCACCCGCTCGGGGCGCACGCCGAGCACCCGCAGCGGCGCGCACAGCCACTCGACCACGGCCACCAGCTCGCCCACCCGGGTGGTGGCGGTGACCACCGCCGCGGCGGTGACCAGGCTGAGCAGCCGCAGCAGCACCACCCCACCGGTGGCCACGTCGCTGACGAGTGCGTAGTAGGCCAGCAGCAGCACCAGCACGGGCAGCACGGGGCGCACCTGCCGCCACAGCAGCCGGGCCGGCAGCCGGGCGGCGCCCAGGCCGGTGACCAGCACGCCGGCGAGTGCGCCGATGCCGACGGGCCAGGTCGGCACGGCGAACAGCAGCACGCTCAGCGCGGCCAGCGCAGCCAGTTTCAGGCCGGCCCGGGCGCGGTGCACCGGACTCGACACGGGGTGGTAGAGCCCGATCACCTCAGCGCCCCGACATGAGGTCGAGGTAGGCGGCGACCGCGTCGTCGGGCGGAGCGTCGGCGACGACGGTGCCCCCGTCGAAGACCAGCACCCGGTCGAACCCGGCGAGCAGCTCCAGGTCGTGGGTGACCACCACGACGTGCTGGTCCAGTTCGGCGATCACCCGGGCCACGCGCCGCTTGTTGGCCAGGTCCAGCAGCGTCGTGGGCTCGTCGAACACCACCCGCGCCGGGCGCATGACCAGCACGCCGGCGATGGCCAGCAGCTGCTTCTGCCCGCCGGAGAGCAGGTGCGCCGGGTGGTCGCGGTGCCCGGCCAGGCCGTAGCGTCCCAGCACCTCGGTGACCCGCTCGGCGCGCTCGCCGGCAGCGACGCCCAGGTTCTGCAGGCCGAACTCGACGTCCTCGGCGACCGTGGGGTGCACGATCTGGGCGTCCGGGTCCTGGAAGACGAAGCCGACCCGGCGGCGCACCGCCCGCAGCTGGGTGGCGGTGCTCAGCCCGTCGACCAGCACCTCACCGGCCGTGGGCAGGGCCAGGCCGTTGAGCAGCCGGGCGAAGGTGCTCTTGCCCGACCCGTTGGCGCCGATCACGCCGATCTTCGCCTCGGTGAGGGTCAGGTCCAGCCCGCGGAGCACCTGCCGGTCGCCGTAGGCGTGTGCCACCCCCCGCAGCTCGACGGCCCCGGTCGTGACGGGGCCGTCCGGTGCCGCGGCCGGGGTGGTCCGGCGGCGCAGCCTCACCGCGCCGACGACACCCGCCCGGGGGTCTCGATCACCGGGTACGCCCGGCGCACCTGGACGGCGACCACCGAGGCGATGACCGCCTTGAGCGCGTCGCCCGGCAGGAAGGCGAACGAGCCGGTGAAGGAGGCGGTGAGCGAGACGCCCTCGGCGTAGACCGGGACGAACGGGATGCCGATCGCGTAGACCACGAGGATGCCGCCGACGACGTTGGCCACCAGCGCCCAGGCCAGGTTGTACCGCGTCCAGGTGGCCTGGGTGATCAGGCCGACCACGAAGGCGCCGACCGGCCAGGAGTACAGGTAGCCGGCGGTCGGCCCGACGAACACGCCGAGCCCGCCGCTGCCGCTGGCCAGCACGGGCGCGCCGACGGCGACGACGGCGAGGAACACCAGCATCGCCAGGGCACCGCGCCGGGCGCCGAGCACGCTGCCGGCGAGCATCACGCCGAGGGTCTGGGCGGTGATCGGCACGGGTCCGACGGTGATGCCCGGCAGCAGCCCCAGCACGGCGGTGATCGCGGCGAACAGGGCGACGTGGGCCAGGTCCTTGGTCGTCACGGCGGCGTCTCCTCGGGCTGGGTGGTGCTCGGCGTCGTCCGCGGGAAGGTACCGGAGCGCCGGCTGTGCCCGGGCTGCACGGTCCCCGGACGGCGCTGCAGCCACTGCACGCCACCCGTCCGGGTGTGGCTACAGCCACTGCACCGACCCAGGACGGGCGTCGTCAGCGGTTCTGCATGCTGTGCGCGGCCATCCGCAGGTAGTCCCACAGCGTGCGGTCCTGGGCCGGGGTCAGCTGCAGGGAGTCCACGGCCGCGCGCATGTTGGCCAGCCACGCATCCCGCTCGGCCGGGCCGATGGCGAACGGGGCGTGCCGCATCCGCAGCCGGGGGTGCCCGCGCTGCTCGGAGTAGGTGCGCGGCCCGCCCCAGTACTGCACGAGGAAACCGCGCAGCCTCTCCTCGGCGGCCTCCCACTCGTCCGGCGGGTACAGCGGCTCCAGCACCGGGTCCTGCCGAACCGAGGCGTAGAAGTGGGCGACCAGCCGGCGGAAGGTCTCCGCGCCGCCGACCTCGT
Organism: Goekera deserti; assembly: GCF_010685995.1. GTDB lineage: Bacteria > Actinomycetota > Actinomycetes > Mycobacteriales > Geodermatophilaceae > Goekera > Goekera deserti. The sequence continues at coordinate 585,895 of NZ_JAAGWK010000009.1, read as the reverse complement.
CGTAGAACGTGGCTGCCGGGGTGCCCGAGGCGGGGGCGCTGCTCGACTCGGTCATGCCCCCGATGGTCCCGTAGCAGCGGGCTCGGCGCCCGCGCGGGGGCGGGTCCGCACCAGCGCCACGAGCGGGGCGAGCACCGCCAGCAGCCCGAGCGCACCGCAGCCGGCCACGACGGTGCTGGGCAGGGCGGCCTCCGCCGCCAGGCCGGCGAGCACGATGCCCAGCCCCTGGCTGCCGCTGAGCCCGGCCACCGCCACCCCGAAGGCGCGACCGCGGAACTCGTCCGGCACCGCCTGCACGAACGCCACGTTGAGCGGGATGGTCCACGAGCCGCCGATGCCGGCCAGCACGAACAGCGCCGTGACGGCCACCACGGTGGGTCGGCCGTCGGGCAGCACCCGCGGGGCCAGTCCGGCGAGCAGCACGCTGGTCAGCGACAGCAGGACCAGCGGCACCAGCAGCGCCTCCCGCCGGCGCGCGGAGCAGAAGCGACCGACCAGCACGCCGCCGACGACGGTGCCGGCGGAGGAGGCGGCCACCAGCACCGAGGCGGTCCGCGAGCCGCCGCCGAACTCGTCGGACAGGCCCGAGGCGAGGCCGGTCGGCGCGTCCAGGAACAGGCAGCCCAGCCACAGCACGCCCACGATCGCCAGCAGGCGCGGCGCCCGGGCGACGAAGGCCAGCCCGGCCGCGGTGTCCGACCACACCGAACCGGCGTCCCCGCTCTCGGGCGCCGGGGCCGGGCGGCGGACCAGGCCGCGGCTGACCAGCGCGGCCGAGGCGGCGTAGGCGCCGGCGGCCACCAACAGCGCCGCCGAGGCCCCGTAGGCGTGCACCAGCACGCCGCTGAGCAGGAAGCCGACCACCTGGACCAGTTGCAGGGTGACCCCCTGGACCGACGTGCCGACAGCGTACCGGTCGCCCTCGAGCACGACGGCGCTCAGCGCCGAGCGCGCCGACTCGAACGGTGGCGCGCACAGCGAGGCCAGCAGCATCAACCCGATCAGGACCGGCAGCGGCACGCCCGGCACGGCCATCACCGCCACCAGCACGGCGCGGGCCACGTCGCTGGTGATCATCACCCGGTGCCGCGGCAGCCGGTCGGCCAGCGAGGACAGCACCGGCCCGCCCAGCACCCACGGCAGGTAGCTCACCCCGAAGGTGACCGCGGCCAGCAGTGCCGAGTCGGTGCGTGCGTAGACCAGCAGGGTCAGGGCCAGCCGGGCCAGCTCGTCGCCCAGGGAGCTGGTGAGCACCGAGCCGAACAGCGTCCGGAACTCCGCGACGGCGAAGACCTCGCCGTAGGTGGTGCGCCGCTCGCGCGTCGGCGGCCGGTGCGTCACGGGGCGCTCCCGGCGGCCGGGGCGGCGCCCATCAGGGCCGGCGGGGTCCGGATGCCCTCGACGGCGAACCGCTCGGTGAGCCGCATCCGCAGCTCGCGGGCGATCCGCCACTGGTCGGCGTTGGTGGTGCGCACGACCAGCCGCATGCTGATGCCCTGCGGGGTGATCGTCTCCACGCCCAGGGACTCCGGCGCGGCCAGCAGCAGCGCACCCCAGGCGTCGTCGGCGGCGAGCCCGTCGGCCACCTCCTGCATGACCGTGCGGCAGCGGTCGAGGTCGGTGTCGTGGGCCACCGGCATGTCGATGACCACCTGCGCGTAGCCCTGGCTCTTGTTGCCCACCCGGAGGATCTCGCCGTTGCGGGCGTACCAGACCACGCCGTTGACGTCGCGCAGCCGGGTGATCCGCAGCCCCACGCCCTCCACCGTCCCGACCGCCTCCCCGAGGTCGACCACGTCACCGATGCCGTACTGGTCCTCCAGGATCATGGCGATCCCGGCGATGAAGTCCTTGACCAGGTTCTGCGCGCCGAAGCCCAGCGCCACGCCGATCACCCCGGCGCTGGCCACGATGGGCGCCAGGTCGATGCCCAGCTCGCCGAGCACCAGCACCACGGCGATCCCGAGCAGCAGGAAGGACGCCGTGCTGCGCAGCAGCGAGCCGATCGCCTCGGCCCGCTGGGTGCGCCGGGCGCTGGCCTGCTCGGCCACCTCCTGCTGCGCCTCCGGGGAGCGGCCCCGGCGGGCGCGCAGGATGGTCGGCACCTGGCCGCTGGCGGTCTGGTCGGTGAGCCGGTGGATGGCCCGGTGCACCAGCAGCCGGACGACGACCGTCACCACGACGATCAGCACGATCCGGGCCGGGACGGCGATCAGCGTCTCGGCGTTGGCGGCGAGCCACGCGCTGCCGAACAGCTGGTAGACGCGGGCGCAGAGCGAGGTGGCGTCGGTGGCGACGCAGGACGGCACGGTGGAGAGCGTGTCCGTCGCGGCAGCGATCACCGAGAGCGATCCGTTCATCACGGGCAGTCTTACAGGTGGGTCCAGCACCCCGCGCCACCGACCCCGGGAACCGCTGCTCGCAGCGGCGCGCTCTCAGCCGGGCTGTGCCACCCGCAGGCCGGTGTGCTCGGCGAGGAACGCCAGCTGGTCGGCCGACAGCCCGACGGTCCGGCTCACCGCGCGGGCGCCGTGCCCCACCGCGACCTCCCGGCGCAGCACGACCGGGGCCGGCCCCGCGGTGGCGTGCTGCAGCGCGGCGGCGAGCTTGCGGGCGTGCAGCGGGTCGACCCGGGTGTCGGACTCGAAGGTCGTGAACAGCACCGCCGGGTACGCCGTGCCCTCGGTGACGTGGTGGTAGGGCGAGTAGCCCAGCAGCCAGCCCAGCTCCTCGGGGTCGGCCGCGGTGCCGTACTCGTCGTTCCAGGTGCGCCCCAGGCCGAACAGCTCGTAGCGCACCATGTCCAGCAGGGGCGCGCTGCAGACCACGGCCGCGGCCAGGTCCGGGCGCTGGGTCAGCGTCGCGCCGACCAGCAGCCCGCCGTTCGACCCGCCCATCACCGCCAGCTGCCGGTGCGTCGTCCAGCCCTGGGCCACCAGGTGCTCCCCGGCGGCGGCGAAGTCGTCGAACACGTTCTGCTTGCGCTCGCGCATGCCGGCGCGGTGCCACTGCTCCCCGTGCTCGGAGCCGCCGCGCAGGTTCGCCACCGCCCACACCCCGCCCGCGGCCACCCAGGCCAGCGCCGTGGCCGAGTACCCGGGGGTCAGCGACACGTTGAAGCCGCCGTAGCCGTAGAGCACCGTCGGCCGGGGCTCGTCGGCCCGGCCCGCCCCGGACAGCACGAACAGGTGCACCGGGGTGCCGTCGGCCGAGGTCGCGTGGGTCTCGGTCACGGTCAGCTCGGGCACGTCGCCGGCGACCGGCGCCTGCTCCCAGGTGGTCAGCGCCGCCGGGTCGCCGGCGTCCCAGGCCAGCACGGACGGCGGGGTGGCGTAGTCGGTGAACCCGACCCAGGCCCCGGTGCCACCGGTGGGCCGGGACACCACCCCGGACACGCTGCCCGGCGGCAGCGCCGGCACCGCGTGCAGCTCGCCGCCGCCGTCGCCGTCCCACACCGACAGCCGGTCGGTGGCGTCGACCGAGTGCACGGCCAGCACCTGCAGCCGCCCGTCCGGTGCGTCCACCAGGGCGACGTCGGACAGCACCCCGTCGGCCGACTGCGGCACGACGTCCCGCCAGGCGGCCGGTGCCCACGTCGCCGGGTCGGTCGGGTCGGCGACGGCCAGCCGCCAGCGCGGGGCGTCCCGGTCGGTGAGCAGCCACAGCCGGCCGTCCCGGGCCACCCACGCCGAGGTCTGCGCGTCCACGCCGACCTGCAGCTCGCGCAGCGTGCCGTCCCCGGCGAGGTCGGCGACCCAGACGTCGTCGCGGGGGGCGGTGCCGACGGAGCGGGAGACCACCAGCCAGCGGCCGTCACTGCTGGTGCGGGCGCCGAAGTAGCTGGCCGGGTCGCTGCCCTCGCCGTGCACGAGCACGTCGGTGGCCGGGTCGGCGCCCACCCGGTGCCGCCACACCCGGCGGTGGAATTGCTCCTCGCCGTCCGGCACCAGGTCCGGGGCCAGTCGGCGGACGTAGAACAGCTCCTCCCCGCCCGGCAGCCACGCGACGGGGGAGTAGCGGCAGCGGTCGACCGGGCCGTCCAGCAGCTCGCCGGTGGCGACGTCCAGCACGTACAGCGCGGACTCCTCGTCCCCGCCCACCGACACCTGGTAGGCCAGCCGGTCGCCCTCGGTGGAGGGGGACCAGGCGTCCAGGGTGGTGGTGCCGGCCGGGTCCAGCTGCATCGGGTCGACCAGCACGCGCACGGTCCCGTCGGGCTCGGTCACCCGCAGCACGGCGTGCTCCTGGCCTGGGTCGCGGCGGGTGGAGAAGGCCCGCCCGCCCCGCCACACCGGCAGCCCGACCGCCCCGGCCTGCACCAGCTCGGCCAGCCGCTGCGCCAGGGCGGGCCGGGCGGGCAGCCCGCCCAGCAGCTCGGCGGCGAGCTCGTCCTGGGCCTGGGCCCAGGCGACGGTGCGCGGGTCCGCGGCGTCCTCCAGCCAGCGGTAGGGGTCGGCCACCGCGTGGCCGTGCAGGTGGTCGACGACGTCGGTCCGGGGGGCCTCGGGGTACGGCATCGCCCGACCGTATCCGCCGCCGCCGCGCGGCCGTCGGGTGCAGGTGGGCGAACACACGAGCGAACCGGCGCCGCGACAGGTCAGAATGGGGGCGCCCGCGGGTCTGCAGCACCCCGGAGGCCCGGGGCACTCGGAGGTGTCCCGTGCCGCTCACCGCACTCGGGTCGTCGTCTGCGCCGGGCCCGTCCGGCTCGCGGCACGACCCGCACGCCGGTCCCCGCACGCCTGCGCAGGCGGCCGCCACCACCGCGGCGGCCCTCGTGCTGAACGCCACCTACGAGCCGCTGGGCGTGGTGTCCAGCCGCCGGGCGATCGTGCTGGTGCTGGCCGCGAAGGCCGAGCCGGTCGACGTCACCGACGACGTGGTGCACGCCGAGACGCTGGCCATGGCGGTGCCGGTGGTGGTGCGGCTGACCCGCTACGTGCGGGTGCCCTACCCGGTGTCGGTGCCGCTGTCGCGCCGGGCGGTGTTCACCCGCGACGGCCAGACCTGCGTGTACTGCGGCAGCTCGGCCACCAGCATCGACCACGTGGTGCCGCGCAGCCGGGGCGGCACGCACACCTGGGACAACGTGGTCGCCGCGTGCCGGCGGTGCAACCACACCAAGGCCGACCGCTCGCTGGCCGAGCTGGGCTGGGTGCTCGACCAGCCACCCGGTGCGCCCAGCGGCGCCGCCTGGCGGCTGCTCGGCCACCGCACCGTCGACCCCCGCTGGCGCACCTGGCTCGGCATGCCGGACTCGGTCAGCGCCTGACGGACCTGCCTGTCCGGGGGCTCGCGGCGGCCCCGGCAGGAGGGCCGGGCGGCGGCCCGGCGCACCCGTGCCCGACGGGCGGGTGGGGCGGGCGGGACGGGCGGGGCGCCGCCGGTGGTCGGCAGGTGGGCCCGTGTGGTGTGCTGCCGCCGCCCCGGGTCCACCGGGTGTCCGCGCCCGCCCCAGGAGAACCGATGCTGCGCCGCCTGTCCCTCGCCGTCCTGCTCGCCGTGGGCGTGGTGCTCGTGCCCGGGAGCGCCTCGGCGGCCCCGCAGCCGCCGCCGTCGGCCGACACGTACACCAGCTACTACGGCTACGCCAGCGTCGCGCTGTCCGACGGGCGTACCGCGCAGGTGTCGCTCAGCCGGTACCGCGCGGGCGTGCGCGACCCATGGCGGGGGTTCCTGTACGTCGTCACCACCGGAGCCTGCGGCAGCGCCTGGTGCCCCCTCGTCACCGGCTCGCTCGAGCTCACCGGTGACCAGGTGCGCGTCGACCGGCAGCTGCAGTCCGCCTCGGTGACCGGGGTCGCGTTGCCCCTCGGTGCCGCGTACCTGCCGGGGCAGCCGGTGGGGGCGCCGGTCACCGTGACGGCGTCGCTGACCTTCACCGGCGTCGGTGCCCTGACCCGGGACACCTACGGCGGCAAGGTCTGCGGCAGCGGCGAACCCTGCCTGCACTCGCTGCGCGTCGACGCCAGCCGCGCGGCGACCGCCCAGCTCACCCTCGGCACCCTGACCGGCTCGGGCGACGGGGCGCTCACCCGAGGCTGGTCGCTCGACGTCCAGCGGCCGATCGTGGTGCCCGCCTGATCCCACTGCTCACGTGACGCGGGTGCGCTCCGCGGGGAAGGACTCGTGCGCGCCGGTGGCGAGCACGTCGCGCAGCCGCTCCATCGCGTCCCAGACGTCGACGAACCGGGTGTAGAGCGGCGCCGGGCCCAGTCGCAGCCGGTCCGGCGTCCGGAAGTCCGGGACGACGCCGCGCGCGATCAGCGCCTGGGTCAGCTGCCAGGCGTGCGGGTGGGCGAGGCTCACGTGCGCACCGCGCCGGGTGGCGTCCCGCGGTGAGGCGAGGGCGACGCCGTGCTCGGCCAGCCAGGCGTCGGCGAGGGCGACCAGCAGGTCGGTGAGTGCCCGGCCCTTCGCCTGCACCCGCTCGATGCCGGCCTCGGCGACCAGTGCCACGCCGACCTCGACGGCCGCCATGGCCAGCACCGGCGGCGTGCCGACGGCGAACCGCTCGATGCCCGGCGCCGGGTCGTAGACCGGCCCCATCTCGAACTGGTCGGCGGCACCGAACCACCCCCAGATCGGCTGGCGCAGCTGCTCCTGCAGCTCCCGGCGCACGTACAGGAACGCCGGCGCGCCCGGGCCGCCGTTGAGGTGCTTGTAGGTGCAGCCGACGGCGAGGTCGGCCCCGGACGCGCCGAGGTCGGCGACCACCGCGCCCGCGGCGTGCGAGAGGTCCCAGACCACCAGCGCACCGGCCTCCCGGGCCAGCGCGGTGACGGCGGCGACGTCGACCAGCGCGCCCGAGCGGTAGGCCACCTGGGACAGCACCAGCACCGCCACCCGCTCGTCCAGCGCCGCGGAGAGCACGCCGGTGTCCAGGCCCTCGTCGATGTGCGCCGGCACCTCGCGCACCTGCATGCCGCGCTGCGCGGCGACCCCGGCGACCACGTACCGGTCGGTCGGGAAGTCGTCGGCGCAGCAGACCAGCACGTCCCGCCCGGGGCGCGCATCAGCGGCAGCCACCAGCAGCTTGTACAGGTCGACCGATGTGGTGTCGCTGATCATCACCTCGCCGGGCCGCGCGCCGAGCACCCCGGCAGCCAGCGCGTCGCCGATCCGGGTGGCGTGCTCCACCCAGCCCGACCAGGAGCCGACCAGGCCCTGCGCCCACTCCTGCTCGGCGACCCGGGCGAGTGCGGCGGGCGTGTCCCGCGGCATCCGGCCCAGTGAGTTGCCGTCCAGGTAGAGCACCCGGTCCGGGCCCTCGTCGTCGGTGCCGGTGAACCGGGCCCGGAAGCAGGCCAGCGGGTCGGCGTCGTCCAGGGCGGCGGCCGCGGCGCGGGTCGGGACGGCGCTGGTGGTGTGCACGCCGGCATCCTCCCCCGGCGGGTGGTGGGGGCTGCTGGGCGGCCGATAGCGTCCGAGCCCGTGACCGCCACCGGTACGCAGCTGCACCACCTCACCGCCCTGGAGCAGGCCGCCGCCGTCCGGGACGGGACGGCGAGCCCGACCGAGCTGGTCGAGCACCACCTGGCCCGGATCGACGCGCTGGACTCCGGCCTCGGCGCCTTCATGACGGTGACGCCGGAGCGGGCGCTCGCCGCGGCCCGCGAGGCCGAGCGCCGGGTGCTCGCCGGGGGAGCGCTGCCGCCGCTGCTCGGCGTCCCGACCGGGATCAAGGACCTCAACCTCACCGCCGGGGTGCGCACCACGTTCGGGTCGGCGGTGATGGCCGACCACGTGCCGGACGTCGATGACCACGTGGTCACCGCCCTGGCCGACGCCGGCACCATCAGCCTGGGCAAGACGAACACCCCGGAGTTCGGCTTCCCCTGCTACACCGACAACGACGTCGCCGGCCCGGCCCGCTGCCCGTGGGACCCCTCCCGGCTGGCCGGTGGGTCCAGCGGCGGCGCGGCGGTGGCGGTGGCCGCCGGGATGCTGCCCTTCGCGCAGGGCTCGGACGGCGGCGGGTCCATCCGCATCCCGGCCGGCATCAACGGCCTGTTCGGGATCAAGCCCAGCCGCGGCCGGGTCAGCAGCGCGCCGCTGGGCGGGGAGGTCACCGGCCTGGGCGTGCTCGGGCCGATCGCCCGGACCGTGCGTGACGCGGCCGCGATGCTCGACGCCATGGCCGGCCCCGTCGTCGGCGACCCGTCGTGGGCGCCGCCGCTGCCCGCGGGGGAGACCTTCCTGGGGTACGCCGACGCCCCGGTGCGCCGGCTGCGGATCGGCCGGTACCGGGACTCCGGGATGCCCGGGGCCGAGCTGGACCCGGAGGTGCTCGCCGCCTTCGAGGACGCCTCGGCGCTGCTGGCCGACCTGGGGCACGAGGTGGAGGACCTGCCCGCCGCCCCGCTGACGCCCGCCGTGCTCGGCGCCTTCGAGACCGTGTGGTCGCTGTCGGGCACCACGCTGCCGGTGCGGCCCGGCCAGGAGGCCCGGCTGCGCCCGCTCACCCGGTACCTGCGCGAGCGCGGTCTGGCCCTGTCCGCGCAGCAGGCCATGGAGGCGATGTGGTCGCTGCGGGTGTTCGCCCGCCGCTTCCTGCAGGCCACCCAGGGCTGGGACGTGCTGCTCGCGCCGATCTGCACGATGACGCCCCGTCCGCTGGGCTGGTTCGACGGCGACGGCGACGGCGCCGCGGACTTCGAGCGGCAGAAGCGCTACGCCGCGTTCCCCGCGATCTACAACGTGACCGGGCAGCCGGCGGTGAGCGTGCCGCTGTCCTGGGCCGGCGACGGCCTGCCGATCGGCACCATGCTGGTGGGTCGGCCGGCCGACGAGGCGACCCTGATCGGGCTCGCCGCAGAGCTCGAGGCCTCGCGTCCCTGGGCCCACCGGCACCCGGCGATGTGGTGACCGCCCCGGCGTGACCCGACTCGCCGCAGACGTGCGGCGACACGTCCGGCGTCACACAGCCGCTCTCGGTATGTTGCGCGGGTGAGCGTGGCAGAGACGTTGATCATCTATGCGGGCATCCCCCTGGCGCTCATCCTGGTGGTGACGCTGCTGACCGTCGCGCGGAGCTCCGGGCGGCCCCCGCGCTACAAGCCCGGCACGCCCTGGGAGTACGAGGACGTCTGGTACGAGCCGCACCCCGAGCCCGGTGCGCACGGCGGCTCCGGCCACGCCGGTGAGCTGATCACCGGCCACGGCGACTCGGCCCACCAGGGCGGGACGCTGCACGGCGGCGGAGAGCACGTGCAGCCCGGCGCGCTGGCCTCCGCGCTGGCCATCGGGGAGACCCCGCACGGCGAGCACGGCTCCACCGCGCTGAGCAGCGGCGGGTCCTCGGCCCCGGGCAGCCGCTCCACCGGTGGCGCGACCGCGATCGGCGCCGGCGGGACCGGCACCCTGCCGCGCCGCACCGCGGCCGGCGGCGCGCGCGGCACCTGGTGAACACCGCACCGGTCCGCAGCCCCGCCCGCCCCACCACCGCACGTCCGACAGGAGCGACCCGATGTCCCTGAACCAGGTCGGTGCCGACGGTCACACCTCGACCGAGCACACCGCCAACTCGATCTTCGACGACGCGACGTCCGGCCCGTTCAGCCTCAAGGACCTGGCCCGCCTCGACGAGGCGCTGACCATGGCCTCGCGGGAGACCGGGCTGCGCTTCACCCTGTTCATCGGCCAGCTCGGGGCGGACACCCGGGCGACGGCGGAGGACCTGCACGCCCGCTCCCGCGGCGACACCACCGAGGCGGTGCTCGTGGCCGTGTCCCCCGGGCAGCGGGTGCTCGAGGTGGTCACCGGCACGCACGCCGCGCGCCGGCTGCCCGACCGCGCCTGCGCCCTCGCGGTGCTGTCGATGACGAACTCGCTGTCCTCCGGCGACCTGGTGGGCGCGATCGTCAACGGCCTGCGCCAGCTCTCCGACCAGGCCGGCCGGCCCAGCCCCGCCCGGCACTGAGGACCGGCCCCCTCGCCCCCACCCCTCTCGCCCCCACCCCTCGCAGGCTCGGGGCGGGACCCTGCGAGGGGGCAGGCCGGTCAGCGCCGGCCGACGGAGGCCCCGTCCCCACCAGGGGGACGGGGCCTCCGTCGCGTCAGGGCTGTTCAGCCGGCGGCGGCGTCCCGGCGGCGGGCGAACAGCGAGCGCAGGATGCCGTCCCGGCCCTCGCTGACCAGCCGGCGCAGCGGCGCCGGGTGGCTGGGGTCGGCCAGCCACGCGTCCGCCGCGTCGACGGTGTGCGGGTCGACGACCGGTGGGAACAGGTACTGCACTGCGTTCTTCGCGATCTCCCCCGGGCGGCGGTCCCACAGTGGCCGTACGTCGGCGAAGAACCGGTCGACGTAGGACGCGGTGAGCTCCCGCTGCGCGGGGTGCCAGAACCCGGCGACCATCGCCTCGTGCGTGGAGTTGGCGATCGACTCGTCGTGGAAGGCCCGCTGCCACGTGTCGGCCTTGGACTCCGCGGTCGGCCGCAGCGCCCGGCTCGTCGCCGTGCGCCGCACGCCGGTGGCGGTCGCGTCCCGGGCGGCCTCGGCGTCGATCTCGGCGTCCCCGGCCTCGCCGATGGCGACCAGGCCCTGCAGGAACGCCCAGCGGGCGTCGGCGTCGACGGTCAGCCCGGGCAGCTCGGTGCTGCCGTCCAGCAGGCCGCGCAGCACGTCGGCGTGCTCGGCGGTGCGGGCGGCACCGGCGAAGGTGCGCGACCACTGCAACTGGGTGTCGGTGCCCGGCTCGGCCGCCCGCAGCGCCGCCAGCGCCTTGTCGGCCAGCATCGTCCAGCCGGTCGGGGCCCACGCCGGGTCGGCGTAGGACGACAGCGCCGACTGCACCCGGGCCAGCAGCGACTGCACCACGCTGACCTCGGACTCGGCGTCGATGCCGGCCAGCACCAGCTGCACCCAGTCGCGGGCGGGCAGCTCGCCGTCCCGGGTCATGTCCCAGGCCGCCGACCAGCACAGCGCGCGCGGCAGCGAGTCCGGGATCTCCCCGATCCGGGCCCGCAGCGTGGCCAGTGACCGCTCGTCCAGGCGCAGCTTGGCGTAGGTCAGGTCGTCGTCGTTGACCAGCACCAGGTCGGCGGCCGGGTGGCCGGCGAGCTCGGGCACCTCGGTGCGCTCACCGGAGACGTCCAGCTCGACCCGGTGCGTGCGGGTCAGCCCGTCCGGCCCGGAGGTGTAGAGCCCGACGGCCAGCCGGTGCGCCCGCAGCACCGGGTGCGCGGGCACCGCGGTCTGCTCGATGGCGAACGAGCGGTAGCGGCCGTCGTCGTCGAGGGTGGACACCGGGCGCAGGGTGTTGACCTGGCTGGTCTGCAACCACTGCGCCGACCACTCGGACAGGTCGCGGCCGGTGGACTCCGACAGCGGGCCGAGCAGGTCGGCGAGCGTGGTGTTGCCGTACTCGTGCTTGCGGAAGTAGCGCCGCACCCCGGCCAGGAACTCCTCGCGGCCCACGTAGGCCACCAGCTGCTTGAGCACCGAGGCGCCCTTGGCGTAGGTGATCCCGTCGAAGTTCACCTCGACCGCCGCGACGTCGACCATGTCGGCGGCGATCGGGTGGGTGGAGGGCAGCTGGTCCTGGGCGTAGGCCCAGCTCTTCTCGGTGTTCGCGAACGTCGTCCAGGCGGTCGTGTACTCGGTGGCCTCGGCCTGGCACAGCGTGCTGATGTAGGTGGCGAAGGACTCGTTGAGCCACAGGTCGTCCCACCAGCGCATGGTGACGAGGTCGCCGAACCACATGTGCGCCAGCTCGTGCAGGATCGTCTCGGCCCGGCGCTCGTAGCGCGCGCGGCTGCTGCGTGACCGGAAGACGTAGTCCTCCAGGAAGGTGACCGCCCCGGCGTTCTCCATCGCCCCGGCGTTGAACTCGGGGACGAAGAGCTGGTCGTACTTGTCGAACGGGTACGGGTACTCGAAGACCCGGTGGTAGAAGTCGAAGCCCTGCTTGGTGACGGCGAAGATCTCCTCCGGGTCCAGGTGCTGGGCCAGGCTCGCCCGGCAGTAGATGCCCAGCGGGATGCCGTCGTGCAGGTCGGTGACCTTGGCGTAGGGCCCGGCGACCAGCGCGACCAGGTAGGTGGAGATGCGCTTGGTCGGCTCGAAGTGCACCAGCTGCGCACCGGCGGTGCCGGCCTCGATGGTGCGCCCCCCGGTGTTGCTGACCACCTGCCAGTCGAACGGCGCCGTGACGTGCACGGTGAACACCGCCTTGAGGTCGGGCTGGTCGAAGCAGGCGAACATCCGCTTGGCCTCGGCCGGCTCGAAGTGGGAGTACAGGTAGACCTGGTCGTCCTCCGGGTCGTGGAAGCGGTGCAGGCCCTCGCCGGTGCGGGAGTACCGGCAGTCGGCGGTGACCACCAGCTCGTTGAGGTCGGCGAGCCCGGGCAGCGGCAGCCCGTGCTCCTCGGTGTAGGTGCCGACGTCCAGCTCGCGCCCGTTGAGGGTCGCCGAGAGCACGCGGTCGGCGACCAGGTCGATGAACGTGTCGGCGCCGGGGGTGCGGGCCTGGAACTGGACCGTGGTGGTCGAGCGGAAGGTGTCCACCCCGGCACGGCCGGCGCCGTCGGTGACGTCCAGCTGCAGGTCGTAGCTGTGCACCGCCAGCAGCTGGGCGCGGGCGGCGGCTTCGTCGCGGGTCAGGTTGGGTACGGCCACGCTGCGAGCTTCCCACGTCCCACCGACGCCGCCGGGTGCCGGTGCGCGCGGGAATGCCGCGCCACCGGTGTGACTTGCTCGCTGCGAGCGGACCGCGCCCGGCGGTCTCCTGGACCGAGGAGCAGACCGAGATGACCGAAGCAGTGCAGAGCGCCCCCGTGCAGGCCCGCGTCGACTTCTGGTTCGACCCGCTGTGCCCCTGGGCCTGGCTGACCAGCCGCTGGGTGCTGGAGGCGGCGAAGGTGCGCGACATCGACCTGCACTGGCACGTCATGAGCCTCGCGGTGCTCAACCGCGGCCGGGACCTGCCGCCGGAGTACCAGGAGATGATGAGCAAGGCGATCGGCCCGGTGCGGGTGGCGATCGCCGCCGAACAGCAGCACGGGGCCGGCGTGCTCGGCGACCTCTACACCGCCATGGGCACCCTGCGGCACCACGAGGGCGTCGAGCTGGACGAGCTGGTCGCCCCCGCGCTCGAGCGGGTCGGCCTGCCGGCGTCGCTGGCCGAGGCCGCCACCTCCACCGCGTACGACGAGGCGCTGGAGAAGAGCCACCACGCCGGCATGGACCCGGTCGGCGACGACGTCGGCACCCCGGTGATGCACATCGACGGCGTGGCCTTCTTCGGCCCGGTGATCAGCAAGGTGCCCACCGGTGAGGACGCCGGCAGGGCCTTCGACGGCGCGGTGCTGCTGGCGAACCTGCCGGACTTCTGGGAGCTCAAGCGCACCCGCAGCACCGGCCCGGACATGGACTCGGTGCCCGCCGACACGCTGCAGCTCACCGCCCGCTCCTGACGGAGCCACCGCGGGCCCGGTGGCCGTGGGGCCGGTGAGGCATCCTGGGCCGATGCCGACCCCCCGTCAGAAGATCGTGATCACCGGGGCGAGCTCCGGCCTCGGGATGGGCCTGGCCCGCGCCTTCGCCGCCCAGGGCCGTGACCTCGCGCTGCTCGCCCGCCGCCGCGAGGTCCTCGACGAGCTCCGGGACGAGCTGCTCGCCGCTCGTCCCGGGGCCACGGTGGTCACCGCCGCCCTGGACATCGACGACCCGGAGGCGGTGGCCGAGGTCGTCCCGCGGGTGGTCGCCGAGCTGGGCGGGGTCGACCGGTTCATCGCCAACGCCGGGCTCGGCAAGGGCGGGTCGGTCGGCACCGGGCACGCCGCGGCCAACCGCCAGGTGCTGGTCACCAACGTGCTGGGCACGCACGCCTGCTGCGAGGCCGCGGTCGCGCTGTTCCGTGCCCAGGGCCACGGCCACCTCGTGGTGCTGTCCTCGGTGGCCGGGGTGCGGGGCATGCGGGGCAGCCGCACCGCCTACGCCACCTCCAAGGCCGCCGACGCGGTGCTCGCCGAGGGCATCCGCGCCGACCTGCTGAGCTCCCGGGCCACCCGCGGCATCCGGGTCACCACCATCCACCCGGGCTACATCGCCACCGCCATCAACGAGGGCCGGCGCGGGCCGTTCACCACCGACCTCGACACCGGGGTCGCCGCGCTCACCGCGGCCATCGAGCGGGAGCCGGTGCGGGCCTACGTGCCCGAGTGGCCCTGGCGCGCGATCGCCGGGCTGCTCCGCGTGCTGCCGCTCCCGCTGGCGGCCCGGGTCAGCAACTGACCCGGCGCCCGCCGTCCCCGCGGCGGGCGCCGGCCGGCGTGCGCCAGAATGCCCCCATGCGCGTCTTCCTCGGTACCGACCACGCCGGCCTCGAGCTCAAGGCGCACCTGCTCCAGGTGTTGAGCGACGCCGGCCACGATCCCGTCGACTGCGGCGCCTTCACCTACGACGCCCAGGACGACTACCCACCGTTCTGCTTCGCGGTCGGCGAGCGCGTCGTCACCGAGCCGGGCAGCCTGGGCGTGGTGATCGGCGGCTCCGGCAACGGGGAGCAGATCGCGGCCAACAAGGTGCCCGGCGTGCGTGCCGCGCTGGCCTGGAACCGGGACACCGCCGAGCTCGCCCGCCAGCACAACGACGCCAACGTGGTGGCGGTCGGCGGCCGGCAGCACACCGTCGAGGAGGCCACCGAGCTGGTGCTGCTGTTCCTGGGCACGCCGTTCAGCCAGGACGAGCGGCACGTGCGCCGGATCGGGCTGGTCAGCGACTACGAGCGGGACCGGCACCGGCCGGCGGGAGGGCTGCCCACCACCGACGAGCCGCGGTGACCCCGGACGGCCTCCGGGCCGTGGCCGCGGCCGCGCAGGAGGTGCTGGCCCGGGTGCCCGACGTCACCGCGCCCGTCCCGGCCATGGGCACCGACGTGGCCGGCGTCGTCGGGCACGTTTCGTCCTGCCTGGCCTCGTACGCCCTCGACCTGGCGGCCGGGCCGGTGCGGGTGGATGCCGTGCGGATCGGCACCCGGACGGGCGCGCCGGTCGGCCACCTGCTGTCCGCCCTGGGCTCGGCGGCCGAGGTGCTCGCCCGCACCGTCACCACCGCCGGGCCGGCCGAGCGGGGGTGGCACGAGTGGGGCTGCCCCGACCCCGCCGGGTTCACCGCTCTGGGCTGCGCCGAGCTGCTGCTGCACACCGACGACGTGGCCGGTGCGCTCGGCCTGGCGTGGACGCCACCGGCCCCGGTCGTGGACGCCACGCTCACCCGGCTGTTCCCCTGGGTCGACCCTGCCGACGCCGTCGCCGGGCCCTGGGCGGCGCTGCGCTGGGCGACCGGGCGCGGCGAGCTGCCGGGCCGGGACCCGGTCGCCGGCTGGCGCTACCACCCCGCGCCGCTCACCGAGTGGGACGGCCGCGTGCCCCGCTGACGCGGGCGGGCACACTCAGCGGGCCCGACCGACCCGACCCACGAGAGGCCCTCCCCGTGCCCCAGCTCACCCGGCAGGACGACGTCTGGACCCTGGACCTCGGCGACGACGAGAACCGGTTCGGCCACGGCTGGCTGGACGAGGTCGGCGCCCACCTGGACCAGGTGGAGGCGGCCGGCGGTCCGGCGGCGCTGGTGACCACCGGCACGGGCAAGTTCTTCAGCAACGGGCTGGACCTGGACTGGCTGCTCGGCCACCCCGAGGACCACGCCGGCTACGTGGCCCGGGTGCACCGGCTGCTGGCCCGGGTGCTGACCCTGCCGGTGCCCACGGTCGCGGCGGTCAACGGCCACGCCTTCGGCGCCGGCGCGATGCTGGCCGTGGCGCACGACCAGCGGGTCATGCGCACCGACCGCGGGTTCATCTGCCTGCCCGAGGTGCACATCGGCATCCCGTTCACCCCCGGCATGGCCGCTCTGCTGCAAGGCGCGTTCGACCCGCGCACCGCCCGCACCGCGATGTTCACCGGCCACCGGTACGGCGGGCCCGAGGCGCTGGCCGCGGGCATCGTGGACGCCGTCGCCGAGGCCGACGCGCTGCGCGCCTCCGCCACGGCGCTGGTGGCCCCGCACACCGGCACGGCCGGTGCGACGCTGGGCAGCATCAAGGCTGTCGTGCACGCCCGGGCGTCGGCCGCCCTGCTGTCCGACTGAGCCGCGGCCGTGCCGGCGCGGGTCAGAACATGTCCGGGCACCAGGGGGTGACCGGCCAGCGGAAGGCGGCCGAGGCCAGCGTCACCGCACCCGGGCTGACCTCGCGCACCCGGCCGGCGGCCTGCAGCGTGGCCAGCGAGACCCCGCCCAGGTAGGCCGCCGACAGCGCCTCGATGCCGATCACCAGGTCGGGGTCGCGGTCGGTCGCCCGGCACACGGCCCCGGCCGGGTGCCCGCTGAGCCGCCAGCGCCCGGTGTTCCAGGCGCAGGTGTCGTCCTGCACCTCGAACACGAGGTCGATCGGGGTGGGGTAGCGCCGTGCCTCCAGCGCGCGGTCGACGTCGACCAGCCGCACCCACAGCGCGTCGACCGGCTGGGCGTGCAGCGCCCGCGGGTCGGCCAGCAGGTGCCGCAGCGGGTCGTCGTCGCTGCTCATCGGGGCCCGCACGGTGCGCACCAGGTCGTGGCCGAGCAGGTACTGCCACAGCGCGGCGTACGCCGCGGGCGTGGCGGCCCGCACCTCCTCGACCGTGAGCACGCCGTCGGGCTCGTTGCCCTCGGTCCACACCGCCTTGAGCCGGTAGGCGGCGTACCCGGTGACGGTGCCGTCGGTCTCGGTGTGCAGCACGTACTGGCGCGCGGTGGCGCCGTCGCGGTCGGCGGGGTCGTCGCGCAGCCGGCGGTCCCACCAGCGGTCGTCGCGCTCCAGGTTGCCCGGCACGTCCCTGCGCAGCCGGTCGTACAGCGGCACCGCGGCCTCCCGGTAGGCCTGCTCCTCGACCAGCCGGACCCGGCCGGTGCCGGTGTCCACGTCGCGCCGCAGGTGCAGCCGGGTGGGGTCGCCGCGCCAGGCGCCCCGCCAGGTGGCGGCCGCGTAGCCGAATCGACCGTAGATGCCGGCCTCCGCCGCCCAGAGTGCCGCGACCGGCTCCCGCTGGGCCTCGTGCACGGCGTCCAGCTGGCGCCGCATGAGCGCGCGCAGCACGCCCCGCCGGCGGTGGCTGGGCGCGACGGTGATCCAGGTGATGCCGGCGGTGGGCACCACCGCGCCGGGCACCGTCATCTGCAGGCTGTAGATGCCCGAGGTGGCCACCACGCGGTCCTCGTCGAACAGCGCCAGCGAGCGGTCCAGCTCCGCGGTGGGCGGCGGGGTCTCCAGGTAGGGGCCGGAGGGCACCTCGCCGAACGTGGCGTACATGGCGCCGTCGAACCGGGGCCACTCCTCGGCGGTGATCGGGCGCAGCTGGTCCTGGAGATCGGTCACGTCGCGTGTCTACCGGCTCGGCACGACACCGCGCCATCGGGTTCCGGCCGCGGGTGCCACGATGGCTGCCGTGACGGACGCTGCGGGGCCTGCGGGCACGCCGGGAGCGGTCGAGCAGCGGATCGAGGCGGCGGTGGACGCTGCGCTGGCGGCCGAGGGCCTGACCCGCCGGCACTGGCAGACGCTGCACGCCCTGGCGTTCGGCGGCATGGACGCGTTCGACCTGCGCGACGTGCTGGCGCCGTTCGGCGGGCCGGTCGACGTGGGCCCGGTGGTGGAGGACCTGCGGGCCCGCGGCTGGGTGGAGCGGGACCCCGGCGGGCTGCTCGGGCTGAGCCCGGACGGCCGGGTCGCCGACGGCCGGCTGTTCGAGCTGGTCGCCGGCCTGCGCCGCACTGCCGGCCGGCCTGGGCCCGCCGCGCGCTGAGGCCCGGCCCGGCGCTCGACTCTCGCGACGGCGCCGCGGCGGTTAGGGTCGGTCGGAGTCCAGCGGTGTCCGGCAGGCGCGCGTCGCGTGCCCGGCCCCAGCGGTGCCCGGCCCCAGCGGTGCCCGTCCCCCGGCGCCGCCGCGCGTGCCCGCGCACCGCCGGCCCTGAGACGACAGGGCCGCCCCCGAGAGAAGAGGACCATGCGCCCCCGCACCGCCCTGCCCACCGCGCTCGCCGGACTGCTGCTCGTCGCCGGCTGCACCTCCGGCGGCTCCGACGGCGCCCCGGGCACCGCGCAGGAGGACGCCGAGGGCGTGGTGACCACCTCCGCGCCCGACGCCGCGAGCTCGCTGGTCGCCGACACCGACCCGGCCGCGTCCGCGGTCTCCACCAGCCGCGCGCTGTTCGACAGCTCCCCGGTGGCCGTCGTCGCCGCCGCCGACGACCCGGCCGCCCAGCTCATGGCCTCCTCGGCGGCCGTGGGTCTCGGTGTCCCGCTGCTGGTGACGGCAGCGGGGGACGACCCGGCCGGCGTCGTCGTCGGTGAGCTGGACCGGCTGGGCGCCACCGCGGTGCTCGCGGTCGGTGCGGACGCCGCCGGCGCGCTGGCTGACGGTGGCGCGGGGGAGGACCGGGACGTGGTCACCGTCCCGGCCGACGCGGCCGCGGTCGAGGAGGCCACCGGCCTCACCCTGGCCGACGCCGACCCGGTCGCCCCGGACGGCGGGGTCGCCGCCGTGGCCGCCCTGGACCCCGCGGACCCGGCCGGGCTGCGGCCGGACGGCGCCGCACCGGACGACGGCGCCGAGGCCGACGGCGAGCTGCCCGGGGTGCAGCGTGCCGACCCGCTGACCGACGTCGTGGTGCTGGCCAGCGGCAGCGCCGAGTCGCTGGCCGGCACCGCCACCGCCCGCGCCGCCGGCGCCCGCGTGGTGCCGACCGGTGGCCAGACCGACCCGCGTGCCTCGGCGGACGTGGTCGAGGCCCTGGGCACCGACCGGCCCGCCGCCGTGCTGGCCCTGGGCGCGGACTTCGGCGCCCAGGACGGCTTCGACTGGAAGCTGGCCACCGCGGCGACGGGCACGCAGCTGCCCGGCGGCGGGCAGACGCTGTTCCCGGGCCGGCTGATGGTCGCGCTCTACGGCGTGCCCGGCTCCGGCGCGCTCGGCGTGCTGGGCGAGCAGGACCTGCCCGCCAGCATCCAGCGCGCGAAGGACACCGCCGCGCCCTACGACGAGCTGGTCGAGACCCCCGTCGTCCCGACGTTCGAGATCATCGCCACGGTCGCCTCGGACAGTGCCGGCCCGGACGGCGACTACTCCACCGAGCTCGACATCGAGCAGCTGCGGCCGTGGGTGGACGCCGCGGGCGAGGCCGGCGTGTACGTGGTGCTGGACCTGCAGCCAGGCCGGGAGGACTTCCTGGGCCAGGCGAGGCAGTACCAGCCGCTGCTGGAGCTGCCGCACGTCGGTCTCGCGCTGGACCCGGAGTGGCGGCTCGGCCCCGGGGAGCTGCCGCTGCAGCAGATCGGCCGGGTCGGCATCGACGAGGTCAACCAGGTGGTCACCTGGCTGGCCGACCTGACCCGGGAGAAGGCGCTGCCGCAGAAGCTGCTGGTGCTGCACCAGTTCCAGGTGCGGATGATCACCGACCGGGAACGGCTGGACACCTCCCGGGACGAGCTGGCGCTGATGGTGCACGTCGACGGGCAGGGCAGCCAGCCGGCCAAGCAGGACACCTGGCGGGTGCTGCACACCGACGCCCCGGCCCCGCTGTACTGGGGCTGGAAGAACTTCTACGACGAGGACGAGCCGATGCTCACCCCGGCGCAGACGATCGAGCAGGCGCTGCCCACCCCGGAGCTGGTCACCTACCAGTAGTGGCGGGCCGGGTGACCCGGCCCAGTACGGCGCGGTCGGCCGCGTCGAGCTCGGCCGGCGGGCCGGACTCGATCAGCTCGGCGAAGCCGCCGTCCCGGGCCATCACGGTGAGCGTGTAGAGCCGCTGGTCGGGGGAGCTGTTCACGATGTGGTGCACCGAGCCCTCCGGCAGCACGATCACGTCACCGGCCACGAGGTCGACGACGTGCTCGTCGCTGTGCGCCCGCGCGGTGCCGGCCAGCACCACGAAGGTCTCCGCGGAGTCCTCGTGCGAGTTGTCCGGCTGCGCGCCACCGGGCTCCCAGATCTCGAACACCACCGTCGTCGGGCTGCCGTCGGCGGGGCCGGCCAGCACGGCCAGCTTCACCGTGTCGTTGGTGCCGATGAGGTGCGCCTGGACGTCGTCCACGCTGCGGGTGGTCGGGGCGTTGCTCACGGGGTCTCCTCGTCGACAGGGTCCGGGCCGGCCAGCGCCGCGCGCAGGTCGGGGTCGCGCACGGTGAAGCCGAAGCACTGCCGCACGTTGTAGAGCGTCGCCTCGGTGCAGAACGACGGGGACGTCGTCGCGCACAGCTCCTCCACCAGGACGACGTCGTAACCCAGCCCGGCGGCCTCGGTGAGCGTGGCCAGCACGCACTGGTCGACGTTGACCCCGGCGAACAGCAGCGTGTCCACCCGCAGGTTGCGCAGCACCGAGTCCAGCGGCGTGTCCACGAAGCCGCTCATCCGGTACTTGTCCACCCGCACGTCCCCCGGCTCCGGCGCCAGGCCGTCGAGCGGCGCCGCGGCCCAGCTGCCCGCCTGCAGCACCCGGGCGCCGTTGGGCAGCGGGTCGCCGATGCCGGTGGAGTCGCCGTCCGGGTCGTAGACGTGCCGCACGCCGGGCGGCAGGTTGGCCCGGTCGGGCCGGTTGCCCCAGTTGAGCCAGACCACCGGCACGCCGTGGGCGCGCAGTGCGGCCGTGGCGGCCGCGACCCGCGGCACGAGTGCGGCCACCGGCGACACGTCGACGCCGATCGAGGCCAGCCAGCCGTCGGGGGAGCCGAAGTCGTTCTGCAGGTCCACGACCACCAGTGCGGTGCGGGCCAGGTCGAGGGTCAGCTGCTGGGGCAGGGCGGGCACGTGCAGCGGCCGGGCCGGCTGCGGGGGCCGGCGCAGGTCGACCGCCGGACCGGACAGGCCCCAGCTGTTGCGGGCTGCGGTGGTCTCCATCGCCGCGAGGTCTACCGGCCGGCTGTGTCGGCGGGATCACGGGTGGGTGAACGGCGCAGGCGCGGGCAGCGGGGCCGGGTGCGGCTGCTTGGATCGCCCGATGCCGCCGCTGCCCGAGCCCGTGACGCCCGAGCCCCTGACCGCCGAGCCCCCGACCGACGAGACCGTCGTCGCCGAGGTGACCGCCGCCGTGGCCGGCTACGAGGCCGCGCTCATGGCCGACGACCTCGACGAGCTGGACCGGCTGTTCCTCGACGCGCCGCACACGCTGCGGGCCGACGCGTCGGGCGTGCTGGTCGGGCACCGGGCGATCAGCGACTTCCGGCGCGGCCGCGGCGGTGCCCCGGCGCGCACGGTGACCCGGCTGCACGTCGTCCCGGTGGCCGGGGGAGCGGCCGTGGCCGTGGCCGAGACGCTGCGCCCGGACGGCACCCGCGGGCTGCAGACCCAGACCTGGGTGCCGACGGCGGACGGCTGGCGGATCGCGGCCGCGCACGTGTCCAGCACGCCGCCGGCCGACCGCGGGCCGGGCGCGGTCTGGCGGGAGCGCGGATCGCCGCTGGTGCGCGGGTCGGGCGCGGGCCCGCTGGCCGGGGTGCAGGTGGCGGTCAAGGACCTGTTCGCCGTCGCCGGGCACCGGGTGGGCGCGGGCAACCCGGTGTACCTGGCCGGTGCCCGCACCGAGACGGTCACCGCCCCCGCGGTCGCCGCGCTGCTGACGGCCGGGGCCGACGTGGCCGGCATCGTGCAGACCGACGAGTTCGCCTACAGCCTGGCCGGGCGCAACGTGCACTCCGGCGCCCCGGTGAACCCGCGCGCGCCGGGCCGCGCCGTGGGCGGGTCCAGCAGCGGGCCGGCCGCCGCGGTCGCCGCCGGGCAGGCCGCGGTGGGGCTGGGCACCGACACCGCGGGCTCGATCCGGGTGCCGGCGTCCTACACCGGGCTGTTCGGCCTGCGCACCACGCACGGGTCGGTGTCCATCGAGGGCCTGCTGCCGCTGGCGCCGTCCTTCGACACCGTCGGCTGGCTCACCGCGACCGGCCGCCTGCTGGACGACGTCGCCGCGGTGCTGCTGCCACCGGCCACCACGCTGCCTGCGGGGGTGCTGCTGGCCGAGGACCTGCTGGCGCTGGCCGAGCCGGGCGTGGCCGACCTGCTGCGGGCGGAGGCCGGGCGGCTGGCCGGGCACTGGGGGTTGCCGCTGAGCACCGGCCGGCTGGTCGAGGACGGTGAGCGGGAAACCTGGTTCGAGGCGTTCCGCACGATGCAGGCCGCGCAGGCCTGGGCGGCGCACGGCACGTGGCTGACCGCGCACCCGGGCACCGTGGGCGAGGACGTGGCCGCCCGCTTCGCCGCCGCCGCCCGGGTCACCCCGGCCGAGGCCGCCGCGGCCGCCGACGTCGTCGCCGGGGCGCGCCGGGTGCTGCGCGACCGGGTGCCCGCCGGGCTGGTCGTAGCGCTGCCCGCGGCCAGCGGCCCGGCACCGTGGCTGGGCGCCGGGGGAGCATCCGTGGAGGCCGCCCGCGGCGCCACGCTGCGGCTCACCTCGCTGGCCAGCACGGCCGGGCTGCCCGCCGTCGCCCTGCCCGCCGGCGTCGTCGACGGTGCCCCGGTCGGGCTCTGCCTGCTCACCGCCGCCGAGCAGGACCGCGCCCTCACCGCCCTCGCCGCCACCGCCGACGCCGTCCCCACCTGACCCCCCGCCGCCCCCGCCGCGCCTCAGCGTTGATCAGCTGAGCTGATCACCATCCGTCCCAGCTCACCAACGCTGGTGAGCTCGGCGGGACGGTGATCAGCTGAGCTGATCAACGCTGCAGGAGCGCCAGCGACACGTCCCACAGGCGCTCGGCGGACTCCGGGTCCAGGGCGTAGGGGCGCACGCCGGTGCGGCCCTCGGTGCTGACCGGCGCCTCCTGGCAGTCCTCCAGGTACCGGCCGCCGACGCCGGCGAACTCGGGGGCGACCGCGGCGACCAGGGTGGTGGCGGCGCCCTCCTGGACGGACTTGAACCGCACCTTGCCGGAGTCCTGCGCCCGCTGCCACGAGTCGAGCACGTCCTGGCCCACGTGCTTCTGCAGGCCGGTCATGATCCCGCCGGGCATGACCGCGTTGGCCACGATGCCGTCGGCGGCCCAGTGCCGGGTCGCCTCCACCGCGAAGAGCACGTTCGCCGTCTTCGCCTGGCCGTAGCCCGCCCAGGGCTCGTACTCCCGGTGCTCGAACATCAGGTCGTCGAAGACGACGGGGGAGGCGTGGTGGCCGACCGAGCTCAGCGAGACGACCCGGGCGTCACCGGCGGCGGCCAGCGCGTCGTGCAGGCCGACGGCCAGCCCGAGGTGGCCGAGGTGGTTGGTGGCGAACTGGGACTCCCAGCCCTCCGGGGTGCGGGTGAGCGGGGTGGCCATGATCCCGGCGTTGGCCACGAGCAGGTGCAGCGGGCCCTCCCAGGCGGCGGCGAAGGCGGCGACCGACGCCCGGTCCACCAGGTCCAGGTACGCCACCCGGACGGCGGTGCTGCCGGTGCTGGCGGTGATGTCGGCGGCGGTGCGGTCACCGGCGGCGGTGTTGCGGACGGCGACCACCACCTCGGCGCCGGCGCGGGCCAGCGAGCGCGCGGTCTCCACGCCGATCCCGGAGCTCGCGCCGGTGACCACGGCCCGCCGGCCGGTCAGGTCGATGCCGGCCACGACGTCGTCGGCGGTGCTGCGGTCGGTGAAGCGGGTGGTGATCAGGGTCATGCCGCGAGTGTCGACCCGGCACGCGAGTGCCGAGACCCCGGGGTCACCAGCCGGGCGGCGGCGCGAACCCGACCAGCCCGGCCCGCTCGGCGAGCACCGCCGCCCGCAGCGGGGTGCGGTCCTCCAGGTAGGGCCCGAGCAGTTGCGCACCGACCGGCAGCCCGCTGCGCTCGCCCGGCCCCAGCGGGACGACGGTGGCCGGCAGCCGCCCCAGCGAGGACAGCCGGCTCCAGTCCGACAGCACGTCCAGGTCGACCGGGACGCCGTCCAGCGGCACCCGGGCCGGCACCGAGCCGTCCGCGGCGGGCTGCACCGCGGCCCGCGGCACCGCCGGGCACAGCACGACGTCGAGTCCGGTGAACGTCTGCTGCCAGCGCGCGGTCGCGGCACGCTGGGCCTCCAGGTCGGTCAGCGCCTGGCGCAGGTCCACGGTGAACCGCTGCGCGACGGGGTCGCCGTCCGCGGCGCGGGCGCGCACCTCGGCCCAGGCCGCGTCGTCCAGGCCGTGCACGACCTCCCCGGCGCACAGCCGGGCGGCCAGCTCACCGTGCTCGCCGGCGCGCACCGGCGGGTCGGTCAGCTCGGTCACCCGGGCGCCGGCGTCGGACAGCCGGTCGGCGAGGCCGTGCAGCGCCGACCGGGTCTCGGTGTCGACGGGTGCGTCCGGGTCGTCCAGCCAGACCGCGACCCGCAGCCCGCGCAGCGAGCGCACCCGCGGTGGGGGCAGCTGCACCCGCCAGGCCACCGCCTCGGGGCCCTCCGCGCCCGGCAGCACCGACATCAGCAGCTCGGTGTCCCGGGCGCTGCGGGCGAAGGGGCCGACCGCAGAGACCATCGGCTCCAGCAGGCCGCCGTCCGGCCACGGCATGTTGCCCAGCTTGCTGACCAGGCCGGTGCTCGGCCGGTGCCCGAACAACCCGCACCAGGACGCCGGCACCCGCAGCGACCCGGCCAGGTCGCTGCCCAGGTCGGCGAACGCCAGCCCCGCCGCGACCGCGGCCGACGCACCGCCGGAGGAGCCGCCGGACGAGCGGGCCGGGTCCCAGGGGTTCCGGGTGGGACCGGAGTCGTCCCAGGTGTGCAGGTGCGCCAGGTACGCCGGCACCTTCGTCTTGCCCAGCACCACCGCACCCGCCTCCCGCAGCCGGCGGACGACGGGTGCGTCCTGGGTGGCGAGGCGGGCGTCGGACTCCCGGCCGTGCGAGCTGCGCAGGCCGCGGGCGTCGATCGAGTCCTTGACCGTCACCGGCAGTCCGGCCAGCGGGCCCGGCGGGCGGCCGGCGGCCCGGTCGGCGTCCACCGCGCGGGCCGCGGCCAGCGCGCCGGCGGCGTCCACGGCGACCACCGCGCCCAGTGCCGCCCCCGGGCCGGTGATCCGGTCCAGGCAGGCCGCGGTGAGCTGCTCGGCGCCCAGCTCGCCGGTGGCCAGGGCGGCGAGGGTCGTCGTCGCGTCGGTGAGCAGGTCCGGGCGGTTCAGCACGGGACGCCGGTGTCCGGCCGGTGGGCGGGGCCGAGGCGCTCGGTCTCGACGGGCATGCCGTCGTTGTAGGCAGCGGGTGTGGCCGGGGCGTGAACGGCGTGTGCCGTCCGCGTCCCGGCCGTCAGAAGGTGATCCCGCCGGCCAGCACCACCTGCCGGGCGACCGCCAGGACGACCAGCACGACCAGGGCCGCCACCGGCACAGCGAGGGTCACCGGGCGGCGCTGTGCTGCGGCGGCGACGGGCAGGAAGAGGCGCACGAAGACCAGGAAGATGCCGGCGGTCAGCAGGCCGAGCGCCTCGAACGCGACGGTGCCCACGTCGACGTCGCCGGCCGACATCAGTCCCAGGCTCAGCAGCACCGTCACCGCTGCCCCCAGCAGCCAGGCGAACAGGCCGACCGCGCGCAGCTGCGTGCCCATCGGAGCGCCGTCCGGCAGGAACGCCGCGAGCCGCCGGACGGCGGTGCGCCCGAGCAGGTACGTCAGCCCCCAGCCGACCGCGAAGCCGAGCCAGCCCAGCCACGCGGGGGAGCCGGACAGCTCCAGCGCCGTCCCGATGTCCCCGATGTGCGCGAACGGACCGGTGATCAGGTAGCCGGAGAACTCCTGGACGCTCACCAGGCCGAACCAGGTGACGGCCAGCCGCCACACCCCGGGCAACCGGGACGTCGGCAGGGCGAGCACCAGCAGGCCGCTGACCAGGCTGAAGAGCGGGCCGGCCAGGGCGTTGCGCACCTCGTCGGGGTCGGTGACCGGCCCCTGGTCGACGGAGAACCCGTAGAGGACCGGGGAACCGCCCTGCAGCACGCCGGCCAGCGCGTGGGCGAGCTCGTGCAGCGTGACCATCACCAGGCAGGCGAGGGCGAAGGCGACGGCGGAGTTCAGCAGCAGCAGCCGGGTCGGGGTGAGCCCCCCGGTGCGCGCTGCCTGGTCACTGGTCGTGCTGGTCACGGCTGCTCCCCGGGCCGGTGGGTGGGTCGGCACGAGTGAAGTGGACGCCGGGCGCGGTTGCCAGTGACAACCGTCAGCAGCACCGTCCGTCACCGGGGGGAAACACCGGGCCGGTAGGCATCGGGGCATGACGACCGAGCGGCGCTGGGAACGGCTCACCGGACCCGAGGTGGGCGCGATCGACACCACGGCCGCGGTCGCCGTCGTCCCGATCGGGGCGGTGGAGCAGCACGGCCCGCACCTGCCGCTGATGACCGACTGCTTCATCGCCGAGCAGGTGGCGACCCGCGCGGTGGCCGCGCTGCCCGACGACGCCCCGGTGTGGCTGCTGCCCACGCAGTCGATCGGGAAGTCGACCGAGCACCTGGGCTGGCCCGGGACGCTCACCTGGTCCACCGAGACGCTGCTGGCCATGTGCCGGGACCTCGGCCGCTCGGTTGCGGCGTCCGGGTTCCGCCGGCTGGTGTTCGTCAACGGGCACGGCGGCAACCCCTCCCTGCTGGACACCGTCGCCCGGGACGTCCGGGTGGCCACCGGGCTGATGGTCTTCCCGATCTCGGTCTTCCGGCTCGGCCTGCCCGCGGGGCTGGACCTGGTCGGCGCCGACTTCGACGTCCACGGCGGGCACAGCGAGACCTCGGTGATGCTCGCCCTCGCCCCGGACACCGTGCACATGGACCGCGCCGTCGAGGGCGGCCGCGCCGTCGCCGACCTGTTCGCCGGGCCGGGCCTGCTGACCCTGGAGGGCGCGGTGCCCACCGCCTGGGTCACCGACGACGTGAGCAGCAACGGCGTGGTGGGCGACCCTCGCCGGGCCAGTGCGGCGGTGGGCGAGCAGATCGTGGCCTGGTGGACGGCCCGGCTGGCCGCCGCGCTGCTGGAGGTGTCCGCGTTCGAGTTCCCGGTGCTGCGCCGGGACCCGACCGGCGTGTCCCACCCGGCGCGCGGGGTGTGACCGGACCGTGACCCGACACGCACCACCAGTCACATCCGTCGCTGTGGTCGCAGCCGCACACTTCCCCCATGAGCTCGCTGGCCCTCCCCGGCCCCACCGCCCCCGCCGTCGTCGTCCCGATCCAGGCAGCCCTCCGGGCACTGCCCTTCTCGGCCCTGGAACTGGCCGATGCGCTGCGCACGTCCTTCGCCCGCCAGCGTGCGGACTCGGTGACCTCGCCGGACCTGGACATGGACGGGCTGCTGCGGGTGGTGCGCGGCTGACACCGCGGCACGGGCAGGCGGAGCGGGTGGTCACCTCGAGCGAGGTGACCACCCGCTCGCGCGTTCAAGAGCCGAGCTCGCGGGCGATCTCCGCCAGCGGCCGGTCCCGGCCCAGGGCCAGCAGCGTGTCGGCGGTGCGCTCGGGGTCCCGGCTGAAGGCGTCGAGCACCTGCTCGCGGAACACCCGGTCCACCCGCAGCTGGTAGGCCAGCCGCCGGATCCGGCGGAACTCCCGCTCGCAGAGCAGCCCGCCCCGCAGCTGCTGGGCCGCCTGCCGCATCAGCGGGCCGGCCACCGCCTCGGGGTCACCTGCCGCAGCGGACGTCGGGCTCATCGGACCAGTGTCCCCAGTCCCGGCCCGCCGGCCCACCCGGGTCGGCCCGCGGCCCCCGGGGCCGGCGGCCGGGTGGGTCAGCCGTGGAAGAGATCGGCGCCCTCGCGGCTCACGGTCCCGGCCGCGTCGGGGGCGGCGACGCGGGTCAGCACGTCGCGGTCGTCGATCACGAACGCCCAGCCCCGGGTCAGCTCCGGCACCGTCGGGCTGCTGCCGGCCGCGTCGTCCAGGGCGACCACGGCGCCCGGTGGGGCGGCGAGCACGACGGTCACGCCGAACGTCGAGCTGTCGCCGGCGTAGGACGCGCACCGGGCGGCGACGGTGAGCGCGGCCGGGTCGGTGCCGGCCGGGTGGCCGGTGCTGCCGCACCCCGACCAGCTCGCCGTCGTGCTCCCGAGCCCGTCGGTGCGGGACGAGCCGAACCCGGTCGTGGTCACCACCGCTCCGGAGGGCAGTACCGCGGCCAGGCTGACCGCCTCGACGGTCTCCCCGCCCGGTGCCGGGAACTGACCGGCCCCCAGGACGGTGACCTCGAGCTGATCGGCGGCGTACCCGGTCGGCCCGGTGATCGCCGCGAGAGCCGAGGCGTAGCCGAACCCGGACGCGGTGGGTGTGCCCGACCGGCTCGGCACCGGCTGGCCCACCTCACCCATGACGGACACCGAGACGGGGAAGTAGCCGATGACGCCCATCGGCTCCAGCGGCACGCCGTCCCGGACGAGCCGGTACTGGGCACTGCCGGCAGCGCCCCGGTCCAGCACACCCACCGCCACGCCGTCGGTCACCGTCAGGGACCGGAAGGTGCGCCCGGCGGTGCCGTCGGCCGCGACGTCGATGCCGGGGGAGAGTTCCACCCCGTCCCTGGGTGCCGCGACCACCAGCACGACCTGACCGCCGCCGTCGGGCCGGGACACCGCCACCGCGGCGGCTTCCTGACCCGGCAGGCCGAGCGCGCCGTTGGACGCGAGCTCCGCGGCCGGCGTGCCGGCCGGCCCGGTCAGCCACGTCGGCTCCCGTCCGGCCGCGTCGAGCAGGAACACCGCCCGGACGCCCTGCACGTCCCCGGCGAAGACGACCGCCCAGGGATCGTCGTCGACCGCCCCGGAGGCCGCCGCCATCCGGGCCCGGGCGGCGTCCAGGAAGGCACCGTCGCCGGCCAGCGACCCGCGGGTCGGGCCCGCGGTGAACAGCGACCCCGGCGCAGGCGCCGCCGCCGGCTCCGGTCCCGCTGCCGGCCCCGGCGCCACCACGGCCCCGAGGGTCAGCGCGGCCACCGCCACCCCGGCCAGCAGGACCCGTCGCCGTCCGCGGGCGCCGACCGCTGCCACCGCCGCCGTGGCCGTCTCGTCGGTGAGGCCGGCGAGGTCGCACTGCGCCGCCAGCTGGTCCAGCCGGGCGGGCAGGTCGGCCGGGTCGGGCACCTCGCCGGCCAGCTCCCGGGCGGCCGCCTCCAGGTCCACCCTCGGCACGAGCGCGGCGACCCGGTTGGCGGGCAGGCCCTCGTACCAGTGCAGCACCACCGCGGTGCGCTCCGCCGCGGTCAGCCGGTCCAGGGCTGCCGACGTGCGGCGGGCGGCCTCGGCGTCGTCCGGGGACACCCACCAGGCGCCCGTCGCTGCCCCGGTGATCGAGCCGTCGCGGCGCGCCTGCCACCGGCTCAGGTGCGCGCGCACCAGTCCGGCGACGGCGCGGTCGTGGTCGTCCGTGCCCGGCACGCGGCGGGCGGCGGCCAGGCCCCGGGCGAGCAGGTCGCGGGCCGCGGCGTCGGTGCCGGTCAGCAGGTGGGCGGTGGGCAGCAGGCTGCGCCACTGGTCGACGACGAGCCGGTCGGCGGGGCGCACAGGTGCAGTCAACCCGTTGGACCCCCGTCGTCCCAGTGGCGCGCCATCGGTAGTGGCGGTCCAGCGGCCTGAGTCCCGGGCAGTGCCCCAGGAGAGCCGGCTCAGCCGGCCGGGGTGGCCGACACCAGCGCCGTCGCGTGGCCGTGCCCCAGGCCGTGCTCGGACTTGAGCCAGGCGACCTGCTGCATGAACTTCTGCTCCGGCTGCTCGGCGCGGTGCGCCTGGAGCAGCTCCTGCCAGTGGGCGATGGGCTTGCCGTACCGGGCCTCGATGGCGGGGAAGTAGGCGCTGCCCTTGGGGGCGTCGGTCACGGGTCCTCCGGTGGGGGTGGGGCTGGTCGTCGACGGCAGGATCCGTCACGCGGGACCGGCGGTCCAGCACCCGGGCGGTCTCAGCCGGAGACGACCGGCACGTCGCTGAACCGGCGCACCGCGGCCAGCAGGGCGTCGGTGGACGTGTCGAAGGCGTACGGCATCACCACCAACCGGGTGCCGTACCACCGGTCCTGCAGCCGGGCCGAGGCCCGCAGGCAGCGGCCGGGTGAGGCCGAGGGCAGAGCGGGCAGCTGCACGCCCGGTCGTCCGACTACGGCCACGACCCGGTACCCGAGCGAGACGACGAAGAGCCACCGCGGCTGCAGGCCGGTCACGCGGACCTCCGCGACGTCCGACCACGGGTCGTGCCACCGCCGCGCACCGTGACGCCGTCCTCGTCCAGCCGGCGCGCCCCGGGCCCGGACCGACCCGGCGAGCCCGACGAGCAGGATCGTGCCGAACACGATCACCCCCGCCCAGACCAGCCAGGGCTCGACGAGCCCGGCGGCGCCGAGCAGGAGGTAGGCGCCGAGGAACAGCGCGAGCACGCCGAGCGTCGGCAGCCGGCGCCTCGCCGACGGGCTGACGAGGACGGCGTCTCCCGGCAGGGGTGCGGTCACGCGCACATCAGACCAGGGCGCGCCGGTCGAGGGCACTCGGTTCCGGCACGAGTGTGACGCTCGCGGCGACGCCCATGCCGGCCCACAGTGCGCCACGCACCGCGGCAGCGGGCGCCACCGTGGCGGCAGGGTCGGGCACGAGCACGCCGAGGGTCAGCTCGGGCGGGGGAGCCGCCAGGAGCGCGGTGGGCACGCCGCGTCGTGACACCCTGAGGTGACGCTTCCGGACGACGGCCACGCCGTGCGGCTCAGCCCCCGACGTCCGGGCGCCTGGCCGCCTCCCGCACCAGCACCGCCACCAGCTCGGCGCCGGCGTGCACCTCGCGGCGGACGTGGTCCCGCAGCTGCGCGGGGGGTAGCGACCGGTCGCCGGCGTGCAGCAGCGCGCTCAGGTGCAGGCGCCACAGGCTGATCAGCGCGCCGGCCAGGATCTGGTTCTGCGGCGACTGGGCGGGCGTGCCGGTCTGCGCCGCGAGGGCGTCGGCGGCGAGCCGGACCAGCTG
The DNA here is from genome assembly GCF_010685995.1 of Goekera deserti. Lineage (GTDB taxonomy): Bacteria > Actinomycetota > Actinomycetes > Mycobacteriales > Geodermatophilaceae > Goekera > Goekera deserti. Next base: position 555,019 of record NZ_JAAGWK010000009.1, on the reverse strand, counting down.
CTCGAAGCGGTCGGCGGCCGCGGCGCGCAGCCCCGGGTTGGCCTCCACCAGCCGCACGAACGCCTGCACGGACCGCAGGACGCCGCCGTCCGGACCGTCGTCCTGGTCGTCGGCGTCGAGCTGGTCGATCTCGGTGTCGATGCTGGTGACGACGACCTCGAGCACGTCGGTGCGCTCGGCCGCGGCGGTCCGCAGGGCCGTGGCCAGCCGCTCGCCGCGGTCCAGCAGCAGCGCCTCCTTGGTGGGGAAGTGGTTCCACACCGTCTTCGTGGACACGCCACACGCCCGGGCGACGTCGGAGACGCGCACGGCGTCGAACCCCTGCTCCAGGAACATCGCGGTCGCCGTGTCCGACAGCTTCCGGCGCAGCGCCTGCCGGTTCCGCTCGCGGACGCCGACGGGCTCCTGCTGACCGGTCGCGTCCTGCTCCACCCATGCCTCCTCATGGTCTACACCGAGTGTAGCTTTTTTCTACACTGAGTGTACGTTGCCTGACAGTCGGCCGTCTCGTCCCCGAGCATCCCGGTGCCGGCGCCCATCATCGAGGAGACCCCGTGACCACAGGTGACGTCCGCCCCGGCACCGCGCACGCACTCCCGGAGGACCCGGGGCCTGATCCCCGACGGTGGCTGGCGCTGCTGGTGCTGAGCCTGGCCCAGCTGATGGACGTGCTCGACGGGACCATCATCAACATCGCCCTGCCCAGCGCCCAGTCCGACCTCGGGTTCGACCTGGAGAACCGGGAGTGGCTCGTCACCGGGTACGCGCTGGCCTACGGGAGCCTGCTGCTGTTCGGCGGCCGGCTGGCCGACCGGTTCGGCCGGCGGCGGTTCCTGACCATCGGGCTGGTGGGCTTCGCCGTCTCCTCGGCCGTGGGCGGAGCCGCACCGACCTTCGAGGTGCTCCTCGGCGCCCGGATCGCCCAGGGCCTGTTCGCCGCCGCGCTCGCACCGGCCGCGCTGTCCCTGGTGTCGGTCACCTTCGCCGACGACGCCACCGAGCGAGGCCGAGCCTTCGCCGTCTTCGGTGCCGTCTCGGGCATGGGCGGGGCCATCGGACTGACCCTCGGCGGCGTGCTGACCGACCAGCTGTCCTGGCGCTGGTGCCTCTACATCAACGTCGCCATCGCCGCCGTCGCGCTGCTCGGCGCCCTCGCGTTCGTCCGCGACCCGGGTGCGGCCCGCGGCGGTGCCTCCACCCGCTCGGTGGACCTGCCCGGCGCCGTCCTGGTGGTGGCCGGCCTGGCCGGTGTGGTGTTCGGGCTGGGCAACTCCGCCGTCGAGGGCCGGGGGGCGCCGTCCACCTGGGTCCCGCTCGCCGTCGGCGCACTGCTGGTCGTGGGCTTCGTCCTGCGGGAGGCCCGGACGGCGCACCCGCTGCTGCCGCTGTCGGTGGTCTGGGACCGCAACCGGGGTGCCGGGTTCCTCAGCATCGCGATCTCCGGGGTCGGCTCGTTCGCGGTGTTCCTGTACCTCTCCTACTACCTGCAGCAGACGCTCGGCTGGTCGGCCACGGAGGCGGGGCTCGGCTTCCTGCCGTTCGCCGCGGTCCTCGTCCTGGGTGCCGGGGTCTCCGGCTCGGTGCTGCTGCCCCGGGTGGGCCCGCGCCCGGTCATCCCCGCCGGGTGCCTGTTCGCCGTCGCCGCGCTGGTGCTGCTGACCGGCATCGACCAGGACAGCAGCTACCTCACCGGCGTGCTGCCCGCGGTGCTGCTGTTCGGCTTCGGCACCGGCCTGGTGTTCGGCTCCGCGCAGAACGTCGCCACCTCCGGTGTGGACGACGACGACGCCGGGGTCGCGTCGGCCATGGTCAACACCATGCAGCAGGTCGGCGGCGCGATCGGCCTGGCCACGTTCACCTACATCAGTGCCTCGGCGGTCGACCGCTACCTCGCCGACGACGCCGGTGCACCCGCCGAGCAGGCGCAGGCGCTGGCGGCGCTGTCCAGCTACCACACCGTCTTCTGGGTGGCGGCCGGCGTCTTCCTCGTCGGCGCCGCCGTGACCGCGGCCCTGTTCCGCCCCGGGCCGGTCGTGCTCGCCGGGCCGCCGGTGCCGAGCCACCAGACACCGCGCCCGACGTCCGTTGCCTGATCGTGACCTGAGCGGGTGGGAGGGATCGGCCGTCGACGGCGTCCTGCAGAGTGAGGACCGAGGACGGGGGGACGCGTGAGGGGCACGCACGAGGCGTTCAGCTCGTTCGTCCGGGAGCACTCGCCGTCGCTGATGCGCACGGCGTACCTGCTGACCGGCGACCGCGGCCACGCGGAGGACCTGGCCCAGACCGCCCTGGCCAAGGCCTACGGGCACTGGTCGCGGGTCGAGGCCGCCGACCAGCCGGTCGCCTACGTGCGCCGCCTCATGGTCAACGCGCACCTCAGCTGGCTCCGCCGGCTGGCGTCGACCGAGCAGGTGGTCGAGCGGGTGCCCGACCCCGGCACCGACGACGGGCACGCGGCCCGCGCGCTGGGCGGCCAGCTGCGGGACGCGCTGCGGGAGCTGTCGCCCCGCGTCCGCACGGCGGTGGTGCTGCGGTTCTACGACGACCACAGCCGTGCCGAGACCGCCCGCCTCATGGGCTGCTCGGTGAGCACGGTGGACAACCACGTCACCCGCGGACTGGCGGCGCTGCGGCGGCTGCTGGCCGACGACCCGGAACTCGTCCCGGCCCGCACGCGCACCCATCTGGAGGAGACACCGTGAACGACATCGAGGGCACCGTCCGCGCCGGGCTGCACGACATGGCCGACGACGTCGGCTGGTCGCCGCTGGACGCCGGGGAGGTCGTGTCCCGGCACCGCCGGGCCCGGCGCGCCCGGGCCGGCGTGGTGGCCGTCGTCGCGGCGGTGGTCACGGTCGTCTCGGTGCCGACCGTCGCCGGCTCGCTCGGCGCCGCCCCCACCCGGCCGGGCGGCGACGTCGCGACCCCCGGCGGGCCGGTACCCGACGCCACCGCGCAGCGCGAGGCCACGGCGCAGCGCGACGAGGCGGTGGAGGTGGTCGGTGACCTCACCGAGGCGGAGATGGTGCAGGCGCTGGCGGAGTTCGCGGCCGACCGGGACCGGCAGCGGGCCGACGCCGTCGTGCTGGGGGAGTGCCTGACCGCGGCGGGCTGGCAGGTGACGGTGCACCGCAACGGCGTGGAGTGGCAGGGCACCGCACTCTCGTCGGCCGCCTACGAGGCGTCGATGACGACGTGCCGGGCTGCCCAGCCCGCGCGACCCCCGCTGAGCGAGGTGGCCCTGCGGGTGGTCTACGCCGACTACCTCGCCGCGCACACCTGCATGGTCGCGAAGGGCTTCGCGCCCGCCGAGCCACTGGACGAGGCGGCCTTCATCGCCTCCGGCGGTGCCGGTTGGTACCCGGAGACGGGCATCCCGGAGGAGCGCGCCGCCGCCGCGTCCCGGCAGTGCCCGACCCGGGCGCGCTGAGCCGTGCAGCCGGACCCGGTCGACGACGGACCCGTGCGCGCTGGCGCCCGGCCGGCCGAGCCCGCCACGGTCGTCGCCGCTCGTCAGCTGGCCGAGGAGGCCCGCGCCGACCGGTGGCGGCAGGGCCAGGGCGCCGTCCCGCGCCGCCGCGCGGGGGCACGGCGAGCCAGCGGCTGACCCGGCCGGGCAGCCGCGCGCACCGGCCTGATCGTGCTCGGCCCGGCCGGGCGGCGTCCGGGCCGCCCCGCGCCGATCACCGCCCGTCGTGCGTCTCCCCGTCCAGGCGCTTGCTGAACACGACCAGGTCGTCGCCGTCGGTCCAGTAGTCCGGCACCCGGCTGTGCTCGGCGTAGCCCAGGCCGCGGTAGAAGGCGCGCGTCCGGTCGTACTGCGGTGTGCCGGAGGTGCGGACGACCAGCAGTCGCTGCCCCCGCTGCCGGAGGTCGTCCTCGGCGTGGCGCATGAGCGCGGCGCCGCGCCCACCGCCCTGCAGGTCGGGCCGTACCGCGATCATCGTCAGGTCGAAGCCCCGGTCCGAGGACTCCTCGGGTCGGTAGAACAGCACCGAGGCCAGTCCCCGGCCGTCCTCGGCGTCCGCCACGACGCAGGTGCCGCCGTCGTCGTCCGCGTCCAGGACGCCGTCGGCGAGGAAGCCGGCCTCCTCGCGGGCGAACATGCCGGCTGCCACGACGAGGTCGACGACGGCGGCGCTGTCGGCTGGGGTGTACGCCCGCACGGTGTGTCTCCCGACGTCGGGGGTCGCCGATGCGGCCCGGTTCATCGTCTCCCTCCTGTCCAGGGGATCCGCCGAGCGCGGGTGCTGGTCCACGGGCGGTCGTCGTCCTGGACGTCGTGGACTCCGTCGACGAGGCCTTCGCCCGGGTCGACGACAGGCGGTTCGGCCTGAAGACCGGCGTCGGGCGGGAGGGGGTGCACGCGGCGATGACCGACCTCACCGAGGACCGGGTGTCGGTGCTGACCGGGATCACCGTCTCAGGCACGCGCCGGCGGTGCGGTCAGCCGCCGACCGGCCGGGTGCGCGGCGAGGCCGCACCCGGCGCGGCGCCCGTCACCGACCCGCGTCGCCGAAGGACCCGTGCCGGCCCTCGCCGGCGACGAAGCGGGCGGCGCCGTCGACGCCCTCGGCCAGCACCAGCGGGGTGCCGGATGCGCCCTCGGCGCGCAGCGCCTCGGCCAGCGGCAGGTCCAGCCCGGCGTACACCGAGGCGCGGTCGGCGAGCATGCAGCCGAACGGGAAGGCGGCGATCTCGGCGGCCAGCTGCTGGGCGGCCGCCAGCGCCCCGCCGCGCGGCACCACCCGGTCGACCAGCCCCATCGACAGCGCCTCGGCCGCGTCGACCGGCCGGCCGGTGAGCACCAGGTCCAGTGCCCGGCCCAGGCCCACCACCCGGGGCAGGCGCGCGGTGCCACCGTCGATCAGCGGCACGCCCCAGCGGCGGCAGAAGACGCCGAGCACCGCGTCCTCCTCGGCGACCCGCAGGTCGGCCAGCAGTGCCAGCTCCAGCCCGCCGGCCACCGCGTGACCGCTGACGGCGGCGATCAGCGGCTTGGACAGGGCGGTGCGGGTGGGGCCCATCGGCCCCTCCCCGCCGCCGTCGGGGTCCAGGTCGTTGCGTCGCGCCGGGTCACCCACCGCGGTCAGGTCGGCACCGGCGCAGAAGGTGCCGCCCTCCCCGGCCAGCACGGCGACCCGCACCGCGTCGTCGTCGGCCATGCGGTGGAACGCCTCGCGCAGCAGCCGCGCGGTCGGCCCGTCCACGCTGTTGCGCACCGCGGGCCGGTTCAGCCGGATCGTGGCGACCGGCCCGTCGACGTCGTACAGCACGGCCGGTGCTCCGTCGGGGCCCATGGTGTCCTCTCGATCGGTCACGACTGCCCGAACCGGGCGATCTCGTCGGGACCGTAGCCGAGCTCGCGCAGCACCTCCTCGGTGTGCTCGCCCAGCAGCGGCGGCGCGGAGCGGGCCGCCGGCCGGGCGCCGTCGTAGCTGACCGGGAAGCCCACCTGCCGCAGCGGCCCGACGACGGGGTGCTCGACCGTGCCCACCATGCCCAGCGCGGCGGTCTGCTCGCTGGCGTACACCTCGGCCAGGGTGCGGATCGGGCTCACCGGGATGCCCTCGGCGCCCAGCACCGCGCACCAGTGATCGACCGGGTGGCCGGCGAGGGCCCGCTCCAGCAGGTCGTTCAGCTCGGTGCGGTGCTCGACCCGTGCGGCGTTGGTGGCGTACGCCGGGTCGTCGGCGAGCTCCGGGACGCCGAGGCAGGCACACAGCCGGCGCCACAGGCCGTCGTTGCCCACGGCGATCACCAGGTGACCGTCGCCGGCCGGGTAGGCCTGGTACGGCACCAGGTTCGGGTGCCCGGAGCCCAGCGGGGTGGGGTCGACGCCGGTGGCGAAGTACCCGGTCGCCCAGTTGATGTGCAGGGCCAGCTGCGACTCGAACAGCGACGTCGTCACGTAGCCGCCTCGGCCGGTGCGCTCCCGGGCGACCAGCGCCGAGCAGACGCCGATCATGCCGAACAGCGCCGCGCCCAGGTCACCCATGGCGTAGCCGGCCTTCATCGGCGGGCCGCCGGGTTCCCCGGTGAGCGACATCAGCCCGCCCGCGGCCTGGGCCACCATGTCGTAGCCCGGCTCGTGCCGCAGCGGCCCGGTGTCGCCGAACGCGGAGATGTGCAGCACCACCAGCGAGGGGTACCGGGCCGCGAGCTCCCGGTGGTCGTACTCCCGCGCCAGCGAGCTGCCGGGCCGGAAGTTCTCCACCACGACGTCGGCGGTCTGCAGCAGCCGGTCCACGACCTCGCGGCCCTCGGCGGACTTCAGGTCCAGCACGACGGACCGCTTGTTGCGGTTGGTCGCCAGGTAGTACGTGGCGTCCGGCCCGGAGAACGGCGGCCCCCAGGTCCGGGTCGGGTCACCGGTGCCGGGTGACTCGACCTTGACCACTTCGGCGCCCAGGTCACCCAGGGACATCGTCACGTAGGGCCCGGCGAGGATCTTGGACAGGTCGACCACCCGGATCCCGGCCAGCGGCAGGCTCGGCGAGCCCGGCTGTCCGGTGTCGTGCCCGCTCGCCTCAGGCACCGGCCCAACCCGCTTCCGCGAGCAGCGCCTCGACCGCGCCGGCCGCGACGTGCCCGCCGTCGACGACGGCGGCCAGCTCCTCCTGGGCGACGGCCAGCTCGTCCACCGGCACCCCGTCGAGGGTGAGCAGCCAGCTGTAGGCGACCAGCAGCGTCCGGGAGCCCGCCTGCCGGGCCAGGTCGTGGTCGGCCTGCACCAGCAGCGACGTGGCCATCATGGTGGTCGCCAGGTCGCGGGCGTAGGAGCCCACCAGTGCCTGCTGGCGGGCCTCGGGCCGGGTGAGCAGCTCCTCGCCCCGCGCGCGCAGCCGGGCCCAGCGAGCCCGCAGCCAGGCCGCCGCCGGCTGCGCGTCGACGTCGGTCACCGCGTCCAGGCGGGTGGTCTCGTGGTCGGCGAGCACCCGGTGCGAGGCGTCCCGGCGCAGGCAGCGCAGCACGTCCAGGGCGATGACGTTGGAGCTGCCTTCCCAGATCGAGGGCAGGTGGGCGTCGCGGACGAGCTTGGGGTCGACCCAGTCCTCGATGTAGCCGTTGCCGCCGCGCACCTCCATGGCCTCTCCGGTGACCCGGCGGGCCTCCTTGCAGATCGTGTACTTCGCCAGCGGGGTCATCACCCGGATCAGGCTGCGGGCCCGCGCGTCGCCGGCGTCGGCGGCGTCCAGCACCGCTGCGGTGTCCAGCACCAGGGTGAGCGCCGCCTCGGCCTGCAGGGCCAGGGACAGCAGGGTGACCCGCATCAGCGGCTGGTCGAACAGCGCCCGGCCGGAGACGACGCGACCGCGGGCGTGCTCGACGGCCTCCCGGGTGGCCCGGCGCATCAGGGCCGCCGAGCGCATCGCGTTGGACAGCCGCGAGACGTTCACCATCTCGGCCATCTGCAGGAACCCGCGGGAGAGCTCCCCGACCGGCTGCGCCCACGCCCGGTGCAGCGTGACCTCGCCGCTGGCCATCGACCGGCTGCCCATCTTGTCCTTGAGCCGGTCGATCGTGTAGCTGTTCCGCCGGCCGTCGGGCGTGGTCCGGGGAACGTAGAACATGCCCAGGCCGCGGGTGCCCTCGCCCTGACCGGGCACCACCGCCAGCGTCAGGACGACGTCGGCGGCCACGTTGGAGGCGAACCACTTGCGGCCCTCGAGCTCCCAGTGGTCGCCGCAGTCGGTCGCGACCGTCTCGGTCTGCGCCAGGTCGGTGCCCCCGGCGCGCTCGGTCATGAACATCGCGCCGGTCCAGGCGTGCTCCCGGTCGGTCGAGGTGAGCCGGTCGATCGCCTCGGAGAACTCGCTCGCGCCGAACAGCCGCAGCACCCGGGCCGCGGAGTCGGTCATCGACACCGGGCAGGCCAGCCCGAACTCTGCCTGCACGAACAGGTAGCTCAGCGCGTACTTGGCCACGTGCGGGGCGGTGGTGGGGCAGCCCAGCACGCCGGGCCGGTGCGACATGGCGGCCAGCCCGAACCGGTCGTAGGCGATCTCCTCCATCACCCGGTAGGCGGGGTGGTGGACGACCTCGTCGACCCGGTCGCCGGAGGGGTCCCACTGCCGCAGCCGCGGCGGGTTGACGTCAGCGGTGCGGGCGGCGTCCTCCAGCTCGGTCACCGCGACCCGGCCCATCTCGTCCAGGTGCGGGGCCAGCCAGGCCAGCTGCCCGTCGTCCAGCAGGCGCCCCAGCACCCGCTCGAGGGTGGGGTCGGCGGTACGGGTGTGGACCGGTGTGCTCACGAGACGCGCTCCTCGACGGGGGTGGGGACCGACTCCTTGCCGTCCCGCCACACCGTGCGCGAGATCAGCGCCAGGACGGCGGCCAGGGTGATGCCGACGTAGACCAGCCCCAGCACCACGACCGACCAGATCGACCCGGTGGCGTTGAGCAGGTACTGGGCAACGAACGGTGCGGTGCCGGCGAAGATCGTGGTGCAGAGCTGGTAGGTGACCGACAGGCCGGTGTACCGGATCTCCACCGGGTAGACCCGGGCGAGCATGCCGGCCATCGCGGCGTAGTACATCGCATGCGGGGCGGTGGCCAGGCCCATGCCCAGCACGGCCAGCCAGAACGAGCCCGTGGAGATCAGCACGAACATCAGCGGCAGCAGGACCAGCTCGGGCAGCAGCATGATCAGGACCGCCCGCCGGAGGTCCAGCCGTTCGCCCAGCACGGCGCCGAACGGCTGGACGACGACCTGGATGACCAGCGCGATCGTGATGACGGTCAGGAAGCTGGACCGGGTGAAGCCCAGGTCCGTGGTCGCCCAGCTGAGCGCGAACGTCGTCTTCACGTAGGTGATCGCCACGCCCGCGGTTCCGGCGCAGACGCCGAGCGCCACGACCAGCGGGTACTGCTGCAGCAGCTGCAGCAGGGGCACCCGGCTGGTCTTCTTCGACTCCAGCAGGCGCGCCATCTCCGGGGTCTCGTCCAGTCGCAGCCGGATGAACATGCCCACCCCGACCAGCAGGGCCGACGCCAGGAACGGCAGCCGCCAGCCCCAGGACTCGAACGCGGCGTCCGGCAGCTGGGCGATGGCCAGGAAGGCGAGGGTCGCCAGCAGGTTGCCGACCGGGGAACCCTGCTGGGCGAACGCCCCGTAGAGCAGCTTCTTCCCCGGGGGTGCGTACTCGGTGGCGATGAGCACCGCCCCACCCCACTCGCCGCCGACCGCGACCCCCTGCACCATCCGCAGCAGGATCAGGACGACGGGCGCCGCGACACCCCAGGAGGCGTAGCCCGGCAGCAGGCCGATGCAGAAGGTCGCCACCCCCATGAGCGAGAGCGTCGCGATCAGCGCGGACTTGCGGCCGTAGCGGTCGCCGAGGTGCCCGAAGACGATGCCGCCCAGGGGCCGGGCCAGGAAGCCCACCCAGAACGTGCCGAACGCGGCCAGGGTGCCCACCGCCGAGGAGGCCTCGGGGAAGAACACCTTGCCGAGCACGAGCGCCGAGGCGGTGCCGTAGATGTAGAAGTCGAACCACTCCACGGTCGTCCCTACGAAGGCGGTCACACCGGCCCGCCGGGCCTTCCTCAGGTCGTGTGCCGGTGGTCGGTCCAGTGCTGGCTGCGCTGCCACTGTCGTCTCCTCGATCGAGGCCGGGCCTCACCGACGAGCCGTGCAGTGAGACGCACGACACAGTGCGCCCCGGGGATCGATCCTGTCCAAGTCCGAGTGGGCGCCCCTGCGATACGTCATCGGTATCGATCGAGGTGGTGACCGGTCGGCACCGCGACCCGCCTGCCGGCCGGGTCGCGGTGCCGAGCGCGGTCAGGCGCGGGCGGTGATCGCCGCGAGGTCCACGCTGCCCGAGGGCAGCGAGCCGTACTCCAGGCACCGGTCGCTGCCCAGCCGGCCGTGCAGGAAGCCGTCGGCGACGGCGGTCGGGGCCTCGCGGACCAGCAGCGAGGCCTGCAGGGCGAGGGCCATCGACTCCACGAGGCGCCGGGCCAGCCCAGGTGCGCCGACCGGGTCGGTCGCGGCCAGGTCGACCAGCTCCCGGGTCGCCTTGACGTGGTCGTCCAGCACCCGGTGCTGCCCGGAGGCGAGCTCCACCTCGGCGAAGAACGCCTCGACGGACGCCGGCTCCCGCTGCATCGCCCGCAGGACGTCCAGGGCGATCACGTTGCCCGACCCCTCCCAGATGGCCATGACCGGCTGCTCCCGGTACCGCCGGGCCAGCGGGAACTGCTCGGTGTAGCCGTTGCCGCCCAGGCACTCCAGTGCCTCGTAGGCGTGCCCCGGGCCCCGCTTGCACACCCAGTACTTCGCCACCGCTGTCCCGAGCCGGCCGAACGCCCGGGACTGCTCGTCGTCGTGGTCGTGCACCGACGCCATGCGCAGGGCCGTCCAGGTGGCGGCCTCCGCCTCCAGCTGCAGGTCGGCGATCACCGCGGTCATCGCGGGCTGGTCGATCAGGGTGCGACCGAAGGCCGACCGGTGGCGGACGTGCCAGGCGGCCTCGGACACCGCCTGGCGCATGCCCGCGGCCGAGCCGAGGATGCAGTCCAGCCGCGTCTGGTTCACCATCTCGATGATCGTGCGGACGCCCCGGCCCTCCTCCCCGATCAGCTGGCCGACGGCCTGGTCGAGCTCGATCTCGCTGGAGGCGTTCGACTTGTTGCCCAGCTTGTCCTTGAGCCGCTGGATGAAGAAGTTGTTGGGCTCGCCGCCGGGCAGCCGCCGGGGCACGAGGAAGCAGCTCACCCCGGAGCCGGTCTGGGCCAGCACGAGGAAGGCGTCGGACTGCGGGGCGGAGCAGAACCACTTGTGCCCGGTGAGCAGCCACGTCCCGTCGCCGGCGTCGACCGCCGCCGTCGTGTTGGCGCGGACGTCGGAGCCGCCCTGCTTCTCCGTCATCCCCATGCCGAACAGCGCGAAGCCCTTGGTGGCCGGGTCGCGCAGCTCGGGGTCGTACTCCTCGGACAGCACCCGCGGCAGCCACTGCTCGGCCACCTGGGGGGCGAACGCCAGCGCGGGCACCACGGAGTGGGTCATGCTGACCGGGCAGGAGTGACCCGGCTCCACCTGCGCGAACATCATGAACGTGGCGGCACGGGCCACGTGGGCACCGGGCCGCGGCGCGGCCCAGCAGCGGGTGTGCGCGCCGTGCGCCACCGAGTCGCGGATCACCCGGTGGTAGGCCGGGTGGAACTCGACGTGGTCGATGCGGTGGCCCTGGCGGTCGTGCGCGGTGAAGACCGGCGGGTGCGTGTTCGCCAGCTCGGCGTCGTGCTGGAACCCCGCGCTGCCGACCAGCTGCCCCACCGTGGTGAGCTCGGCGCCGGCCCATCCGGCACCGAACCGGTCGACCGCCTCGACCAGGGCGGTGTTGGACCCGAACTCGTCGACGTCGGTCCGCGGCGGGGGCTGGTTGAGGACTTCGTGTGTCCGGCTCATCGGGGGCTCTCCTCGGTGGTGGGTGGTGTGCGTGCCAGGGCGTGGGCGCAGAACGTCCCGATCTCGCGGACCAGGAACTCGATCGAGGGGGCGTCCGACTCGTCGGCGACCGGGCGCAACCGGCCCACCAGGGCCTCGGAGATCGCGCCCATCAGGGCCGTGGCGGCGAGCGGCACGTACTGGTCGCGGAAGACGCCCTGGCCGATCCCGGCGGTGACGATGTCCTCGCCCAGGCCGGCGTAGGCCTGCCGGAACGCCAGCCGCTCGGCGTCCACGAGGGTCGACACGGGCTCGAAGAGCAGCGACCAGGCCAGCTGGCGGCCGTGCAGCGCGCGGCCCGCGAACGTCCGCACCAGCGCCTCGAGTCGGCGCCCGGCCGGTTCGCCGGCCGCGGACACCGCCGCGCGGACGACCAGCAGCTCGTGGGCGGCGGCCCGGCGGAAGACCTCCGCCAGCAGCTCGTCCCGGTTGCTGAAGTAGGAGTAGAGCGAGCCCGCGCTGGTCCCGGCCGCCTGGGCGATCTCGGTGACCCGCGCCCCGGCGAAACCGTGCTCGGCCACGATGGTCTGGGCTGCCCGGACCAGCGCGGCGCGGCGCTCGTCGGCACGGCGGCGGGTACCCGCGGTCGCCCGGTAGGGCATCGGACCTCCACCTGCGCAGCTCGAAGGGTTGAACCACCGTTCAAGCGCGACGGTACGGCCTCCGGCTGCCCCGGCGCCAGAGGGGGTGACGCGAGCCTCCTCGCGCCGGGTGAGGCCGGGCGCGCCCGCGGTCCTCAGGTCCAGCCGTGCTCAGGTCCCGCCGTCCTCACGCCCCGGTGGCCGGGCCGTGCGCGGCGGCACCGCCGTGCCGCTGCACGACTGCCTCGACGAACGCCCTGGCCGGTCGGTCCAGTGCCTCGTGCGCCTGCTCGAACAGCAGGTGCGCGCGCTGCCCCGCCCACGTGCCCGGCAGCAGCTGGGCGGGCAGGTCGGGGTCACGCGCGGCGAAGCTGCGGACGGCGCCGGAGAGCTCGATGCGCAGCCGGAGCGCGTCCTCGCCGGGGAGGGTGCGCAGGGCGTCGGGCGCCGGCAGCACGTCCAGTCGGTCGAGCAGCCGCGCGGCCTCCCGGTCGATCGCCGGGAGGTCCCAGCAGCGCGCGGCCATGTCGCGGTCGCCGCCCGGCCCCCAGGTCCGGCAGGTGAGCAGCTCGAAGCGCAGGGCCGACACCGGGCCGAGCTCGGCCTCCACGTCGGCGAGCACGGGGTGCGGGCTCACCCAGGTGGCTGCCGTGAGCGGACCGAAGCGGAGCCGGGTGAGGACCTGGCGCAGCCTCTCCCGCTCGGGCCGGTCGGGGAGCGCGACCCGGTAGATGACCATCCGCCACTGCCCGTCCCACGCGTCCCGCCGCCGTCGGGAGACCGTCGCCCGGCGCTCCGCGACCAGACGCCGGCAGGCGTCGGTGGGGATGTAGCGCGTGGTCCGCCCGTCGCGACGAGGGGCGAACCAGCCCTCGGTGCGCATGCGGGCCAGGGTGATGCGCGCGGTCTCCTCGCCGACCCCGAGACCGCCCAGCAGGTCGGTCAGTGCCTGCAGTCGGGCGCCGCCGCCGAGGCTCTCCGGGTGCTCGCCGATCAGGTCGAAGACGATGTCGCGGGGCTTCATCCGTCCTCGGGGCGGCGGTGCGGGTCGACTGCCTCACCCGGCCGCGCCCAGCGGGGGACTCGACGACCGCGCGGGAGCGGGGACCCCGAGACTAGGCGGGCCGCTCGACGCCACGCAAGCACGGTGGTCCCGGAGTCCGAGCGGGCTGGTGGCCGGCCGGTCGCGGCCCGGTCCGCCGCCCGGCGGCGGGTCTCACGGGGTGCCCGCCGCGACCGGGAACGTGCGGCGCGCCACGTCGAGCACCGTCAGCACGGCGGGGGAGACCGCCGGCCGCGACCAGGCCAGGCCGACGGCCAGCTGCACGTCGTCCCGCAGCGGCCGGATGACGACCTGGTCGAGCTGGACCCGGCCCGCCGACTCCAGGACGAGGGCGACCCCGACGTCGGCGGCCACCATGGTCAGCAGGCTGAACGGGTCGGGTGACTCCTGGACGACGTCGGGGGTGAAGCCCGCGTCGTGGCAGGCGCGCATCACCAGGTCGCGCACCGCCGAGCCCCGGGCGTGCGGGAAGGCCACGAACTCCTCGGCGGCCAGCTCGGTGATGTCCACGTGGTCGGCCTCGGACAGCCGGTGACCGGCCGGCAGGGCGCAGACCAGGCGCTCGACGGTGAGCGGCAGCCAGTCCAGCGCCGGGCGGACCGGGAGGCTGACGAACCCGAACTCGAGTTCGCCGTCCTGGACGAGGCCGGCCGCGGCCTCGGAGTAGACCTGGCTGTGCAGGACCATCTCGATGCCCGGGAACTCCCGGGCGACGCGCCGGCGCAACGTCGGCAGCACCCCGTAGGCCGTCGTCCCCGCGAAGCCGATGCGCACCCGGCCGACCTGGCCGACCCGTGCGGCGTCCACCACCCGCGAGGCCACCGCCTCCTCGTCCAGGATCCGCCGTGCCGGTGCCAGCAGCGCCTCTCCCGCGGCGGTCAGCGCGACCCTCCGGCTGGAGCGCTCGAACAGCCGGGTGCCCAGCTCGCGTTCCAGCGACCGGACCTGCTGGCTCAGTGGCGGTTGCGTCATGTGCAGCCGTGCAGCCGCCCGGCCGAAGTGCAGCTCGTCCGCGACGGCGAGGAAGCACCTGAGGTGGCGGATCTCCATGGCGACAGCCTGCCCCCGTGCCCGCGCGGGTGAGCGGTCGACGGCCCGCTCCGGTACGCCGGCCGCGCAGGAGCCGGGTGGTTGTCGCCCCGGCCGGCGGCGGTGACCATGGGCCGGTGCAGAGCCACGAGGGGTTCGACGTGCTCGAGGGCGATCCCCTGGGCGAGTCCTGGGGGCACCGCTGGCGCTCCCTGTCCCGGGGGGTACGGGCCGGTGCAGTCTGCCTGGTCGCGGCGGCTGTGCTGGCCGCCGCCGTCCTGGGGTACCGGAGCTGGGCGGCGGGACGCGCGGCGGACCGGGAGGTGCGCCTGTCGGTGACCCTCGGCGTCTCCTCGTCCTCCACGACCCCGCTGGGTGGCCAGGTCGAGTACTTCGTCACCGTCCGCAACGACGGGCTGCGCCCGACGACCGTCGAGGAGCTGGCCTCGGTCGGCTCCGGCATGGACATCTCGGGCAGCGGCCCGCTGCGCATCGAGGCGGCGGACGAGGCCCTGCTGCCGCTGTCGGTGCTGTTGACCTGCGACCCCGCGCCGGCCCCGGACGGGACGGACGCCGGGGCGGGTCCGCGCACGCTCGCCGGGCAGGTGAGCGTCGTGCGCGAGGACGGCGGGACCACCACGAGCGACGTGCTGATCCTCGCGCCAGAGCCCCTGCTGGACGCCGCGGCGACGCTCTGCTCGGCACGGCCGGAGCTGCGCTCCTACCAGCTGTCCGGGCCCACCGTCCGCTGACGTCACCCGTATCTCATCTTCTCGTCACCTCACCGAAGCCCCGAACATGTAACGGAATGGTTTCCGAGATCGACCCTCATGTGGTGCTGGACACAGGCACCTGACAAGGTGCACCGACGGCACGAGGGCCCGGTGTTCCTGGTGTCCCGAGCACTGTCCCGGCCGCCGTGCTCTTCCTTCGACCATTCCCACTGAGGGGACGCTGACATGGCAACCATCACCTATGACCAGGCGACACTGCAGTACCCCGGCGCCGAACGGCCGTCGGTCAACGCCCTGGACCTCGAGATCGCCGACGGCGAGTTCCTCGTCCTCGTGGGCCCGTCCGGATCGGGCAAGTCGACCGCTCTCCGGATGATCGCCGGCCTCGAGGCCGTGACGGAGGGTCACATCCGGATCGGCGACAAGGACGTGACCTCCCTGCCGCCCAAGGAGCGGGACATCGCGATGGTGTTCCAGAACTACGCGCTCTACCCGCACATGTCCGTCGCGGACAACATGGGCTTCTCGCTCAAGATCTCCGGGATGAAGAAGGACGAGATCCGCAAGCGGGTGGAGGAGGCAGCGCGCATCCTCGACCTGGACGCCTACCTCGACCGCAAGCCCAAGGCCCTGTCCGGTGGCCAGCGCCAGCGGGTCGCCATGGGGCGGGCCATCGTGCGCAGCCCCCAGGCCTTCCTGATGGACGAGCCGCTGTCCAACCTGGACGCCAAGCTCCGGGTGCAGACCCGTACGGAGATCGCGGCGCTGCAGCGCCGGCTGGGCACCACCACCGTCTACGTGACCCACGACCAGGTCGAGGCCATGACCATGGGCGATCGCGTGGCGCTGCTCAAGGACGGCTACCTCCAGCAGGTCGACACCCCGCGCAACCTCTACGACCGCCCCGACAACGTGTTCGTCGCGGGCTTCATCGGGTCGCCGGCGATGAACCTGGTCGAGGTCCGGCTGGACTCCTCGGGTGCCCTGCTCGGCCAGCACCACATCCCCCTGCCCACGACCACGCTCAGCGCACTCAACGGGGCGTCCACGGCGACGATCGGGTTCCGCCCGGAGGCCGTGGAGCTGGTGGGGGAGGGCGCCGGCTTCCCCTTCGAGGTGGCCGTCGTCGAGGAGCTCGGGTCGGACGCCTACGCCTACGGGTCCCTGCAGCAGAGCGGTGCGTCCGTGGCCAGCGCCAGCGAGCGGCTGCTGACCATCCGGGTGGGTGGCCGGAAGCCCCCGATGAAGGGCGAGGTCGTCCACCTGCAGGTCTCGCCGGACGACGTCCACGTCTTCTCCACCGAGACCGGCCGGCGCGTGGACACCGGTGACCGTCAGCGTCCCTCGGGCTCCACGCGCGTGTGACCTGCGGGCGTGTCGCCGCTCGGGCCGCCCGGTGACGGCCGGGTGGCGGCACGCACCGCGCGCGGGTCCCCGGACACCGCGCCGCGGCCTCGGCCGTGCACGGGCGTGACGACTCACGTCCGGCAGGCGACCGGCCCACGGGCGTGACCCGTGGGCCGTCGGCGCCCGCAACTCGTTCGGTGCGGCGGGATCGTCCCGCCGCCCCTGGTGGTCCTCCCGGCCGAGCAGGCCGGGAGCACGGTTCTCAGAGGAGTCCTCATGCGCAACAGATCGACCATCGGTGCGGCGATCGCCGTCGGCGCCGTCACCCTGCTCACGTCCGGCTGTCTCAGCAGCGGCGGTGACGGGGGCGGCGGGAGCAACAACACCAGCAACGAGATCGAGCTGATGTACGGGTTCACCGGCAACCAGGACCAGGTGTTCCAGTCGGTGATGAAAGAGTGGGCGGGGCAGAACGACGTCACGATCCAGTTCTCGCCGACGCCGGACTTCAACTCGCTGATCAACACCCGCGTGCAGGGCAACCAGCTGCCCGACATCGCGATCTTCCCGCAGCCCGGGATCCTGCGCACGATGGCCGAGCGGGGCGTGCTCTCCGACGTCTCCGAGGCGGTCGACATGGACGACCTCGAGGCGAACATGCTGCCCGGGGCCATCGAGGCCGGCCAGGGCGAGGACGGCACCCAGTACGGGATCCTGATGAGCTCCAACATCAAGAGCGTCGTCTACTACCCGAAGGCGGGCGCCGAGCAGGCCGGGCTGACCACCCCGCCCGCGACGTTCGACGACCTGCTGTCGCTGAGCAAGACCGTCGCCGCCACCGGGACGACGCCCTGGTGCTTCGGCATCGAGAACGGGCCGGGCACCGGGTGGCCGGCCACCGACTGGGTCGAGAACCTGATGCTGATCAACTACGGGTCCGACGTCTACAACCAGTGGGTCCAGCACGAGATCCCGTTCAACGACCCGCGCGTGCTCGAGGTCCTGAACCAGATGGAGGAGCTGCTGCTCGCCCCGGGCGAGACCAACGGTGGCCGCGAGGCCATCGCCAGCAACAACTTCCAGACCGCCGGCAACCCGATGTTCGACACGCCTCCCGGCTGCTACATGTACCGGCAGGGCAACTTCCTGACCCAGCAGGGCTTCTTCCCCGACGCCGTCGTCGACACCCTGGACGACACGGTCGGCGTGTTCCCGATGCCGGGGACCAGTGCCGACTCCTCGCCGGTCCTCGGCGGTGGTGACCTCGCCGGGCTCTTCAGCGGTGACAACGAGTCGGCCCAGAAGACGCTGGCCTACATGGCCTCGGTGGACTTCCAGAACAAGATGGCGAAGGAGCTGACGTCGTACCTGGCGCCGCGCTCCGACGTCGACCCGGCGAACTACCCGAGCGACACCTCGCGGAACTTCGCCACGATCCAGAACGAGGCGACCGACTGGGCCTTCGACGGGTCCGACCAGATGCCCGGTGCCGTCGGCTCCGGCTCCTTCTGGAAGGAGATGACGGCCTGGATCGCGGGCGAGATCGACGCCCAGACGGCGCTGGACAACATCGAGGCCAGCTGGCCTGCGTCCTAGCTGCACGATCCCGTGTGCCGGCCGCCGGGCGGCGGCCGGCACACGGGCCCTGATCCCGCATTGCCTAGAGAGGATGGGCCCTGATGGGCATCAAGATCGCCAATGCGCTGCTCGCCGTGCTCGCCGGTGTGGGCGGTGCGGTCGCCGTCTTCTACCTGCTGAACAAGCTCGGCGAGCTCCTCCCCGGCCGGTGGGAGGAGCGGGTGAAACCGTTCCTGTGGTTGTTCCCGGCGCTGGCCGCCATCGGCGTCTACCTGATCTACCCGACCGTGCAGACGATCATCTTCAGCTTCGCCAACGCCAGCAGCACGCAGTTCATCGGTCTGTCCAACTACTCCGATCTGCTGGCGTCGTCGGCGTTCCAGACCACCTTGGTCAACACGCTGTTGTGGATCATCATCGTCCCGGCCGGCACCATCGTCCTGGGTCTGCTCATCGCCACGCTCGCCGACCGCCTCGAGCCCCGGGCCGAGAAGACGGCCAAGACCTTCATCTTCCTGCCCCTCGCCGTGGGGGCCGTCAGCGCCGGGGCGATCTGGCGCTTCGTCTACGCGGCGAGCCCGGCCTCGCAGGAGCAGGTCGGACTGCTGAACGGGATCGTCACCGGGGTCGGTGGCGACCCGGTGAACTGGCTGCAGATCTCCAGCGGCAAGCTGAACAGCTTCCTGCTGATGGTCATCCTCATGTGGTTGCAGGCCGGCTTCGCGATGGTCCTGCTGTCCGCTGCCATCAAGGGCGTGCCGGTCGACACCCTGGAGGCAGCCCGCCTCGACGGTGCCGGCGAGGGGGCCATCTTCTTCCGGGTCGTGGTCCCGCAGATCCGGACCTCGCTGATCACCGTGTTCATCACCGTGCTGATCACGGTCCTCAAGACCTTCGACATCGTCTACGTGATGACGAACGGCAACTTCGGCACCAACGTCATCGCGGTCGACTTCTACAACCAGCTCTTCACCAACAGCAACGCCGGTTACGCCGCGGCGATCGTCGTCATGCTCATGCTCGTGATGATCCCGATCATGACCTACCAGATCCGGCAGTTCCGCGCTGAGGAGGTCTCCCGATGAGCAGTGGCACCGTCGCCACCCCCATCCAGCTGCAGAGCGACACCGCGAGTGTCGGCAGCAACACCAAGGCGCGGGGAGGGAAGAAGCCGGATGTGGGGGGGAAGTCGCCGCTGTGGGTCCGGATCGTCGTCGGCCTGCTCTGTGCCCTCTGGATCATCCCCACGCTGGGGCTGGCGGTCACGTCCTTCCGTCCCGCCGACCAGGCCAACTCGTCGGGCTGGTGGACGATCTTCACGTCGCCGTCGGTGACCCTGCAGAACTACAGCGACGTGTTCAGCCGGGCCAACATGGGCGAGGCGTTCGTCAACAGCGTGGCCATCACGGTGCCGGCGACGATCATCCCGATCCTGATCGCTGCGTTCGCGGCCTACGTGTTCACGTTCATGCAGTTCAAGGGCCGTGACTTCCTCATGGTGATGATCGTCGCCCTGCTGGTCGTCCCGACCCAGGTCGCGCTGGTGCCGCTGCTCAAGCTGTACGGCGACCTCGGCATCAGCGGCACGTTCCTGGCCATCTGGCTGGCCCACATCGGGTTCGGCATGCCGCTGGCGATCTACCTCATCCGCAACTACATGGCCACGTTGCCCAAGGAGATCATCGAGTCGGCGAAGATCGACGGCGCGAGCCACTTCCAGACGTTCTGGCGGCTGATCATCCCGATGTCGACGCCCGCGCTGGCCTCGTTCGCGATCTTCCAGTTCCTCTGGGTCTGGAACGACCTGCTGGCCGCGCTGATCTTCGTGGGTCCGGGGTCGAACCAGCCGCTGACCATCGCGCTGGTGTCCCTGCTGGGCAACCAGGGCCAGGGCTGGCAGCTGCTCACCGCGGGCGGCCTGTTCACCATGCTCGTGCCGATCCTGGTGTTCCTGTCGCTGCAGCGGTACTTCGTCCGTGGCCTGACCGCCGGGTCGGTCAAGGGCTGAGCCGGGGCACCGAGCACGTCCGCCACCGGGCGGGGACGCCGCGAGTCGGCGTCCCCGCCCGTACGGCTCCAGGGGAGCCGTGGGGGCGGGTGCCCGATGTCGGCACCGCCCTGGCCCCCACTACATTCGCAAGCAGCTCCCCGGGACAGCCGACGTGGCCCCACCCGTGATGGTGAGCACCCCGTCCCGGTCAGGAGTGAGCGTGCGTCCTGGGTTCCACGTGACCCCGCAGTCCGGCTGGATCAACGACCCGCTCGGCGTCACCTGGCACGAGGGCCCTACGGGCGGGCGCTACGAGATGTTCGTCCAGTACAACCCCGCGGCCCCGGAGTGGAGCCCGGCCTGCGGGTGGGGCCAGATGTCCAGTCCCGACCTGGTGCGGTGGGAGTGGGTCGGGGTGGCCCTGACGCCGGGACCGGACGAGGTCGGCTGCTGGTCCGGCGCGGTCGTCGTGGACGACGACGGCGCCCCGAGCATCTTCTACACGCGGGTCGCGGGCGAGTCCCTGGACGTCGGCTCGGTCGTGCGGGCCCGCGGCGACCGCGACTGGAGCACCTGGGTGGTCGACCCGGGCGAGCCGGTGGTCGCCGGGCCGCCGGACGGTCTGCCCTTCACCCAGTTCCGCGACCCGGCCGTCCGGCGCGACGGGGACGGCTGGTCGATGGTCATCGGGGGCGGGCTCACCGACGGCCGCGGCACGGCGCTGTCCTGGTCCTCCCCGGACCTGTCGACCTGGACGTTCGACGGGGTCCTCGCCGAACGCCCCACCACCGAGACGGATCCCGTCTGGACCGGGTCGGTGTGGGAGTGCGTCCAGCTCTTCCCGCTGGAGGACCGCTGGGTCCTGCTGCTGTCGGTCTGGCACGACGGCCTGGCCCAGTACGTCGCGTGCTCCGTCGGGGACCTGCACGACGGTCGGTTCCAGCCGTCGACCTGGCAGCGGTTCACCGCCAACGACGCCCTGTATGCCACCACGTCGTTCCTGGACGACCAGCGCCGGCGCAGTGCGGTGTCCTGGGTGCGTGAGTCGGCGGCGCCCGGCCCGGCCTGGGCGGGGGCGCTGTCGCTGCCGGTGCTGCTCGGACTGGACGGCGACCGGGTCACGATCGACCCGCACCCGGACGTCGACACGCTCCGGTCGGGCCTGGTGGCCGACCTCGGCCCGACCGAGGTCGACGTCGAGCCGGTCGTCCTCGGGCCGTTCGACCCCTTCCTCGACATCGGCATCGCGACCCGGGCCGGAGCAGGCGGACTCCGGCTGACCGTGCTGGCCGACGGGGTGGAGGTGCTGGTCCTTGCATCCGGCGACGGGCAGCGCGGCCTCACGGTGGGCCGACCGGGTCGGCCGGACGAGCGGCTGCCCGACGCCGGGGACCACCTGCGGCTGCTGCTCGACGCCGGCCTCGCCGAGGTGTTCAGCGGGGGCGACACCGCCGCCGTCCGCGTGGACGTCGCCGGGCCGGTCGCCCTGCGCGTCTCCGCACCCGGTGGGGCAGCGAGCCTGCAGGGCCTGACGGTCCACACGATGGAGCGGTTCCGGGCCTGACGCCGTCCCGCGCTCGTCACCGGGGACGCCTCCGGTGATGGGCCGACGGGCGCCGAGGGCCGGGCGAGGACCGCCGGCCAGCTGGTGTCCGCTCAATGACGCGGCTCTTGCCGACGCCCAGGCCGGTCGCATATCCATGCGTACACGCATTGATTCCGACGAGGGGAGCTCCTGTGACCCAGCTGCGAACGGCCGACGACGTCCTGGGCGAGAGCGGGGTGGCCGTCCTGCTGCCGGGCACCCCCGGGTACGAGGCGGCCCGCCGGCTGTGGAACGGCATGATCGACCGCCGACCCCGGATGATCCTGCAGCCGCGCGACGTCGACGGCGTCGCGGCCGCCGTGCGCTTCGCGCGCGAGGTCGACCTGCCGATCGCGGTCAAGTGCGGCGGCCACAGTGCGCCCGGCTACAGCGTCTGCGACGACGACGGTCTGGTGGTCGACCTGTCGGCCATGTCCGCGGTCTCCGTGGACGCGGCGGCGAAGCGGGCCACGGTGCAGGGAGGGGCGTTGCTGCGGGGCCTCGACGAGGCGACCGCACCCCATGGACTCGTGGTGCCGGCCGGCGCCATCTCGCACACCGGCGCCGGCGGCCTGATCCTCGGCGGCGGGTTCGGCAACCTGATGCGGAAGTTCGGCCTGACCATCGACAGCCTCGAGTCCGTGCAGATGGTGCTGGCCGACGGGCAGGTCGTGGAGGCCAGTGAGACGGAGAACGCGGACCTGTTCTGGGCCGTGCGTGGCGGGAGCGGGAACTTCGGCATCGTCACCGAGTTCCGGCTCCGCTGCCACGACTTCGGGCCCGACGTGTACGTCGCGGCGTCGATCGTCGAGCTCGAGCACGCCGAGGAGGCGCTGCGGGTGTGGCGCTCGGTGATGGGCGACGACGACGTGCCCGACGACCTGTCCTGGATCTCGCTGTTCCGTGGTGCGCCGGAGGGACCGGGCTTCGAGTGGGTCCCGGACCGACTGCGCGGTGTGCCGGTCCTGCTCATGCCGCTGTTCTGGGCCGGGGACGTCACCGAGGGCGAGCGGGTGATCGGCGAGCTGGTCGGCCGGCTGCCGACCGCGGCCGTGGTCGCGGGCGTCGTGCCGTGGGTGGCGTCGCAGCAGCAGATGGACCACGTCTTCGTGCACGGTCGTCGGCACTACGCGAAGGCCGGCTTCCTGGACGAGCTCCCCGACGACCTGCTCACGGCCCTGGTCGAGTGTGCCGCGACGATGCCCCACCCGTCCTGCCAGTTCGAGGTGCTCAGGTTGGGCGGTGCGGTGGCCCGCGTCGGTCAGGACGCGACCGCGTTCCCGCACCGTCAGGCCCGGTGGCCGATGAACATCATCGGGTTGTGGGACGACGTGGCAGCCGACGACGAGTCGATCGGGTGGGTGCGCAGGGTGTACGAGGTGTTCCGGCCGCACCTCAGTGGCGGCAGCTACGTCAACTTCGCCGGAGGCGACGAGGACGGCGGCACGTCGGCCGTGTACGGCGGGACGTGGGAGCGACTGGTCGACCTCAAGGAGACCTACGACCCCGACAACGTCTTCCGGTTCAACGCGAACCTGGCGCGCTCGCGGGCCTGACGGTCTCCCGCCGGGTCGGGGGTCGAGCGCAGTCAGTCGAGGCCGAGCGCCTTGCGGAACAGCTGCACGAACAGCTCACGCTCGGCGGGTGTCAGCCGTGCGAGCAGGAGGTCGTCGATCTCGCGGACCACCGGCAGGGCCGGGGCGAGGCTCGCCCGTCCGGCCGGGGTGATCCGCACCGTGTACCGGCGCTGGTCGGCCGGGTCGCGCTCCCGCTCGATGTCGCCCCGGGCGAGCAGTCGGCGGCACATGTCGGTCACCGTCGACGGGTCGATCAGCACCCGGTCGCTCAGCGTGCGCTGGTCCAGCCCGTCGGACTGGGCCAGCTCGACGAGGATCGCGAACTGCGGGACCGTCATCTCCAGACCCCGCTCCGTCCACAGCTGGGACAGCTGCTTCACGCCCCGCCGCAGGAGGTACCCGGGTCGCGCACCGGCGTCGAAGTCCGCGGCAGCCGGGCGGTCGGGACCGGGCGGACTCGCTGCGGACGCGCTCACGGTCGGCGATGCTAGGACACCCCGCCTGTCCTGGCCGTCGCCGCACCCGCCCGGACCAGGCGGCGACGGCGCCGGCGAGGGGGCCCGCGCGTGGCTGCCCGTCGGTCGGCTATCTCGTCGAGGCGGCCAGCGGGGGAGCCGACGAGGTGGGCCGTCGTCGGTGGGGGTCGTCCGAGAGGCGGAGGACGTCGGCGAGGTGGTCCTGGACCACGGTGGCGCCGTCCGCCCTGGCGGTCGAGCAGCCCAGGTACCCGTCGGGCCGGATGACCGCCAGGCCGTCCCGGAAGCCCAGCGCCTCGGCCAGCGGCTGGTCCGGCGCGGTGGTGTCCACGTCCCAGAGATCGACGGCCGCCGAGGCGACGTGCGGGAGTTCGGCCGCCCCCAGCCGTACGACGGTCACCCGGCCTGTGCGGAGCCGCTCGTGGAGCCGCTGACCGTCCACGAGCACGTCGGGCAGCCGGTCGCCGGCACGCAGCCCGCTCCCGGCGTCGTCCTCCGTCGCCGCCAGGGGACCGCCGTGGTAGGTGATCGCACACTGGCTGACGACGTTCGCGACCTGGACCCGGTCCGCCGGCGCCGAGACGCTGACCCGCCCCGGATCGCGGGCGAGCACCTCGGTCAACCGCAGGACGGCCGCGGCGACGGGAGCCCGCTCCTGCTCGTAGCTGTCGAGCAGTTCCGCGCCGGCGTGGCCGGCGGCGACCAGCGCGAGCTTCCACCCGAGGTTGATGCCGTCCTGGATCCCGGTGTTGAGCCCCTGGCCGCCCGCGGGGGTGTGGATGTGCGCGGCGTCGCCCGCCAGGAACACGCGTCGGTCCCGGTAGGCGACGACCTGGCGGCAGTGCACCCGGAACGACGACGTCCACGTCGGGGACGACAGCGTCCCGGGCACGCCGGAGTAGCGGTCGAACAGCTCCTGCATGTGCGCCAGTGACGGCGCCGCACGGTCGTCGCGGTCGATGTCGTCGGTCTGGACGCGGTAGCGGTCACCGCCGAGCGGGACGGTGATGAGCTGCCCCCGGCCGCCGACGGTGCGGAACACCCGGATCCGGTCACCGGGCAGCTCCCAGTCCAGGGCGGCGTCCATCAGGCCCCAGCGTTCCTCGAACGAGACGCCGTCGAAGGAGAAGCCCAGCAGCTTGCGCACCGTGCTGCCGGCACCGTCCGCCCCCACCAACCAGGAGACGACCGCCTCGGTCGAGCCGCCGTCGTGCTGCAGCGTCGCGGTCACCCTGTCGTGGTCCTGGACGATCGCCTCGAGCCGCGTGCCCCACTCGACCTCGACGCCGTGGTCGGCGAGCCGCCGGCGCAGGACCTCCTCGGTGTGGCACTGCGGGAGCACCAGCGACGTGAACCGGCTGGGCGCCAGCCGGAAGTCCACCTCGGTCAGGCGCTCGCCGCCGGCGAACACGGTGAGGGTGTCGACGGGGTTGCCGCGTGCCACCAGGTCGTCGGTGACGCCGTGCAGGTCGAGCAGTTCGAGGGTCCGGGCCTGCAGCCCGTTCCCCCGGGACTCCCGGCACGGTCCCGCTGCGGCGTCGACGACGCGCACGGCCACCCCGGCGCGGGCCAGCTCCAGGGCCGTCGCGAGACCGCTGCCGCCGGCCCCCACGACCAGGACCGTGCCGGCCGCCTGCGGAACCGTGGCCCCGGTGGTGTGCACCGACGTCATGCGAGTACCTCCTCGTCCAGGGGGGCGGGTCAGCCGGGCGGTTGGCGGCGGGCCATGTGCATGTGCACCAGGCGCCACCCGTGCGGGCCGGGCACCCAGACCCGGGTCACGGCGGCCTGGATCACGAACGGCGTCAGCTCGGGCACGAACGCGATGCGCGACTCCTGCAGGCAGCTCACCACGATGACGTCGCCGTGACGGCGGGTCGTGACGTCGTGCACCCGCGCCTCGCTGATCACGCCGACGTGGCTGTTGTAGGCGAGGAACTGCTCCAGATCGCTCTGGGAACCGACGGGCCCGTGCACCACCAGGCAGTCGGGGTGCATGAGCAGGCGCATCCGGTCGTGGTCCGAGGAGCCCCACGCGGCGACCCAGGCCGCCTCCGCGGCAGCGACGTCCGCCGGCTCCATCGTCGTGCTCGGGTCCATGGCGCTCCTCGTCGAGATGGGGCCGTGCCACCGCGCCCGCCGTGGACCCAGGATCTCGACTCCGCCGGCAGGTGTCGACGAGCCGGCCGGTCAATGGCAACGGTCGCGCCGGGGCGGCACCGGAGCCGCCGCGCCGGCCCAGGGCCCGGTTGCCGGTCAATGGCCGTCCCGCTGACTCCGGCACGCGGGCCGGTCTACGTTCCGGAGGTCGCACCGGGTGACTCGCCGCGGTCGTGCGACCCCTGCTCGCGATCGAAGGAGATCCCGTGGCTCGTCGTACCCGGCTCGACACCGCCTACGACATCGTCATCGTCGGGGCCGGCACCGCGGGGTGCGTCCTCGCCACCCGGCTCTCGGCGGACCCGTCCGTGTCGGTCCTGCTCGTGGAGGCCGGACCGGCCGCCGACCGACGGCTCCTGGTGCAGATGCCGATCGGGGTGGGGCTGCTGATCGGCCGCACCGACCTCGGTTGGGGCTACGAGACCGAGCCCGAGCCCGGGCTGGGTGGCCGCCGGCTCCCGGTGCCGCGAGGGAAGCTGGTGGGCGGCACGGGGTCGATCAACGGCTCCACGCACGTCCGGGCGCACCGGCTGGACTACGACGACTGGGTGCAGCACGGGGCCGTCGGCTGGGGGTACGACGACCTGCTGCCGTACTTCCGCCGCTCCGAGACCAGCTGGCGTGGTGCGGACGCCCAGCACGGCGGCAGCGGCCCGGTCTCGGTGGCCCGCGCGACCGAGCGCGGCAGCTTCGGCCATCGGCTCGACGCAGGTGCCCGCGGCCTGGGTGTGGACTTCCCGGACGACACGCAGGACGGTGACCCGACGGGTGCCGGTCAGAGCGAGGTGTCGATCCGGCGCGGGCGCCGGCACAGCACCGCCGCCGCCTACCTGCGCCCGGTGCTGCGGCGCCGGCCCAACCTGACCCTGCTCACGGGGGTGCAGGTGCGGCGGGTCGTCTTCGACGGCACGCGGGCAGCGGGGGTGGAGCTCCTCGACCACGGCCGGCTGACGCCGGTGCGCGCGGGTCGCGAGGTCGTCCTGGCGGCGGGGGTCTACAACTCGCCCCAGCTGCTCATGCTCTCGGGCATCGGCCCGGCCGACCACCTGCGGTCGCACGGGCTCGATGCCCTGGTCGACCTCCCCGGCGTGGGGGAGAACCTGCACGAGCACCCGTCCGCACCGGTCCTCTTCGACGTGTCCGAGCCGGTCACCTTCCACGAGCACCTGCGCGCCGACCGGCTCGCGTGGGCTGCCCTCCGGTGGGCGGTGGCCGGCACCGGACCGCTCGCGGCGATGCCGGAGCTCCTGTCGGTCTACACCCGGTCCCGCCCGGACCTGGACCGACCCGACGGGTTCCTGGGCATCGTGGCCGGCGGCTTCGACGCCCGCCCGTGGTTCCCCGGGGTCAAGCCGCTGCCTGGCCGGCACTGCATCGCGCTCAACGCCGTCGGCACACCGGTGAGCCGGGGCCACGTGCGGCTGCGCTCCGCCGACCCGGACGCCGCTCCCCGCATCCAGCTGAACCTCCTGCAGCACCCCGACGACGTGGCCGCCCTGCGCGAGACGCTGCGGATGACGCGGCGGCTCCTCACCGCACCCGAGGTCAGGGGCATGATCGCGGGGGAGACGGTGCCCGGGCCCGACGTCCGGACCGACGAGGAGTTCGAGGCCTTCCTGCGCGGGCACGCCCACCAGGCCCACCACGCCGGCGGCACGTGCGCGATCGGCACCGGCCGGGACGCGGTGGTCGACCCGTCGCTGGTGGTGCACGGTACGACGGGCCTGCGGGTCGCCGACGCCTCCGTGATGCCGAGCTCGATCGGTGCCAACGTCAACGCCACGGTGATCGCCATCGCCGAGCGGGCCGCCGCGCTCGTCCGCGGTGAGGACACCGCGGCGGCCGGCGCCGAGCGACCGGGCGCGCTGCGCCGATGAGGGCACCGCTGACCTTCGAGATGGCCCACGAGGCAGCGCTGGCGGTGCTGGAGTCGGGACGCCGTGACGCGGCGCGGCTGTGCGTCGCGGTGGTCGACCGCAGCGGCGGCCTGGTGGTGCTGCTGTGCGACGACCGGGTCGGCCCCGTCGCCGTCGAGACGGCTCGCCGCAAGGCCTACACGGCGGCCGTCACCGGGCAGAGCACCCGCGCGTTCGCGGCCTTCGCCGCGCGGCCGGAGATGGCGGTGGCGCCGCCCTCCCAGGTCGACCGGCGACTGCTCGCCGTCCCCGGCGGGTTGCCGATCCTCGTGGAGGACGACGAGGTGATCGGCGCGGTCGGCGTCGGCGGAGCGCACGGGGACGTCGACGAGAGGGCCGCGGCGTCCGGGATCGAGCGCATCGCCCCGCTGCTGTTCCCGACCGACTGACGACAGCCCGACCACCTGGAGGTCACGACGATGGCGCAGTACCGACCGCGGATCCTGCCCGCCGTCGCCCGCGTGGCGGCAGCGCTGGTCTTCCTCGACGGCGGGCGGCAGGTGTGGGCGGCGCCGGCCGGCCCCGCGCAGGGAGCCGGGCCGTTCCTGGCCCGGCTCCGGGCAGCCGTGCCCGCGCTGGGGCCCTGCACGGACGAGCAGCTCGTCCGGGTGAACGCCGGTGTGCACGTCGGCGCCGGCGCGGCCCTCGCGCTCGGTCTCGCCCCGCGGCTCGCGGCCGGCGTCCTGACCGCTTCGCTCGCCCCGACGACGCTGGCGGTCTTCTCCTTCTGGGACCTGCCGGCCGGCCCCGAGCGGACGCACGCGCGGGCCGCCTTCCTCAAGAACCTCGCGGTGGCCGGTGGGCTGCTCGGCATCGCCACCGCACCGCCGCGTCCCGGCAGCTGACCGGCGGCGGGTCGCGGCCTCGCGGCCCGGTCAGCGGTGGTCCGGGTCCGCCGGCACCCGGCCGGCACCCGCCTGCCACTGCCGCACCCAGGACCGGCCGTAGTCGTTGCCGTGCGGCGTCCGCACCACGGTGTGCACGTGGAACGGCCGGGGGGTGTCGTAGTCCAGGAAGACCCCGCAGTGGTGGTCGAGCTCGACCATCACCACCGGTGACTGGACCCGGACGTAGAAGACGTCGCCGGGCTCGTGCCCCCCGATCCAGCTGAGCCAGGTCTCGTCGAGGGCGGAGGCCACCTCGCGCATCCGCGCAGCGCGCGGGCCCGCCGGGAGGGGGAGCACGAACTGTTCCACCAGCTCGAGGACCAGGTCGCGGGCACCGGCCGACAGGTCGGCGACCGGGATGCCCTCGAACGGGATCACCCGGTTGTCCTGGAACGCGCCACCCAGGTGGCGTTCGTCGCCGGGGTGCACCCGCCCGGGCGGCATCGCCGGATCGACCATCTGGGCGAAGACGACCGCCTGCGCGCGCTGCGCCGGCGACAGCTGCGCCATCAGCCGCAGCGAGAGGTCGATGTGGGCCGCGAACGCCGGCGGGCCGGCGTGCGGCCCGACGTCGATCGCGTCGGGCTCGGCGCCCAGGAACAGCGGACTGACGACCATCCTCCCCCCCACGACCAGGCAGTTGACGGCGCAGTGGTGGCCGAAGAGCTGCCACCCCCACGGGGCGGAGAGGTGCGGACGGCCGTAGACCGCGACGTGGTAGCTGAACTCGTTGAGGATGGTCTCCAGGCCGACGACCTCACCGAGGAAACCGTTGATCCGCATCATCGCGCGCACCAGCGCGGTCCCCTCGGGGCTGAGCGAGGCCGCCACCAGGGCCAGCGCGGCCTCCCGGACCTCCGCGGGCTGCGAGTCGAGCCGCAGGCCGGTGTCGAACTGCATGAACTCCGGGTTGGCCCAGGTCTGCCACTCCACGGCGTCCACGTCGTACTGCACCCGGGCGCGGTCACCGGGGGCGAGCGTGCCGAGGAAGGACGTCGCCGCAGCCACCATGGCCGCGACGGGTGCCTCCTCGCCGGGCCGCGGGACGGTGAGCGGGTGGCGCCCCTCCTGCAGGTGGCCGTCCTCGGTGATGCCCCGGAACTCGTTGAGGTAGAGCGGTGTCCACCCCGCGATCAGGCCGCCGGTGAACGCGTCCTCGCGGGCCGCTCGGCGATAGGTGTGGGCGTCCATCCCGCGCACGCCCGCCAGCCGGGGGTGGTCGTACGGGAAGAGGTGCTGGCGGAACTCGGAGCTGGACACGGGTCTCCCTGGGTCGGGCGGGTGGGTGGGTCAGCGCGTGCGGTGCCGGTGGCCGGCGCCGACCACCGGGGTGCGGAGCACACCGAGCCGCTCGACCTCGACCTCGACGACGTCGCCGGGCTGCAGCAGCCACGGGGGGGTGCGGGCGTAACCGACCCCGGCCGGCGTCCCCGTGGCGAGCAGGTCGCCGGGCCGGAGCGTGAGCGTCCGCGAGACCAGCGCGAGCGTCCGGCCGACGTCGTGGACGATCTGCGCCGTGCTGGCCTGCTGCACGGTCTCGCCGTTGACCCGGGTGCTGATCCGGAGGCCGTCGCGCAGGTCACCGACCTCGTCGGCCGGCACCAGCGGGCCCAGCGGGCCGGAGTGGTCGGCGTTCTTGCCCAGGGTCCACTGGGACGTGAGCTTCTGCGCCCGCCGCGCGGTCAGGTCGTTGAACGTCGAGTAGCCCAGCACCGCGGTCAGGGCCGACTCGGGGTCGGCGTCGACCAGCGGCGCACCGACGTAGGCCATCACCTCGCCCTCCCAGTCGAGCCCGGCCTCGTCGACGGGCACCGGCACCGGGGTGTCGCCGACGGTCAGCGACCGGGTCCACCGGGCGAACAGGGTCGGGTGCTCGGGGAACTCCTGGTCGGCGTAGGACCCCTCGGCCACGTGCGCGCGGTAGTTGAGCCCGATGCAGATGACCCGTGCGTCCGGCAGGACCGGTGGCACGAGCCGCACGTCGGACACCGGCAGGGCGTCGCCGCCGGCCGGCCGGGCGGCGAGCAGGCCGTGCGGCTCGGCCCAGAACTCCTCGAGGGACGCGATCGGTGCGACCGACGCGCCGTCCGGGGACAGGGCCGCGACCTCGACGCCGCCCGCGGCCCGGACCATGCCCACGATCCGGGTCATCTCAGCTCCCCACGGTCGACGCGGCGCGGAGGCCGGCACCGGTGCGGAGCGCCGTCCCGGGGTCGCCCTGTTCCCCGGGTCCGCCGCGCCAGGCGATGTGCTGGTCGGGCCGTACCAGCACCAGCCCGGCGTCGTACCGCTCCCGGAGGTGGGGCAGGTGACCCAGCTCCACGACCGTCAGCGGGATGCCGTGCTCGGCGGCACAGCTCGTCCACGGCTCGACGTCCACGGAGTCGTCGAGGCGCAGCAGCGAGAACCACGGACCCAGGAGGTCGAAGACGGACACGCCCTCCTCGAGCCAGGCGTGCGGCAGCCGGGCGCCGGGGTGACCGGACGGCGTGTAGGAGGTCAGGTCGGGCCGCGGGATCGGCCGGCCGTCCGGCACGACGGCCGAGGACGTCGGGTAGTCGTAGCCGAGGACCAGGCCGAGGCTGTGGAACTCCCCGTCCTTGACCTGCAGGGCCTGGGCCACCTCGGCCCTCAGCGCCTCACCCCTCGGCCCCTCGTCGTCGAGGTCCCGCCCGGCGAACCGCCCGGCAGGGAAGGCGTCCTGGTCGGCCGCCGCCTCGATGGTCCGCTCGGCCACCGGGCGGCGCTCCTCCGCATAGCTGTCCAGCAGCGCGGGACCGGCCCAGCCCTGGAGGACGGCGGCGAGCTTCCAGCCGATGTTGACGGCGTCGCCGACGCAGGTGTTGAAGCCGTGCCCGCCCCAGGGCGGGTTCAGGTGTGCGGCGTCCCCGACCAGGAACGTGCGCGCACCGCGGTACCGGTCGGCCAGCAGCATCCGGGCGGACCAGGGGTCGGTGGCGAGGACGTCCAGGTCGATCGCGCTGCCGACGAGCGCCTGCACCAGCGCCGTGGCGTCGAGCGGCGCGCCGAGGTCGACGCCCTGGACGATCGCCCACCAGGTGCCGTCGAGGTCCAGGCGGCCCATGAGCCCGCCGACCCGGTCGCCGATCACCCAGTAGTGCACCCCGACGGCGCACAACCGCTCGGTGTCCAGCACCGGCGCCCGGAAGAGCACGCTGAGGTTGGGCAGGCTGCCCGAGGAGCCGGAGTACGTGGCACCGATCGCCTCGCGACTCACCCCACCGCCGCCGTCGCAGCCGAGGGCGAAGTCCGCGGTGACCCGGTGACGGGTGCCGTCGGGAGCCACGAGCACGGCGGCCACTGCGTCCTGGCCGTCGGCGAGCTGCTCCACCCGCCAGCCGAGGAGCAGCGAGACGGTGGGCAGCGCCGTCGCCGCGTCGCGGAGCAGCTGCTCCACGACCGGCTGCGGCACCTGCTGGCCCGACTCGGCGTACGTCTCACGCGGGTCCGGTGTCAGGCCGAAGGCCTCGCTGAACCGCTCGATCTCCCGTCCGAGCAGGCTGGTGCAGAACACGACGTCCTGGGCGTGCCGGACGGGGAGCGGAGCGACCGACCTGAGGCGGTCGGCGAGTCCCCAGCGCCGCAGGTGCTCCATGGTGCGGACGCTCGTCGTCTTCGCCCGGGGGCGGAGGTGGTCGAGGTCCGCGCGGGGCTCGACCACCAGGCACTCGATGCCGCGGCCACCGAGTTCGATGGCCGCCGCCAGACCGCTCGGACCACCGCCGACGACGAGCACCGGCACCCGCGCCGGGGGCACGGGCGCTGACGGCCGGCGGCTGCCTGGGGATGTCGTCACGGTTCTCCTCGGAGTGCGGCCGGCGGTCGGCAGAGCAGGGGCAGGGGTGGTGCCGATCGGCGCCCGGGTACGGCGCAGGGGTGGTGCGCGGAGCACGTCAGCTGGTCGAGCGGGATCAGGTCAGGTGCTCGAGCAGGAAGCTCGTGGTGAGGTCGAAGGCGACTGCCGGTGCGTCCTCGGAGCCCGTCCACAGGTGGTCCGCGCCGTCCAGGACCTCCAGCCGGACGGGGACGCCGTGGTCGGCCAGCGCAGCGGCGAGGAGCTCGCTCTGCCGGGCGGGCACCAGGCGGTCCGCCCGCCCGTGCACCAGGAGGAACGGTGGTGCTCCGGCGGTGACGTGGTGGACGGGGCTGGCATCCGCGGCCAGCTCCGGCACCGTGCGGAGCGGAGCTCCGAGCAGCATCGACTCGCGGGAGTCGGCGGCGTCCGGGTCGTGCGGAGCACCGGGCCCCAGCTGGCCGGAGAGGCCGAGCAGGTCCGCCGGGCCGTACCAGTCGACGACCGCCCGCACCCTGCCGGCGCCCCGGTCGGGGTCGTGTCCCAGGAGCCCGGCCATCGCGGCCAGGTGACCGCCGGCCGACTCGCCCCACAGAGCCACCCGGTCGGCGTCGAGACCGAGGCGGGTGCTGTTGCCCCGCAACCAGCGCAGGGCCGCCACGACGTCCTCGAGCGGGGCCGGCCAGGTCGACTCGCCGCTGAGCCGGTAGTCGACCGTCGCCACGGCGATCCCGGCCGCGGCGAGCCGGTCGAACGGCGACGGGGACCAGTCGGCGAAGCCGGGGCCCACGACGTCCCGCGAGCCGGTGGACCACCCGCCACCGTGGGCGAAGACCACGAAGGGCGCCGGGTGCGCCCCCTCCGGCGGCAGGTGCAGGTCGAGCTGGAGCGGACGGGAGCCCGGGCGCGTCGCGTAGGTGAGCCCGGCCCGGGTGGTCGTGCGGCTCATGAGCGAAGCGCCTCCGTTCGTGTCCAGTGCGTGAGCGGCCTGAGCCGAGCATCGGCCTGCCCCGGGGAGCCGCCAACCCGGTTGCCATTGGGCGGCAGTCCCGCGGTGGTGCGTGGAACGATGAGACGGTGGACACACCTGCACCCGCGGTCCGTGGCAAGCGGCCGCCGGTCGGCGAGCCGGTCATCGACCGCGCGCTGGGACTGCTGGGCGCCTTCGACCCCGACCACCGCCGCCTGACCCTCTCCGAGCTCGGCCGCCGCGCCGGCCTGCCGCTGAGCACGGCCCGCCGGCAGGCGGAGCGGCTGGTCGCCTGGGGCGCCCTGGAGCGCACGGCCGCCGGTGAGTACGTCGTGGGACTGCGGCTGTGGGAGATCGCCTCGCTGGCGCCGCGGGCCGTCGGGCTCCGCGAGGTCGCCAGGCCGTTCATGGAGGACCTCTACGAGGCGACCCGGCACCACGTGCTGCTCGCCGTCCTGGACGGCGACGACGCGCTGCTCGTCGAGCGCCGGTCCTCCAGCCGGGCGGTCACCGTGGCCTATCAGGTCGGGGAGCGGTTGCCGCTGCACTGCACCGGGGTGGGTCTGGTGCTGCTGGCCCACGCCTCGTCCGAGCTGCAGGCCCGGGTCTGCGCGGGCGAGGTGGGCGTCACGCCGACGGCCCCGGCGCCCGACCCGGCCCGGCTGCGGCAGAGCCTCCAGCGGATCCGGCACACCGGGGTGGCCGTCCTCGCCCGCGAGTTCCCCGCCCCGGTCGTGTCGGTCGCCGCCGCCCTGCGAGGCGAGGGCGACCGGGTGGTGGCCGCGCTCTCCATCGTCGTCCCGGCCGGGGGGGCCTCGTTCCGGATGGTCGAGCCCGCGGTGCGCGCAGCCGCTCGCGCCGTGTCCCGGGGCATCGGCGCGCCGGGTGCGGGCAGGGAGCGGCTCACCGCGCACTGACCAGCGACGGGAACGCGGCGAGCCACTCAATGGCAGAGCCGTCGACAGCGACCGCACGCCGCCTCCAGGGTGACCACGACGCGTGACGAGGGCCACATCCCGACCAGGACGAGGTCGTCGTCGATGCGGCTAGTCCGGCGGCACCGGCCGCGTCCGACTTCCTGACCTAGGGGTTCCCCATGCGTTCCACCTCCTCGACGGGCTCCCGCCGCACCGCGTTCGCGGTCGTGGGCCTGGCCCTGGCAGCCGCGTCCACGTCGTGCACCGCCACCACCGCGGCCGGGGACACCAGCTCGGCGTCCTCACCAGCAGCCGGGTCGGGGGACATCGCGCCGGTCACCGACGAGACGGCCCTCTCCTTCGTCGGTGGGACGGCCGGGGCCGCCGACCCGTCCGCCACCCCGGTGAAGGTCGGCTTCATCAACCAGGACTCCGGCGTCCCGTCGTTCCCCGAGGCCACGGCCGCCGCCACGGCGGTCACCGCCTACGTCAACGAGAAGCTGGGCGGCGTCGACGGCCACCCCCTCGAGCTGGTCATGTGCTCGGTCAGCTCCGAGGCGCAGGCCCAGGCCTGCGCGCAGCAGATGCTCAACGACGACGACATCAAGGTCATCCAGACCGGCGCCATGGTCGTGGGCAACGCCTCGCTCTACAACACCATCAACGGCGCCAAGCCCATCCTCGGCGGCAACCCGACCGCGCCGGCCGACTACACGGCGAAGAACACCTACTTCTACACGCCGGGTGCGCCGGGGGTCGTCGGCGCGATCGCCGCCTACGTCGCCGACGACCTGAAGGGCACCACCGTCTCGGTGGTGCACTCCGACGACCCCGGTGGCTCCGGCGCCGCGGTGCTGGGCACCGCGGGGCTCAAGGCGCGCGGCGTCGACGTCACCGATGTCGGTTTCCCCGCCGGCGGTGGCGACCTGACCGGGCCGCTGACCGCCGCCGGTGCCGCGAGCGCCGATGCGATCAGCTTCTTCTCCTCGGGGCCGGCCTGCCTCCAGATGGCCCAGGCCCAGAGGCAGCTGGCGATCCAGGCCCCGATCATCTCCGTCAGCCTGTGCCTGGACCCGTCGGTCAAGGAACAGCTCGGTGACTTCCCCGAGTGGTCGTTCGGGTCGTCCACCGCCAACCCCTACGTCGACGGCGCCGACCCGCAGATCAACCTGTACCGCAGTGTCATGGCCGAGAAGGCCCCCGCGGGCACCAACCTGGCCGGGTTCGCCGGCATCACCTTCGGGTCGATCCTGGACCTGGTCAAGGTCATGAACACGATCGGCTACGACGGCCTGACCAGCGACGCGATCAACACCGCCCTCGCCTCGTTCACCGGCCAGGCCTTCCTCGGCGCCCCCGACATCAAGTGCGGGGCCCTGCCCGACTACCCGACGATCTGCACCTCCAGCGCACGGCTGATCAAGTACGAGGGCGACGGTGAGTGGACCGACCTCGCCGGCGGCGAGTGGATCAGCATCAACGACTGAGCTCCGACCCCCACCGGAAAGGCGCCACTCATGACGAACACGCTGGTGTTCCTGATCCTCGGTCTCGGGACGGGGACGATGCTCGCGGGCATCGGGCTGAGCATCGTGATCACCTACCGCTCATCGGGGGTGGTGAACTTCAGCGCCGGGGCGATGGCGATGGTGTCCGCCTACACCTACTCCGGGCTGCGGGAGGACGGCACCGTGCTGATCCCCCCGCTGCCGCTGGTGCCCGACTTCGTCCACGTCGCACCGAGCGGGCTCACCCCGGCGTCGGCCCTGGTCGTGGCCCTGGCCGTCTCGGTCTTGATGGGGGTGCTGCTGCACTTCCTGGTGTTCCGGCCGCTGCGCAACGCGACCCCGCTGGCCCGGGCCATCGCCTCGGTGGGCGTGATGCTGCTCCTGCAGGCGATCGTCGTCCTCCGGTACTCCTCGCAGGCCCGCACGGCGCCCAGCGTCCTCCCGGAGAGCACCTCCACCTCGATCCAGCTGCTCGGCGCGGCCGTGCCGGTCGACCGCCTCGTCCTGGCGGGCATCGCAGTCCTCATGACGGCGCTGCTGTGGGCGCTGTACCGCTTCACCCACTTCGGGATCGCGACGCGGGCCGCGGAGCAGAACGAGCGCGCGGCGGCCCTGAGCGGGATCGCCACCTCGCGGCTGGCCCTCTACAACTGGATGCTGTCCGCGTTCGTGGCCGGGCTGCTCGGGATCCTGTTCAGCCCCATCACCCAGCTCGTCCCCGACGGCCTGACCTTCCTCGTGGTGCCGGCGCTCAGCGCCGCGCTGCTCGGTGGTTTCAGCTCCTTCTGGATCACCACCCTGGCGGCGTTCGGGATCGGGATGGCCCAGTCGCTGATCACCTACTTCTCCACCCTCGACTGGTACCCGACGGTCGACGGGCGCGCGATCCCGGGGCTCGCCGCGGGGCTGCCGTTCGTGCTGATCTTCGCGGTGATGCTCTGGCGTGGTGACCGGATCCCGGCCCGCCTCGGCACGGTCATGCGGCTCCCGGCCGCCCCGCGTCCCCAGCACCCGGTCGCCACCGGGCTGGTGCTCGGCACCATCGCGCTGGTCGGCGTCGTCTTCGCCCCGCCGGAGTGGCGCCAGGCGCTGATCCTGTCCCTCATCGGCACCGTGGCCTGCCTCTCGCTGGTGGTCGCGACCGGCTTCCTCGGCCAGGTGTCCCTGGTGCAGAGCGCGCTGGCCGGCGTGGCGGCCTTCCTGCTGTCCGGGCTGACGGCCGGCTGGGGTGTGCCCTTCCCGATCGGCCCGCTGGTCGCGATCGCCGGCGCCTGCCTGGTGGGGGTGCTCGCCGGACTCCCGGCGCTGCGGGTGCGCGACGTCAACTTCGCGATCATCACGCTGGCCGCAGCGGTCGCACTCGAGCAGGTGGTCTTCAACAACCCGCTCGTCGGCGGCGGGCTCACCCCGGCCGCGGTGCCGCCACCGACGCTGGGATCGCTCGACCTGGGGCCGGCCGGCTCCTTCCCGCTCGGCGACGGACGGCAGCCCAGCCCGGTCTTCGGTCTGCTGTGCCTGCTGGTGGTGGCGCTGGTCGCCTCCGCCGTGGTGTGGCTGCGCCGCAGCCCCCTGGGGCTGCGGATGCTGGCCATCCGCAACAACGAGCGGGCCGCCGCCGCGGCCGGGCTGGACGTGGTGCGGACCAAGCTGGTCGGCTTCGCCATCGCCGCGGCCATCGCCGGCGTCGCCGGGGTGATGCTCGGCTACAGCGCGGGCGTCGTCTCCCTCTCCACGGTCGGGACGCTGCAGGCGGTCGGGGTGCTGGCCACGGCCTACATCGGCGGCATCGGCAGCGTGGGCGGCGCGATCATGGGGGGTCTGCTGACGGCGGACGCCGTCATGTTCCAGCTCCTGACCACGGCGTTCGGCGTCCCGACGACCTACTACCAGTTGCTGGCAGGGCTCGCCCTGGTGCTGTCCGTGCTCGGCAACCCCGACGGCGCCGCGGTCGTCCTCACCCGGGCGCGCCACCGGGTGACCGGCCTGGTGCGGGGCCTCGCGCGGGGCAGCACACCCAGCCCGGCACCCGTCCTCGCCGCCGCGGACGTGGTCGCGCCGACCACGGTGGGGGCCGGCCGGTGAGCGCGCTCGACGCCCGGGGCATCACGGTCCGCTACGGCGGGGTGGTGGCGGTCGACGACGTCGACATCGTGGTCCGGGAAGGCGAGGTGCTGGGGGTGATCGGGCCGAACGGGGCCGGCAAGTCCTCGCTCGTCGACGCGATCACCGGCCTGACCCGGTGCACCGGCACGGTCGAGCTCGACGGGGTCGACGTGACCCGGGCCCGGGTCCACCAGCGGGCGCTGGCCGGGCTGAGCCGCACCTGGCAGACCGTCGAGCTCTTCGCCGACCTGACCGTCGAGGAGAACCTCCGGATCGTCCGCACCCGCCACGTCGAGCACGACGTGGACGGCGAGATCGAGCGGGCGCTGGAGCTGCTCGGGATCGCGGACACCCGGCACCTGCTCCCGGCCGAGCTCTCCCTCGGCGGGCGCAAGCTGGTGGGGGTGGCCCGCGCGCTGGTGGCCGGGCCCCGGGTGATCTGCATGGACGAGCCCGCGGCCGGTCTGGACTCCCGCGAGAGCGCAGCGCTGGGCAGGAGCCTGCGCTCGATCGCGGACGGCGGCACGGGGATCCTGCTGATCGACCACGACATGGACATGGTGCTGGGTACGTGCGACGAGCTGCACGTGCTCGACTTCGGCAGGACGGTGGCGACCGGAGCGCCGCAGGACGTCCGCCGTGACCCCGCCGTGCTGCGGGCCTATCTCGGGGAGACCCACGAGCCGGAGGCGGTGGCCCACCATGGGTGAGGAACGGGCTGGCGAGCGGGGCGAGGTGCTGCTGCAGACCACGGGCATGGCGACGGGGTACGGCGACGCCCGGGTGGTGCGCGACCTGTCGCTCACGGTGCGCGCCGGCGAGGTGGTCGGCCTGCTGGGCCCGAACGGGGCCGGGAAGACCTCGACCCTGCTGGCCATGACGGGGCTGCTGCCGGTGATGGCCGGCGACGTGAACCTGTACGGGGAATCGGTCGTCAAGCGCTCGACCCACAAGCTGGTGCGGCTCGGCCTGGTCCACGTCCCCGAGCAGCGGGGCCTGTTCCCCAAGCTCACGGTGGCCGAGAACCTCGCCCTGCGCAGCCGGGTCCGCAAGCAGTCGGTCGACCCGGCGTACGACTACTTCCCGGCTCTCGCGCCGCTGGCCAAGCGGCTCGCCGGGGTGCTGTCCGGCGGTGAGCAGCAGATGGTCGCCCTGGCCGGGGCGCTGGTGATGAAGCCGAAGGTGCTCCTCGTCGACGAGCTCAGCCTCGGGCTGGCGCCGATCATCGTGGAGAAGCTGCTGCCCGTGCTGCGCCGCTACGCCGACGAGGAGCGGTGCGGCGTCGTCCTGGTGGAGCAGCACGTCCGGCTCGCGCTCGGCATCGCCGACTCGGTCGTGGTGCTCAACCACGGTGAGCAGACCCATGCCGGTCCCGCCGCGGTGCTCCGCGAGCATCCCGAGCTCCTGGAGGCGAGCTACCTCGGCGCCTCCGACCCGGGCGGGCCGGCCGAGCCGACCGAGCCCGTGGGAGCCGGCGCCCGCGCCGGCGGACCCTCCCGGGCGACCGCCGCCCCCATCGTCCTGCCGTCGCAGTCGGAGAAGGAGCACTCATCGTGATCGACGACGACGTACTGGTCATCGAGGGCGTGGCCCACCAGTACAACTTCAGCCCGGACAACTTCGTCGACCCGCACGTGGGGCCGTTGATCGGCGAGACGCTGTACGCCCTGCACCGCAGGACCGGCGGGCCGGCGTACACCCTCGACCGGGAGACGTACATGAACGGCGCCGGTCCGGAGCGGATCGGTCGCGCCCTGCTGGCCGAGAGCCAGACCGACATCATCTGCTATCACGAGACGCCCATCTACGGGCAGTTCTTCGACGGCGGGTCCGCCCTGTGGGTGGGCGAGGAGATGCGCCGGCTCTGGCCCAACCGGGTGCTGACCTACGGAGCCGTGTCACCGCTGCGGCCCGGGGCGGTCGACCGGGTCGACGAGCTCGTCGACGAGCACGAGGTGACGGCCCTGAAGCTCTACCCCATCGACCTCGTCGAGGGCCGGGTCACCGGACTGGACATGGGTGACCCCGAGGTCTGCTTCCCGGTGTTCCAGCGGGCCGTGGAGCGTGGGTTGACGGTGGTCGCGATCCACAAGGCACTGCCGGTCGGCCCCGGGCCGGTCGAGGCGCTGCGCTCGGCCGACGTCGAGGCCGCTGCGGTGGCGTTCCCGCAGCTCACCTTCGAGGTGGTGCACGGTGGGATGGCCTTCGTCGAGGAGACCGCCGTCCAGATCGAGGCGTTCCCGAACATCATGATCAACCTCGAGGCGACCACGAACATGCTGCGCTACGCGCCGCGGCGCTTCGCCGAGGCCATCGGCGCCTTCCTCGAGCGGGGCGGCGCCGACCGGCTGATCTGGGCGACCGGCTGCAACGCCGTCCACCCACGTCCGGTGATCGAGGCGTTCTGGGACTTCGAGATGCCCCGGGACCTGGTCGAGGGCCACGGCTACCCGGAGCTGACCCGGGAGATCAAGATCGACGTCCTCGGGCGCAACTTCCTGCGCATGCACGGCATGGACGAGGACGTCGTGCGGGCACGGATCGCCGGTGACGAGTTCGACACCGGCGACCTCGCCGAGCCCTGGGGTGGCCTGCTCGACGCGGCGGCCGCGCCGTGATCGGCGAGGCGGAGGTGCGGACGGTCCTCAACGAGATCGTGGACCCGTGCAGCGTCACCGCGGGCGTCCCGGCGGGACTGTGCGACATGGGGCTGATCCGCGCGGTGCACGTGTCGGGCCCCCCCGGCAGGCAGCGGGTGGCGCTGACCGTGGGCGTCACCGAGCCGGGCTGCTTCATGATCGGGCCGTTCGCGGCGGAGGCCCGGGCCCGGCTGCTCGGACTGGCCGGTGTCGAGGAGGTCCAGCTCGAGCTGGACAACGGCTACGACTGGACGGAGTCGATGATGGCGCCGGACTACCTCGCCCGCCTGACCGAGCACCGCGAGCGCGAGTCGGCTAGGCGGTCGCTCCCGCTGCACGTCGTCCGCCGTGAGGCCGGTGACACCCCTCGACCCACCACCAGCTCGTAGTCCCTGGTCGCGGGGTGCCGGGACTCGACCGGCTGCCGGCCCGCCCGTCGCGAGCCGGCGACCCCGGGGGAGCACCTGGCCACCGGGACGGCCCCGCGGTGTGGTCCGGGCTGCCATGCTGCTCGCTGAGGCGCCATCCAGGTGCCGAGAGGGGGCCATGGTGCTGAGGGTTCTCCGGGTGTGGGTGGCGGGGACGCTGATGACGTCCGGAGGCCTGCTGTTCGCAGCCTCCTGGCAGCGCTGGGCCGGTGCGTGCCCGTGGGCTGGAGACCACGAGACCCCGGCCTGCGCGACGCGGATGGACCACCTGTACGACTTCCTCCCACCCACCGAGCCCTGGGCGCCCGCCGGGGAGGCAGCACAGCTGGCGGGTGCGTCGCTGCTCGTCCTGGCCGTCGCCGTCCTCCTCCTGCCGTGGGCCCTGACCGGGCGGAAGCCGGGGCCGGTCGTCACCGGCCTCCTCCTCGCGACCGCGGCGATCACGGTCGACGTCGGACTTGCGACGCTGCGCTCCGGTCTGGACGGCGCGGTGGTCGGCCCCCTGGTCCCGGGCGTCGGCAGCTGGCTCTGGCTCCTCGCACCGCCGGTCCTGTTCGGGCACCTCGCGGTGTCCGCTGGCGGCCGGGCAACGCGCGCGGCAGCGGTCCTGCTGCTCCTGGCGACACCACTCGTCGCCTTCTCCACCTACGCGATCGGTCCCTGGGACGCCCGGCCGTGGTGGGAGGCGGTCTCCGGCCTGCTGACCTGCGCGGCCGGGGCGTCCGTGCTCGTGGCGGTGGCGCGCCGGCCGGCCCCACGTCCGGTCGCCCCCGCTGAGCCGGCTCTGGCGCGCTGACGACGGCAGTGGCTCCGTGGACCTCCGTCGTGCCACCCGCCGTGGTCGGGGCAGGGCTCCAGGTGCAGCAGGGGTTTCTATCGGCCCGCCGCACAGTTCGGTCGAGTCGGGAGGTGAGCCGCGCAGACGCAGGTCGGGAGTGGAGCGGGTGACCGGGATCGAACCGGCATGGCCAGCTTGGAAGGCTGGGGCTCTACCATTGAGCTACACCCGCGAGGCGCGCACCGAGGTGCCCGGGCAGCTTATCCCGCGCCCGAGCCCCGGTGCCCCCGGGCCGTCGGCCTAGACTCCTGCCAGGCCACGGGGTGTAGCGCAGCTTGGTAGCGCACCCGCTTTGGGAGCGGGGGGCCGTGGGTTCGAATCCCGCCACCCCGACACTGCCGCGAGGTCTGGAACACTCGCGGGCACGAGCGGACGGCGCCTGGCACGACGTCCGTGTCCACCTGATCTCGCACCTGAGGAGCACTGCGCTGTGAAGAGCACCATCGAGAACCTGGGCCCGACCCGGGTCCGGCTCGCCATCGAGGTGCCGTGGGGCGACCTGGACCATGCCTTCGGCGAGGTCTACAAGGAGCTCGGTCGGCAGGTCAAGGTCCCCGGCTTCCGGCCCGGCAAGGTGCCCAACCGCATCATCGACCAGCGCGTGGGCCGTCCTGTCGTCCTCGAGCAGGTCGTGCAGCACGCCGTCCCCGAGGTCTACTCCGAGGTCGTCCGGGAGAACCAGGTGCGCGTGCTGGGCCAGCCCGAGGTCGAGGTCACCCGGCTGGACGACGGCGACATCCTCGCCTTCACCGCCGAGGTCGACGTCGCCCCGACCGTCGAGGTGCCCCCGCTGGACGACCTGGCCGTGACCGTCGACGACGTCGAGGTGAGCGACTCCGACATCGACGAGCAGATCGGCGTGATGCGCGAGCGCTTCGCCATGCTCACCGGCGTCGAGCGGGCCGCCCAGGACGGCGACTTCGTCTCCATCGACCTCGCGGCCTCGCTGGACGGCGAGGTGCTGGAGGACGGCACCACCAGCGGCATGTCCTACGAGGTCGGCTCCGGCCAGCTGATGGCCGGTCTGGACGACGCCGTCCGCGGCCTGTCCGTCGACGAGTCGGCGACCTTCTCCACCGAGCTGCTGAACGGCGAGCACGCCGGCGAGTCCGCCGACGTCGAGGTCACCGTCCGCTCGGTCAAGGTCAAGGACCTCCCCGAGCTCGACGACGACTTCGCGTCCACCGCGAGCGAGTTCGACACCCTCGAGGAGCTGCGCGCCGACGTCCGCAGCCGGCTGTCCCGCGGCAAGGTCCTGCAGCAGGGCGCCCAGGCCCGCGACAAGCTGGTCGAGCACCTGCTCGCCTCCACCGACGTCGCGCTGCCCGAGGGCATGGTCGAGCGCGAGCTCGCCTGGCGCAACGAGGCCATGGAGCGCGAGCTCAAGCAGGCCGGCATGGACTGGGACACCTACCTGGAGATGACCGGTGGGCAGAACCGCGAGGACTACGACGCGGAGATGCGCAGCAACATCGAGAACGCCGTCCGCACGCAGTTCCTGCTCGACGCCATCGCCGACGCCCGCGAGGTCACCGTCGACAACGACGACCTCTCGGCGCAGATCATGGCCCAGGCCCAGCGCAACCGGATGAGCCCGGAGCAGTACGCGCAGCAGCTGCAGCAGGGCAACAACATCGCCGACTTCGTCGCCGACGTGCGCCGCACC
This sequence comes from Goekera deserti, assembly GCF_010685995.1. Classification (GTDB taxonomy): domain Bacteria; phylum Actinomycetota; class Actinomycetes; order Mycobacteriales; family Geodermatophilaceae; genus Goekera; species Goekera deserti. The sequence continues at coordinate 511,758 of NZ_JAAGWK010000009.1, read as the reverse complement.
AAGGCGCTGGCCCAGCTGCTGGAGCAGACCACGATCACCGACGCCTCCGGCGCCACCGTCGACCTCGAGGCGCTGCGCGGGACCACCACCCGCGCAGCCGCACCGGCCGTCGAGGACGACGCCGCCGAGACCATCGAGGTCGAGGCTGGTGGTCGACGACACGCTCCCGAGGCCGACGCTCCCGAGGCCGACGCCAAGGCCTGATCAGCCCCTCGCAGCACCCGACGCCGCCTGTCCCCGCACCCCGGGGGCAGGCGGCGTCGTCGTGTCCGGGACCGGCCGGCCGGGGGCGCTGCTGCGCCCACGGCGAACACCGCCCGGTACGGGAGTGGTGTCGTCGGTGCGCGCGTTAGGGTCGTCGTGACACCGAGAGGCCCCCGCCGGAGCGCCGGCGGAGGCGTCGGCGGCAGCAGGTCCGCACCACCGACCCACCCGTTCCACGAGACCGACTGCCCAGCAGTCCTACGGAGGTCACCACACCCGTGAGCACCCCTGATCTCATCACCCCGAGCTCCCCGCTGATGCGTGGCGGCGGCGGCATGATGAACCTCAACGACTCCGTCTACGAGCGCCTGCTGCGCGAGCGCATCATCTTCCTGGGCAGCCAGGTCGACGACGTCATCGCCAACCAGCTCGCCGCCCAGATGCTGCTGCTGTCCGCCGAGGACCCCAAGCGCGACATCCACCTGTACATCAACTCGCCCGGTGGCTCGGTCACGGCCGGCATGGCCATCTTCGACACGATGCAGTTCATCGACTGCGACGTCGCCACCTACACGATGGGCCTCGCCGCCTCGATGGGGCAGTTCCTGCTCACCGCGGGCACCCCCGGCAAGCGTTACGCGCTGCCGCACGCCCGGATCCTCATGCACCAGCCCTCGGCCGGCGTCGGCGGCACCGCCTCCGACATCGCGATCCAGGCGCAGCTGTTCAAGAACACCAAGAAGCAGCTCAACGAGCTCCAGGCGCAGTTCACCGGCCAGACCGTGGAGCAGATCGAGAAGGACTCCGACCGCGACCGCTGGTTCACCGCCCAGGAGGCGCTGGAGTACGGATTCGTCGACCACGTGGTCACCCGCGCGGACAGCATGACCTCGACCGACAACCCGGTCACCGACGGACCGGAGAAGTGACGATGAGCGACTTCCAGATGCCTTCCAGCCGCTACATCCTGCCCTCCTTCGTGGAGCGCACGAGCTACGGCATGAAGGAGTCCAACCCCTACAACAAGCTCTTCGAGGAGCGCATCATCTTCCTCGGGGTGCAGGTCGACGACGCGTCCGCCAACGACGTCATGGCCCAGCTGATCACGCTGGAGTCCAACGACCCCGACCGTGACATCACCATGTACATCAACTCGCCCGGTGGCTCGTTCACCGCGCTGACGGCGATCTACGACACGATGATGTTCGTCCGGCCCGACATCCAGACCGTCTGCATGGGCCAGGCGGCCTCCGCGGCCGCTGTCCTGCTCGCGGCCGGGACGCCGGGCAAGCGCCTGGCGCTGCCGTACTCGCGGGTGCTGATCCACCAGCCCTCGGGTGAGTCCGGTGGTCAGGTCTCCGACCTGGAGATCCACGCCAACGAGATCGAGCGCATGCGCGTGCTGCTGGAGATGATGCTGGCCCGGCACACCGGCCAGCCCCAGGAGCAGGTCCGCCTGGACATCGAGCGCGACAAGATCATGACCGCCGAGCAGGCCAAGGCCTACGGCATCGTGGACGAGGTCATCTCCAGCCGGAAGCTCAACGCGCTGCCGCCGCCGCCGGCCTGACGAAGGGCCCCTCGCTTCCCACCCCCCGTACCTCGGGGTGGGGCTCCGCGGGGGGCAGCGGGCCAGGGGGGTGCACCAGAGCCCCTCTGGCCCGTACCGTCACCGCATGACCACGGGCCGTCGCCAGACGGACCGGAACGACCCGAAATGACCGCCGCGCGAGGGTGCGTCACTGCCCGGAAGCGTCGGTGGGGGCCGGTACGTTCGACGGACGCCCGACCCCCGCACCGTCAGAGGTGGGGGACGCAGCCGGCGCCCACATGGCGGACGGCACACGCGGGGTGAGGACGAGAGCACAGCGGGCCTGCACCACGCAGCAGCCCGATCCGAGGTGGAGGTCAGCCAGGTGGCACGTATCGGTGAGAGCGGTGACCTGCTCAAGTGCTCGTTCTGCGGGAAGAGCCAGAAGCAGGTCAAGAAGCTCATCGCTGGGCCAGGGGTCTACATCTGCGACGAGTGCATCGACCTGTGCAACGAGATCATCGAGGAGGAGCTCTCCGAGTCCTCCGATCTCAAGTTCGATGAGCTGCCGAAGCCGAAGGAGATCCACGACTTCCTCGAGCAGTACGTGATCGGCCAGGACAAGGCCAAGCGCACGCTCGCGGTCGCCGTCTACAACCACTACAAGCGCATCCAGTCCGGTGCCGCCGAGCGTGGCAGCCGCGACGAGGGCGTCGAGCTCGCCAAGTCGAACATCCTGCTCATGGGCCCCACCGGCTGCGGCAAGACGCACCTGGCGCAGACCCTGGCCCGGATGCTCAACGTGCCGTTCGCCATCGCCGACGCCACCGCGCTCACCGAGGCCGGCTACGTCGGTGAGGACGTCGAGAACATCCTGCTGAAGCTGATCCAGGCCGCCGACTACGACGTCAAGCGGGCCGAGACCGGCATCATCTACATCGACGAGGTCGACAAGATCGCCCGGAAGAGCGAGAACCCGTCGATCACCCGGGACGTCTCCGGCGAGGGCGTGCAGCAGGCCCTGCTGAAGATCCTCGAGGGCACCACCGCCTCGGTGCCGCCGCAGGGTGGCCGCAAGCACCCGCACCAGGAGTTCATCCAGATCGACACCACCAACGTGCTGTTCATCGTGGGCGGCGCCTTCGCCGGCCTGGACCAGGTCATCGAGCAGCGCATCGGCAAGCAGGGCATCGGCTTCGGTGCCGAGGTGCGCGGCAAGGCCGAGATCCAGGAGGCCAACGCCTTCGCCGAGGTCATGCCGGAAGACCTGCTGAAGTTCGGCATGATCCCCGAGTTCATCGGCCGGCTCCCGGTGATCACCAGCGTGCAGAAGCTGGACCGCGAGGCGCTGATCAACATCCTCACCGAGCCGAAGAACGCCCTGGTGCGCCAGTACCGCCGGCTCTTCGAGCTCGACGGGGTGGAACTGGAGTTCGAGAGCGACGCCCTGGAGGCCATCGCCGACCAGGCCATCCTCCGTGGCACCGGTGCCCGCGGGCTCCGCGCCATCATGGAGGAGGTGCTCCAGTCGGTGATGTACGACGTGCCCAGCCGTGAGGACGTCGCCAGCGTCGTCATCACCCGGGACGTCGTCCTCGAGCACGTCGCCCCGACCCTGGTGCCCCGCAAGCCGGCCCGCGAGCGTCGCGAGAAGAGCGCCTGACGCCGGACCCGCGGCCCCCAGGGGCTGACGCAGACGCCCGCCGCGCCCCTCGGGGCCGGTGGGCGTCCGCGCGTCCGGGTCAGTGGCCCGGGATCGGCCACGCGCGGGCGATTGGTGGCCGGTGGCAGGCCGATGCTCCCCCGGGGCTGGGCTCGCGCGGGGTGGGTGTGCGTTTCCCGAGCGGTTGGCCCACGAGCGGCCAGTATTGGGCTGGTCGTGGCCGGTGGCGGGCCGATGCTCCACTGGGTCGGCGGGCGAGGTCGGCGGACCGTTCCTGAGCAGTGGCCCGAGAGAGGCCAAGACCGTCGCGGTCGTGGCCGGTGGTGGGCCAGTGCTCTCGTGGGTGGACCGGCGGGACCGCGCGGACGGGTTTGCGGGCGGTGGCCAGGAGTGGTCACAGGGTCGGGGTGATCGTGGCAGGCCACGGGAAGCTGGTCAGCCGAGCAGGTGACGGCGAGCGCGCCAGGCGGCCTCGATCTCGGCGCGGCACGCGTCCGGCTCCGTGGTGAGCCGGTGGTGGCTGAAGCGGATGACCAACCAACCTGCGGCCGCCAGCCCCGCGTCGCGGCGCAGGTCCCGCTCCCGCTGCTCACGGCTGCCGTGGAACGCGGCGCCGTCCAGCTCGACGGCCAGCTTCACGTCCTCCCATGCGGCGTCGAGCACGTACCGCCGTCCGCCCACGTCCACCGGCACCTGCTGCCGGGGCGCCGGGACCGTCAGCCGGTCGAACACGTGCACCACGCCGTACAGCTCCAGTGGGCTCTGGCACCCGCGCCGCACCAGGCCGAGCAGGACGCCCAGCTCGGCGCGGCCCGGCAGCTCCGGACGCGCCGTCCACTCTTCCTCGATGAGCGCTACGTGGGCGTAGCGGTCGCGCGTCGCCTCCAGGAGCGCCGCCCGTACGTCGTCCACCTCGCGGGGGAGTCGCCCGGCCGAGCAGGCAGCGCCCCACGCCTCGACGAGTGCCCGCTCGACGGGCGTGGTGGGCAGGCCCTGGACGAGCAGTCCCCGTGGCGGCCGGACGGTCCGGTGCACGACGAGACCGGGCCCCGAGCGGACCCGCCTGCTCGGGGCGACCGTGACGTGCAGCGGGGCCGCGTCCGGTGGGCGCAGGCCGTGGGCGGTCAGTGCGGTGCCGTGACTGAGCAGGCCCGCGGTGTAACCGACAGCGGCCCGAGCACGCACCTGCCAGTCCGCGGCCAGGTCCGGGACGGTGACCCAACCCGGGTGCAGTCGCACCAGCTCCCCAGCGGCCAGCCACCGTCCGACGCTGCGCGGGCTGGTCACATCGGTGAGCTCGGCAGTGCGCACTGCCCCGCGCGGGCGGACGAGAGCTGAGACGTCATGCACGCCCACACCCTGACCCTCAGGCCCACCTCGTGGGGGACGGCCCAGCAACCTGTGGACAACCGGAGGCAGGGACCGTCCCGCAGCCGCTCCGGTGACGCATCTGGCCGGCCGAGGGCAGATGCCCCCGCGACGACCGGGTCACCTCGATCGCGCCCGACCCGAGCGCCCTACGCCGCCGACCTACGCCGCCGACTTGCGTTGCCCCGCTCCGCTGCCCCGCGCAGCCTCTCGCTCGCCGGCGACCAGCACCGGCAGTGGCCCGCCAACAGCCACGAGCGGGTCACTTCCGGCCGACCACGGGTCACTGCTGCCGACTCCGGAGCGGGCTGAGGCCAGGATCCCGCCACGGGGCGGTCGGCGCGCCCGGCGCCCCTGGCGCTCACCCGTCGACATGCGGCGCTCGCCTCACCAGCACTGGCCCGCCGTCGGCCAGAGATCGGGCGCTACTGGCCCGCCGCGGGCCAATGCCGATGACCCAGCTGAGATCTCGTGACGAGGCCCGGCGCCAGCCAGTGCCCGGTAGTCGCATCGCCAGTGACCTTCCACCGGCGGTGGCCCGCCGACGGCCAGGCGCGGGGCGTTCCTGGCTCACAGGGGGCCACTGCCGCGGAGCGAGCGGGGATCAGGTGACGCTCCAGGCAGGCACTGCCCTCGGTAGCCGCACTCGCTGGCCTCCACCCGCCGGCACTGGCCCCACGCCGGCCAGGCGCGGGGCGCTCCTGGCCGGCCAGGGGCCACTGCTGCGGACCCAGAGGGGATCAGGTGACGCACCAGCGCAGGCGCTGACCCGACGGCCGCACACCCGGCCACCACTCGTCGGCCACCACCCGTGGCAGTGGCCCGCCATCGGCCAGGCGCGGGGCACTCCTGGCCGACCACGGGCCACTGGCCCGACTCCCGAACCGACCGGCGTCCCGGCGCGACGCCCCCGGCACGGGGCGGGAGCGGCAGCCGGTCCGCCGGCACGGGCCGCGGCCGGGCGGTCAGGCGTCGGGCGGGGTCTCGGCGAGCTCGACGTCCACGGTCAACGGGCCGTCACCCGGGACGACGGACAGCGTCGCGATCCGGCCGGCGTTCTCCAGGTCGACACGGGCCGCCTCGACCAGGGGCACCCGGTCGGCCGGGGCGTGCACGGTGGCGGTGGCGACGTCGGCCCGCATCGACACCTGGGCCTCGGACTTCGCCTTGCGGACCGCGGCCAGCGTCTCGGCGGCGGCCAGCAGCACCGCCGGGTCGCCACCGGACGGCAGCTCACCGGCCACCGGCCACGGGGCGCGGTGCACCGAGCCGGTCTGCCACCAGCTCCACACCTCCTCGGTGACGAACGGCAGCACCGGGGCGAACAGCCGCAGCTGCACCGACAGCGCCAGGGCCAGCGCGGCCTGCGCGGACGCCGCGGCCTCGTCCGACCCGTAGGCCCGGGTCTTGACCAGCTCCACGTGGTCGTCGCAGAACTGCCAGAAGAAGGCCTCGGTCACCTCCAGGGCCCGGGTGTAGTTGTAGGCGTCCAGCGCGGCGGTCGCCTCGGCCACCACCACGCCCAGCCGGGCCAGCAGCGCCTGGTCCAGCGGCTCGGTCACCAGGTCCGCCGACGACGACGCCGAGGCGCCCAGCCCCAGCACGAACTTGCCCACGTTCAGCAGCTTGATCGCCAGCCGCCGGCCGACCTTCATCTGCGCCTCGTCGAAGGGCGAGTCCGCGCCCGGGCGGGCACCGGCGGCCCGCCAGCGCACCGCGTCGGTGCCGTACTTCTCCAGCACGTCGATCGGCGTCGTCGCGTTGCCCTTGGACTTGCTCATCTTCTTGCGGTCCGGGTCGACGACGAAGCCGGAGATCGCGGCGTGCGACCACGGCACGGCGCCGAACTCGTAGTGCGAGCGCACCACGGTGGAGAACAGCCAGGTGCGGATGATGTCGTGGGCCTGGGGGCGCAGGTCCATCGGGAACACGTGGGCGAACAGCTCCGGGTCGGTGTCCCAGCCCGAGGCCACCTGCGGCGACAGCGACGACGTCGCCCAGGTGTCCATCACGTCCGGGTCGGCCGCGAAGCCGCCCGGCACGCCCCGCTGCTCCTCGGTGTAGCCCGCCGGCACGTCGGAGGAGGGGTCGACCGGCAGTGACTCCTCGGGCGCCAGAATCGGCTGGTCGAACACCGGCTCGCCGGCCTCGTCGAGCGGGTACCAGACCGGGAAGGGCACCCCGAAGAAGCGCTGCCGGCTGATCAGCCAGTCGCCGTTGAGGCCCTCCACCCAGTTCTCGTAGCGGTGCCGCATGTGCTCGGGCACCCAGTGGATCTCCCGGCCGCGGGCCACCAGCGCCGCCCGGGTGTCGGCGTCCCGGCCGCCGTTGCGGATGTACCACTGCCGGGTGGTGACGATCTCCAGCGGGCGCTCGCCCTTCTCGAAGAACTTCACCTGGTGGGTGATCGGCCGCGGGTCGCCGTCCAGGTCACCGGACTCGCGCAGCATCTCCACGATGCGCTGCTGAGCGCTGAACGCGGTCTTGCCGGCCAGTTCCGCGTACGGCCCGGCCGGCACACCCGCCGGCGGGTCGGCCAGCACGCGGCCGTCCCAGCCCACGATCGCCCGGGTGGGCAGCTGCAGCTCCCGCCACCACGTCACGTCGTTGAGGTCGCCGAAGGTGCAGATCATCGCGATGCCGGAGCCCTTGTCCGGCTCGGCCAGCCGGTGCGCCACCACGGGCACCTCGACGTCGAACAGCGGCGTGCGCACGGTGCTGCCGAACAGCGGCTGGTACCGCTCGTCGTCGGGGTGTGCGACCAGGGCCACGCAGGCCGGCAGCAGCTCGGGCCGGGTGGTCTCGATGAACACCGGGCCGGCAGGACCGTGGAAGGAGATGCGGTGGTAGGCGCCCGGGCGCTCCCGGTCCTCCAGCTCGGCCTGGGCCACGGCGGTGCGGAAGGTGACGTCCCAGAGGGTGGGCGCCTCCTGCGCGTACGCCTCACCGCGGGCCAGGTTGTGCAGGAACATCCGCTGCGCGGTCGCCCGGGACGACGCCGAGATCGTGCGGTAGACGTTCGACCAGTCCACCGACAGCCCGACCCGGCGCCACAGCTCCTCGAACGCCGCCTCGTCGACCGCGGTCAGCTGCTCGCACAGTTCCACGAAGTTGCGCCGGGAGATCGGCAGCTGGTCCTTGCCGGGCTTCTCCGGCGGCTGGAAGCCCTCGTCGTAGGGCAGCGAGGGGTCGCAGCGCACGCCGTAGTAGTTCTGCACCCGGCGCTCGGTCGGCAGGCCGTTGTCGTCCCAGCCCATCGGGTAGAAGACGTGCTTGCCGAGCATCCGCTGGTAGCGGGCCACGATGTCGGTGTGCGTGTAGCTGAACACGTGCCCCACGTGCAGTGAGCCGCTGGCCGTGGGCGGCGGGGTGTCGATCGAGTACACCTGCTCGCGCGGGGCGGTGAGCGCGGCGGCGCGGTCGAAGGCGTACGGGTCGACCTCGGCCCAGCGCGCGGTCCACTTCTCCTCGATGCCGTCCAGCGTCGGCTTCTCGGGTACGTCCACACCGGCGGCCGGGGGGGTGCTGTCCGGGGTGAGGGTGTGGGGAGGCATGCCCGCCATCCTAGGAACCCCGCCTCCGACCGAACTCCCCGACCGAACCCCGGAGTGCCCGGCCGCAGCCCACTGGCATCCTGGGGCGGTGAGCACCTCCCCTCCGGACGGGCGCCCCGCCGCCGCCCCGCACGCCCCGCGCACCGCCGCGCAGGTCGAGGCGGCGCTGCTCGGGCGCTGGCCGGAGACCCGGCTCGAGCCGTCGCTGACCCGCATCGCCGCGCTGCTGGACCTGCTGGGCTCGCCCGAGCGCGCGGCCCCCGTCGTCCAGGTGACCGGCACCAACGGCAAGACGACGACGGCGCGGATGATCGACGAGCTGCTGCGCGGCTTCGGCCTGCGGGTCGGCCGGTTCACCAGCCCGCACCTGACGTCGATGCGGGAGCGGATCGTGCTGGACGGCCAGCCGATCAGCGAGGAGCGCTTCCTCGCCGCCTACACCGACGTCGCCCCGTACGTGGACCTGGTGGACGCCGCCAACGACGTGCCGATGTCGTTCTTCGAGGTGATGGTGGCGCTGTCGTTCGCGTTCTTCGCCGACGCGCCGGTCGACGTCGCCGTCGTCGAGGTGGGCATGGGCGGCAGGTGGGACGCCACCAACGTGGCCGACGCCCGGGTTGCGGTGATCACCCCGGTCGCCCTGGACCACGCCGAGTACCTGGGGCCGGACGTCGCCACGATCGCCGCCGAGAAGGCCGGGATCATCAAGCCCGGCTCGGTCGCGGTGCTGTCCCACCAGCCGGCCGGGGCGATGGACTCGCTGCTGCGCCGGGTGGTCGAGGTCGAGGCCACCGTGGCGCGGGAGGGCACCGAGTTCGGCGTCCTGGAGCGGCGGGTGGCCGTGGGCGGGCAGCAGCTGCGGCTGCAGGGCCTGGGCGGGGAGTACGAGGAGGTCTACCTTCCGCTTTTCGGGGCGCACCAGGCGCAGAACGCCGCCACCGCGCTGGCCGCGGTGGAGGCCTTCCTGGGTGCCGGTGCCGCCACCGGCACCGTGGCGATGGAGGTCGTGCGCGACGCGTTCGCCGCGGTCCGCTCCCCGGGTCGGCTGGAGCGGGTGCGCACCTCGCCCACCGTCCTGGTCGACGCCGCGCACAACCCCGCCGGCATGGCCGCCACCGTCGAGGCGGTGCGGGAGTCCTTCGACCTGACCCGGGTGGTCGGGGTCGTCGGCTGCGTCACCGGCAAGGACGTCACCGGCATGCTGACCGCGCTGGAGGGACTCTGCGCCGACCTGGTGGTCACCCAGAACAGCTCGCCGCGGGCGATGCCGGCCGACGAGCTGGGCGCGCTCGCCGTCGACGTGTTCGGTGCGGACCGGGTCAGCGTGCACCCGCAGCTGGCCGAGGCGCTGGAGTCGGCGATCGAGCTGGCCGAGGCCGGCCCGGACGACGCCCTCGGTGGCTCCGGGGTGCTGGTCACCGGCAGCGTGATCACCGCGGGGGAGGCCCGCACGCTGCTGACCGGGCGACGCCGGTGACCGCACCGGACCCGGTCCGCGCCGGCCGGGCGCTGAACGGCGCGGCCGCGGCCCTGCTGTTCCTGGAGGGCCTGGCCGTGCTCTTCGTGCCCCGGGCGATTGCGCAGACCGAGCAGGGCCTCGGTGGCGTGCGGCTGACCCTGCTGCTGGCGCTGGCCGCGGTGCTCATCCTGTCCAGCGGGGTGATGCGCCGCCCGCAGGGGCTGCTCATCGGCACCGCGCTCCAGGTCCCGCTGCTGCTCACCGGCCTGCTGGCGTCGGCCATGTGGTTCGTCGGCGTGCTGTTCCTGGCGCTCTGGTACTACCTGCTGCAGGTGCGCAAGCAGCTCATCGGGACGACGTTCGGCACTGTGCCGCCGACCACCCCGCCCGCCACCCCGCCGGCCGGCTGAGCCCGCTCAGGCCACGTCCGGCTCGATCCTGGCCCGCAGGACGTCGGGGTCGCCGTCCAGCTGGTGCAGCACCCGCACCACCACCGGGTCGGCCAGCGACAGCACGCCGTGCAGCAGGCAGCCGGAGTCGATCACGCGCCGGCCGGGTCGCCGCATCGCCAGCCGCAGCGACAGCTCCAGCGCCTTCTTGCTGCCCGCGGTGAAGCGCAGGTGCCCGCGCGGGGCGGCCCCGCCGTCCAGGGCGCCGGGTCCGAAGGTGGCCTCGGTGGCGGCTCGCACCTGGTCCAGGTCGATGCCCAGGGCGGCCAGCGCGTCGGCGTCCAGCGCGGTGCCGCTGCGCTCGGCCGCCGTCCGGAGTCGGTGGTGGTCCAGGCCCGCGGCCTCGATGGCCTCGCGTCCCGGGCCGGGGACGGCGGCCAGGGCGAGCAGCAGGTGCACCGGCTCGATCCGGTCCGCCCGGAGGTCGCGGGCCTGCTGCTGGGCGGAGACGACGGCCTGCTTGGCCTCGTCGGTGAAGCGCTCGAACACCTCAGTCGTCCTTCCTGCCGTGGGCGTGCTTCTTGTGCGCGGCCTGCCGGGTGACCCCGAGGGCGTCGGCGATCTGCTGCCAGGACCAGCCGCGCCGCCGGGCGCTGGCCACCTGGAGCACCTCCAGCCGCTCGGCCAGCTCCCGCAGCGCGCGGACCGCCCGGAGGCCGACCGCCGGGTCGTCGGCGGCCGCGGCCGCCGTGACGTCGTGCGTCGGTGTCGCCATGCGTCAACCATGGTTGACACGACGACGTCTGTCAACCCCGGTTGACACGTCCGGGCGTGCGTAGGCTGACCGACCGTGTCCGCCACTGCTGAACGCTCCCTCGTCCTCGTCAAGCCCGACGGCGTCGCCCGCGGCCTGGTCGGTGAGGTCGTCTCCCGCCTGGAGGCCAAGGGCCTGCGCCTGGTCGCCGCCGAGCTGCGCACCCTGACCGCCGAGGTCGCCGAGACCCACTACGCCGAGCACCAGGGCAAGCCGTTCTTCGCCGGCCTGGTCGAGTTCATCACCGGCGGCCCGCTGCTCGCCCTGGTCGTCGAGGGCCCGCGGGCCATCGAGGCCTTCCGTGCCCTGGCCGGCGCCACCGACCCGGTCAAGGCCGCCCCGGGCACCATCCGCGGCGACCTCGCCCTCGAGGTCGGCGAGAACATCGTGCACGGCTCGGACTCCCCGGAGTCCGCCGCCCGCGAGATCGCGCTCTTCTTCCCGAACCTCTAGGGCAGGACCCCCTCGCAGGCCCACGGTGGGACCTGCGAGGGGGCGGGGGCCTGCGAGGGGGGCGGCTACCCTGGGCGACATGACGGTCGAGTCCCTGTACCCCCGCCTCGAACCGCTGCTCGCCCAGGTCCAGAAGCCGATCCAGTACGTCGGCGGTGAGCTGAACGCCCAGCTCACGGACTGGGACGACGCCGAGGTGCACTGGGCGCTCATGTACCCCGACGCCTACGAGGTGGGCCTGCCCAACCAGGGCCTGATGATCCTGTACGAGGTCCTCAACGAGCGGCCCGACGCCCTCGCCGAGCGCACCTACGCCGTGTGGCCCGACCTCGCCGCCCTCATGCGCGAGGCCGGCGTCGGCCAGTTCACCGTCGACGGGCACCGGCCGGTGCGGGCGTTCGACGTGCTCGGGATCAGCTTCGCCACCGAGCTCGGCTACACCAACATGCTCGAGGCGCTCGACCTCGCCGGCATCCCGCTGCACGCGGTGGACCGGGACGAGACGCACCCGGTCGTCGTCGCCGGTGGGCACGCGGCCTTCAACCCCGAGCCGATCGCCGACTTCGTCGACTGCGCCGTGCTCGGCGACGGCGAGCAGGTCGTCGGGGACATCACCGACGTCGTCGCCGCCTGGAAGCGCCAGGGCCGGCCCGGTGGCCGGGTCGAGCTGCTCGCCCGGCTGGCCCGGGTCGAGGGCGTCTACGTGCCCCGGTTCTACGCGGTCGCCTACGCCGAGGACGGCACGATCGCCTCGGTCACGCCGTCCGGGGACGCGCCGGCGACGGTCGCCAAGCGCACCGTGATGGACCTCGACGAGTGGCCCTACCCCAAGCAGCCGCTGGTGCCGCTGGCCGAGAGCGTGCACGAGCGGATGAGCGTGGAGATCTTCCGCGGCTGCACCCGCGGCTGCCGCTTCTGCCAGGCCGGGATGATCACCCGCCCGGTGCGCGAGCGCACCATCACCGGCATCGGCTCGATGGTCGACGCCGGCCTCAAGGCGACCGGGTACGAGGAGGTCGGGCTGCTGTCGCTGAGCAGCGCCGACCACTCCGAGATCGGCCAGCTGGCCACCGAGCTCGCCGACCGCTACGAGGGCACCAACACCGGCCTGAGCCTGCCGAGCACCCGGGTGGACGCCTTCAACGTGACGCTGGCGAACGAGTTCTCCCGCAACGGCCGCCGGTCCGGGCTGACCTTCGCCCCGGAGGGCGGCAGCGAGCGCATCCGGCGGGTGATCAACAAGACGGTGTCCAAGGAGGACCTCGTCCGCACGGTCACCACCGCCTACGCCAACGGCTGGCGCCAGGTGAAGCTCTACTTCATGTGCGGTCTGCCCACCGAGACAGACGAGGACGTGCTGGAGATCGCCGAGCTCGCGGTCGAGGTGATCCGCGCCGGCCGGGAGGCCAGCGGCACCAAGGACGTGCGCTGCACCGTCTCCATCGGGGGCTTCGTGCCCAAGCCGCACACGCCGTTCCAGTGGGCGAGCCAGGCCAGCGCGGAGACCATCGACCACCGGCTGCGGCTGCTGCGCGCGGCGATCAACGCCGACCGGCGGATCGGGCGCTCCATCGGGCTGCGGTACCACGACGGCAAGCCCGGCATGATCGAGGGCCTGCTGTCTCGCGGCGACCGCCGCGTCGGCCGGGTCATCGAGCGGGTGTGGCGTGAGGGGGGTCGCTTCGACGGCTGGAGCGAGCACTTCTCCTACGAGCGCTGGACTGCGGCCGCGGCCGAGGAGCTGCGCCCCTTCGGCCTCGACCTCGACTGGTACACCACCCGGGAGCGCGGCCAGCACGAGGTGCTGCCCTGGGACCACCTGGAGTCCGGCCTGGACAAGGAGTGGCTCTGGGACGACTGGCAGGAGGCCCTCTCGGAGGAGGAGGTCGCCGACTGCCGGTGGACCCCCTGCTACGACTGCGGCGTCTGCCCGACCATGGGCACCGAGATCCAGATCGGGCCCACCGGACGCAGCCTCATCCCGCTGACACCGGTCCGGAGCTAGGGGTGGCCCGGCAGCCGGAGGGCCCGCCGCCGCCGCCGACCGTGCAGAAGCTGCGCATCCGCTACGCCAAGCGCGGCCGGCTGCGGTTCGCCTCGCACCGGGACCTGGCGCGCGCCCTGGAACGGGCGCTGCGCCGGGCCCAGGTGCCGATGGCGTTCTCCGCCGGCTTCAGCCCGCACCCCAAGATCTCCTACATCGGGGCCGCCCCCACCGGCACCGCCAGCGAGGCGGAGTACCTGGAGATCGGCGTGTCCCGGCGCTGCGACCCGGACGCGGTGCGCGTCGCCCTCGACGAGTCCCTGCCCCCCGGCATCGACGTGCTCGACTGCGTGGAGGCGCAGGCGGGGACCGGTTCGCTGGCCGAGCGGATCGACTCCTCCCGCTGGCGGGTCGAGCTCGTGGACACCCCGGTGGACGACGTCCGCGCGGCGGTCGAGGCGTTCCTCGCCGCCGACGCCGTGATGGTCACCAAGCGCACCAAGGACGGCACCCGCGACGTCGACGCCCGGGCCGCCGTGGTCAGCGCCGAGGTCGCCGGGGGAGCAGGTTGTGCCATACTGCAGCTGGTGGTACGTCAGCTCACGCCGACCGTACGACCCGACGACGTGTTGGCCGCCCTGGCGGCCGTCGCCGACCTGCACCCGCCGTTGCCCCCCCGGGCCGTGCGTGAGGCGCAAGGCCGGCTCGACGGTTCCGGGAACGTGGCCGATCCGCTCGACCCGGACCGAGAGGTACGCGCCCACTGCCAGGGGGAGCGCACCCCGGCCTGACACGGGCGGAGCCGGGTGGCCCGCGACGTCGAGCACCACGACTGCCAGTCGTGACGCGCCGATGCCCCGCATCGCACAGCTCTGCACCACCGCTCCACACACGCTCTGCACGACAGCACCACGGCACCACCGCGAACGGCACCACGGCTCCGGTCTGTGCACCACGACCGGCCGGTAGCCGCACCCAGACTTCGCGGGCCGGGCAGACCCACCGCACCCGTGCGGTGCGCCCGTCCCGCCCTACCGTGCTCCTGCGCGGCCGCCAGTCCTCGTGATCGGCGCCCGGGAGCCATGAGGAGGCGAGCCCTCAGTGGCCGACCAGGACAACGACAGCACCCCCACCGCCGATGAGGACCCGGCGTCCGACGGCCCGGCCCAGGACGCGGTCGTCGCGCCCCTGGAGGGTGAGGACCCCGCCGACACCGGACTGCCGTCCGCCGAGGACGCGCCCGGCGAGCCCGAGGCGCCGACCGAGCCGGAGCCCGAGCCGGCAGGGGAGGCCGCCCCCGGCCCGACGGTGCTGACCGCGGACGAGGAGACCCTCGCCGCGGCGGCGATCCCGGTCCGCTCTGCTGTCAGCGAGCCGGCCGCGCCCCGCTTCGGTGCCCAGTTCAGCTCGCCCGAGCCCACCACGGTGACCGCGCGCCCCCGCCGGCGCGCGACCCGTCCCGCGCTCGCCGCCGACCCCGACTCGGTCGAGCCGGCTCCCTCCGCGGCACCCACGCTGCCCGCCTTCATCACCTTCGTGGCGCCGGCCGAGGTGCCCGCGGAGGCGCCGGTCGCCCCGCGCCGGCGCAGCCGCCGCACCGCCGCCGAGACCCCGGCCGAGCCGGCCGAGCCCGTGGTGGAGCCCGCCGGCCGGCCCGACGCCGAGGTCGAGGGCCCGCCGGAGGGCGCCCGCTGGGCACCCCGCCGCGGCCGCGGGGCGGCAGCGGCCCGTGCGGCCGCCGCCCGCGAGGAGGAGCGGGAGACCGCCCAGCCGGACGTCGACGACGTCCAGGACGAGACGCCGGAGCCGGTCCGGCCGGCCCCCCGGCGCAGCCGCTCCCGCCGGCGCGCGATCGACCCCGACGCCGTCGCGGACGAGACCGACGAGACCCCCGTCGTCGACGACGGTGCCGACGAGCCGTCCTCGGACCGGTCGGAGGACGCCGAGACCACCGAGGACCCCGACGAGGCCGGCGACGACGAGGACAACGCCGGTGGCACCAGCCGCCGGCGCCGTCGCGGCCGTCGTGGACGCGGTCGTGGCCGCACCGGTGAGGACGCCGGCGAGGACGACACCGACGACGACGCGCGCACCGGCGAGCAGGCCGCCGGCGAGCCCGACGACGAGGCACCCGAGACCGGGGACGCCGCTGACGCCGACGAGCCGGAGACCGCCTCCAGCACGCGCCGTCGCCGTCGCCGTCGCCGCCGGGGTGAGAGCAGCGGCACCGCCACCGAGGACGCCGTCGAGGAGACCGAGGAGCGCCCCGAGCGCGCCGGCCGCGGTGGCCGCACCAGCGAGGACGACGTCGTCCGGGGGATCGCCGGGTCCACGCGGCTGGAGGCCAAGCGCCAGCGCCGCCGGGACGGGCGGGACACCGGCCGCCGTCGCGCCCCGATCCTGTCCGAGTCCGAGTTCCTCGCCCGGCGCGAGGCCGTGGACCGGGCGATGGTCATCCGCCAGCAGGGCGACCGCACCCAGATCGCCGTGCTCGAGGACGACGTCCTGGTCGAGCACTACGTCACCCAGGCGCAGGCCACCTCGTTCGCCGGCAACGTGTACCTGGGCCGGGTGCAGAACGTGCTGCCCAGCATGGAGGCGGCGTTCGTCGACATCGGCAAGGGCCGCAACGCGGTGGTCTATGCCGGTGAGGTGAACTGGGAGGCGGCCGGGCTGACCGGCAAGTCCCGGTCGATCGAGCAGGCGTTCTCCTCCGGGGACAAGATCCTCTGCCAGGTCACCAAGGACCCGATCGGGCACAAGGGCGCGCGGCTGACCCAGCAGATCAACCTGCCGGGCCGCTTCCTGGTGTACGTGCCCGGCGGCTCGATGACCGGGATCAGCCGCAAGCTGCCCGACAACGAGCGCCAGCGGCTCAAGGACATCCTGAAGAAGATCGTCCCCGAGGACGCCGGCGTGATCATCCGGACCGCGGCGGAGGGCGCCTCGGAGGAGGAGCTCACCCGCGACGTGGCCCGGCTGCAGGCGCAGTGGGACGTCATCCAGAAGAAGGCCGAGTCCAGCAGCCAGGCCCCGGCCCTGCTGTACGGCGAGCCGGACCTGGCCATCCGGGTCATCCGCGACGTCTTCAACGAGGACTTCAAGCGCCTGGTCGTGCAGGGCGCCGACGCGTACGACACCGTCGAGCAGTACCTCGGGCACGTGTCCCCGGAGCTGTCGCCCCGGCTGCAGCGCTACACCGGCACCGGCGACGTGTTCCGTGACCTGCGGGTCGACGAGCAGCTGATGAAGGCACTGGACCGCAAGGTCTACCTGCCCTCGGGTGGCTCGCTGGTGATCGACCGCACCGAGGCCATGACGGTCGTCGACGTCAACACCGGCAAGTTCGTCGGCTCTGGCGGCAACCTCGAGCAGACCGTCACCCGCAACAACATCGAGGCCGCCGAGGAGATCGTCCGCCAGCTGCGGCTGCGCGACATCGGCGGGATCATCGTCATCGACTTCATCGACATGGTGCTGGAGAGCAACCGCGACCTGGTGCTGCGGCGGCTGACCGAGTGCCTGGGCCGGGACCGGACCAAGCACCAGGTCGCCGAGGTCACCTCGCTGGGCCTGGTGCAGATGACCCGCAAGCGCGTGGGCCAGGGCCTGCTCGAGGTCTTCTCCGAGCCCTGCGAGCACTGCCGCGGGCGCGGCGTGCTCGTGCACCTCGACCCGGTGGAGCCCGGTCGCCGCTCGAGCGGCAACGGTCCCGGTGGCAACGGCTCGGGTGGCAACGGCACGGGTGGCAGTGGCTCGGGTGGCAGTGGGTCGGGCCCGGCCCTGCCCGGCCCCGGTCGCGGTGGCGAGCAGAACGGCCGCCAGCGTGGGCAGGAACGTGGCCGTGACGGGGCCGGGGCCGGGGACGTCGTCGCCGTCGCCGAGAACGCCGGCACCGAGGCGGAGGTCGTGGAGGAGATCCCCCGCAGCGGGAGCCGGCGCAGCCGTGGCCGGCGCAACCGCGGCCAGTCCGGCGAGGCCCGGGCGGCCGAGGACGCCGCGGTCGTCGCCACCCTCGGGGACGACGTGGAGCTGGTCGACACCGCGGTCGACTCCACCGGCGACGACGCTGCCGCCGACACCCAGGCCGCCGACACGCAGGCCGCCGACACGGCAGTCGACGACGCGCCCGCCGCGGACGCATCGGCCACCGGCACGTCCGTAGTCGACGACGCCGTGACCGTGCCGGGGCCCCAGGGCGACGTGCCGGACGCGGTCGCGCCGGTCGAGGGGACCGGGACGCCCGTCGGGGAGCCCGAGGTCGTGGAGCTGGTCGTGGCCGAGGTGGTCGAGGGCTCCGGCGAGCCGGAGGTCACCGAGGTGCCGGCACCGGTGCACGCCACCGACGCCTACGTCACCGAGATCCGGCTGGCCGACGTCCAGGGCGAGGTCCAGCGCGATGTCCAGGGCGATGTCCAGGGCGAGGTCCAGGACGGGACGACGCCGTCCGGTCCCGAGCCCCGGGAGCCCGCCGTCGACCCCGCGGCCGAGGCGTCGGAGCGCCCGGCGGCCGCCGGGCCGGTGGAGCCCGCGGTGGAGCCCGCGGTGGAGGTCGCGGCACCTCAGGCCCGCCCCCGTCGGCGCCGCGCCGCATCCCGTCCCGCCGGGCCGCCGGCCTGAGCAGGCACCCCTGCCCGTCCCGACGCGCCGGCGCGCGGCGGGGCAGGCAGGGGCCCGCCCGGCCTGCCCCGACGGCCGGCCGGCGGGAGTTCGACCCCACAGCACCGCGGTTCGACCGGGCCGCAGGGCCTCGGGTACGCTCGACAGGCTGCATCGCCACGGGCCGGGCACCACTGGGTGTCCCTCGACGATGCGACGCAGCCGTCCAGCACCCGGGTCCGAGCACCTGGTCGTGCGCGCAGGACACGAGAACCGATCGAGGAGTCAGTGGTGTACGCAGTCGTCAAGTCCGGTGGCAAGCAGCACAAGGTGGTCGTCGGTGACACGTTCACCATCAACCGCGGAGCAGGCGAGCCCGGTGACACCGTCGCCCTGCCCGTCGTGCTCCTGGTCGACGGGGACACCGTCACCACCGACGCCGCGGCCCTGGCCGCCGTCACCGTGACCGGTGAGATCGTCGGCCACGGCAAGGGCCCGAAGATCAAGATCCACAAGTTCAAGAACAAGACCGGGTACCACAAGCGGCAGGGGCACCGTCAGCCGCTGACCGACGTCCGGGTCACCGACATCTCCACGAAGGGCTGACGACATGGCACACAAGAAGGGCGCATCGTCCTCCCGCAACGGTCGCGACTCGAACGCCCAGCGCCTCGGCGTCAAGCGCTTCGGTGGCCAGGTCGTCAAGGCAGGCGAGATCATCGTCCGCCAGCGCGGCACCCACTTCCACCCGGGTCTCGGCGTCGGCCGCGGCAAGGACGACACGCTGTTCGCGCTGCTCCCCGGCGCGGTGACCTTCGGGTTCCGCCGCGGGCGCCGCGAGGTCACCATCACCCCGGTCGCCGCGCAGGTCCCGGTCTCCGTCTGACGGGGACCCGTCCTCGTGCGGACGGGTCCCGGGTCGCCCTGTTGACGGGCCGCTCCAGCAGCATCAGCACTGTCGCCGGTGGCGGCGTCGACCCGGCGCCGCCACCGGCGTTTCCATTCGCAGCAGTCGTAGTACAGGAAGGGCGGCGATCATGGCCGCTTTCGTCGACCGCGTCACGGTCCACGTGTCCGCGGGCAACGGGTCCCACGGTGTCAGCTCGGTCCACCGCGAGAAGTTCAAACCGCTCGGCGGGCCCGACGGGGGCAACGGCGGTGACGGCGGTGACGTCGTCCTCGAGGTCGACCCCAACGTGCACACCCTGCTGGACTTCCACCACTCGCCGCACCAGAAGGCCGGCAACGGCAAGCAGGCCGCCGGCGACTTCAAGAACGGCGGCCGGGGCGAGGACCGCGTGCTGCGGGTCCCGCCCGGCACCGTGGTCTCCGTCGGCGGGGAGGTCGTCGCCGACATGATGGGCGCCGGCACCCGGGTGGTGCTCGCCCACGGTGGCCGCGGCGGGCTCGGCAACGCCGCGCTGGCCAACTCCCGGCGCAAGGCGCCCGGCTTCGCGCTGCTCGGCGAGCCCGGCGAGGCCGTCGACGCCGTCCTGGAGCTCAAGAGCATCGCCGACGTCGGCCTGGTGGGCTACCCGTCCGCCGGGAAGTCCTCGCTGGTGGCGGCCATGTCCGCGGCCCGGCCGAAGATCGCCGACTACCCGTTCACCACGCTCGTCCCGCAGCTGGGCGTGGTCCGCTCCGGCGACGTCACCTACACCATGGCCGACGTCCCGGGGCTCATCCCCGGTGCCTCGACCGGCAAGGGCCTGGGACTGCAGTTCCTCCGCCACGTCGAGCGCTGCGCCGTGCTGGTGCACGTGGTCGACATGGCGACGATCGAGCCCGGGCGCGACCCGGAGAGCGACATCGCCGCGCTGGAGCACGAGCTGCGCGAGTACGGCGGCGACGAGCTGGACCTCGTCGGCCGGCTGCGGATCGCCGTGCTGAACAAGATCGACGTGCCGGACGCCCGCGAGCTCGTCGACCTGGTGCGCACGACGCTGGAGGACCGCGGCCTGCTGGTGTTCCCGATCAGCGTCGCCACCCGCGAGGGCCTGGACGCCCTCGGCTTCGCCCTGGCGAGCGCGGTCGAGCGGCACCGCGCCGAGCTGCCCGAGATGGAGCCGGTGCGGATCACGCTCACCCCCCGGGCGGTCGACGACGGCGGCTTCACCGTCGAGGCCGACCCGCGCACCGGCGGCTGGGTGGTCCGTGGCGTCAAGCCCGACCGCTGGGTGCGGCAGACCGACTTCACCAACGACGAGGCCGTCGGCTACCTCGCCGACCGGCTCAACCGGCTCGGCGTGGAGGACGCCCTGGCCAAGGCCGGAGCGGTGCCCGGTGACGCGATCACGGTCGGCGACGTCACCTTCGACTGGGAGCCCAGCCTGCCGGCCGGGACGCTCACCGCGGAGGAGAGCATGTCGCTCGGTGGCCGCGGCAGCGACTCCCGGCTCGACAGCCCCTCGCGCATGCGGGCCGACGAGCGGCTGGCCGCCAAGAAGGCCCGCCGCGTGCCCTACGAGGTCGGCGTGGCCGAGGACTGGCCGGTGGAGGCCCTGGACCCCGACGAGCTGGACGACGAGCAGCGGGCCGCGCTCGAGGGCGACCGCTCGTGACCGCCGGCCGCCGGTCCGCGCCACGATCGACACGAACCCCCCGCCAAGATGGCCATCTTGGCGGGGGTGTGGTGCTGGGCGCCGCGGGGTGAGCGGGGTGCGCCCGGAGATCGCCGGCGCGCGCCGCGTCGTGGTGAAGGTGGGCTCCTCCTCGCTCACCACCCTGGCCGACGGGCTCGACGTCGAGCGGCTGCAGGCCCTGGTCGACGTCCTGGGTGCGCTGCGGGCCGGCGGCCGCGAGGTCGTGCTGGTGTCCTCCGGCGCGATCGCCGCCGGGCTGGCGCCACTGGCGCTGTCCGGCAAGCCGCGGGACCTGGCGACGGCGCAGGCCGCGGCCAGCGTCGGCCAGCTGCGGCTGGTGCAGACCTACGCCGACGCCTTCGCCGGGCACGGGGTGACCGTCGGCCAGGTGCTGCTCACCGCCGACGACCTCACCCGGCGCAGCCACTACCGCAACGCCCGGCAGACCGTGGAGCGGCTGCTGGCCCTGGGCGTGCTGCCGATCGTGAACGAGAACGACACCGTGGCCACCGAGGAGATCCGGTTCGGCGACAACGACCGGCTCGCCGCGCTGGTCGCGCACGTCGCCGTCGCCGACGCGCTGGTGCTGCTGTCCGACGTGGACGGCGTCTACGACGGCGACCCGCGGGTCGGCCCGGCGCAGCGGATCGACACCGTGCACGGCGCCGACGACCTGGCCCACGTCGTGCTGGGCTCGGCGTCCCGCAACGGCGTCGGCACCGGCGGGATGGCCACCAAGGTGGAGGCCGCGATGATCGCCGCGCACGCCGGGGTGCCCGTGGTGGTCACCTCGGCCGAGCAGGCCGGGGCGGCGCTGGCCGGCGAGCCGGTGGGCACGCTGTTCGCGGTGCGCGGACGCCGTCCCTCGGCCCGGCAGTTCTGGCTGCGCTACGCCAGCCGCCCGCGCGGTGAGGTCCGGCTGGACGCCGGTGCGGTCGCCGCGGTGCGGGAGCGGGGGGCCTCGCTGCTGGCCGCCGGCGTCACCGGGGTCAGCGGGGAGTTCCTGGCCGACGACCCGGTGGACCTCGTCGGACCGGACGGCGTCGTGGTGGCGCGCGGGCTGGTGGCCTACGACGCCCGCGAGCTGCCGGCACTGCTGGGCCGCAAGACCGCCGACCTGGACCCGGAGCACCGCCGCGAGGTCGTGCACCGCGACGAGATGGTCCTCGTCGGCCGGCGCCCCGCCTCCTGAGACACTGGGCCCGTGGCCGTCCGTCCCATCCGCCTGCTCGGCGACCCCGTCCTGCGCACCCCCGCCGAGGACGTCCGGTCCTTCGACCGGGAGCTCGCCGCCCTGGTGCGCGACCTCGAGGAGACCGTCACGCTGCCCGGGCGCGCCGGCGTGGCCGCACCGCAGATCGGGGTCAGCGCCCGCGTCTTCTCCTACAACGTGGACGGCGTGATCGGGCACCTGGTCAACCCGGCGATCACCGAGCGGTCGGAGGAGGTGCAGGACGGCGACGAGGGCTGCCTGTCCATCCCCGGGCTGTACGCCCCGACGGTGCGGGCGATGCACTGCGTGGCCGAGGGCTTCGACGTGCACGGTGAGCCGCTGACCCTGCGCGGGTCCGGGCTGCTGGCCCGCTGCCTGCAGCACGAGGTCGACCACCTCGCGGGCTCGGTCTTCATCGACCGGCTCACCGGGGAGGCCCGCAAGCGGGCCCTCCGCGCCCTGCGCGACAGCTGAACCGGGCGCGGTACGCCTATCCTCGGCTGGTGGTCGACACCGCTGACTTCCCGCTGATCGGCGCGCCCGCGCTGCGTGCCCGCGAGGCCGCCCGGGTGCTGCGCACCCTGCCCACCGCGGCCAAGGACGCCGCCCTGCTCGCCATGGCCGACGCGCTGGGGGAGCGGGCCGCCGAGGTGCTCGCCGCCAACGCCGCCGACGTCGCGGCCGCCACCGCCGCCGGCACCCCGGCCGCCATGGTGGACCGGTTGCGCCTGGACGAGGCCCGGCTGGCCGGCGTGGCCGACGCGCTGCGCGCCCTGGTGGCGCTGCCGGACCCGGTGGGTGACGTCGTCCGCGGGTCGACGCTGCCCAACGGTCTGACGCTGCGCCAGGTGCGGGTGCCCCTCGGCGTCGTCGGCATGGTCTACGAGGCCCGGCCGAACGTGACCGTCGACGCCGCCGGGCTGTGCGTCAAGAGCGGCAACGCGGCGCTGCTGCGCGGCTCGGCGTCCGCGCACGGCACGAACACCGCGCTGGTGGCGGTGCTGGGCGAGGCGGGGGAGAAGGCCGGGCTGCCGGCCGGGTCCATCGCGCTGCTGTCGGCCGACCGGGCCTCGGTCGCCGAGCTGCTGCGGGCCCGCGGCCTGGTCGACGTGGTCATCCCCCGGGGCGGTGCCTCGCTGATCCAGCGGGTGGTGACCGAGGCGCGGGTGCCGGTGATCGAGACCGGCGTGGGCAACTGCCACGTGTACGTCGACGCCTCCGCCGACGCCGCGATGGCCGAGGCGGTGGTGCTCAACTCCAAGACGCACCGGGTCAGCGTGTGCAACTCGGCCGAGACGCTGCTGGTGCACCGCGACGTCGCGTTCCTGCCGCGGCTGCTCACCGCGCTCACCGACGCCGGCGTCACCCTGCACGGCGACGCCGCCGCCCGGGCCGCCGTCCCCGGTGTGCTGCCGGCCACCGACGAGGACTGGGCCACCGAGTACCTGGCGATGGACATGGCGGTGCGGGTGGTCGACGACCTGGACCAGGCGCTGGAGCACATCCGCACCTGGGGCAGCGGGCACAGCGAGGCCGTGGTGGCCGACTCGGCGCGAGCGATCGCCGACTTCACCGCCGGGGTCGACGCGGCCGCCGTGCTGGTCAACGCCTCGACCCGGTTCACCGACGGCGGCGAGTTCGGCTTCGGCGCCGAGATCGGCATCTCCACCCAGAAGCTGCACGCCCGGGGCCCGCTCGGGCTGCCGGAGCTCACCTCCACCACCTACGTGGTGACCGGGGCTGGGCACGTGCGGTCGTGACGTGGTCTGCTGGGGCGTCCACCACCTGACCCGCGCCCCCCACCCACCGACTGGAGCCACCGTGCCGCGCCCGATCACCCAGCCCGCCCAGTTCGCCTCGGTCGCGGACGTCACCGCGCGGCTGTCGGCGGCGGGCTACCTGCCCGACGAGCAGATCGCCACCACGGTCTTCCTGGCCGACCGGCTCGGCAAGCCGCTGCTGGTGGAGGGCCCGGCGGGTGTCGGCAAGACCGAGCTGGCGAAGGCGCTGGCCACGGCCACCGGCTCGGAGCTGATCCGGCTGCAGTGCTACGAGGGCCTGGACGAGGCGCGGGCGCTGTACGAGTGGAACTACAAGAAGCAGCTGCTGCGCATCCAGGCCGCGCAGTCCGGCAGCGGCACCCCCGGGGACGGCGCCGACTGGGACAGCGTGCACGACGACATCTTCAGCGAGGAGTTCCTGATGTCGCGGCCGCTGCTCACCGCGATCCGGCGCTCGGAGCCCACGGTGCTGCTGATCGACGAG
The DNA here is from genome assembly GCF_010685995.1 of Goekera deserti. Lineage (GTDB taxonomy): Bacteria > Actinomycetota > Actinomycetes > Mycobacteriales > Geodermatophilaceae > Goekera > Goekera deserti. Next base: position 487,680 of record NZ_JAAGWK010000009.1, on the reverse strand, counting down.
ACCGACAAGGCCGACGTCGAGGTCGAGGGTCTGCTGCTGGAGGTGCTCAGCGACTTCCAGGTCACCATCCCGGAGCTCGGCACCATCGCCGCGACCCGCCGCCCGCTGGTGCTGCTCACCTCCAACGCGACCCGCGAGCTGTCCGAGGCGCTCAAGCGCCGCTGCCTCTACCTGGCCCTGGACTACCCCAGCGCCGAGCGGGAGCGGGAGATCGTGCTGTCCCGGGTGCCCGAGTTGGCCCCGGCGCTGGCCGACCAGCTGGTCAGGACCATCCGGGCGCTGCGGGCGCTGGAGCTGAAGAAGTCGCCGTCGATCTCGGAGACCCTGGACTGGGCCGAGACCCTGCTGGCGCTGGGCTTCGACACGCTGGACTCCTCGGCGGTGCGGGCCACGCTCGGTGTGGTGCTCAAGCACACCAGCGACCAGACCCGGGCCGCCGCCGAGCTCCGGCTCAACTGAGGACGGGGCGCGGCGATGACCACCACCACCGGCGGGCTGCCCGCGCACCTGGACGGTTTCGTGCGGGCGGTGCGCGCGACCGGCATCCCGGTCGGGATCAGCGCAGCCGTCGACGCCGCCGAGGTGCTCACCGTCGTGGACCTGCTGGAGCGGGAGCAGCTGCGGCACGCCCTGGCCGCGGTGCTGCTCACCCGCGCCGCGCAGCGCCCCGCCTACGACGTGCTGTTCGACCTCTGGTGGCCGCTGACCGACCGCCCGGCGGTGGCGGCCGAGCCGGACGCGGGAGTCGACGGCGACGGCGAGGCCGACGGCGCACCGGGCGAGGCCCCGGACCCCGCGGAGCTGGCCCGGCAGCTGCGCGACGAGCTGCTCGACCTGCTGCTGGACGGCGACGAGGAGGCACTGCGCCGGTTCGCCCGGCTGGCCGTGGACCAGCTCGGGCAGGGCCAGCCGTCGCCGACCGGCCAGTCGTTCTTCGCCTACCGCGTGCTGCGCGCCCTGTCCCCGGACACCCTGGTGGCCCAGCTGCTGGCCGGCCTGCTCGGGGACGCCGAGCGCGGCGGGCTGGCCGAGCAGGTGGCGCGGCAGGCGATCAAGGAGCGGCTGGCGGCGTTCCGGGCGGCCGTGGAGGCCGAGGTGCGCCGGCGCACCGCCGCCGAGCGGGGCCGGGACAAGGTGGCGAAGACCGCGGTGAAGCCGCTGGCCGACCAGGTCGACTTCCTGCGCGCGCAGACCGCCGACCTGGCCGAGCTGCGCCGCTCGGTCGCCCCGCTGGCGCGCCGGCTCGCCTCCCGGCTGGCCGCCAAGCGCCGGCTGGGCCGGGAGGGCCGGCTGGACTTCCGCACGACCGTCCGGGCCTCGCTGGCCACCGGCGGTGTGCCCGTGGTGACCCACCACCGGCCGCGGGCGGTGCACAAGCCCGAGCTGGTCGTGCTCTGCGACATCAGCGGCTCGGTGGCCGGGTTCAGCCACTTCACGCTCATGCTCACCCAGGCGCTGCGCGAGCACTTCACCGGTGTGCGCGCCTTCGCCTTCGTGGACTCCACCGACGAGGTCACCCGCTTCTTCTCACCCGGCGTGGACGTGGTCGACGCGATCGCCCGGATCGGCCGGGAGGCCGACGTCGTCTCCTTCGACGGGCACAGCGACTACGGCAACGCGCTGGAGGTCTTCGCCGAGCGGTGGCCGGCGGCCGTGGGCCCCAAGACGTCGCTGCTGGTGCTCGGCGACGGGCGCACCAACTACCGGCAGCCGGGGTTGCCCGCCCTCGCGGACCTGGTGCGGCGGTCCCGCTCGGCCTACTGGCTGAACCCCGAGCCGCGGCGGATGTGGGGCAGCGGCGACTCGGCCGCCGACCGCTACGGCGAGGTGATCCCGATGGTCGAGTGCCGGACGGCGGCCCAGCTGGCGGACTTCGTCACCACCCTCTGACCCACCCCGGGCGCTCCGTGCTGGCACGCGAACCCGAGCAGCACCTGTGCCGACCCGTAACCCCGGGCCCCCGGACGCGTTGGGCACGACGGAGAGCGCGACGCCCTCCCGCACCACGCGGTGGTGGGCCGGCGACGCGGGCCCACGACCGTGGGTCCGACCGACCGCACGGGGGGGCCGGTGACCGGGTGCGGGTGGCGTCGCCTCGCACCACCCGGTGGCCGCCGGCCCGGTCCGGGCCGCCGGCCGGGTGCTCGCGGGCCCGCGGTGGCGGCCCCGGGCTAGGCTCGGGCGGTGGCTGGCACTCGACTCGGCGTGATGGGCGGGACCTTCGACCCGGTCCACCACGGCCACCTCGTCGCCGCCAGCGAGGTCGCCGGCCTGTTCGGGCTGGACGAGGTCGTCTTCGTGCCCACCGGTCTGCCGTGGCAGAAGAGCGACCGCGAGGTCAGCCCGGCCGAGGACCGCTACCTCATGACCGTCATCGCCACGGCCTCCAACCCGCGCTTCTCCGTCAGCCGGGTGGACGTCGACCGGGACAGCCCGACGTACACCGTGGACACCCTCACCGACCTGCACCGCCAGCGCCCGGACGCCGAGCTGTTCTTCATCACCGGCGCCGACGCGCTGGCCCAGATCGTCGGCTGGCGCGACTCCGACCGGCTGTTCGACCTCGCCCGCTTCGTCGGCGTCACCCGCCCGGGCTACCAGCTGGAGGACACCGACCTGCCCGCGGGCGCGGTGAGCCTGGTGGAGATCCCGGCGCTCGCGATCAGCTCCACGGACTGCCGGGAGCGGGTGGGCCGCGGGATGCCGGTCTGGTACCTCGTGCCCGACGGCGTCGTCCAGTACATCGAGAAGCGCGGGCTGTACCGCACCGGCCGGCCCCAGCAGCGGGCGGGCACGGGGCAGACCCCCGCGCGCACCGCCCCGCACCTGGCCCCGGCCGGCGCCGGGCTGCCCGCGCGCGGCCCGGCCGGCGCGGAGACGCCCGACCCCGCGGTGGACGGTGCCGCACCCGACCAGCTCGACCGGCCAGGGGACCCGCCGTCCCCCGAACTGCAGGAGATGCCCCGATGACCGCCTCGACCGAGGCCCGGGAGACCGCGCTGCTGGCAGCCCAGGCTGCCGCGGACAAGCTCGCCACCAACGTGTCCATCGTCGACGTCAGCGACCGGCTGGCCATCACCGACGCCTTCGTCCTGGCCGCCGCGCCGAACGAGCGCCAGGTGCAGGCCATCGTGGACGGCGTGGAGGAGCGCCTGCGGGCGCACGGCGTGAAGCCGGTCCGCCGGGAGGGCGTGGCCGAGTCGCGCTGGGTGCTGCTGGACTTCGTCGACGTCGTGGTGCACGTCCAGCACGCCGAGGAGCGGGCGTACTACTCCCTCGAGCGGCTCTGGAAGGACTGCCCGCAGATCCCGTTCACCGACTCGGCCCTGCCCACCGGTGCCGCCGCTCCCGACGCCACGCCGGCCGTCACCGACGCCGGCGACCCCGCGAGCGGCGACCCCGCGAGCGGCGAGGCCGTCACCGCCGAGGGCGGCGAGCCCCGCCCGTGAGCGGCCGGCCGCTGCCGGACATCGCCGTCCCGCGGCTGGTCCTGTGGCGGCACGGCCGGACGGCGTGGAACGCCGCCGGCCGGTTCCAGGGGCAGCTGGACCCGCCACTGGACGCCACCGGGCACCAGCAGGCCCGGGAGACCGCGCCGCTCCTGGCCGCCGCCGGGGTGGGGGCGGCCGACTCCGTGCTGGTCAGCAGCGACCTGGTGCGCGCGGTGCAGACGGCCACCGCACTCGGGGACCTCCTGGGCCTGCCGCTGCGCTGCGACGAGCGGCTGCGGGAGAACGGGCTCGGCTCGTGGGAGGGCCTGACCCGGGACGAGGTGGCCGAGCGCTTCCCCGACCAGTTCGCCGACTGGATGGCCGGGCGGCCGGTGCCCGGGCGCGGCGGTGAGCAGCCGCCCGAGGTCGCCGCCCGCGCCCTGGCCGCGCTGGCCGACCTGCCGCCGGCACCGGTCGCCGTGGTGGTCACCCACGGGGGCACCAGCCTGCGCATGATCGAGGCGCTGCTCGAGCTGGGGTCGCAGCAGCGCCGGGTGCTCGGGCCGCTGGGCAACTGCCGCTGGAGCGAACTGCGGTCGCGGGACGGACGGTGGCGGCTGACCCAGCACAACACCGGGCTGCCACCGGGCACCGCGACCGGCAGCGTCCTGCCCGACCGGCGCTCCGGCGGGGACGTCGGCGTCGACGTCGGCGGGGCACCGGCGACCGTCGACGACGGCACGGCCCCCGCGCAGGACGCCGACGCGAGCAGCTGAGGGCCCCGTGGCGGGCCCGGGCAGCGATGCCGCGAGAGCGCGCGCCGCGGGACCGATAGCCTCACCGGATGCGGGTCGCCGTGGTCACCGACTCCACGGCCTACCTGCCCCCGGAGCTGGTCGAGCGGCACGGCATCGAGGTCGTCCCGCTCTACGTGGTGCTGGCCGGACGGTCGGGCACCGAGGGCCGGGACGTCAGCCCGGCCGACGTGGCCCAGTCGCTGGCGGTGCGCGGCCAGCAGGTGTCCACCTCGCGGCCCACCCCGGGCGACTTCGTCACCGCCTACCGGCGCCGGCTCGCCGCCGGCGCCGACGCGATCGTCTCGGTGCACCTGTCCGGTGAGCTGTCGGGCACGTGGGACGCCGCCCGGCTCGCCGCGGCGCAGGTCGGGGAGCACGTCGTCACGGTGGTGGACTCCCGCTCGGCCGGGATGGGCGGTGGCTTCGCCGTGCTGGCCGCTGCCCGGGCCGCCGCCGCCGGTGCGGACGCGGCCGGGGTCGCGGCCGCGGCGCGGGAGACGGCCGCCGGCACCAGGACGTTCTTCGTCGTCGACACACTGGAGCACCTGCGCCGCGGCGGCCGGATCGGGTCGGCCGCAGCCGTGCTGGGCACCGCGCTCGCGGTGAAGCCGGTGCTGCACGTGGAGGACGGCCGGATCGTCGTGCTGGAGAAGGTGCGCACCAGCTCCCGTGCCCTGGCACGGCTGGTGCAGCGCGCCGTGGAGGTGGCCGGGGACTCGTCCGCCGTGGCGGTGCACCACCTGGCCGCCCCGGAGCGCGCCGAGCGGCTCGCCGAGCAGCTGCGCGAGCGCCTGCCGCACCTGACCGAGCTGCACGTCAGCGAGCTGGGCGCGGCCATCGGCGCGCACGTCGGACCCGGTGCGGTGGGCATCGTGGTGGACGCGCCGCGCCGCCCGGGCCCGCCGGACGGCGCCGGCGACACCCACCCGGGACCGGCCGGCTCCGGCGCCGAGCGACCGGCCGCCCCGTCCGACGACTGATCGGCGGCCCCCGACCCTGCCGCCGGCTGACCGGCGCGCGACCCGCTCAGCAGTGACCGGAGGGCAGCCAGGCGCTGGTGACCCGGTAGGTGCCCGGCTCGGCGGCGTCCAGCCGGACCCGGCCCTCGCCGTCGCCGGGGCGCAGGCACCCGTCCGGGCCGCGCACGGTCAGCGCCCGGTTCCAGAACAGCGACAGGTCGACCACCCCGGCGTGCTCGACGTCCAGCACCAGGCCCTCGCGGTCGGAGGACACCAGCGTCGCCGGGCCCTGCACCAGGTCGCCGCCCTGGACGGCGTAGAGCGTCCAGTCGGCGTCGCGCCACACCTGCTGCAGCCAGGGCTGCCCGGCCCGGACGATCGCGGCCTCCCGGTGGTCGGGCCAGTCGACCCGGGCCCGCGGCAGGGCGACGTAGCCCACCCCCCGCTCCAGCAGCCAGGCCCGGTAGCTGGCCGGGTCCAGCGAGCCGTCGTAGAACAGCGGGTTGCGGACCATGTCGACCTGGCGCAGCCATCCCCGCGCGATCGGGAACTCCTCGGCGACGGCCTGGGACTCCAGGTGGCTGTTCAGCGGGACGACCTCGACCCGGCCGACCGGCGTGCGCTCGCGCAGCGCAGCCAGCAGGCCGTCGGCCCGGGCGGTGGCCACCGGGGGACCGTCGTCGTTGAGGTCGGCGGGGACCAGCGGCGGCAGCACCCACACCACCAGCGCCGCCGCCAGCGCCAGCTCCACCGGACGCCGCGGACCGATCGCCACCACCAACGGCGGTGCGAAGAGCAGCACGATGCGGGTCAGGTTGGACCCCACCGGGTCGGGCAGCACCCAGACCAGGACCAGGGCCAGCAGGGTGAGCAGCACCCCGACGCGCACCGCGGGGTGGTCGCGGGCGGCGGCCAGGACGACCAGCAGCGCCAGCGCCATCCCCAGCACCTGGTGGCTGCTGGCACCGCTGAGCCCCTGCGCGGCGCCCAGCAGCGTCATCGCCAGCAGCGGCGCCAACGCGCCACCGGCCAGGCAGACGCTCTCCGGCAGCCGGGCGCGGACGCCCGCGCGCCCACCGGCGAGCAGCCAGGCGCCCGCGGGCACCAGCAGGAGCGCGCTGGCCACCGGGCTCAGCGCCCCGGCGAGCGCCGCGGCCGCGGCCACGCCGGTGCACCGCGCCACCCGCCGGGCCCGGGTGCGCGCCGGCAGCGTCAGCAGGCACAGCGCCCCCACCCCGGCCGCCGCGCCCATGCCGAACGTGATCCGCCCGGACAGCTGGTCGGCGGCGAACATCACCGCGGCCACCGCCGCTCCGGCGGCCGGGCGCCGGGTGCCCGAGCGCGCCAGCAGCACCCCGGTGAGCACCGAGCCGACCACCGTGCCGGCCACCCCGGCCCCGGCCACCCCGACCAGCGCCATCACCCACGGCGTCACCAGGCTGTAGGACACCGACGGGGTGCCGCCGTACCAGCTGAAGTCGACCGGTGAGCCGCTGTGGGAGGCGCCCCAGCCGGCCCAGAAGCGCTGGGCGACGATGTCGCCGCCGGCCACCGGCAGCAGTGGCACGGCCAGCGCCAACGGGACGCCGACCAGCAGTGCGACGGCGACGGCGCGGCGGGTGGGGGTCGAGGTGCACCGCCGGAGGATGGACCGAGACGGCACGGCGCTGGCTCCTCCTGTCCACATGCGGGGTCGTCGTCCACAGATCCTCACAGGTGGCTCCGCTGCCCGCCCGTCGCCCCTAGCGTCCGGCGGGTGCTGACCTCCCCACGCCGCTCCGACGACGCCGACGTGATCCGCGCCCGGCTGCGGGTGCTGCTCGACGAGGGCGGCGGGCCCCGCGGGTGGCTGCCCGACGACGAGGACGACCCCGCGCTGGTCGGTGAGCTCGCCCCGGCGCCGGACCCGGACGACGAACCGGACGATGACGATGACGAGGCCTCGTGGGACGCGGGGACCGTGCCGGTCCCCGCGGGGCGGCACGCGCCCGGGCGCCCGGTGCGGGTGGACCGACTGCGGGTGGACCGGCTGCGGGCGGCGCTGCCCGACGGCCTGGGCAGGCACCGGGCGCCGGGTGCGGCGGCCCGGGTCGACCCCGGCCGGCCCGGGGCGTGGGCGATGTGGGTCGTCGGGCTGCTCGCTGCACTGGCGGTGGCCGGCTGGAGCTGGCTGGGCCGCCCGGACGTCGAACCGGTGCCCGCCGGCGTCGACACGGTGCCCGCGGCGACGGCAGACGCCGCGCCGGGTCAGGCGCCCGCATCGGGCCAGGCGCCGGCACCGGGTCAGCCGCCGGGGACCGAGGCAGGCGTCGGCCCGTCGACGCCCGCAGTGGTGGTGGTCTCCGTGGTCGGGCTGGTGCGGACGCCCGGGCTGGTCTCCCTGCCGACGGGCTCCCGGGTGGCCGACGCCCTCACCGCCGCCGGCGGCCTGCTGCCCGAGGCCGACCCCGCGTCGGTCAACGCGGCCGCGCTGGTCGTCGACGGCCAGCAGATCGCGGTCGGTGTGCCCGGGGCGGCCGCGGCCCCGACGGCGGCGGGCGCGGCCACCAGCGGGCCGGTCGACCTGAACACGGCCACGGTGGCCGACCTGGACGCCCTGCCGGGCATCGGCCCGGTGCTGGCCCAGCGGATCGTCGACCACCGCACCAGCGAGGGCCCGTTCACCTCGATCGACCAGCTGGACGACGTGGAGGGCATCGGCCCGGTGGCGTTCGAGGAGCTGGCCCCCCTGGTCCGGGTGTGAGCGGCCCGCCGGCCGGAGACGCCGCACCGCCCGGGCGCCCCGGCAGGCCGTTCGCCGTGTGGCGCACTCCAGCGCCGGGGACTCGGGCGCGGGGGACCCGGGTGCGAGGGACCAGCGGGCAGGGCGCTCGGGGGCAGGGCGCTCGGGGGCAGGGCTCTGGGGGGCAGGGCTCTCGGGGACCGGTGGCTCGGGGAGAGGCAGCTCGGGGGCAGGTGGCTCGGGAGCCGGCGGCTCGGCGGCGGGCGACCAGGGTGCAGGGGGCGCAGGTGCGGCGGGCAGCGCCGGACGGGCGGTGGTCGTGGCTGGACGCCCGGCTGGTGCCGGCGGCGGCCACCGTCTGGGCCGTCACGCTCGCGGCCGCCCGGGTGTCGCCGGTGGTGCTCGCGGGGGTGGCGCTGGGGGCGGGCGCCGCAGCCGCACGGGTGCTCGGCTCCGCGCGCCCGAGGTGGCCCCGGGCCGGGCGTCATCCGGAGTGGCGGCGGCCGGCGGCCGTGGCCCTGGTGCTGACCGCGCTCGCGGTGACCTGCGCGCTCGGGGCGGTGCGGGGCCAGCTGCAGCGGGAGTCCGCGGTGCACCCGGTGGCCGCGGCCGGTGGCACGGTGGTCGCCGAGCTGGTGCTGCGGTCGGACCCGCGGCCGCTGCCCACCGCCGGTCCGGGGCGCGCCATCGCCGACGCCGACCTGACCCGGCTCGACCAGGGCGGGCGCAGCACCGGGCTCGGCGGCGACCCGGTGCTGCTGTTCGTCCCGGCCGACGGGTGGGTGGGGCTGCTGCCGGGGCAGCAACTGCGGGTCCGGGCCGAGGTCGCCGCGCCCCGGGAGCCCGGCGACGTCGTCGCGGTGCTGACCGTGCAGGGCCCGCCGGAGCTGCTCGGGGACGCGGGCTCGGTGCAGGAGCTGGCCGGCGCCGTACGCTCCGCGCTGGCCGACTCCGCGCAGCGGGTGCTGCCCGCGCCGGCCGCCGGCCTGCTGCCCGGGCTGGTCGTCGGCGACACCAGCGAGATGGACCCCGGTCTGGAGGACGAGTTCCGGGCGGCCGGGCTCTCCCACCTGACCGCGGTGTCCGGGGCGAACGTGGCGATCGTGCTCACCCTGCTGCTGTGGCCGCTGCGCCGGCGGCTGGTCGACCGGCGCTGGCAGGCGGTGGCCGGTGCGCTCGGCGTGCTGGGTTTCGTGGTGCTCGCCCGGCCCAGTGCCAGCGTCGTCCGCGCGGCGGCCATGGCCGGGGTGACCCTGCTGGCGCTCGCGTCGGGCCGGCCCCGCGCCGCCGTGCCGGCGCTGTGCGCCGCGGTCGTGGTGCTGCTGCTCGGCCGGCCCGGGTTCGCGACCGACCCGGGCTTCGCGCTGTCGGTGGCCGCGACGGCCGCGATCGTGCTGCTGTCCCCGGGCTGGGCCCGGGGCCTGCGGCGGCGCGGCGTGCCCGCACTGCTCGCCGACGCGCTGGCCGTGAGCGCCGCCGCCGGGGCGGCGACCGCCCCGCTGGTGGCCGGCCTCTCCGGTCAGGTGAGCCTGGTGTCCCTGCCGGCCAACCTGCTGGCCGCGCCGGCGGTGGCGCCGGCGACCGTGCTGGGCCTGCTCGCCGCCCTGCTCGCGCCGCTGGTGCCCGGCGTCGGCGACCTGCTGACCTGGTGCGCCGGCTGGCCGGTCCGGTGGCTGGTGCTGGTGGCCGAGCGTGCGGCCGCGGTGCCCGACGGCACGGCCCGCTGGCCGGCCGGCACGCTCGGCGCCGCGACCCTGACCGTGGTGCTCGTCGCGGTGGTGTGGGCGCTGGTGCGCTGGCCCCGGCTGCGGCCGCTGTCGCTGGCCGCGCTGGTCGGGGTGCTGGCCCTCGGCTGGCCGGTCCGGCAGGTCACCCGCGGCTGGCCGGTGCCCGACACCGTCGTGGTGGCGTGCGACGTCGGGCAGGGCGACGCGCTGGTGCTGCCCACCGGCCCCGGCAGCGGGGTGCTCGTCGACGCCGGCCCGGACCCGGGCCTGGTGGACGCCTGCCTGACCCGGCTGGGCATCGACGCCCTGCCGCTGGTGCTGCTCTCCCACCTGGACGCCGACCACGTCACCGGGCTGGCCGCCGCGCTGGACGGCCGCACGGTGGGGGAGGTGGCCACCGGCGCGCTGTCGCCGTCCGACGAGCGGGTACCGGCGCTGGACGAAGTCCTCCGGGACGCCGGTGTCGAGCGGGTGACCCTGCTGCCGGGGGACCACCGGCAGGTCGGGACCGCGACGTTCGAGGTGCTCGCACCCGATCCCGGACGGGCGACCGCCGCCGCGGACCCCAACGACCTCTCCATGGTGGTCCGGGCCACGCAGCGCGGGGTGCGCGTGCTGCTCACCGGAGACCTCGGCGCCGACTCCGAGCGCCGGGTGCTGGCCTCCGGTGCCGACCTGCGGGCCGACGTGCTCAAGGTGCCGCACCACGGCAGCGGCGACGTCGACCCGGACTTCCTCGCCGCGACCGGGGCCGCGGTGGCGCTGATCTCGGTCGCCGCGGACAACACCTACGGCCACCCCGCGCCGACGCTGCTCGCCGAGCTCGCCCGGGACGGGATGCGGGTGCTGCGCACCGACCAGGGCGGCGACCTGGCGGTGGCCGGGTCCGCCGGCGACTGGGGGGTGGCCGAACGGGGTCGCGGGACGGCACCGCGGGCCGCCCCCGGGGCTGCCACGCCGCCCGCCCCCGGACCACCGGCGTCACCGACGGCGACGGCCCGGTCGACGCCGCAGGCCCCCTGGCCGCGGGCACCGGGGAGCCCGACCCGGTCACCCGACCGACGACCGTGGCCAGCGCGGGGTCGGGCGTGGCCGGCCGGCCGGTGGGGGAGCAGGCGTTCCCGGCCGGGGCCGTCGGAGGTGCGTGGCACGATGCCCGGGTGGCTGCGACCCCGGTGGAACCGACGTCCCGGCTGCGGGTCGTGCTGGGTGAGGAGGAGCTGCTGCGGTCCCGCGCGGTCGCCGCCGTCCGGGCAGCCACCCGAGCCCGCGACCCGGACGCCGAGGAGCACGAGATGGCCGCGCTCGGGCTCCCGCTGGGCACGCTGGCCGACGCGCTGGCGCCCTCGCTGTTCGGTGGGCACCGGCTGGTCGTGGTCACCGGGGTGCACGAGGCCGCCGGCGCCCTGGTCGACGCGCTGGCCTCCTACGCGAAGGACCCGGACCCGACGCTGACCCTGGTGCTGGTGCACAACGGCGGCAAGCGCAACGAGGCGCTGGTGAAGGTCTTCCGCGCGGCGGGGGCGGCGGTCGACGACTGCCCGAAGGTGACCAGCGCCGGTGAGCGCATCGCCTTCGTGCGCAACGAGGTGCGGCTGCACGGCGGGCGGATCACCCCGGACGCCGTCACGGCCCTGGTGGAGGCGGTCGGCAACGACCTGCGCTCGCTGTCGGCGGCCGCCGGCCAGCTCGTCTCGGACTTCGGCGGCGTGGTCGACGCCGAGGCCGTCGCGCGCTTCCACCGGGGCCAGGCCGAGGTCACCGGGTTCACCGTGGCCGAGCGCGTCCTGGTGGGGGACACCGCCGGGTCGATCGAGATGCTGCGCTGGGCGCTGGACCGCGGCGTCCCGCACGTGCTCATCGCCGACGCGCTGGCCGACGGGGTGCGCACCGCCGCCCGGGTGGCCTCGGTGGGCAGCCGGGACGTCGGCGAGCTGGCCCGCACCCTGCGGCTGCCACCGTGGAAGGTGAAGAAGGCCCAGTCACAGGCCCGCGGGTGGTCCATCGAGGGGTTGCAGCAGTCGCTGGTGGTCACCGCCGAGCTCAACGCCGACGTGAAGGGCATGGCCGCCAGCGCCGACTACGCGCTCGAGCGGGCGGTGCGCCGGATCGTCGCGATCCGCTCCGACACGTCGGCGGCCCGCGCCGGCCGGGTCCCACCTCGCCGCTGAGCACCGCCCGGCGCCGCTGAGCACGGTCCCACGCCGCTCGGCGACGCTCAGTGGTGCCGGGCAGCACCGCACGCCGCCGGGCCCGGGCACGCCGTCCTGCCGCTCCAGGGCCGGGAACGCGACGAGCCCCCGTCCCGACGGGGGACAGGGGCTCGGGCACCACCGCGCGTGCGCGGCGGGGAGGTCAGAGAGCGGCGACGCGCTTGGCCAGGGCCGACTTGCGGTTGGCGGCCTGGTTGCGGTGGATGACGCCCTTGCTGGCGGCCTTGTCCAGCATCTTGCTGGTGGCCTGCAGAGCCGTGGTGGCGGCGTCCTTGTCACCGGACTCGGCCGCGGTGCGGAAGCGCCGGACCGACGTCTTGAGGGCGGAGCGCACCGCGACGTTGCGCTGGCGCGCGATCTCGTTGGTCTTGATCCGCTTGATCTGGGACTTGATGTTCGCCACGCGTGAGCCTCGGTTGTCTCGCAGGGAGGTGTACTTCTGACAGTGCGTCCGCGGCCAGCGTCGAGCCGCCGGCGGACCGGTCTCCCAAGGTACCAGTGACGTGGTCACCACGGCACACCCGGCTGCTCGCCCGGTACCTGGGCCGGCTGCTCGCCCGGCACCTGGGCGGCGTCGCCCCCCGGCCTCACGGACAGGCGCCTGGGTGCGGCCCGTGAGGCGGGCCCGTGCCAGCATGACCGACCATGACGACGCCTCCGTGTGCCCGCTCCCACCGAGCCGGACGGGCGGTCCTGCGATGACGTCCGGGCAGGGGCCCGGCGGTGCTGCGGCCACGACGGTGCAGGTCGAGGTCGACCCGGACGCCGCCCTGGTCTACGAGCACGGCTGGCAGTCGTGGAGCCCGACCGCTGCCTACCGGCTCGACGAGGACCCGTTCCGGCCGGTCAGCGACTTCCGCCGGGTGGGCAACTACCACCCCGACCGGGCGGCGCCCCAGGGCGCCTTCTGCGGGGAGGGCCTGCTGGCCGTCGACCCGGGCACCGGGGAGGGCGTCCACGTCTTCGGCGCGGTGGACCCGGCCGGGCCGGTGCCGCAGGTCACCGCCACGGTGCAGGACGGACACGTGGTCGTGCGCAGCACCGGGGAGTGCGCGCACCAGGTCGTGGACCCGGGCCCCGTCGGGGCGACCGCACCGGCCGGCGCGACCCGGCTGGACGTCGCGCTGGCCCGCTGGGCCGACGGCGTGGCCCGCACCGCGGGCGTGCCGCCGCTGCGGGCGGCGCCCACGGTGTGGTGCTCCTGGTACCACTACTACACGCGGGTCACCCAGGACGACGTCGAGGAGAACCTGCAGGCGATCGAGGACCTCGCGCTGCCCGTGGACGTCGTGCAGATCGACGACGGGTACCAGGCCGAGATCGGGGACTGGCTGACCCTGTCCGACCGCTTCTCCTCCCTGGCGGACGTGGTCGACCGGATCCGGGCGCGGGGCCGGCGCGCCGGCATCTGGGTCGCGCCGTTCCTGGTGGGTGCCCGGTCGGCGACGGCGCGCGAGCACCCCGGGTGGCTGGTCGGCGGGGCGGAGCCCGCGGAGGGCTGGGACCAGGCACTGGCTGCCCTGGACGTCACCAGCCCCGGGGTGGAGGACCACCTGCGTGAGGTGTTCGGCACGCTGCGGTCCCTCGGCATCGACTACTTCAAGATCGACTTCCTGTACGCCGGGGCGATGGAGGGGCAGCGCGCCGACCCGGCCGTCACCGGCGTCCCGGCCTACCGCCGCGGGCTCGAGGTGATCCGCGAGGCCATCGGACCGGAGTCCTACCTGCTCGGCTGCGGGGCCCCGGTCCTGCCCAGCGTGGGCCTGGTCGACGCCATGCGGATCGGGCCGGACATCGACGCCCGGTACGAGCCGTCGGACGGCGACCTGTCCCAGCCCTCCCAGCGGGCGGCCGCCCAGAACAGCCGCTGGCGGGCCTGGCAGCAGGGCCGGTTCTGGGTCAACGACGCCGACTGCCTCGTCGCCGGGCCGCACGTGGAGCGACGGGAGGACTGGGCGGACGTCGTCGAGCGGTTCAGCGGCCTGCGGGCCAGCAGCGACCGGCTGGTCGACCTCGACGAGTGGGGTCTGCAGACCACGCGCCGGCTGCTGGCGGACAGTCCGGTGGACCCGTTCGTGCCCTGAGGGATCGCAACTCCCCGCTCGCCGACCGGCCGACCGGCGGTCGGGGAGGGCCCCCGCCGTCCGCGCAGATCACGGACTGGTGACGGCCCATTGACGCGATCGTCACGTCTCCGCAACCTGTGGGACACATCCCTCTCTCGACGTTGTGGAGTCCTCCCTGATGTACCGGCGCACCCTGACCGCGGCCCTCGCCGCCGTCCCCCTGGTCCTGCTCTCCGCCTGCGGCGGTGGTGGTGACGACGCGGACGGCGGCAGCGGCTCGGCGGCCGCGTGCGAGCCGTCGGGTGAGGACGTCGAGCTGACGTTCGTGACCTGGGTGCCCGGGATGGACCAGGTGGTCGAGCTGTGGAACCAGAAGAACCCGGACATCCAGGTGACGGTGCAGGAGACCCCGGCCGGCAACGCGGGCACGTACAACAACCTGTTCAACGGCCTGGAGGCCGGCACGTCCCCGGACCTCAGCCAGATCGAGTACGACTCGCTGTCCAGCTTCCGGCTGCAGGACGGCCTGACCGACATCTCGGCCTGCCCGGGCGTCGCGGACGCCGAGGGCCAGTTCGCGGACTGGACCTGGCAGCAGACCAAGCTCGGCGACGACGGCGTCTACGCGATCCCGCAGGACAGCGGCCCGATGGCCCTGTACTACCGCAAGGACCTCTTCGACCAGGCCGGCATCACCACGCCGCCGACGACCTGGGATGCCTACTACGAGGCCGCCAAGCAGCTCAAGCAGGCGACCGGCGCGTACATCACGCACTTCCCGCAGGCCGACGCCAACTGGTTCACCGGTCTGCTCTGGCAGCGCGGTGCCAGCCTCTTCGAGCTCGACGGCGACCAGGTCCGGGTCACCGTGGACAGCCCCGAGGCGCAGGAGGTGGCGCAGTACTGGCAGCGCATGATCGACGAGGACCTCGTCGCCACCAACCTGCAGGGCTTCTCCCCGGAGCTGTACGCGGCCTGGACCAACGGGTCGGTGGCCAGCTGGCCGTCGGCGGCGTGGGGCTACTCCACCATCCGCGACAACGCCGCCTCCACGACCGGGAAGTGGGCCGTCGCCGACCTGCCGCAGTGGGCCGAGGGTGACCAGGCGGCCGGCAACTGGGGTGGCTCGACCACCGCGGTGCTGTCCAGCAGCGACCACCCGGCCGAGGCCGCGGAGTTCGCGCTGTGGCTGAACACCGACCCCGAGGCGCTGGCGCTGGAGAACGAGCTGGGTGGCCTGTACCCGGCCGCGACCGCCGGTGCCGACCTGCCCGCCCTGGAGCAGGGCATCGAGTTCTACGGCGGCCAGACGATCTTCGACGTCTTCAACGCCGCCGCCGGCGAGGTCGACACCGACTTCACGTGGGGTCCGACCATGACCGACACCTACACCGCCATGAGCGACGGCTTCACCGACGCGCTCAACGGCCAGGGCACCCTGGTGGACACGCTCACCGCTGCCGAGTCCGCGTCGCGCGAGTCGCTCGAGGCGCAGGGCGTCCCGGTCGCGGACTGACCCGGCCGACACCCGAAGCATCGTGGCCACCGTCATCGAACCGGCCACGGCCGACCCGTCCGCCGGCGCCCCCGCGCGCCGGCGGACGGGTCGGCCGGGCCGCTCCAACCGCGCGTGGATCGGCTTCGTCCTGCCGTTCCTCGTCCCCTTCGTGCTCTTCTACGTCGTCCCCATCTGCTATGCGATCGGGCAGAGCCTCACCAAGACCGAGCGCACCGGCGGCATCTTCGGCGAGGCGACCACCCGGTTCGCCGGCCTGGAGCAGTACGGCCGGGTCTTCAGCGACCCGGGGTTCCGCGAGGGTGTCGGGCGGGTGCTGCTCTTCGGCGTCGTCCAGGTGCCGGTGATGCTCGGGTTCGCCCTGCTGCTGGCCCTGTTGCTGGACTCCACGGCGGCCCGGCTCAACCGCTTCTTCCGGATCGCGTACTTCCTGCCGTACGCCATCCCCGGGGTCATCGCGGCGCTGATGTGGGCCTTCCTCTACAGCCCGCAGCTGAGCCCGATCGTCAAGGCGCTGGACGACGGGGGGATCGGCATCGACTTCCTCGGTTCCGGCACCATCCTGTGGTCCATCGCCAACGTGGTGACCTGGACCTACACCGGCTACAACATGCTGATCATCTTCGCCGCCCTGCAGGCCATCCCGCAGTCGGTCTACGAGGCGGCCAAGGTCGACGGCGCCGGTGCCCTGCGCACCGCCTGGTCGATCAAGGTCCCGCTCGTCCTGCCGGCGCTGGTCCTCACCGCCGTCTTCTCGATCATCGGGACGCTCCAGCTGTTCACCGAACCGGTGGTCTTCCGCGCCATCTCCACCAACGTGCCGTCGGACTTCACGCCCAACCTGCTGGCGTTCAACACCGCCAGCGCGAACAACTACCCGCTGGCGGCGGCCATGTCGGTGGTGCTCGCCCTGGCGACGTTCATCCTGTCCTCGACCTTCCTGCGCTCGACGTCCAAGCGGGCCGGGCTGTGAGCGGCAGCCTGGCGCAGCGGGCGTCCCGGGCGCAGGCCTCGGCCCGGCAGGACGGCCGCCGCTCCACCACCGACTCCCCGCTGGCCATCGGCATCGCGATGGTGCTGCTGATCATCGCCGCCGTGTACTTCCTGGTGCCGATCTACTGGCTGGTCGTCAACGCGACGAAGACCCAGCCGGACCTCATCGGGTCCAACGGCTTCCTGTTCAGCACCTGGAACCTCGGCAGGAACCTGTCCGACCTGTTCTCCCGCAGCGACGGCATCTTCCTGCGCTGGGGCCTCAACAGCCTGCTGTACGCCGGGCTCGGTGCCGCCGTCGGCACGTTCCTGTCGGCGATGGCCGGCTACGCGCTGGCCAAGTACAGCTTCCGCGGCCGGGAGGCGCTGTTCACCCTGATCCTGGGCGGGGTGCTCGTGCCGGCGACGGCGCTGGCGCTCCCGCTGTTCCTGATCTTCGCCCGGGTGGGTCTCACCGACACGTACTGGTCGGTCTTCCTGCCCAGCGTGGTCAGCCCGTTCGGGGTGTACCTGTCCCGGATCTTCGCCGCCGCCTCGGTGCCCGACGAGCTGATCGACGCGGCCCGGCTGGACGGCGCCAGCGAGTGGCGGGTGTTCGTGACGGTCGGGCTGCGGCTGATGAGCCCGGCGCTGGTGACGATCTTCCTGTTCCAGTTCGTGGTCATCTGGAACAACTTCCTGCTGCCGCTGATCATGCTGCGCAGCTCCGAGCTGTGGCCGATCACCTACGGCCTGTTCTCCTGGCAGTCGCAGGTCTCCCGCGACCCGTCCCTGCAGATCCTCACGGTGACCGGCTCGCTGGTCTCCGTGATCCCGCTGATCGTCACCTTCCTGGCGCTGCAGCGGTACTGGCAGGCGGGCCTCACGGCCGGGTCGGACCGATGAGCGTGGCGCGGCCGGCGGCGGGCCGCTGGCCCACCGACTCGATCTCCTTCGGCGGGGACTACAACCCCGAGCAGTGGTCGCCGGAGGTCTGGGTCGAGGACGTCGCCCTCATGCGCGAGGCCGGGGTCGACCTGGTCACCGTCGGGGTGTTCAGCTGGGCGCTGCTGGAGCCCGAGCCCGGCCGGTACGAGTTCGGCTGGCTGGACCAGGTGCTGGACCTGCTGCACGCCGGCGGGATCCGCGTCGACCTGGCCACCGCGACCGCGTCGGCGCCGCCCTGGCTGGCGCGGCTGCACCCGGAGGTGCTGCCGGTCGCCGAGGACGGCACCCGGTACGCCATCGGCGGCCGGCAGACCTGGTGCCCGTCCTCACCGGTCTACCGGGAACGCTCCCTGCTGCTCGTGGAGCAGCTGGCCGCCCGCTACGGGCAGCACCCGGCCCTGGCGATGTGGCACGTGAGCAACGAGCTGGGCTGCCACAACGTGCACTGCTTCTGCGACGTGTCGGCGACGGCGTTCCGGGCCTGGCTGCAGCGCCGGTACGGCACCGGCGAGGCCGGGCTGGCCGAGCTGAACCGGGCGTGGGGCACCGCGTTCTGGAGCCAGCACTACGGCGACTGGGCGGAGGTCGGCGTGCCCCGGCGGACGACGGCCACCGGCAACCCCACGCAGCGGCTGGACTTCCTGCGCTTCTCCTCCGACGCGCTGCTGGAGCAGTACGAGGCCGAGGCCTCCGTGCTGCGCCGGGTCACCCCCGAGGTCCCGGTCACCACGAACTTCATGGTGACCAGCCACCAGTGGGCGATGGACTACGGCACCTGGGCGGCCGGGCAGGACGTCGTCTCCAACGACCACTACCTCGACCACCGGCTGCCCGACCCGCACGCCGAGCTGTCCTTCTGCGCCGACCTCACCCGCGGCCTGGCCGGCGGGGGGCCGTGGTTGCTCATGGAGCAGGCGACCTCCGCGGTCAACTGGCAGCCGGTGAACGTGGCCAAGCGACCCGGCGAGACGCTGCGGGACAGCCTGGTGCACGTGGCGCGGGGCGCCGACGGGGTCTGCTTCTTCCAGTGGCGGGCCAGCGTGGCCGGGGCGGAGAAGTACCACTCCGCGCTGCTGCCGCACGCCGGCACCCGCACGCGGCTCTGGCGGGAGGTCCGCGAGCTCGGCCGGGCGCTGCGGAGCATCGACGAGGTCCGCGGCACCCGGGTGCAGGCGGACGTGGCGCAGCTGTTCGACCACCAGGCCTGGTGGGCGTGTGACGCACCGAACCGGCCCAGCGAGCTGATGGGCTACACCGACGCCGGCCGGGCGGTGCACCGCGCGCTGCGGGCCGCGGGCGTGACGTCCGACGTGGTGCCGGTGGCGACGCCGGACCTCGCCGGGGTGCTCGCCGCCCACCGCGTCGTGGTCGTGCCGACGCTGCACCTGTGCACCGACGCGACGGCGGCCGCCGTCGCCGACGCGGCCGCGGCGGGCGCCACCGTGGTCGTCACCTGCTCCTCCGGCATCGTCGACGAGGACGACCACGTGCGACCGGGTGGCTACCCCGGTGCCTTCGCCGACCTGACCGGCGTGCGGATGGACCAGTTCCACCCGCTGCCGGCCGGGGAGCGCCTGGAGCTGGAGAACGGCTGGGCGGGCACGGTGTGGTCGGAGGAGGGCACGGTCGACGACGACGTCGAGGTGGTCGCCCGGGTCACCGCCGGCCCGCTGCCCGGTCAGCCGGCGGTCACCCGCCGCCCGCTGCCCGGCGGTGGCGCCGCCTGGTACGTCGCCACCCAGCTGGACGACGCCTCGTGGGCTGCGCTGCTGGACCGGGTGCTGCAGGAGGTCGGCGTGGGCCCCGCAGCGGTGGCGCCCGCCGGGGTCGAGGTCGTCCGGCGGGTGTCGGCCGACGGCGAGCGCTCCTACCTGTTCTGCCTGGACCACACGGGTGCCGAGCAGCGGGTGGCCGCCCGGGGCGTCGAGCTGATCACCGGCGCCACCGTCGACGGCGAGGTCACGGTGCCGGCGCGAGGTGCCGCGGTGGTGCGCGAGACCGCCGGCTGACCTGCGGGTCAGCCGGCGGTGCGGCGCACCAGCCAGTCCAGGCAGGCGTCGTGGAACCGGCGCTGGAACGCCCGCAGCGTCGGCAGCCCCGGCGGGGGCGGTTGCCGCATCCGGTGCGCCCACATGCCCATCAGGCCGGCGAGCAGGTCGGTGACGTCGGCCGGGTCGGCGGCGGAGACCAGCGGGCTGGCGGCGACCAGCTCCTCCGGGTCCACGCCGCCGTGGCCTCGTCCAGGGGCCCGCGGCGAGCTTGCGAGTCGTGGGGAGGACGAGGTCCTTTCTCAGTCGAGGAGCACGAGTTCGCCGTCCGGGGCGATCAGCAGGTTGTCCGCCCGCAGGTCCAGGTGCACCAGGGTGTCGCCCTCCAGGCCACCCCGGTCGGCCAGCCGCTGCTCGGCACCGGCCAGCCAGTCCAGCCGGTCGCGCTCCCACGGGTCCAGGTCCGGGGCGTCGCCGAGCTCCCGCCAGCCGGCGAACGGCCCGGCCAGGCCCTCGGCCAGCGACCGCAGTCCGGGCACCGGGCAGGGGGTGGCGGAGCGGCCGAACCGGTCGACCGCCCGCATCGCCGTCCGGGCGCGGTCGGTGGTCCAGGGCAGGGCGGGTGGTGCGCCGTCCTGGACGTCGAAGAGCAGCGCGATCCAGTCGCCGCCGTCGTCGGACCACTCGACCTGGTCGCGGAGCCGGGGGACCGGCAGCCGGCCGGGCAGCGCGGCGGTCACCCGCCCCTCCGCCCGGAGGATGTCCACCGAGTCGGCGTTCACCGGGGTGCCGACCGCCTTGACGAACGCCCGGCGGCCGTCGGCGCAGGTCAGCACGGCGGCCGGGCCGGGGGAGAAGCCACCCTGCCGGGGTGAGACGCCGGTCACCGGCGACCCGAGTGCGGCGTCGACCGCGGCACGGAGCCCGGCCGGGAGTGCGGCGTAGGGCAGGCGCGGGCTGCCGGGGAGGGCGGGGGGCATGTCGAGCAGGATCCGGGGAGCCGCGCCGCGAGGCGAGCTCTTTACCGCGCGCGCGGGCGTGGGACCATGGCAGGCACTGTGACTGAACCAGCCCGTACGGACCCGGCCCGCATCCGGAACTTCTGCATCATCGCCCACATCGACCACGGCAAGTCGACGCTGGCCGACCGGATGCTCGAGGTGACCGGCATCGTCGAGGGGCGCAACATGCGCGCCCAGTACCTCGACCGGATGGACATCGAGCGCGAGCGCGGCATCACGATCAAGGCGCAGAACGTGCGGCTGCCCTGGCGCACCGCGCCGGACACCGACGACGCCGGCATCGTGCTGCACATGATCGACACCCCGGGGCACGTCGACTTCACCTACGAGGTGTCCCGGTCGCTGGCCGCCTGCGAGGGTGCGGTGCTGCTGGTCGACGCCGCGCAGGGCATCGAGGCCCAGACGCTGGCCAACCTGTACCTGGCGCTGGAGAACGACCTCACGATCATCCCGGTGCTCAACAAGATCGACCTGCCGGCCGCGCAGCCGGAGAAGTTCGCCGAGGAGATCGCGCACATCATCGGCTGCGAGCCCGACGACGTGCTGCGGGTCAGCGGCAAGACCGGGGTCGGCGTCCCGGAGCTGCTGGACGAGATCGTGGCGAAGATCCCGGCGCCCACCGGCGACGCCGACGGCCCGGCGCGGGCGCTGATCTTCGACTCGGTCTACGACATCTACCGCGGCGTGATCACCTACGTCCGCGTGGTCGACGGCCGGATCTCCGGCCGCGAGAAGATCAAGATGATGTCCAACGGCGTCACCCACGAGCTGCTGGAGATCGGCGTCATCTCCCCGGACCCCAAGCCGGTGGAGTCCCTCGGCGTGGGGGAGGTCGGCTACTTCATCACCGGGGTGAAGGACGTCCGGCAGTCCCGGGTCGGGGACACCGTCACCCTGCAGCACAAGGCGGCGGCCGAGAGCCTGGGCGGCTACCGCGACCCCAAGCCGATGGTCTACTCCGGCCTGTACCCGATCGACGGCAGCGAGTACCCGCTGCTGCGCGAGGCGCTGGACAAGCTGCTGCTCAACGACGCCGCCCTGGTCTACGAGCCGGAGACGTCGGCGGCGCTGGGCTTCGGCTTCCGGGTCGGTTTCCTGGGCCTGCTGCACCTGGAGATCGTGCGCGAGCGGCTGGAGCGGGAGAGTGGGCTGAGCCTGATCTCCACCGCGCCCAACGTCGTCTACCGGGTGGTGATGGAGGACGGCACCGAGCTGGTCGTCACCAACCCCAGCGACTGGCCGCACGGCAAGATGGAGAAGATCTTCGAGCCGATCGTCAAGGCCACGTTGATCGCCCCCAGCGACTACACCGGCGCGATCATGGAACTCTGCCAGGGCCGCCGCGGCGCGCTGACCGGGATGGACTACCTGTCCGAGTCCCGGGTCGAGCTGCGCTACACCCTGCCGCTGGGCGAGATCATCTTCGACTTCTTCGACGCGCTGAAGTCGCGCACCCGCGGCTACGCGTCGCTGGACTACCAGGAGGCCGGCGAGCAGGAGTCGCAGCTGGTCAAGGTGGACATCCTGCTGCAGGGCGAGGCCGTGGACGCCTTCTCGGCGATCGTGCACAAGGACAAGGCCTACGCCTACGGCGTGATGATGGCCGGCAAGCTCCGCGAGCTGATCCCGCGCCAGCAGTTCGAGGTGCCCATCCAGGCCGCGATCGGCGCCCGGGTCATCGCCCGCGAGACCATCCGCGCCATCCGCAAGGACGTGCTGGCCAAGTGCTACGGCGGTGACATCAGCCGCAAGCGGAAGCTGCTGGAGAAGCAGAAGGAGGGCAAGAAGCGGATGAAGATGGTCGGCCGCGTCGAGGTCCCCCAGGAGGCGTTCGTCGCCGCGCTCTCCAACGCCGAGCCGTCCAAGAAGTGAGCGGCACGGGAGCACGCGTGAGCGCCGTCTGCGTGGTCGGCGAGCTGCTCCCGCTGCCGGGGAAGCGACCGGCCACCAGCGGCATCGACAAGCGGCCCGTCGCCGGCCGGGTCGCCGTCGGCGAGCTCGGCCTGGACGGCGACGTGCAGGTCAACAAGAAGCACCACGGCGGCGAGGGCCAGGCCGTGTACGCCTACGCCCAGGCCGACGCCGACCACTGGGCGGCCGAGCTGGACCGGGAACTGCCGCCCGGGCGCTTCGGGGAGAACCTGCGCACCGAGGGCCTGGACCTGGTCGGTGCGGTGGTGGGGGAACGCTGGCGGATCGGCACCGCGCTGTTCGAGGTGACCGCGCCGCGCACGCCCTGCGCCAACTTCGCCCGCTGGTGGGACGTGCCCGACCTGGTGAAGCGGTTCGCCCGGCACGGCGCGACCGGGGCCTACCTGCGGGTGCTGGAGACCGGTGAGCTGGGGGCCGGTGACGCCGTGCAGGTGGTCGCCCGCCCCGACCACGGCATCACGCTCGGGGAGCAGTTCCTGATCACGACGTTCCAGAAGCACCGCGTCGCCGAGCTGGCCCCGGTGCTGCCGTACGTGCCGGTCAAGGACCGGGCGCGGCTCGAGCAGCGGATCGCGGCCCGGCTGCGCTGACCTGCACCGTCCGGCGCGCTACTGTCCGCGCCGGACGTCGCGCCGCACGGCGCCGTCCCGGGGCACGTCGCCCCGTCCGGGCCCGCGTGGCCCCTGTCCCGGGAGGTCCCATGCGAGGCCGACGACTGGTCACCGCCGCCGTCACGCTGCTGCTCGGCGCCGGCGTGCTCGCCGGCTGCGGGGGCGACGACGGCGAGGACGGCGGGGAGTCCGCGGCCGATCTGCTGACCCGGGCCAAGACCACCCTGGACGCCGCCCCCAGCCTGGCGTTCGAGCTGAGCAGCGAGGGCGCCCCCGACAGCGGTCAGGCCGTGCTCGGCGGTCGCGGGTCGATCGCCCGGCCGTCCTCCTTCGACGGCACGCTGCAGGTGCAGTCGGTCGCCGGCACCTTCGACCTCGACGTCGTGTCGATCGACGGCACCGTCTACGCCCAGCTGCCCTTCGCGCAGACGTTCAGCGTCGTCGACCCGGCGACCCTGGGCTTCGGGGACCCGGGCGCCCTGATCGACCCGGACACCGGCATCTCCCAGTTGCTCACCGCCGCCGAGGACCCGCAGCTCGGTGGGGAGTCCCGGGTCAACGGCGAGGTGGTGCGCGAGGTGACGGCCGACGTGCCGGGCGAGCTGATCGACCAGCTGCTCACCACCGCCGACGCCGACGCGCCGGTGCAGGCCGTGCTGTCGGTGGTCGCCGACAGCGGGCAGCTGCGACGGGTGCAGATGACCGGCCCGTTCTTCGAGGCCGGCACGGACGCCACGTACACCATCGAGCTCACCGACTACGGCTCCGATGTCACGATCACCGCACCCCCGACCGGCTGACCTGGCCGCCGCGGCGGGCACGGCGCCGCGGGCCCCGGGCCTGGGCGCGGTGGTGCTGGCCGCGGTGGCGGTGCTGGTGTCGGCGGCGGACACCTACGTCGTCGTCCTGGCGTTCCCGGACATCCTCAGCGGCGTCGGGATCGACGTCGACGAGCTGCAGCGCGCCACCCCCATCGTCGGCTGCTTCCTGCTCGGCTACACCGCCACCCTGCCGCTGCTCGGCCGGCTCGCCGACCTGCGCGGCCGCGTGCCCGTGCTGGTCGGCTGCCTGGTGCTCTTCGCCCTGGGTTCGCTGGTCACGGCCACCGCGAGCGACCTGGCGCCGGTCGTGCTCGGCCGTGGCCTGCAGGGCATCGGCGCGGGTGGCATGGTGCCGGCCACGCTGGCGCTGGTCGCCGACCGGTGGCCGCCGGAGCGCCGGGCGGTGCCGCTGGGCGTCGTCGGGGCGGTGCAGGAGGCGGGCGCGGTGCTGGGCCCGCTCGCCGGCGCCGCCGTGCTCGCGGTGTCGGACTGGCGGGCCGTCTTCTGGCTGAACCTGGTGCTCGCCGCGGTGCTCGCGGTGGGCCTGCGGGTCACCGGGGAGCGGGCCGGCCGGCGCACCGACTGGGCCGGCCTGCTGCTCGGTGGCCTCGCCGCCGGTGCGCTCGCGCTGCAGCTGGCGGCCCCGGCCGCGCTGGTCGACGACGTCGACCTGGGCGTGGCCTACCTGCCGCTGCTCGACGGGGTGCCGGCCTCGACGCCGCTGGTGCTGGTCGTGCTCGGCGCCGCCGTGCTGCTGGTGGTGCGCTCGCTGACCGTGCCGGAGAGCACCCGTGCGGCGCTGCCGCTGCGCGGGCTGCCCCGGCTGGCGGGCGAGGTGGACGTGCTGGGCTCGGTGCTGCTCGTCGTGGCGCTGGGCAGCCTGGTGTGGGCCTTCGCCGCGGCCGACGGGGAGACCCAGGTGGTCGCGCACGGCGCGGTGCTGCTGCCGCTGGCCGCCGTGGCCACGCTCGCCTTCGCCTGGCACGAGCGGCGGGCGGCGGACCCGATCGTCCCGCTGCACGCACTGACCCCGCGCGCCGCCTGGGGTGCGCTGCTGGTCAACCTGTTCGTCGGGGTGGCGCTGGTGGCGGCGCTGGTCGACATCCCGCTGTTCGCCCGCAACACCACCGAGCCCGGGGACCAGCTCGGTGCGGCGCTGGTGCTGATGGAGCTGCTGGTGGCGGTGCCGGTGGGCGCCGTCGCCGGCGGGTGGCTGTGCCGGACCGTGCCCCCGCGGCTGGTGGCCGCCGGCGGGATGCTGCTGGCCACGGTGGCCTTCGTCGTCATGACCGGGTGGGGCGAGCGCTCGCTGGACGGCGCGGGGTCCACCGTCACGCTGCTGGCCGCCGGGCTCGGCTTCGGCCTGGCCATCGCGCCGGTGACCAGCGTGCTGCTGGCGGTCACCCCGGCCTCGGTGCACGGCAGCGTCAGCGCGCTGGCCGTCGTCGCCCGCACCATCGGCATGCTGGTGGGGCTCTCGCTGCTCACCGCGATCGCGCTGCGCCGGTTCACCGCCGAGGTCACCGCGATCGGCTCGCCGTTCGAACTCTGCCCGGACTCGCCGACCGACTGCGCCGTCTACGACCAGGCCACCAGCGCCGCGGTGCTCACCCAGCTGCACACCGTGTTCGCCGGGGCCGCGGTGGCCGCCGCGCTGGCCGCCGTCGCCGCGCTGGTCCTGCTCCGCGCGCCTGCTGCCGCACCGCAACCGGTCGCCGTCCCCGCTCGCTGAGCGGGGGACGGGTCCCGGGGCGCCAGGGGTCAGACGGTGAAGACGATCTTGCCGGCGGTGCGGCCCTCGAGCATCCGCTCGAAGCCCTCGCGGGCGCGCGCCAGCGGCAGCTCGACGTCGATCTGCGGGCGGATGCCGGTGACCCGGCACAGCTCGACCAGCGACTCCAGCTCACCGCGGGTGCCCATCGTCGAGCCGATCACCGACAGCTGGGTGAAGAAGACCCGGTTCAGCTCGGCGCCGGGGTTGAAGCCGGTGGTGGCGCCGGAGGTCACCAGCACGCCGCCGGGCTTCAGCGACTTGATGCTGTGCGACCAGGTGGCCTCCCCGACGGTCTCCATCACGCCGTCGACCCGGGCCGGCAGCCGCGCACCGGTCTCGAACGCCTGGTCGGCGCCCAGGGCCAGGGCGGCGGCCCGCTTCTCCTCGCTGCGGCCGGTCACCCACACCCGCAGGCCCGCGGTGCGGCCGAGCACGATCAGCGCCGTCGCCACGCCCCCGCTGGCGCCCTGCACCAGCACCGTCTGCCCGGGGCGCAACCCGGACTTCACGAACAGCATCCGGTAGGCGGTGAGCCACGCGGTGGGCAGGCAGGCGGCCTCGGCGAAGCTGAGCTCGGCGGGCTTGGGCAGCACGTTCCGCTTCGGGACGACGACCTGCTCGGCCAGCGCCCCCTGGTGCACCTCCGACAGCAGCGAGCGCTTCGGGTCCAGCGTCTCGTCGCCCTGCCAGTCCGGGCTGGCGATCACCGCGTGCACCACCACCTCGTTGCCGTCCGGGTCGAGGCCGGCCGCGTCGCAGCCGAGGATCATCGGCATCCGCTCGGCGGGCAGGCCCACCCCGCGCAGGCTGAACAGGTCGTGGTGGTTCAGCGACGCGGCCTTGACGGTGATCGTGGTCCAGCCGTCAGGGGCCTCCGGCGCGGGCCGGTCCGCCACCTCCAGCACCGAGAGCGGGTCCTTCGGGGCAGGGGTGGAGACGAAGGCTGCGAGCATGGCCGGACCGTATTACACCCGCCGGAGCCGTCCCGGCCCGGGCGTCGGGTCCCCCGCCCGGCCGTTCAGCGCAGGACGACGACGGCCTCCCCGCGGGGCACGAACTCGCCGATCACCGGCGCCCCGGGCACCTCGCCGCCGAGCAGCAGTCCGCCGGAGGTCTGCGCGTCGGCGAGCAGCAGGGCGTCGTCCTCGCTGGCCGCGGACAGGTCGGTGTGCGGGCGCACCCAGTCCAGGTTGCGCCGGGTGCCGCCGGCGACGTACCCGGCGGCGACGGCCTGCCGGGCGCCGGTCAGGTAGGGCACCGACGCCGCGTCCACCACCGCGGTGACGCCGGAGGCCCGGGCCATCTTGTAGAGGTGCCCCAGCAGCCCGAAGCCGGTGACGTCGGTGCCGGCGCGGATGCCGGCGGCCACGGCGGCCCGGCCCGCCTCGGCGTTGAGCGTGGTCATCGAGGCGATCGCCTCCGCGGACACCTCGCCGGTGGCCTTCATCCGGTTGTTCAGCACGCCCACGCCCAGCGGCTTGGTCAGCGAGATCGCCGTCCCGGCCTCGGCGGCGTCGTTGCGGATCAGCCGGTCCAGGTCGACCAGCCCGGTGACCGCCATGCCGTAGGTGGGCTCGGGGGAGTCGATGGAGTGCCCGCCGCCCACGTGGCAGCCCGCCGCCTGGGCCACCTCCAGTCCGCCGCGCAGCACCTCGGCGGCCAGCTCCGCCGGCAGCACGTCGCGCGGCCAGCCCAGCAGGTTGACCGCGACGACCGGGGTGCCGCCCATGGCGTAGACGTCGGAGAGCGCGTTGGCTGCCGCGATCCGGCCGAAGGTGTGGGCGTCGTCGACGACCGGGGTGAAGAAGTCGGTGGTCAGTACCAGGCCCTGGCCCCCGGGCAGGCGCACCACGGCCGCGTCGTCGCCGTCGTCCAGCCCGACGACCAGCTCGGTGGCCGGGTCGCGGGGTCCGGTGCCGGTCAGGCCGGCCACGACCGCCTCGAGCTCGCCGGGCGGGATCTTGCAGGCGCACCCGCCGCCGTGCGCGTACTGGGTCAGCCGGACCGTCGTCGTCACAGGACGAACCTAGGCCGCCCACCGCCGGTCGGCCTGCGGTGGTCAGCGCGACGCGACCGGTCCCGCGACGGTGGGACGCGACGGGACGGCTGCCCTGCCCGGGTCGTCCACGGCGCCCCGCGTCCGGCGGGTGGTCAGGCGCTGGCTGGACGCCCCGAGTTCGCCCACCGGTCACCTGCCGGTCGTCGGTCGGCCGCGCACGACCTGCACCGTCTCCTCCGGCCGCCGCGGTGGCGGCCGTCCCGGAGAGCGGAGTCCTCACGCGTGGTGGTGGAGCAGTCATGGCTGCGGTGACCGCCCCGGCGGACACCGGCACGACCACCCCGGCCGGCGCGACCGCCACCCCGGCCGGCCGCCGCCGCCGGCGCCGCGGACCCAGCGCGCGGGACCGGCGCGACTACCTGGTGTTCATCGCCCTGGCCGGACCCAACCTGGTGCTGATCGCGCTCTTCACCTACCGGCCGCTCTTCGAGAACATCTACTACTCGACGCTGAACTGGACCCTCGGGGCCACCACGGCGACGTCGGTGGGCCTGGCGAACTACCGGGAGTTCTTCACCTCACCGGACGCTGCCTCGATCCTCACCACCACGGCGGTGTTCACCGTGGCGACCGTCGGCGGCTCGATGGTGCTGGGTCTGATGGTGGCGCTGGTCCTCAACCGCCGGGTCCGCGGCGTCGGCTTCGCCCGGGCAGCGGTCTTCTCGCCGTTCGTGCTGTCCGGTGTCGGGGTCGGCCTGGTGTGGCTGTTCATCTTCGACCCCGTCGTCGGCGTGATCGGCGCGCTGCTCCGGGCGGTCGGCCGGACCAGCCCCGAGTGGTTCAACGACCCGACGCTGACGCTGGTGATGGTGATCATCGTCTACGTCTGGAAGAACCTCGGCTACGTGGCGGTGATCTACCTCGCCGGGCTGCAGTCGATCAACAAGGACCTGCTCGAGGCGGCCGCCATCGACGGCGCCGGCCCGCGGCGGACGTTCTTCTCCATCGTCCTGCCGCTGCTCTCACCGACGACCTTCTTCGTCCTGCTCACCAGCATCCTCAACTCGCTGCAGGCCTTCGACCTTCTGCGCATCATGAACCCGCTCGGGCGAGGGACGAACACCCTGATCTACGAGGCGTACCTGCAGGCGTTCGCCGGGTCCAACCGGGTCGGCTACTCCGCGACGATCTCCACGGTGCTGTTCGGGCTGCTGGTCGTGCTGACGATCGTGCAACTGGTCCTGCTCGAGCGACGGGTGCACTACCGATGA
This sequence comes from Goekera deserti, assembly GCF_010685995.1. GTDB lineage: Bacteria > Actinomycetota > Actinomycetes > Mycobacteriales > Geodermatophilaceae > Goekera > Goekera deserti. The sequence goes on along the minus strand of NZ_JAAGWK010000009.1, from coordinate 458,911 downwards.
CCGCCGTCCTCACGCCGGCGACGGCCGATCAGCCGCCGCCCCGGCCGCGCCCGCTGTCACGCACGAACCTGGTCGCCACCATCACGACCGGCTACGTGCCCCTGGTGCTGGCGACGCTCGTCGTCGTCCTGCCGCTGGTCTGGATGGTCCTGGCGTCGTTCAAGACGTCCTCGGAGCTGCTCACGCAGCGGCTCGACGTGCTGCCGAGCTCCTTCGCCCCGACGAACTACACGACGGCGGCCGACCGGGTGCCCTTCGGGCGCTTGTTCCTCAACTCGCTGGTGGTCACCGCGGTCGGGTCGGCGATCAAGGTCGTACTGGCGATCATGACCGCCTACGCGCTGGTGTTCGTGCGCTTCCCGTTCAAGAAGGTCGTCTTCGGGCTGGTCCTGGCGACGCTGATGGTGCCGCCGCAGGTGTCGGTCGTGCCGAACTACGTGCTGATCGTCGGGCTGGGCGGCGCCAACACCTACTGGGGGATCATCCTGCCGGGCCTGGCCACCGGGTTCGGGACCTTCCTGCTGCGCCAGCAGTTCATGAGCCTGCCCGCCTCGATCATCGAGGCGGCGGAGCTCGACGGCGCCGGTCACTGGCGGCGGATGACCCAGATCGTCGTCCCGATCTCGACGCCGGCGATCGCGACGGTGGCCCTGGTCAACATCGTGTTCGAGTGGAACGAGTACCTCTGGCCGCTGGTCATCGTCACCGACCCGGACATGATGACGCTCCCGGTCGGACTGACCCTGCTCACCAACAGCGAGAACGGCGCGGACAGCTACGGCATCCTCATGGCCGCCACGGTGATGGTCGTGCTCCCGGTTCTGCTGGTCTTCGCCGCCTTCCAGCGCTACATCGTCGCGGGCCTCACCCAAGGGGCGGTCAAGGACTGACCCGCCCGCGGTCCCGCCTCCCGCGCCACCTCGTCCCGACCCCAGCTCGCCAGACCCGAGGAGCACTCGCATGTCCCAGTACCCGTTCCGCCCCGCACCGCTGTCCGGCGTGGGCCTCGACCGCCGGCGGTTCCTCTCCCTGGCCGGCCTCGGCCTGTCCGCCGCCGCGCTCGCCGCCTGCAGCGGCGGGCCGGACACCTCCGGTGCCGGTGCCTCGGCTGCCACCGACGACACCGACTGGTCGACGGTGAGGCCGGCCGCGGCGATCACCTTCTGGTCCAGCAACCCCGGCGCCTCGCAGGCAGTCACCCAGCAGCTGATCGACGCCTACAACGCGTCGCAGTCGGAGACGAAGGTGACGCTGGTGACCGCCGGCGCCAACTACGAGGAGATCGCGCAGAAGTTCCAGACCGCGCAGGCAGGCGGTGGGCTGCCCGACGTCACGATCTTCAGCGACGTCTGGTGGTTCCGGTACTACATGCAGAAGACGATCATCCCGCTCGACGGCCTCGCCGAGGCCGTCGACATGGACCTCGGCGACTACCGCGACCAGTTCGTCGCCGACTACCAGTACGAGGGTGCGCAGTGGGCCATCCCGTGGGCCCGGTCGACGCCGATCTTCTACTACAACAAGGACCACTGGTCGAAGGCCGGCCTGGAGGACCGCGCGCCCGAGACGTGGCAGGAGTTCGAGGAGTGGGCGCCGAAGCTGCTCGCCGCCGGCACCGGCGTGCAGGCGGCCTTCCAGCTGCCCGCCCTGGCCGGCTACGCCGGGTGGACCTTCCAGAACAACCTGTGGGGCTGGGGCGGTGGCTGGGGGTCCCCGGACGACTTCGACGTGCGCTGCGACGCCACGGAGTCCATCGCCGCCCTGCAGTTCCTCCAGGACGCCGTCTACAAGGGCGGGTGGGCGGGGGTGGCCAGCAACTCGGCGCCCAACGACCTCACCGCTGCCGCCGTGAGCGCCACCATCTCCTCCACGGGTGACCTCGTCGGCATCCAGAAGTCCGCGACGTTCCCCGTCGGTGCCGGCTTCCTGCCCGGCGGCCCGGCGGAGACCTCGCCGGTCTGCATGACCGGTGGCGCCGGCATGGGGATCCCCAAGGACATCCCGAAGGAGAACCAGCTCGCCGCGGCGAAGTTCATCAAGTTCATGACCGAGCCGGAGAACGCCGTCACCTTCTCCGCCGCGACCGGCTACATCCCGGTCCGGAAGTCGGCCGACGTGTCGCAGCTGACGGCGACCAACCCGCTGCTGCAGATCGCCATCGACCAGCTCGAGGTCACCCGTACCCAGGACCGCGCCCGGGTGTTCTTCCCCGGCGCCGACCAGGCGATGGCCAACTCCTGCGCCAACATCCTCACCCAGCAGGCCGACGTGGCCGGTGAGATGAGCGCGCTCAAGGCGGCCCTCACCACGATCTACGACCGGGACGTCAAGCCCAACCTCTGACCCGGCGTACCACTCGCGCCCGCCCCGGCACCCGCCGGGGCGGGCGCGGACACGGACGCTCATCGGTGTGACCGGAGCGTCCCGCATCGTGCTCGGTGGGCGCCGGCACGGGCCGGATCGGACGGTGGCACGGGCCGGCACGATCGCGGTGGCGGGAGCGGTCGCCCGCCTCGCCACCGTCTGGGCGCCCGCACTGGCTCTGAGGGCGTGGGACCCCGGGGCGGACGTAGGCTGCCCTCGGAGGCGTCAGGGTGTCTGGTGGCCCCCGCGGCCTCTAAAGCCGACGTGGCCGAGCAGCTCGGTCAGGCGGGTTCGATTCCCGTCCGCCTCCGCCACCTCCACCCGCCCGCCCGGTGCGCGACCGGGCGGGCGGCGGGGCTCCATCGGCCCACCTACGCTGACCGGGATGGGCAGCACACCGTGAACCCGGACCCGCGCCGTGCCGTGCCGCGCACCGACGCCCTGCTCGCCGAGCCGCCGATCGCGGCCGCCGTCGACCGGCTGGGCCGGGACCTGGTGCGGGCCACGCTGCACGACGTCCAGCAGCGGGTCCGGACCGGCGACCTCGACCCGGACGACGCGGTGGCCGCCGCCGTCGCCGGCCTGCCGGGCAGCGCCGGGAGCCTGCGCCCGGTGCTCAACGCCACCGGCGTGCTGGTGCACACCAACCTCGGCCGGGCACCGCTGTCGGCCGCCGCCGTGCAGGCGATGACCGCGGCCAGCGGCACCACCGACGTCGAGCTGGACCTGGGCACCGGCCGGCGCGGCCCGCGCGGGGAGGGAGCGATCGGCGCGCTGCTCGCCGCGGTGCCGGCGGCGGAGACCGCGATCGTGGTGAACAACTGCGCGGCGGCGCTGGCCCTGGTCGCCACCGCCCTCGGCGGGGAGCTGGTGATCGCCCGCGGTGAGCTGGTCGAGATCGGCGACGGGTTCCGCATCCCCGAGCTGCTCACCTCCACCGGCGCCCGGCTGCGCGAGGTGGGGACGACGAACCGGGCGTCGGTCGCGGACTACCGCGCGGCGCTGGGCCCGGACACCGGCGCGGTGCTCAAGGTGCACCCGTCCAACTTCGTGGTGCGCGGGTTCACCCGGTCGGTCGAGGTCGCCGAGCTGGCCCCGGTGCTCGCCGGCACCGGCGTGCCCCTGGTGGCCGACGTCGGCTCCGGGCTGCTCCGGCCGCACCCGCTGCTGCCCGACGAGCCCGACCTGCAGACCACCCTGGCCGACGGCGCCGACCTGGTCGTGTGCAGCGGCGACAAGCTGCTCGGCGGGCCCCAGGCCGGGCTGCTGCTGGGCCGGGTCGAGCTGGTGCAGCGGCTGCGCCGGCATCCGCTGTACCGGGCACTGCGGGTGGATAAGACGACGCTGGCCGCGCTCGAGGCGACGCTGCGCGGCCCCACGCCCCCGGTGCCGCAGATGCTCGCCGCCGACGTCGCGGGGCTCCGGGCGCGCGCCGAGCGGCTGGCCGACCGGCTGGTCGCCTCCGGGGTCGCCGCCGCGGCGGTGAGCAGCACGGCGCGGATCGGTGGGGGAGGGGCGCCGGAGTTCCCGCTGCCCAGCGCCGCCGTCGCGCTGCCGGCGGCGTACGCCGCGGCACTGCGCGCCGGCTCGCACCCGGTGGTGGGTCACGTCGCCGACGGGAGCACCTTGCTCGACCTGCGCAGCGTGCTCCCGCAGGACGACGACGCGCTGGCCGCGGCGGTGCTGGAGACCGCCGACCGGCTCGCCGCGCCGTCCCGGCACGCCGCCGTCCCCCGCCGGTGAGCCGGGGCTGATGGACGTCGTCGCGACGGCGGGGCACGTGGACCACGGGAAGTCCACCCTGGTCCGTGCCCTGACCGGCATGGAGCCCGACCGGTGGGCCGAGGAGCGACGCCGCGGGCTCACCATCGACCTCGGCTTCGCCTGGACGACGCTCGACGGCGGGCGCACGGTCGCGATGGTCGACGTGCCGGGGCACGAGCGGTTCGTGGGCAACATGCTGGCCGGCGTCGGGTCGGTGCCCGCGGCGCTGGTGGTGGTGGCCGCCGACGACGGCTGGTCGGCGCAGACCGCCGAGCACGTCGCCGTGCTGGACGCGCTCGGGGTTCGGCACGCGCTGCTGGCGGTCACCAAGGCCGACGTCGCCGACCCCGGCCCGGTCCTCGCCGACGCCGTGGCGCGGCTGGCCGCGACGTCGATGGGGCGGGTGCGCGGGCTGCCCGTCGCCGCGCCGACCGGGCGGGGGGTGCCGGAGCTCGCGGCCGCCCTGGAGGAGCTGCTCGCCGGCCTGCCGGCGCCGGACCGGTCGGCGCCGGTCCGGATCTGGCTGGACCGGGCGTTCACCATCCGGGGAGCCGGCACGGTGGTGACCGGCACGCTCGCGGCGGGCTCGGTCGCGGTCGGGGACCGGCTCGTGCTGGGCGGCCGGGAGGTGACGGTCCGCGGGATGCACGCCCTGGGCGAGCCGGTCGAGCGTGCCGGCGCCACCGCCCGGGTGGCCCTCGCCCTGCGTGGCGTGGCCGTGGAGCAGGTCGCCCGCGGCGACGCCCTGCTCACCCCGGGGGCCTTCCGCGCGACGTCGGAGCTGGACGTCGTGCTCACCAGCGGGGACGCCGGCACCCTGCCGGCCGAGCCGGTGCTGCACGTGGGCTCGGCCACGGTGGCCACCCGGCTGCGCCCGCTGGACGCCGGCGCGGCGCGGCTGCGGCTGGCGGCACCGCTGCCGCTGCGGGTGGGCGACCGGGTGCTGCTGCGGGACCCGGGCACCCGCACCGTGCTGGGCGCCGACGTGCGCGACGTCGACCCGCCGGAGCTGCGCCGCCGCGGCTCGGCGCGGCTGCGCGGTGCCGAGCTGGCCGGGCGGGCACCGGGTGGGGCGGCGGCCGGTGCGGAGCTGGCCCGCCGCCGGGTGGTGCGGGCCGCGGACTTCACCGCGATGGGCTGGCCGGTGCCCGCCGACGCCACCGCCGTGGGTCCGTGGCTGCTGGCGGCCGGGCTGGTGGACGAGCTGGCCGCCCGGGTGCCGCAGGTGGTGACCCGCTACCGGCAGCTGCGCCCGTTGGAGCCCGGGCCGCCCGCCGAGGTGGTCCGCCGGGCACTGGAGCTGCCCGACGTGGACCTGGTGCCGGCGGTGGTGCGGCCCCCGCTGGCGCTGCGCGAGGGCCGGGTGGTGGCCGCCGAGGCCGCGCTGCCGCCGGCGGTGCAGCGCGCGGTGGACGGTGTCCGGGCGCGGCTGGCCGAGGCACCGTTCGCCGCGCCGGACGCCAACGAGCTCGCCGCCGCCGGGCTGGGTCCGCGTGAGCTGGCGGCGGCGGTCCGGGACGGCCAGCTGCTGCGCATCGCCGACGGGGTGCACCTGGCCCCCGGTGTGGAGCGGGAGGCCCGGGCCCGGCTGGCGGCACTGCCCCAGCCGTTCACGCTCAGCCAGGCCCGGCAGGCGTGGGGCACCAGCCGCCGGGTGGCGGTGCCGCTGGCCGAGTGGCTGGACGCCCGCGGGGTGACCGAGCGGCTGCCGGACACCACCCGCCGGCTGCGCTGAGCGTCTCCGGTCAGCCCGCGGCGCCCGGGCCCAGCAGCACCCGCTCGCGCGCGTCGGCCGGGTCGCCGTCCGGCAGCCGGCGGGTGTCGACGCTCTCGACCACGTCGGCCGGCCGGACCGGCTCGGGCAGGTTGCGGTAGCGGGTGCGCGGGTCGTCCTGGGTCATGGGTGCAGCGTCCACCCGCGGCCCGCCCGGCGCCAGGCCCGGCGCCGCGCCCCGCGCCAGGTCGCGCCGCGCCCGGGTCAGAGCGGACCCCAGCCGGTCAGCCGGAGCACCGCCTCCCGGTCGTCCGGCTCCTGGCCGGCCGGGGTCTGCACGACGTTCACGCTGATCGTGAACTGGTCCAGCGGCACCGGCTCCGGCAGCCGGCGGTAGCGATCGGTGGGCGCGGGGGCCGTCTGCGTCGAGGTCATGCAGGCGAGACTGGCCACGGCGGCTGGACGCTCCCGGGGAACGGCCGGTCAGCCCGCTGCGAGGTCCCTGCAGGTCCGCTGTGCGGGCTGCTCAGGCCGGCGGGTCGACGTAGACGTCGTACTCCGGGTCCTCGCCGCCGCCGTAGCGGGCGAAGTCGGTGACACCGGCGGCGCGCAGGACGTCGACGTCCAGGTGGGTGTGGCCGGTGTGCTCCCGGGCCGGCTTGGTGAGCACCTCGATCGCGGCGTCGGCCATGATCTCCGGCTCGCGGGACCGGGCGGTCAGCTCCTCGCCGCCCAGCAGGTTGGCCACCGCGGCGGTCTTGATGGTGGTCTCCGGCCACAGGGTGTTCGACGCGACCCCGGCCTCGGCGTACTCCGCCGCCCAGCCGAGCGCTAGCAGCGTCATGCCGTACTTGGCCAGGGTGTACGGCGGGTGCGCGCCCATCCAGCGCGGGCTGAGGTTCAGTGGCGGGGAGAAGGTCAGCACGTGCCCGTTGGCCGAGCGGCGCAGGTGCGGCAGGCAGGCCCGGGTGAGCAGGAAGGTGCCGCGCAGCTGGATCTGCTGCATCAGGTCGAACTTCTTGACGCTGAGGTCCTCGGTCTTGTCCACGGCCAGGGCGCTGGCGTTGTTCACGCACACGTCGATGCCGCCGAAGCGCTCGACGGCCAGGGCCACCACCCGGTCGACCGACTCCTCCTCGCGCACGTCGCCGACGACGGCGAGGGCCTGACCGCCGGCGGCCTCGATCTCGGCGGCCGCGGTGTGCACCGTGCCGGGCAGCCGCGGGTGCGGCACGTCGGTCTTGGCCAGCAGGACGACGTTGGCCCCGAGCCGCCCGGCGGCGATGCCGACGGCCAGTCCGATGCCGCGGCTGCCGCCGGACATCACGATGGTGCGGCCGGCCAGGCTCGTCTCGGTCATGTGCTCTCCTCCGGTCACGGGTGCTGCAGGTGGTCGGTGGGGACCCAGCGGGCGGGGCGCTTCTCGCGGAACGCCGCCATGCCCTCCTGGCCCTCCTCGCCGGCGAAGAACCGGGCCGAGAGGCCCAGCAGGCCGGCGAACTGGTCGGCGATCGGGCCGCTGCGCTCGCTGCGCAGCAGCCGCTTGGTCTCCGCCAGCGCGGTGGGGGCGCCGGCGGCCAGGGCCCGCACCTGCGCCTGGACGGTGGCCGACACCTCGTCGTCGGCCACGGCGAGGTCGACCAGCCCACCGGCGGTGGCCGTGGCGGCATCGAACACCTCACCGGTCAGCATCAGCCGGTGCGCCACGTTGGGCAGCATCCGGGGCAGGCACACCGCCGAGATCACCGCCGGCACCACCCCGATGCGCACCTCGCTGAACGCGAACGTGGCCGACGCCCCGGCCACCACGACGTCGCAGGCCGCCAGCAGGCCCACGCCGCCGGCGCGGGCCGGGCCGCGGACGGCGGCGATCACCGGCTTGGGCGCCTGCCACAGCAGCTCCAGCAGCGCCGGGAACTCGTTGACGCCCTGCTCGGCGGCGGACCCGCCGGAGCCCTCGGTGAGGTCCATCCCGGAGCAGAACACCCGGCCGGTGTGGTCCAGCACCAGCACCCGGACGGCGTCGTCGGCCAGCGCGTCGGTCACCGCGGCGCGCAGCCGGGCGCGCATCGCGCGGGACAGGGCGTTGCGGTTGGCGGGGGAGTCGAGGGTCAGCGTGGCCACACCACCGTCCACCCGCACCTGCAGTACGTCGTCGGAGCTCACAGCAGGCATCCTGCCGTCGTCCCCGTGGGGCGGTCACACTGGGAGCAGATGAGCACCCACCTGCCCCTGCTGCCGGCGCCCGAGCCGCCCCCGCCGGACAGCCGGCCGGGCCCGTCCTGGCTGCCGGCGTCGGCGCGGGAGCAGCTGGCCACGACGCCGTTCGGTCTGTACGTGCACGTGCCGTTCTGCGCGACCCGGTGCGGCTACTGCGACTTCAACACCTACACCTCCGACGAGCTGGGGCCCGGCGCCAGCCGCAGCGAGTACGCCGACACCGCGATCAGCGAGCTGCGGATGGCCGCCCACGTGCTGGGCCCGGACCTGCCCACCGTGCAGACCGTGTTCGTCGGGGGCGGCACGCCCACGCTGCTGCCGGCCGCCGACCTGGCGGCGGTGCTCGCCGAGGTGCGCGACCTGTTCCCGGTCGCCGCCGACGTGGAGGTGACCACCGAGGCCAACCCGGAGTCGGTGACCCCGGCGTCGCTGGCGCGGCTGCGCGAGGCCGGCTTCACCCGGCTGAGCCTCGGCATGCAGTCGGCGGTGGAGCACGTGCTGGCCGTGCTCGACCGGCGGCACACGCCGGGCCGGCCGGCGCAGGCCGCCGCCGAGGCCCGCGCGGCCGGCTTCGAGCACGTCAACCTGGACCTCATCTACGGCGCACCGGGGGAGACCGACGCCGACTGGGACGCCTCGCTGGACGCGGTGCTCGCCGCACCGGTGGACCACGTGTCGGCGTACGCGCTGATCGTCGAGGACGGCACCCGGCTGGCCCGGCAGATCGCCCGCGGCGAGCACGCCATGCCCGACGACGACGTCCTCGCCGACCGCTACGAGCGGGCCGACCGCCGGCTGAACGCGGCCGGGCTGGGCTGGTACGAGGTGAGCAACTGGGCCACCGGCCGGGCGGCCCGCTGCCGGCACAACGAGCTGTACTGGGCCGGCGGCAACTGGTGGGGCGTCGGCCCCGGGGCGCACAGCCACGTCGGCGGGCTGCGCTGGTGGAACGTCAAGCACCCCGCGGCCTACGCCGACCGGCTGCTGCAGGGCTACAGCCCGGAGCACGACCGGGAACTGCTGGACGGCGACCAGCGCGCCATGGAGCGGGTCATGCTCGGCCTGCGGCTGCGCGACGGGCTGCCCCTGGAGCACCTGTCGGACGCCGGACGGGTGCGGGCTGCCGAGCTGGTGCACGAGCGGCTGCTGGAGGCCACGCCCTGGAGCCGCGGCCGCGCCGTGCTGACCGCCCGGGGACGCCTGCTCGCCGACGCGGTCGTCCGCGACCTCACCGACTAGGCCGACCCAGAGGCGATCGGACAGCATGTGTGCTGGCTTGTCTCTCGCCTGGGCTCGAACCTCTGGCTGGCTCGCGGCAGCTGCCTCTGATCACTCCGACCACGGGGTCTCGGCCTTCAGCACGTGGATGCTGGGGCGCATGCCCCTGACCTCCATCACGCGCACCGAGGTCAGGTTCGGCAGCGCGAGAAGAGGCGCGTAGTCCAGGTCGTCAGCAGCGATGGAGTGCAGCAGCAGTGAGCGCAGCTGCGGCATCTTCCGGAGGAAGCCGAACGACTCGACATGAACGACGCGGGGTGTCATCCAGTCACCACCGAGTTCCAGGTGCTTCACGCCGATCATGTCCCCGATGGGCGACAGGTCCCTCGCCCGCCGGAGTCCCTCGATCAGCAGGTCCTCGACACAGGACAGACCGGCGAGCGGCTGGAGATCCTCGACCGAGGAGGCGCCGCGGAGGTGCAACTCCCGTAGGTGGGTCATCGCGGCGAGCGGTGTGAGATCGGCGTAGTCGCCCCACTTGACCGACAGTGCCTCGAGCTGCGTCTGCCCGCGCAGCGCCTCGAACATTCGCTTCGAGGTCCGGCTGACGAACCTCAGGTCGCGGATCGGGGAGGGGGCGGTACCGAAGAACTCCACCCACTCGTCGACGATGCGCCGGGCCTCGGACCGGCTGTGGTCGCCTCCGAGTTGAGTCGCCGCCAGGGCGACGTGGGCTGCGCCCGGCGGTACTCGGCCAGGCGCGTGATCATGCGGGGCTCGGCCCGACCCCTGCCCGTCGACAGCCATCCCACCTCTCGACGATAGATCGTTCTGGCGTTGACACCGAGCTGATGCCACCTCCGCCGACGTCGCGCTGCGCTGGCGCCCCCAGGGTCGTCGCCCTGAGTGGGTTGTTCCGGGACGTCTTGGCTGGAACGCTCGTCGGATGCCGGAGGAGGACCGAGCCGAGGACCGACGCGTGCTGCAGCGTCTCGCTCTCGAAGGCTGGTCCCCGACCGCCGGTGCACAGGTCGTGTCCGTTGCCATCACGGGACACCGCGCCGAGGTGGCCCTCCTGGTGAACGGCGACTACGGCTACTGGACGTACTTCCAGCGCGTCGACCACATCTGGTACGAGACCGTTCCTCGAGTGGCCCCACGAGCGGCTGGGACGATCCCACCGTCATCGAATGGGGCGTCGAGTTCGATCCGCCGACGACGCCGTTGCCCTCGGTGAGCGTCGATGACGCGCATGGTGCACATGCGGGTGCCCTCGAGTGTCGCCAGGAGTAGCGAGAGGCATGGGACCTGGGGTCACGCCGGTGGTCGGACCGTCACGACCGTGGAGGTCATCGGCGCACCGGATTCGCGCGTCGGCGGTCAGCAACGAGGTCTGCTGCCACTCCACGGCCGCCACGCACAGGGTGTCGGCGTACCTGAGCGACCTGCCCGCGAGGACCCGCGCCCGGCGGACGTCGGCCCAGGGCGTGGACTCGATCCGGATGCCCAGGCCGGCGGCGTCGTCGACGGCCTGCTCCACCTGCTCGACACCCAGCGGGTGCCCGGGCCGGCCTGCTGCCGCGGCCAGCCCGGACGGCACCTCGATGGCCAGGTGTCCCGGGGCGGTCCGTCGTCCGGTGGCCGGTACGGCGCCGAGGGTCGCGGGCGGCGACGCCCCGGGGTCCGGCATCGGTCACCGCGTCGATGACGAACGAAGCGTCGACGATCACGTACCAGCACGGTCGGCGGACCGCCGGGCATCGGCGTCCTGTTCGACGGCGATGACGTCCAGCACGGCGGCCCGTTCCGCGTCGGGCACCGCCGGGCCGTCAGCCAGCCGCCGGGCGGTCTGCTCCAGCGTCTCCCGTCGACGCAGGTGCACGACCTGAGCGCTGACATCGAGCATCACTCGTGCAGGGCGTCCAGCACCTGCGGCCCGAACTTCTCCAGCTTGGCCGCCCCGACGCCGCTGATCGTGCCCAGCGCGGCCAGGTCGGCCGGGGCCTCGGTGGCGATCTGCCGCAGCGTGGCGTCGTGGAAGACGACGTAGGCCGGGATGCCCTGCTCCTTGGCCGTGGCGCCCCGCCAGGCCCGCAGCCGCTCGAACGCCGCGGACGCCTCCGGCGGCAGCTCGGGCGCCGCTGCCCGGTCGCCCCGCGGGCTGCGGCCCGAGGAGCGCGCCGGCCGCTCCGGCTCACGGCGCATCAGCACCGTGCGCTCCCGGCGCAGCACGGTGCCGCTGGCCTCGTTGAGCACCAGCGTGCCGTACTCGCCCTGCACGGTCAGCAGCCCCTGAGCCAGCAGCGCCCGGACGACGCCGCGCCACTGCGACTCCGACAGGTCGGTGCCGATGCCGAAGGTGGTCAGCTCGTCGTGGGCGTGCTGGGCCACCTTCTCGGTGCGCCGGCCGAGCAGGATGTCGATCGACTGCCCCGCGCCGAAGGACTGGCCCCGCTCGCGCTGCAACCGCAGCACCGTGGACAGCAGCTTCTGCGCCGGGATCGTGCCGTCCCAGCTCTCCGGCGGGGTGAGGCAGGTGTCGCAGTTGCCGCACGGCCCGCTGTCCTGCCCGAAGTAGGCCAGCAGTCGCACCCGCCGGCACTCGACCGTCTCGCAGAGCGCCAGCATCGCGTCCAGGTGCGCGGCCAGCCCGCGCCGGTGCGCGAGGTCGCCCTCGGAGGAGTCGATCATCTTGCGCTGCTGCACGACGTCCTGCAGGCCGTAGGCCAGCCACGCCGTCGACGGCAGCCCGTCGCGGCCGGCGCGGCCGGTCTCCTGGTAGTAGCCCTCCACCGACTTCGGCAGGTCCAGGTGGGCCACGAAGCGGACGTCGGGCTTGTCGATGCCCATGCCGAACGCGATCGTCGCCACCATCACCAGGCCGTCCTCGCGCAGGAACCGGGACTGGTTGGTCGCGCGGGTGCCCTGGTCGAGACCGGCGTGGTACGGCAGGGCGGGGATGCCGCTGCGCACCAGGAACTCGGCGGTCTTGTCCACCGACGCGCGGGACAGGCAGTAGACGATGCCGGCGTCCCCGGGGTGCTCGGTGCGCAGCAGGTCCAGCAGCTGCTTGCGTGGCTCGTTCTTCGGCGCGATCCGGTACTGGATGTTCGGCCGGTCGAAGCTGGCGACGAAGTGCCGGGCGTCCTCCAGCTTCAGCCGGCTGGCGATCTCGGCGTGCGTGGCGCTGGTGGCGGTGGCGGTCAGCGCCACCCGGGGCACGTCGGGCCAGCGCTCGTGCAGCATCGACAGGGTCAGGTAGTCCGGCCGGAAGTCGTGCCCCCACTGGGCCACGCAGTGCGCCTCGTCGATGGCGAACAGCGCGATCCGGCCCCGCTCGAGCAGCCGCACGGTCGGTGACGAGCCGCCGCCCAGGGACTCCGGCGCCACGTAGAGCAGGTCCAGATCGCCGGACAGGAACGCCTGCTCGACCTCCCGGCGCGCCTCACGGTCCTGGCTGGAGTTGAGGAAGCCGGCCCGCACACCGAGCGCCCGCAGCGCGTCGACCTGGTCCTGCATCAGGGCGATCAGCGGTGAGACGACCACCCCGACGCCCTCGCGCACCAGTGCCGGGACCTGGTAGCACAGCGACTTCCCGCCGCCGGTGGGCATCAGCACCAGGGCGTCCCCGCCGGCGACCACGTGGTCGACCACCGCGCGCTGGTCGCCGCGGAAGGCGTCGTAGCCGAAGACCCGGCGCAGCACCTCCAGTGCCGCGTCCGTCCCGGCGCCGGTGGGCGACGGGACGGAGGGGGTCGGGACGGCGACGGTCCCCGGCACGGGCATGCCGCGATCGTAGGTGCCGGGGACGACGCGACGCCCGGCCCGCGCACCACCTGGGGACGACGCCCGCCGGCGCGCGTGACAGACGTCAGACGCGGCCGACGACGTCTCGCACTGGTCGGCGGGCACGCCCGCCCGCGAGGCTCGGACCATGACCGCACCGGCACTGGAGATCACCGGCCTGACCGTCCGCTACGGCGACGTGACCGCCGTGCACGACCTGGACCTGGAGCTCGCCGCCGGTGAGACCGTCGCCCTGCTCGGCCCGAACGGCGCCGGCAAGAGCTCCACGGTGAACGCCGTCCTCGGCCTGGTGCCGCCCAGCGCCGGGCAGGTCCGGGTGCTCGGCCGGCGCCCCCGCGAGGCCGTCGAGGCCGGCTGCGTGGGCGTCATGCTCCAGCACGGCGGGCTGCCGTCCCAGGCGCGGGTCGGTGAGGTGGTGCGGCTGGTGCGGAGGTCGTTCCCGAGCCCGTGGCCGGCCGAGGACCTGCTGGTGGTGACCGACGTCGCCGGGCTGGTCGACCGCCGCGTCGACCAGCTCTCCGGCGGTCAGCGGCAGCGCGTGATGCTGGCCCTGGCCCTGGCCGGCACCCCACCACTGCTCGTGCTGGACGAGCCCACCGCGGCCATGGACGTCGAGTCCCGCCGCAGCTTCTGGACGACGATGCGCGAGCTCGCCGCCCGCGGGCACACCGTCGTGTTCGCCACCCACCACCTGGAGGAGGCCGACGCCGTCGCCGACCGGGTGGTCGTCGTCGCCGGCGGCCGGGTGGTCGCCGACGGCTCCGCAGCCCAGGTCAAGGCCTCGGCGTCCGGGCGCACCATCCGGTTCACCGCCGACCCCGCCACCCGGTTCGGCGGGCTGCCCGCGGTGACCGACGAGCAGTGGCACGGCACCAGCGTCACCCTGCGCACCGCCGACCCGGAGACCACGCTGCGGGCACTGCTCGCCCGGCACGACCGGCTGCCGGACCTGGAGGTGCGCGGGGCCAGCCTGGAGGACGCCTTCGTCAGCCTGACCGCAGCCGCCGTCACCACCGCCACCCCCACCGCCACCGCAGGGGACCCCCGATGACCGACCTGCTCGTCTTCCAGCTCCGCCGGGTGCTGCGCAACTGGCAGTTCGTGCTGTTCAGCGTGCTGCTGCCGGCCGCGTTCACCGTCTTCTTCACCCAGGTGTTCGGTGGACAGGCGGCCGGCGGCACCGCGCAGGACCGGGCCGACTTCCAGCGGTACGCCACCGACTACATGGTCTCGATGATGGCCTACGGCGCGATCGGCGCCGCCCTGGGCGCGACGGTGCGGCTGGCCTTCGACCGGCACTCCGGGTGGCTGCGCCAACTGCGGGTCACCCCGGTGCCCACCGCGCGCATCGTCGGGGTGGACATCGCCGTCGGCATGCTGCTGGCGCTGCCCAGCGTGCTCGTCGTGGCCCTGGTCGGGCGGTTCGTCAACGGCGTGCAGCTGCCGCTGGGCACCTGGGTGGTGCTGGTCGGGGTCATGTGGGCCGGTGCCGCGCCGTTCGTGGCGCTGGGTCTGCTGCTGGGCCTGGCGCTGGACGAGCAGGCCGCCGGTGCGGCCATCGGCATCCTCGGCGTGGTGCTCGCCGCGCTCGGCGGGCTGTGGTTCCCGGCCGAGCTGTTCCCGCCGGTGCTGCGCTCGGTGGCCCACCTGCTGCCCTCCTACTGGTACGGCGAGCTGGGCCGCGGGGCGGCCGCCGACGGCGTCCCCGGTGCCGGCGCCGTGCTGCTGCTGGCCGCCGCCGCGGTGCTGTTCGCCGCGCTGGCCGGGCTGGTGTCCCGGCGGCGGCCGCTGTTCGCGGTGTCCGGGTGAGGCCCGCAGTGGCTACGGTCGGCACGTGATCGCCTGGCTGCGCCGCTTCGGGTGGGCGGCACCGTGGTTGTTCTTCCTGTGGTTCCCGGTCGAGGACCTCGTGTCCACGCCCCGTCCCGGCTGGGCCGTGGCGCTGGGCGGCGTGGGTCTGCTGGCCTTCGTCGCCGCCTACGTGATCAGCTGGACCGGCCCGCTGGCCGACATCGCCGACGGCGGCCCGATGACGCCGGCGTGGCTGCAGGAGCTGGGCGTCTGGGCGGTCGCCGTCCTCGGCTCGTCGCTGGCGGTCGGCTTCGGGATCAACTGGACCGGGCTGTGCATCTACGTCAGCGTGGCCGCCGCGATGGTGCTGCCCAACCGGACGGCGTGGTGGGTGACCGGGGTGTGCTCCGTGGTCAGTGCCTGGGTGCTGCTGTCCGCCGGCGCCGAGGGCATCGGGCTGCTGTTCCTGCCCGGCATCGCGGTGCTGACCGGCTTCGCCATGCGCGGCACCCGCTACCTGGTCCAGGTCAACGGCGAGCTGCGGGCGGCCCGGGAGGAGCTGGCACGCACCGCCATCGCCGAGGAGCGGTTGCGCTTCTCCCGCGACCTGCACGACCTGCTCGGGCACAGCCTGTCGCTGATCGTGCTGAAGAGCGAGCTGGCCCGCCGGCTCGGCGAGCGTGACCCGGCGGCCTCGCTGCGCGAGATGGCCGACGTGGAGCAGGTCGCCCGCCAGGCGCTCACCGAGGTGCGCGAGGCGGTCAGCGGCTACCGGCAGGTGAGCGTCGCGCAGTCGCTGGCCGAGGCCCGGTCGGCGCTGTCCGGTGCGGGCATCGCCACCGACGTCCCGGCCCGGTTGCCCCAGCTGCCCGCCGAGGTCGACGTCGCCCTGGGCTGGGTGGTGCGCGAGGCCACCACCAACGTGCTGCGGCACAGCGGCGCCCGGCGGGTCACCGTCCGGCTCTCCCGGGCCGCGGACGCCGTCGAGCTGGTCGTGGACGACGACGGCTGCGGGCCCACCCGGGAGGCCGGGTCGGGGCTGCGGGGCCTGCGCGAGCGGGTCGAGGCGCTGCGCGGCAGCCTGGCGACCTCGCCGGCGCCCGGCGGCGGCTTCCGGCTGACCGCGCGGGTGCCGGTGCCGGAGGCGGCACCGGTGGCCGCCGCGGCGCCGAGCGGGGCCGCCCGGTGATCCGGGTGCTGCTGGCCGAGGACCAGGCGATGGTGCGCGGGGCGCTGCGCACCCTGCTGGACCTGGAGGACGACATCTCGGTCGTCTGCGAGGTCGGCCGCGGGGACGAGGTGGTGCCCGCCGCCCGCACCTGCCTGCCCGACGTCGCCCTGCTGGACATCGAGATGCCCGGCGGGGACGGCATCGAGGCCGCCCGCGAGCTCACCGCGGCACTGCCGGACTGCCGTGTCGTCGTCCTCACCACGTTCGGGCGCCCGGGCTTCCTGCGCCGGGCCATGGAGGTCGGTGCCGCCGGGTTCCTGGTGAAGGACTCCCCGGTCGCCGAGCTGGCGGTGGCCATCCGCAAGGTGGTGGCCGGCGAGCGGGTCATCGACCGCGACCTGGCCGCCGCCGCGCTGGCCATGGGGGCGACGCCGCTGTCCACCCGGGAGGCCGACGTGCTGCGGGCCGCCGCCGACGGTGCCACCGTGGCAGACATCGCCCGGTCGCTCTACCTGTCCGAGGGCACGGTGCGCAACTACCTGTCCAACGCGATCGGCAAGACCGGCGCCCGCACCCGGGTGGAGGCGGCGCGGGTGGCCGAGGACAAGGGCTGGCTGTGACCCGGCCTCAGCGCCCGTAGACCGACACGTGCCGGGTGCTGCGGCCGTCGAACGGCTCGCCCGCCCAGCCCGCCGAGCGCTGCACCAGCCGCAGCCCGGCGATCCGCGCCATCAGGTCCATCTCGCTGGGCCACACGTAGCGGGTGACGATCGGTGCCACCCGGACACCGCCGGCGCCCAGGGTGACGTGGCACTCGTCGAGCAGCTGGGTGGCCGGGTCGAACCGGCCGACGTCCAGGGTGACCGAGGACAGGCCGACGGCCTCGGCGTCCACGTACTGGTCCTCGCGCAGCCGGTAGAGGAACGCGGGCACCTGCGCCTCGACCAGGAAGACGCCGTCCTCGGTGAGGTGGGCGGCGGCGTTCTCGAAGCACCGCACCTGACCGTCCTGGGTGAGCAGGTTGTAGAGCGTGTTGTAGACCAGGTAGACCAGCCGGTAGCGCCCGGGCAGCCGCTCGGTCGCCATGTCCCCGTGCGCGACGGTGAGCCGGTCCCCGCCCGGCTTGGCGCGCAGCCGGGCGATCATCGCCGCCGACTGCTCGATGCCGTCCACCGGCACGCCCCGGGCGGCCAGCGGCAGCCCGATCCGGCCGGTGCCGACGGCCAGCTCCAGGGCCGGGCCACCGCGGGCCCACCGCTGCAGGCAGTCGACGGTCTGCTGCTCGTCCCCGCGCAGCGCGTCGTCGTAGGTGGCGGCGGTCTGCTCGCCGAAGCTGGCCAGGGGGTCGAAGCCGTCCACCCGCCCAGTCCCGCACGGCCCCCGGCTGCGTCGCAACGGGGTTTCCGCCGCGGCTGGCGGCTACCCGACGGGCGTGGGCGGCATGAGGGCGTCGAGGTCGAGCACCCGCACGTGGATCACGTTGCGCTGCTGCAGCGCGGCCCGCAGCGCGCGGTGCAGCCCGTCCTCCAGGTAGAGCTCGCCGTGCCACTGCACCGCGTGCGGGAACAGGTCGCCGTAGAAGGTCGAGTCGTCGGCCAGCAGCGCGTCCAGGGCCAGCTCGCGCTTGGTGGTGGTCATGGTGTCCAGCCGGACCTGCCGGGGCGGGATCAGAGCCCAGTCCTTGGTGGAGAAGCCGTGGTCGGGGTAGGGGCGCCCGTCTCGAACCGCCTTGAAGATCAGGGACCGACCTCCGCGTCCAGCCCGGGTCCCCGCGTCTGGGGTCACGGTAGGGACCCCACCCTAGTGGCCGTCGAGAGGCCGGCGGCGGCGCGGTCGGGGTGGTCCCCGGGGGTGGGCCGGTGCCGCGCGCCACAGCGCGCCGGAGCGGTCCGGTCGTATGCTGGGCTGGCACTCTGCCCTGCGGAGTGCCAGTCTCCGAGGGGTCCGCCCCGGATGGCCCGCCCGTGGCCGCCGGCCCGGACGGCCGCCCCGCACGCACGTCGACCGGTACGGGAGGTGTCAGGAGTGGCACACGACGACCGCCGTCTCCAGGTCCTGCGTGCCATCGTCCAGGACTACGTCTCCACCAACGACCCGGTCGGCAGCAAGGCCCTGGCCGCCCGGCACGACCTCGGCGTCTCCCCGGCCACCATCCGCAACGACATGGCGGTGCTGGAGGAGGAGGGGTACATCACCCAGCCGCACACCAGCGCCGGGCGGGTGCCCACCGACAAGGGCTACCGCTTCTTCGTCGACCGGCTGTCGGCGGTCAAGCCGCTGTCGGTGGCCGAGCGCCGCGCGATCGAGAAGTTCCTGGACGGCGCGGTCGACCTGCACGACGTGCTCGGGCGCAGCGTGCGGCTGCTGGCCCAGCTGACCCGCCAGGTCGCCGTCGTCCAGTACCCGACGCTGTCGCGCAGCGCCGTCCGGCACCTGGAGCTGGTGCACCTGGGCCCGCACCGGTTGCTGGTCGTGCTGATCACCGACACCGGCCGGGTCGAGCAGCGCGTGGTGGAGTGCCCGGCCGAGGTGGGTGCCGAGGCGGTCGCGGAGCTGCGCACCCTGCTGAACTCGGCCTTCGTCGGGGCGAAGCTGGCCGAGGCCAGCTCCACGGTGCCCGACCTGGTCGAGAACGCGCCCCCGCACCTGCGCGCGCTGGTGGCCACGGTGGGCGCCACGCTGGTCGAGACGCTCGTCGAGCCCGGCGAGGACCGGCTGGTCGTCGGTGGCACGGCCAACCTGACCCGCGGCAGCGCCCTGGACTTCCCGGGCACGGTCCGCCCGCTGCTGGAGGCGCTGGAGGAGCAGGTCATCGTGCTGCGCCTGATCGGCGAGGTGGACCCCAGCACGGTCTTCGTGAGCATCGGCGAGGAGAACGCGCACGAGGCCCTGACCGGCGCCTCGGTGGTGTCGGTGGGCTACGGCTCGGGCGACCGGGCACTCGGTGGGCTCGGTGTCGTCGGGCCCACCCGCATGGACTACGCAGGGAACATGGCCGCGGTACGAGCCGTGGCCCGCTACGTCGGCCAGTTGCTGGCCGAGAGCTGAGGGGCGAGAACCACGTGCCAACCGACTACTACGGCGTGCTCGGTCTCTCCCAGGGAGCGACCGACGCCGACATCAAGCGCGCCTACCGCAAGCTGGCGCGCGACCTGCACCCGGACGTGAACCCCGCGCCCGAGGCCAAGGAGCGCTTCCAGGAGGTCAGCCGCGCCTACGAGTGCCTGACCGACCCGGACAAGCGCCGGATCGTCGACCTCGGTGGCGACCCGTACGAGACCGGCGGGGGTGGGGGCAGCCCGTTCGGCGGCGGCGCGGCCGGCTTCGGTGGCCTCGGCGACATCATGGACGCCTTCTTCGGTGGTGCCGGTGGCGCGGCGCGCGGCCCGCGCAGCCGCACCCGGGCCGGGGGCGACGCCCTGCTGCGCCTGGACCTCGACCTCGACGAGACCGTCTTCGGGACGACGAGCGACATCACCGTGGACACCGCCGTGCTGTGCGACCTGTGCGCCGGCGCCGGCACCGCCGCGGGCACCCACCCGACCACGTGCACCACCTGCAACGGCCGCGGTGAGGTGCAGAGCGTGCAGCGCTCCTTCCTCGGCCAGGTCGTGGCCAGCCGGCCCTGCCCGACCTGCACCGGCACCGGCCAGGTCATCCCGGAGCCGTGCTCGCAGTGCGGCGGTGACGGCCGGGTCCGCGCGCGGCGCACCATCCCGGTGAAGATCCCGGCCGGGGTCGAGGACGGCATGCGCATCCGGCTCACCGGGCACGGCGAGGTCGGCCCCGGCGGCGGCCCGGCCGGCGACCTCTACATCGAGGTGCACGAGCGCCCGCACGACGTGTTCACCCGCGACGGCGAGGACCTGCACTGCCGGGTCACGCTGCCGATGAGCTCCGCCGCGCTGGGCACCACGCTGAACCTGAAGACCCTGGACGGCGACGAGGAGATCGACGTCAAGCCCGGCACCCAGGCCGGCAGCCTGATCACGCTGCGGGCGCACGGCGCGCCCCGGCTGCGCGGCACCGGCCGGGGCAACCTGGTGGTGCACGTCGACGTGCAGACGCCCACCCGCCTGGACGAGGAGCAGGAGCGGCTGCTCCGCGAGTTCGCCGCGCTGCGCGGGGAGGACCGGGCCGACTCGCACCGGGAGGCGCAGGGCGGGCTGTTCTCCCGGGTCCGCGACGCCTTCAACGGCCGCTGAGCCCGGTGTCCGCCGCCGACCCCGGCCCCGCACCGGACGGGACGCCGCTGTTCCTGCTGGACGAGGTGCCCGACACCGACCTGATCACCGTCGCCGGCCCCGAGGGCAAGCACGCCGTCGACGTGCTGCGGCTCGGTGCCGGCGAGCGGGTGCGGGTCGGCGACGGCGACGGCGTGCTCGCCGAGTGCGAGGTCGTGTCCACCGCCCCGGGCCGGCTGCAGGTGCGGGTGCTCACCCGGCACGAGCTGGAGGCGCCGGACCCGGAGTTCGTGCTGGTCCAGGCGCTGCCCAAGGGCGACCGCGGGCAGCTGGCGGTGGAGCTGGCCACCGAGCTGGGCGTGGACCGCGTGGTGCCCTGGCAGGCGGCGCGCTGCGTGACGCGGTGGACCGAGGACCGGGTCGCCCGCGGCGTGGGGAAGTGGCGGGCCGCCGCCCGCGCGGCCACCAAGCAGTCCCGGCGTCCGCGGGTGCCCGAGGTGACCGAGCCGATGACCACCCGGCAGGTGTGCGGCGTGCTGGCCGACGTCGACCTGGCCGTGGTGCTGCACGAGCAGGCCCGCACCCCGCTGGCCGGGCTCGCGCTGCCGACCTCCGGCACCGTCGTCGTGGTCGTGGGCCCGGAGGGTGGGCTCACCGACGGCGAGGTCGTGGCCTTCCGGGCGGCCGGGGCGACCCCGGTCCGGCTGGGCCCGGAGGTGCTGCGCACCTCCACCGCCGGCGCCGCCGCCCTCGCCGCGCTGAGCGCCCGCACCCGCTGGGCCTGACCCGCCCGGGCGCGGTCAGCGCAGGACGGCGCGGACGCGGGCGCCGACCAGGTCGACGGCGAGGGTGAGCAGCACCGTCGCGGCCAGCACGGTGGCCACCGCGGGCCAGTCGAAGGCGGCCAGCCGCGCGCTGAGCAGCACGCCCAGCCCGCCGGCGCCCAGCAGGCCGACGAGCACCGTGTCCCGCAGCGCCACCTCCCAGCGGTACAGGGCGAACGCCGTCGCCGGCCGGGCCACCCCGGGCAGCACCCCGTACAGCCAGCGGCCCAGCGGGGCCGCGCCGAGCGCGGTGAGCGCGGCGACCGGCCGCGGGTCCAGCTCCTCCACTGCCTCGGCGCTCAGCCGGCCCAGCACGCCGAGGGTGTGCACGCCGAGCGCCAGCGCGCCGGGCAGCGGGCCGGGCAGCAGCACGAAGACGAACACCAGCGCCCAGACCGGCGCCGGCACCGCGCGCAGCAGCAGCAGCCCGGCGCGCACCGCGGCACCGGCGGCCCACCGGACGGCGCCCGTGCCGCGCGGTGCCCGGGCCGCGACACCGGCCAGCACCAGTGACCCCGCGACGGCCACCGCGATCGCCAGCACCGACATCTGCACCGTCTCCACCGCCCGGACGGCGATCTCGCTCAGCAGCGGCCCGTCGCCGGCCGGCGGCCAGGCGGCGCGCAGCAGCGTGCCCAGCTGGTCCAGGGTGCGCCCGTCGACCAACGTCGCCGGGCGCAGCGCCAGGAACCAGGCCGACCACAGCGCCAGCGCCGCCGTGGCCAGCACGGCGCCGGTGAGCACCGGGTCGCGGCGGCCGGTGGCCCGGGGCGGCGGCGCGGCGACCCGGCGGCGCACCGCCCGGCCGGCGACGTCGGCCAGCAGGCAGAGCGCGGCCAGGGCGTAGACGGCCGACCACACCTGCTCCCAGCGCAGCGAGGTGAACGACAGCGCCAGCTCCTGCCCCAGCCCGCCGGCACCGATGAGGCCCAGCACCACGGCCGAGCGCACCGCGCACTCCAGCCGGTAGAAGGCGTAGGACAGCATCCCGCCCGAGGCCTCCGGCACCAGCCCGTACAGGACGGCGACCCCGGCCCCGGCGCCCGCCGCGCGCAGCGCCTCGTACCCGCCGTGCGGCGCCTCGTCGAGCAGGTCGGCGAACACCCGGGCGGTCACCGCCCCGTACGGCACGCCGATCGCCAGGACGCCGACCCACGGGTCCAGGCCCAGCACGCCGACGAGCAGCAGCCCCCACACCGCCTCGTGCAGGCCGCGGGGCACGGCCAGCGCGCCGCGCACCGCCACCCACCCGGCCCGCCGCCGTCCCCAGGTGGTGCGGGCGGCGGCCACGGCGCCCAGCGCACCGAGCGCCACGGCCAGCCCGGCACCGAGCACCGCGTAGGCGACGGTCACCAGGGTGGCCCGGGCCAGCACCCCGAGCAGCTCGCCGGAGAGGTCGGGGTGCAGCGCGCCGGCGGCGAACCGGGTGAGCTGGCCGACCCCGGCCGGGTTGAGCACCGGACCGCCGAGCACACCGCTGCCGGCCAGCGACCACAGCAGCAGCGCGCCGGCGCCCAGCCCGCACAGCAGCCGCGCCCGGTCCCGTGCCGGCCGCAGCACGGGTGGGCGCTCCAGCACCGTGGTCACCGGTGCACCCCGAAGAAGGACTCCAGCCCCGCGACGGTGAGCGTGCCGGCCGGGGCGTCCAGCACGACCCGGCCGCCGACCAGCCCGACCACCCGGTCGCAGTGCCGCAGCGCCAGGGCCGGGTCGTGCAGGCAGGCCAGCAGCGCGCCGCCGCGCTCGCCGGCCAGACCGGCCAGCAGGGTCAGCGCGGTGTCGGCCAGCGCCGGGTCCAGCGCCGAGGCCGGCTCGTCGGCCAGCACCAGCTCCGGGCGCTGCACCAGCAGCCGGGCCAGCGCCACCCGCTGCTGCTGGCCACCCGACAGCCGGTCGGTGCGCTCGTGCAGCCGCCCCGCCAGCCCCACCCGGTCCAGCGCCTCGGCCACCTCGGCCACGCCCTGCGGGTGCAGCAGCGACCACGCCGCCCGCGGCCCGGACCAGCTGCCCAGCCGGCCGGCGTTGACGTTGTGCACCACCCGCAGCGGGCCGACCAGCTGCAGGTGCTGGTGCACAGTGCCCACCCGGGCGCGCAGCCGGCGCAGCTCCCGGCCGCGCAGCGCCGCGGGGTCGGCGCCCAGCACCCGCACCGACCCCGACGACGCCGCGACCGTGCCGTTGGCCACCGCGAGCAGCGTGGACTTGCCGGCACCGGAGGCCCCGACCACCGCCACCCGCTCACCGGCCCGCACGGTCAGGTCCACGCCGTCCAGGGCGGTGCTCGGGCCGTACCGCACCGCGACCCCGCGCAGCTCCAGGGCCGCGCTCAGGTGATCAGCCCCAGCTCGCGGCCGATCGCCTCGATCTGGTCGTAGGCCGAGGCGTCGGTGGGCAGGAACGACCCGGCGCCGAAGAGCTCCAGCACCTCGTCGCCGGGCGGCAGGCCCAGCAGCCAGGAGCGCACCCGGTCGGGCAGGTCGGCGCCGAGGCGGTCCACGGCCGCGGGCCCCAGCAGCCAGTGGTAGTCGTGGTACGCCGGGGTCCGGGCGTACTCCACCACCGATGGGGCGACGCTCCCGTCCGCGGTCCGCGCAGCCCACACCTGCTCGTTGAGCACGCCGGCCTGGTAGCTGCCCGAGCCGACCAGGGCCAGGGTCGCGTCGTGCGAGCCGGAGAAGCCGGGCCCGCCCGGGAAGCCCTGCGGGTCGACGCCGGCCCGGCGCAGGAACCACGCCGGCATCAGCCGGCCCGACGTCGACGTCTCGCTGCCGTAGGTGAAGCGCAGCGGCGCCAGGGCGCGCAGGTCGTCGGCCGGGGCGAGCCCGGTCGCGGCGTCGACCACGAACACGGAGTGGAAGGCGGCGTCGACGTCGCGCTGGGCGACCGGCACGGCGCCGGGGGTCTGCAGCCGGGCCTGCACGCCGGTCAGGCCGCCGAACCAGACCAGGTCCAGGTCGCCGGTGCGGAACAGCGACACCGCGGCGGCGTAGTCGGTGACCGGCCGGTACACGACCTCCAGGTCCAGGGCCGCGGACATCGCGTCGGCGACCGTGCCGTAGAGCCGGGCGAGCACCTCCGGGTCCTGGTCCGGGATCGCGCCGACGGACAGCGCGCCGGAGGGGGCCGGGCCGACCGGCGAGCGCCGGTCGCCGCAGCCGGCGAGCGCGGCGGCCATGGCCAGGGCGCTGCCGGTGAGGAAGCCGCGGCGGCCGAAGGTGGGGCGGCCGGGGCCGGGGCCGGGGC
Source organism: Goekera deserti (assembly GCF_010685995.1). Taxonomy (GTDB): domain Bacteria; phylum Actinomycetota; class Actinomycetes; order Mycobacteriales; family Geodermatophilaceae; genus Goekera; species Goekera deserti. The sequence goes on along the minus strand of NZ_JAAGWK010000009.1, from coordinate 434,611 downwards.
GGCGGGGGGCGGGACGGCCGATGGCGGTGCGGGCGTGCTCGGGGCCGCCCGACCGGGCGGCGCGGGGGCGGGGCACTACGGCGTCCTGGACGGGCTCATCGACGATCTCCTCGGTCGACGGGGGGGCGGTCCCGGCGCTGGGGACCGCAGCCGATCCTCCGCGCAGGCGAGGGGTCGCCGCCCGCCGGGCCCGTGCGTGCAGGTTGCACGCCCTATCGTCTCCCGACGTGACCGACTGCCTGTTCTGCCGCATGGTCGCCGGGGAGATCCCGGTCGACGCCGTGCACGAGACCGAGCGCACCCTCGCCTTCCGCGACATCGCCCCGCAGGCGCCCACGCACGTGTTGGTGGTGCCCAAGGACCACCACGCGACGGCGGGCGCGCTCGTGGGCGCGGACCCGGCGCTGATGGCCGAGGTCGTGGCCGCCGCGCACGCGGTCGCCGTCGCCGAGGGGCTGGCCAGCGCCGACGGCCCGGAGCCCGGCTACCGGCTGGTGGCCAACACCGGCCCGGCCGCGGGCCAGTCGGTGCACCACCTGCACCTGCACGTCCTGGGTGGCCGGGACCTCGGCTGGCCGCCCGGCTGAGGTCACCTCCGGCGGTCTCCGGGACGAGCGCACCGGCCGGCCACGGTCGCGCGTAGACTCGCCCGGGTCACAGCCCCGTCGCAGGAAGGCAGGGTCGAGGGTTCTTGCCCGACACCGCCCCAGGCACCACCCCACCCGGCGCCAGCGCGTCCCGTGAGGCGTCGGCGCGAGCCGTCGGCCTCGACGCAGCTGGCCCGGCCGCGGTGCCCGCTCCCGCGGACGGCCGCACCGCCGCCGTCCGCGCCACCATCACCGTCCCCGAGTCCGTCTCCATGGTCGCCCTGCTCGGCTCCGGCGACGAGCTGCTGCGCCTGATCGAGACCGAGCTGGACGCCGACGTGCACGTGCGCGGCAACGAGATCTCGGTGACCGGCCAGCCGGGGGACAACGCCTTCGCCGTCCGGGTGTTCGACGAGCTGATCGCCCTGCTCGGCACCGGTCAGGCCCTGCGCCCGGACTCGGTGCGCCGCGTCGTCGGCATGCTCAAGACCGGCGGCAGCGAGCGCCCGGCCGACGTGCTGAGCCTGGACATCATCAGCCGCCGCGGGCGCACCATCCGGCCCAAGACGCTGAACCAGAAGCACTACGTCGACGCCATCGACACGCACACCATCGTCTTCGGCATCGGCCCGGCCGGCACCGGCAAGACCTACCTGGCGATGGCCAAGGCGGTGCAGGCGCTGCAGACCAAGCAGGTCAACCGGATCATCCTCACCCGCCCGGCGGTCGAGGCCGGAGAGCGGCTGGGCTACCTGCCGGGCACGCTGAGCGAGAAGATCGACCCCTACCTGCGGCCGCTGTACGACGCGCTGCACGACATGGTCGACCCGGAGTCCATCCCGCGATTGATGCAATCCGGAACAATTGAAGTCGCGCCATTGGCATATATGCGTGGCAGAACTCTGAATGATGCATTTGTCATTCTCGACGAGGCGCAGAACACCACCGCCGAGCAGATGAAGATGTTCCTCACCCGGCTCGGCTTCGGGTCCAAGATCGTGGTCACCGGTGACGTCACCCAGGTCGACCTGCCCGGCGGCGCGCAGAGCGGCCTGCGGGTGGTCCGCGACATCCTCGACGGCATCAACGACGTGCACTTCTCCCTGCTCACCAGCTCCGACGTCGTCCGGCACCGGCTGGTGGGGGACATCGTCGACGCCTACGAGCGCTGGGACAGCGGCAAGCAGGCGCACCCGGCCACCGGCCCGCAGGTGCGCAACCCCGTCGTGAAGCGCCCCCGTCGTCAGCAGGGGAGCTGACCGGCGTGGCCGTCGAAGTCGCCAACGAGTCCGAGATCGCCGTCGACGAGACGGCGCTGGCCGGCATCTGCCGCTTCGTGCTCGGTGAGATGGACGTGAACCCGCTGGCCGAGCTGTCGGTGCTCTGCGTCGACGGCGAGTACATGGCCAGCCTGCACGAGCGGTGGATGGGCGAGAAGGGCCCCACCGACGTGCTCGCCTTCCCGATGGACGAGCTTGACACCGCCCGGCCCGACGACCCCGAACCCGGGCCGGCGCTGCTCGGCGACGTGGTGCTCTGCCCGTCGGTGGCGATCCGGCAGGCCCGCGCGGCCGGCCACTCGATGGACGACGAGCTGCTGCTGCTCGCCACCCACGGCGTGCTGCACCTGCTCGGCTACGACCACATGGAGCCCGAGGAGGAGAAGGAGATGTTCGGCCTGCAGCAGCAGCTGCTGGACAGCTTCCGCTCCACCCCGCGCGACCAGGTCACCGGCGAGCCGGTCACCGGCACGACCGGGGACGGCCCGCCCGCCGGCGGACAGGAGCCAGGACGGCGATGAGCTCCACCGCGGTGGTCCTCCTGGTCATCGCCGTCTGCCTCGTCCCCGTCGCCGGCCTCTTCGCCGCGATGGACGCCGCCCTCCAGCGCGTCTCCAAGGCCCGCGTGGAGGAGATGCGCCGGGAGGGCACGAAGCGGTCCGACGCCCTGGCCCAGGTGGTCGAGGACCGGGCCCGGCACGTCGCCCTGCTGCTCCTGCTCCGCACGCTGTGCGAGATGACCGCGGCGGTGCTCGCCACCGTGGTGGCGGTCGAGCTCGCGGCCCCGCTGACGGCCGGCATCGCGCTGGCCGCGGGCGTCATGACGGTGGTCAGCTACGTGCTGGTCGGCGTCGGCCCGCGCACCCTGGGCCGGCAGCACGCCTACGGCGTGGCGCTGGCGACCGCCGGCTTCACCCGGCTGCTCGGGCGGCTGTTGGGCCCGGTCGCCACGCTGCTCATCCTGGTCGGCAACGCGATCACCCCGGGCCGCGGTTTCCGGGACGGGCCGTTCTCCACCGAGGTCGAGCTGCGCGAGCTGGTGGACATGGCCGAGGAGCGCGGCGTCGTGGAGTCCGGCGAGCGCAACATGATCCACTCCGTGTTCGACCTGGGCGACACGATCGCCCGCGAGGTCATGGTGCCGCGCACCGACGTCGTCTGGATCGAGCAGACCAAGTCGCTGGGCCAGGCGCTCGCGCTGGCGCTGCGCAGCGGTTTCAGCCGCATCCCGGTGATCGGGGAGAACGTCGACGACGTCGTCGGGGTGGTGTACCTCAAAGACCTCGTGCGCCGGTCGCAGAACTCGGCCGAGGGCCGCAACGGCCCGCGCGTGGAGGAGCTGATGCGCCCGCCCACGTTCATCCCGGAGTCCAAGCCGGTCGACGTCCTGCTGCGGGACATGCAGGCCCGGCGCATCCACATGGCGGTCGTCGTCGACGAGTACGGCGGCTTCGCCGGCCTGGTCACCATCGAGGACATCCTCGAGGAGATCGTGGGTGAGATCGCCGACGAGCACGACACCCGGGAACGCCCGCCGGTCGAGGAGCTGCCCGACGGCTCGATGCGGGTCACCGCGCGCATGTCGGTGGAGGACCTGGCCCACCTGTTCCGCGTCGACCTGCCCGAGGACGACGACGTCGAGACCGCCGGGGGGCTGCTGGCCCGGGCGCTGGGCCGGGTGCCGATCGAGGGCGCGGCCGCCGATGTCGGGCCGCTGCACCTGGTGGCGGAGAGCTCCGGCGGGCGGCGCAACCGGATCGACACGCTGCTGGTCAGCCGGGTCGCCGACGAGGAGGAGCCCGAGGAGGACGGCGAGCCCGAGTCCGACCGGGACGCCGAGCGGGAACGGGAGAAGGAGCGCAAGCGGGAGAAGCGCCGGGAGCGGGCGGCCGAGCGGGAGCGCGCGGCCGAGCGCGAGCAGCGGGCCGCGGAGCGCGAACAGCAGGCCGCCGAGCCGGCCGCCCGGTCCGGGCCGGCCGCCGAGCACGTACCGGCCGCCGAGCACGTACCGGCCGCCGAGCACGTACCGGCCGCCGAGCACGTACCGGCCGTCGAGCCCGAGCCGGCCGCCGAGCACGTGCCGGCCGCCGAGCCGGAGCCGGCCGTCGAGCAGCCCGAGGCTGCCTCGACGGCGACCCACCAGCAGGAGGCGCCGGAGCCCGCGGTCACCGCGCACGGGGCGCACGCCCGCGGGACGCAGCCGGCCGCTCTGGAAGGCTGACCGGCGTGGACACCGCCGACCTGCACCCCGAGGACCTCAAGCTCGTCACGCTGGCCCGCTCCGCGCGGGGCCGCACCGGTGCCGCCGAGGGGGCTGCCGTCCGGGACACCGACGGCCGCACCTACCTGGCCGCGACGGTGACGCTGCCCTCGCTGCAGCTGTCCGCGCTGCAGGCCGCGGTGGCGGCCGCGGTGAGCAGCGGGGTGGCGGGTCTGGAGGCGGCCGCCGTCGTCTCCACGGCCGACGACGTCGAGCCCGCCGGCCTGGCCGCGGTGCACGACCTGACAGTGGCCGCCCCCGTGCACCTGGCCGGGCCGGACGGCACGCTGCGCCGCACCGTCGGCTGAACCGCTCAGTCCAGCGGCCGCCCGAGGGCGTCGGCGAAGTCCTCCGGCGAGCGCACCCACACGGTGAAGCAGCGGTCGGTCACGCCGTCGTCGTCGAGGTGCCGGACCGACACCCGGCTGCGCCCGGGCCACCAGCCGCCGCGCCGCCTGGGCCGCGGCCAGCCGGCCGGCGGCGGGCCCGGCACGACGTCCTCCACCAGCACCAGGGCGACGACGCCGAACGGTGAGGTCTGCCGCACCCCGGCGACGTCGGTGGAGACCGCGTGGTCGGAGACGGTCAGCCGGCCGGTGGCGAGCACCAGCACCAGCACACCGAGCCCCAGGGCCAGCGGCAGCTCCTCGACCAGCGCGGCCGAGCCGTCCCGCCAGCCGAGGAAGCCCAGCCAGGCGGCCACCGCGAGCACGGTCAGCAGGACCAGTCCTGGGCTGGCCGCGACGTACTGCCAGTACCGCAGCGGCGGCGGGGTGACCGTGACCGAGCGCTTGGGCCCGAGCCGGGCGAAGTACCCGTAGGACGTCGTCTGGGTGCGGTGCTGTTCACGCTGCAGCGCCGCGCGCACCGCCGGCGGCTCGTCGGTGTCACGCCTGCGTCGTCGGGCCATGCGCCCATCGTCCCAGCCCCGCCCAGGGGCCCGGTCGCGGACGCCGGGTCAGGTGGCGGGGGTGCGCTGGGCGCCCACCAGCTCGTCGATGGACTGCTGCGCGGAGGACAGGGTGGCGACCGCGGCCTCGATCTCCTTGATGGCCTGCACCGCCTCCCGGGTCTGCTCGCGGATCATCGACACCTGCTCCCCGATGCTGCCGGTGGCCCGGCCCGTCTCGTTGGCCAGCTCCTTGACCTCGTTGGCCACCACGGCGAACCCGCGGCCGGCGTCCCCGGCGCGGGCCGCCTCGATGGTCGCGTTGAGGGCGAGCAGGTTGGTCTGCGACGCGATGCCGGTGATCAGCTTGACCACGGCACCGATCTCGGTGCTGCTGGCGTCCAGGGCGGTGATCGTCGCGGCCGCCGAGGCCGCCCGTGCCACGGCCAGGGCGACCGCCTGCGACAGGTTCCTGCTCACCCCGGCCAGCTGGCTGGACCCGCTGGTGAGCGCACCGAGACGCTGCTCGGCGGTCTCGGCGAGCACCCGGGCCTCGTGCACGTCGCGCATGCCCCCGGCGATGCGTCGCGGCACGCCGTGCGCGTCCCGGGCGGCGAGGCCGGACAGGGCGAACCAGCGGTGGCTGCCGTCCCGCATCCGCATGCGGGCCTCGTGGTGGTAGGGGGTGCGGCCGCTGCGGTCGGCCAGGTGCGCGCCGATCGCGGCCCACAGACCGTCGGCGTCGTCGGGGTGGATGCGCGAGGTGAAGCTCTCCATCGTCGCGGGCAGGTCGCGCTCGTCGGCGAAGCCCAGCGCCTGGGCCATCTGCGGGGAGTACCAGACGACGTTGTCCGGGTGCCCGACCTCGCCGCCGACCACGGTCGAGTCCCAGAGCGCCACCCGGCTCGCCGCCGAGGTGAGCGTGAAGCGCTCGGTCAGCTGCGCGAGCTCGGCGCGCAGCGCGTCCCGCTCGGACTCCAGCTCCTGCACGCGGTGGTCGGTGACCTCGATGGCCGGTCCGGTCGCCCGAGGCGGCTCGAGGTGCTGCTGGGATGCGGTACGGCGTCTCATCACGACTCCTTCTCCCTTGTTCCCGGCGGACGCCGGTGTGGTCGGGTCCGGTGGCCACATCGGCAGGACCGTGCCGGCCTGGCACCGGGTGCCACCTCTCACTTCGGCCGCCGCCCACCGCCCGGGACGCCCGCCCGGCCCGGCCGGCACGGACGCCACCGGCGGCGCGGGCGGGGACGTCGGCGGTCGGTGGGAGACTGGCCCGGTGACCTCGCCGGCAGACACCCCGTACCGCAGTGGCTTCGCCTGTCTGGTCGGCCGCCCCAACGCCGGCAAGACGACGCTGACCAACGCCCTGGTGGGGGAGAAGGTCGGCATCGTCAGCAACCGGCCGCAGACCACCCGGCACGCCATCCGCGGGGTGGTGCACCGCCCCGGCGGCCAGCTGGTGCTGGTGGACACCCCCGGCCTGCACAAGCCGAAGAGCCTGCTCGGCCAGCGGCTCAACGACGTCGTCCGGGACACCCTGTCCGAGGTCGACGTGATCGTGTTCTGCATCCCGGCCGACCAGCCGGTGGGTGCCGGTGACGCGTTCATCGCCCGCCAGCTGAAGGAGATCAGCACCCCGGTGGTCACCGTGGTCACCAAGACCGACGCGGCCGGCAAGAAGGCGATCACCCAGCAGCTGATCGCCGCCAGCCAGCTCGTCGACGCCGCCGAGATCGTGCCGGTGAGCGCGGTGTCCGGTGAGCAGGTGGAGCTGCTGGAGCGGCTGCTGATCGGCATGCTGCCCGAGGGGCCGCCGCTCTACCCGCAGGAGCAGACCACCGACGAGGACACCGAGCGGCAGATCGCCGAGCTGGTCCGCGAGGCCGCCCTGGAGAAGGTGCGCCAGGAGGTGCCGCACTCGCTGGCGGTGACCGTCGAGGAGATCACCCGCCGCCCCGACACCCGCAACCCCGGCAGGGACCTGGTGACCGTGCACGCGTCGCTGCACTGTGAGCGGGCCAGCCAGAAGCCGATGCTGCTCGGGAAGGGCGGGGAGACGATCAAGGCGATCGGCAGCGAGGCGCGGGTCGGCCTGGAGGTGCTGCTCGGCTCCCGGGTGCACCTGGACCTGCACGTCACGGTGCTGGGGGAGTGGCAGGACGACCCCAAGAAGCTCCAGCGGCTGGGCTACTGATGTCCCGTGTCCCGGCCGGGGCCGGCTCGTGAGCGGCGTCCCGCAGTCGCTGTACCGCGACGAGGGCGTCGTGCTCCGGGTGCAGAAGCTCGGCGAGGCCGACCGGATCATCACCGTGCTCACCCGGCGCACGGGCAAGGTCCGGGCCGTCGCCAAGGGCGTGCGCCGCACCAAGAGCAAGTTCGGTGCCCGGCTCGAGCCGTTCAGCCACGTCGACCTGCAGCTCTACACCGGCCGCAACCTGGACATCGTCAACCAGGCCGAGTCGATCCGCTCCTACGGCCCCGCCGTGGTCGGCGACTACCGCGCCTACACCGCGGGCACCGCGGTGCTCGAGACCGCCGACCGGCTGGCCGGTGAGGAGAAGGAGCCGCAGCTGCGGCTGTTCCTGCTGGTCATCGGCGCGCTGCGCAGCCTCGCCGAGCAGACCCACCCGCCCGGTCTGGTGCTGGACGCCTTCCTGCTGCGGGCCATGTCGGTGGCCGGCTGGGAACCGGCGCTCACCGACTGCGCCCGCTGCGCCGAGCCCGGCCCGCACCGGCACTTCTCGGTGCCCGGCGGTGGCATCGTCTGCCCGTCCTGCCGGCCCACCGGCTCGGCGATGCCCTCCCCGGTGACCGTGGGCCTGCTGGAGGCGCTGCTGACCGGCGACTGGGCGCTGGCCGAGGCCAGCCAGGGCACCAACCGCCGCGAGGCCAGCGGCCTGGTGGCGGCCCTGCTGCAGTGGCACCTGGAGCGCAGCCTGCGCTCGCTGGCGCTGGTCGACCGCAGCGAGCCCGGGGCGCCGGCGCCGGTGGCGCTGCCCGACGTGCACCGGCTGGTCGGCGCGGCCCAGCTCGCCGGGGAGCCCTCGTGAACCGCCCCGTCCGGGCACCGTCCCCGCACCCCTCCGGCGCGCGTCCCCCGGCCATCCCGGCCGACAAGGTGCCCGGGCACGTGGCCATCGTGATGGACGGCAACGGCCGCTGGGCCAAGCAGCGCGGGCTGCCCCGCACCGCCGGGCACACCGCGGGGGAGTCCTCGCTGTTCGACTGCGTGGAGGGCGCCATCGAGCTCGGCATCGGCGCGATCAGCGCCTACGCCTTCTCCACCGAGAACTGGAAGCGCAGCCCCGAGGAGGTGCGCTTCCTGATGGGCTTCAACCGCGACGTGATCCGCCGCCGCCGCGACGAGATGCACGAGCTCGGGGTGCGGGTCCGCTGGGCCGGCCGGCGCCCCCGGCTGTGGGGCTCGGTGATCAAGGAGCTGGAGGTCGCCGAGGAGCTCACCCGCGACAACGGCGTCCTCACGTTGACGATGTGCGTCAACTACGGCGGCCGGGCCGAGATCGCCGACGCGGCCGCGGCGATCGCGCGCGAGGTGGCCGCCGGCCGGCTGCGGCCGGACAAGGTCGACGAGTCCACGGTCGCCCGGTTCCTCGACGAGCCGGACATGCCCGACGTCGACCTGTTCGTGCGCAGCTCGGGGGAGAACCGCACCAGCAACTTCCTGGTCTGGCAGTCGGCCTACGCCGAGCTGGTCTTCCTGGACACGCTGTGGCCCGACTTCGACCGCCGCCACCTGTGGCAGGCCTGCGAGGAGTACGCCTCCCGGCAGCGTCGCTTCGGCAGCGCCTGAGCCGGCGGCCCGCGGTGGCGCCCGCCTCAGCCCGCTGCCGGGAGGGGGGCGGCCGTCGCACCGGGTGCGGCGTCCCCGGCCCTGGCGGGCGCCGCGGGGTCGGTGACCGCGTGCCGGGCGTGGTCGACGGCGGCGCGGACGATCGCCCCCACGTGAGCGTCGACCAGCCGGTAGTGCACCTCGCGGCGGCGGCGCTCGCCGACCACCAGCGAGGCGCCGCGGAGCACCCGCAGGTGCTGGGAGACCAGCGGCTGCGGAGCGCCCAGGGCCTCGACGAGCTGGTGCACGCAGCGGGAGCCGTGCTCGTCCAGCAGCGTGATGATGGACAGCCGCAGCGGAGCCGACAGCGCACCGAGCAGCTCGGCGGCGGCCTGCACGTCGGCCGCCGGGCCCACCCGGGCGGCGGCCGGCGGGTCGGGGTGCATGGCACCATCGTGGCACCAGGGACGTCGTCGTCGCACCCGGCGGTGGTCCCCGTCGAGGAGGGTGGACCGTGTTCGCCGTGCTGAGGCTGCGGGTGCCCGACGGGGGCGCCGACGAGCTGGCCGCGCAGGTCACCGAGCTGCTCGCCGCCCTCGCCGGGCGCCCCGGGTTCCTGGGCGGCGAGTCCGGCCGTGCCGTCGACGACCCGTCGCTGTGGGCGGTGGTCACCCGCTGGGACGGCGTGGGCGCCTACCGCCGCGGCCTGTCCGCCGCCGAGGTGAAGGTGGCCGGGGCCCCGGTGTGGCTGCACGTGGTCGACGAGCCCGGCGCCTTCCTCACCGACTGACGACCCCGTGCGAGGGAGTTCTCGTCGCGTCGTCCCCCCGGACGCCGTGGCGGTCAGTAGCCTCACGGGGCGCTCCTCCCGGGTGCGCCCCCCGAACGAGGAGCACCCATGACCCAGCCGCCCGCTGACCCGTGGAGCACCCCGGACGACGGTGAGGACCGCACCCGCGAGGTGCAGCTGCCGCCGGCACCGCCCGGCCCGACCGCCCCGCCGCAGGCCCGGGCGGACACGCCCGGGCCCACCACGCCGACCGGTGCCCCGGCGTGGGGCGCCCCGCCGCCCGCGTACGGCGCGCCGGCCCAGCCGCCCCACGGCGCCCAACCGCCCTACGGCGCGCCGGCGCAGCCGCCCTACGGCGCCTCTCCGCAGGCTCCCTCCGGCGCCGCGCCCGCACCGAGCCCGTACGGCCATCAGCCCCACGCCACGCCGGCCCATCAGCCCCACGCCACGCCGGCCCAGCCGCCGTACGGCACGCCGGCCCAGCCGTCGTACGGCACGCCGGCCCAGCCGTCGTACGGCACGCCGGCCCAGCCGCCGTACGGCGCGCCGGCCCAGCCGCCGTACGGGCAGCAGCCACCCGGCGCCCCCGCGCAGCCCGGGTACGGGCAGCCGCCGCACGGCGTCCCCCCGCAGGGCGGCTGGGGTCAGCCCGCCGCCGGTCCACCGCCGGCCGCCCAGGGTCCCTACGGCACCGCGGTCTTCGGCCGGCCTGACTTCGGCGCGCCGCCACCCGGTGGCCCGTACGGCCCCGGCACCCCGGGCGGCGGCCGGCCGGGCGGGCGCAACCCGCTGCCCTTCGTCGTCGGCGGGGTGGTGCTGCTGGTCGTCGTCGTGGGCGTCGTCCTGGCGCTGGTCCTGGGCAACGGCGACGGCAGCACGTCCGCCCGCGGGACGGACACCACCACCGCGTCGACCACGACGTCCAGCCCGACCACGAGCGCCTCGCCGTCCCCTTCGGCCAGCACGTCGTCCAACCCGGTGGGCGGGGGCGCGTCGGTGTCCAGCGCGCCGCCCGTCCCGGGGGACGCCGAGCTCAACGACCCGGCCAGCCCGGAGTTCGCCGTCACGTGGCTCGCCTACTTCGTCATCGACGACGACCAGGCCGCCTTCGACGCGCTGTGCGCGGAGGGCCAGGACTCGTTCGTCGACGCGGCCACCCTGCGCGCGGACTTCGACGCCTTCGTGGGCGGGCGCATCGTCGACGGCGACATCACCGACGAGAGCTCCGACGCCGACGGTGACTACATCTCCTTCACGATCGACCTGGAGGACGGCTCGACGTTCGACCTGGCCGTCTTCGTGGTGCAGGACGTCGCCGGCCTGTCGGTGTGCGGGTACGTGCTGCCCTCCGACGTTCCCTGACCGGGCGCCCTCCCGGTCCACGCTGCGGACGAGTTCCCCGGACCGCTCTCGCGGCGGCGCTGTCCTGATCGCTGGTCGTCTCCGCTGACCGGTCGGGTCAGGGGAGCTGGAAACGGTCGGTCAGGCTGCGCAGCTCGTCGGTGATGGCGGCGAGGTCGGCTGCGGTCCGCCGGATGGACTCGGTCGACCGAGCGGTCGAGGCGGCCGCCTCGGCCACCGTGCGGACGTCGCCACTGACCCCGGCCGTGCCCACGGCGGCCTCGTTGACGTTCCGGCTCATCACCGTCGTGGTGGCGCTCTGCTCCTCGACCGCCGAGGCGATGGTCTGCTGGAAGTCGTTGACCCGGCCGACGACGGCGGCGATGTCGTCGATCGCGGCAGCGGCGTCCGCGGTGCCCGACCGGATGGCCGCGACCCGGCGGACGATGTCCTCGGTGGCCCGGGCCGTCTCCTGGGCCAGCTGCTTGACCTCGTCGGCGACCACCCCGAACCCGAGGCCCGCGTCGCCCGCCCGCTCTGCCTCGATCGTCGCGTTGAGCGCCAGCAGGTTGGTCTGCCCGGCGATGGTGGTGATCAGCCGGACCACGTCGCCGATCTCCTGCGTGGAGACGTCGAGCTGGGCCACCGTGCCCCGGGTCGCCGTCGCGACGTCCACCGCCTCGGCCCCTGCCTGAGCCGCCTGCGCGGCGTTGTGTGCGATCTGCCGGATCGACCGGCCCATCTGCTCGGCTCCGTCCGCCACCGTCCGCACGTTGTCGAGCACGGCCTGGGTGGCGGTGCTCGCCGTGGTCGCGACGGCGGTGCCCCGGGAGGCGTCCCGGGCAACGGTGTCGAACACCTCGGTCAGTCGCGCCGATGCCCCCGCGAGCTCGCCCGTCCGGGAGCGCACGGCACCGAGTGCGGCACCGACGTCGTCCAGCGACCGGTTCACCGAGCGCGCCAGCGCACGCATCTCCGAGGTGCCGGTCTCGGTGAGCCGCGTCCGCAGGTCCCCGTCGGCCACGTCGCCGAGGGCGCCCACGGCCCGGTCCAGCGGGCGGCTGAGCGCGCGGGCCACCAGGAGCGCGACGACGACGGCCACCGCGGCGACGACCAGCACGGTGAAGACGATGAAGCCGAGCAGTCCCGTGGCGGGCGCGACGGCACTGCCGGCGTCCTCGCTGAGCACGACCCCCCAGCCGTACCCGGCGAAGCCCAGGGCACCCTCGGAGGCAGCCCAGCCGCGCACCTGCGCGGACCCCCCGGTGCCGTCGGGGCCGCCGTCGTCCGATCCGTGCCCCGACCGGCCGTCGGCGATCGCGGCGGCGGCAGGTGAGCCCGCGGCCAGCAGGTCGAGCTGACCCCCGGCCCCGCTGCCCAGCAGCACCACCCCGTCGCCGCGCAGCAGCTGGGCGTGCACGTCCAGCGACCGGTCCGCCAGCCCGGCCACCTGCTCGTCCACGATCTGGCCGACGATGCGCGGCACGGACGCCCAGTTGACCCAGATGCGGCTGACGGTGCCGTCGGCTGCGAACACCGGTGCGGCGTACAGAAGCGTCGCCTCCCTGCGCCCGGTCGCGGCGACGACCAGGGGGTCGACCTCGGGTTCCTGTACGTACGTCTTCCCGGCCGGGAGCGCGGCGACCTCGGCGAGCCACGCCCGGTCGGACAGGTCGGCGTCGGTGAGCGCCCGGGCGTCGACCGGGGCACCGTCCCCCGTGACGGTGTTGCCGGCGACCACCCGGCCGTCGAGGTCGAGCACGACGAGCAGGTCGTAGATGCCGTAGTTGGTGCTGTAGAAGTCGGCGGCCGCGCTCACCGTGGGGGGTGGGCCGCTGGCATCGGGGTTGAAGGCGAACGCCTGGACGTCGCCGTAACGCTCGAACAGGTTGCGGTCGATCTTGTTGATCGCCGAGCGGGCCTCGCTCTGCAGCAGCTGCCCCGAGTTCTCCAGCCAGTCGTGGTTGCTGCGGCTCCAGGCCGTGGCGCCCAGACCGGCCATCGGCACGATCGCGCAGGCGGAGACGACGAGGACCAGCAGCACACGCAGCGAACGGAGCCTGCCTCGGCCAGCAGGTGGATGCTCGGACACGCTTCTCCCTCGGCGACGGGCGCCCGCCCCTACTGACCGGCCTCCCTTGCTTCGGCAGGCCGCGGCCGATGTCACGTCGGGATCCGGAGATCGGCGTCCGGTGGGTCGGGTGGGGACGGAGGGGAGCATCGGCGTCTGCTCGTAACGCGGTCCGGCTCGGCGACTAGCGTCTAGGGGTCCCCCGCCGACCGCCAGCCGGATGGAGCCCACCGTGGCCGCGCCCGAGAACGACACCACCACCCCCCGCAAGGCCGACCCCGCGCGCCTGGACAAGGTCGTGAACCTCTGCAAGCGCCGGGGCTTCGTCTTCCCGTCCGGGGAGATCTACGGCGGCACCCGCTCCGCCTGGGACTACGGGCCCCTCGGCGTCGAGCTGAAGGAGAACATCAAGAAGCAGTGGTGGCGCACCGTCGTCCAGAGCCGGGACGACGTCGTCGGTCTGGACTCCTCGGTGATCCTGCCCCGCCAGACCTGGGTCGCCTCCGGCCACGTCGGGGTGTTCACCGACCCGCTGACGGAGTGCCAGAGCTGCCACAAGCGCTTCCGGGCCGACCACCTGGAGGAGGCCTACGAGGAGAAGAAGGGCCGGGCCCCGGCGAACGGCCTGGCCGACATCAGCTGCCCGAACTGCGGCACCACGGGTGCCTGGACCGAGCCGCGCGACTTCAACATGATGCTGAAGACGTACCTCGGCCCGGTCGAGGACGAGTCGGGCCTGCACTACCTGCGCCCGGAAACCGCCCAGGGCATCTTCGTCAACTTCGCCAACGTGATGGGCGCCGCGCGCCGCAAGCCGCCGTTCGGCATCGGCCAGATCGGCAAGAGCTTCCGCAACGAGATCACGCCCGGGAACTTCATCTTCCGCACGCGTGAGTTCGAGCAGATGGAGATGGAGTTCTTCGTCCAGCCCGGCACCGACGAGACCTGGCACCAGTACTGGATCGACGCCCGCACCGAGTGGTACACCGACCTGGGCATCTCCCCGGACAACCTGCGGCACTTCGAGCACCCGAAGGAGAAGCTGAGCCACTACTCGACCCGCACCGTCGACATCGAGTACCGCTTCGGTTTCCAGGGCTCGGAGTGGGGCGAGCTGGAGGGCATCGCCAACCGCACCGACTTCGACCTGAAGACGCACTCGGAGCACTCGGGCACCGACCTGTCCTACTTCGACCAGGCCTCCGGTGAGCGCTGGACGCCGTACGTCATCGAGCCGGCCGCCGGGCTGACCCGCTCGCTGATGGCGTTCCTGGTCGAGGCCTACCGCGAGGACGAGGCCCCCAACGCCAAGGGCGGCGTCGACACCCGCACCGTGCTCGCGCTCGACCCGCGGCTGGCGCCGGTGAAGGCCGCCGTGTTGCCGCTGTCGCGCAACGCCGACCTCTCGCCCAAGGCCCGCGACCTGGCCGCCACGCTGCGCAAGAACTGGAACGTCGAGTTCGACGACGCCGGCGCCATCGGCCGCCGCTACCGCCGCCAGGACGAGATCGGGACGCCGTTCTGCCTCACCGTCGACTTCGACACCCTCACCGACGACGCGGTGACCGTGCGGGAGCGGGACACGATGACCCAGGACCGGGTCGGCCTGGACGCCGTGCCCGGCTACCTGGCGTCCCGGCTGATCGGCAGTTGAGCGGCCCTCGGTGCTGGTCACGTCCCGGTCTTTCGCGGAGTACGAGGCGTTCTTCGCCCTCACGCCGGCCGACCTGTCGGGCCGGGTGCTGGACTGCTCGGCCGGCGCCTCGGGGTTCGCCGCGGTCGCGAACGCCCGGGGCGGGCGGGTGACCGCGGTGGACCCGGCCTACGCCGCCGGCGTGGCGGGGGTGCTCATGGAGTCGGCGCCCGCGACCGCCCGCGGTGCCGCCGTCGTCCGGGACCACGAGGACCGCTTCGTGTGGCACTGGTACGGCTCGCGCGAGCGCCGCGAGGAGCTGCGCCGGGACGCCCGCGCGGCGTTCGAGCGGGACCTGCGCGCCCACCCCGGCAGGTACCTCGCCGGTGCGCTGCCGCGGTTGCCGCTGGCCGACGGCTCAGCTGACCTGGCGCTGTGCTCCCACCTGCTCTTCACCTGGTCCGACGTGTTCGACGAGGCGTGGCACGAGGCCGCCCTCACCGAGCTGCTCCGGGTCGCCCGGCAGGTGCGGGTGTTCCCGCTGGTCGTGCAGGCCACCGGGGACGCCGTCGGCTTCCTGCCGCAGCTGCTCGACCGGCTGCAGGCACGAGGGCACCGGGTCGACGTCGTCCCGGTGCCCTACGAGTTCCAGCGCGGCGCCGACCACATGCTCGCGGTCACCCGAGGCTGAGCCCGCCGCAGCCGCGCGGAGCTCCGCCGGCCGTCGGCGGCCATGACAACCGTCATGTCGAGGTCGTGATCGTCGGCCGAGGTCCGGCGGCCGGCCCGGCGCCAGGCTGTCGGCATGACATCGCTGCAGGTGGACGCCTCGCCGTCCCGGACGACCGTTGCCCGCGGGACCCCGTCCCGCACCGTTGCCGCCGAGCTGCGCGGCCTGGTCAAGCGCTTCGGCGGCGTCACCGCCGTCGACGGTCTGGACCTCACCGTCACGCAGGGCGAGGTGGTCGCCTTCCTGGGTCCCAACGGGGCGGGCAAGACCACCACCATCGACATGCTGCTCGGGTTGAGCACCCCGGACAGCGGGTCGGTGCAGGTGTTCGGCACGGGCCCGCGACAGGCCGTGGCCGAGGGCCGGGTCTCGGCGGTCATGCAGTCCGGCGGGCTGCTGCGCGACCTCACCGTGGCCGAGACCCTGCGGCTGACCGCCTGCCTGTTCAGCCACACCCGCAGCGTCACCGAGGTGCTCGAGCGTGCCGGGATCACCTCGATCGCCGACCGCCGGGTGGGGAAGTGCTCCGGCGGCCAGCAGCAGCGGGTCCGTTTCGCGATGGCCCTGCTGCCCGACCCCGACCTCATCGTGCTCGACGAGCCCACCACCGGCATGGACGTCGAGGGACGGCGGGACTTCTGGAACGCCATGCACGCCGACGCCACCCGCGGGCGCACGGTCGTGTTCGCCACGCACTACCTGGAGGAGGCCGACGCCTACGCCGACCGGATCGTGCTGGTCAGCGGTGGCCGGGTGGTCGCCGACGGGACGCCGGCGGAGATCAAGGCGATGTCCGCCGGGCGCCTGGTCACGGCCACCTGGCCGGGCGCCGGCACCGGGGAGGCGCTGCAGCTGCGGGCGCTGCCCGGCGTCGAGGACGTCGAGCTGCGCGGCGAGACGGTGCTGGTGCGCGCCGCCGACTCCGACGCCGTCGCCCGCCACCTGCTCACCCACACCCCCGCGCACGACCTGCAGGTCACCTCGCGCGGCCTGGAGGACGCCTTCATCGCCCTCACCGGCCACCCGCACACCACCCCCGACACCGTCGACCTGACCGGAGCGACCCGATGACCGCCACCGCGCTGCCCACCACGACCGCCCCGGTCCAGCGGGGGGTGCCCGCGCTGGGCGGGTTCTCCCTCACGTTCCTGCAGCTGGAGACCCGGCGGCTCCTGCGCAACCGGCGCACGCTGGTCTTCAGCCTGGTCATGCCGCCGGCGTTCTTCTTCCTGTTCGGCGGGAGCGCGCAGAGCGGGGAGAGCGCCGGCCGGGGCAACGTCTCGGCCTACATCATGATCAGCCTGATGGTGTACGGCGCGATGCTGGCCACCACCAGCGCCGGGGCGTCGGTCGCCGTCGAGCGTGCGCAGGGCTGGTCCCGGCAGCTGCGGCTGACCCCGCTGGACCCGGTGGCCTACATGGCCACCAAGGCGCTGAGCGCCCTGGTGCTGGGCGCGATGTCCATCGCCACCGTCATGGTCGCCGGCGCCGTCGGCGGGGCCAGCATGCCGGCCTGGGCATGGGTCGTCGCTGCGCTCGTCGCCTGGGTCGGTGCGATGGTGTTCGCCGCGTTCGGCCTGTTCATGGGCTACCTGCTGCCCTCGGAGAACGTGATGCAGCTGCTCGGTCCGGCACTGGCGCTGCTGGCCTTCCTGGGCGGGCTGTTCGTCCCGCTGGACCTGCTGGGCAGCACGTTCCGCAGCATCGCCCAGTTCACCCCGGCCTACGGCGTGGGGGCGCTGGCCCGGCTGCCGCTGACCGGGGACCCGATGAGCTGGGGTGCGCTCGCCAACGTCGTCGTGTGGACGGCGGTGTTCGTCACCGGGGCCGTGCTCCGCTTCCGCCGCGACACCGCGCGTGTCTGACCTGCTCTCCGGTGCCCACCCCGGCCCACCCGTCGGGGTGGGCACCGGGCCGTCCGCAGCTCCCGCAGCGGCAGACTGGGCGCCGGAGGTGAGCGTCATGGCGCTGGTGGAGCAGCAGGCGACGGACGCGGCCGGGCGCCCGCGGACCGCACCCGCAGCCCCCGCGGACGACGGCGAGGGGCTGCGGATGGGCACGTCGCGGGCCGGGGCGTTCTTCGCGGCGATCTGGCTGGTCTACCTGACCGATCCGCTGTCCGCGGCCTGGCGCGAGCCGTCGCTCCCGTTGCGCTGGCTGGGCGTCGTCTCCCTCGCGGCCTTCGCCGTCCTCTTCGCCGGGTCGTTCGCGGTCTGGCGCGGGCAGCGCAGCCGCGGTGGGATGCCCGCCGCTGCCGTCGTCTGGGCTGTCCTGGGACTCGAGGTCGTGCTGCTCGCACTGGCCGCCCCCGCCGCCCGCGACCACGTGCTGGTGGGGTTGCTCTACATCGCCGTGAGCGCCGCGATGATGCTCCCGCTCCGCCCGGCCGCCGGCGTGCTCGCCGCGCTGCTGGTGATCACCGTCCTGCTGCCCCGGGCCGTCCCCGGGTGGGCGTCGGCCGACGACCTCGTGTCCGAGCTGGTGCTCGCCTCCGTCGCCGCCTACGGCATCTCCCAGGTGCTCATGCGCAACGCCCAGCTGGCCCTGGCCCGGGAGCAGCTCGTGGAGCTCGCGGTCACCACCGAGCGCGAGCGGCTGGCCCGCGACGTGCACGACATCCTCGGGCACAGCCTGACCGTGATCACCGTCAAGGCGGAGCTGACCGGCCGCCTGCTGGAGTCCGTCGAGCCGGCACCGGCGCTCGACCGGGCCCGCGCCGAGGTGGCCGACCTGGAGCAGCTGGCTCGCGGGGCGCTGGCCGACGTGCGGGCGACCGCGGCCGGTACCCGCCAGGTGTCGCTGGCGGGGGAGCTGGCCGCGGCGCGGCGGGCCCTGGACGCCGCGGGCATCGAGGCCGACCTGCCCACCTCGGTCGACGTGGTCCCGGCGGAGCTGCGCGAGCTGTCCGCCTGGGTGCTGCGCGAGGGCGTGACCAACGTCGTGCGGCACTCGGGCGCCCGGAGGTGCGTCGTCCGGTTGTCGTCGGAGGGCGTGGAGGTCGGTGACGACGGCCGCGGCCCGACCGGCGGTGGCTGCGGCACCGGGCTGGCCGGCCTGCAGGCGCGCGCCGCAGCCGTCGGCGCGCGGCTGGAGGTCGGGGCGTCGCCGTCCGGGGGCTTCCGGCTGCGGGTGACGACCGCGGGGCGGGGGCGCGGGTGAGCATCCGCCTGCTGCTCGCCGACGACCAGGCGCTGGTGCGCGGGGCGCTCGCCGCGCTGCTGTCCATGGAGCCGGACCTGGAGGTCGTGGCGGAGGTCGGCCGCGGCGACGAGGTGGTGGCCGCCGCGGTCGCCGCCCGGGTGGACGTCGCGCTGCTCGACGTGCAGATGCCGGGGCTGGACGGCATCGCCGCCACCGCCGCGCTGCGGCAGGAGCTGCCCACCTGCCGGGTGCTGATCGTGACCACCTTCGGCCGGCCCGGCTACCTGCGCCGGGCGCTGGAGGTCGGGGCGAGCGGTTTCGTGGTCAAGGACACCCCGGCCCGGGCGCTGGCCGACGCCGTCCGGCGGGTGCACGCGGGCCTGCGGGCCGTCGACCCGGCACTGGCGGAGGAGACGCTGGTGGCCGGCTCCAGCCCGCTGTCGGCCCGGGAGGCCGACGTGCTGCGCGCGGCCCGGGACGGCGGCACGGTGGCCGACCTCGCCCGCGCGCTGCACCTGGCCGAGGGCACGGTGCGCAACCACCTGTCCGCGGCCATCGGGAAGACCGGGGCCCGCACCCGCGCGGAGGCCGTGCGGCTGGCCGACGAGCACGGCTGGCTGCTCGGCGGGTGAGCTGCGCCGCCCGCCTACCCTGGGCACCGTGACCAGCACCCTCGACCGGCCGACGGCGCTGCCCGCGCTGCAGGTGGGGAGCCTGACGGTCGACCCCGCCGTGGTGCTCGCGCCGATGGCCGGCATCACCAACCCCGCGTTCCGCACGCTGTGCCGCGAGTTCGGCGCCGGCCTCTACGTGTGCGAGATGATCACCACCCGGGCGCTGGTGGAGCGCAACCCCAAGACGCTGCAGATGGTCCGGGCGACACCTGCCGAGCACGACGCCTTCTCCGTGCAGCTCTACGGCGTGGACCCGGCGACGGTCGGCCGCGCGGTCGAGATGCTGGTCGACGAGCGGGTCGCCGGCACGCGGCCTGCGCACATCGACCTCAACTTCGGCTGCCCGGTGCCCAAGGTGACCCGCAAGGGCGGCGGCTCGGCACTGCCGTGGCGCCGGGTGCTGTTCGCCGACATCGTGCGGGCCGCGGTGCGCGCCGCCGGCGACGTCCCGGTGACGGTGAAGACCCGGGTCGGCATCGACGCCGCGCACCACACCTACGCCGACGCCGGCCGGATCGCCCAGGACGAGGGCGCCGCGGCGATCACGCTGCACGGGCGCACCGCCGACCAGCTGTACAGCGGCACCGCGGACTGGTCGCACATCGCCCGCCTGGTCGAGCTGGTGGACATCCCGGTGCTGGGCAACGGCGACGTCTGGGAGGCCGACGACGCGCTGCGGATGGTCGCCGAGACCGGCTGCGCGGGCGTCGTCGTCGGGCGGGGGTGCCTGGGCCGGCCGTGGCTGTTCGGCGACCTGGCCGCGGCCTTCGCCGGGTCGCCGCGGCGCACGCTGCCGACGATGGCCGAGGTGGCGGCGATCATGCACCGGCACGCCGCGCTGCTGGCCGAGGAGCACGGCGAGGTGCACGGCTGCACCGACTTCCGCAAGCACGTCGCCTGGTACCTCAAGGGCTTCTCGGTGGGCTCGGACACCCGGCGCGCGCTGGCCATGGTCAGCGGCCTGGACGAGCTCGCCGAGCTGCTCGCCGGCATCCCCGACCAGGCCTACCCCGCCGCCGTGCTCGGTGCCCCGCGCGGTCGCACCAGCCCGCCGAGGCCGGTGTCGCTGCCCGAGGGCTGGCTGGACGACCGGGACGACCCGCGGCCACCGGCCGGCGCCGAGCTGCTGGTCGGCGGGGGCTGACCGCCCGCCGGGCGGGATCCGGGGGCGGGGCGATGGGCGGGGTCCGGGGGCAGGGCGGGGCAGTGGGCGCATGCTGGAAGGGTGAGCAGCCCTGATTACCTGTACGACGACGACCCGGCCCCCCTCCACACCGGGACGCCGCGCGGCCGCAACCGCTGGATCGTGGCCGCGCTGCTGGGCACCGGTCTGGTCGCGCTGCTGGCCGCCTACCTGCTGCCGGTGGTCAACGGGTCGGCGACGGAGCAGTCCGAGCAGGCGGCCGGCGTGTTCGTCTCGGCCCTCTCCCAGGGCGACGTGGGCACCGCCTACAGCCTGCTGTGCGACGCCGAGCGGGCCCGGCTGGAGGAGGTCCAGCTGAACGCGGAGTACCTGCAGCCGGGCACCCCGCGGGTGGTCGGCTCCACCGAGCTGGACACCGACGACCCGACCGTCGAGGTGCAGGTGGAGTGGACCGACGGCGGCGCCACGACCCGCACGACGCTGACGATGGTGCCGCAGAGCGGCGCCAAGGTCTGCGGCGTCGCCGTCGGCTGAACCGGGTCGTCGTCCGGGGTGTCGCCACGCCCCCTGTGGGTGACTGCGCTGGGCGCCGGGGGGCGTGGTACCCATGTCGGGTGGCACGGCTGGTTCGGGTCCTGGGCGCCCTGGTCCTCGCGTGCGTGCTGATGGTGGGCGCCACGGCCACGGCGATCTGGTGGACCGCGCGTCAGGACGACCGCCCGCGCAGTGACGCCATCGTGGTGCTCGGCTCGGCGCAGTACAACGGCGTCCCGTCGTCGATCTTCGAGGCGCGGCTGGAACACGCACTGGCGCTCTACGAGCAGGGCGTCGCGCCGGTCGTCGTCACCGTCGGCGGCAAGGCGGCCGGGGACGCCTTCACCGAGGCCGACGCCGGCCGGGAGTACCTGGCCACCGCCGGGGTGCCGGACGACGACCTGCTGGCGGTGCCCGAGGGCGTGGACACGCTGGAGAGCATGCAGGTGGTGGCCGACGCGTTCACCGAGCGGGGCTGGCGCACCGCGGTGCTGGTGACCGACCCGTGGCACGCCATGCGGGCCGAGCGGATGGCCACCGACAGCGGCCTGGAGGCCACCAGCTCGCCGACCCGGCAGGGCCCGGCCGTGCAGACCCGCGGCACGCAGGCGCGCTACATCTTCCGGGAGACCGCGGCCTACCTGGTCTACCGGGTCACCGGCGCCAGCGTGGCCGGCGCGCCCGGCGTCGGCTGACCGCACGTCCTCCGGGACGGCCGGCAGGACCGTCGGACCGGCGGAGGATGATCGGTGCGGGAGCCACGGCGGGACGGTCGGTGGCCCCGGGGAGGGGAACGGTGCTGGAACTCGGCAGGAGCGGCGGCCACGGCGTCGGCAGCGGGGTGCGCCCTGTGCTGTCCGGTGACGCCGTCGTCGCGACGGTGCGCGCGTCGAACTGGAAGGAGGCGGCGACCGCCGCGGTGGGCGACCGCGAGTGGGTCTTCACCAGGCGCCGCGGGCGACTGACCGGACGCTGGGCCTCGGACCCGGAGACGGCGGAACGGTTCTGCGCCCACCGGCCCTCCCGGTGGAAGGACCTCTGGACCCTTCAGCTGGAGGACACCACCCTGCACATGGAGCACGCCTCCCGGTGGAAGGGCACGCACCGCTACCTCCGTGACGGGCGGCCGGTTGCCGAGAGCGGTCGTACCGGCTGGGGCAACCGGCCCACCCTCGCGGCGCAGCAGCTGCCGGTCGAGCACCAGGTGTTCCTGCTGTGGGTCGAGCTGCTGCTGATCCGGCGCTCGGCCGCGGCGGCCTCCTGATGGCAGGCGAGCGCCGCGGCCGCATCCGCGCCGCCGACATCGTCACGGTGCGCGAGCGGGCCAAGATCGACGAGATCGTGGGCGAGCACCTGCAGCTCAAGCGGGCCGGCGGCGGGAGCCTGAAGGGCCTGTGCCCGTTCCACGACGAGAAGAGCCCGTCCTTCCAGGTCACCCCCTCGCGGAACCTGTTCCACTGCCTGGCGGGGGAGACCGGGGTGCTCACCGAGGACGGGGTCGTTCCGATCCGCGAGCTGTCCGGCCGCACGGTCCGTGTCCTGGACGGCACGGCGCACTGGGTCGAGGCACCTGTCCGGTCCTACGGGGTCCAGCGCCTGATGAAGGTCCAGCTCACGCGCAACGGCCGGGTGAAGGACCTGTACGCCACCGATGAGCACCGCTGGTTCGTCCGGGCCGACAAGACCCGGGGACGCCTCGAGCGGCTGACCAAGGACCTGCGGCCCGGCGACCGCCTGGTCACCAGTTTCCCGCGCAGCCGGCTCTTCCACGCAGCCACGGTGCCCTCGCCCGTCGGCGTCGCGCGAGGCCTGGTCGCCGGCGACGGCACCCGGTCCGACGCCGGCTCGATCGCCGTGCTCTTCGGCGACGAGGACGCCGAGCTGACGCGCTTCTCCCAGGGGTGCCGGTCCCGGACGGAGGAACGGGGGATGCGCTTCTACGGCATGCCGGCGCACTACGAGGACGAGCGGCCGGCGCTCGAGGACGACACGTCGTACCGCTTCGGCTGGCTGGCGGGGTACGTCGCCGCCGACGGCTGCGTCGCCGAGGACGGTGACGCGATCCTCGATCCCGCGTGCCTCGACGACCTCGAGTACGTCCGTGCCCTGTGCACCCGGCTGGGCATCGGCACCTCCGGCATCGCCAGGCAGACGCGCATGGGCATCCACGGGGTG
Organism: Goekera deserti; assembly: GCF_010685995.1. GTDB lineage: Bacteria > Actinomycetota > Actinomycetes > Mycobacteriales > Geodermatophilaceae > Goekera > Goekera deserti. The sequence goes on along the minus strand of NZ_JAAGWK010000009.1, from coordinate 411,572 downwards.
CCGAGCGACGTCTACGACCTGCGGCTGACGACCAGGGGGCTGCCCGAGTCGTTCCACCTCCCCCAGCAGCACCGCGAACGTGCCACACGACGGACCAAGGCCTACGAGCGCACCCACTGGGTCGTGAGATCGGTCGAGTGGTCCGACCGCGTGGAGGAGGTCTTCTGCGCCGAGGTGCCGGGGACGCACGCGTTCACGCTCGAGGACGACATCCTCACGGGCAACTGTTTCGGGTGCGGAGTCGGTGGCGACGTCATCTCCTTCGTCCAGCAGATCGACCACCTGAGCTTCACCGAGGCGGTGGAGCTGCTGGCCGGCCGGACCGGTGTGCAGCTGCAGTACGAGGACGACGGCGGTCGGCCCACCGGGGCCCCGGACCGGGCCGCCGCCGGGCAGCGGGCCCGGCTGGTGGCGGCGAACACCGCGGCCGCCGCGTTCTACGCCGAGCAGCTGATGACCGCCGACGCCGCACCGGCGCAGCAGTTCCTGGCCGACCGCGGCTTCACCCGGGAGATGAGCCTGGACTTCGGCTGCGGGTTCGCCCCCGGCGGCTGGGACGGCCTGACCCGGCACCTGCGCCAGCTGGGCTTCAGCCAGGGCGAGCTGGAGACGGCGGGGCTGTCCAAGCAGTCCAGCCGGGGCACCTACATCGACCGGTTCCACCGCCGGCTGCTCTGGCCGATCCGTGACATCACCGGTGACGTGATCGGCTTCGGTGCCCGCAAGCTGATGGACGACGACCCGGGCCCGAAGTACCTGAACACCCCGGAGACCCCGCTGTACAAGAAGAGCTCGGTGCTCTACGGCATCGAGCGGGCCAAGCGGGAGATCGCCCGCAAGCACCAGGCCGTCGTCGTCGAGGGCTACACCGACGTGATGGCCTGCCACGTGGCCGGGGTGACCACCGCGGTCGCCTCCTGCGGCACGGCGTTCGGCACCGAGCACATCGGCGTGCTGCGCCGGCTGCTGATGGACCAGGACTCCTTCCGCGGCGAGGTGATCTACACCTTCGACGGCGACGCCGCGGGGCAGGCCGCGGCGATGAAGACCTTCAGCGAGGACCAGCGCTTCGTCGCCCAGACGTTCGTGGCCGTGGAGCAGGAGGGCCGCGACCCGTGCGAGCTGCGCCAGGCGCACGGCGACGCCGCGGTGCGCGACCTGATCGCCCGGCGCAGCCCGCTGGTGGAGTTCGTGCTGCGCACCACGCTGGCCGACTACGACCTGGACACCGTGGAGGGCCGGGTCGCCGCCCTGGAGAAGACGGCGCCGATGGTGGCGGCGATCAAGGACCACGCGCTGCGCCCGGCGTACGCGGCCCGGCTGGCCGGGATGATCGGCAACACCGACGAGGCGGAGGTGCGGGAGCGGGTGCGGGTGCTCAGCGGGGACACCGGGCAGGGCCAGCGCCCCCGGCCCCGCCCGCGCGCCGCGCAGCGCACCCCGGACGACGCCGCACGGGAGGTCGAGCGGGAGGCGGTGAAGGCCGCGCTGCAGAGCCCGGAACTGGCCGGCCCCTCCTTCGACGCCGTCGACCCCGGCGCCTACACCGACCCGGACTACGCGGCGGTGGCGGCCGCCGTCGCCGCCACCGGGGGAGCGGCCGCGGCGACCGTCCGCGGCGCCGACTGGCTGGAGCTGGTCACGACCCAGTGCACCCGGGACACCGCCCGGGCCATGCTCACCGCGCTGGCCGTGGAGCCGATGCGCTCGGTGGGGGAGAACGACGCCGGGTACGTCAACGCGCTCATGGCCCGGCTCCAGCTGATGGCCGTCGAGCGTGACCTCGCCACCCTGAAGGGGAAGTTGCAGCGGATGAACCCGGTCGAGCAGGCCGACGAGTACATGGCGCTCTTCGGCCGGCTGATGGCCCTGGAGCAGCTGGCCCGGTCGCTGCGCGAGCGGGCCGCCGGCGGGCTGGGCGCATGAGCCTGCTCGACCGGCTGCGACGGCGGCTCGTCCCGCCGCCGGAGGCCGTGCGCACCGTGCTGGCCGCCTCACCCGACCCGTACGAGCGGGTGCTCGCCGTGGCCACGCTCGACCCGGACGGCTGGCTGGTCGCGACGTCCCGGGGGCTGCGCGAGGTGCCCGCCGCGGTGGGCGCGGCCGACGCCGCCGCGCTGCCGGTGCTCCGCTGGCACGAGGTGGGCCGGGCCACCTGGAAGGCGAGCGCCGCGGGCGGCGGCAGCGTCACCGTCGTCCCGCTGACCGAGGTGGAGCCCGGCGTCCAGACCCGGGGCGCGGCGGTGCGCCACCTGCTGACCGACGCCGGGCAGCTGCCGGCGGTGCTGCGGCGGCGGGTCGACGAGACGGTGGTGGCCAGCCAGCGGCACCCGCTGCCGACCGGCGGCTCGGTGCTGCTGGTGGCGCGCCGGGTGCCGGGTCAGCCGGCCCGCGAGTGGTCGGTGGTCTTCGACGACGACGCCGACCGGGCCGACCCGGAGGCACGCGAGGCCGCCCGCGCCCGGCTGGCCGCAGCGGTGGAGGCCGAGGACCCCACCCGCTGAGCCCGGCGCGGGCCGGCCCGCGGCGTCAGCGCGTGGTGCCCGCTCCGTTCACCGGGACGCGGTCGCTCATCTGGCTGACCGTGTTCGGCGGCGTCGTCGTGCTGGAGGTGTCGCTGCCCATCCGGGTCTTCACCGAGCTCACGATGGCGTCGGCACGGGCCTGCGCCATGCCCGCGACGCTCTGCAGCCGCGGGTCGTCCTTGGCGTGGTCGTAGAAGGTGCGGATCTGCTCGTACCTGCCCCGCCCGGCCTTCGCGCCGAGGACGTAGCCGGTGCCGAGACCGACGAGGAACGACAACTTGGCCACGGGATCCCCCTGGATCGTGGACCGGCCCCCAGGCCGGTCGCGAAGGCCTGACGCTACCGGCGACGGAGGTCCGCGGCACGCCGGGAACCCTCTCCGTGTGGCCCGGTGCAGTGGGGTAACCTCTCCCAGGCGAGTACGACAGCCGATGGTCCCCCGTAGCTCAATTGGCAGAGCATTCGACTGTTAATCGAACGGTTTCTGGTTCGAGTCCAGACGGGGGAGCAGCAGCAGGGCCCTGACCGGCAGCGATGCCGGGTCGGGGCCTTCACTGTTCCCGGGCCCGGGGCTCCGCGGCCGGCGTCAGCGCTGAGGGCCACCGCCGTCCGCGGTCGCTCCGGCAGCCGGGAGTACGGGTGCTCGTCGACGCCCAGTAGCTGGCCGGCCTCATCCTGCACGCCGCCGACACGACGGGGCCCGGACTGCTCGGCGGTCCGGGCCCCGGCGCGGGCGGGTCAGCCCGGCGTGGCGGTCTTGGCCAGGTGCAGCCAGGTGTCGACCACGGTGTCCGGGTTCAGCGACATGGTCTCGATGCCCTGGGCCACCAGCCACTCCGCGAGGTCCGGGTGGTCGCTGGGGCCCTGGCCGCAGATGCCCACGTACTTCCCGCGCGCCAGGCACGCCTTGATCGCCATCTCCAGGACGGCGAGCACCGCCGGGTCGCGCTCGTCGAAGCCGGCCGCGACCAGGCTGGAGTCGCGGTCCAGGCCGAGCACCAGCTGGGTCATGTCGTTGGAGCCGATGGAGAAGCCGTCGACGTGGTCCAGGAAGGCGTCGGCCAGCAACGCGTTGGAGGGCAGCTCGCACATCATCACCACCGACAGGCCGTTCTCCCCGCGGCGCAGACCGTGCTCGCCGAGCAGCGCGACCACGCCCTCGATCTCCTTCACCGTCCGCACGAAGGGGATCATGATCTTGACGTTGGTCAGGCCCATCTCGTCCCGCACGTAGCGCAGCGCCTCGCACTCCATCGCGAAGCAGTCGGCGAAGTCGGCCGACAGGTACCGGGAGGCGCCCCGGTAGCCCAGCATCGGGTTCTCCTCCTCGGGCTCGTACAGCGTGCCGCCGAGCAGGTTGGCGTACTCGTTGGACTTGAAGTCGCTCATCCGCACGATCACCGGCTCCGGGGCGAACGCCGCGGCGATCATCGAGATGCCCTCCGCGACCCGCTGCACGAAGAAGTCCCGGGCCGAGGGGTAGGCGACGATGCGCTCCTCGACCTGCTTCCTCAGCGGCGCGTCCAGGGTGTCGATGTCCAGCAGCGCGCGGGGGTGGATGCCGATCTGCCGGTTGATGATGAACTCCAGCCGGGCCAGACCCACCCCGGCGTTGGGCAGTCGGGAGAAGGCGAACGCCTGCTCCGGTGTCCCGACGTTCATCATGATCTTGGTGCTGATCTCCGGCATCGCGTCCAGCCGGGTCTCCTCGACCTCGAAGCCGACGTCGCCGGTGTAGACGATGCCGGTGTCGCCCTCGGCGCAGGACACGGTGACGGCGTCGCCGTCGGACAGCACCCGGGTCGCGGTCCCGGTGCCCACCACGGCGGGGATGCCGAGCTCGCGGGCGATGATCGCCGCGTGGCAGGTGCGGCCGCCCCGGTTGGTGACGATCGCCGAGGCGCGCTTCATGATCGGCTCCCAGTCGGGGTCGGTCATGTCGGCGACCAGCACGTCGCCCGGGGTGAAGCCGTCCATCTGGTCGATGTCGGTGAGCACGCGCACCGCCCCCGCCCCGATCTTCTGGCCGATGGCCCGGCCCTCGATGACCGGGGTGCCTGTGCCGGTGAGCCGGTAGCGCTCGGTGGTGTTGCCCGAGCGCGACTGCACGGTCTCCGGCCGGGCCTGCAGGATGTAGATCTCGCCGGTCAGCCCGTCCTTGCCCCACTCGATGTCCATCGGGCGGCCGTAGTGGTCCTCGATCCTGAGGGCCTGCCGGGCCAGCTCGGTGACCTCGTCGTCGGTGAGCGAGAGCTGCCGGCGCTCGGCCGGGGCGACGTCGACGAACTCGGTCGTGCGGCCCACCTCGGCGTGCTCGGTGTAGACCATCTTGGTGGCCTTGTCGCCCACGCCGCGCTTGAGGATCGCCGGCCGCCCGGCCAGCAGGGCCGGCTTGTAGACGTAGAACTCGTCGGGGTTGACCGCCCCCTGCACCACGCCCTCGCCCAGCCCGTACGCCGAGGTGACGAACACGGCGTCCCGGAAGCCGGACTCGGTGTCCATGGTGAACAGCACCCCGGAGGCGCCGACGTCGGAGCGGACCATGCGCTGCACCCCGGCCGACAGCGACACCACGTCGTGGTCGAAGCCGTGGTGCACCCGGTAGGCGATCGCCCGGTCGTTGTAGAGCGAGGCGTAGACCTCGCGGACTGCCTGCAGCACGGCGTCGATGCCGCGCACGTTGAGGAAGGTCTCCTGCTGCCCGGCGAACGAGGCGTCGGGCAGGTCCTCGGCCGTGGCGCTGGAGCGCACGGCGAACGAGGCCTCGGCGTCGTCGCCGGCCAGCTTCGCGTAGGCGCTGCGGATGTCGGCCTCCAGGGCCGGGGGGAACGGCTGGTCGACGACGGCCTGCCGGATCTCCCGGCCCGCCGCGGACAGCGCGCGGACGTCGTCGGTGTCCAGGGTGCGCAGCCGCTCGGAGATCCGCTGGGCCAGGCCGGTGTCGCCCAGGAAGCGCTGGTAGGCCGCGGCGGTGGTGGCGAAGCCGTCCGGGACGCTGACCCCGGCGTCGGCCAGGTTGGAGATCATCTCGCCCAGCGACGCGTTCTTGCCCCCGACCACCTCCAGGTCGTCCAGCCCGAGCTCGGCGAACCAGCGGACGTTGTCGGCGTCCGCGGACGGGTGGGCGGCGGCTGCCGCGGGTGTGCTGTCGGTGCTCATGGGCGGGGCGTCCTTCCTCTGTGGGTGTCACGGCCGACCGGGGGGCGGGCTGCGGCGCTCCGCCGTTGACGGGCCAGGGTCTGGATCACCACGGCGGCGATCTCCTCGACGGAGGCCGCCGAGGTGTCCACCGTGGGCAGGTGGTGGGTGGCGTACATCTCGGTGGCGCGGCGCAGCTCCAGGCGGCACTGCTCCTCCGAGGCGTACCGGGACTCCGGGCGCCGCTCCTGCCGGACCCGGCTGAGCCGGGCCACGGTGGTGGTCAACCCGAAGCACCGGTCGGCCAGGCCGGCGACCGGTCGCGGCAGGTCGGTGGTCTCCAGGTCCTCGTCGACCAGGGGGTAGTTGGCCACGAACAGGCCGTGCTGCAGCGCGAGGTACATGGCGGTCGGCGTCTTGCCGCACCGCGACGGCGCCAGCAGGACGACGTCGGCCCGGTCCAGCCCGCGCGGGCTCAGCCCGTCGTCGTGCTCGATGGCGAACTCGATGGCCGCCATCCGGTCGTTGTAGCGCCGGACGTCGCCCACCCCGTGCAGCCGCCGGGCCTCGCGCAGCCCACGGGACCCCAGCTGCTGCTCGACCTGGGCCATGTGCAGCCCGAAGAAGTCGATGATCGGCGCCCTGGTGCGCAGCAGCTCCTCGCGCACCTCGTCGACCGCGGCGGTGGTGAAGCACAGCGGGGTGACCGGGCCGTCCATCACCGCGTCCAGCTGGGCGACGACCTCCCGGGCCTCCTCGACGGTGGAGATGAACGGGATCAGGGTGCGCTCGAAGTGCACGTCGGGGAACTGGATGAGCAGGGCGTTGCCCATGGTCTCGGCGCTGATGCCGGTGCTGTCGGAGAGGAAGAAGACCGGCACCACCTCGTCCGGGTCCCGCGCGCCGCGGAGCTCCCCCAGCGGGTCGGTCACCGCGCACCACCGCCCGCGGCCCGGCCGTGCCCGTGGCCCGAGCCGGGGCAGCCGCCGGTCCGATCGGTCGTGCCTGGACCTTCGGTGTTCACGCCACCTCCCAGCGGAGCAGCCAGCTCGGGGGGTGAGTATGACCTGCCGGTGGCCGGTGGGGGCACCCGCGCTTCGCCCCGGGGGGCGCTGGTCAGCCGGTCGTGTGCAGGGTCACGTGCAGCGCCCGCACCCGCGCGGACAGCTCCTCGTCCGGCCCCGCGACGGGCACCGCCGGTGCGACCGTGGTGACCGGCAGTGTCGCGACCGGCCCCGCCGGCACCCCCAGCTCACCCAGCCACCGGCCCAGCTGGGCCGAGGAACTGGCGTACACCAGCCGGCCCAGCCCCACCCACGCGTGCGCGGCCGCGCACATCGGGCAGTGCTCGCCGGACGTGTAGACGGTCGCGGCGGCCCGCTCGTCCGGGTCCAGGTGCGCGGCGGCCCAGCGGGCGAGGGCGAACTCCGGGTGCCGGGTGGCGTCGCCGCCGGACACCTCGTTGCGCTCCTCGGCGCGGACGGTGCCGGCGGCGTCGACCAGCAGCGAGCCGAACGGCTCGTCCCCGGCGGCCAGTGCCTGCTCGGCGAGCTCGACGCAGCGGGTGAGGTGGGCGCGGTCGACGGGGGAGAGGGTCACGGGGGCAGCCTGCCAGGCACGACCCGGGCCGGGCGCGGGCCGCCGCGGCCGCGCGACGCCACCCTCAGCGTGTCGGGCCGGCGACCCGTCCGGCCGGTCGAGGTGTCGCGTCGACCGGTGGTCGGCGCCAGTGGTTGAGTTGTCGGGTGACCACCGGACCCGACGACGTCGTCGCCGGGCGCTACCGGCTGCGGTCGCAGATCGGCGGCGGCGCCATGGGCGCCGTGTGGCTGGCGCACGACGAGCGGCTCGGCCGGGACGTCGCCCTCAAGCAGGTGCTGCTGCCGCCCGGCCAGAGCGCCGCGCACGCCGAGGAGAACCGGCAGCTGGCCATGCGCGAGGCCCGGATCGCCGCGCGGTTGCAGCACCCGCACGCCGTCGTCGTCTACGACACCGTCGTGGCCGAGGGGCAACCGTGGCTGGTCATGGAGTACCTGCCCTCGCGCAGCCTGGCCGAGGTGGTGGCGGCCGCCGGCGTGCTGCCGGTGGAGCAGACCGCCCAGGTCGGCGCCCAGGTGGCCGACGCGCTGAGCGCGGCGCACGCCGCGGGGATCGTGCACCGGGACGTGAAGCCGGGCAACATCCTGATCGGCGAGGGCCCCGGCGCCGACGGCCTGGTGAAGATCACCGACTTCGGCATCGCCCGGGCCCGGGGGGACGTGCGGCTCACCCAGACCGGGATCGTGAAGGGCACCCCGGCGTTCCTGGCCCCCGAGGTGGCGCGTGGTGAGGAGCCGGGCAGCGCCAGCGACGTGTTCTCCCTGGGGGCGACCCTCTACGCCTGCCTGGAGGGCCAGCCCCCGTTCGGGGTCGCCGAGAACAGCCTGAAGATGCTCTACCGGGCCGCCGCCGGCGACATCTACCCGCCGGAGCGCTCCGGGGCGCTCACCAAGCCGCTGCTGCGGATGCTCTCCGGCGACCCGGAGCAGCGCCCCACGATGGTCGAGGTGCGCGACGAGCTGATCGCCGTCGCGCGGGACGACGGTGACGCCACCGCGGTGCTGACCACGCCGGCGGTGCTGAGCCCCGTCCCGCCGTCGGCGGTGCGGGCCACCACGGCCCGCAGCGCCGCGCCCCGGCAGCAGCCGGCCGCCGCACCGGGGGCGACCGGCCGGCCCCCCGAGCGCACCGCGACCCGCACCGACCTGCCCGCCGGGTCACCGCCGCGCGGGCCGGCGCCGTCGGTCGCCCCGGCGACGCCCCGCCCGGCGCCGGCCCTGCGGCGGTGGCCGCTGCTGGTGGCCGGCCTGCTGCTGCTGGCGCTGGTCGGTGCCGGCATCGCCCTGGTGGTGAGCACCCTGGGCGACGGCGAGGCGGGCTCGAGCGCCGCGAGCAGCAGCGCCAGCACGTCGGCGCAGGAGCCGGCGCCCGCGCCCGCACCGGCCCCCGAGCCGACGGCGCCGTCCACCACGCCCAGCCCCCCGGCCAGCACGATCGCCAGCACCACGGCGGCCCCGGCGCCGACCACGCCCGGCGCGGAGGTGACCGCGAAGGACCTGCAGAAGGAGCTGGAGGAGTACTACAAGCTGCTGCCGGGCAACGCCGACGAGGCCTACGACCGCACCGGCCCCACCCTGCGGGCGCGGCTGGACCGGGAGTCCTACCGCGGCTTCTGGAGCGGCTTCGAGAAGGTCGAGCTGGGCGAGGTCCAGGCCACCGACGGCTCGCTGGTGGTCACCGCCCCGGTCACCTTCGTCCGGCGGGGCGGTGAGGAGGTGCGCGAGCAGCACCAGATCACGTTCGTCCGCGGCCCGGAGGGTCAGCTGCTCGTGGACGTCGACGTCCCCGTCTGAGCAGCCGTGCGTGCGGTGCCGGCGCGCAGCCGCAGGCCGGTGAGCAGCAGCTGGGCGCCGAGTGCCGCGCCGACGCCCTCCCCGGCGCGCAGCCGCAGGTCCAGCAGCGGCTCCAGGCCGAGGCAGCCGAGCACGAGCGGGTGCGCGCGCTCCCGGCTGCGGGACCCGGCGACCAGCGACGCCGCCACCGCGGGCTCGGCCCGCACCGCCACCAGGGCCGCGACGCCGGTGGCCAGCCCGTCCAGCACCACCACCGCCCCGGCTCGGGCCGCGCCGCCGACCACGCCGGTGAGCAGGGCGAACTCCGGTCCGCCGAGTGCGGCCAGCAGCGCCTCGGGGTCCCGGGAGGCGCCCGCCGCCCGCCAGCGGTGCAGCGCCGCGGTGACGACGGCGGCCTTCCGGGCGAGCGTGGCGGAGTCCGCCGAGGTGCCCAGGCCGACCGCCTCGGCCGGTGGCAGGTCCAGCAGCGCCGCGGTCAGCGCCGCGGCCACCGTGGTGTTGCCCACCCCGATCTCGCCCAGCGCGACCAGCCCGGCGGCGGCCAGCTCCGCGCCGAGCCGGGTCCCGCGGTCCAGCAGCTCGCGGGCGGCGGCCGGGGTCAGCGGGTCGGTGTCCCGCAGGTCGCCGGTCGCGCTCCCGGCGTCCACGACGGCGACCGCCAGACCGGCCGCGCGGGCAGCCACCGTGCCCATCGCCCGGCCGGCGCGGGCGGCGTCCAGCAGGTCGTCGGTGACCGACCCGGCGAAGGCGGTGACGCCCAGCCCGGCCACCGGGTGCCGGCCCGCGGCGACGAGCAGCGTGCCGCCGGTGAGCCCGCCGTGGCCGAGGGCGACGACGCGGTCCACCGCCCGGTCCAGCACGCCCAGCGACGACGGCGGCGTCAGCAGGGTGTCCGCGTCGTCGCGCGCGCCGACCACGGCGGCCCGGCCCGGGGCCCGCAGCCGGGACGGCGGGGGAGCGGGGTCGGCCGCCCCCGGCCAGCGGTTGCGGAAGACCACGCTGTCCACCGGCGTGCGCCGCGACCACCCGGCCCGCTCCAGCCCGGGGGCCGGCGGCCGCTCGTCCGGCCAGCCGAGGCACAGCCAGCCCAGCGTCTGCACCCCGTCCGGCAGCCCCAGCAGTCCGGCCAGCTCGTCGGGGCGGAACAGCGTCACCCAGCCGGTGCCCAGCCCCTCGGCGCGGGCGGCCAGCCACAGGTTCTGCACGGCGCACGCGCAGGACCACAGGTCGGCGTCGGGGAAGGTGGCCCGGCCCAGCACGCCGGCGGCCGGCGTGCGCCGGTCGCAGCAGACCACGACGCCCAGCGGTGCCTCCCGGATGCCCTCCAGCTGCAGGTCCAGCAGCCCGCGCGCGGAGTCGGCGTCCAGCTGCGCGGCCTGGGCCAGCCGGGCGGAGTCGGCCATCAGCGCGGCGCTCTCCCGCAGCGCCGGGTCGTCGACGACGAGGAAGCGCCACGGCTGGGAGTGGCCCACCGACGGCGCGGCGTGGGCGGCGGTGAGCACCCGGTCCAGCACCTCGGTGGGCACCGGGTCCGGGCGGTACCGGCGCACGTCGCGGCGGGCGGCGACGACGTCCTGCAGCGCCTGCCGGGCGGCCTCGGGGAACCGCCAGCCGTCCGGTGCCCCGGCCCGGTCGGCCGCGGAGGTGGTGTCGCCGATCAGCGGCACGGGGCGGGGCCAGACCACCGCCGGAGGTTAGCCCGCCCGACAGCGGCACCCTCGGGGCCGGTCCGCGGCCCCAGGTGGGACCCACCCGAGGTCGGTCCGGCCGAGGTGGCTCCGCCCGAGGTCGGTCCGGCCGGGGGGGTCCGGCGGGGGTCGGGTCCGGCCGGGTGGGTGCGGCCGTGTCAGTCGGCCGGGGGCAGCACCCGGGGGGCGAAGACCTCGTCGATCGGCCGCGGCCCGACGTACTGCCGGCACGGGCAGCGCACCCAGGAGTGGCCCTGCCAGCGGCCGCGCTTGTCGTAGGCGTCGCGCGGCACCTCGGCGTGGCAGGTGCTGCTGCCCGGGTCGTGCTGGCTCAGCGGGTGGGCGCAGCCGCACATGGGCGTCAGCGGTGCACCCGGTGCGGTCGGGCGGCGCCGGCCCAGCCGGCCGCCCAGGTAGCCGACCGCCAGCAGTGCAGCTCCGACCAGCAGGCTCACGGGTTCCACGGGTCCGCCTCCTCCACGTCCGCCCACGACGCTAGCGCGGCCGACGGGGTCCCGTCAGGTCGCGGTCGGCCGTCGCGTGCGGGGGACGAGTGGTCCGCGACTGTGACGGCGGGCACAATCAAGGCGTGGACACGTACGCAGTCGGGTTCGCCCGACCGGACCGATGGAAGGCCGACGCCGAGCAGACCGCCCCGTGGCACGCGGTCGAGGCGCACCGGCCCCCCGGTGAGCTGGACGGGGAGATCGAGCTCGCGGTGTGCGGCGCGATCGTGCAGGTGTGGGGGTCGCAGGACTGGGGGCGGGTGGTGATCGGGCGCCGGGCGTGCCAGGTGTGCCGGCAGGCCAGCGCCTCGCCGTCCCTCAGCCGGGCCGGCTGACCGACCCCACGACCGAGTGGGGAATGGTCGTGTCAAGACCATTCCTCTGTGAGCGCAGGATGTGCGCTGTGCGCTGAAGAAGCCATTTCTGCTCGCTGTTCCCCCGCCATTCCGGTGTGCTGGTCGACGTGCGGCACGGTGCCGCCGACCGGACGAGGGAGAACCATGACGACTGCGCACACCCACCCGTCGGCGGCGGCCGGGGGCTCGGCGATGAGCCTGGGCGACTCGGTCTACGAGTCGTTGCTGCGCGACCGCATCCTCTTCCTGGGCAGCCAGGTCGACGACGTGGTGGCCAACCAGCTCGCCGCGCAGATGCTGCTGCTGACCGCGGCTGACCCACACCGGGACATCCACCTCTACATCAACTCACCGGGTGGCTCGGTGACCGCGGGGATGGCCGTCTACGACACGATGCAGTTCATCCCGTGCGACGTCGCCACGTACGCCATGGGCATGGCCGCCTCGATGGGGCAGTTCCTGCTCGCCGCGGGCCACCCCGGCAAGCGGTACGCCCTGCCCAACGCGCAGATCATGATGCACCAGCCGTCGGCCGGCGTCGGTGGCACCGCGGCCGACATCGCCATCCAGGCGGCGATGCTGCGGGCGCTGAAGCAGCGGATGACCGAGATGCAGGCCCACCACTCGGGCCAGACCGTCGAGCGGATCCGCCAGGACGCCGAGCGCGACCGGTTCTTCACCGCCGAGCAGGCCCGCGAGTACGGCTTCGTGGACCACGTGCTCGGCGGGAGCAGCCCGGCGCCGGGCGGGCCGGACGCCTTCTCCCGTCCCTGACAGGTCTGCCCGCCGGGTGACGCCGTCACCGGGCATGCTGCCGGGCATGCGGATCGTCATCGCCCCGGACAAGTTCAAGGGCAGCCTGGACGCCGACGGGGTCGCCGGGGCCATCGCCGCCGGCATCGCCTCGGTGCTGCCGGACGCCGAGTTGCTGCTGCGGCCGATCGCCGACGGCGGCGATGGCACGGTGGCCGCCGCCGTCCGGGCCGGGCACCGCCCGCAGGTGGTCGCCACGACCGGCCCGGACGGCGCCCCGGTGCAGGCCACGATCGCGGTCGACGGCGCCACCGCGGTGGTCGAGCTCGCCACCGCCGCCGGGCTGGCCCAGGCCCCGCCGGCACCGCTGACCGCGACCACGTACGGGGTGGGGCGGCTGCTGGTGGCCGCGGTGGACGCCGGGGCGCGACGCATCGTGCTGGGCATCGGCGGCAGCGCCAGCACCGACGGTGGCGCCGGCATGCTGCAGGCCCTCGGCGTCCGGCTGCTGGACGACACCGGAGCCGAGCTGCCGCACGGTGGGGCGGCCCTGGCCCGGCTGGACCGGGTGGACGTCGGCGGCCTGGACGCCCGGTTCGCCGGCGTCGAGCTGGTGGTGGCCTCCGACGTGGACAACCCGCTGACCGGCCCGCACGGTGCCGCCCACGTCTTCGCACCGCAGAAGGGCGCCGACCCCGACCAGGTGCGGCAGCTGGACGCCGCGCTGGTCCGGTACGCGGCCGTGCTGCGGCGCGACCTCGGTGTCGACGTGGCCGGCCGGCCGGGCGCCGGGGGAGCGGGCGGCACCGCGGCCGGGGCGATGGCGGTGCTCGGGGCGTCGGTCGTGTCCGGGGCGGACCTGGTGTGCGAGCTGGTCGGGCTCGCCGACGCGCTGGCCGGTGCGTCGCTGGCGGTCACCGGGGAGGGCGCGCTGGACGCCCAGACCCTGCACGGCAAGGGGCCGGCCGGCGTCGCCGCCCGGGCCCGGGACGCCGGCGTCCCGTGCCTGGGGCTGGCCGGGGTGCTGCGGCTGGACCCGGCGCAGCTGGCGTCGGCCGGCTTCACCGCGGCCCACGCGCTGGCCGAGGTGGAGCCCGACGTCGCGGTCTGCCTGGCCGAGCCTGCCCGGCTGCTGACCCGGCTCGCTGCCCGGACGGTGCCCGCCCTGCTCTGACTCCTCACCCGCCCGCGATCGACTGCAGGACCTGGACCTCGGCGCCCGCCGGCACCGCGGTGTCCAGCCCGCCGGTGCGCCGCACGTCCTCCCCGTCGACGTAGACGTTGACGTGCCGGCGCAGCTCACCGGCCTCGGTGCGCACCCGGCGGTCGAGGCCCGGGTGCGCACCGGTGAGCGCGTCCAGCACCCCGCGCACGGTCGCGTCCGCCGGCAGCGGCAGCCGTACCTCGGTGGCGTCGCCCAGGTGCGCCGCCAGCGACCGGGGCACCCGCAGGCACACCTCGCCGGGGCTCACGGCAGCACGGCCGCCCGCACGGAGAGCACGTCGGGCAGGTGGTCGGCGACCAGGGCGAAGGTGCGGCCCTCGTCGGCGGAGGCGTACACGTCGCCGGCGCGGCTGCCCAGGTAGACGCCCACCGGGTCGCCGGCGTCGACCGTGGCGGCGTCCCGCAGCACCGCGTTGTAGAAGCCCTCGGGCAGGCCGGACTCCTGCCGCGTCCAGGTGCCGCCGGCGTCGTCGCCGCGGTGCACCGCCAGCCGGCCGCCGGGCGGCACCCGCTCGCCGTCGCTCTGCAGCGGCACCACCCAGATCGTGCCGCTGCGCCGGGGGTGGGCCAGCATCACGAAGCCGAAGTCGGTGGGCAGCCCGTCGGCGATGGACACCCAGGTGTCGCCGTCGTCGTCGGAGCGGTAGACGCCGTGGTGGTTCTGGGCGTACAGCCGGGTGGGGGCCACGGCGTCCCGGGCGACCTTGTGCACGCACTGGCCGAACTCCGGCTCCGGGCCGGGCAGGAAGTAGGCCGAGATGCCGGTGTTGCGGGCCCGCCAGCTGGTGCCGCCGTCGGTCGAGCGGTAGACCCCGCCGCTGCTCATCGCCACGTGCAGCTCGTCGTCGTCGGTGGGGTGCGGCACCACGGTGTGCGCGGCCGGCCCGCCGTAGCCGGCACCCCAGTCGCTGCGGTGCGGGTGGTCCCACAGGCCGCGCACCAGCTCGAAGTGCTCGCCGCCGTCGTCCGAGCGCCACAGCGAGATCGGCTCGCAGCCGGCCCACACCCGCCCCGGCCGGTCCTCGGTGTCCGGGTGCAGCTGCCAGACCCGCTCCAGCACCGCGCCGTCGTCGGCCCCGAACCGGACGGCGCCGTGTTCAGAGTCGCTCCAGGTGGCGCCCAGGTCGTCGGAGCGGGCCACCGTGGGGCCCCAGTGCTCCGAGCGGATGCCCGCCAGCAGCCGGGTGCGGCCCGCCCGGGTGTCCAGGGCGACGCTGGCCACCTCCTGGTTCAGGAAGTGCGGCGGGGACAGCGTCCAGCCGACCCGGTCGGGACTGGTGGCGAGCCAGAGGCCCTTCTTGGTGCCGATGGCGAGGACGGTGCTGCCGGACGTGACCACGGCCACATCGGACCACCGGGGTCCGACAGGATCGACGCCCGCCCGCACCGTCAGCTGATCGGGGGGCCCTCGGGCTCGCTCTGCCGCTCCAGGTCGTCGGCCAGCTCGGGGGTCTCCTGCTCCAGGGCGATGTCGCGCGGCTGCGGGTCGTCCTGCGGGGTGTCGGACGTCGGCGTCGTCATGCCGCCACCCTGCCGCAGCGGGCCGGGCGGGGCGAGTCCGTCGCGCGGCCGAGCCGCGTCATCTCTGGCGGCTGAGGCGGAGGATCTCGTCGACGACGTCCTGGAGCGGCAGGGTCGCATCGACGGCGATGCCCTCCGGGAGCCCTCGCCCGTCCGGTGCAGCCGGAGGACCAGGTCGCGTTCCGCCGGCCGCCCGCCGAACTCGTCGGCCGGCCGCCGGTCCAGCCGTTCCTGCAGTGTCGCGACGTTGACGTGCAGCACGAACACCGTGTCGAACAGGTGGAGGAACTGCGAGGAGTTCCGCGCCCCACCGCAGAAGTACGTTGCCCGATGACGGCGATCGGCCACGATCGACTCCACGCGCGCCACGTCCCAGGTGTGGTTGTCGTGCGTGGCGGTCTCCGTCGGGTGCCCGGTGACCGGGTCGCCCTGGTAGGCCAGCTCGGTGTCGCCGTTGATCGCGTGGAGGCCGCGCCGCTGCAGCTCCCGGCAGACCGACGTCTTGCCGGAACAGGAGACGCCGTCGACCAGGTGGTTGCGCAGGGCCATCGTCGAGGACTCCCGTCGCGGGGCAGGGGAGGGGTGTGGGGCGGGTGGGGCTCGAACCCACGACCCAGGGATTATGAGTCCCATGCTCTGACCGGCTGAGCTACCGCCCCGTGTGCTGCCGCGACAGCTTCTCAGACCGCTCGTCAGAGGTGCCCGCGCCGCCGCTCGATCGCGGCCAGCACCGTCTTCCGGCCCGAGCCGAGGTCGCGCTCCGCCTTCTCCGCCCGGTCCAGCTGGTCGGTGCTGTCCATCGAGGCCACCCGCTTCGTGGCCTCGGCCGCGGTCAGGTCGAGCAGCTCCGCGGTGTGCACGGCGTCGGTGGCTGCACCGGTGTTGGGCACGTGCTGCCCGGAGCCGGACTTCTTGGCCCGGTCGGTCGCCTGCTGCTCCTCGGGGCTCAGCAGTGCCCACGCGGCGTCGGGCAGGTAGCGCTCGGTGCCTTCGCCGTCCCGGGCGTCGGCCGAGCCGTCCCGGGTGTGCCAGTCCTGCTCGGTCCAGGTGTGCAGGTGCTGCTGGGCCTCGGTGCGCTCGCCCTCGTGCACGTAGCCGCCGCCCCGCGCCTCGTACTCGGAGGCGAGCAGCTGGCTCTTGCGGGCACTCCACTGCCCGGCTCGCCCGCCCCTGTCCCCGGCCTTGATCTCCTCCTTGAGCCGGGCGCGCAGCTCCGGCTCGGTGTAGTCGTCCTGGTAGTCCGCTGCCGACTTGCCGCTCATGCGGCAGGTCTACCCGCCCCGGACGCCGGCCACCCACCCGTCGGGCTCCGGCGGGTGGGTGGGGCACGCTGTGGGTGGGGCGGTCAGAGGTCGGCGAGCAGCTCGCACTCGTGGCAGATGCCGTTCGGGTCCTCGAACTCCGGCGGCCAGGTCGTGTCGTCGTCCTCGGCCACGTAGGCGCCGCAGAGGGACTTCTTGCCACCGCCGTTGGTGACGCGGGTGATGGTGGCGTGCGCAGGGCCGATGCGTCGCGGGGTCAGGCCGCCCGGCGCGCTGACCGAGCCGACCATCATCACCGCGTGGGCGGTCCGGTAGCGGAAGGCAGTCGTCATGGGCCCCAGCATGCTGTGAGCACGCGGCAACGATGCGTCACTGGATGGATCGTGTCCCGTGTCGTTCCCCAACAGCCCCGCCCGTCCCACCAGAACTGCCGGGCCGTGGTGGTGCGGAAGCCGAGCTGACAACGGAACCAGCTGGCCCCGGGGCGGATCCGGTGCAGTTCCTGCTCGCCGGGGAGGTGAGCGCTCACGATTTCCACCACTCTGTTCCCAGCGGGCGCAGCGGCCACAGGCCCACTGGCGTAAATGGGTGTCCGTCGGGCACACTGAACCGGCAAGCTCCTGAGTTGTCGTTCACGAGTCCACTGCATCGCGACACCGATCCGTTGGGGAAGACGAGATCAGTCGAGTCGATGGAGGTGCCCCGTGTCACGACGTTCAACCCAGGGTGTCGTCTTCGTGCACGCGTGCCCGAAGGCGCTCTGCCAGCATGTCGAATGGGCGCTCGAACGCGTCGTCGGCGCGCCGGTGTCCTTGACGTGGGCTGACCAGCCCGCGGCTCACGGTTCCTACCGTGCTGAGATCGCCTGGACGGGCGGGACCGGCACCGGGAGCCGGCTCGTCGCTGCTCTCCGGCAGTGGCCCATGCTGCGCTTCGAGGTGACCGAGGAGGCCAGCCACGGCAACGACGGAGAGCGGATGGCGTACGTCCCGGGTCACGGAGTGTTCCGTGCACCCATGAGCGCCAACGGTGACCTCATCATCACCGAGCAGCAGTTGCGGCACCTCGCCGCGACCGCGACCTCGGTGGAGGCGTTCCGCCACGGTGTCGACGAGCTCCTCGGCGCACCCTGGGACGCCGACCTCGAGGTCTACCGGCACGCCGGCGACAGCAGCCCGATCACCTGGCTGCACCAGGTCGTCTGAACCACCCGTCCTCCCTCGTGCGTCCACCACCCTGGCGGCCGACGGCGAGGAAGGTCATCGGTGACCCCCGGTGGGGGTCACCGACCCGAGCACGCAGTGGCCCGGCACCCGGGGAAGGTGCCGGGCCACTGTGTCGTGCACACGGACGTGTCGGGCACACGGACGCCGAGGGGCCCGGGACACGTGTCCCGGGCCCCTCGACGTCCGCCTGCGGTGCCTCCCCGCGGGGAGGCGCCGGCCGTCACAGCGGGATGTTGCCGTGCGCTCCGCGTCCGGGCGGGGCCGAGGCCAGGGCGGCGACCAGGCGGCGCCTGGTCTGCTCCGGCGCGACGACCTCGTCGACCACGCCGATCTCCTGCGCCCGGGCCACACCGCCGGCGATCCGCTCGTGCTCCGCGGCCAGCTGGGCGTGCAACGCCTCGCGCTCACCGGGCAGTGCCGCGGCGAGCTTCTTGCGGTGCAGGATGCCCACCGCCGCCTTGGCGCCCATGACGGCGACCTCGGCGCCGGGCCAGGCGAACACGCTCGTCGCCCCCAGGGAGCGGGCGTTCATGGCGATGTAGGCGCCGCCGTAGGACTTCCGGGTCACCAGCGTCACCCGCGGCACCACCGCCTCGGCGAAGGCGTGCAGCAGCTTGGCCCCCCGGCGCACCACGCCGTCCCACTCCTGGCCCACTCCGGGCAGGTAGCCGGGCACGTCCACCAGCACGACCAGCGGGATCCCGAAGGCGTCGCACATCCGCACGAAGCGGGCCGCCTTCTCCGCCGAGATGGAGTCCAGGCAGCCACCCAGGCGCAGCGGGTTGTTGGCCACGACCCCGACGGTGCGTCCGGCCAGCCGGCCCAGCACGGTCACCACGTTGGGGGCCCACCGCGCGTGCAGCTCCAGCATCGGGCCGTCCAGGACGGCGGCGACCAGCGGCTTGACGTCGTAGGCGCGCTTCGGGTTCTCCGGCAGCAGGGCCCGCAGGTCGACGTCCGGCTCGTGCTCGGCGGGGGAGAAGGTGCCCTGCGCGGCCAGCAGGTCGACGGCCTGCCGCGCGGTGTCCAGCGCGGCCTGCTCGGAGTCGGTGACCACGTGCACCACCCCGGAGCGGCGCCCGTGCGTGTCCGGCCCGCCGAGGCTCTCCATGTCGACGTCCTCCCCGGTGACCGAGCGGACGACGTCGGGTCCGGTGACGAACACCCGGCCCAGCGGGCCCATCACGACCAGGTCGGTCAGCGCCGGACCGTAGGCGGCTCCACCGGCGGCCGGGCCGAGCACCACCGACACCTGGGGGATGCGCCCGGAGGCGCGCACCATGGCGGCGAAGACCTCGCCGACGGCGTGCAGCGCCTCCACGCCCTCGGCCAGCCGGGCGCCACCGGAGTGCCAGATGCCGACCACGGGCACCCGCTCGCGCAGCGCGGCGTCGATGGCGTCGACGATGTGCCGGCAGCCGGCCAGCCCCATCGCCCCGCCCATGACGGTGGCGTCGGTGCAGTAGGCGATCGCCGGCGACCCGTGCACCGTCCCCCGCCCGGCCAGCACCCCGCTGGTGTCCCGGGAGGCGAGCGTGCGCAGCGACCCCGGGTCGAAGAAGGCGGCGAGCCGGGCTTCCGGGTCACGCGGGTCGACGGCGGGGGGAGCGGGCGCGGCGTGCACGGTCGTCACGAATGCCTCCGGGTGAGTGGCTGGAACGGCCTCCTTGCAGGGGCCCCGCGCCGAGCTTGCGAGGTGTGGGGGGGCAAGGGGGTCCTCTTTCAGGCGGTGGTGAAGACCAGGGCCATGTTGTGCCCGCCGAACCCGAACGAGTCGTTCAGGGCCGCGGTGAGCGGGGTGCGCCGCGCCTCGCGGCGGACGATGTCCAGCGCCTGGACGGCGGCGTCGTCGTCCGGGTCGTCGAGGTTGGCGGTGGCCGGCACGACCTGCTCGCGCAGCGCCAGGATCGTGAACACCGACTCCAGCGCACCGGCGGCGCCCAGCAGGTGCCCGGTCTGGCTCTTCGTCGCCGTCACCAGGGTGTGGTCGCCGACCGCGCCGAGGATGGCGGCGGCCTCGGCGGTGTCGCCCACCGGGGTGGAGGTGGCGTGCGCGTTGACGTGGCCGATGTCGGCGGCGGTCAGGCCGGCGTCCCGGATGGCGGCGGTGATCGCCCGGCCGGCGCCCTCGCCCTCGGGGTGCGGGGCGACCAGGTCGTAGCCGTCGGAGGTGGCACCGGCGCCGGCGAGCCGGGCGTGGATGCGCGCCCCGCGGGCGCGGGCGGCGTCGCCGCGCTCGAGGACCAGGCAGGCGGCGCCCTCGCCGAGCACGAAGCCGTCGCGGCCCTTGTCGAAGGGCCGGGAGGCCCGGTGCGGCTCGTCGTTGCGGGTGCTCATCGCGCGCATGGCGGCGAAACCGGCCATCGGCAGCGGGTGCACGCAGGCCTCGGTGCCGCCGACGATCACGATGTCGGCGCGGTCGAAGCGCAGCAGGTCCAGGCCCCAGCGGATCGCCTCGGCACCGGAGGCGCAGGCGCTGACCGGTGCGTGCACGCCGCCCTGGGCGCCGACCGCGAGACCCACGGCCGCGGCCGGGCCGTTGGGCATGAGCATGGGGATGGTGAAGGGGGAGACGCGCTTGGGGCCCTTGGCCTCCAGCACGTCGTCCTGCCCGAGCAGGGTGAGCGCACCGCCGATGCCGGTGCCGATGACCACGGCGATCCGCAGCGGGTCGACGCCGGACTCGGCGCCCTTGGCGTCGCGCCAGGCCTCCTCGGCGGCGACGACGGCGACCTGCTGGCTGCGGTCCAGCCGGCGGGCCCGGACCCGGTCGATCTGGTCGGCCGGGTCGACGGCGAGGCGGGCGACGAGCTGGGCGGGGAACTCCTGCACCCAGTCGTCGGTGATGCGGCTGACCCCCGACCGTCCGGCCAGCAGCGCGTCCCAGGTGGAGGCGACGTCACCGCCGAGCGGCGTGGTGGCCCCGAGGCCGGTGACGACGACGTCGGTCGACGACGTGCTCATGTTCTTCCTCCTGGAGGTGCTGGCCGGACGGCGTGAGGCGATGGAACGGCCCCGTCGCAGGGTCCCGGGCCGCGCGGAGCGTGGTCTGGGGGGCGGTGAGGGGCTGGAACGGCCCCGTCGCAGGGTCCCGGGCCGCGCGGAGCGTGGCCCGGGGGGCGACGGTGTCCTTCTACTGGTTCTTCTCGATGAAGCTGATCGCGTCGCCGACGGTCTTGATGCCGCCGAGTTCGTCGTCGGGGATGGCGACGCCGAACTTGTCCTCGACGGCGGTGGCGATCTCCACCATGGACAGCGAATCGACGTCGAGGTCGTCGGTGAAGGACTTCTCCGGGGTGGCGTCGGCAGGGGTGACCCCGGCGACCTCTTCCAGGATCTCTGCAAGGCCGGCCTGGATCTCGTCGCGAGTGCTCACGCAGGGTCCTCTCTCTGTGGGTACGTGCGGCGGGTGCCGCGGGCTCCGGGACGCGGTGTCCCGGAAGACTGGAGGGCCGGTCAGGGCAGGACGACGACCTGGCCGGCGAAGGTCAGCCCGGCGCCGTAGCCCAGCAGCAGGGCGGTGTCGCCGCTGCGGGCCTCACCGCTCTCCAGCAGGGCGTCGAGCGCCAGCGGGACCGATGCCGAGGACGTGTTGCCGGACCGGACGATGTCGCGCGCGATGACGGTGCTCTCCGGCAGGCCGAGCCGCTTGGCCATCAGCTCGATGATGCGCAGGTTGGCCTGGTGGGGGGCGAACACGTCGATGTCCTGGGGTGTCACGCCGGCGCGGTCCATCGCCTCGGCCAGCGTGGCGGTGAGCTTGGTCGTGGCCCAGCGGTACACGGACTGGCCGGCCATGCTCATCACCCGCTCGCCCTCCGGGATCGCGATGGCGGCGTGCAGGTCACCGTCGCTGCCCCACACGACCGGCCCGATGCCGGGGGTCTCGGCACCGGTGACGACGGCGGCGCCCGCGCCGTCGGCGAAGATCACGGCCGTCCCGCGGTCGGTGAGGTCGATGTGGTCGGTCAGCTTCTCCCCGCCGATCACCAGGGCGTTGCGTGCCGAGCCGGTGCGGATCGCGTCGGCGGCCGAGCTCAGCGCGTAGCACCACCCGGCGCAGCCGGCGTTGAGGTCGAAGGCACCCGGGCGGGGGACGCCGAGCTCGTGGGCGATGCGTGCGGCCAGCCCCGGGATGGCCGTCGGCGGGGTGGTGGTGGCGAGCACGACGAGGTCGATGTCGGCGGCGTCGAGGCCGCTGGCCGCCAGTGCCTTGCCGCCGGCGGCGACCGACATGTCGACCAGGGACTCGTCGGGGCCCGCCCACCGGCGCTCGGCGATGCCGACCCGGGACTGGATCCAGTCGTCGCTGGTGTCCATGGTGGCGGCGAGGTCGTCGTTGGTCACCCGGCGGCGGGGCCGGTAGCTGCCGAAGCCGCTGATCCGGGCGGCCGGGGAGCCGGTGGTCGTCTGCAGGCCGGTCATCGCGGTGCTCCCGGGTGGTGGGCGTGGTCGTGGGCGCTCATGCGGACTCCTCCGGGTAGAGACGGGCCAGCGGGTCCCCGGCGTCGACCAGGTCGCCGTCCTGCACGAGCCACTCGGCGAGCACGCCGTCGTAGCCGGCAGAGACGTTGACCTCCTCCCGGCGGCTGCTCACGCAGCCCAGCGGGGTGCCGGCCGGCAGCCGGGTGCCCTCGGCGACGTCGGCCGGCCGGACGGTGCCGCGCACCGGGGAGACCACCACCCGCCAGTCGGGCAGGTGCTCGGCCTCCGCGCGGCCGCGCTCGGCGGCGATCAGCTCGCGGGCCCGGTCCAGGTCGGCGGGGCCGGTCAGTGCCAGGTGCTCGACGTCGCCGCCGGCGGTGCCCTTCCAGTGCCGCTTGGCCAGACCCACCAGCGCGCCTGCCGGGGGCAGCTCGATGACGGCGCTCACGCCGAGCCCGCGCATGGTGTCCAGGCAGGCGTCGAAGCGGACGGGGCTGGTGACCTGGCTGACCAGCCGGGCCAGCGCGGTGGCGCCCGAGTCGACCGCGGCGCCGTCGGCGTTGGACAGCAGCAGGCGGCTCGGGTCCTCCGGGCGCAGGCCGCCGGCGAGGCCCTCCAGGTGCTCGCGGGCCGAGGCCATGTAGGGGGTGTGGAACGCCCCGGCCACGGGCAGCGGCATGACCCGCGCCTTGGCCGGCGGGTCGGCCCTGAGTGCGGCCAGGGCCTCGGTGGAGCCCGCCGCGACCACCTGGCCGCCGCCGTTGCGGTTGGCCGGCACCAGCCCGCGCGACTCGATCGCGGCCAGCACCTCGTCCGGGTCGCCGCCCAGCACCGCGGACATGCCGGTGGGGGTCTGCGCGCAGGCCTCGGCCATCGCCCGCCCGCGTACCGAGGCCAGCGCGATCGCGGCCTCCACCGACAGCACCCCGGCCAGCGCGGCGGCGGTCAGCTCGCCCACGCTGTGCCCGGCGATGACGACGTCGCGGCCGGTCTGCGGGGTGTGCGGCGTGCGGCCGGGCAGCCCGCCCAGCTCGCGGGCCACGAACAGCGACATCGCGACCACCAGCGGCTGGGTGACCGCGGTGTCGGTGATCGCCTCGGCGTCCCCGGTGGTGCCCAGCTCGACCAGGTCGGCGCCGGCGAAGGCACCCGCCCAGCGGAAGAACGACTCGGCTCCGGGGAGCTCGAGCCACTCGGTCAGCATCCCGGGCTTCTGGGCGCCCTGTCCGGGAGCGAGGATGGCCAGCACGGGTCCAACCGTGCCAGTACCCGGTCGCCCCCGGGGTGGCGTCTGGGACGAAAGACCGGGGCGGTCCTTTGGAGGATCCCTCCAAACGAGACGCCGGCAACTCGCCTCCATGCGGCGTGTTGGTGGTGGTCGCCACAGCCCGGGCACAGATCCCGGTGCCACTCAGTGCCAGAGCGAGCGCTCACCGCCCAGGTGGGTGAGGGCGAGCGCCACCTGCAGGGTCCAGCTGCCGCGCGGGTCGGTCAGCGAGCAGCCGGTGAGCTCGGCGGCCCGTTTGAGCCGGTACCGCACCGTGTTGGGGTGCACGAACAGCGCCCGGGCGCTGGCCTCCAGGTTGCCCCCGTTGGCCAGCACCGTCTGCACCGTCTCCAGCACCTCGCCGCCGGCGGCCTGCAGCGGCAGGGCCACCCGCTCGGACAGCGTGGTCCGGGCGAGCGGGTCGCCGTCCAGGGCGCGTTCGGGCAGCAGCTCGTCGGTGCCGACCGGCCGCGGCACCCCGGGCCAGGCGGGTGCGGCCCGCAGACCCGCCAGCGCCGCGGTCGCGGAGTCCCCGGCGCGGGAGAGGTCCTCCACGGCGGGCCCGGTGACCACCGGCCCGGGGCCGAACTCGACCGCGATCCGCGCGGTGGCCACCTCGAGGTCCTGCACGCCGCCCAGCACCACCACCAGCTGCTCGGCGTGCACCCCGAGCAGCACCTCGCAGCGCAGGGCCCGGGCCGCCCGGGTCACCGACTGGTGCAGGTCGCCGGGGCCCTCCGGGGTGGCGCCGACGACCACCACCACCGGGCTCACCCCGCCCCAGCCCAGGGCCGCGGCGCGACCGGGCAGCTCGTCGTCCCGCTCGCCGCGCACCAGCGCGTCCAGCACCAGGGCCTCCAGCCGGGCGTCCCACGCGCCCCGCTCCTCGGCGAACGTCGCGTAGACCCGGGCGCTGGCGAAGGCGACCTCCCGGCTGAAGTGCAGCACCGCCAGCCGCAGCGCCTCGGCGTCGCCGGGCTCGGCCAGGCTCTCCACGTGGGACTCGACGACGTCGACGGCGACGGTGATCAGGTCGACGGTCTGCTTGAGCCGCACGACGCGCACCAGGTCCCGGGGGGCGGCGCCGAACACCTCACCGGTCAGCCGGGGCGGCCGGCCCGGCTCGCGGCACCACTCCACCAGCGAGGCGACGCCGGCCTGCACCACCAGCGTCACCCAGGAGCGCTGGTCGGCCGGCATGGCCCGGAACCAGCTGAGCTCCTCGTCCATCCGGCTCACCGCGCGGGTCGCCAGCGAACCCGACGCGCGCTCCAGCCGGCGCAGCGTCGCCTCGGTCGGCGGCTGGGTGATCACCCGGCCAGCGTGTCACGACAGCGGGCGGCAGGGAGAGTGGAGCGGTGACCTCCTCCCCGTCGTCGACGACGACGCGCGGCCGCGCCGCCCCCGCCCCGGCGGTGGCGGCGACCGGCGTCGCACTGCTCGTGCTGGCCCTGCTGACCCTCGCCGTGGCCACCGGGTGGGCGCCGCTGGCCCGCCTGGACCGGTCGCTGAGCCTCGCCGCCTACGCCGGGGACGACCGCTCGCACCTGCACTCCGTGGTGCTGGAGGTGCTGACGGCACCCGGCCTGACCGCGATCCGGGCGCTGGTGCTGCTGCCGGTCGTGGTCTGGCTGCTGCTGCGCGCGGCGCGGGTGGCGGCGCTGTGGGTGGCCGTGGCCGGCACGCTGGTCGGGCCGCTCACCGCCGTGGGCAAGGAGGCGGTCGGCCGGGTCCGCCCGGACTTCCTGCGGGGCGGGGACCGTTACGACTCGTTCAGCTTCCCCAGCGGGCACTCCTCCGGGATCGCCACGCTGGTCGTCGTCGTCCTGGTGCTGGCGTGGCCGCGGCTGTCCCCGGCCGCCCGCCGGCCGGCGCTCGCCGCCGGCGTCGCGCTGGCGGTGCTGGTCGCCGCCACCCGGATGTGGCTGGGGGTGCACTACCTGTCCGACGTGGTGGCGGGCCTCGCGCTCGGGACGGCGTGGGCGCTGCTCACCGCCGCCGTCGCGGGCACCCTGCCGGGCGGGCGGACGCCGCTGCCGGGTGGGCCCGCCCCGCGGGCGGGTGGACCTGCGCCGCTGCCGGGTGGGCGGGCCCGGTGACCGCGGGGCTGGTGTCCCGGGTGCTGCACGAGGTCGCCGACGGCTCGCTCGGCCCGCTGCTGCGGGTCACCGAGGACAGTCTGGCGCCCGGTGCCGGCTACGGCCGGCACGCCCACCGCGACGTCGACGTGGTGGCGGTGGTGCTGGCCGGCGGGCTGACCCACGCCTGGTCCGGGGGCGCGGAGCTGCGTGCCGGCGACGTCGGCGTGCTGCGCGCCGGGACCGGCCTGGAGCACGACGAGGTGGCCGGCCCGGACGGTGCGCTGGTGGTGCAGACGTACCTGCGAGCGGCGGCCGCCGGACGTCCGCCGGCGCACGAGGTGCGCGCCGCGCCGTCCGGCTGGGTCGACCTCGACCGGGACGACGCCCGGCTCTGGCTGGGCCCGGCGGCGGACGCGCCGGGCGGGGTGCTGGTGCCGGCCGGCCCGGGCCGCGCGCTGGTCTGGCAGCTCGACCCGGCACGCCCCTCGTGGGCGTGCTGACCGTCCCGGGGTGGGCATCGGGCGCCGGGTGTTGAGCACTGCTACAGACTGTGCCCATGCCCGACGCCGCTGAGCTGTTGACCGCCGCCCGTGCCGACGCCGACGCCACCGTCGACCTGCGACGCCGGCTGCACCGCCGTCCCGAGATCGGGCTGCAGCTCCCCGCAACGCAGGCGATCGTGCTGGACGCCTTCGCCGACCTGCCGGTCGAGGTGACCACCGGCCGGGACACCAGCTCGGTGGTCGGCGTGCTGCGCGGCGCGCGCCCGGGCCCGACGTACCTGCTGCGCGGGGACATGGACGCGCTGCCCGTGCACGAGGACACCGGCCTGGACTTCGCCTCGGAGATCCCCGGCCAGATGCACGCCTGCGGGCACGACACGCACATGGCGATGCTGCTCGGTGCCGCGCGGCTGCTCTGCGAGCGCCGCGACCAGCTGACCGGGCAGGTCGTGTTCATGGTGCAGCCCGGGGAGGAGGGCTTCCACGGCGCGCGGTACATGCTGGACGAGGGCGTGCTCCAGGCCGTGCCGAACGCCCCGGTGAGCGGTGCGTTCGCGCTGCACATCAGCTCCAGCTTCACCAGCGGCTCGATCAACGTGCGCCCCGGGCCGCTGATGGCCGCCGCGGACCACTTCCGGATCACCATCCGCGGGCGCGGCGCGCACGCCTCCACCCCGCACCGCGGCGCCGACCCGGTGCCGGTCGCGGCCGAGATCGTGCTCGCCCTGCAGGCCATGGTGACCCGCCGGGTCGACGTGTTCGACCCGGCCGTGGTCACCGTCGGGCACATCGAGGCCGGCGCGGCCAACAACGTCATCCCCGACAGCGCCTTCATGCAGGGCACCGTGCGCACCCTGTCCGCCGAGCGGCGGGCCGACGTGGTCGCCGCCGTGGAGCGGGTCGCCACCCACGTCGCCGCCGCGCACGACCTGGTCGCCGAGTTCACCCGGGTCGAGGGCTACCCGGTGACCGTCAACGACGCCGGCGTCGCCGAGCAGGTGGCCCGCACCGCCGCGACGCTGCTCGGCGAGCAGGCCAGCCAGCACATGGCCGACCCCCTCATGGGCGCCGAGGACTTCTCCTACGTGCTCGAGCGGGTGCCCGGCGCCATGGCCTTCCTCGGCGCCTGCCCGCCCGGCGAGGACCCCGAGCTCGTGCCCGGCAACCACTCCAACCTCGTCGTCTTCGACGAGGGCGCCCTGCCCGCCGGGGTCGCCATGTACGCCCAGATGGCCCTCCACGCCCTCACCTGACCCCTTCCTCCCCCTCTGCCCTCAGCGGTGATCAGCTCAGCTGATCACCGTCCCGCCGAGCTCACCAGCGTTGCCGATCCTGGCCGGACGTTCGTGAGCCCGGCCGCCCGGCCGACGCGCGCTCAACCGCACGCGTCGGTCAGCTGGCGGCCGGTTGCCGACCCATCCGCACGCCGCCGCGCCACTGCTCCACCCGGTAGTGCGGCCGCGCGATCGGGCGCGGGGCGGCGAGCAGGGTCCGCAGGCGGGCGAGTTTGCCCGGCAACGGAGAGAAGAGGTCGGCCGGTGCGATCCGGACACCGCGCAAGTCCAGGTCCATCAGGTCGTCCTGGCGTCGTTTCTCGGCCCAGGCGACCTCGGCCGGTGAGCGGCCACGCCAGGGCTCGTCGTACTTGATCCTGCCGTCGCACTCCGCGAAGACGCCCTCGTCGGGCCACAGCATGTCCAGGACGGCGAGCAGCCGGTTGCCCACCAGGACGGCAGCCTGGAGCACGGGCTCAGGCAGGCCGGCTGCGTGGAACGCCAGTCTGGTGCGGGTCTCGTGCGGGGAGTGCGCGCCGACCCGGGCGAGCGAGAACGCTCGGGCGGCTCGACCCGCACCCACCCAGTGCGTCTGCCCCAGGGCCGCCGCAGTCAGGTCCGCCGTCGACAGACGCCCATCGGCGAGTGCGTCGTCCGCGGCCACGACCGTGTCCACGACGTCCCACTCACGGCCGACGTCGGCCAGGGTCCGGGGGACCGCCGTGGCACTCAGCCGGTCCAGCAGGACCACCTCGTGCTGCGGGACAGGGGCACGCCTGATCCGGTAGCCACGTCCCGATCGGAACTGGACCGGATCGGTGAGCCAGACACCCTGTCCCGCGCTCTCGGGCACCACGAGACCGTGCAGTCGGGCAGCCGAGGCGTGGCTGACGACCGACTGCCTGCGCCCGAGCCGGCGGATGACGGCCGCGCACTCGAGCAGGTGCAGCGAACCGGCCATCGCGTGCTCCTGCCACAGCGCCCGGGTCGTGTAGACCCCGTACCGCACGCGTCTCCAGTCGCCGGAGTGCACGAGCGCAGCGATCGCATTGCGGTCCATGCCGGCCGCCAGGGCGTCTGCAGCCGCAAAGACGCCGGA
Organism: Goekera deserti; assembly: GCF_010685995.1. Classification (GTDB taxonomy): domain Bacteria; phylum Actinomycetota; class Actinomycetes; order Mycobacteriales; family Geodermatophilaceae; genus Goekera; species Goekera deserti. Next base: position 383,332 of record NZ_JAAGWK010000009.1, on the reverse strand, counting down.
ATGGCGGCGGAGCGCGGTCTCGATCACGGGATCCACACCGGAAGGGTGCGCTCGTCATAGCGCGTGGATCGGGTCGTCCAGGCAGATGTGGACGGCGACGTCCGTTGGGGACGACCGTTGGCGCCGTCCGGGTGGAGACGCTAGAACCCCTCAGCTCGCCCAGGATCAGCAACGTCCTGCCGGGCTCACCAACGCTGGTGAGCCCGGCAGGACGGTGATCAGCTCAGCTGATCAACGCTGGGTGCGCGCGCTGAGGGCAGGGTGGGCGAGGGCGGTCAGGTGGCGGGGTTGTCCTGCTCCATGTCGACCGGGGCCTTGCGGACGTCGGTCACCTGGTACTTCTCCACCGCCGCCCGGACGACGTCGCGGTCGACGTCGCCGCGCTGGGCGAGCTCGCTCAGCGTGCGGACGACGATCGACTCGGCGTCCACCCGGAAGTGCCGGCGCAGGGCCGGGCGGGTGTCGGAGAGGCCGAAGCCGTCGGTGCCCAGGCTGGCCAGGCCACCCGGGACGTAGGGCGCGATGAGGTCGGGGACCGCACGCATCCAGTCCGACACCGCCACGAACGGGCCCGGGGCGTCGCTCAGCGCCCGCGTCACGTAGGGCACGCGGCGCTCCTCGGCAGGGTTGTCCAGGTTCCAGCGGTCGGCCTCCAGGGCGTCGCGCCGCAGCTCGGTCCACGAGGTGACCGACCACAGGTCGGCCGACACGCCCCAGTCCTGGGCGAGCAGCTCCTGGGCCCGCATCGCCCACGGCACCGCGACACCGGAGGCCAGGATCTGCGCCTTGGTGCCGCTGTCGGTGGCCGGGCCCTCGTCGAGCCGGTACATCCCGGCCAGCAGCCCGGCGACGTCGACGCCCTCGGGCTCGGCCGGCTGCTGGTAGGCCTCGTTGTAGACGGTGAGGTAGTAGTACACGTCGGGCGAGCGCTCCCCGCCCAGCGGCGCGCCCGGGTCCTCGCCGTACATGCGGGCCAGGCCGTCGCGGACGATGTGGCCCAGTTCGTAGGAGAACGCCGGGTCGTAGGTGACCACGGCCGGGTTGGTCGCGGCCAGCAGCAGCGAGTGCCCGTCCTCGTGCTGCAGGCCCTCCCCGTTCAGCGTGGTGCGGCCGGCGGTGGCGCCGAGGGCGAACCCGCGGACCATCTGGTCGCTGGCCGCCCAGAAGGAGTCGCCGGTGCGCTGGAAGCCGAACATCGAGTAGAAGATGTAGATCGGGATCATCGGCTCGCCGTGGGTGGCGTAGGAGGACCCGACGGCGGTGAACGACGCCGTGGAGCCGGCCTCGTTGATGCCCTCGTGCAGGATCTGGCCCTGCGCGGACTCCTTGTAGGTGAGCATCAGCTCGCGGTCCACCGACGTGTAGTGCTGCCCGTGCGGGTTGTAGATCTTCGCCGTCGGGAAGATCGAGTCCAGCCCGAACGTGCGGGCCTCGTCCGGGATGATCGGCACGAAGCGCGGGCCGAGCTCCTTGTCCTTGAGCAGCTCCTTGAACAGCCGGACGAACGCCATCGTGGTGGCGACCTCCTGCTTGCCCGACCCCCGCCGGACGACGTCGAAGGCCTTGTCCTCCGGGGTCTTCAGCGGCGGGGCGGAGCTGCGCCGGCGCGGGACGGCGCCGCCGAGCTGGCGGCGGCGCTCCATCATGTACTGCATCTCGTCGGAGTCGTCGGCCGGCTTGTAGTACGGCGGCAGGGTCTTGTCCAGCGCCTCGTCCGGGATCGGCAGGTAGAGCCGGTCGCGGAAGGTGGCGAGGTCCTCGGCGGTCAGCTTCTTCATCTGGTGCGTGGAGTTGCGGCCCTCGAAGTGGTTGCCGAGCGTCCAGCCCTTGATGGTCTTGGCCAGGATCACCGTGGGCTGGCCCTTGTGCTCCATCGCGGCCTTGTAGGCGGCGTAGACCTTGCGGTAGTCGTGGCCACCGCGCTGCAGCTGCCAGACCTCGTCGTCGCTCATGCCCTCGACCAGCTTGCGGGTGCGCGGGTCGCGGCCGAAGAAGTTCTCCCGGACGTAGGCGCCGTCCTCGGACTTGTAGGTCTGGTAGTCCCCGTCCGGGGTCTGGTTCATCAGGTTCACCAGCGCGCCGTCGCGGTCGGCGGCGAGCAGCTTGTCCCAGCCGCGGCCCCACACCACCTTGACGACGTTCCAGCCGGCGCCGCGGAAGAAGGACTCCAGCTCCTGGATGACCTTGCCGTTGCCGCGCACCGGGCCGTCGAGGCGCTGCAGGTTGCAGTTGATGACGAAGGTGAGGTTGTCCAGCTCCTCGCGGGCGGCGATGCCGATCGCGCCGAGGGACTCCGGCTCGTCCATCTCGCCGTCACCCAGGAACGCCCAGACGTGCTGGTCGGAGGTGTCGGTGATGCCGCGGTCGTGCAGGTAGCGGTTGAACCGCGCCTGGTAGATCGCGTTGAGCGGGCCCAGGCCCATGGAGACGGTGGGGAACTCCCAGAAGTCCGGCATCAGCCGCGGGTGCGGGTAGGAGGACAGGCCGCCGCCGGGGTGGCTGACCTCCTGCCGGAAGCCGTCCAGCTGCTGCTCGGTGAGCCGGCCCTCGAGGTAGCCGCGGGCGTAGATGCCGGGGGAGGCGTGGCCCTGGAACCAGATCTGGTCACCGCCGCCGGGGTGGTCCTTGCCGCGGAAGAAGTGGTTGAAGCCGACCTCGTACAGCGAGGCGGACGACGCGTACGACGAGATGTGCCCGCCGACGCCGACACCGGGACGCTGCGCCCGGTGCACCATGATCGCTGCGTTCCAGCGGATGTAGGCGCGGATGCGGCGCTCGACGTCCTCGTCGCCGGGGAACCACGGCTCGCGCTCGGGCGGGATGGTGTTGATGTAGTCGGTGCTGCGCAGACCCGGCACGCCGACCTGCTGCTCGCGGCTGCGCTCGAGCATGCGGAGCATCAGGTAGCGCGCGCGGCCGCGGCCGGCGTGCCCGACGACGGCGTCGAGCGAGTCGAGCCACTCCTGCGTCTCGTCGGGGTCGGTGTCGGGGAGTTGGCTGGGCAACCCGTCGGTGATGACCGCTCGGGGGCTTCCTGCGTCGCGGGCGGGGTCGCCGTCCGACTGCTGCGGTGCGCTCATGCCCTCATCGTCTCCCGTCGGGGGCCTCGGCGTCACGTGGGCCCCGTCCGCGTCGGCGGCAGTCGTCTCACAGCGGGTGGTCGCCCGGTGTACGCACAGGCACTTGCACCTGCGCGCCCATGCCCTACGCTCTCGCCAACGGTGGCCCGGCGCGGCGTACCCGACCCGGCGACCACGGCGGCGAGGGCACGGCGGTCCACCCGGCGAGGGGGGTGGGATGGTCGGGCCGAGGCGGTACCCGCTGGTCACAGCGGTGTCCACGCCCCCCGAGCGTGCCGTCCCGGGTGCCCGCCCGCCGGGCCTCGCCGTGCGCCGCCAGGCCCCCGCGGCGCGCGCCGGGGCGCCGCGCCGCACCCCTGTCCGGACGGCCGGGTGCACCCGCCGTCGGTCGACCGGGCACGATGCCGTCGTGCAGCATCCACACAGGCCCACCAGCAACGACCACACGGAGGACGAGCAGGGATGAGCGTCGACTCGGGCAGCGCCAGCATGGCGGCCCGGCTGGGTGTCAAGCCGGGCATGGTCGTGCAGGAGCTCGGCTGGGACTCCGACGCCGACGAGGACCTGCGTGACTCCGTCGTCGACGTCTCCGGCGGTGAGATGGTCGACGAGGACTCCGACGAGGTCGCCGACATCGTCCTGCTGTGGTGGCGCGAGGACGACGGCGACCTGATCGACGCCCTCGTCGACTCCCTCGGGGCGCTCGCCGACGACGGCGTCGTGTGGCTGCTGGTGCCGAAGTCCGGACGGGCCGGCCACGTGGAGCCCGGTGAGGTCACCGAGGCGGCGCCCACCGCCGGTCTGCAGCAGACCAGCAGCATCTCCGCCGCCAAGGACTGGTCCGGCATCCGCCTGGTCACCCCGAAGGCAGCCCGCTCCAAGCGCTGAGGAACGATCTGCGGCATGAGTCTCTCCGTCGGCGACGTCGCGCCCGATTTCAGCCTGCCCGACCAGGACAAGCAGGTCGTCTCCCTCTCCGCCATGCGGGGCCGGCCGGTCCTGGTGGTCTTCTACCCCTTCGCGTTCTCCGGCACCTGCACCGGCGAGCTGTGCCAGCTCCGCGACGAGCTGAGCACCTACACCGACGCCGGTGTCCAGGTCGTGGCCATCTCCACCGACCCGGTGTTCAGCCTCAAGGAGTGGCGCACGCAGCAGGGCTTCGAGTTCTCGCTGCTGAGCGACTTCTGGCCGCACGGCGAGACCGCCAAGGCCTACGGCTCCTTCTTCGAGGCCGCCGGCATGCCCAACCGGGGCACGTTCCTCGTCGACGCCGAGGGGAAGATCGCCTTCGCCGAGGTCAACGGCCCCGGTGAGGCCCGCGAGCAGTCCGGCTGGAAGGCCGCCGTCGCCGAGCTCTAGGAGGACCTCCCCTCCCCCCACCACTCGCAGGCTCGCGGCGGGACCCTGAGGGGAGGCCGAGTCGGCCCGGGGTCGTGCGGTGCGAGCCGCACGTACCCTGGGCCACCGCCGGGCGCGTAGCTCAGTGGTAGAGCTCTCGCCTTACAAGCGAGCGGTCGCAGGTTCGATACCTGTCGCGCCCACCCCCGTCCGGCCCCGGACCCGGCAGCCGTGGCCGCCGGCGCCGCTGCCCGGGAGTGACCAGTCCGACCACGCTCGTGGCGGGGCCGGCACCCCGGCGCCGGTAACGTCGTCCAGATGACCCCTGCACCCGTCCCCGCCAGTGGGGCACCACGACGTACCGGGCTCTGCCGATGAAGGTCGTCTACCAGAGCTTCGAGGGCCGTTACTCCGACAACCCGCGCGCGCTGTTCGAGGCGTGGCAGCGCGAGCGCCCCGGTGACGAGCACGTCTGGTTCGCCGACCCCGCGCACCTGCACGGCTTCCCGGCCGGCACCACCACGGTGCCGCCGACGGGGCCCGAGGCGGTCGCTGCGCTGGAGTCCGCCGACCTGCTCGTCGCCAACACCCACACCGACATGGAGTGGCAGAAGCGACCCGGCGCCGTCTACCTGCAGACCTGGCACGGCACACCGCTCAAGCGCATCCACCACGACGTCCTGTGGGCACCCGAGGGCCGGCTGGCCCGGCTGGACCTCGACGTCGCCCGCTGGGACCTGCTGATCTCGCCCAACGCCGAGAGCACCCCGCGGATGCAGCGGGCCTTCGGCTTCACCGGCGAGGTGCTCGAGACCGGCTACCCCCGCAACGACCTGCTGAGCAGCCCCGACCGGGACGCCGTGCGTGCCCGGGTGCGCCGCGAGCTCGGCATCGAGGACGGCACGACCGCGGTGCTGTACGCCCCGACCTGGCGCGACGACGCCTACTTCGCCGAGGGCCGGCCGGACATGGTGCTGGGTCTGGACCTGCCGGGGTTGACTTCGGCCCTGGGTGGGAACCACGTGGTGATGTTGCGACTCCACTACCTCGCCTCCGACCGGCTGCCGCCACAGGAGGGGCCGGCGGTGCGCGACGTCTCCCAGCACCCGGACATCGCCGAGCTGTACCTCGCCGCGGACGTGCTGGTGACCGACTACTCCTCGACGATGTTCGACTTCGCGGTGACCGGCAAGCCGCTGGTCTTCTACACCTACGACCACGCCCGCTTCCGGGACGAGGTGCGCGGCTTCTACTTCGACCTGGAGGACGACGCGCCCGGTCCGGTGCTCGCCGACCAGGGTGCCCTGGCCGACGTGCTGCTCGACCTGCCGGCGCTGCAGCAGAGCCACGGCGACGCCTACGCGCGGTTCGCCGAACGCTGGTGCCATCTCGAGGACGGCGCCGCGACCTCCCGCGTGCTCGAGTGGTTGTGGGCGTCGTGAGGCCGCTGATGGACCGCTCCGGCCCGGCCGGGCTGCTGGCCACGGCGCAGGCCGCGTCGTCCCCGGCGCTGCCCACCACCGTGGTGATCCTGGCCGCGGGTCTGGGCACCCGGCTCAACCGGCCGCACCCCAAGCCGCTGACCCGGCTGCGCGACGGCCGGACGATCATGCGCCAGCAGCTGGACCACGTCGCGTCCGCCTTCGCCCGGCCGCCGGTGGTCTCCGTCGTCGTCGGGTTCGGCAAGGACCTGGTGATGGAGGCCGCCGGGGACGAGGCCACGTTCGTCTACAACGAGCGCTTCGCCCGCACCAACACCGCCAAGAGCCTGCTCAAGGCGCTGCGGCTCAGCGCGCCGGGCGGGGTGCTGTGGATGAACGGCGACGTCGTCTTCGTGCCCGGCCTGCTGGCCGAGCTGCTGGACCACTGCGCCGAGGGCTCCTTCGTGGCCGTGAACACCGAGCGGGTCGCCGACGAGGAGGTCAAGTACACCCTGGACGAGACCGGGCACGTCGCCGAGCTGTCCAAGGTCGTCGTGGGCGGGCTGGGCGAGGCCGTGGGGATCAACTACGTGGCCCCGGGCGACCGGGCGGTGCTGGAACGGCAGCTGGCCGCGGTCGGCGACCAGGACTACTTCGAGAAGGGCATCGAGGAGGCCATCCGGCTCGACGGCCTGCGGGTGCGGGCGGTCGACATCTCCCGGTTCGGCGTGGTCGAGGTCGACTTCGACGAGGACCTGGCGCGCGCCAACCTGCTCTGACCGGTCCGCCCGCCGGCGGGCGCCCGTTCCCTCAGCAGTGGGGTCACGGGGTCCGGTCGGCGGGGTCGGCCACCTGCCAGCGGCCGGGGGCCGACTCGCGCACCAGCCGGCGGGTGGTGTCCACCTCCCGGGCCACCGCGGCCAGCACGCCCTCGGCCAGCAGCTCGGCGTCGTCGGGCACGCGGTGGGCGCGCACGTCCTCCTCCAGCTGCCGCACCGCCCGGCGCACGACCTCCACCTGCGCCGGGTCCGGCGCCGGCTCCCCGGCCCGCAGGGCGATCACCGCCTCGGTGACGGCGTCGGCGGTGCGCTCCAGCTGCACGATCACCGGCCACCACGCGGCCGCGCGGGTGCTGATCGGCGGGGGCTCGGCCAGCCGGCGCTGCAGCTGGGTCTGCACCGCGGTCAGCGCCCGGTAGGTGGCCCGCCGGGCACGCCGGGTGTCCTCGGCGGAGCCGGTGAAGGCGCGGTCCAGGAAGGTGTCCAGGGCGGCGGTGACCTGGCGCAGCGCGTCGTCCAGCGGGGCGCGCCAGGTCTGCGGCCACAGCAGGTAGCCGAACACCAGCACGATGGCGCACCCGATGAGGGTGTCGACCAGGCGGGCGCCGACCAGGTCGGCCCCGCCCGGTGCCGCCAGGTCCAGCAGCATGATCACCACCGGGGTCTGGAACACCGAGAACAGCCCGAAGTTGGCGCTGCGGCCCCACGGCATCAGCCCGGCGGCGACGGCCATCGCCAGCAGGATCCAGCCGCCGCGGGGCACCACCGCCAGCAGGGCCGAGCCGATCAGCACCCCGAGCAGGGTGCCCGCGCCGCGGTGCACGGCCCGGGTGAACACCGAGCCGAAGTCCGGCTTGAGCACGATCGCCACGGTGAGCAGCACCCAGTAGGGCCGCTCGATCGGCAGCACCTGCCGGGCCACCTCGGCGATGCCCGTGCACAGCGCCAGCCGGACGGCGAACGCGCGGGTGTCCGGGTCGGCCACGGTGCGGTCCAGCAGCAGGCGCAGCCGGGTCCGCGGGCCGGGTCGGGGCAGCGGCACGGCGGCCAGGGCCCGTTCCTCCGGGTCGCCGACCACGTTCCACACCAGCCGGACGCCGTGCCGCACCGCGCGCCGCTGGGTGGCGCCGGTGCCCAGCGGGGGCGGGCGCTCCCAGCCGAGCTCGGTGCTGCCGTCGATCGCGGCGGCCAGCGAGCGGGCGGCGGTGACGTCGGCAGGGTCGGGCCGGACGCCGGCCCGGGCGGCGGCCACGGTGCCCTCGACCAGCGGGGCGGCGGCGTTGAGCACGCCGGCCAGCTCCGAGAGCTCCCGGCTGCGCCCGGCCAGGCGGCTGCGGGTGTGGATCACCCGGTCGTAGGCGTCGTTGAGTGCCCCGGTCAGCGCCCGCCGGGCCGCCTCGGTGCGCTCGTCGGGGTTGCCGTCGGGGCCCAGGTGGTCCGGCCCGCTGCGGTCCAGCAGGTCGGCGATCGCGATGAAGACGGCCGCCACCGCGGAGCGGTCGGGGTCCAGCTGCTCGGTGCGCGCCTGAACCAGGACCAGCAGCGTGGCCCAGGCGGCCCCGGCGAGGAAGAACGACACCTCGGCGACCGGGCCCAGCGTGGTGACCAGGCCGGAGGAGAGCGCGGTGTAGATCAGCAGCTGCAGGGCCCCGAAGGAGGCCACCGCACTGATCGAGCTGACCAGCGCGGCGACCGCGGACAGCGCGGCGACCACCAGCACCGGCACCCAGCCCGAGCCGCCGGCTGCCTGGCCGACGACCAGCCCGGTGGCACCGAGACCCACGCCGGCTGCGACCCGCCGCAGCCGGGTGCGCAGCGGCCCGCCCTGCGGCGCCAGCGTGGCGGCCAGCGCACCGGTCGTGCCGAACACGCCGGCGCCCAGCGCGGTGCTGGCGCCGTCGACCCCGCCGTCGACCAGCACGGCCAGTGCGAGCGGGGCGGGGAGGGACACGGCGAAGCGGGCGACGTCCCGCCACGGCACCGCCGGCGGGGTGGTGCGGACCAGGTCGACCAGCCAGGCCGGCGCACGGAGAGCGACGGCGGACACGACGTCCACCCTCCCATCCGCCGCCCCCGCGGACCCGCCACGGTGCGGAGTCGCACACTGGACGTCGTGCCCCGCCGCCTGCCCTGCCGTCCGACCCGGTGAGCGCGGACACCGGGCTGGCGGCGACGGACCGGACCGCGGGCACCCACGACCGTCAGCCGGGCGCCCCGGACGGGGGCACACCGCCGCAGGGCGGGTGGCTGCGCCGGCTGGTCGGCTACTGCCTGCGGCACCGCGGCGACCTGGTCGGCGCCTTCGCCGCGGCGCTGGTCGGGTCGGTGCTGGCCGCCGTCGTCCCGCTGCTGGTGCGCAGCGTCGTGGACGACGTGAACGGCGGTGGGGAGCGCTCGGTCACCCCGTTCGTCGTCGCGCTGGTGGCCGCCGGGGTGCTGCGGTTCGCGGCCGGCTTCGTGCGCCGCTACCTGGCCGGGCGGCTGTCGCTGGACGTCCAGTACGACCTGCGCAACGACGTCGCCGCGGCGCTGAGCCGGCTGGACGGGCCCGCCCAGGACAGGCTGCAGACCGGGCAGGTGGTCAGCCGCTCGATCAGCGACGTCACCCTGGTGCAGGGCCTGCTCGCCTTCCTGCCGAACCTGGCCGGCAACGCGCTGCTGTTCGTCGTCTCGCTGGCGATCATGGCGTGGCTGTCCCCGCTGCTCACCCTGGTCGCCCTCGCCGTCGGGCCGGCGCTGTGGTTCGTGGCGCTGCGCTCGCGCCGGGACCTGTTCCCGGCGAACTGGGCCGCCCAGCAGCAGGCCGGGGCGGTGGCCGGGGACGTGGAGGCCGCCGTCACCGGGGTGCGGGTGGTGAAGGGCTTCGGCCAGGAGGACCGCGAGCTGGACCGGCTCGACGCCGGTGCCCGCCGGCTGTTCGGCACCCGGATGCGGGTCGTGCGCTTCACCTCCCGCTACAACCCGGCGTTGCAGTCGATCCCGGCGCTGGGCCAGGTCGGGGTGCTGGCGTTCGGTGGCTGGCTGGCCCTGGACGGCGCGATCACCCTGGGCACGTTCCTGGCCTTCGCCACCTACCTGGCCGCGCTGGTGAGCCCGGTGCGCCAGCTGGCCGCGGTGCTCACCATCGGCCAGCAGGCCCGGGCCGGGGTGGAGCGGGTGCTGGAGGTCATCGACACCGAGCCGGTGCTGCGCCCGGGCACCGACCCGCTGCCGGCCGGGCCGCTGGCCCTGGAGCTGGACGACGTCACCTTCGCCTACGGCGGGGAGACGGGTGGGATCCGGGGGCAGGGCGGGGCGACCGCCGGGGACACCGGGCGCCCGGTGCTCACCGGCGTCTCGCTGCGGGTCGAGCCGGGGGAGACGCTGGCGCTGATCGGCACGGCGGGGTCGGGCAAGTCCAGCGTGGTGCTGCTGCTGCCCCGCTTCTACGACGTGACCAGCGGCGCGGTGCGGGTCGGCGGCGCCGACGTGCGCGACCTGGACACCGAGTCGCTGCGCGGGTCGATGGGCGTGGTCTTCGAGGACAGCTTCCTGTTCTCCGACACCGTGCGCGCCAACATCGCCTTCGGCCGCCCGGACGCCACCGACGACGAGGTCCGGGCGGCGGCGGTCGCGGCGCAGGCCGACGGGTTCATCAGGGCCCTGCCGGCCGGCTACGACACCGTGGTCGGCGAGCAGGGCCTCACGCTCTCCGGTGGGCAGCGCCAGCGGGTGGCGCTGGCCCGGGCGCTGCTGCCCCGGCCCCGCGTGCTGGTGCTGGACGACGCGACGTCCGCCGTGGACGCCGCGGTCGAGGCACGCATCCACGCCGCGCTGCGGGAGCAGGTGCAGGGCCGCACCACGCTGCTGGTCGCCCACCGCGGCTCCACCCTGGCGCTGGCCGACCGGGTGGCGGTGCTGGACGCCGGGCGGGTGGTCGACGTCGGCACGCCCGCCGAGCTGCAGCATCGCTCGCCGCTGTACCGGCTGCTGCTGTCCGGGGTGACCGAGGGCGTCCAGGCCGACGTCGAGCCCGCCCCGCCCGGCGGCACCACCCCGGCCGCCTGGCCCGAGCCGCCGGCGCCCGGCGGCGACGCCCCGGGGCAGGCCGTGATCGCCCGCGCCGCCGCCGGCTCGATCGGCGGACCCGGCTCCTCGATGACCGGGGCTCCGCCGACCGCGGCGCTGCGCGAGCTGGTCGCCGCGCTGCCGCCCACCGTGGACGAGCCGCAGGTGCCCGGCGAGCAGGCCCGCGCCGCCGACCCGGGGTTCGGGCTCCGGTCGCTGGTCCGGCCGTTCCGCTGGGCGCTGGCCGCGGCCCTGGTGCTGGTGGCGCTGGACGCCGGCGCGCAGCTGGCCATCCCGGCGCTGGTGCGCACCGGCATCGACGCCGGGGTGTCCGCCGGCTCGCTGTCGGTGCTGCTGGGCATCTCGGCGCTGGCGCTCGGGGTGGTGCTCGCCGACTGGGGCGTGTCGATCGCCGCCACCCGGCTGACCGGGCGCACCGGCGAGCGGCTGCTCTACACGCTGCGGGTCAAGACGTTCGCGCAGCTGCAGCGACTGGGCATCGACTACTACGAGCGCGAGCTCGGGGGCCGGGTCATGACCCGGATGACCACCGACGTCGACGCGCTGTCGGCCTTCCTGCAGACCGGGCTGACCACCGCGGTGGTCAGCGCGCTGACGCTGGTCGGGGTGCTGGTGGCGCTGCTGCTGCTGGACCTCACCCTCGCGCTGGTGCTGCTGACCACGGTGCCGGTGCTGGTGGCGGCCACGGTGTGGTTCCGGGCGCGCTCGGTGCCGGCGTACACCGAGGCGCGGGAGCGGGTCAGCGCCGTCAACGCCCGGCTGCAGGAGGACGTCGCCGGGGTCCGGGTCACCCAGGCCTTCGGCCGCTCGGAGCACTCCACGCAGGTGTTCCGGCAGTACGCCCGCGCCTACCGGGACGTGCGGCTGCGGGCCCAGCGCTACATCGCCACCTACTTCCCGTTCGTGGAGTTCCTGTCCGAGGTCGCGGCGGCCGCGGTGCTCGCGGTCGGCGCGGCCCGGCTGGGCGACGGCGCGATCACCGCCGGGGTGCTGATCGCCTTCCTGCTCTACGTGGACACGTTCTTCTCACCCGTGCAGAGCCTGTCCCAGGTGTTCGACGGCTACCAGCAGGCCGCGGTGGGCCTGCGCCGGCTGGCCGACCTGCTGCGGCTGCGCACGTCGACGCCCGCCGCCGCCAGCCCCCGCCCGGTGGGCCGGCTGCGCGGGGAGGTGCGGCTGGCCGAGGTGACCTTCGGGTACGCCGGGGCGCCGACCCCGGCGCTGCGGGACGTGTCGCTGGTGGTGGCGCCGGGGGAGACCGTGGCGCTGGTGGGCGAGACCGGTGCCGGCAAGTCGACCGTGGTCAAGCTGGTGGCCCGGTTCTACGACCCGACGTCCGGGGCGGTGTGCGTGGACGGCACCGACCTGCGCGAGCTGGACCTGCTGGGCTACCGGGCCCGGCTCGGGGTCGTGCCGCAGGAGGCGTACCTGTTCGCCGGCTCCGTGCGCGACGCGATCGCCTACGGCCGCCCCGACGCCTCCGACGTCGAGGTGGAGGCGGCCGCGCGGGCGGTGGGTGCGCACGCGATGGTCGCCGAGCTGCCCGAGGGCTACCGCACGCTGGTCGGGGAGCGCGGCCGCTCGCTGTCCGCCGGTCAGCGCCAGCTGATCGCCCTGGCCCGGGCGGAGCTGGTCGACCCGGACGTGCTGCTGCTCGACGAGGCCACCGCATCCCTGGACCTGGCGACGGAGGCGGCGGTGACGCGGGCCGCGGACGTCGTGTCCCGCCGGCGTACGACCCTGGTCGTGGCGCACCGGCTGACCACCGCGGCCCGCGCGGACCGGGTGGCCGTGCTGGACCACGGCCGGGTGGTCGAGGTGGGCACCCACGCCGAGCTGCTCGCCGCCGGCGGGGCCTACGCCCGGCTGTGGGCGGCGTTCACCGCCGACGAGGACGCCGACCCGCTGATGGACTGAGGGCGCAGGTGACGCCGATCACCCTGCTCACAGCTCGGTGGGGTGTCGTCCGGGCCGCGGGCGGGCAGGGTGGGGTGATGGGACACCTGAGCTCACCGCGCGCGACCGCACCGGGTGCCTGCCGGTCGGGCGCCGGGGCGCTCCGGTGACGGCCACGACACCACGCCCCGGCAGCCGCGGCCCGTCCGATCGGGCAGCTCGGCGCGAACGCCTGTCGATGTCCACGTCCGCGCACGATGCCGATGGCGCGGCGGTGCCGGTCGAGTCGCCGGGGACCTCGCCGGGGCACCCCCGTGGGCCCGCCGCGCAGTCGGCGGTCGTGGCACTCCCGGCGCACGACGACGTGCCGGCCGGGATCGTGCCCGACCCGATCGCCACCGTCCGCGAGCTGCCCCGGGCCGGCACCCGGCTGCGGGACGTCATCGCCGCGCTGGACGCCCGCTACGACCCGGCGCTGGCCGAGGACTGGGACGCCGTCGGGCTGGTCTGCGGTGACCCCGACGACGACGTCGTCCGGCGGGTGGTCTTCGCCGTCGACCCCACCGCGGCCGTCGTGGACGAGGCGATCGAGCTGGGGGCCGACCTGCTCGTCACGCACCACCCGCTGCTGCTCACGCCGGTGCACGGGGTGCCGGCCGACGACCCCAAGGGCCGGATCGTGCACCGGCTCATCCGGGCCGGCATCGGCCTGTTCGTGGCGCACACCAACGCCGACCGGGCCGCCGGGCACGGGGTCAACGACGCGCTGGCCGCCGTCCTGGGAGTGGGTGGGGTGAGCCCGCTGGAGCCGGTCGCGGCACCGCAGACCGACACGCTGGTCGTGTTCGCCCCGGTCGCGGACAGCGACCGGCTGGTCGACGCGCTCTCCGCCGCCGGCGCCGGGGTGATCGGCGACTACACGCACTGCGCCTGGCAGACCGACGGCACGGGCACCTTCATCCCGGGCGAGGACACCAACCCGGCGATCGGCTCCCGGGGCACGCTGGAGCACGTGCCGGAGACGCGCCTGGAGATGGTGGTGCACCGCGACCAGCGTGACGAGGTGCTCCGCGCGCTGCACCGCTGGCACCCCTACGAGGACCCCGGTTACGCGATCTTCGAGAACTCCGCGACGCCGTCCCGGGCCGGGCTCGGGCGGGTGGGCCGGCTCGCCGCGCCGCTGACCCTGCGCCAGTTCGCCGAGCGGGTGGCCGAGGTGCTGCCGGTGACCGCCGGGGGCGTGCGGGTGGCCGGCGACCCCGACCGGCTGGTGCGCACGGTGGCGGTGTGCGGCGGCAGCGGCGGGGGACTGCTGGGTGCCGCGGCCGCGGCCGGTGCAGACGTGCTGCTCACCGCCGACCTCGGGCACCACTTCGCCAGTGAGTCCCAGGAGGCCTCGGGCCCGGCCCTGTGTGAGGTGGCACACTACGCGTCCGAGTGGCCGTGGCTGTCCGTCGCCGCCGACGTCCTGCACCGGGACCTCGGGGGCATGGTGGACACTGTCGTCTCGGAACGGCGCACGGACCCGTGGACGTGGCACGTGGGCCAGGCCGAGAGAGCGGCCGACACAGCAGGGTGAACCCGGGGTCCGCCCCGGAGGGGGAGGACCCAGTGGCCAGCCCGATCGCACGACCCGGGGACGGCGGCGCGGACGCCCGGCGGGCCGTGCCGCTCGCGCCCCGGCGCAGTGACCGCAGCCCGTGGAACTGGCTGCTGGCCGTGCCGATCGTGCTGCCGCTGCTGGTCCCGCTGTACAACCGCGAGGACCCCACCCTGTTCGGCTGGCCGTTCTTCTACTGGTTCCAGCTGAGCCTGGTCGCCCTCGGCGTGCTCACCACCTCGCTGGTCTACCGGGCCGGCCGGCGCGGCTCCGCGGCCACGCACCCCAGCCCCGCCCCCGGACCCCACCCGCGCGACGAGCACGACGGGGGGCGCTGAGGCGTGGACGGCATCAACGCGGTCGAGCTCGGCGTCTTCGGCGCCCTGTTCCTGCTGGTCACCGTGCTGGGCTTCGCCGCCTCGCGCTGGCGCAGGGCGCAGGACCTCATGCACCTGGACGAGTGGGGCCTGGGCGGGCGCAGCTTCGGCACCTGGATCACCTGGTTCCTGATCGGCGGGGACATCTACACCGCCTACACGTTCGTCGCCGTCCCGGCGCTGGTGTTCGGGGCCGGCGCCGCCGGCTTCTTCGCCGTGCCGTACACCGTCGTGGTCTACCCGCTGATCTTCCTGGTGGTCATCCGGCTCTGGTCGGTCAGCCACGTGCGCGGCTTCGTCACCCCGGCGGACTTCGTGCGCTCCCGGTTCGACTCCCCGACGATGGCGCTGCTGGTGGCGATCACCGGCATCGTCGCGACGATGCCCTACATCGCCCTCCAGCTGGTCGGCATCGAGGCGGTGCTGAAGACCATGGGCGTCACCGGTGAGCTGCCGATCATCGTGGCGTTCGTGATCCTGGCGGTCTACACGTACAACTCCGGGCTGCGGGCGCCGGCGCTGATCGCCTTCGTCAAGGACGTCCTGATCTACCTGACGATCATCGTGGCGGTCATCGTCATCCCCACCAAGCTGGGCGGCTGGGACGTCGTCTTCGGCGCCGCGGAGGAGAAGTTCGACGTCGCCGGCACCGGCTCGGTGCTGCTGCCGGGCACCGGCCAGCTGCAGTACGCGACGCTCGCGCTGGGCTCGGCGCTGGCGCTGTTCCTCTACCCGCACTCGATCACCGGCGTGCTCGCGTCCAAGAGCCGGGACACGCTGAAGAAGAACATGAGCCTGCTGCCGATCTACAGCCTGGCGCTGGGCTTCATCGCGCTGCTGGGCTACATGGCGATCGCTGCCGGCACCACCCCGGTGGACGGCGACGGCAACACGATCGTGCCGGCCCTGTTCCAGCAGATGTTCCCCAGCTGGTTCGCCGGCGTCGCGTTCGCGGCGATCGGCATCGGTGCGCTGGTGCCCGCGGCGATCATGAGCATCGCGGCGGCCAACCTGTTCACCCGCAACATCTACAAGGAGTACCTGAAGAAGGACGCCACCCCCGGCCAGGAGGCGAAGGTCGCCAAGCTGGCCTCGCTGGTGGTGAAGTTCGGCGCGGTCGCGGCGATCGTCTTCATCGACCCGCAGTTCTCCATCGACCTGCAGCTGATCGGCGGCGTGATCATCCTGCAGACGCTGCCGGCGGTGGCGATCGGCCTCTACACCCGCTGGTTCCACCGCTCGGCGCTGGTCGCCGGCTGGTGCGCGGGCATGGCCATCGGCTTCCTGATGCTCTACAGCGTGCAGCGCGTCGGCCCCGACGGCACCGTGGTCAAGGAGCACTTCGGCGGGTCGGCGTTCTCCCTGGGCAAGCTCGGACTGGACACCACCACCACCGTCTACGCCGGTTTCCTGGCCGTGCTGGCCAACCTGCTGGTGGTCGTGCTGGTCACCCTGGTGCTGCGGGCGATCAAGGTGGACGACGGGGTCGACGGCACGGCGGACACCGACTACACCGCCGAGCGAGAGGACCCCTCGGTGCGCGACCTGCCCGACCCGCTGGACGGCCCGGGCCCCGCGGGCGGGGCGGGGGAGGCGTCGCCACCGTCGGTCGGGGACCCTGCCGCGCGCAGGTAGGTTGACCCGGTGAAGGCCGACCACTTCGACCAGCAGAAGCTGCTGGCACTGGCTGCCGAGGACATCGCCCTCGCGCAGCTCGCCCACCGCCGTCGCACGCTGCCCGAGGGCGCCGCCGTGACGGCGGCGGAGGACGCCGAGCGGGAACTGGCCGGGGACGTGGTGCGGGCCGAGACCGTGGTCCGCGACCTCGACCGGGAGCAGAAGCGGCTGGAGGCCGACGTCGACGTCGTCGCCCAGCGGGTGGCCCGGGACCGGCAGCGGCTCGACGGGGGCACGGCCTCGCCCAAGGAGATGACCGGGCTGCAGCACGAGCTGGAGTCCCTCGCCCGCCGGCAGTCCGACCTGGAGGACCAGGTGCTCGAGCTGATGGAGCGCCGGGAGACCGCGGACGCCGCGCTCGCCGAGGCCGAGGGTGGGCTGGCCACGGCGCGCGCGGCGCTGCAGCGTGCGGTGGAGGCACGCGACGCCGCCCTGGCCGACATCACCGAGGGCACCACCCGGCACGAGGCGGCCCGGGCCGAGGTGGCGGCCACCGTGCCGGCCCCGCTGCTGGCGCTGTACGACCGGGTGCGGGTGCAGACCGGCACGTCCGGTGCGGCCCGGCTGCACGCCCGCCGCTGCGAGGGCTGCCGGATCGAGCTGTACGGCAACGAGCTGTCCACGGCGCGCAACGCCGACCCGCACGAGGTGCTGCGCTGCGAGAACTGCAACCGCATCCTGGTGCGCACCGCGGACTCCGGCCTGTGAGCCGCCCCGCCCTCACCCTGCACTCGAGGTCGACAGTGGGGTGCCGGTGACCCGCCGGCTGGTCGTGGAGGCCGACGGTGGGTCACGGGGCAACCCGGGTCCGGCCGGCTACGGCGCGCTGGTCAAGGACGCCGACACCGGGCAGCTGCTCGCCGAGCGGGCGGAGTCGATCGGCCGGGCCACCAACAACGTCGCCGAGTACGGCGGCCTGGTCGCCGGGCTGCAGGCCGCGCTGGACATCGACCCGACTGCCGAGGTCGAGGTGCGGATGGACTCCAAGCTGGTGGTCGAGCAGATGTCCGGCCGCTGGCAGGTCAAGCACCCGGACATGAAGAAGCTCGCCGTACAGGCGCGCGAGGTGTCCCGGCAGCTGGGCCGGGTGCGCTACACCTGGATCCCGCGGGCGCAGAACAGCGCCGCCGACGCCCTGGCCAACAGCGCGATGGACGGCCGGCCGGTGCGCCGCGACGCCGGTGTCGACCCGGTCGAGCTGGTCGACGCCGCCCCGGCGGTCGAGGGCGGTCCCGCCCCGGCGGGGGAGCGGGTGGCCCGGCAGGACACCGCCATCGTGCCGCGCACCTCGACCACCACGCACCTGCTCCGGCACGGCCGCACGGTGCACACCGGGGAACGCCGGTTCAGTGGCCGTAACGACCTGCCGCTGTCACCCGAGGGTCGCGCCGAGGCCGAGGCGGCTGCCGCACGG
Source organism: Goekera deserti (assembly GCF_010685995.1). Lineage (GTDB taxonomy): Bacteria > Actinomycetota > Actinomycetes > Mycobacteriales > Geodermatophilaceae > Goekera > Goekera deserti. The sequence goes on along the minus strand of NZ_JAAGWK010000009.1, from coordinate 365,682 downwards.
CTCGCCGGCCTGGGCATCGAGGTGGTGATCTCCTCGCCGCTGCGCCGCACCCGGGAGACCGCGGAGATCGTGGCCGCCGCGCTCGGGCTGCCGGTCGAGCTGGACGACGGCCTGGTGGAGATGGACTTCGGGCTCTTCGAGGGGCTCAGTGGCGCCGAGGCGCGGGCCGCGCACCCGGAGGAGCACCGGCGGTGGGCCGGGGACGTCACGGTCGCGCCGCCCGGCGGGGAGAGCATCGCCGCCGTCGCCGACCGGGTGCGCGCGGCCCGGCAGCGCATCGTCGCCGCGCACGAGGGGCGCACGGTGCTGCTGGTCAGCCACGTCACCCCGATCAAGGTGCTGCTCACCGAGGCCCTGGGCGTGCCGCTGGACGTCGTGCACCGGGTGTTCCTGGAGGCCGCGTCGCTGTGCACGGCGAGCTGGACCCGCGAGGGCGGCAGCTGGGTGCAGCTGGTGAACGACACCTCGCACCTGCGCTGAGCCGCCGCCCTGCCGGGCGTGCTCGGCTCGTCGGTGCGGCCGGCCGCTGGTACGGTCGTGATCCGGAAGTGCACCTCCGGTTGACCGGGCGATGATGCCCACCGGGGGTGCGGGTGAGGTGAGGACGTGGCAGCACACCCCGGGGACGCCGGCCCCCGGACCCGGTCGGGAGCCGCCGCACCCACCGGGCAGGACGACGGGTGTGCCTCGGCGCGCCCGCTGCGGGCCGACGCGGAGCGCAACCGCAGGCGAGTCCTGGCGGTGGCGATGGACGTGTTCGCCGAGCGCGGGCTGGACGCCGGCTTCGACGAGATCGCCCGCCGCGCCGGCGTCGGCGTGGGCACCGTGTACCGGCGGTTCCCCCGCCGGGAGGACCTCGTGGTCGCGCTGTTCGAGGACCGGCTGCAGGCGGTGATCGGCATCGGCCAGGCGGCCGCGCTGGACCCGGACCCGTGGACCGGGTTGCTGGGCTTCGTGACCGGGATGGTCGAGCTGCAGGTGTCCGACCGCGGCCTGCGCGAGGTGATCTCCCAGACGGCGCCCCTGCCCTCGGCGTTCCGGGAGTCGATCGACCGGGTGCACGCGGTGGCCGGGGACCTGCTCGAGCGGGCCCAGCGCGCCGGGGTGGTCCGCTCGGACGTCGCGGTGTCCGACCTCGTGGCGCTCACCGGGATGCTGACCGCGGTCGCCGGCCCCGACGTGCCGGAGCTGTGGCGCCGCTACGCGGCACTCGTCGCGGCCGGCCTGCGCGCCGACGGCGCGCCCCGGGCCCCGCTCCCGCTGGCGCCCCCCGACCCGGACGAGCTGGACCACCTCATGCGGCTGGCCTGCGGGCGCCGTCCGCAGCCCTGACCGGTCCGGTCACAGCCGCCCGGCGTCGATGACCCGGGCGAGGAACTGCCGCGTCCGCGGCTGCACGGGGTCGCCCAGCACCTGGGCGGGCGGGCCGTGCTCCAGCACCACGCCGCCGTCGAGGAAGCAGACGGTGTCGGCGACCTGCTTGGCGAACCCCATCTCGTGGGTGGCCATCACGATGGTCATCCCACCGGCGGCCACCTCGCGCACCACCCGGAGGACCTCGCCGACCAGCTCGGGGTCCAGGGCGCTGGTGATCTCGTCCAGCAGCAGCAGCCGGGGCCGCACCGCCAGCGCGCGGGCGATGGCGACCCGCTGCTGCTGCCCGCCGGAGAGCCGGTCCGGGTACTCGGTGGCCTTCTCCGCCAGACCGATCCGGGCCAGGAGCGCGTGCGCCTCCTCCCGGGCCTCGGCGGCGGACCGGCCGTGCACCACGGTCGGTGCCAGGGTCACGTTCTCGAGCACCGACAGGTGCGGGAACAGGTTGTAGGCCTGGAACACCACGCCCATCCGGCGGCGCACCCGGTCGGCGTCCACCCGCGGGTCGGTGACGTCCTCGCCGTCGAGGAGCACCTGCCCGTCGTCCACGGTCTCCAGCAGGCTGGCGCAGCGCAGCATCGTCGACTTGCCCGACCCGGACCCGCCGATCAGCGCCACCACGCGGTGCTCCTCGACGGACAGGTCGACCCCGCGCAGCACCACGTTCGACCCGAACGCCTTGACCACGCCCCGGACGTCGAGCACCGGGCCCGCGCCCGGTGGGGTGTCGTTCACAGCAGGCTGCCGCTCTGCTGGCGCCGGCGGGCCCGGGCGCTGACGGCGTCGGCGATCCGCGCCGAGGGCACGGCGAGCAGCACGAACAGCAGCCCGGCGACGACGTAGGGCGTGAAGTTGAAGGTCTGCCCGACCACGATCTGCGCTGCCCGCACCGCGTCCACCACGCTGAGCACCGAGATCAGCCCGACGTCCTTCTGCAGGGCCACGAAGTCGTTGAGCAGCGCCGGGGTCACCGTGCGCAGCGCCTGCGGCAGCACCACGATCCGCATGCTCTGCCGGTGGGTGAGCCCCAGCGAGCGGGCGGCGGCCCGCTGGCTGGGGTGCACCGACTCGATCCCGGCCCGGAACACCTCGGCGACGTACGCCGAGTAGGTGAGCACGATCGCCGTCGTCCCCAGGACGAAGGGCGACGTCGGCGCACCCTGCAGCCCGAGCGCCGGGAACCCGAAGCCGACCAGGTACAGCACGATGATCAGCGGGACGCCGCGGAACAGGTCGACGTAGACGGTGACCAGCAGCCGGAGCGGGGCGAAGGCCGGGCCGCGCAGCGTGCGCAGCACCGCCAGCAGGAGGCCCAACGCGAGCACCAGCAGCCCACCGACCACCAGCACCTGCAGGTTGAGCCACAGGCCGGTGAGGATCTGCGGGAACGACCGGCGGGCGACGTCCAGGGAGAAGAACGTCGCCTGGACCCGTGGCCAGCCCGGCGCGCTGGTGACCACGAGATAGGCGACCACGAAGAAGGCCAGCGTCGAGGCCAGCGCCACCGCGGTGGAGCGCTGGGACCGCCGGGCCCGCCAGCGGCGGCGGTCGAGTTCCAGCGCGCTGGGCTCCGGCAGCCCGGGGCCCGGCGCGGCGGGACGGGGGGTCAGGAGAGGACCGGGGCGTCGGCAACCTCGGCCAGCCACTGCTGCTGCAGCGCGTCCAGCGTGCCGTCCTCGCGCAGCGCGTCGACGGCCCGGGTCACGCAGTCGGTGAGCGGGCTGTCCTTGGCCAGCAGCAGGCCGAACTGGTCGCCGGACTCCCCGGAGTCCGCGATCTGGCCGACGATCACGCCGTCGTCCAGCTCGGCCGAGGTGATGTAGAAGGCGGTCGGCAGGTCGACGACGATCCCGTCCACCTGACCGTTCTGCAGCGCCAGCTTGGCGTCGTCGTTGGTGTTGAAGACCGCCGGGTCGCTGTCCGGGGCGATGACGTCGGTGAGCACGTCGAGGCTGGTGGTGGCCACCTGGGCGCCGAGACGCAGGCCCTTCAGGTCGGCGATGCTGGTCGCCCCGTCGGCCGCGGAGCCCGCGGTCGTGATCACGGCCTGCGTGGCGGTGTAGTACGGCGAGGAGAAGTCGACGGCCTGCCGGCGCTCGTCGGTGATCGTGAACTGGTTGACGTCGAAGTCGAACGGCTTCGTACCCGGGGTGATCGCCGCGTTGAACTGCACCCGGGTCCAGGTGACCTGGTCCTCGGTGTACCCGAGCTGCTCGGCGACCGCGTAGGCGACGGCCGACTCGTAGCCCTCGCCGTTGGCCGGGTCGTCGTCGACGAACCAGGGGCCGTAGGCCGGCTGGTCGGTGGCGACCGTCAGCGTGTCCGCCTCCACCGTGTCCAGGTCGGCCGGCGCGCAGGACCCGCCGCCCGAGGGCGTCCCGGAGGCACCGGCACCGTCGGACGCGGAGTCCTCGGTGGCGCAGGCGCCGGCCGCGAGCAGGGCGGCGGTGAGCACGGCGAGAGCGAGCGGGGATGAGCGCATGAGGTCCTCAGGAGTCCTTGAGAGTCGAACGACCTGGGGATCGTAGGTGCTCAGGCGGCCGCTGACCGCACCGGGCGGGACGCAGTGACCGGACCGTTGTCAACGGCGGCTCAGCCTCCGTCGACCGGGCCAGCGTCCGGGCCGCCGTCGGGGCCACCGTCGGAGCCGCCGTCGGGGCCCAGCCGGCGCAGCACCGACTCGCTCTCCCGGCGGAGTACGATCTGGGCCAGCTCCCGCACCGCGGCCTCGGCCTGCCGGCCGACCAGCGGGGCGTCCACGGTGGCCTCCGCGGTGGTGGTGGACAGCGTCGAGCCGCCCGAGGCGGTGAGCACCGTCTGCCCGCGCAGGGCGGCCTCCCGGCCCATCACCGACGTGCTCACCGTCAGCTCCCCGCGGTGGCCGCCGGCGCCGTCCGGGCGCCAGGTGCGGGTGTCCAGCACCGTCACCTGCCCGCCCAGGAACCGGGTGAACACCGACGGCACGCCCGCGGTGGAGGCGCGCAGCCGTGCGGTGGTGCGCACCGTGTCGCCGTCCCGGGTGGTCGCCACGTCCTCCACGGTCGTGCCCAGCCCGGCGGCGTACTCCCGCAGGAACGACTCGTCGGTGAGCACCGCGAGCACCCGGTCGGGGTCGGCGGGGTAGCTGGCCGAGTGCTGCACGGGCACGGGGTCCTCCTGGGGTGGCGGGTACGGCGGTGGGTCCCCGGCGGGGACGGGGATGATGGGCGGTCCCGGGTGCGCCGCGCACGCCGCCCCGACCAGACGTCAGCCCCCGACCGCGGGAGACCCAGTGACCACCACCATCCCACCCGTCCAGCTCGTCGGCTCCGAGCGGACGATGACACCCGGCGAGTACGACGCCTGGGCGGTGCAGGTGCGCCGGCTGGCCGACGAGCGCGGCGCCGTCGTGCTGGCGCACAACTACCAGGTGCCCGAGATCCAGGACGTCGCCCACCACACCGGCGACTCGCTGTACCTGTCCCGGGTGGCCGCGGAGACCGACGCCCGCGAGATCGTGTTCTGCGGCGTGCACTTCATGGCCGAGACGGCGAAGATCCTCAGCCCGGACAAGACGGTGCTGCTGCCCGACCACGCCGCCGGCTGCTCGCTGGCCGACAGCATCACCGCCCAGCAGCTGCGGGAGTGGAAGGCCGAGCACCCCGGCGCCGTCGTGGTCAGCTACGTCAACACCACCGCCGCGGTGAAGGCCGAGACCGACGTCTGCTGCACGTCGTCCAACGCCGCCGACGTCGTCCGGTCGATCCCGGCCGACCGGGAGGTGCTGTTCTGCCCCGACCAGTTCCTCGGCGCGCACGTGCGCCGGGTGACCGGCCGGACGAACATGCACATCTGGGCGGGGGAGTGCCACGTGCACGCCGGCATCAGCCCCGCCGACGTGCGCTCCCAGATCGCCGCCCACCCGGACGCCGAGATCCTGGTGCACCCCGAGTGCGGCTGCACCACGTCCGTGCTGGACCTGGTCAGCAACGGCGACCTGCCCGCCGACCGCACCCGGGTGCTGTCCACCGGCGGCATGGTCGACGCCGCCGTCGCCACCCGCGCCGGGCAGGTCCTGGTGGCCACCGAGGTCGGCATCCTGCACCAGCTGCGCTCGCTCAACACCGGCACCGACTTCATCCCGATGAACGCCCGCGCCGCCTGCCGGTACATGAAGATGATCACGCCCGCCAAGCTGCTGCGCACCCTGCAGACCGGGGAGGGCGCCGTGGACGTCGACCCGGACACCGCCGCCCGCGCCCGCCGCGCCGTCGAGGCCATGATCGCGATCGGTGACCCCGGGCGCGGGGGCGAGTGAACGGAAGGACCCCCGTGCCCCCCACGCCACGCTCCGCGCGGCGCGGGGCCCTGCACGGGGGCCGAGGGCGGGCGGTGGGGCGGCGCTAGAGCTCCAGGGCCAGCCAGAGGGCGGTGGTGGCGGTGAGGAGGGTGAGGGGCACCGTGGCCAGGCCGACCAGGGAGTACCGGGTCGGGGTCGGGGCGTCGGGGCCCATGACGCGGCGCCACAGCAGGTTGGCCAGTGACCCGGCGTAGCTGAGGTTCGGGCCCACGTTCACCCCGATCAGCACCGCCAGCAGGGTGGGCGTGCCCCCGGCCGCGGCGACCGGCAGCAGGGCCAGGGTGGCCGGCAGGTTGTTCACCAGGTTCGCCGTCACCGCGGCCACCGCGGCGACGGCGAGCAGCGCCGGCAGCGAGCCGCCCACCGGCAGCAGGTCGGCCAGCAGCTCCTCCAGCCCCGCCCGCCGCAGCGCCAGGACCACGACGGCCAGGCCGAACACGAACAGCGCCAGCGGCACGTTCGCCGCCTCGACCAGCTCGGCGAGGCGGGTCCGCCGGCTGCGCAGCTGCTTCGCGGCGAGCACCAGCACACCGGCCAGCGCCGGCCACACCGGGGACACCCCGACCAGCGAGGCGGCCCCGAACCCCAGCACCGTGAGCCCCACAACCGCCAGCGCCAGCCGCGGCGCCGGCGGGACGTCGTCGACCGGCACGGGCACCGGGACGGCGAGCTCGGCGCGGAACACCCGGCGCAGGGTCAGGTGCTCCACGACCACCGCGGCCAGCCACGGACCGGCCATCAGCGCGGTGAAGTGCAGGAACGACAGCCCGGTCGCGGTGAACGCCAGCAGGTTCGTCAGGTTGCTCACCGGCATCAGCAGCGAGCCGCTGTTGGCCAGGTGACCGGTCACCCAGCCGTGCGGCCCGGCCGGCACCCGCATGCGCCGGGCCGCGGCCAGCACCACCGGGGTGAGCAGCACCACCGTGGCGTCCAGGCTGAGCACCGCGGTGACCAGGGCGGCGAGCCCGGTGACGGCGAGGAACAGCCGCGGCGCCGAGCGGCCGGCCCGCCGGGCGGTCACCGCGGCCGCCCAGCGGAACAGGCCCTCGGTGTCGGCCAGGTGCGACAGCAGCAGGATCACCACCAGGAACCCCACGGTGGGGGCCACCTCGCGCACCGCGGCCTCGCCGTCGGGCCAGCCGACCGCGCCGACCAGCGCCAGGTACACCGCGCCGGTGCAGGCCACCGCGCCCCCGGACAGTCGCGGGGAGTCGACGACCGCGGCCACCAGCGCGGCCAGCAGGACGACGGCGGCGACGGCGAACGCGACGGCGTCCATCAGTCGCCGGTCAGCCGCGCAGGAACAGGTACACCGCGACGCTGACGCCGAAGACCACGATGAGCACCCGCAGCGGGGTGGCCGGGATCCGGCCGGCGATCCTCGCGCCCAGGTAGCCGCCGGCCAGCGCGGCCGGCGCGCAGACGGCCACGTAGGCCCACTCCACCGGGCCGAAGACGCCGAACACGACCACCGTGGTGCTGGCGGTGACCAGCGACAGCATGCTCTTGATCGCGTTGGCCAGCTTCAGCCGGCCCAGGCCCAGCGCGAGCACCCCGGTCAGGATCACGCCGAGGGCGCCGCCGAAGTAGCCGCCGTACACTGTGGCCAGGTAGACGGCCACGTACAGCCACACCCGGTCGGTGGGGTCGGCGCCGGTGTCGCCCCGGCGCAGCCGGCGGGTGATCAGCGGCTGCACCCCGATGAGCAGCGAGGCCAGCAGCACCAGCACCGGGACGACGGTGTCGAAGGCGGAGGTGGGCGTGGTCAGCAGCAGCACCGACCCGGTGACCCCGCCCAGGGCCGCCACCACCGACAGCGAGACCAGCCGACGGCGCTGGCCGACGTAGTCCTGGCGGAAGCCGAACACCCCGCCCAGGTAGCCGGGCCACTGGGCGATGGAGTTGGTCACGTTGGCCGCGACGGTGGGCAGACCGAGGGCCACCAGGGTCGGGAAGAGGATCAGCGAGCCGCCACCGGCGATGGAGTTGACGACGCCGGCCACCAGGGCGACGCCGGCCGCGATCAGCAGGTCGGCGGCGGACACGGAGCGCCACCTTACGGTGGGCCGGTGACGACACGCAGATGGGCGCAGGGGCTGGCGGCGGCGCTCGGTGGGTCGGGGGTGCTGCACCTGGTGCGCCCGGCGACCTTCGCCCCGCTGGTGCCGCCGGAGCTGGGCAGCGCCCGCGGCTGGGTGCTGGCCAGCGGCGTCGCCGAGCTCGTCACGGCCGGGCTGCTGGCCGCCCCGCGCACCCGCGCGCTGGGTGGCCGGGCCGCGGCGGGGCTGCTGGTGGCCTTCGTGCCCGCGCACCTGCACACCTACCGGGTGGTGCCGCACACGCCGGTGCCGCTGGCGCTCGCCACGGCCCGGCTGCCGCTGCAGGTGGTGCTGATCCGGGGTGCGCTGCGGGTGGCCCGGGTGGGCTGAGCCACCCGCCCGCACTTCGGTTGCGCACGACGGACCCACAGCTGGCATGGTTGTTGGCATGCGCAAGTGGCTGCCCCTCGCAGCGATCTGTACCGGCACGTTCATGCTGCTCGTCGACGTCACGATCGTGAACGTCGCGCTGCCCGACCTCGCCGCGGACCTCGGCACCAGTTCCAGCCAGCTGCAGTGGGTGGTCGACGTCTACGCCCTCGCGCTGGCCGCCCTGGTGCTGGGCGCGGGCTCGCTCGCCGACCTGTTCGGACGGCGCCGGCTCTATCTCGGCGGGCTGGGGCTGTTCGCCGTCGCCTCGCTGGCCTGCGGGCTGGCGCCGAGCGCCGACCTGCTCGTGGCTGCCCGCGCCGTCCAGGGGGTCGGGGGAGCGGCGATGCTGGCCACCACGATCGCGCTGATCAACACCAGCTACGAGGGCCGGGACCGGGGGACGGCGTTCGGCGTCTGGGGTGCGGTCGTCGGGGCCGCGGCCGCGCTCGGGCCGATCCTGGGCGGGGCGCTGAGCGAGCTGTCCTGGCGGTGGATCTTCTTCGTCAACCTGCCCGTCACGGTGCTCGCCGTGGCGCTCACCCTCATCGCGGTCGAGGAGTCGCGGCGGGACGGCGCCCCGCGGCCCGACGTCCCGGGGATCGTGCTGTTCTCCCTCGGCATCGGCGGCGTGGTCTACGGCCTGGTCGAGGCCGGCGGCGGGTCGTGGGGCGACGCGCTGGTCTGGGGGCCGATCGCCGCGGGCCTGGTCGTGCTGGCCGCCTGGGTGCTGGTCGAGCGGCGGGTGGCCGCGCCGATGCTCGACGTGTCGCTGTTCGCCGAGCGGTCCTTCACCGGCATCATGCTGGGCGCGCTGCTGCTCAACGCCGCCGCGTTCTCCTCCTCGCTGTACACCTCGCTGTGGCTGCAGTCGATCCTCGGGCTGTCACCGCTGCAGGGCGGGCTGGTGTTCGTCCCGCTGTCGCTGGTCAGCTTCGTGGTGGCCGGTGCGGCCGGGCGTTTCCTGCAGACGCTGTCGCCCCGGCTGGTGCTCGGTGGCGGCCTGGTCGTGGTGGGTGCCGGCTCGCTGCTGCTGGCGCTGGTCGGGCCGGGCTCCAGCTGGCCGGTTCTCCTGCCCGGCCTGGCGGTGCTCGGGCTCGGCGTCGGCATCGCCAACCCGACGCTGGCCTCCGCCGCCCTGGCCACCGTCCCGCGGGAGCGCAGCGGCATGGCCTCCGGTGCGGTCAACACGTTCCGCCAGCTCGGGTTCGCCCTCGGCGTCGCCGTGCTGAGCACGGTGTTCACCGCCCGCGCGGCCTCCTCGCTCGCCGACGCCGGGACTCCCGACGCGTCAGGGTCCGCGGCCGGGCTGGTTGCCGGTCAGGCCGGGAGGATCATCGGCTCGGCGCCGGCCGAGGCCCGCGCCGGGCTGACCGACGCCCTGGCCGCGGCCTACGCCGAGGGCCTGCGCTCGGTGTTCCTGGTGTGCGGGTTGGGTGGGGTGCTCGGCGGCGTGCTGGTGCTGCTGCTGGTGCGCGCGGCGGCGCCGGGCCAGGAGCCCGAACCCGAGCGTGCAGCCGCGGACGGCGCCCGGGAGCCAGCCGCCCGGAGCTGATCCCTGCGGTGCGCCGCCCGGGTCCGGGGCCGGTCCGTGGCATCGTCGGGCCGTGAGCCGTCTGGTCGAAGCACTGGTGCCCGCCCGGCTCGGGGTGGGCTTCCGGTGGCTGCTGGCGTCCTCCTGGATCAGCCAGCTGGGGGACGGCATCGCGATCGCGGCGGGCCCGCTGCTGGTGGCCTCGCTCACCGACGACGCCCGGGTGGTTGCCTTCGCCGCCACCGTGCAGTGGCTGCCGCCGCTGCTGTTCGGCCTGCTGGCCGGCGCGCTGTCCGACCGGCTGGACCGGAAGCTGATCGTGGTCACGGTCGACCTGGCGCGGGCCGGCGTGCTGGCCGTGCTCGCGCTGGCCGCGTTCACCGACCGGGTGCCGGTGGCCGCGGTGCTGGCCGCGCTGTTCGTCGCCGCGACCGCCGAGGTCTTCGCGGACAACGCGACCCAGACCCTGCTGCCGATGCTGGTCGACCGGGACGACCTGGCGGTGGGCAACGCGCGCCTGATGACCGGCTTCGTCACGGTGAACCAGCTCGCCGGGCCGCCGATCGGGGCGGCGCTGTTCACCGTCGGGGTGTTCTGGCCGTTCGCCGTGCAGGCCCTCGTCGTCGCACTCGGGGCGGTGCTCGTCTCCCGGATCGCGATGCCGTCGCACGATCGGGACGCCGCGGCGCGCACCCGCATCCGGCACGACGTCGCCGAGGGGTTCCGCTGGGTGGTGCACCACGCCGCCGTCCGGACGCTGGTGCTGACCATCTTCATCTTCAACGTGACCTTCGGCGCGGCCTGGTCGGTGCTGGTGCTCTACGCCGGCGAGCGGCTCGGGCTGGGCGAGATCGGCTTCGGCCTGGTGACCACCGTCGGTGCGCTGGGCGGGCTGCTCGGGGTGTGGCGTTACGGATGGCTGACCCGCCGGTTCACCCTGGCCCAGCTGATGCGGATCGGGTTGGTGGTGGAGACCCTGACCCACCTCGCCCTCGCCCTGGCCAGCAGCCCGTGGGTGGCGCTGCCGGTGTTCTTCGTCTTCGGCGCGCACGCCTTCGTGTGGGGCTCCACGTCGGTCACCGTGCGGCAGCGGGCGGTGCCCGCGCCGCTGCAGGGCCGGGTCGGCAGCGTCAACCTGGTCGGGGTGTTCGGCGGTCTGGTCATCGGGTCGGGCATCGGTGGCCTGCTCGCCGACCGCTACGGCGTCACCGCGCCGTTCTGGTTCGCCTTCGCGGGCTCGGCGCTGTTCGTGGTGCTGATCTGGCGGCAGCTGGCGCACGTCGCGCACGCCGACGAGGCGCCGGCCGCCGTGGAGGACTGACCGGTCCGGTCGGTCAGCGCAGCTTGTCGGGGGCGACGTCGTCGACGATCGCGCGGAAGGTGCGGGTGTCGACCTCGTCGTCCACGGTGACCCGGACGATGTCGGTGACCTGCTGGCGGGACGTGGTGCGGGCGGCGCTGACCCGGGACGCGGCGATCAGCTTCAGCTGCTGCAGGCGGCTGGTGGAGCAGCCGGCGGAGTCGGGGATCCGGGGGAGTCGGTTCTCACGCATGGGCCGACCGTAGGCGGGTGCTCGGGGTCCGCCGGGGGTTTCGTCACGGGCGCGTCGCCTTCCGTTCACATCAGCTGTCCCACGGGTGTGCAGGCGTCCCCGGCGTGACCACTGTCCGGTCCGGCGCTCGGCTTGAGTAGGGTCCGGTGCACGACGGACGAGTCGGCTGGGCGGTCGCGTTGCCGGGGGAGACCCCGGTGCCGAGGAACGTCCGGGCTCCACAGGGCAGGGTGGTCGCCAACAGCGACCCGGGGCGACCCGCGGGACAGTGCCACAGAGAACAGACCGCCAGTGCCCGCACTGGTAAGGGTGAAACGGCGGTGTAAGAGACCACCGCACACCGGGTGACCGGTGTGGCTCGGTAAACCCCACCCGGAGCAAGGTCAAGAGGGACGGCGGTCCGCCGCCGTCCTGCGCAGGCGACCGAGGGCTGCCCGCCCGATGCCTGCGGGTAGACCGCTCGAGCCTGCCGGCAACGGCAGGCCTAGATGGATGACCGCCCATCGGGAGGCCGCGAGGCACCCGGGGACAGAACCCGGCGTACAGGCCGACTCGTCCGTCGCCCTCCGCCCGGGGGAGCGGTGCGGCGACCCCGCCGTCCTGTCGGTGGTCCTCGCTAGGGTGGCGCCGCTCACAGCCGCCCCCCACGAGGAGGACCCGCCATGGCCTCGCGCCTCAACCCCTACATCAACCTCGACCACGAGGCCCGCCAGGCCCTGGAGTTCTACCGCGACGTGTTCGGCGGTGAGTTCACCGCCATGACCTTCGGCGACATGGGCACCGAGGGCCCGGAGGCCACCAAGGTCATGCACGGCCAGCTGGAGACGCCGTCCGGCTTCACGCTGATGGTCTCCGACCGGCCCGAGGGCATGGAGCGCTCAGAGGGCAGCAGCATCTCCGTCAGCCTCAGCGGTGACGACGCCGACGACCTGCGCGGCTGGTTCGCGAAGCTGTCCGACGGCGGCAGCGTCAGCGTGCCGCTGGAGAAGCAGATGTGGGGCGACGAGTTCGGCATGTGCACCGACCGGTTCGGCGTCGACTGGATGGTGAACGTCTCCGAGCCGGCCGCCTGAGCCCCCGGTGCACATGAAGCTGGAACTGGTGCCGCTCCCGGTCGCCGACGTCGACCGGGCGACGGCCTTCTACGCCGAGCGGCTCGGGTTCGTCGTCGACGTCGACGTGCGGCCTGCCGACGGCGTGCGGGTGGTGCAGCTGACGCCGCCGGGGTCGGCCTGCTCGATCAGCCTGGGCACCGGCCTGGACGCCTACGGCGGGCAGCCGGGGTCGGTGCGCGGCCTGCACCTGGTCGTCGCCGACATCGCGCAGGCCCGCGCCGACCTCGTCGACCGGGGAGTCGACGTGGGGCCGGTGCAGGACGTCGGTGGCGGGGTGCTCTACGCGGGCTTCGCCGACCCGGACGGCAACGGGTGGACCCTCCAGCAGATGCCCTGGCGCACCGGCGACGCCTACTGACGCCGGCTCTGCGCGGCCGGGCCCGGTGGGGATCCGGGGAGCGGGGGCCCCACCGACGGCACTCCCGGGTCACCGTCGGCACGGCCGGACGCGCCGACGGTGCCCCAGGGCTGCGGGCGGCCGGGGGGTTGTGGCGGCTCCGCCCGGTCCGCGCTCACAGCTGGCACCCAGCCGGCACCCGGCCGGCGCCGAGCGCGGCCTGGGACCGTGGACGGCGTCCACCTGAGGAGTTGCACCGTGCCGACGCACGCACCGAGCCGGACCGACCCCGTCCCCGCCCATCCGGTCCTGCTCGTGATCGGCGGCCTGCCCGGCAGCGGCAAGACCACCCTGCTGCGCCGGCTGCTCGCCGACGCCCCACCCGGCGTCACCGCGCTGGACTCCGAGCAGGTGGCCGGCCGCGCCCACCGCGCCGCCCCCGGGGTGCCGTACCGGGTGCTGCGGCCGGCCGTGCACCTGCTGCACCGGCTCCGGGTGCTGCGTACCGTCGCCGGCCCGGCGCCCGTCGTCGCGCTCACCGACCCGTGGACCAGCCCGCGGTGGCGGGCCGCGGTGCTCCGGGCCGCCCGACGCCGCGGCCGGGTGGTGCGCCAGGTGCTGCTGGACACCCCGCCCGAGCTGGCCGCCGAGGGCCAGCGGGCACGGGGCCGCGTGGTGCCCACCCGGTCCATGCGGCGGCACACCACCCGCTGGCACCAGCTCCTGCAGGACGCCGTCCAGACCGCCGACCGGGCCTCCGACCAGCTCCAGTATCGACACGAACAGCCCGCCAAGATGGCCATTGTGGCGGGTTGGGGGCAGGTGGCGGGGCGGGAGCGGGCGGTGTGGGTGGTGAGTCGGGAGCAGGCGGCACGACTGGCCCTGGACGACGTCCAGGGGCTCGGGAGGGTCTGACCTCCCCGCCTCACCGAGCTGCCCGCCGACCTCGCGCGCCGGCCCGCCCCCTGTCCGGTTGGCCTTCTGCCGGGCTGGCCCCCGGCCGGGCCGGCCTCCCGTCGGCTGGCTGGCCGGCCGGCTGATCTCCCGGCCGGGTGAGGTGTCGGCGTGGTGCGGTGGGGGAGTGCCGGGTGCGTGGGACGCTCGGCGGGTGAGCCCGCTGAGCCCGCTGAGCCCGGACGCGGGGTCGTGACCCCTGTCCTGGTGGCCAGTGCTCTGGTCGCCGGTGCGGTGCTCGGGCGGGTCGTCGACCACCGGGCTGTCCGCTCGCTGAGCCCGGTCCCGGTGCCGGTCGGTGGACCGCCGGCCGCGCCGTCGCACCGGGTGCGGGTGGTGGGCGCCCCGCTGCCCGAGCTGGTGGGCGGCGTGCTCGCCGCGGTGCTCGTGCTGCGGCTCGGCGTGACGGTCGAGCTGGTGCCGTGGCTGTGGTTCCTCGCGGTCGGGGTGCTGCTGGCGATCGTCGACCTGGCTGAGCAGCGGTTGCCCAACCGTGTCGTGCTGCCCGGCATCGTCGTAGCGCTGGTGCTCTTCACCGGCAGCGCCGCGTTCGACGACGGCTGGCCGGCACTGCGCCGCGCGGTGCTCGCCGCCGGTGCCTGCTACCTGGTGCTGCTGGTGATGGTGCTGGTCGCGCCGACCGGCATGGGCATGGGCGACGTGAAGCTCGCCGCGTTCCTCGGCCTGTACCTCGGGTGGCTGGGGTGGCCGGTCGTGCTCGCCGGCTTCTGGCTGGCCTTCGTGCTGCAGGCGGTGCTCGCGCTGGGGCTGCTCGCCGCCCGGCGGGTGGGTCGCAAGGCCGACCTGCCCTTCGGCCCGGCGCTGCTCGGCGGCACCCTGCTCGCCCTGCTGCTGACCGACGGCTGGGCCCTGCTGCCCCGCTGAGCCGGTCGCCCGGGCGAGCTGCCCGCCCGTCGCCCGACCAGGTGGTGCGGGACTGCGCACCGTCACGACCGGGCCTCTCTCCTCCCGAGGGGTGAACTCGGACGGTCCCGGCTGTGGTCGGTGCCCGCACTGGTCGACACCAGTCGCGAGGCCGCGTTCCCGAGTCATCCCGACCCGGACCCAGCGACGGCTGCCACACCGCATGGAGATGACCGTGGTCACGCTGTTCCAGAGCCTGTACACCCTGTCCCTCGTGACCGCCGACCGCGTCAGCGGCCGGGTCGAGTCCCTCAAGGGCGAGCGCGGCGCCAGCGCCGTCGAGTACGCGCTGCTCGTCGGGCTGATCGCCATCGCCGTCGTGGTCGCCGTAGGCGCCTTCGGCGGAAAGTTGAAGACGCTGTTCGACGGCATCAGCATCGAAGCGCCGAAGGCCGTCCCGACCACCAGCACCGCGCCGACCTCCTGACGTACCGCTTCATCGGCTGCGCCTCGCGCAGCACAACGGGTTCAGCGGCCGGCTCCATCGTGAGCCGGCCGCCACGCCCGCGCAGAAGACCCCGTGCAGGACGTCACCACGAAGACCCCGAGAGGAACCCGACGTGACCGCCACTACTGCCGCTTGCCAAGCCACCCGGAGCCGCTTCGGCGCCCGGCTGCTCGGCGACCGCGGGGCTGCGGCCGTCGAGTTCGCGCTCCTCGTCCCGACGCTCTTCCTGATCGTCCTCGGGATCGTGGACCTCAGCCGGCTCATGCAGGTCCAGGCCTCGCTCAGCGCGGCCGCCCGGGAGGGCGCCCGGGTCATGGCGCTGACCAACGACACCGATGCGGCCGAGGAGGCCGTGCTCGTTGCGGCCGGCTCCCTCCCGGTCCTGGCCGGGGAGGTCGTCGTCTCCCCGGACCTCTGCCGTCGGGCCTCCGACGCCGATCCGGCCACGGTGCCCGCCGACCCCGACGCGACCCCCGGTCGCGAGGACATGGACATCACCCAGACCGTCACCGTGACGGTCACCTACGACCAGCCGCTCGCCTCCGGGCTCCTCGGGCTCTCGAAGGAACTCACCGGGACGGCGGTCATGCGATGCGGCGGCTGACCGCCACCGTCGGCGGAACACGGCTCGGCGGCCGGCTGGCCGAGGAGCGCGGCGCGATCGCGGTGTTCGTCGCCCTGGCCATGACCGTCCTGCTCGCGTTCGCCGCGCTGGCCATCGACACCGCGTCGGTCCGCCGGGACGCCCAGGTGCTGCGCAACGCCGCCGACGCCGCCGCCCTCGCCATCGCCCTGGAGTGCGCCCGCCCCGACCCCGCGGCCCCGGCCCTCACCCCGTCCGACGAGAAGGCCGCGCGCCAGCGGGTCGGCGCGAGCAGCTGCCCGGAGCCTGCCGACGTCACCGACCAGGTGGCGACCATGGTGGCCGAGAACGGCGGCGGCAGCGACCACGGCCACGGGCTGTCGGAGGAGAACCGGACGGTCACCGTGACCACCACCGCCATTCCCGACAGCACCATCATGGAGACGCTGGGCTTCACCCCCGACCCCGTCACGGTCTCCGCCACGGCCGTCTGGGCGCCGGCCACCAACGCGTACCCCGCGGCGCACCCGCTGGCCCTGTCCTACTGCCGTTGGCTCGACCTGCCCGAGCAGACGGTGACCACCGCGTCCGACGGGGTGGTGCTGCTCCTGCCCCCGCGCCAGGAGATCACCCCTGGCGACTGGACCGGCAACGACACCTGCACCGGCCCGGGCGACGTCTCGATCACCGTGCCGAAGAGCGTCATGACCCCCACCGATGACGGCGCCGAGTGCGGCACCACGTCGGCCAAGGGTCGCGACGTCACCGGCGAGACCTTCGAGCCGGTCACCTTCGACAAGCGGGTCTGCGTGGCCAGCGGCCAGTTCGGCGCCCCGGACGGCTGGGAGCACGGCGGCTACGAGATCGTCCTGCCGATCTACGCCGAGCGCTCGGGCGACCAGTACCGCGTCTGGGACCACATGGGCTTCCACGTCATGGGCGTCACCGACCGCGGCGGGGTGTGGGGCTTCTCCACCGGCCTCGCCGACCCGGCCCGGGCCACCGAGGTCCCGTCCGACGTCCGGCTGGTCGAGAGCCCGTGAACACCGACCCGTGAACCCCGGCCCGTGACGACCGGCCCGTGACCAGCGCCCGACCACCCCGCCCGACCCACCGCTCACTCCCGCTCACGACCCAAGGACGACCATCATGCAGCGCCGCCTCCTCGCCGCCGTCGCGGCGTTCCTCATCGCCGCCGTCGGAGCGGTCGTCCTCGTCGGCTACGTCAACTCGGCCGACGCCCGCGCCCAGGCCGGCGAGCAGCTGGTCCCCGTGCTGGTCGTGACCAGCCCCGTCCCGGCCGGCACGGACGCCGCCGCGCTGGCGGGCTCGGTCTCCACCGCCCAGGTGCCCGCCCGGCTCGCCGCCCCGGGCCGCGTGGCGGAGCTGACCGACCTCACCGGCCGGGTCACCACCGCCGCGCTGCTGCCCGGTGAGCAGGTGCTGGCCGAGCGCTTCGTGGACCCCTCGACGCTGCTGCCCGCCGGCACCGTCGCGGCACCGGCCGGCACGCAGGAGGTCAGCCTGAGCCTGCAGCCGCAGCAGGCGGTCAACGGTGCGGTCAAGGCCGGCGACCGGGTGGGCGTGCTCGTCTTCGGCGACGGCGTCTCTCAGGTCGTCGACGACGTCCTGGTCACCCGGTCCACCGGCGGGGACGGCGCCACCACGGTCACCGTCACCCTCGCCCTCGACGGCCCGCAGAGCACCGCCGTGATCGCCGGCATGCAGGACGGCACCGTCTGGCTCTCGCTGCAGGAGGCCGCCCGCCCGGGCTCCACGCCGGGCACCGTCACCCCCGACCCGGCCACCACCCCGACCACCGGAGAGCAGGCATGACCACCGTCCTGACCATCGGCGTGGGCGCCCCCCTGGCCCAGCACCTCGACGCCGTCAGCAGCGCCACCCACCTGGGTGTCGCGGCGCTGGAGGCCCCGGGCGGCCTGATGGCCCGCCTGGAGGAGGCCGGCCAGCCGGAGGTCCTCGTCCTCGGCACCGACGTCCCGCTGGACCGGGCCCTGGGCCTGGCCGCGCAGGTCGACGTCTGGGCGATCCCGCTCAGCGTGGTCCTGGTCGGGCCCTCCGACCCCGACCTGTGGGTCGCCGCGATGCGCTCCGGCGTCCGCGACGTGCTCGGCCCGGACGCCGGTCAGGACGACGTCGCCGCCGTGCTGCACCGCTGCGGCACCGTGGCCCGGGCCCGCGCCGAGGCCACCCGGCCCGTCGCGGGCCACGGCCCGGGCCCGGACCAGGGCCCGGACCACCGGGTCGTCGTCGTCGCCTCGGCGAAGGGCGGGGTCGGCAAGACCACCGTCTCCACCAACCTCGCCGTCGGCCTGGCCCGGTCCGGCCGCGGCTCCACCGTGATCGTCGACCTGGACATGCAGTTCGGCGACGTCGCGAGCGCGCTGGCCCTGGCGCCGGAGTTCACCCTGCCCGACACGGTGAACGGGGCCGCCAGCAGCGACCCGCTGGTGCTCAAGACGTTCCTCACCCGGCACCCCAGCGGGCTGTACGTGGTGGCCGGCAGCGACTCGCCGGCGGCCGGCGACGCCGTGACGTCGGCGCAGGTCGCGCAGCTGATCGCCACGCTGAGCACGGAGTTCCGCTACGTCGTCGTCGACACCGCGCCCGGCCTGTCCGACCACACCCTCACGGTGCTGGAGCAGGCCACCGACCTGGTGCTCATGAGCGGGGCCGACGTGCCCGGCGTGCGCGGCATGCGCAAGGAGCTCGACGTGCTCCAGGAGCTCGCCCTGGTGCCGGCCCGCCGCCACCTGGTGCTCAACATGTGGGACGCCGCCGGCGCACTGTCGACCGCCGACATCGAGACCACCATCGGCGCCCCGCTGGACGTCGTCCTGCCCCGTGCCGGCGCGGTGGCGCTGTCCACCAACACCGGGGTGCCGCTGCTGCAGACCGGTGGCCGGGACGCGGTGACCAAGGGCCTGCAGACGCTGCTCGGCCGCTTCCTGCCCGACGCGGCACCCAGCCGCCCGGGCCTGCTCGGCCGCCTGCGGGCCGGTGCCCGATGACCCTCACCGACCGCATCGCCACCGCGCGCGGGGAGCAGGTGCTCGGCCCGGACCCGGTCCTCCTCGCCCGCGCCGCGGCCGCGGTGCAGGCTCCGGCGACCAGCCTGGCAGCGCGGGTGGCCACCACCGTCGAGTCCGACGGTGGCCGCCCGGGCGGGTCGGACGCCGCGACCAGTGGGCCGACCGACGCCCTGAGCCGGCTGAAGGACCGCGCCAGCCGCGCGCTGTTCGAGCGCCTGGGCAACAAGATCTCCGACCCGGACCTGCCCGAGGACCAGCTGCACGCGCTGGTGCGCACCGAGCTGCAGCGCGTGCTGGCCAACGAGCAGACCGCGCTGTCCGGTGAGGACCGCCGCCGGCTGATGAGCGAGATCACCGACGAGGTGCTCGGCTACGGCCCGCTGCAGCCGCTGCTGGAGGACACCGACGTCACCGAGATCATGGTCAACGGCCCGGACCGGGTCTACGTCGAGCGGCGTGGCCGGCTCACGCTGACCACCACGTCGTTCGCCTCCGAGGCACACCTGCGCCGGGTCATCGAGCGGATCGTCTCCCGGGTGGGCCGCCGCATCGACGAGTCCTCGCCGCTGGTCGACGCCCGGCTGCCCGACGGCTCCCGCGTCAACGCGATCATCCCGCCGCTGGCCTTCAGCGGCTCCTCGCTGACCATCCGCAAGTTCGCCCGGGAGCCGTTGCAGGTCACCGACCTGATCGGCTTCGGCACCCTGTCCCCGGACATGGCCGAGCTGCTGCGCGCCTGCGTGGAGGCCCGGCTCAACATCATCGTCGCCGGCGGCACCGGCACCGGGAAGACCACCCTGCTCAACGTGCTCAGCTCCTTCATCCCGGAGACCGAGCGGATCATCACCATCGAGGACGCCGTCGAGCTGCAGCTGCAGCAGGAGCACGTCGTCCGGCTGGAGTCCCGCCCGGCGAACATCGAGGGCAAGGGCGAGATCGGCATCCGCGAGCTGGTGCGCAACTCGCTGCGCATGCGGCCCGACCGGATCGTCGTCGGCGAGGTCCGCGGCGGGGAGAGCCTGGACATGCTGCAGGCCATGAACACCGGCCACGACGGCTCGCTGTCCACGGTGCACGCCAACACCCCGCGTGACGCGATCGCCCGCCTGGAGACCCTGGTGCTGATGGCCGGCATGGACCTGCCGCTGCGCGCGGTGCGGGAGCAGGTCGCCTCCGCCGTGGACGTCATCGTGCAGATCAGCCGGCTGCGCGACGGCACCCGCCGGATCACCCACGTCACCGAGGTGCAGGGCATGGAGGGCGACAAGGTGACGCTGCAGGACGCCTACGTCTTCGACCACTCCGGCGGCACCGACCTCAACGGCCGGATCATCGGCCACGCCGTGCCCACCGGGGTGCGCCCGCGCTTCACCCAGCGCTTCGAGGAGCTCGGCATCTCCGTCTCCCCGCGCGTGTTCGCCGCCCCCGCCCCGCGCGCGCCGTCCCTGGGGCGTGGCTGATGCCCGCCGCCGTGTGGCTCGGCGTGGCGCTGGTCGCCCTCGCCCTCGCCCTCGGTGTGCTGGCCCTGGCCGGTCCCCGCCGCGCCCAGGTCCCGCTGTCCCGGCTGACGTCCGCGCCGTCGGCGGCGCCGGCGACCGGCCTCGCCTCGGCCGCCGAGGGCACCACCGCCCGCGTCGACCAGCTGCTGCAGCGGTCGGGCCGGCTCGACACGCTCGAGGCCGCGCTGGAGCGCGGTGGCATGCGCCAGCGCCCGGCCGAGGTCGTCGTCATCACCGGTGGGGCGGCGCTGGGCCTCGGCGCGGTCTGCCTGCTGGCCGGCGGCCCGCTGCTGGGCCTGGTCGGCGCCGCCCTGGCGCCGCTCGGCGCCTACGTGGTGGTCACCCGCGCCATCCGGCGCCGGCAGGCCGCCTTCCTGGACCAGCTGGACGACGCCCTGCAGCTCATGGCCGGCAGCCTCCGCGCCGGGCACAGCGTGCTGCGCGCGCTGGACACCGTCAGCCACGACACCCAGGCCCCGATCGCCGAGGAGTTCTCCCGGGTGGTGAACGAGACCCGCGTCGGGCGCGACCTCAACGCCGCCCTGGAGGAGGTCGTCGAGCGCACGCAGAGCGACGACTTCGCCTGGGTCGTGCAGGCCATCGCGATCCACCGCGAGGTGGGCGGCAACCTGGCCGAGGTGCTGGACCGGGTCAGCGGCACCATCCGCGAGCGCGGCCAGCTGCGTCGCCAGGCCCGCGCACTGTCCGCCGAGGGCCGCATCTCCGGCATCGTGCTGCTGGTGCTGCCCTTCGCCATCACCGGGGTGCTGCTGCTCGTCTCCCCGGACTACGTCGGCCGGCTCACCGCCTCCTCGGGCGGTCTCACCGCCCTCGCTCTCGCCGGCGTGCTCATGGTCGTCGGCGCCGTCTGGATCCGGAAGACCGTGGAGGTGGACTACTGATGGACGTCGTCGTGACATCCGCGGTGCTGGCGGTCGTGCTGCCGCTCGCCTGGCTGCTCCACCGGTCGCTGCGCAGCACCGGCCGCTCGACGTCGATCGCCCGCCGCAACCTCACCCGCGGCCTGGCCAGCACCGTCGTGGCGCAGACCGGGACACTGGAGTCCCGCGGCACCGGCTCCGGCGCGCTGCTGCGCACGCTCACCCCCGAGGTGGCGGCCCGGCGGGTGCGCCGCCTGCTCGACGTCGCGGGCTGGCCCCAGGGCTGGACGATGATGCGGGTGCTGTGGGCCAAGGTCTGGCTGGGCGTCGGTGTCGGCGCCCTCGCCGGGCTGTGGTTCCTCGGCTCGCCCGGCCCGCTCAGCGCGCTCGTGCTACTGCTGGCCCCGATCGGCGTCTACCACCTGCCCGAGCTCGTGCTCTCCGCGCGCGGCAAGGACCGGCAGCAGAAGATCGCCCGCCAGCTGCCCGACGTGCTGGACCAGATGGTGATCTCGGTGGCCGCGGGTCTGGGCTTCGAGGCGGCGCTGTCCCGGGCCGCCGCCAACGGCACCGGCCCGCTGGCCGAGGAGCTGACCCGCACCGTGCAGGACATCTCGGTGGGTCGTCCCCGGCGCGAGGCCTACGAGGCGCTGGTGCGCCGCTCGCACGTGCCCGACGTGCAGCGCTTCGTGGGCGCGGTGAACCAGGCCGACGCCTACGGCGTCTCGATCTCCGACGTGCTGCGCGTGCAGGCGGAGGAGATGCGCGTCAAGCGCCGGCAGCGGGCGGAGGAGGCGGCGATGAAGGTGCCGGTCAAGGTCACCTTCCCGCTGATGGTCTGCATCCTGCCCGCCCTGCTGATCGTCGTCGTCGGGCCCGCCGTGATGGGGCTGTCGGCCTCGCTGGGCTGACGCCGCACCGACGGGCACGCAGCCGCGCGCCGGACCGAGGACTCCTCGGTCCGGCGCGCGGCTGCGTGCTGCCGGCGTCCCGTCGCCACGTCGGACTCCGTGCCGACGGCAACGGCTGTGCCGGCCATCCCAGGGGCATGTGCAGGACGTCGCCCGCTGCGTCCGGTGGCGGCGGCACCTCGTGCTCTGCCCACGTCCGTCTGCCCCTCCGGACGTGGGCGGTACCGCGCGGTCCCTCCGGCCCCGGGCCGCGGGGGAGCGCAGCTCGGCAGCGCGTGAGCAGCTGGTCGTGGTCGGTGGGCGGGAGGGGCGAGGCGGGGTCGGGGAGGCGCCACGGCAGGTGCGGTGCCCCGCGTCCCGGCCCCGGGACGCTCCCACCGGTGTCGCCTCCCGCCTGGGCGACCCGAGGCAGTCGTCGTCCTGGGCCCGCGGGCCGGTCGCGGCCGCTCGTGCCGGGGCGTGCGGCCCCCGTTCCGTCGGGACCGGGCACCACCGACGGGTCACCGGAGGCCGATCGGCCCCGCGGGGTCACGGGCATCCGCCGAACAGGTCAGCCGCACCGACAGCGTCGAGCCGAGGAACTCCGCCGCGGCGCGGGTGGCCCGAGGGCTCCGCCCGGCGGGATCACAGGGCTCGGCCCGGTGGGATCAGTGGGCTCGGCCCGGTGGGTTCAGTGGGCTCGGCCCGGTGGGATCAGGCGGCCAGAGCGCGGCCGGGCCACCTGCGTCCGCCCGGAGGGGCAGGGGGTCCCCCGGCGCCACGGGCAGCCGCCGGACGACGCCAGGCGCACCCGGTACTACGCCAAGCGCACCCGGTCATGGGACCGGGTGCGCCTGGTCGGCGGCGTGCTGTCCTGCGGGGTCAGGCCCGCCGGCGGTGCAGGGTGCGCAGCGCCAGGGCGGTGGCGGCGCCGACCAGCAGCAGCGCGGTCGCCAGCAGGGCGGGCTGGCCACTGCCGGCCGGGGCGCCGGGGGAGTCGACCAGCGTCGCGGCCGCGGCCGGCCGCAGCTCGACGTCGATCGGCGCCGGGCCGGTCAGCAGCTCGGTGGGCACCAGCATCAGCGGCAGCACCGTCCGCAGGGCCCCGGTGGCCGGCGGCGTGCGCAGCTCGATGCCGCCGCCCCACGACCCGAGCGCCTGCACCGTGGTGGTCACCTCCAGCGCCTGCAGGTCGTCCGGCCCGACCCGCTGGGCGGCCGTCGCCCGGCAGGCCGTGGTCTGCCCGACCGGGAGGATGCCCGGCTGGCACGTCGTTGCGCCGGTCACCGCGGCACCCCCCGGGAGCACCGCGTCCAGGCCGCTCACCGGCACGTCGCCGGTGTTGGTCACCACGTAGGTCCAGAACACGAGGTCCCCGACACCGGCCCCGAGGGTCCGGCGGGGGTCGGCGATCGCCCCGATGACCGACAGCTGCAGCGCCGGCGCCCCGATCTGCAGGGCCACCTCGGCGGTGTTGTTCGCCGGGTCGGGGTCGGCCGTCGTCGGGGTGGCGACCGCGGTCACGATCGCCGCGCCGGCCGCCGCCGTCCCGGCGTCCAGGGTGCCGGTCAGGGTGACGGTCGTGCCGACGGGGATCGCGGCGAGGGTGCAGCCGGCGAGGCCGGCGCACGGGCCGCCGGCGTCCAGCGTGGCCCGTGCCCCGGCGGGCACCGCGATCGAGACCGTGGTGCCCCGCGCCGTGGCGGGCCCGTCGTTGGTCACCCCGAGGGTGAAGGTGGTCGAGCCGCCGAGCCGGACGTTGGTCGGGGCCACGTCGTCGGTGTCGCGCACCGTCAGCACCGCCCGGACGTCGGACGGCGTCGTGAGCGCGGTGGTCAGGCTGCGGGTGTTGTCACCGGTCTGCGGGTCGGCGGTGGTGCTGGTGGCCGTGGCCGTGCCGGTCAGGGCGCCGGGGCGGTCGGGCACCGTGCGGGTCACCAGGGTGACCGTGGCCGTCGCCCCGGGCAGCAGTTCGGGCAGGGTGCACCGGACGGTGGGCGCGGTGGCGGGTGCGACCACCTGCGTGGGGTCGGTCGTGCAGTTGCCGCCGGGCACCGAGCCGGTCACGCCGAAGCCGGCCGGCGGTGGTGCACCGTCGACGACGACGGAGTAGGCCAGCCCCACCGAGCGCGCCGTGGAGGGGCCGCGGTTGGCGACCACCGCCGTGTGGGTGACGTCCTGGCCGGCGACGGTGGAGCCGGCCACGGAGGTCAGGGTGACCCCGAGATCGGCCACGGTCGTCAGGTCCACGGGCACCGCGGCGGTGTTGTCGGCCGAGGACGGGTCGGCTGTCGCGGCGGACACCGTCACCGTGTTCATGACCTGCCCGGTGGAGCTGGGATCGGTACGCAGCACCACGGTCACCGTGGTGCTCTGCTTCCGCCCGAGGTCCGGCACCGGGCAGCGGAGCACGGTCCCGCCGACCTCCTGGGACGACGTGCAGTCGCCACCGGCGTAGGAGGTGCCCGCCGGCACGGCGTCGGTCAGGGTGATCGTGCGGGCCCGGGACGGGCCCTGGTTGGTGACCACGGCCGCGTAGGTGATGTCGGTGCCGGCCGCCGGACCGGAGGGTGTCGCGCCGAGCGTCACCCCGAGGTCGGCGGAGAAGGTGACCGGGTCGGTGACCGACGCCGAGTCGTTGGTGGCGTCGAGGTCGCGGCTGGCGGTGCTCGCGGTGACCCGCAGCTCCAGCGCGGCGCCGACCGGTGTGTCCTCGGCGGGGGTCCCGTCCACGGTCACCGTCCGGGTCTCGCCCTTGGCGATGGTGCCCAGCTCGCAGGTCAGGGTGCCGTTCGCGACCGTGCACGTGCCACCGGGCACCGTCGCGGTGACCGCGCCGAGGCCGCTGGGCAGCTGGCTGGTCAGCCGGGCGGAGAACGCGGAGGACTCCCCCCGGGGCTCGGCGGCCTGACCGGGGTTGGTCACGGTCGCCCGGTACCGGACAGGCGCGCCCGCGACCACCGGCCCGGGGCCGCTGCGCACCAGGGCGGTGGTCAGGTCGGCGAGCGGGTTGAGCGTGATGACGGCCGGGTTGGCCCGGGCGTTCTTCGTGCTGCCGGTCAGCGGGTCGAAGAAGCTCACCGTGGGTTCGGTGGTGGCGGTCGCGGCCGTGATCGAGGGGTTGACCACCACCTGGTAGGTGACGACCCGTACGTCGCCGCTGTCGAGTCGCCCGCCGGCCGAGCTGGTGGCGTCGGTGCCCAGGCGGACGGTGACCCGGCGGTTCAGCAGGTCGTAGTCGCCCACGTCGTCACCGGGCGCGTCGCTGAGCGCTGTGGTGACACCCCCGGACGTGACCCGGATCGACCCCGGGACGTAGCTGACGCCGGGCGGGAGCGTGCCGGTGAAGACGGCGCTGGAGGCCGGGTTCCCACCGCCGCTGCTCGCCGTGACGGTGTGGGTCAGCACGTCACCGGCCCGGGCCCAGGTGCCCCCGGTGGGGGAGGTGACCGTCTGGGTGGCCACCACGCAGGCGGCGGTGCCGAAGGTGACGTCGTCCAGGAAGTTCCCGACGCTGAGGCCGCCCCGGTGGGTGCTGACCGCCGCGAAGGCGAACCGGGTGGTGGTCTGGCCGGCGGGCACCGTGTAGAGGCCGGAGTGCGAGCCCCAGGCGTTCCTCCCGTCGGTGATCTGGCGCTGCTCGGTGAGCGTGCCGCCGGCGGGCCCGATGTTCACGGCCATGGTGTCGTTGCCCTCCCGGCCGCGGTGCCGCAGGCTCCAGCGCATCGTGGTGCCCGGGATGGTGGGCAGGTCCTGGTAGAGCGTGGAGGGCTGGGTGGCGTTCAGCTCGGCGAACTGCCGGCCCACGGCGGCCGGCACCTGGTTGAAGCCCGACCCCCAGAACTCGATGAAGGAGTCGGTCGCGGTGGTCAGCCAGCCGGGTACGACCGACTGGTCGAAGAAGCCCTGGCCTCCGAGCGGGAGGTACGGCACCTCGAAGCCGCCGTTGACCAGCCCGATCGCGTTGGTGCAGGCCACCGGGTCCTGGGCGGCGCGGGCGGGCGGTGTGCCGTGGACGACCGCCACGCCCGCTGCCAGCACGACGGCCAGCAGGGCGGACCACCCTGCCCGGACCGGACGGGAGGACTCGAGCGACACGACCACGACACTCCTCTGCGCGCTGCCGGCCCGCGCGCGGACCGGACCGGGAGCGGTCCCGGTGGCGGCCGCCACCGGGCACCTGCGCCCGTCACCTGGGCATCGGCGCCGCCGGGCCGCGCGTTGAGCCGGTGCCCGCGTCGCTGACCTCAACGGGTGAGGGCGCGGTGGCGCTGTGGGTGGGCAGACTGGGGCGGGGGGACCACCACGGCAGGAGGGACACCGGTGACCGAGCGCAAGCCGTCGGGGACGACGTTCGAGACGTGGGTCGACGAGCAGATCCGCGCCGCCCGGGAGCGGGGTGCCTTCGACGACCTGCCCGGCACCGGCCGCCCGCTGCCGCAGCGCACCGGCACCGAGACCAGCTACGACTGGGCCGTGGCGTGGGCCCGGCGCCAGGAGCCGGACCTGCGGGTGATGCTGCCGATGGGCCTGCGGCTGCGCAAGGAGTGGGAGGAGCTGCCGCTGACGATCGTGGGCCTGCGCAGCGAGCAGCAGGTGCGCCTGCTGCTGGGCGACTACAACGACCGGGTCCGGGCGATGTGGCGCCGTCCGCAGGACGGCCCGACCGTGGTCACCCCGCTGGTCGACGTCGACCAGCTGGTGGCGGACTGGCGAGCGGCTCGCCCGGTCCCGCCGCCACCGACGCCCGCACCGCCCGCGCGGCGGGGGTGGCTGCGACGCCGGGCCCGGCAGGGCGACGCTGGGTGACGAGGTCGGCCCGGGACCGCCCGTGCGGGTGGACGTGTCCACGGACGGGTCGGTCCGGCTCCAGGAGGCCGGGCCCGGTGCCGTTGCCCTGGTGACGCCCGCTGCGGGCGTCCACCGCACCGGACACCTGGAGCCCACCGTGACCTCACCCGCCGCCCTCGGTGCCTCGCTGGTGTGTACCGCCCAGCAGCGGCTGGACGCCGAGCGACCCGCGGTGCCCGCCCTGGTGTACGGCCTGTCCGTCGGGCTCGCCGCCGTGCTGGCCGTCGCCGGCATCGGCGCCGGCCTCTCCAGCGACGTCGTCCTCACGCTCCTGGAGAGCGTGCCCGCCGCCCGCTGACCGCGCCTGCGCTCCGCCTGGGGCCGGTGCACCGCCGGGCCGGGGCCGCCGAGCACCGCGCGGCACCTACCGGGGTTCGCCCCGGTAGGTGCCGAAGGACCACCGGTTGCCCTCCGGGTCCCGGACGGCGAAGTCCCGCGAGCCGTGGTCGGTGTCGTACGGCTCCTGCAGCACCTCGGCGCCGGCCGCCGTCGCCCGGGCGAACAGGCCGTCCGGGTCGTCGGTGACCACGTACACCCCGCAGGTGCCCGGCTCCAGTGCCCACCGGTCGGTGTCCGCCGGCCGCACCGACCCGAGCATGACGCCGCCGCCGGGCGGCCAGGACAGCTGCGCGTGCGCCACCAGGTCGCCGTCGGGGTACACCGCGGTCGCCTCGAAGCCGAACGCGTCGACGAGGAAGCGGATCAGCGCGTGGGCGTCGCGGGCGCGCAGCGTGGGCCAGACCTGGGGCGGGGGCGGGGTGCTCATGCCCCCAGCATCCCGCCGGCCCCGGGGCCGGTCTTGGACGGATCGGCGGGCTCAGCCCTCCGCCGGCGGGGCGCGCAGCTCCTCGGCCAGCCAGCGGGTGGGGGACAGGCCGGCGAGCGCGCGGAACTCCCGGGCCAGGTGCGCCTGGTCGTAGAACCCGCACCCCACCGCCAGCCCGGCCAGGGGCGCTCGGGGCGAGCGCTGCAGCTGCCAGCGGGCGCGGTGGAAGCGGGCCACCCGGGCCGTCGTCCGCGGCGACAGGCCCACGTCCACGGCGAACCGGGCCGACAGCCGGCGGGGGCTCCAGCCGAGCTCGTGGGCGACGGCCCCGACCCCCGCGCCGCGGAGCAGCAGCTCCCACGCCAGGGCCAGGTCGGCGTCGGGCGCCGGGTGGCGGAGCAGGCGCAGCAGGACGTCGTCCACGGCGGCGAAGCGTGCCGCCCAGTACGGTGCCGCGGCGAGCCGCTCGTGCAGCTCGTGGGCCGCCGGCCCGAGGACGGCGTCGGCGGGCAGGTCGCGCCCGGCGAGCTCGCCGGCCGGCAGCCCCAGCAGTGCCCGCGCGCCCAGCGGGTGCAGGGCCAGCTGCACCCCGGCCTGCCGCCCGCCGTGCGCGACCAGCGCCGGCCGGGTGTGCAGCCCGCCGAGCAGCGTGTCGAAGGTGCCCGCCGGCTGCGCCGGGTCCGGGTGCTCGCGCACCTGCAGGGGCTCGTCGACCGTGATGATCAGCGTGAGCCACGGGGACGGCAGGCCCCGGTGCACCGCCGGGGCCACGCCGTCCTGCCGCCAGCCGGAGTACCAGCCCACGTGCCGGCGCAGCGGCGGCGCGGGCCGGCGCCGCACCCACTCGTCCACCACGGTCATGCCGGCAGATGGTGGCCCACCCGCCCCCCGTCGGGGAAGACCGGTGCGGGCCGGCCGGACGCCCGGGTGTGCGGACGGCGACCCCGGGTACCGGAGCGAGTGGCGCGCCGGCGGCCGCCCCACACCCGCAGGGCACCCGCCGACCATCCGCTCACCGACCACCAGGAGACACCCGTGACCGACCCCCACCAGTCCGCCACCTCCCCGGGCGTGGACCAGTCCGACATCGACCACCGCACCGCCCTCGCCGAGCACCTGGGCAAGGAGGTGTGGCCGGCCGACCGGGACGCCCTCGTCGCCAAGGCGACCTCCGACGGCGCACCCGGCGCCGTGCTCGGGCAGCTGCAGCGCCTGCCCGCCGGCCAGCAGTTCCAGAACGTGCAGGAGGTCGCCGTGGCCCTCGGCATCGGGACCGAGCAGCACCGCTTCTGAGGCACGCTCTCGGGGCTGGCGGTAGGAAGGTCCCATGACCACCCACAAGGACCCCAGCCCCGAGGCGCTCGCCAACCTCACCGAGGAGAACGTGCACGCCCGCGCCCGGCTGCTCCCGGAGGAGACCTCGGTCGACGACGGCGGGGCGGTCGGCGGCACGCTGGACCCCGAGGTGCAGGCCGCCGCCATCCTGGCCGAGTCCGAGGAGCGCACCGAGCACGCCGACCCCGACGACGCCCAGGGCGGCCACCGCCGCTCCGAGGACACGGTCTGACCGTGCGGCACCAGCACCCGGTCCAGCTGCGGTGGTCCGACCCGGACATGCTGGGCCACCTCAACCACGCCCGCGCGCTGAGCCTGGTCGAGGACGCCCGGGTGGCGATGACCTCCGAGCCGGTGGTGGACGGTGGCGTCCGCGGAGGCGGGTTCATCCTGCGCCGGCTGGAGGTCGACTACCTGCGCCAGCTGTACTACCGCCCGCACGAGCACGTGCAGGTGGAGACCTGGGTGACCCGGCTGGGCACGAAGTCGGTCACCCTGCAGCAGGACCTGCGCCAGGACGCGCACGTCGCACTGTCCGCCGTCGCGGTGCTGGTCGCCTTCGACTTCGAGACCGACTCCTCCCGCCCGTTCACCGAGGACGAGCGCGCCTTCTGGACGACGTATCTGGAGTGACGGCCCGGGCGCAGGGGTAACGCCGGGCCATGCCGAAGACCACGACGAGCGGGAAGCCGATCGAGGACGAACTGCCCAGCACGCTGCTGCGCTCGGAGGAGAAGGCCCAGCGCACCTTCGCCAAGGCGCACGACGCGGCCGAGGAGTCCTACGACGGCGACGGGCAGCGCGCCGCCCGGGTCGCCTGGTCGGCGGTCAAGCACAGCTACGAGAAGGTCGGTGACCACTGGGAGCCCAAGGACGAGAAGGGCCCCTCCGACGCGCACGCGGAAGGCGGCGCCGACGACGACCGGCTCACCTCCGGCGGCGTCGACGCGCACGCGACCAAGCGCCACCTCTACGAGCTGGCCACCGACGCCGGCATCGCGGGCCGGTCGTCGATGAGCAAGGACGAGCTGGTCGAGGCCCTGCAGCGCAGCAACGACCGGGCGACCCGCCGGGCCCGCGAGGCCGACTGAGCGTGGGGCCACGACGGCCCGCCGGATCCGGCATACCCTGGGGGGGTACAGGGACGGTCGTGGTCGCTGCCCGTCCCGCCGTCATCCCCGGAGGTCCGCATGACCCGCACCACGCTCGCCGCCCGCCTGGCCGCCGCCGTCGTGACCGGCGGTCTGCTGCTCACCGGCTGCTCGGCGGGGCAGGACGCGCCCGCGGCCTCGAGCAGCCGGCCGGCCGGGGTCGCCGAGGCCGACGTCACCTTCGCCCAGGCGATGCTGCCCCACCACCAGCAGGCGGTCGAGATGGCCGGCCTCGCCGACGGCCGCAGCCAGGACCCTGCCGTCCTGGACCTGGCCTCGCGCATCGCCGCGGGTCAGGAGCCGGAGATCGACGTCCTCACCGGTTGGCTCGCCGACTGGGGCCAGGACGTCCCGTCCGGCGACGGCATGGCCGGGGTGGACCACGGCGACTCCGGCCACGGCGGCGCCGACGGCATGATGACCGACCAGGACACCGCGGCCCTGGAGGCAGCGTCCGGACCCGAGTTCGACCGGCTGTTCCTCGACCAGATGATCGAGCACCACACCGGGGCGGTCACGATGGCGCGCGCCGAGATCGAGGACGGCGAGTTCGCCGACGCGGTGGACATGGCCACCGGGATCGCCGCCACCCAGGACGCCGAGATCGCCGAGATGGAGCGGTTGCTCGCCGCCGTCGACCGCTGACCCCGGAGACGGCTTAATACCCCTGGGGGGTAGGGGTACCCTCGGGTGCGTCGTCCGAGAGCAGGGGGTTGCACGTGGTCGGGTACGCGAGTTCCAAGGACGACCAGCTGAAGCGGTTGCGCCGCATCGAGGGCCAGGTGCGCGGGCTGCAGCGGATGGTCGAGGAGGACACGTACTGCATCGACGTCCTCACCCAGGTGTCGGCGGCGACCAAGGCGCTGCAGTCGGTGGCCCTGGGCCTGCTCGAGGACCACATGGCGCACTGCATGGTCGAGGCCGCCCGGGTCGGCGGCGCCGAGCAGGAGGCCAAGCTGCGCGAGGCCGCCGACGCCATCGCCCGCCTGGTCCGCAGCTGACCCGCGGCGCGGACCACCCGTTCCCGGCACCCGTTCCCAGCACCCGTTCCCAGCACCCGGCCGCCCACCGGCGGCCCCACACCGGAGGAGACCGGCCATGAACACCGCCACCTACACCGTCACCGGCATGACCTGCGGTCACTGCGTCACCAGCGTCACCGAGGAGCTGTCCGAGCTCGACGGCGTCCAGGAGGTGCAGGTCGACCTGCCCACCGGCGCGGTCGTCGTCACCAGCCAGGAGCCGCTGCCCGAGTCCGCCGTCCGCGGCGCGGTGGAGGAGGCCGGCTACCAGTTGACCTCCGCCTCGTCGTGAGCCGGCCGTGAACCCGACCCCGGACACCGGCCGGACCAGGCCGACCCTCGACGGCATCGGCGTCCCGGCCCGGATCGGCGGCTTCGTCCTGGGCCTGCTGGTCGTCTTCGCCGCCGCCACCGGCGTCGGCGCGGCCGTGGGTCCCGTCGACGAGCCGGCCGGCCAGCACACGACGGGCCACTCCACGGGACACACGCCGTGAGCGCGCCGACCCGGCCGACCGCCGCGCCGCCGGTGCAGCTGGTGATCGGTGGCATGACCTGCGCGTCCTGCGCCAACCGGGTGGAGCGCAAGCTGAACAAGCTGCCCGGGGTCACCGCGACGGTCAACTACGCCACCGAGAAGGCCACCGTCACCCTCGGCCCGGACGCCGCGCCGGAGCTGTCCACCGCCGACCTCGTCGCCACCATCGAGGCCGCCGGGTACACCGCCACCGTGCCGGCCCCGCCCCGGGCCGCCGCGTCCGGCGACGCCGAGCCGACCGCGGAGGACCCGATCGCCGCGCTGCGCCGGCGGCTGCTGGTCAGTGCCGCGCTGAGCCTGCCGGTCGTCGTCCTGGCGATGGTCCCGGCGCTGCAGTTCCCGAACTGGCAGTGGCTGTCGCTGACCCTCGCCGCGCCCGTGGTGGTGTGGGGGGCCTGGCCGTTCCACCGCTCGGCCTGGACCAACCTGCGCCACGGCACCTCGACGATGGACACGCTGGTCTCGGTGGGCACCCTGGCCGCGTTCGGCTGGTCGCTCTACGCCCTGTTCCTGGGCACGGCCGGCGTCACCGGCATGACGCACGCGTTCAGCTTCAGCGTGCAGCGCGGGTCCGGGGCGGGCAACGTCTACCTCGAGGCCGCCGCCGGGGTGACCACCTTCGTCCTGGCCGGTCGCTACGCCGAGGCGCGGGCCAAGCGCCGCTCCGGTGCCGCGCTGCGCGCGCTGCTCGAGCTGGGCGCCAAGGACGTCGCCGTGCTGCGCGGCGGGGTCGAGCAGCGCGTCCCGGTCGAGGAGCTGACCGTCGGCACCTGGTTCGTCGTCCGGCCGGGGGAGAAGATCGCCACCGACGGCGTCGTGGTCGAGGGCAGCTCCGCCGTCGACGCCGCCGCCGTCACCGGCGAGTCGGTGCCGGTCGAGGTCGGCGTGGACGACGCCGTCACCGGGGCCACCGTGAACGTCGGCGGCCGACTGGTCGTGCGCGCCACCCGGGTCGGCGCCGACACCCAGCTGGCCCAGATGGCCCGGCTGGTCGAGGACGCGCAGAACGGCAAGGCCCAGGTGCAGCGGCTGGCCGACCGGGTGTCCGGGGTCTTCGTGCCCGTCGTGATCGCCCTCGCCGTCGCCACGCTGGGCTTCTGGCTCGGCGCCGGCGGTGGCGCCGAGGCGGCGTTCACCGCCGCGGTCGCCGTCCTGATCATCGCCTGCCCGTGCGCGCTCGGGCTCGCCACGCCCACCGCGCTGATGGTGGGCACCGGCCGCGGCGCCCAGCTCGGCATCCTGGTCAAGGGCCCGGAGGTGCTGGAGAGCACCCGGCGGGTGGACACCGTGGTGCTGGACAAGACCGGCACCGTCACCACCGGCGCGATGGCGCTGGTCGACGTCGTCGCCGGCGCCGGGGTCGACCCTGACCGGGTGCTCCGGCTGGCCGGTGCCCTGGAGGACGCCAGCGAGCACCCCATCGCCCGCGCCGTCGCCACCGGCGCCCGGGAACGCGTCGGCGACCTGCCCGCCGTCAGCGGGTTCGCCGCCCTGGAGGGCCTCGGCGTGCAGGGCGTCGTCACCGACGGCACCGGCGCGCACGCGGTGCTCGTCGGGCGGCCGCGGCTGCTCGCCGAGCGGTTCGCACCGCTGCCGGCCGACCTGGAGCGGGCGCACGCCGACGCCCAGCAGCGGGGCGCCACCGTGGTGGCGGTCGCGGTGGACGGCGTCGCCTGCGGGCTGCTCGTGGTCGCCGACACCGTCAGGCCGACCAGCGCCGAGGCCGTGCGCCGGCTGCGCGCGCTGGGGCTGAGCCCGGTGCTGCTCACCGGCGACAACGCCGTCGTGGCCCGCGCCGTGGCGGCCGAGGTGGGCATCGACGAGGTCGTCGCCGACGTGCTGCCGGCCGAGAAGGCCGACGTCGTGCGGCGGCTGCAGGCGCAGGGCCGGACCGTGGCCATGGTCGGCGACGGGGTCAACGACGCCGCCGCGCTCGCCCAGGCCGACCTCGGCCTGGCCATGGGCACTGGCACCGACGTGGCCATCGAGGCCAGCGACCTGACTCTGGTGCGCGGTGACCTGCGTGCGGCGGCCGACGCCATCCGACTGGCCCGGCGCACCCTGTCGGTGATCCGCAGCAACCTGTTCTGGGCGTTCGCCTACAACGTGGCGGCCATCCCGCTCGCCGCGGCCGGGCTGCTCGACCCGATGATCGCCGGCGCGGCGATGGCGCTGTCCAGCGTCTTCGTCGTCACCAACAGCCTGCGGCTGCGGCGCTTCGCACCCCTCGCGGGCAGCTGAGCCACCCGGCGGCCGGCCCGACGCCGGCCGCCGGGTGCGGGGCGGTCCTCCTTTGGGGGTGCGGGTCCACGCGATCGGACTGTGCGGTACCTCTGCTGGCCTACCGTCGCAGGCCACACCGCCGACCCGCGAGGAACCCTCATGCGCTTGACCACGACCGCCCGGATCGCCGGCGCCACCGCCGCCGTCCTGATCGGGCTCTCGGCCTGTGGCTCGGAGACGGCCGGCACCATCGCCCGCCAGGAGGACGCCGCGGACTCGGCCGCCTCCTCGGCCTCCGAGGCCGCGGCCTCGGCCAGCGAGGACGCCGAGGACGCCGAGGAGAGCAGCTCGCCCAGCCCCTCGGACCCCGCGCCCACCTCCGACCCGGCCGAGGCCGGCTCCGGCACCGCCGCCTTCGGTGACACCTACGAGTGGGAGGACGGCCTCGCCGTCACCATCAGCCCGGCCCGGCCCTACACCCCGGGCGAGTACGCGCTGGTGCCCGAGCCGCCGCCGGCCGCCTACGTCGCCTTCGACGTGACGATCACCAACGGGACCACGGCGAACTTCGAGCCCACGATCTTCCTGACCTCGCTGCAGAGCGGCGGCCGGGAGCAGGATGAGGTCTACGACGGCGAGGTGGGCGGCTCCCCGGACACCACCCTGCTCCCGGGCCGCGACGTCACCTTCACCGTCGCCTACGGCGTCGCCGACCCTGCCGACCTCGTGCTCGAGGTGCAGCCGGGCTTCGACTACGAGTCCGCCCTCTTCGCCACCCCCTGACCCCACCCCCCTCTGGCCATTCCCGCGGAAGTGGCCCCTCGAGGACGGCCCTTCCCGCGGAAGTGGCCGCCCGAGGTCGGGCCGTTTCCGCGGAAGTGGCCGCTCGAGGACGGCCCTTCCCGCGGAAGTGGCCGCTCGAGGTCGGGCCCTTCCCGCGGAAGTGGCCGCTCGAGGACGGCCCTTCCCGCGGAAGTGGCCGCCCGAGGACGGCCCTTCCCGCGGCAGTGGCCGCCCGGGGGTGGGTCAGGAGGAGGGGATCAGCAGGAGGTCGGTCTGCCGGCCGTCGAGGTACTCCACGCCGCGGTCGGTGAAGGCGATGCCCTGCTCCAGGGCCATCCGCACCAGCTGCCCGTCCCACTCGGCGACCGGGACGCGCACGCACAGCTCCAGCGCGTAGACCGTGTCCGGGTGCAGCGGGTGGTCACCGGTGCCCGGGATGCCGTCCTGGGCGTCCCACATGCCGATGGTCGGGCCGGCCGCGTGCCCGTGGAAGCCCACCGGGTGGGAGTAGACGTCACCGGCGATGCCCTCGGCGGCCGCTGCCGCCCGCGCCGCGGCCAGCACCTCGTTGCCGGTGCGGCCGACGGCGAAGGCAGCGGTGGTCAGGTCCTGCATCCGGTTGCCCACGGCCATCGCCGCCACCAGCCCGGCCGGCGGCGCGGTCTCGCCCGGGCGCAGCACGTAGCCGTTGCGCTGAGTGTCGGTCTTGAGCCCCAGGCTGGTGAGGCCCACGTCGCAGTGCACCAGGTCGCCCGGCTGGACCACGGCGTCGTAGGGCACCCCGGGCAGCACCGTGCCCCGCTCGTCGGCCAGCGGGCAGCCGGCGCGCTGCAGCCCCACCGTCGGCTGGAACCACGGCTCCACGCCGAGGTCGTGAAAGCGCTGCCGGATCCACCAGGCCACGTCCAGCGCCGTCGTCGTCCCGACCTGGATGACGGCAGGGGAGTAGGCCTCGGCGATCACCCGGTGGGCGAGGGCGTTGAGGCCGTGCATGGCGTCGATCTCCTCGGGCAGCCGCGTCTCCAGCCACCGCACCGCCAGCTGCTCGGCCGGCACCATGCGCTCGGCGTAGGGGCCCAGTGCCTCGGTGAGCAGCCGGTGCTCGGTGTGCGACAGCCCGTCGGCCAGGGCGAAGGTGGCCGACACGTCGACGCCGACGGCCCGCGGGTCGGCCTGCTCGACGATGCGCCGCACCGCCGCCCACTGCGACTGCTCGGGGCTCGCGCCGGGGAACTCGTCGGCGTCCCAGGCGGCGACGAACTGGCCGACCGGGTACCGGGACACCGCCATCGGGCACACGCCGTCGTCGCTGCGGTGCAGCACCAGGATCGTGCGCCGCCGGGCGGACAGCCAGGTGGCCGGCAGCATCGTGGGCAGCACCGGGTCCTCGTTGTACTCCCGCCCCACCACGATCCACAGGTCGATGCCGGCCCGGTCCATCAGGTCCGGCAGCAGGTCCAGCACGCGCTGGGTCAGCCAGCGGTCGCGGACGTCGGCCTGCTGGCGGAGGGGCAGGGGTGCGGGGAGCCGGTGGAGTGAGGTGGCGCTGGTCTGCACCGTCGTCGTGCCCATGCAGGCAGGAAAGCAGATCGGCGCCCGCGGCACCCGGTGAGCGTCCCGCGGACGGGCGACCCGGCCGCACGGGTGCCACGCTGGGGTGTCACCGCCCCGACCCGGAGGTCCGCCCGATGCCGCAGGGACCGTTCTTCTTCTGCCTCAAGCACCACACCGTGGAGCCCAAGGACGGCTGCGCCGAGCGGCACCGCCTCGGCCCCTACGCCACCCAGGCCGAGGCGGAGCAGGCGTTGTCCACGGTCGCCGAGCGCAACGCCCAGCAGGACGCCGAGGACCGGCGTTGGGCACAGGGCGGGATCCGGGGGCAGGGCGGGGGGCAGGGCGACCGCTGACCGGCCTGTGCCCCGGCCGGTGGAGGCGACCGGGCCCCGGGGCATGATCGGAGGTGCGGCGCCCCCGGCCGGCGGGCGGCACGGAACAGGAGTCGATGTGACCAGCGAACGTCCGGTGGAAGACCTCGTCGTCGGTGTGCTGGGCGGCACCGGGCCGCAGGGCCGCGGCCTCGGGGTGCGGCTCGCCTCGGCCGGACAGCGGGTGCTGCTGGGCTCCCGGGACGCCGAGCGGGCCGCCGAGGTGGCCGCGACCGTCGCCGCCCGGGCGGCCACCGCCGCCGCCGACGGCGTGCAGGTGTCGGTCACCGGCGGCTCCAACGCCGACGTCGCGGGAGCAGCCGACCTGGTCATCGTGGCCGTCCCGTTCGCCGGGCACGCCGAGCTGCTCACCGAGCTGGCCGGCTCGCTGGCCGGCAAGGTCGTCATCGACTGCGTGGTGCCGATGGGCTTCGACGAGCTCGGCGCGTACGTGCTCGACGTCGCCGAGGGCAGCGTCACCCAGCAGGCGGCGGCGCTGCTGCCGGACAGCCAGGTCGTGGGCGCGTTCCACCACCTGTCCGCGGTGTCCCTGGAGGACCTGTCGCACCCCACCCTGGAGGGCGACGTCATGGTCGTCGGCGACGTGCGCGCCGCCACCGACCTGGTGCAGGCCCTCGCCGGCCGGCTGCCCGGCATGCGCGGGGTGTACGCGGGCCGGCTGCGCAACGCCCGCCAGGTCGAGGCGCTGACGATCAACCTGGTGTCGGTCAACCGCCGGTACAAGGTGCACGCCGGCATCCGCGTCACCGACGTGTGAGGGGGGACGCGGCGAGCGCGTCCCCGGGGCCCGTCCACCTGCCTGCGCAATCCAGCTGACGGACGTCGCCGCTGCTGGCACGGTGTGCCGGTGACCGGCCCCGTCCGCGTGATCCGCGGTGACACCTCGCTGCCGCCCGGCTTCGACCACCCGCACGCCTCCGAGCAGGCCCGCCGCATCGCCGAGCAGGGCACCGTGCTGCGCGTCCAGGTCGGCTCCGGCGTGCACGGCACGTCGGTGGGCGGTCAGGACGACCGGGACGAGATGGGCATCTGCTTCGAGCCCGCCCGCTTCGTGACCGGCCTCGCCCGGGTGCCCGCGGGCCGGTCGGCGACCGCCACCGTGGAGTTCGAGCAGTACCAGCGGCACACCGTCTGGGACGCACCCGGCGGGCTGGCCAACCGCTCCGGCGCCGGCGACCTCGAGGTCGTCGTGTACTCGGCCCGGAAGTGGGCCCGGCTGGCCCTCGGCGGCAACCCGACCGTGCTCCTGCTGCTGTTCGTGCCCGACGCCGAGGTGGTGCACCGGGACGAGGTCGGCGCCGAGCTGGTGGCCGGGGCGCACCGCCTGGTCTCCCGGCAGGCCGCGGCCCGCTTCCTGGGCTACCTGCAGGCGCAGCGCGCGGCGATGACCGGCGAGGTCGGGGCGCACACCAACCGGCCCGAGCTGGTGGCGGTGCACGGCTACGACACGAAGTACGCCATGCACGCGCTGCGGCTGGGCCTGCAGGGCGTCGAGCTGCTCGGCACCGGCCGGATCACGCTGCCGGTGCCCGAACCCGGCCTGTCCCGGCTGCGTGCCGTCCGGCGCGGTGAGGTGCCGCTGGCCGAGGTGGTCGCCGAGGTCGCCGAGGCCGAGGCGGCGCTGGTGCGGCTGCAGACCTCCGCCGACGTCCCGCCCGAGCCGGACCGGGCGTGGGTGGACGACTGGCTGCACCGCGGCTACCAGCGGGCATGGGCGAGCTGACCCGCCGGCCGACCCGACTCCGGGCCGGGGCCCGGCCCGGCCCGGACCCAGGGTCGGGCCCCGGGGCCCGGCCGCCGGTCGTCACTCGAAGGCGTGCTCGGCGGCCGGGAAGGTGCCGTCCCGCACCTCGGTGGCGAACTCCTGGGCCGCGCGCAGCAGCTCACCGCGCAGGTCGGCGTACCTCTTCACGAAGCGCGGCACCCGGCCGGCGGTCATGCCGGCCATGTCCGGCCAGACCAGCACCTGGGCGTCGCAGCCCACCCCCGCGCCGATGCCGATGGTCGGGATGCTCAGTTCCGCGGTGACCTGGGCGGCGATCGGGGCCGGCACCATCTCCATCACCACGGCGAACGCACCGGCCTCCTGCACCGCGTGCGCGTCGGCCAGCAGCTGCTCGGCGCCCGCGCCCCGGCCCTGCACCCGGAAGCCGCCCAGGGTGTTCTCGCTCTGCGGCGTGAACCCGATGTGCGCCATCACCGGCATCCCCGACTGGCTGAGCAGCCGGATCTGCGGCGCCACCCGGGCACCGCCCTCCAGCTTCACCGCCTGCGCGCCGCCCTCCTTCATCAACCGGACGGCGGTGTCGAACGCCTGCTGCGGGCCGGACTCGTAGCTGCCGAACGGCAGGTCGGCCACGATCAGGGCGCGCCGGGTCGACCGGGTGACCGCCTTCGTCATCAGCAGCAGGTCCTCGACCGTCACCGGCACGGTGGACGTGTGCCCCAGCACGACGTTGCCCGCCGAGTCGCCCACCAGCAGCACCGGGATGCCGGCCTCCTCGAACACCTGCGCGGCGTAGGAGTCGTAGGCGGTGAGCATCGCCCACCGCTCGCCGCGCTCCTTGGCCTGCTGCAGGTGCACCGTGCGCACCCGCGCCGTCGACGTGCCGCCGTAGAGGACGGACTCGGTCATGCGTGGGCTCCTTCAGGCAGGGGCGGGCGGGTGGTCGGGCGCACACGTCGTGGTGACGGGTGGGACTGCTGGACGCTCACGCGTGCCAGTGTGGTCGGTGGGAGGGCGCGCCGGGGAGGCGGCAGTCCGGGCGGGTGTCCGGGGCTGTCATCATCTGTGGCGGAGCCGGCAGAACAGGCACAACTCTGAGCACCAGAACTCTGAGCACCAGGAGTCCACGATGGTCGAGCAGCTGAACCGGGGTCCACGGCCGTGGCCGGCCCGCAGGTCCCGACGGCTAGTGGCCTGCGTCGCG
This sequence comes from Goekera deserti, assembly GCF_010685995.1. Classification (GTDB taxonomy): domain Bacteria; phylum Actinomycetota; class Actinomycetes; order Mycobacteriales; family Geodermatophilaceae; genus Goekera; species Goekera deserti. The sequence continues at coordinate 326,188 of NZ_JAAGWK010000009.1, read as the reverse complement.
CTGCTGGCCGTGCTGCTGCTGCCGGCCTGCCAGGCCGGGGCCGAGGCCACCGCCGCCCCCACCCCGGACGCCGCCCCACTGGCCACCGCCCGGCCGGTGCCGGCCGCGGTGATCAGCACCGACCCGCCGCTGGGTGCCCGGGACGTCGCCCCGGTGACGCCGCTGGTGGTCAAGGCGGGCAACGGCGACCTCACCGCCGTCACCGTCACCGCTGCCGACGGCACCCCGCTGCCCGGCACGACGAGCCCAGACAACCGCTCCTGGACCGCCAGCGAGCCGCTGGCGTACGGCACCAGCTACGCGGTGCAGGCCTCCGCCCGCAACGTCGAGGGCACCCCGGTGGAGGTGTCCGGCTCGGTCGGCACCGTCACCCCGCGCACGCTCGCCATGCCCTCGGTGTTCCCCGACGAGGACACCCCGGTGGTGGGCGTCGGCCAGCCGATCACCGTCACCTTCGACGAGGACGTCACCGACCGGGCGGCGGTCGAGCGCGCGCTGCGCGTCACCACGACCCCGCCGGTGGTCGGCGCCTGGTCCTGGGTGGGTGACCGCGCGGTGCACTACCGCCCGCGGGACTACTGGCCGGCACGCACGCACGTGGTGGTGGACGTCGACACCTACGGCGTCCCGATGGGCGACGGTGTCTCCGGGCAGGCCGACCGGCACGTCGAGTTCGACATCGGCGCGAAGAAGGTAGGCGTGGTGGACGCCGACGAGCTCCAGCTCCGGCTCTACGTCGACGACCAGCTGGTGAAGACCATGCCGACGTCGCTGGGCAAGGCCTCCAGCCCCACCCCCAGCGGCACCTACGTGGTCATGTCCCAGCACCGGGACTACACGATGCGCTCGGCCACCTACGGCGTCCCGGCCGACTCCCCGGACGGCTACGAGACGCCGGTCCGGTACGCCTCCCGGCTGTCGAACTCCGGCATCTTCGTGCACGGCGCCCCGTGGTCGGTCGGCGACCAGGGCCGGCGCAACGTCTCGCACGGCTGCCTCAACGTCTCGGTGGCGAATGCCGGCTGGTTCTACGAGAACTTCGGCCGCGGCGACGTCGTCGAGGTGGCCGGTGCCGGTCCGCGGCTGCAGACGTGGGACGGCTTCGGCGACTGGAACACGACGTGGGACCAGTGGCTGGCCGGCTCGGCCCTGCCGCAGCCCGCCGCCTGAACCGACGACCGCGGCCGGGCCCACCGGGCCGGCTGCGCTCACCAGACCCGAGGTGCCCCGTCCGGGGCGACCCGCGGCACGTCCACTCGCCAGCCCCCACCCGGACGAGGCAGGCTGGGGGTGCTTTACACGACCGACACGAGGGAACGCGATCATGGCGACCATGGACAGGCAGCAGGAGTTCGTCCTGCGCACCCTCGAGGAGCGCGACATCCGCTTCGTGCGGCTGTGGTTCACCGACGTGTCGGGGTACCTCAAGGCCGTCGCGGTCGCGCCGGCCGAGATCGAGGCGGCCTTCGCCGAGGGCATCGGGTTCGATGGCTCGGCGATCGAGGGCTTCGCCCGCGTCTTCGAGTCCGACATGCTCGCCAAGCCCGACCCGGGCACCTTCCAGGTGATGCCCTCGGCCAACGGCGGCGCCAGCGACACCGCGCGGATGTTCTGCGACATCACCCAGCCCGACGGCTCGCCCGCCTGGGCCGACCCGCGGCACGTGCTGCGCCGGGCACTCGGCAAGGCCGCTGACATGGGCTTCACCTTCTACACCCACCCCGAGATCGAGTTCTTCCTGCTCAAGGACCTGCCCAGCGACGGCACGCCGCCGGAGCCGGCCGACGTCGGGGGCTACTTCGACCTGTCCACGCACAACGTCGCGCACGACTTCCGCCGCGAGGCCGTCTTCGCGCTGGAGGCGATGGGCATCTCGGTGGAGTTCAGCCACCACGAGGTCGCCCCCGGCCAGCAGGAGATCGACCTGCGGTACGCCGACGCGCTGTCCATGGCGGACAACATCATGACGCTGCGGCACGTGGTGCGGGAGGTGGCGCTCGCCCAGGGCGTGCACGCCACCTTCATGCCCAAGCCGTTCACCGACCTCGCGGGCTCCGCGATGCACACCCACCTGTCGCTGTTCGAGGGCGACCGCAACGCCTTCCACGACCCGGCCGACCCGCTGAAGCTGTCCACCACGGGCAAGCAGTTCATCGCCGGCCTGCTGCACCATGCCCGGGAGATGACGGCGGTCACCAACCAGACCGTCAACTCCTACCGGCGGCTGCTGGCCGGCACGGAGGCGCCGACCGCCGCCACCTGGGGCCGGGCGAACCGCTCCGCACTGGTGCGGGTGCCGTCCTACAAGCCCAGCAAGGCCAACTCGGCCCGGGTCGAGGTCCGCTCACCGGACTCCGCGTGCAACCCCTACCTCACCTACGCCGTGCTGCTCGCCGCCGGGCTGCGCGGCATCGAGAAGGGCTACGAGCTGCCCCCCGAGGCCGAGGACGACGTCTGGTCGCTGACCGACACCGAGCGCCGGGCCGCCGGCTACGAGGACCTGCCGGTGTCCCTCGGTGAGGCGCTGACCGCGATGGAGAACAGCGAGCTGGTCGCCGAGACCCTGGGCGAGCACGTGTTCGACTTCTTCCTGCGCAACAAGCGCGAGGAGTTCGACTCCTACCGGCGCAACGTCACCCCCTTCGAGCTGCGCCGCTACCTGCCCGGCCTGTAGCCGGTCACCCCGGCTGCACCTCACCGAGCACGCCGGACGTGATGCACATCTGCACCCCGGGGGTGCGGGTGGTGACCAGGAGTCGGTCGCCGGGGCCGGTGAGCCGCAGGTAGACGGTCTGCAGGCCGGCCGGGAGCCGGGTCTGGACGGCGGGGCCCTCGCCCAGCGCCACGGACACGTCGGCCTCCCGGTCGGTCAGGTAGTTCACCTGCACCGTCCAGTCCAGCCCGATCGCGTTCCCGCTCAGCGGCACCTCCAGCGACCCGCCGCCGGTGTACCAGCCGCAGTCCGGCACCGGGCCCGGTGCCACGGTGAGCACCGGGGTCACCGTCGCCGGCACCAGCCGGCCCTGCTCGTCCAGCAGCTGCAGGCGGTCGGTGGCGTCGGCGAACCGCGACGGGCCGGGCAGCGGGGCGAACACCTGGGAGGCGAGGTTGTTCGGGCTGGTCAGCGGACCGAGCACGTCGGCAGGGACCTCCTGGTCCAGCAGCGGCGCGTCGCTGGCCGCCAGGGACGCCGTCGCCGTCCGGACGTAGTCGCGGGTGCGGTCGTCGTGGCCGGACGTCGCGAACGTGTACGTGGACGCCAGCGACCCGGCCACGAACGCGGTGGCCGCCGCCGTGACCAGCAGCTGCCGCAGTGCCCGGGAGCGCCGGATCCGCGCCCGCTGCTCCCGCACCCAGACGCGCGGGGGCCAGTCGTCGGGCAGCAGCCGCTCGGTGGCGCCGGGCGCTGCAGCGGCAGGTGCCCTGCGCGGCTCGTCCGGCGCCGACCGGGCCGGCAGCTGGAGCAGCAGCGCGACGGCGAGCGCCACCACCACGGCGCTGTCGGGGAACCAGCGCAGCGTCAGCCCCAGGACGGTGTCGTCGTCGGAGCTGACCCGTCCGCGTGCGGCGACGGCGGTGCTGAGCAGCACGTAGCCGGCCGCCAGCCACCAGACGGCCACCGCCCCGCGGCGCCGGCGCGTCGTCCAGGACACCGCGGCGACCAGCACGACGATCGCGGCACCGACCAGCAGCAGCGACGGGGCCGCGTACGGCATCCCGGGCGGCACCCGGTCCCACGTCCACGGGCCGCCCACCAGCGGCGGGAGCGCGCCGCGCACCAGGCCGTCGTTGACCGCACGCACCAGGCTCAGCCAGCTGGGCCGCCGCTCGACCTGGTCGATGGAGCTGACGTAGAGCACCGCCCACACCGCCAGCACGGCCAGCGACCCCAGCCACAGCGGCCGCGCACGACGCAGCACCGCGCGCAGCGGCGAGGGCACGCCCTCCTGCCGGAGCAGCAGCACACCCACCAGCGCGGCCAGCGGGGCGACGAACAGCACCTTCTCGCTGAACGCCGCGGTGACGGCCAGCGCGAGCACGCCGCTGACGGCGTGCCGTGCCCGCCCGGTGCGCAGCAGGCGCACCGTCGCGGCGACGAACCAGGCCAGCCCGGCCTGCAGCGGGAGGGTGTTGAGCGCGACCGCCCACCAGGTGGCCCCGGGCAGGGTCAGCGGGGTGAAGAGGTACAGCGTCAGCGGCAGCAGCAGGACGGGCCGGGAACCGAGCAGCGCCCGGAGCAGGTACAGCACGGCCAGCGAGGCCAGCGCCTGCATCACCACCATGGACGTCGCCACCGGCCCCCACTCGAAGGGCCACACCCGGGTGAGCAGCGCGGCCAGCGCGAAGCCACCGGGCATCAGGTGGCCGTCCTGGTCGTGCAGCAGCAGGTCCGCCGAGGTCAGCGGGAAGCTGGCGCCGCGGCCGGTGAAGATCAGGTCGTCGTAGTAGAACCAGCTCTCCGACGCGGCCCAGGCCCGGGTGGCCAGCTGCAGCACCACGAGGGCGACGGCGGCCAGGGTCACCTGCCGGGCCACGGACCGCCCCGGGGCTGCGGGGGTCGGTGGCGCGACCTGTTCCTGGGCCAGGACCGTGTGGCTCACCGCGAGGAGCTCCCAGCTGTTGGACGACGGGACACAGCACGGTTCCCCGAGTCCGGGCGCAGCGCAAGTCGCCCGGTCGGCACGGCGGGACCGGCGTCGACGGGTGGGCGCACCGCGGTGGTCACTCCGGCGCGACGTTCCCGATCAGCCCGGAGGTGACGCAGAGGGCCATCCCGGGGGTCTGCCGGGTCAGCTGCAGGCCCGCCCCACCCCCGTTGACGGAGACGAAGAGCTGGTTGGAGCCCTGCGCGATCGGCACGGTGATGGGCTGGCCGAGCCCCAGGGCGATGCCGAGGGTGCCGGCCCGGTCGGACACGTAGGTGATCTGCAGCGTCCAGGCCCAGTCGAAGACCGGCTGCTCCAGCAGGAGCCCGACGTCGTCCGGGCCGAGCAGGTAGCCGCAGTCCTCCACCGGGCCGGGGGCGACGAAGACCCCGGGCTGGACCACGCCGGGGCGCAGTTCGCCGTCCTCGTCCAGGACCCGCAGGTCGGTGGTGGAGGACACGAACTCCGGCCGGTCGGGCAGCGCCGCCAGCGCCCGGGAGGCCATGTTGTTCGGGTAGGCCAGGGGCCACAGCACGTCCGGCGGCACGGCCTGGTCCAGCAGCGGCTCGCTCCCGGCGGCGGCCAGGGAGGACCGTGCGTTCGCCAGGTAGTCGCCGACCCGGCTGCTGCCCCAGGCCTGGAGGTAGGTGGCGGTGGACACCAGCGAGCTGGCCACGAACAGCAGGGCCGCCAGCGGCACGAGCACCCGGCGCCGGGTGTCGGTGGGCATCGTCCAGCCGACCCGGGCCGGGCCCCGGCCGGGGTCGCCGGCCGGGGCGCGCAGCAGCAGGGCACCGGCGAGTGCGAGAGCCACGGCGTCGCCGGCGTAGTGCCGGAACGCCAGCGGCGGGATGCTGTCGTCGATCACCCCGGCCCGGCCGATGCCGACCAGCACCAGCCCGGCCGCGGTGTGCAGGCCGGCCAGCACCCACACCGCCGTGGCGCCCCGTCGGGTGGTCGAGGTGTGCCACGCCGCGACACCGACGAGGGCCATCGCCGCCAGCAGCAGGGCCAGTGGCGGGTCGGCGATCGGCACGCTGCCCGGCTCGGACGTCCATTGCCACGGCCCCCCGACGAGGCCGGGGAGCACGGCCTCGGTCAGCCCGCTCCACGCCAGCTCGGCGACGTCGCGCGGGGTGGCCGAGCCGACGGACTCCGAGGGCACGACGGCGAGGTAGGCCCACAGCCAGCCCACCGTCACCGCGATCGACCCGAGCCACAGCTGCCGGCCCTGCTGCCAGGCGACCGGCAGCACCCGGCGCTCGCCGTCCATCAGCAGCAGCACCGCCACCGTGGCGAAGGCCAGCGGGGCGATGAGCACGGCCTTCAGGTAGAAGCAGTAGGTGAGCGCCAGCACGAGCAGGCCGGTGGCCAGGTTCCGCTTCCGGCCGGTGCGGCAGAACACGATCGCGTCCGCCACGAACCAGGCCAACCCGATCTGCAGCGGCAGCGAGTTGATGGCCGACGCCCACCACGCCGAGGGCCCGAGGCTCAGCGGGGAGAAGAGGAAGAAGCCGAGGGGCAGCAGCAGGCGGGGGGTGTCGCCGAGCACCGTGCGCAGCAGCCGCAGCACGGCCAGCGCGGCGAGGGCGGCCAGCACGACCAGCGCCACGGCCTCGGGCCACCACTGCAGTGGCGCCACCTGGTCGACCAGCCCGGCCAGCAGGAAGGCGCCGGGCATGAACTGCCCGTCGAAGTCGCCGAACAGGTAGTCGCCGGAGAACGGGGACGTGAGTGCGGCCCGGCCGGCGATCAAGAGGTCGTCGCCGTAGAAGTCGCGGCTGGCGGCGATCCAGCCGCGCACCGCCAGGTGGGCGACCACCAGCAGCCCCGCGGCGACCAGGACCTGCCGCCCGGTCAGCTCCCCGAGCCGCCCGAGCACGCGCCGCCACGCCGGTTCCTGCCCGACAGCGGGCGGATCGGCTCTCTCGACCTGGCTGGTGGCGATGATCCGCTCCTGTGTGGTGGTCGGCCGCTGACGGGGTCCGGGACCCGCGAGAGTGTAGGCACGCGCGGCCGGTGGCCGTCCAGTCGCTGTGAGCCGGCGGCACACCTATCGTCCGGGGACGCCCACCGTGTCGTCCGGGGACTCCCGCGGTGGGCCGGGCGGAGGGGGCCCGCGGCTAACCTGCTGGGCGTGGCCCGCCTGCTCGTGATCGTCCCCTCCGACACCGACCCGCCCGCCCGGCTGGGCGGCTGGCTCCGGGCCGCGGGCCTGGAGCTCGACGAGCGCCACCTGTCCCTCGGCGAGCCGGTGCCGGCCGACCTCACCGGGCACGACGGCCTGCTGGTGCTCGGCGGGCCGCAGTCCTCGCTGGACCCGGCCGACGTGTCCCCGGAGCTGGTCGGCGTGCGTCACCTGCTCGCCCAGGCCCTCGCCGCCGACCTGCCCACCCTGGCCATCTGCCTGGGCGCGCAGCTGCTCGCCCAGGTCGGCGGCGGCAGCACCCGGGTCGGGGTGGACGGCCCGGAGGTGGGTGCCGCGCTGGTCGCCAAGCGGGACGCCGCCGACGGCGACCCGGTCTTCGGGCCGGTGCCGCTGTCCCCGGACGTGATCGAGTGGCACCACGACGAGATCGACCGGCTGCCGGCCGGGGCGACCCTGCTGGCCAGCAGCCCGGCCTACCGCAACCAGGCCTACCGGGTGGGCCGGCAGGTGTACGGCCTGCAGTTCCACATCGAGACCGACGAGGCCATGGTGCGCGGCTGGGCCGAGACCGACCCGGTGGGGGTGGCGTCCACCCCGTTCGACGTGGAGACGATCTGCGCCCGGGCCGGCGACGTGCACCCCGACCTGGAGGAGGTCTGGGCCCCGTTCGCCGAGCGGTTCGCCGGGCTGGTGCACGCGCAGGCCGCCGGTCGCAGCGGCCCGGGCTGATCAGCCCGCGGTCACCAGCCCGACCGAGCCGGACCGGATGCAGGCGCGCGTGCCGCCGACGGTCGGGCTGGCCACCCGCAGCTCGGTGCCCTCGTCGCCGGCCAGCCGCACGTAGACGGTCTGCACGCCCTGCCGGACCGGCACGGCCACGGCCCGGCCGGTGCCCAGGGCCACGGTGAGCACGCCGTCCGCCTCGGCCGCCACCTCCAGCTGTGCCGTCCAGTCGTAGGCGATCATCGGGCCGTCGAGCGGCAGGGTGGCCGACATGCCGGGGACGGCGGCGTGCCCGCAGGACGGCGACGGCCCCGCCGTCACCCGGCGGGCCGGCTCCACCCGGGCGGGCAGCACGTGGCCCTGGTCGTCGACCAGGCGCAGGTCGTCGGTGGCGTCGGCGAAGCCGGGGCTGCCCGGCAGGGACGCCAGCGCCCGGGACGCCAGGTTGTCCGGCGCGGCCAGCCCCCACAGCAGGTCGGCGGGCACGGCCTGGTCCAGCATGGGGGAGCGGCCGGTGGCCGCCAGGTCGGTGCGCACGGTGGCCAGGTAGTCGCCGACCCGGTCGGACTCCCACTGCTGCCGGTAGGCCACCGTCGAGAACAGCGAGCTGGCCACGAACAGCACCGCCAGCCCGACCGGGACGACGTGCCGGGCACGGCCCCGCGGCAGCGCCGCCCGCACCTGCTCGACCGCCGGGGGCACCTGCTCGCGCAGTGGCAGCACCATCAGCAGCGCGCCGGCCAGCGCCAGCACGACGACGTCGCCGGCGAAGTGCCGCAACGCCAGCGGCGGCAGGGAGCCGACCAGCTCGGTCGTCCGCCCCACGCCGACCACCACCAGGCCCCCGAAGGAGTGGGCGGCCGCGAGCACGCACACCAGCAGCCCGCCCTCCCGGGTGGCCCGGGCCCACAGCACGCCCATGGCCACGACCGCGGCCGCGGCGACCAGCAGCACCCCGGGCGTGCTGGCGTACGGCGTCGAGCCGGCCTCGTGCCCCCAGACCCACGGACCACCGACCACCCCGGGCAGCACCGCGTGCAGCAGGCCGTGCCAGGCCAGGTCCAGCACGTCCTCGGGGGTCCCGGTGGCGGAGTCCGAGCCGCCCACCGTGCTGCGGTAGGCGAGCGCCCAGACGCCGGTGACCACCGCGGACCCGGTCCAGAGCCGGCGCCCCCGCTGCCAGGCGGCCGCCAGCGGGCGCGGCTCGCCGGCCGCGCGCAGCAGCACCGCCACCGCCGCGAACGCCACCGGCGCGATCAGCACGGCCTTGACGTAGAAACAGTAGGTGAGGCCCAGCACCAGCCAGCCGGTCACCGCGGAGCGCCGGTCGCCGGTGCGGACGTGGCGCACGGCGTCCCCGACGAACCACGCCAGCCCGATCTGCAGCGGCAGGGAGTTGAGCGTGGCGGCCCACCAGCTGACCGCGCCCAGGGTGAGCGGGACGAAGAGCGCGAAGACCAGCGGCAGCAGCAGTCGGGGCCCGTCGCCGAGCACGATCCGCAGCATCCGCAGCACCGCCAGCGACGCCAGCGCCTGCAGCAGCAGGCACACCAGCACGACGGCGGTCCAGTTCATCGGCGCCAGCCGCTCGAGGATGCCGGCGACCAGCATCGAGCCCGGCATGAAGTGGCCGTCGAACCGGCCGACCAGGTACTCCGGCGACCACAGCGACGACGTCGCGGCCCGCCCGATCAGGCGGAAGTCGTCCTGGTGGTAGGTGCGTCCGGACAGCAGCCACGCCCGCAGCGCCAGCTGGGCGAGCACCAGCACGCCGGCGACCACCAGCACGCCGCGCGGACCTGCCCCGGACCGCCGGGGGCGGTCCTCCGCGGTGAGCGCGGGCGGGGGCGCGTCGATGGTGGTGGTGATGGGGTCCTCCGCGATGGCCGGTACGGTGCGCCGTCCCGGGCACCGGCGGCCGACGGAGCGTAGGGGTCTCGGAACCCGTCGGCCCAGCTCTGTCCCCCGTTCGGGTCAGCTGCTCCGGCGGCCCCGGCGCGGTCGCGGTCACCGGTGTCAGCGGCCGCGGCTAGCCTCAGCGGGTGGCCATGGTCGACCTGCAGGACGTGCCCCGGGGGGCCGTCGTCCGGCTGGCCCGGCTGGGGTTCGAGGACGGCGCGCGCGCCGCGCGGCTGCTGTCGGACCCGGCGGTCGGGCTCTGGGACCTGGCCAGCAACGGCCCCGCCGACCCCGAGGCGGCCCCGGTCGTGTCGGCGATGGCGCGGGCCGGGGACCCCGACCTCGCCGCGCTGTCGCTGTGGCGGCTGGTGGAGGCCCTCGACGTCGCGGACCCGGCGGGTGGCTCCGCGGCCGCGCTGCTGGCCCGGCTGCGGGGGTCGGCGCCGCTGCGCGGGCGGCTGCTGTCGGTGCTGGGGGCCAGCTCCGGGTTCGGTGACCACCTGGCCGGTCACCCGGGCGACTGGACGGTGCTGGACGACGACGGCCGCGGCCCCTCGCGGCCCACCCCGCTGTCGCTGGAGCGGCAGATGCTGGTCGCGGTCGGTGCCGACCCCGACGACCCGCCGTGGGGCGTCAAGCTGGGCCGCGCCGCACCGGACGCGTCACCGGAGCGGGTGCGGGCGCTGCGGCTGGCCTACCACCGGGCGGTGCTCTCGCTCGCCGGTCGCGACCTGGCCGACGACGGGCTGCCCACCGAGGACGTCGCCGGTGAGCTGGCCGACCTCGCCGGTGCGGTGCTCACCGCGGCGCTGGCGATCGCCGTCGCCGAGCAGCCCGCCGACGCCGCCGCCTGCCGGCTGGCGGTCATCGGCCTGGGCAAGTGCGGCGGCCGGGAGCTCAACTACGTCAGCGACGTCGACGTGGTGTTCGTTGCCGAGGCGGTCGACCCGCACGACGAGGAGGGCGCCGCGCTCACCTCGGCCACCCGGGTGGCCGCCGCGCTCATGCGGATCTGCCGGGAGGCGGCCTGGGAGGTGGACGCGGCGTTGCGCCCGGAGGGCAAGGCCGGGCCGCTGGTGCGCACCGTCGCCGGGCACGAGGCCTACTACCACCAGTGGGCCAGCACCTGGGAGTTCCAGGCCCTGCTCAAGATGCGCCCGGTCGCGGGCGACCCGGCCCTCGGTGCGGCCTACGTCGACGCACTGTGGCCGCTGGTGTGGAAGGCCGGTGACCGCCCCGGGTTCGTGCCCGACGTGCAGGCCATGCGCCGGCGGGTGGAGGAGAACATCCCGGCGGCGCAGGCCGGCCGGGAGCTGAAGCTGGGGCCCGGCGGCCTGCGCGACGTGGAGTTCAGCGTGCAGCTGCTGCAGCTGGTGCACGGCCGGGTCGACCCCACGCTGCGCACCGGCGGCACCATCCCGGCCCTGGACGCGCTGTCCGCCGGCGGCTACGTGGGTCGTGACGACGCCGCGACGCTGCTCGCCTCCTACCGCTTCCTGCGCACCGTCGAGCACCGGCTGCAGCTGCTGCGGCTGCGGCGCACCCACCTGCTGCCCACTGACGAGACCCAGCTGCGCTGGCTGGCGCGCGCGCTGGGCTACCGGCCCGACCACCGCGGGCAGGCCACCGACGTGCTGGCCGCCGAGCTCGCGCTGCACACCCGCGAGGTGCGCCGCATCCACCAGAAGCTCTTCTACCGCCCGCTGCTGGCCGCCGTCGCCCGGGTGCCCGGTGAGCAGCTGCAGCTGGGGCCCAAGGCCGCGGGGGAGTGGCTGCGCGCGCTGGGGTTCGCCGACCCGGACGGCGCGCTGCGGCACCTGGCCGCGCTCACCGGCGGGCTGTCCCGCTCGGCGTCCATGCAGCGCTACCTCCTGCCGGTGCTGCTGCAGACCTTCGCCGGCTGCGCCGACCCGGACGCCGGGCTGCTGGCCTACCGGCAGGTGAGCGAGGCCCTGGGCGGGCACCACTGGTACCTGCGGCTGCTGCGCGACGAGGGGCAGGTGGCCGAGCGGCTGGCGCAGCTGCTCGGCTCCAGCCAGTACGTGGCCGGGCTGCTCACCCGCACCCCGGAGGCACTGCGCATCCTGGCCGACGACGCCCAGCTGGAGCCCCGCTCGGTGACGGCGCTGAGCTCGGCATGGCGGCAGGCGGTGGCCCGCGCGGCCGAGCCCACCGAGGGCATCGCGGTGCTGCGGGCGCTGCGCCGCCAGGAGCTGCTGCGGGTGGCCTGCGCCGACCTGCTGGGGCGCCTGGACGTCGTCCGGGTGGGGCGGGCGCTGCGGGACATCGCGGTGGCCACCCTGCAGGCGGGGCTGGACGCCGCGGTGCGCGCGTGGGCCGAGGGTGCGAAGACGTCCGCGGCGGCGGTGCCGGTGGACGTGGCGGTGATCGCCATGGGCCGGCTCGGCGGGTCGGAGATGTCCTACGGCTCCGACGCCGACGTGCTCTTCGTGCACCGGGCCCGGCCCGGGCACACCGAGGCCGAGGCGTCCCACGCGGCGACGACGATCGCGCACACGCTGCGCCGGCTGCTCGGCGCGCCCGCCCCGGACCCGGCGTTCGAGGTGGACGCCAACCTGCGCCCGGAGGGCCGCAACGGTGCGCTGTCCCGCAGCCTGTCGGCGTTCGCCGAGTACTACGAGCGGTGGGTGGCCGTCTGGGAGGTGCAGGCGCTGCTGCGGGCCGAACCGGTCGCCGGGGACGCGGAGCTGGGCCGGGCGTTCACCGAGCTGATCGACCCGATCCGCCACCCGGACGGCGGTCTGAGCGCTGACCAGGTCGCCGAGATCCGCCGGATCAAGGCCCGGGTGGAGAGCGAGCGGCTGCCGCGCGGCGCCGACCCGGCCACCCACACCAAGCTGGGCCGGGGTGGGCTGGCCGACGTGGAGTGGACGGTGCAGCTGCTGCAGCTGCAGCACGCGCACGCCCAGCCGGCGCTGCGGGTCACGCCCACCGTCGACGCGCTGGTCGCGCTGGCCGGCTGCCACCTGCTCGACGACGAGCAGCGCAACGCCCTGCAGTCGGCGTGGGAGTTCGCCAGCCAGGCCCGCAACGCCGCCTTCCTGGTGCGCGGCCGCCCCAGCGACCAGCTGCCCCGACAGGGCCTGGAGCTGGCCGCCGTCGCCCGGGCCTGCGGGTACGGGCCGGAGATCCAGCCGGGTCAGTTCCTGGACGACTACCGGCGCACCACCCGGCGCGCCCGCGGCGTGGTGGAGCAGCTCTTCTACGACCGGCCCGTCTCCGACGCCTGACCGTGGCCGAGCCAGGCGGTTCGCCACCTGCCCCGCGGGGCAGGGGAGCGGGCATGTCCAGCCCCGACCAGCCCGCCGCCACCCCTCCCGCAACCGACCGGCCCGGTGCCGACGCCCGCACGACCGGGCAGCGCGGCGCCACGATCACGCCCTACCGGGACGGCCCGCTGATCGTGCGCGGTGACTTCACGCTGCTGGACCAGGACGGCACCGAGATCGACCCCGGCCGGGAGACGGTCGCGCTGTGCCGCTGCGGCAAGTCCGGGCTCAAGCCGTTCTGCGACGGCACGCACAAGACCGCCGGCTTCCACGCCGGCAGCGCACCCACCCGGCCCCGCCCCGCCGCCGCCATGACCCGCGACGACTGACCTTCCCGGCACTTTCTGTACAGAAAGCCCAGGGGGTGACGCCGGCCGCACCCCACACCGCCGCACATTCTGTACAGAAAGCGCGGGGGGTGACGCCGGCCGCACCCCATACCGCCGCGCTTTCTGTACAGAAAGTGCAGGGGGTGAGGCCGGCCGCAGCCCAGGGGGCTGCGTGCGGGGTCAGGCAGCGACGGCGGGCCGGCCGACCAGGGCCGAGCGGCCCTCGGCCCACGCGCCCAGCAGGTGCTCGGCGGTCAGCGCGTCCAGGGCCAGCGAGCACTGCGCACCGAAGAGCACGTCCCCGGCCAGCTGCGGGTGGTCGGCCACGAACGAGCCGCACATGTCCACCGAGGCGATCTGCTCGTGCACCGCGTCCGCCTCCACGTGCTCGTCGTAGAAGACGGTGGTGCGCTCGTCGTGGCCCAGCCGGCGCAGACCGGCGGAGTAGCGGCGACTCGGCGCCGACGACGTCATCTCCACCGCGGTCAGGTGCCCCAGGCAGGCGCCGCGCCACCGGCGGTGCAGGCCCAGCAGGGACATGGTGTTGACCGCTGAGAAGGCGACCGCCGGGGCGACGTCCCAGAGCGCGCCGTAGCCGGCGTCCAGACCGAGGTCGGTCATGAGACCGGCGAACAGCTGGCTGTGCATGCGCCCCGGCGCGCCGCCGCCGTACTCGTCGGCCTGGATCTCGACCGCCGCGGCCTTCGCCCGGCCGCCGATGCGGGGGATGACCCAGGTGTGCGGGTCGCCCTCCTTGAGGTGGTAGACCGAGCGCACCGTCAGGTACTCCCGCCACTGCTCCGGGGTGCCGCGCTTGGCCATGTGGGCCGAGAGCGAGGGCCCGTCGTCGGCGGCGATGACCGCGGCCAGCTGCTTCTCGATCGGCTCGTCGGTGACCACGAGGTCGTCGACCAGGGCGCGCAGGGCGTCGGTGTGCCGCTGCTCCAGCACCGTCCGCAGGGCGATGAGGTCCGGCCGCCACTCCCAGTCGTCGCTGACGTCGTCGAAGCCGCGGTAGTGCAGCTCGTAGCAGACGGCGAGGGCCAGTTGGAGGTCGTCGTCGGTGAGCACGGCGCGCGCGGAGTGGGTCGCCACCGACACCGTGGCACGGGCCAGGTGCAGGGTGCGGGCGCTGATCGCGGCGCCGGAGACGAGGTCGGTCATGAGCTGGGCGCCGAGCGGACCCCGTGGCGTGGGCAGGTGCATGCCAGGACCATGCCCAGCTGCGAGCAGATCGAACACCGACCGGGTGCACGTCACCCGGTCGCCCTCCACCGGTCGCCTCCGCGCGGGGACGGCGCCCACGCGCGGAGGCAGCTCACTGGCCGGTGATCTGCTGGGCCATCCGGGCCTGCTCCTCCAGCACGTCGCCCATGCGGGCCTGCACGGCGTCCAGCTCGCCGATGATCCCGCTGGTCGCCAGGATGCCGGAGGACACCGACTGGCTCGTGGACTGGATGCTGGCGATCTGCTCGGCCACCTTGCTGGTCGCCCGCGCGGTCTCCCGGGCCAGGTCCTTGACCTCGCTGGCGACGACGGCGAACCCGCGTCCCAGGTCGCCGGCGCGGGCCGCCTCGATGGTGGCGTTGAGGGCCAGCAGGTTCGTCTGGTCGGCGATCGCAGAGATGATCTTGATGACCTCGCCGATCGCGGCCGACGCCGCCCCGAGGGCCTCCACCTGGGTGGTCATCGACGCAGCCTGGCCGACCGCGTTCGCCGCCACGCTCCCGGCGTCCCCGGCGGCCTCGCGGAGCCGGGTCACGGTGTCCAGCAGTCGCCGGGCCTGCTCGGCGTCCTGCTCAGCGCGGCGCAGCATGTCCATCCGCTGGGACACCAGCTGGGCGACGTTGCGCAGCGCCTCGGCACGGGAGGCGGACAGGTCGATCGTCTCGGTGGTGAAGAAGTCCATGGTGCCGATCACGGCGCCGCCGACGACGATCGGGAAGCAGACGCCGGACCGGACGCCGGCCCGCTGCGCCGCCGGTGCCCGGACGCAGTCGGTGAGCTCGGCGAGGTCGCTGACGAACACCAGGTCACGAGCCCGCCAGGCGCGCCCGGAGAGGCCGACGCCCTCGGCGAAGCTCGCGGCCAGGGTGACCTCGCGGAACTCCGCGCCCGCCGAGCCGGACTCCACCTCGAAGCGCAGCACGCCGGCGGCGTCGTCCATGCACCAGTAGGAGCCGTAGGCCCAGCCGAACGCCGTCCGCACCGTCTCCAGCGCCAGGTGCGCGGCCTGGTCCAGGCTGGTCGCCTCCCCGACCCGGCTCACCACGCTCGTGACGGCGAGCCGGTCGTCCAGGGTCTCCTTGAGCTGCGTCCTGTCCAGGGCCGCCTGGCGGGCGTGTGCGGCGACCCGGCCGATGGCCTTCCACTTCTCGCCGCGGCCGCCCTCGAACGGCAGCACCCGGGTGCTGTGGTACTCCTGCAGGGCGGTCACGGTCCCGGCGTGCACGACCGGCAGGAAGCAACCGTGCTGGGCGCCGGCGGCGCGGGCCGCCTGCCACCGCTCGTCGCCCTGGGCGTCGGGGTCGGCGCAGATCTCGGGCTGCATGCTGGTCAGGGCCCGGCCCGGGGTGCCGATGCCGCGGCGCAGCGAGCCGCCGCGCGTCCACGCGGCCCGCATCTGGCCGACCATCGGCCCGGCCTCGGCGCGCAGGGTGAACGACCCGTCGGCGGTGGGCAGCCAGACGGCGCCGTACCCCAGGCCCAGCTCCTCGACGAGGGTGGACACCACCTTGCTGTGCGCGTCCAGCTCACCGGTCACCCCCTGGTCGAGGGCGGCGAGCACACGCTCCAGGGCCTCGACGTCACGGGGCGCGGGGCCGTCCGTGGTGGCCGGGCCGTCCTGGGTGCTGCCGCGTCGCCACATGCCGGTGTCCTCCGAGGTCGCTGGCCCGCCGGTGGCGCGCGCTGGTCTGCCGTTCCCAGGGGTCTCGGGCCCGGCTCCTCCTCCATCGGCAGTCCCGGCGCCCGTCGGACCCGGGCTCTGCCGGAGCGCCCCCAGTCGTCACCGGGGCGGAACGTGTCCGGTGCAGCGGCTTCCTGGCGTGCCGGGATCGGGCCCCGCTCCAGCGGGCCCGGCCCGGGTGCCGAGGAGTCGTCGTGAGTGACCAGCCCGGCCGACGTGCTGGAGGACCTCAACGGCGACACGCTGAGCATCTCCACCGTCGTCGTCTCGATGACCGGTGACGCGCTGGACCACAAGGTGCCGCTGCCGCGCCCGCAGCAGGCGATGGTCGAGCACGCCGGGCGGGTGCTGCAGCCGATCGGGAACACCGCGCCGGACGCGGTGGTGAGCTACTGCGGCGCCGAGCAGGAGTGCGTCCTCGTCGACCGGCACTTCTCGCTGGCCCGGCCCGACCTGCTCGACGCCGGTCGCACGCTGTTCGGCAGCAGGTCGCCCGAGGGCCAGGAGTTCGACGACCACTGCTTCGGCGCCATCCCCGAGTGGGTGCTGGGCGCCATGACGGACACCGAGCGGGAGCTGGTCACGCTCGGCATCGCGGCCGAGACCCGGCACGACGAGGTCGCCCCCGGCTGGTTCGCGATCGCGCCGGTGTCCGAGCGGGGCAACGTCGCCGCCGGCCACCAGCAACTGTGATCAGCACCTCCCAGCGGCTGGCGCAGGAGCACGGCATGGAGTGCCTGTTCCACGAGCCCCTCGAGGGCATCGGGCGAGCACGTCGACTCCTCCCTCGGGAACGCCACCCAGGGCGACCTGCTGCTGCCGGGGGACACCCCGCACCAGAACCTGCCGGTGCTGCCCACCGACCCGGGCGACCGCGTCCGCACCAGCCCGTTCGCCTCCACCGGCAACCGCTTCGAGTTCCGGCTGCTCCGAGGACTGGCAGGTCGGAGCGGAGGCACGCGGGCTGCCGAACCTGCGCACCACGCTGGACGCGCTGCCGGAGCTGGTGTCGGAGTCGGAGTGCGCTCCGCGGCGCGGAAGTGGCGGCGGACACCGCCCCGCTGGACGAGGTGTCCGCGCCGATCGCCGACCTGCGGGCCGGCCTGGCGACGCTGCGGGCGGCGCCGGGCCACCACGGAGCCGACTCGACCCTGGCGCAGGCACAGCAGGCCCGGGACGTGCTGCTGCCGGCGATGGCCACGGTGCGGGCCGCCGACCTGCTGGAGACCCACGTGGCCGACGACCTGCGGCCGCTGCCCTCCTACCAGGACATGCTCGTCGTCCTCTGACGCACACCCCGGACACCCGGCCCCCGACCTCGCCGAGGTCGGGGGCCGTGTGGTCGTGCGGGCCGCGGTGCCGGGGTCAGCCGGCTTCGCGGGCCAGCGGACGGGAGGTGCGCGCCGCACCCGACGGGCGGGCGAGGGTGCGCATCCGGTGCAGGTGCCAGGCGCTGCACTGGGTGCAGCTGGCCACCCAGGTGGCTCGGGGGTGACGCAGGCAGGGATCGGGAGTGGTCATGAGGGTCCTCCGGAGCGAACGGCATGCGATGTGGACACCTCGACGGAGCACGTCGTCGGCCGTCCCCTCCATGGTGGCGCCTCCGGGCCGTGATCGCCGCGGGATGCGATGACGTCCTGGTTACATCCTGACGACGTCGGTACCGGTCCGCGTCCGACCATCCGGGACGGCGGGCGTTGCCCTGCGACCTGGGTCACTCCTACGGTCGGGTCACGCCACCCAGAGGAGCCAGTGTGAAGAAGCTGATCAACGACCCGGCCGACGTGGTCGCCGACGCGCTGCGCGGCATGGACGCCGCCCACCCCGAGCTGCAGGTCGACCACGAGAACAGGGTCGTGTTCCGGGCCGACGCGCCGGTGCGCGGCAAGGTCGGGATCGTGTCCGGTGGCGGTGCCGGGCACGAGCCCATGCACGGCGGGTTCGTGGGGCTGGGGATGCTGGACGCCGCGTGCGCCGGGGAGGTGTTCACCTCCCCGGTACCCGACCAGATGGTCGCCGCGACCCAGGGCGTCGACGGCGGTGCCGGCGTCCTGCACGTGGTGAAGAACTACACCGGCGACGTGATCAACTTCGAGATGGCCGCCGAGCTGGTCGCCGCCGAGTCCGGCACCGAGGTGGTCACCGTCGTCACCGACGACGACGTCGCCGTGCAGGACAGCACCTACACCGCTGGACGGCGCGGCGTCGGGGTGACCGTGCTGCTGGAGAAGCTCGCCGGTGCCGCCGCCGAGGAGGGCCGGCCGCTGGCCGAGGTCGCCGAGGTCGCCCGCCGGGTCAACGGCCAGGGCCGCAGCATGGGCATGGCGCTCACCTCGTGCACCGTCCCGGCCGCGGGCCGCCCGACCTTCGACCTGCCGGAGGGGGAGATGGAGATCGGGGTCGGCATCCACGGCGAGCCCGGACGGCGCCGGGTGCCGCTGGCCCCGGCCCGGGAGGTCGCCGAGATGCTGGTGGAACCGGTGCTGGCCGACCTGGACCTCACCGGCGGCGACGGCGTGATCGCCTTCGTCAACGGCCTGGGCGGCACGCCGCTGATCGAGCTGTACGTGGTCTACGCCGAGGTGCGCGCCGTGCTGGAGAAGGCCGGCGTCGGGGTGGCCCGCTCGCTGGTGGGCTCGTACATGACCAGCCTGGACATGGCCGGCTGCTCGGTGACGCTGCTGCGCGCCGACGAGGAGCTGCTGCGGCTGTGGGACGCCCCCGTGCGCACGCCCGGGCTGCGGTGGGGCGTGTGAGCGCGGTCGGCACCGAGCAGGCCGCGGCCTGGGTACAGGCGTTCGCCGAGCGGGTCGCCGAGCAGCGCGACCACCTGACCGAGCTGGACTCGGCGATCGGCGACGCCGACCACGGCACCAACCTCGACCGCGGGATGACCGCGGCACTGGCCGGGCTGCAGGCCACGCCGCCGGCGGACGCGGCGGCGCTGCTGAAGGCCGTGGCGATGACGATGATCAGCAAGGTGGGCGGCACCAGCGGGCCGCTCTACGGCACCTTCTTCCTGCGCATGTCCACCGCGCTGGGCGACGGCCGCCCGGCCGAGGTGGCCGCGGCGTTCCGGGCCGGGGTGGACGGCGTCGTCGCCCGCGGCAAGGCCGAGCCCGGGGACAAGACCATGGTGGACGCGCTGCTGCCGGCCGCCGAGGCGCTGACCGACGCGGTCGGGGCCGGGGAACCGCTGGACGCCGCGCTGCGCTCGGCGGCCGAGGCCGCTGCCCGCGGCCGGGATGCGGTCACCGCCTCGGTCGCGCGCAAGGGCCGGGCGAGCTACCTGGGCGAGCGCAGCGCCGGCCACGTCGACCCGGGTGCCGCCTCGGCGGTGCTGCTGGTCGAGTCCGCCGCCGCGCTGGCCGGGGGCTGAGCGGTGGGCGTCGAGGGCACGGTGGGGATCGTCGTCGTCTCGCACAGCCGGCCGCTGGCCGAGGCGGCGGTCGCGCTGGCCCGGCAGATGCTGCCGGGCCGGGAGCTGGCTGTCGAGGTCGCCGCCGGCACCGACGACGGCGGGCTGGGCACCGACGCCGTCGCGGTGTCCGAGGCGATCACGGCGGCCGACTCCGGTGCCGGCGTGGTGGTGCTGATGGACCTGGGCAGCGCGGTGCTGTCGGCGGACACCGCCCTGGAGCTGCTGGACGACGACCTGCGGGCCCGGGTGGTGCTGAGCCCGGCACCGTTCGTCGAGGGCCTGGTGGGCGCGGTGGTGGTCGCCGCCGGGGGAGCGGACCGCGACCGGGTGGCCGCCGAGGCGCTGCGCGGGCTGGCCCCCAAGCAGGCGCACCTGGGCGCTCCCGGCTGAGCGCGCCGGGGCGGCCGCTGCGCTGCGGCCGCCCCTCGGCCGCCGTCAGTGGTGCGCGTGGACGACGGCGTGCCCCCGGCCCCGGGCGATCAGTGCCCGGTTCACCGGGACGGTGGCGAGGAACGCCACCGCCAGCGCGACCGCCAGCGAGCCCCAGAACAGCGGTGAGGTCACGCCGGACTCCATGGCACCGGGCACGGCGAGCATCACGGCGTTGTCGACGATCTCCATGACGGTGATCGACAGCGTGTCCGCGGCGAGCGCGACCCGCACCGCCGCGCGCAGCGGCAGGCCCGAGCGCAGCACCGGCGCGATGGTCAGCGCGTAGCCGAACGCGAACGCCAGCCCGACCGCGAGCGCGATCGTCGCACCGTCCGACCAGCCCCAGGCCGTGCCCAGCACCATGCCGAGCACCTCGCCGACGGCGCACCCGGTGAGGCAGTGCAGCGTCGCGCTGACCGCCAGCCGGGTCAGCGCTCGCCGCGCCGCCGGGCTGCCCGGGTCGACGTCCTGGTCGACGTCGTGGTCGCCGTGGTGGACGCCGTGGTGGTGCTCGTGCGTGGTCATCCCTGGTCCCTCCGCCTGCCGTGCGGCCGCCGTGGCCGGGGAGCGGGTGCTCCCGGGGGGACGAACGCCGTACCCCCGGGGGGTATGCCCGACATCGTGGGGGACGGGCCAGGGGACCGGGACCGCGCCGCCGCGCAGGCCCGACGTGGTGCGCGGCCGGGGCCGGTGCGGCACGGTCCCGGCGCACCGGGGCGTGCCGGGTCAGGGCTGCCGGCGGCCCTCCTGCTCGGCGTAGGTGTCGAGCAGCCGACCCGGATGCCGGTCAGCCGGCCCTCGCGTCCGGCCCGGACGGCTCGCGCTGGATCTTCTACGCCAACGTGCCGATCGGCGTGCTGGCGCTCGTGCTCACGCTGCGGCTGCTGCCCCGGCGGAGCGCCGGCGGCCACCGGTCTATCGGCGTCCCGAGCGTGCTGCTGGGTTCCGGGGCACTGCCGCTGCTGCTCCTCCTGGTGCAGGCGGAGTCCGATGGCCTGACCCGGCTCCGGTGCTGCTTCCCGGTGGGGGTCGTGCTGCTCAGCGGCTCCGTGCTGTGGGAGCGACGCGTGGTGGCGGCCGACCGGGTGCCGGCGTTCGACCCCCGGCTGCTCACCCGCACCCGCGGCCACGTGCCCGGCGTCGCACCGGGCGTCGCCGCGCGAGTCACGGTCGTCGCGGCGACGAAGCAGCGCCAGTGGACGCCGCCACGGCCGTCTCGTGCCGAGGACCATCGCCGACGCGAGTTGCGCCACCACGCCCCGGCCTGCGCGGACAGCCGGTCAGAGAGCCTGCGCCAGCCCGACGACGATGCCCTCGGGGCCGCGCACGTAGCAGAGCCGGTAGCTGTCCTCGAACTGCACGACCTCCCCGACCAGTTCCGCGCCGCCGGCCAGCAGGCGTTCCACCGTCGCGTCCACGTCGTCGACGGCGAACATGGCGCGGCGGGTACCGAGCGTGTTCGCCGGTGGCCTCTCGGGCTGGGAGCGGATCGCCTCCGGCGCGCGGAAGTGGACGAGTTCCACACCGCCGAGCCCGTCCGGGGTGCGCAGCATCGCGACGTCCTGGTCGACGCCCTCCAGACCGATGACCCGCTCGACCCAGGAGCCGTTCAGGGTCTGGCTGCCGGCCAGCTGCAGACCCAGCCGGGTGAAGAACTCGACGGCGCCGGTGAGGTCCTCGACGACGATGAGGACGTTGTCCAGGCGCAGCACGGTCACGGGCCGACCGTAGCCAGGTGACACCCGCCCGGTCGACCCGCCGGCGGGAATGGCCCGGGCCCGACGTGGTTCTGCGGTGTGCAGCCGGGCCGCGGGCCGTCTACATGAGCCCGGGCTCGGTCACCGAGCGGCCCACTTCTACGCAGCCCCCTACACCGCCGACGACCGCACGGGTCCCGGTGGCGGGCTGCTCGCCGAGGGGGAGGACATCGAGGTCCTGGAGGTGGCCTTCGACGAGGCACTGGCCATGGACCGTGACGGCCGCATCGCCGACGGCAAGACGAACATGCTCCTGCAGTGGGCCGCGCTGGACGGTCCGTTCCGCCGGGACGCCGTGACCCCCACCTGACGGCCGGCACGGCGCAGCCCCCGCCAGGGAGGCCCTGGCGAGGGCTGCGTGGACGTGCCGGTCGAGCGGTGGGACTCAGATGTCGTAGTACATCGCGAACTCGTGCGGGTGCGGGCGCAGGCGGATCGGGTCGATCTCGTTGACCCGCTTGTACTCGATCCACGTCTCGATCAGGTCGGGGGTGAACACCCCGCCGTCGAGCAGGTACTCGTGGTCGACCTCGAGCCGGTCGAGCACCGCGTCCAGGCTGGCCGGCACCTTGGCGATGTCGGCGGCCTCCTCGGGCGGCAGCTCGTAGAGGTCCTTGTCGACCGGGGCCGGCGGCTCGATCCGGTTCTTCACGCCGTCCAGGCCGGCCATCAGCATCGCCGAGAACGCCAGGTACGGGTTCGCCGACGGGTCGGGGACGCGGAACTCGATGCGCTTGGCCTTGGGGCTGTCGCCGGAGATCGGGATGCGGCAGCAGGCCGAGCGGTTGCGCGCGGAGTAGACCAGGTTGATCGGCGCCTCGTAGCCGGGCACCAGGCGGTGGTAGCTGTTCACCGTCGGGTTGGTGAAGGCCAGCAGCGAGGGCGCGTGCTTGAGCAGGCCACCGATGTAGTGCCGCGCGGTGTCCGACAGGCCGCCGTAGCCGGTCTCGGCGTGGAACAGCGGCTCGCCGTTCTTCCACAGGCTCTGGTGGCAGTGCATGCCCGAGCCGTTGTCGCCGAACAGCGGCTTGGGCATGAACGTGGCGCTCTTGCCGGCGGCCCAGGCGGTGTTCTTCACGATGTACTTGAACAGCATCAGGCTGTCGGCCGAGCGCAGCAGCGTGTCGAACTTGTAGTTGATCTCGGCCTGGCCGCCGGTGCCCACCTCGTGGTGGCCACGCTCCAGCTCCAGCCCGGCGCTGGCCAGGTTGAGCATCATCGTCGAGCGCAGGTCGCTCTGGTGGTCGTAGGGCTCGACCGGGAAGTACCCGCCCTTGGGCCGGGTCTTGTAGCCCAGGTTGGGGCCGCCGTTCTCGCCGGTCAACGAGCCGGTGTTCCACGAGCCCTCGACCGCGTCGATGTGGTAGTAGCCCTCGTTGATCGCCGTGTTGTGGCGGACCGAGTCGAAGACGTAGAACTCGGCCTCCGGGCCGAAGTAGGCGGTGTCGGCGATGCCCGAGCTGGCCAGGTAGGCCTCGGCCTTCTTCGCCACGTTGCGCGGGTCGCGGCTGTAGGCCTCGCGCGTGATCGGGTCGTGGATGAAGAAGTTGACGTTCAGCGTCTTGTGGATGCGGAACGGGTCGAGGTAGGCGCTGCTGGCGTCGGGCAGCAGCAGCATGTCCGACTCGTTGATCGCCTGGAAGCCGCGGATGGAGGAACCGTCGAAGCCCAGTCCGTCTGCGAACGTGTCCTCCCCGAAGGTCTCCGCGGGGATGGTGAAGTGCTGCATGACGCCGGGGAGGTCGCAGAAGCGGACGTCGACGAACTTGACGTCGTTGTCGCGCACGTACGCAGCGACCTCGTCGGGGCTGTTGAACATCGATCCTCCGGATGTGGACGGACGGTTGGCACGGAAGCTACGAGCGGGCAGTTGCTCTTGGGTGACTCCGGTGTTTCGTCCCGGTAACGCCGCCCCCGGCGTGTCGGCCGGGCCCGTGACGCGCGGCGCGCCCCGCAGGTGCTCCGGGACCCTCCTACGCTGGCTGGCATGGACGGGGACGAGCGCTCACCCTCTCAGGCCGACCCACAGCGCCGCGCGCGTGGTGCGGGCCTGGGCCTACCGGCCGACGGCCCGGGGTCGCTGGCCGGGTTCGGGCCGAGGATCGGGGCCTTCCTCGTCGACGCCATCGCCTCGGCCCTGGCGGCGGGTGCCTTCACCGCCCCGGACCTGCCGGGCAACTGGAGCCTGGTGACCTTCGCGGTCATCACCGTGGTGTCGCTGGTGTGGCTGGGACAGACCCCCGGCATGCGGTTGTTCGGCTTCCGGCTGGCGCACCCCCGCCAGGGCGCGCGGCTGGCGCTGTGGCGGGCCGTCGTGCGCACCGGGCTGCTGATCCTGCTCGTGCCGGCCCTGCTGGTCGACGCCGACGGGCGCGGCCTGCACGACCGCATCTCCGGCACCGCCGTCATCCGCGACTAGCGGCGGCGGACCTGCCGCTGGCTGATCGACATCTGCTTGCCGCCGGGCAGCGGACCGCCGGGGATCGGCATCTTCGGGCCGCCGAGGGCGCTCATCCGCCGTCCCAGCGCGTTGACCTCGCCGGCGCTGAGGTTGCGCGGCAGCTTCATCACGTGGCTGCTGAGCTTCTTGAGGGGGACCTGGCCCTCCTCGTCGCCGACGCTGACGTCGTAGATCGGGGTCTCCCCGACGACGCGGGCGATCTTCTTCTTCTCCTGGGCGATCAGGCCGCGCACCCGCTGCGGGGAGCCCTCGCCGACCAGCACGATCCCGGGCCGGCCGAGCACCCGGTGCACCGAGTCCAGCTGCGGCGTGCCGGCGACGGCGGTGCTGACCCGCCAGTCACCCCGCATGCCCTCCAGCACCCACGCGGCCGCACCCGGCTGCCCGTCGACCTGCCGGTAGGCCGACCCCTGCGCCCGCCGGCCGAAGACGACCAGCGCGGCCAGCAGACCGACCATGATCGCCAGCGGCAGGAGCAGCAGCGGGGAGTCCAGCAGCACCGCGATCAGCTCGACGACGGCGAACGCGACGACGAAGGTGATCAGCAGGTACCAGGGCAGCTTGCGGTCGTTCTTGTACGTGAGGGTGTACGCCTGCCGGATCTGCCCGAAGGTGGTCTTGATCCGCTTGATCCGCCCCACCTTGGGCTTGCCGTCCTTGCCCAGCTTCGGCGCCTTGGCGGGCTTGCCGGCCTTCTGCTCACCGCGGCCCGCGGCACCCTTGCCGGCCGCCGTCGCGCCGGCCGCCGTGGCCCCCTTGCGGCCGGGGGACGCCCCGCCGGGGCCGGTGCCGGCCGTGCCGGCGGGTGCGGAGGAGTCTGAGGACTTGCTGCGGGCCATGCCCACAGGATAGGCACCCCGCACCACCGACGGAGCCGGGCACACGGCCCGCGACCGGCCGGTCAGCGACCGGCGGTGAGTCCCCGCGCCTCGGCGGCCTGCTGGTAGAGGCGGCCGGCCCGGTAGGAGCTGCGCACCAGCGGACCGGCGAGCACACCGGGGTAGCCCATCCGCTCGGCGTCGGCTGCGAACCCGACGAACTCCTCGGGCTTCACCCACCGGACGACGGGGTGGTGCCGCGGCGAGGGGCGCAGGTACTGGGTGATGGTCAGCAGGTCGCAGCCGGCGTCGCGCAGGGCCTGCATGGTCTCCACGACCTCCTCCGGCTCCTCGCCCATGCCCAGGATCAGGTTGGACTTGGTGACCAGGCCGGCCTCCCGGGCCGCGGTGATCACCGCGAGCGACCGCTCGAAGCGGAAGCCGGGCCGGATGCGCTTGAAGATGCGCGGCACGGTCTCGACGTTGTGCGCCAGCACCTCCGGCCGGGAGGAGAACACCTCGGCCAGCTGGTCGGGGTCGGCGTTGAAGTCGGGGATGAGCAGCTCGACGCCGCAGCCGGGCACCGCGGCGTGGATCTGGCGCACCGTCTCGGCGTACAGCCACGCCCCGCCGTCGGGCAGGTCGTCCCGGGCGACGCCGGTGATCGTCGCGTACCGCAGCGACATGGTGGCCACGCTCTCGGCCACCCGGCGCGGCTCGTCGGTGTCGTAGTCGGCGGGCTTGCCCGTGTCGATCTGGCAGAAGTCGCAGCGCCGGGTGCACTGGTCGCCACCGATGAGGAACGTCGCCTCCCGGTCCTCCCAGCACTCGTAGATGTTGGGGCAGCCGGCCTCCTCGCACACCGTGTGCAGGCCCTCGCGGCGCACCAGCGACTTCAGCTCGGTGTACTCCGGGCCGGTGCGCAGCCGGGTCTTGATCCAGTCCGGCTTGCGCTCGATCGGGGTCTGCGCGTTGCGCACCTCCAACCGCAGCAGCTTCCGGCCGGCCGGCTCGATCGGGGACGTCGCAGTCGGGTTCGTCGCCGTCTCGCTCATGCCTGCACGGTACTCCCGGGGGGTGACGTGCCCGGACGTGCAGCAGGGGCGGCCCCGGTGGTCCCGGGGCCGCCCCTGCGCAGGCCCCGTCCAGAGGCTCGCCCTGAGCTTGCGAAGGGTGAGGAGGACGGGGTCCTCCATCAGGCCTGGTGCTTGCCGCCCTGCGCGTCGGGCAGGACGCCGCGGTTGGCCACCGGGGTGCCGGCCGGCCCGAGGTCGGCCTCGGTGTCGTTGGTCGCGTCGGTGGTCGGCGACCCACCGCTGGCGCCCTCGACGACGTCGCCGGCCGGGCCGGCGGTGCTGGTGGTCAGCGTCTCGTCGTTGGGCGTGGAGCTGCCGGGCTCGGCGGCGTTGCGACCGCCGGGCTCGCCGCCCAGCTGGTCGGTCCAGGTGCCGAGGTCGCTGTCCGGCGGCATGGCGTCACCGGGGGCGGTCTCGGCGGCGGACACGGTCTTGCCCGAGGACTGCGGGGTGTCGGTGCCGCCGGCCGGGCGGGGGGTGCTGGGCATGGGGTCCTCTCGGTAGCTGGGCACCGGGCCGTTGCCGGCCGGTGCGGGAGTCCAGGAGTCGTCGGAGGTGCGGCTGCGCCAGAACACGACGCCGCCGGCGAGCACGGCCAGGACGGCGAGCACCCAGGGCCACCGGCGGGGGGCCGGCTCGGGCTCGACGCCGATGCGCTTCTTGATGGAGTGCGCGGTGGAGGCGGCGACCGCGTCGAACTGCTTGCGGCTCTCCGCCGCTCGGGCCCGGGCCAGCTCGGCGTTGGCGAGCGCCAGCGCCCTGGCCTGCTGGGAGCTCTTCTCCGCCTGCTTGCGGGCCTTCGCACCGCTGACGGCGGCCTGCTTGCGTGCCTTCTCGGCGCTCGCGGCCGCCTGCTTGCGGGCCTTCTCGGTGCTGGCGAGCACCTCGCTGCGGGCGGTCTCGACCCCGCTGGCGAGCACCTCGCGGGTGGCCGCCACCCGGGGGGCGGCGTAGGCGAGCGCGGCGGCCTGCGCGGCGCTGGCCCGGGGACCGGCGGCGTCGCGGGCGTTCTCGAACTGCTCGACGGCGGCGACCAGGCCGGCGTCGACGGCCTTCTGCGCGGCCTCCAGCCGGGGCGCCGCAGCGGTGCGGGCGGTGTCGATCCGCGGGGCGAGGGCGTCGATCGCCGCCTCCACCCGCGGTGCGACGGCGGTCGTGGCGGCGACGAGGCCGGCGTCGATCGCCTTCTGGGCTGCCTCCAGGCGCGGGGTGGCGGCCTCCCGGGCGGCGTCGACCCGCGGGGCGAGCGCGTCCTTCGCGGAGCTGATGACCGGTGCGGCTGCCGCGACGGCGGCGGCGACCCGGGGGCCGGTGGCCTCGCGGGCCGCCTCCACGGCAGGGGCCAACTGCTCCGCGGTGGCACGGCCGGCCTCGGTGAACGCCGAACCGATGTGGCTGAAGCCCTCGGCCAGCTCGGCGCCGATGACCTCGGCGTGACTCTTCCTGCGGAACACTGCATGCACCTCCGGGTAGATCGTCCTGGTGATCCATCCTGCCCGGTCCCGGCCACGAGCACACCCCGAGGGTCTCCCCGGCGCCGCTGGTCGGGGCCCGTCGGGCGGGCGGTGCCGCGGGCCGGTCGCCTAGCGTCGGGCCCGTGGACCTCAGGATCTTCACCGAACCCCAGATGGGCGCGACCTACGACGACCTCCTCGCCGTCGCCCGGCGCACGGAGGAGACCGGCTTCGACGCCTTCTTCCGTTCCGACCACTACCTGACCATGGGCGGGGACGGGCTCCCCGGCCCGACCGACGCGTGGCTGACCCTGGCGGGGCTCGCGCGGGAGACCAGCCGCATCCGCCTGGGCACGCTGATGACCGCGGCCACCTTCCGGCTGCCCGGGCCGCTGGCGATCTCGGTGGCCCAGGTCGACCAGATGAGCGGCGGCCGGGTGGAGCTCGGGCTCGGTTCCGGTTGGTTCGACGACGAGCACAGCGCCTACGGCATCCCGTTCCCGCCGCTGGGGGAGCGCTTCGACCGCTTCGAGGAGCAGCTGGCGCTGATCACCGGCATGTGGACGACGCCGGTGGGCAGCACGTACGACTTCGCCGGCGAGCACTACCGCGTGAGCCGGTCGCCGGCCCTGCCCAAACCGGTGCAGGCCGGCGGCGTCCCGATCCTGGTCGGCGGCCGGGGGAAGGTCCGCACGCCCCGGCTCGCCGCCCGGTACGCCGCGGAGTTCAACGTGCCGTTCGCCTCGGCCGCGGACAACGCCCAGCTGTTCGACCGGGTGCGGTCGGCCTGCACCGAGGCCGGCCGCGACCCGTCGTCGGTGGTGTACAGCTCGGCGCTGGTGCTCTGCGTCGGCCGGGACGACGCCGAGGTGGCCCGCCGGGCGGCGGCGATCGGCCGGGACCCCGAGGAGCTCCGGGCCGACGGCGTCGCCGGGTCGCCGGCGCAGGCGGTGGACACCCTGGGCCGGTTCGCCGAGGCGGGTGCGAGCCGGGTCTACCTGCAGGTGCTCGACCTCGCCGACCTGGACCACCTGGACCTGGTCGCCGCCGAGGTGGCTCCCCAGCTGACATGACGGAGGCGGTCCGCCGGTCGCGCGCGCTACCCTCTGGGCGTGACCGGCGGACTGCTCCTTGCACGGCCGTGCTGACCTGACCTGCTCAGGCTGCACGGCGACCCCTCCTGCGTGAGGGGTTTTTTCATGTCCGCCTCCGGTACGTCGATCCAGGAGCACCAGCGATGAGCCAGCCCACCGACCAGTCGACCCCCGCAGCCACCGGCGACGGCGTGCCCGCGCACCGCTACACCGCGGCGCTGGCGCAGCAGATCGAGCTCGCCTGGCAGGACCGGTGGGAGGCCGAGGGCACCTTCCACACGCCGAACCCGACCGGCCGGCTGTCCGCGGGCTTCGAGCGGGTGGCCGATCGGCCCAAGGCCTTCGTGATGGACATGTTCCCGTACCCCTCGGGTGCGGGGCTGCACGTCGGGCACCCGCTGGGCTACCTGGGCACCGACGTCACCAGCCGGTTCCTGCGGATGGACGGGCACAACGTGCTGCACCCGATGGGCTACGACGCGTTCGGGCTGCCGGCCGAGCAGTACGCCGTGCAGACCGGGCAGCACCCGCGGGTCACCACCGAGGCCAACATCGCCGCCATCGCCGCGCAGCTGCGCCGGCTGGGGGTCGACCACGACCAGCGGCGCACCTTCGCCACGATCGACCCCGGCTACTACCGGTGGACGCAGTGGATCTTCACCCGGCTGTTCGAGGCCTGGTTCGACCCCGAGCAGGACAGGGCCCGGCCCATCGCCGAGCTGGTCGCCGAGCTGGACGCCGGCACCCGCAGCCCGGCGCCCGGCACCGACGACAGCGGCCTGCCGTGGGCGGAGCTGGACCGGGTGCAGCGCCGCCGGGTGGTCGACGCGCACCGGCTGGCCTACCTGAACCAGGCGCCGGTGAACTGGTGCCCGGGCCTGGGCACGGTGCTGTCCAACGAGGAGGTCACCGCCGACGGCCGCTCCGAGCGGGGCAACTTCCCGGTGTTCCGGCGGCCGCTGACCCAGTGGATGATGCGGATCACCGCCTACGCCGAGCGGCTGCTGACCGACCTGGACCGGCTGGACTGGTCGGAGTCGCTGAAGCTGATGCAGCGCAACTGGATCGGCCGCTCCACCGGCGCGCGGATCCGCTTCGCCTCCTCCGGCGAGCCCGTGGAGGTGTTCACCACCCGCCCGGACACGCTGTTCGGGGCCACCTACCTGGTGCTGGCCCCGGAGCACCCGCTGGTGGGCTCGCTGACCGCGGCGGCCTGGCCGGCCGACGTCGACCCCCGGTGGACCGGTGGGGCGGCCACCCCGGGTGAGGCGGTCGCCGCCTACCAGCGGCAGGCCTCGCGCCGCTCGGAGCTGGACCGGCAGGCCGAGGGCCGGGAGAAGACCGGAGTGTGGCTGGGCACCACCGCGGTGAACCCGGTGAACGGCGCCCGGCTGCCGGTGTTCATCGCCGACTACGTGCTGACCGGCTACGGCACCGGCGCCATCATGGCGGTGCCCGGTGAGGACACCCGCGACTTCGAGTTCGCCGAGGCCTTCGGCCTGCCCGTGGTGCGCACCGTGCAGCCGCCGGCGGACTTCGCCGGTGGTGCCTACACCGGGCCCGGCTCGATGATCAACTCGTCCAACGAGGAGATCTCGCTGGACGGGCTGGGCAAGGCCGAGGCGATCGCCGCCGTCACCGGGTGGCTGGTGGCGCACGGGCACGGCGAGGCGACGACCACCTACAAGCTGCGCGACTGGCTGTTCAGCCGGCAGCGCTACTGGGGCGAGCCGTTCCCGATCGTCTACGACGCCGACGACCTGCCGGTCGCCGTCCCGGAGTCGATGCTGCCGGTGCTGCTGCCGGAGGTCGACGACTACTCGCCGACGACCTTCGCCGACGACGACGCCACCTCGGCCCCGGAGCCGCCGCTGTCCCGGGCGACCGAGTGGACGACGGTGACACTGGACCTGGGTGACGGCCCGCAGCAGTACCGGCGCGAGACGAACACCATGCCCAACTGGGCGGGGTCGTGCTGGTACCACCTGCGCTACCTGGACCCCGCCGACGACGAGCAGCTGGTCGACCCGGAGCTGGAGCGCTACTGGCTGGGCCCGCGGTCGGCCGGCGACACCGGCGGCGTCGACCTGTACGTCGGCGGGGTGGAGCACGCGGTGCTGCACCTGCTGTACGCGCGCTTCTGGCACAAGGTGCTGTTCGACCTGGGGTACGTCTCCAGCGAGGAGCCGTTCCGCCGGCTGGTCAACCAGGGCTACATCTCCGCGTTCGCCTACACCGACGACCGCGGCTTCCACGTGCCCGCCGCCGACGTGGTGGAGCGGGACGGCCAGTACCTGTACGAGGGCCGCCCGGTCACCCGCGAGTACGGGAAGATGGGCAAGAGCCTGAAGAACGTCGTCACGCCCGACGAGATGATCGAGGCGTACGGCGTGGACACGTTCCGGGTCTACGAGATGTCGACCGGGCCGCTGGACCAGTCCCGCCCGTGGGAGACCAAGGCCGCGGTCGGCTCCCAGCGGCTGCTGCAGCGCATCTGGCGGGTGGTGGTCGACGAGGTCACCGGCGCCGTCCGGGTGGCCGACGACGTGCAGCCGGACGACGACACGTCCCGTGCGCTGAACCGGGCCGTCGACGGCGTGCGCGAGGGGATGGGCTCGCTGCGGTTCAACGTGGCCATCGCCCGGATCACCGAGCTGACCAACCACCTGACCCAGGCTTACGCCGGGGAGCGGCCGGTGCCCCGGGCGGTCGCGGAGGGCCTGGTGCTGCTGGTCGCTCCGCTGGCACCGCACCTGGCCGAGGAGCTGTGGTCCCGGCTGGGTCACCCGGAGTCGGTGGCCTGGGCGTCGTTCCCGCACGCCGAGCAGCGCTGGCTGGTCGACGACACCGTGCAGATCGTGGTCCAGGTCAACGGCAAGGTGCGTGCCCAGGTGGCCGTCCCCGCCGACGCGGACGCGGCTGCCCTGGAGGCGGCTGCGCGCGCCGACGAGCGGATCGCCGGGCTGCTGGACGGCGCCACCGTGCGCCGGGTGGTCGCCGTGCCGGGGCGGCTGGTCAACTTCGTGCTCTGAAGGAGGACCCCGCTGCCCCCCACGCCACGCTCCGCGCGACGAGGGGCCCGGCAGCGGGGCCGGGGCCGTTCAGTCCGGGCGGATCCAGATGACCGTGTGCCGCGGTGTGCCGCGGGCGGTGAGGCGACCCCACAGGTGGGAGGGCCAGCGGACGAGCTGGAAGCGCAGGCCGTACCGCCTGCTCATCGCGGCCAGCGCGGCCGGCTCGTCGGCCGGGTCGAGCAGCCCCGCGGTGGCCTCGACGGCGTCGCCCAGCAGCCGCCCGCGGGCGTCGCACGGGGCGACGGTCACCCGGCTGGTGTGCCGCAGGCGCTTCACCTTGCCGGAGTCCGCGCGGGTCCAGACAACCAGCATCGGCTCCCCGGACCCGTCACCGGTCACCGAGCCGGCGTTCGCGGCCGGGCCCGGCCGGTAGGGCGCGGCCCAGACCGGGGTGGCGACGGGCTGCCCGGTCCGCCGGAAGGTGGTCAGGCTGACGTACTCCGCGGCGGGGAGAGCCCCGGTGCCGGTCACCTCGCGGCGGCCGGCACCGGCCGGAGCACCCGGCGGACAGCGGCCTCCACCCGGTCGACGACCTCGGCCACCGGGACGTCCCGGCCGAGTTCGGCGGACAGCGAGGTGACCCCGGCGTCCAGGATCCCGCAGGGCACGATGGCGCCGAAGGCCCGCAGGTCGGGGTCGCAGTTCAGCGCGAAACCGTGCATGGTCACGCCGCGCGCCACCCGGACGCCGATCGCGGCGATCTTGCGCTCGGGCCGCGCACCGGGGCCCGGGGCGTCGGCCGCCACCCAGACCCCACTGCGGCCCTCGACCTGACCGGCGGCCACGCCGAGGTCGGCACAGACCTCGATCAGGGCCTCCTCCAGCCGGCGGACGTGGGCCACCACGTCGATCGGGTCGGGCAGCGCCACGATCGGGTACCCGACGAGCTGCCCGGGCCCGTGCCAGGTGATCTTGCCGCCCCGGTCGACGTCGACGACGGGGGTGCCGTCCTGCGGCTTCTCGTGCGCCTCGGTGCGGCGGCCGGCGGTGTAGACCGACGGGTGCTCCAGCAGCAGCATCGTGTCCGGGCCCGTGCCGGCCACCCGCTGCTCGTGCAGCTCGCGCTGGCGCGCCCAGGCGGTCTCGTAGTCGACGGTCCCCGCGCGCACCACCACCAGCTCGTCCATGCGCTCCAGCCTATGCCCGTCCACGCCGGTCGAGGTGCTGGTCACCGCAGCCGACGCGGCACCAGCGGGGTCTCCACGGCCTGGCCGTCGGGCCCGCGGTACACCCGGTAGGCGCCCGCGTCCCTGCGGTCGGCCACCGCCTCGACCAGCTCGGTGCCGCGGTAGACCAGGCCCGCGCCGTCGTCGGTGGCGTGGCCGGGTGGGAGCGTGCCGTCGGCGACCAGCCGGAGGTACAGCGGCCGCCGCTCGGGCTCGGAGTCGTGGTGCACGCCGTTGGACCAGGGGAGCAGGGCCAGCCCGTTGGTGACCGGGCGCAGCTGCGGGCCGAAGGAGTCGGTGGTGCCCCCGACGTGCCAGCAGATCGACCCGGCGGACACCCCGGCGAGCACCACACCGGCGCGCCAGCACTCGGCCAGCACCTCGTCCAGCCCGTGCACCCGCCACACCGCGAGCAGGTTGGCCACGCTGCCGCCGCCGACCCACACGACGTCCTGGGCGAGCAGGTGGGTGCGCACGTCCGCGACCGTCGGCATGGGGGACAGGCTGAGGTGGGAGGCGCGGACCTCGCTGCCGGCGAAGGCCCCGTAGAAGCCACCGACCCGGGCGGGATCGTCCCCGGTCGCGGTGCCGAGGTAGCAGATCCGCGGCCACTGGGGCTGCCCGGCGAGCTGCACGGCCAGGTCGAACACCGGGCCCGGGGCCCAGTCGTGGGGGCCGCGGCCACGGGAGTCGAAGCCCATGCTGGTCGCCAGGATCGTCGGCCCGGTCGCGGGCATCAGGGCCGCCCGGACCGGGCGGCTGCCCCGAGGGTGTCGGAGCCGTCGGGCCCGTCGCCGGCAGGGCGGCCCTGCAGGGCCAGCAGGTCGGGGCGGGGCCGGAGCCGGCGCAGCACGGCCCGGGCGGTGCGGGCTCCGCTGGCCATCGCGCCCTGGATGGACGGGGTGTCCCGGTGGTCGCCGCAGACGAACAACCCCTCGCCCAGGTCGACCGGCCGGCGCAGCTGGAGCGGCACCGTGGCCGCCGGCTGGGCGCCGAGCACGGTGACCGAGGTCAGGTGGTCCAGATCGGCGGGGGACACGCCGTGTGCCCGGGCGATCTCCTCCCGCACGTCCTCCGGCCGGGTCGGGGCCAGGGTCGAGCTGGCGACCAGGGCGCGGCCGTCGGGACTGTAGGCCGGCTGGGCGTCGGTGAGCACCACGGTGTTGACCAGCTGGCCGCCCGGCCGGCCCAGCACGAGCAGCGGCGAGGGCCAGGGCGAGGCCGGCAGCACGTGCAGGTGCGTGGTGACCTGCCGGGGTGCGCTCGCCTCCAGGCCCGGCACCAGCCGGGCGGCCGTGTCGGGGTCGGTGGCGACCACCACGGCGTCCGCGCGGACCGTGCCCCGGTCGGTGTGCACCTGCCCGTCCTCGCCGAGCGCGGACACCCGCACGCCGTGGTGCAGGCGCTCGGCGGGGAGCTGGTCGGCGAGCTGCTGCCCGACGGCCTGCATGCCCTCGGCGGGCAGACCGATGTCGCCCCGGACGAAGCTGCGCCACAGCAGGTCCAGGTAGCGGCTGGAGGTGGCGAGCTCGGGCTCCAGCAGCACCCCGGCGAGGAACGGCCGGAAGAACCGCTCGACCGCGGTCGAGCCCACCCCGGCGGCGAGCAGCGCCTGCCCGGCGGTGGTCTCCGGTGCGCGCAGCAACCGGTCCACCGGCCAGTACCCGGCGCGGGCGGAGAAGGCGCCGATGGCCGCCTTGCGGGGCAGGGACCCCAGGGGTGCCCGGACGGTGTCCCACGCGGCCTGCGGACGGCGGCGCGGGTCGGCCACCCGGGAGGTGCCCTCGTCGGTGCGCAGCAGCGCCCCCGGCCAGAACCAGCCCATCCGCAGCGCCGGCACGTCGAGGTCGGCGACCCGGGGGTAGCCGGTGTTCAGCACCTGGAACCCGCGGTCGACGACGAAGCCGTCCACCCGCTGGGTCGCCAACCGCCCACCGGCGGCAGCGGAGGCCTCCAGGACGTGCACGTCGCACCCGGCTGCCGCCAGCCGGGTGGCGGCGGAGAGCCCGGCCAGCCCTGCGCCCACGACGACGACCTCGACCCGCTGCGGCACCTGCATGCCTCGAACGTAGGGCCTGTCCGACCGGCGTGGCGGCCGGGGCACCGGGTCGGGGACGGTGCGGCTGCCTGTGGACAGCCGCGGCGGGGCACACCGCCGGGCACCTACCGTGCCCGCCATGCCTGCTCGCCCTGCACCAGGTCCCCGGGACGACCGGCGGCCCGATCCCCGGAGACGGGCCCGCGGGTCCCGCCCCGACCCCTCCGGCGCCGGACCGGCGGCCGAGGAGGCGTCCACCCCAGCGCCGGACGCCGTCGACCGCCCGGCGGGCAGCGGCACGCGGGCGGGGTCGGCCCCGCGCCCGCCGGTCGTCCCGGGCTACGTGGTGGAGGAGCTGCTGGGCCGCGGTGGGTCCGGCCAGGTGTGGCGGGCGCGGCCCCGGTCCGGTGGCGAGCCGGTCGCGCTGAAGGTCCTGGTCCACGGCGACCCGGGCCGGCAGGCCAGGGAGGCCACCATGCTGGGCGAGCTCGACCACCCGCACCTGGTGCACCTGCACGACGTGGTGCGGCACCGCACGCGCCGCGGTGAGGAGCAGGTGGCGCTGGTGCTCGACCTGCTCGCCGGGGGCAGCCTGGCCGCACTGCTGGCGCGCCGGGGTCGGCTGCGCCCGGGTGAGGTGGTCACGGCGATCGCGCCGGTGGCCGCGGCCCTGGCCCATGCGCACGAGCGCGGCGTGGTGCACGGGGACCTGTCCCCGGCCAACATCGTGTTCACGGCCGAGGGCCGGCCGGTGCTGACCGACCTGGGCGTGGCCCGCGTGCTCGGCGACGCGGCCCGGGCGGAGGTCACCCCGGCCTACGTCGACCCCACCGTCGCCCGCGGGGGCGCGCCGGGTCCCGCCTCCGACGTGTTCGGCGTCGCGGCCGCCGCGTTCCACGCGCTCACCGGCGTCGCTCCCTGGAACGCCGCCGGGCCGTGGGAGACGCTGCACGTGGCAGCGTCGGGCGAGCTGCCCGACCTGGACGTGCTGGCCCCCGAGGCGCCCGCGGAGCTGCGCCGGGTGATCCGGCGGGGGCTGTCCGCGGAGCCGCACGCCCGCGGGTCCGCGGCCGCCTTCGCCCTCGACCTCCGGCACTCCTGCCGACCCGAACCGGTGCGGCTGCCGGAGGCGGGGGTGCCGGACGCCGCGCTCGGCGAGACGGGCCGGGGGCCGCGCACCGAGCTCACCCACCAGGTCCCGGGACGCCGGCCCCGGGCCGTGCACGCGGCGCCGGTGCCGCCGTCCCGGTGGGCGCGCCTGCGCGGGGACGGCGACCGGGGTGAGCGGCTGGCGCAGCTGCTCCGGTCCGGCTCACGGCGGGTCGGCGCCCTGGTGCTGGTCGGCGCGGCCCTGCTGGGGGCGGGCTGGCTGGGGACGCGGTGGGGCGGCACGGGGGAGGAGCCGGCGGTGGCGGTGGCCGGGGCCCAGCAGTCCGCCACGGCCGCGGCGCAGGGCCCGGCGGCGCCGGGCTCCGACCCGGGCCCGGCCGGTGCTCCGCCGGTGCCCGAGTCGCCCGGACCCGAGTCGCCCGGGCCGCAGTCGCCCGTGCCGTCGACCCCGGAGCCCTCGGCCGCCCTCCCGCCGGCGCCGAGCACGGCACCGACACCCGACCCGGTCGCCGTCCCCGCACCAGGGCCGGCGCAGGACCCGGATGCGCCTGCTACCGGTGACCTGGCCGGCTGGCGGGACCTGGTGAACGGCCTCTACGAGCAGCGTGCCCGGGCCTTCGTGGAGGGCCGCCCGGACCTGCTGGACGGGGTCTACCCGCCCACGAGCGGACTCGCCGGCACCGACCGTGCCCGGATCGAGCAGCTCGCGGCCGCGGGTGAGCGGCTGGACGGGTTCGCGCCCACGGTCACCGAGGTGGTGCGCGCCGACGTGACCGGCGACCGGGCCGAGCTGGACCTGGTCGACTCGTTCCCCGACTACCGGGTGGTGCGGGCCGGCAGCGGGCCGGGGGTCGAGACCACCCGACCGGGACGAGCCGGGCAGCAGGTGCGGATGGTCCTGGTGCACACCGCGTCCGGCTGGCTGCTGGAGAGCGCGGTCCGCTCCGGGCAGCCGGAGTCGTGAGCGTGCCGTCCCGCGTCCCGGCAGCTCGGCCGCGAGCCGGGCGCCCCGCCCGGGACGGGGAGCCGCCGGGCCGTCCGGCCCAGGACGGGGAGCCGCCCGGGCCGCTCAGCCCAGGGCGGAGCGCAGCGCCGAGGTCACGTCGGTGTCGGCGTGCCGGAAGCCGGCGGCGGCCAACGCCGCCGGGACGGCCCGCTGCCCGCCCAGCACGCCCTCCTGGGCGAAGTCGCCGAGCACGATGGACAGCGCGAAGCCGGGCACCTGGACGACGGCGGGCCGGTGCACGACCGAGGCCATCGCCGCGGTGAACTCCGCGTTGGTGACCGGCACCGGCCCGGTCAGGTTCACCGGACCGCTGACGGGGTGCTCGAGCAGGAACCTGATCGCGGCGACCTCGTCGCGCAGGCTGATCCACGGCCAGTACTGCGCGCCGGAGCCCAGCTTGCCACCCAGTGCGAGCTTGAACAGCGGGGCCAGCTTCTTCAGCAGCCCGCCCCGGGCGAGGACCAGGCCGGTGCGCAGCAGGGCCACCCGCACCCCGGCCGCCTGGGCCGGCTCCGTCGCTGCCTCCCACTGCCGGCACACGTCGGCGAGGAAGCCCGTACCGGAGGGCGCCGTCTCGTCGACCGTGCGGTCGCCGGTGTCGCCGTAGTAGCCGACGGCGGAGGCGGAGAGCAGGGTCCGTGGCCGGGACGGGTCGGCGCGGACCGCGTCGGCGAGAGCCTGGCTGATCGTGGCTGTGCTGTCGACCCGGCTGTCCAGGACCTCGCGCTTGTAGGACGCCGTCCAGCGCTTGTCACCGATCCCGACGCCGGCCAGGTTGACGACGGCGTCGACGTCGTCGAGCAGGCCCGCCGGGACCTGCCGGTGCGCGGGGTCCCAGCGGTGCTCCGTGGCCGTGCGCGGGGTACGCCGCACCAGGGTGATCACGTCGTGCCCGTCGGCGCGCAGCGACGCGGTCAGCTCCGTGCCGATGAGACCCGACGAACCGGTGACGGCGATCTTCATGCGGGGTGCTCCCTGGGTGCGCGCTCGGTGGAGGAGAGGTGCGTGCCGCCCGGCGTGCGCCGGGCCGGGTCCCTGACGCACCCGGCCACCGGGTGCGGCGGTGGCCGCACCCGGTGGCCGGGTGGTCGGGAACGACGGTCAGGCGAGGCCGACGTCCCCGTGGAACGACCCGCCCTCGAGGCGCTCGCGCACCGTGGTGAGGAACCGGGCGGCGTCCGCCCCGTCGACGATCCGGTGGTCGTAGCTGAGGGCCAGGTACACCATCGAGCGCACCGCCACCACCTCGCCGAGCTCCGGGTCCGTGACCACCATGGGCCGCTTGACGACCGAACCCACGCCGAGGATGGCCACCTGCGGCTGGTTGATGATCGGGGTGTCGAACAGCGCCCCCCGGGACCCGGTGTTGGTCAGCGTGAACGTGCCGCCACCCAGCTCGTCGGGGGTGATCTTGTTGGTCCGGGTGCGCTCGGCCAGGTCGGCGATCTTGCGGGCGATGCCGGCCAGGCTGAGGTCGCCCGCGCCCTTGATCACCGGCACCAGCAGGCCGCGCTCGGTGTCGACGGCGACGCCCAGGTTCTCGGCGTCGTGGTAGGTGACCGTGCCGGCCTCCATGTCGATCGAGGAGTTGACCGACGGGTGCACCGCCAGGGCCTCGATCGCAGCCTTGGCGAAGAAGGGCAGGAAGGAGAGCTTGACGCCCTCCCGGGCGGCGAAGTCGCCCTTCACCTGGTCGCGCAGCCGCGCGATCCGGGTCACGTCCGCCTCGACGACGGTGGTGAGCTGGGCGCTCACCTGCAGCGACTCGACCATCCGCTTGGCGATGACCGTGCGCAGCCGGGACATCTTCTCGGTCCGGCCGCGGAGCTTCGGGTCCTGGGTGGCCGCCGGGGAGGGTGTGCGCGCCGAGGTGGCGGCCGGTGCCGACGCAGCCGCCGGTGGGGTGGCCGCCGGGGCGCTGGCGGACGAGGAGGACTCGGCGGCAGCGAGCACGTCCTGCTTGCGGATCCGGCCGCCGACGCCCGTCCCGGTCACCGACGCGAGGTCGACGCCACTGTCGGCGGCGAGGCGACGCACGAGCGGGGTGACGTAGGCGCTGCCGCCGTCGGAGGACACCGGCGTGGGAGACGACTTCGCCGCCGCTGCCGGAGCGCTCGGCGCCGGGGCGGCGGCCTGGGGCGGGGCCTGGGCCTGGGTGGTCTCGGCGGCGGCATCGGGCCCGCTGTAGTCGTTCGTGCCGGATCCGTCGGTCGACACGTCCGCCGGGGTCACGGACCGGGCCGGGGCCGCGGGCTGCTCCGCGGGAGCGGGCTTCTCGGCAGCCGGTTTCGCCACGGCCGCCGGGACGGCCTGCTGGGGCGCCGCGGCGGCCGAGCCGCCGATGAGGGCCAGCTGGGCGCCGACCTCGACGGTCTCGTCCTCGGCCACGAGGATCGTGCGGAGCACGCCGGCCGCCGGCGACGGGATCTCGGTGTCGACCTTGTCGGTGGACACCTCCAGCAGCGGCTCGTCGACCTCGACGGTGTCGCCCTCGGCCTTCAGCCAGCGGGTGACGGTGCCCTCGGTGACGCTCTCGCCCAGCGCCGGCATGGTCACCGGCGTGCTGTCACTGCCGTCGTCGCCCCCGGTCGGGGGAGCCTCGGCAGGGGCCGCGGCCCGGGCGGGCTCGGGCTCCGCTACCGCGGCGGGCTCGGGCTGGACGGCCTCCGGCTCGGCCTGCTGCGCCGGTGCGGGCTCCGCCGGGGCGTCGGAGTCGCCACCGATGACGGCGAGCTCGGCACCGACCTCGACGGTCTCGTCCTCGGCCACCACGATCTTCGACAGGACCCCGGCTGCGGGAGAGGGGATCTCAGTGTCGACCTTGTCGGTCGAGACCTCGAGGAGGGGCTCGTCGACCTCGACCTGGTCACCCTCCTGCTTGAGCCATCGGGTGACCGTGCCCTCGGTGACGCTCTCGCCCAGGGCGGGCATGGTGACGGACGTCGGCATCGAGTGCAGGTCTCCTCAGGTCGTGGGGTGTGGGGGGTCGGGTCAGCCGTGCGAGTGCAGGGGCTTGCCGGCCAGTGCCAGGTGGGCCTCGCCGACCGCCTCGCTCATGGTCGGGTGCGGGTGGATCAGGGAGGCCACCTCGTCGGGCAGGGCCTCCCAGTTGTAGATGAGCTGGGCCTCGGCGATGAGCTCGCCGACGCGGCTGCCGACCATGTGCACGCCGACCACCGGGCCGTCAGTGGCGCGGACCAGCTTGACCGCACCGGCGGTCTTGAGGATCTGGCTCTTGCCGTTGCCCGCGAGGTCGTAGGTGACCACCTGGACCTCGCCGTACTTCTCCTTGGCCTGCGCCTCGGTCAGGCCGACGGAGGCGACCTCGGGCTCGGAGTAGGTGACCCGCGGGACACCGGCGTAGTCGATCGGCACGACCGGGAGCCCGGCCAGCCGCTCGGCCACGAGGATCCCCTCGCCGAACCCGACGTGGGCCAGCTGCAGCGTCGGGATCAGGTCGCCGACGGCGGAGATCGTGGGCACGTTGGTCTGGCAGTACTCGTCGACGAGCACGAAGCCGCGGTCCATCGCGACCCCGGCCTCCTCGTAGCCCAGGCCCTGGCTGACCGGGCCGCGGCCGACGGCGACGAGCACGATCTCGGCCTCGTAGGACCTGCCGTTCTCCAGGTCGACCTTCACGCCGTCCTCGGTGGTGGCCACCTTCGACACCCGGCTGCCCAGCGAGAAGTCGATCTTGCGCTTGCGGTAGGCCCGCTCGAGCAGCTTGGAGGAGGCCTCGTCCTCGGCCGGCACCAGGTGGGGCAGGCCCTCGACGATCGTGACGTCGGCGCCGAAGGACTTCCACACGCTGGCGAACTCGCAGCCGATGACGCCGCCGCCCAGGATGATCACCGAGGCGGGCACCCGCTCCAGCTCGAGTGCCTGGTCGCTGGTGATGACCCGGGTGCCGTCGATCTCGATGCCCGGCAGGCTGCGCGCGTAGGACCCGGTGGCGAGCAGCACGTGCGCGCCCTCGTAGGTCGTGTCGCCGACCTGCACGGCGGTCGGGGAGACGAGCTTGCCCTCACCCTCGACGTAGGTGATCTTGCGGCTCTTGATCAGGCCCTGCAGGCCCTTGTAGAGCTTCGAGGTGACCCCGGACTTGTAGCTGTTGACCCCGGCCATGTCGATGCCGGCCAGGGAGGTCTTGACCCCGAACTGCTCGCCCTCGCGGGCCAGGTCGGCCACCTCGGCACTGTGCAGCAGCGCCTTCGTGGGGATGCAGCCCCGGTGCAGGCAGGTGCCACCCACCTTGTCCCGCTCGATCAGGACGACGGACAGGCCGAGCTCGGCACCGCGCAGAGCAGCGGCGTACCCGCCGGATCCGCCGCCGAGGATGACCAGGTCTGCGGGAGTCGGTGCGCTCACGGGTGCTCCTCTGTGCTGTGCGGTCGCGTCACCCTGACGGGTGTACCGGCCCCCATCCTGCCACCCCCGGGAACGGTGGCGCCCAGTGCACCGTTCCTGTTCCGGACGTCGTGGCGATCGCCACCTCGGCGGTGACTGGAGGACGACATGGGCCTGTTCGACCGCCTGCGAGGACGACGTGGCGGCACCCGGCAGGCCCGCCCGGTCCGCGGCTCGCGCGACCGCCGCGGCACCCTGGACCGGGCGTCGCAGCGCGCCGACCTGACCCATCTCGAGCAGTTCGTGGCCACCCGGGTGGGCGTCGAGGGCTACGTCGAGCCGCGCACCACCGTCACCGAGACGACGATCCTGCTGGTCGCGGCCGACGGCGAGTGGACGAGGCGGCGCATCGACGGCCCCGACGTCGCCCGCAAGCTGTCGAAGGACCTCACCATCCCGGTGTACGACGCCCAGGTGACCGGCTACCCGCAGCGCATGCGCGACTGGAGCGCCCGGCAGCAGCGCAAGCTCTGAGGAAGGGCCACCCTGCCCCCCGCCACGCGCTCCGCACGCGGCGGGACCCTGCAGGGCGGCCGTTCCATCACCTCGCGGTTGCGATGAGGGCCTCGATGGTCGCCAGCAGGGTGCGCACCGGGACCCCGGTGCCGCCCTTGGGCGTGTAGCCCCAGGCCGCGCCGGTGTTGTAGGCCGGCCCGGCGACGTCGATGTGCGCCCAGGGCAGCCCGGCCGGCACGAACTCGGACAGGAAGTGACCGCCGACCAGCATGCCGCCCATCCGGTCGGCGTTGGCGTTGACCAGGTCGGCCACGGGGGAGTCCAGGCCGCGGCGCAGCTCCGGGGGCAGCGGCATCGCCCACATCGGCTCGCCGCTGCGGCGGCTGGCGGCCACGACGGCGTCGCGCAGGTCCTCGCTGCCCATGACGCCGGCGGTGCGGGTGCCCAGCGCGACCAGCTGGGCCCCGGTCAGCGTGGAGGTCTCCAGCAGGTAGTCGGGGGAGTCCTCGGCGGCGCGGACGATCGCGTCGGCGAGCACCACCCGGCCCTCGGCGTCGGTGTTGGTGATCTCCGCCTTCTTGCCGTTGCGGAAGGTGACGACGTCGGCGGGGCGGTAGGCCGTGCCGCTGGGCATGTTCTCCGCGATCGGGACGGTGGCGGTGACGTCCACCGGCAGGCCGAGCTCGGCGACCAGGCAGACGGTGGCGATCACGGCCGCGGCGCCGGCCATGTCGCTCTTCATGTCCTCCATCTTCGCCGCGGGCTTGATCGAGATGCCGCCGGTGTCGAAGGTGATGCCCTTGCCGACCAGGGCGACCGAGGTGCCGGCCTTCTTGCCCTTGTAGGTCAGCCGGAGCAGACGCGGGCCGCGCGAGGAGCCCTGTCCGACGGCCAGGATGCCGCCGTAGCCGCCGGCGGCCAGCGCCTTCTCGTCCAGCACCTCGACCGACAGGCCGGCCTTCTTGCCGGCCGCCGCCCCGCGGGCGGCCAGCTCGGCCGGGTACAGGTCGTTGGGCGGGGTGTTGACCAGGTCGCGCACCAGCGTCACCGCAGCGGCCACCGCGCGGGAGCGGGCGAGCGCGGCGGTCGCGTCCGAGGCGCGCGGCACGACGACGGCGATGCTGCTGGGCGGCAGCGGGCGGTCGTCGGCCAGACCGGACTTGTAGGCGGTGAACTCGTAGGTGCCCAGCAGCGAGCCCTCGGCGACGGCGTGCAGCCGCTCGTCCTCGGGCGCCCCGCCGACCGCGGCGAGCAGCGTGACCAGCGAGGCGCGGCCGGTGAGCGCGCGGCTGGCGGCCCCCGCGGCGCGGCGCACGGCCTCCGGTTCGTAGCCGCCGGTCGGCCCCGGGGCGCCCAGACCGGCCACGGCGACGACCGGGAAGGACGTCTGCCCGAAGGTGGGCAGCTTGGTGACCTCGCCCTCGGCGCCGGTGGCGCCCAGGTCGGCGAGGGCGGCCATCAGTCGTCCACCGAGCAGGCGGTCGACCGCCTCCGAGCCGGGCGTGGGCAGCAGGCCCGCCGGACCCTTGCCCACGCCGAGCACGACGGCGTCGGCGGTGAGCTTCTCGAGCGGGCGGTCGGTGGCGGTGATCGTCGGCGGCACGGCGACGATCCTAGTAAGAGGACCTCGTCCCTCCCCACGACGCGCTCCGCACGCCGCGGGCCCCTGGGACGAGGCCGTTCCAGCACGTCGCCGGGGCGGGCTACGGTCGCGGTCGTGACCGCCCGCACCTCCCCGCTGCACGACCGGCACGTGGCTGCCGGTGCCAAGCTCGCCGACTTCGGGGGCTGGTCGATGCCGATCGAGTACGCCGGGGGCGGGGTGCTGTCCGAGCACACCGCGGTCCGCACCGGCGTCG
This sequence comes from Goekera deserti, assembly GCF_010685995.1. Classification (GTDB taxonomy): domain Bacteria; phylum Actinomycetota; class Actinomycetes; order Mycobacteriales; family Geodermatophilaceae; genus Goekera; species Goekera deserti. Next base: position 282,615 of record NZ_JAAGWK010000009.1, on the reverse strand, counting down.
GGCTGTTCGACGTCTCCCACCTCGGCACGGCCACCGTGCGCGGTCCGGGCGCGGCCGCCTTCGTCGACTCCTGCCTCACCAACGACCTCGGCCGGATCGGCCCCGGGCAGGCGCAGTACACCCTGTGCTGCATCCCCGACGGCGAGGACCGGGCCGGCGGCGTGGTCGACGACCTGATCGTCTACCTGCACGCCGACGACGACGTGCTGCTGGTGCCGAACGCGGCCAACGCCGCCGCGGTGCTGGCCCGGCTGGCCGACGCCGCCCCCGCCGGGGTGACCGTCACCGACCGGCACACCGAGGTCGCCGTCTTCGCGCTGCAGGGCCCGCGGTCGGCCGAGGTGCTGGCCGGGGTGGGGCTGCCGGGCCAGCAGCTGTCCTACATGTCCTTCGCCGAGACCCCGGGCGCCGGCGGCGACGAGGTCACGGTGTGCCGCACCGGCTACACCGGCGAGCACGGCTACGAGCTGCTCGTCGCCGCGGACCGGGCCGGCGCACTGTGGGACGCCGTCCTGGCGGCGGGGGAGCCGGAGCAGATCCGGCCCTGCGGGCTGGGGTCGCGGGACACCCTGCGCACCGAGATGGGCTACCCGCTGCACGGTCACGAGCTGTCGGCCGACATCACGCCCAACCAGGCGCGCAGCGGCTGGGCGGTGGGCTGGCGCAAGCCAGCGTTCTGGGGGCGCGCGGCACTGCTCGCGGAGAAGGAGGCCGGCCCGGCGCGCACCCTGTGGGGCCTGCGCGCGCCCGGCCGGGGCATCCCGCGGCCCGGCATGGCCGTGCTCGACGCGGCCGGCGAGCGGATCGGTGAGGTCACCAGCGGGACCTTTTCCCCGACGCTGCGCACCGGGATCGCGCTCGCTCTGCTGGACCGCACCGCCGGCGTGGGCGACGGGTCCGAGGTCGCCGTCGACGTCCGGGGCAGGCCGCAGCCGGTGCAGGTGGTCAAGCCACCGTTCGTGGAGTCGCACGTCCGCTGACTGACCCGACGCCGGTCCGCCGGGCGCACCGACGTCCGTCCGGGCTCACCAACGCTGGTGAGCCCGGACGGACGGTGATCAGCTGAGCTGATCGATGCTGCAGCCGCGCGGGTCAGGCGCTGCGGTGGGAGTCCTTGGTCGGCGTCGGCGGGTCCGGGAGGGTGTCGGCCACGGCGGCGTCCCGCTCGCCCATCGGCACCGACGGGCCGGTGGTGGTGTCCTCGGCGGTCTGGTGCTCGGCCTCGGCGTTGATCTCCGCGCCGAGCAGCACCAGGTAGCAGGTCAGGTACAGCCACAGCATGAGCACGATGACGCCGGCGATGGCGCCGTAGGTCTTGTCGTAGGAGCCGAAGTTGTCCACGTAGATGCTGAAGCCGAGGCTGACCAGCACCCACACGATCGTGACGCCGACCGAGCCGAGGCTGACCCAGCGCATCCGCGGGTCGTCCCGGTCGGGGGCCAGCCGGTAGAGCACGGCCAGAGCAGCGGCCATCACGCCGAGCAGCAGCACCCAGCGCACCACCTGGGCCAGGACCGTCCCCACCACGCCCAGTGGCAGCGCGTCCAGCACCGCCGGGACGACGGCGACCAGCGAGAACGTGACCAGCACGAACAGGATCGCGCCGAGGGTCAGCCCCAGAGCCAGCGCCTTGCGCTTGACGAAGCCGCGGGTCTCGACCTCGTCGTAGGCCAGGTTGACCGCGGTGATCAGGTTGCCGGTGCCACCGGAGGCGCTCCACAGGGCGGCGAGGATCGAGGCGATCAGCCCGAAGGTGAGCGCGCTGCCGCTCTTGCTGGTCAGGGCCTCGAGCTGACCGCTGATCAGGGACGCGGCGTCGGCCGGCAGCGAGTTCGAGAGGTCCTCGATCTGCCGGGTGACCGTCTCGGGGGAGGCGATGAGGCCGTACAGCGACACGGTGGCGATCAACGTCGGGAAGACGGCCAGGAAGCCGAAGAACGCCACCCCGCCGGCGATGATCGGCATGTTGTCGGCGTTGTTCTCCGCCCATGCCCGCCTGAGGATCTGCTTCCAGCCGCGCCACGGGATCTGCGTGGGCTTCTCCGCGCCCACCCCGGGCAGCTCGTCGTGCCCCGGGGCCCCGTCCGGGACGCCGTGGGTGGGCAGAGCCCGGCCGCTGGTGACCCGCTCCTCGGCGGCCTTGGCGGCAGCCCGCCGGGCCGCCTTCTCCTCGACGCGTTCCTTGATGCGGTCGACCGCGCTCTCGTGCTTCCTGGTCTGGACCATGTCTTCCTCTGCTCTGCGTGCGGTGCTCGACCCGGCCCCGCTGCAGGGCCCCGCGGCGAGCCTGCGAGTCGTGGGGGGCAGCGGGGTCCCTTCTCAGTCCCCGGGCCAGGTGCCGGTCAGCCGGGTGAAGCCCCGGGCGCCGGCCCGGTCGATGGCCGCCTTGGTGGCGGCGAACAGCGCGCCCTGGACGGCGGCGGCGAGCACGACCTCCTTCATCGAGTACTCGCTCTGCATGGCCCCGGGCGCGTCGTCCTCATGGGCGATGCGCTTCCAGACCTGCTTGAACACCGCCCCGGAGACGACGCCGGCGAGGATCCCACCTGCCAGGCCGATCGGGCGGTACGCGAGCTTGGCCCCCGTGCTGCTCACCGCCGCACCGCCCGGGTGGCCTTCCGGCGCGCCTTCCTGGTCGCCTTGGCGGCGGCCTTCGCGGCTTGCGCGCGCTGGGCCTGCAGCTCCTTGCCGGCGCGCCGGGCGGTACGCGCCGCCTTCCGGCGGGTGCGCCGGCCGGCGGCGGCCCGCTCGGCGGGCGTCGTCCGGGCGCGGCGGCGGCGCCACAGCACCAGGCCGACGAGGCCGGCGACCGCGGCGCCGGCACCACCGAGGACCGCCGGCGGGTTCTCCCGGTAGGTCTCCACCGCGGTGTCCCGGGTGCGGGCTACCTGCTCCACGGCCTGCGCCCGGGTCTGCTCGGTGGTGCGGGCGAGGCTCTCCTTGGCCCGCGCCGGGACGTCGAGGCGGTGCGCCAGCTCGTCGACGGTGCGCCCCAGCTGCTCCCGGGTGGCCTCGATGTCGGCCTTGATCGCGTCCGGGTCGGCGGCGTCCGGCGTGGGGTTGCCCGGCTGGCTCATCGGAGGGTGCCGCCCTTCGAGGCGTGGGCCTTCACGGTGGCGAGGTCGGCCTTGACGCTGTCGATCGCCTGGGTCGGGACGGGCGGCGACGCCTGCGCGACGTCCTTCTTGCCGACCAGCGCCAGCACCGCGGCGACGACGAACAGGACGACGGCCACGATCACCGCGGCCAGCCAGTCCGGGACGACGTGCGCCAGGCCCAGCACCGCCGCCGCGACGAGCACGGCGGTGCCGAAGAACGCGAACAGGCCGGCCCCACCGAACAGGCCGGCGCCGACGCCGAGCTTCTTGGCCTTGCCGGTGACCTCGGCCTGGGCGAGCGCCACCTCGTTGCGCACCAGGCGGGTCACCTGGTCGGTGAGGTCGCCCAGCAGCTGGCCGGTGGAGGCGTGCCGGGGGTCGAGGGTGGCGGTGGTGTTGTCCTGCGCGGTGGTGGTCGTGCTGGCGCGGCTGGCGCCGGCGCCCGTGACGGGGCTGCTCATCGGTCCTCCGGGGATCGGTCGCGCGGGACGAGATCCGGTCCTGCCCACCCTCGCCCCGCCGGTAACCACCGGGCACTCCCGGGCGCGTCGTCCGGCCCGCGACCGGCCCCGCCTGGTCAGGGCCGGTCCAGGTCACTAGCGTCGCGGCCATGAGCTGGACGTGGCAGTTGCAGGACGGTGCGGGAGAGACGATCGACCCGGCCACGCTGGGGGTGGAGGTCCCGGAGATCGACAACCAGGGCGACTCGGAGTCCTGGCTGGGGGAGAACTGGCGCGACCTGCTGGCCCGCGGCGTGCAGGCCGTCGTCCTCTACAACGGCGACGACCCGGTCTACGGCCCGATGGGCCTCACCGCCGCGTGACGGGCAGGCCCCCTGGGGCCTGCCCGTCATCCGGCCCCTCTTCAGGGTCCCGCCGCGAGCTTGCGAGTGGTGGGGGGAAGAGGGGTCCTTTCTCAGCCGCGGGCGGTCTTGCCCGCGTCCCGCTCCACGACGTCCCCGAGCACCTCGTCGATCCTGGCCAGCACCTCCGCGGGGAGGGTGACACCGGCGGCCTGCACGTTGTCGTGCACCTGCTCCGGGCGGCTGGCGCCGACGATGGCAGCCGCCACGTTGCGGTTCTGCAGCACCCACGCGATGGCCAGCTGCGCCATGGACAGCCCCAGGTCGCCGGCGATCGGCTTCAGCTGCTGCACGCGGGTGAGGATGTCGTCGGTCAGGAACGGCTTCATCGAGCCGCCGACCTTCTCGTGCCCGCCGCGGCTGTCGGCCGGCGGTGCCTCGCCGGGCAGGTACTTGCCGGTGAGCACACCCTGGGCGATCGGCGACCAGACGATCTGGCTCACCCCGGCCTCCTCGCTGGCGGGGACGACCTCCTCCTCGATCACCCGCCACAGCATCGAGTACTGCGGCTGGTTGCTGATCAGCTGGATGCCCAGCTCCCGGGCGAGCGCCGCGCCGGCGGTGATCTCCTCCGCGCGCCACTCGGACACCCCGACGTACAGCACCTTGCCGGCCCGCACGAGGTCGGCGAAGGCGGTCATCGTCTCCTCCAGCGGCACCGTGCTGTCGTACCGGTGGGCCTGGTAGAGGTCGATGTGGTCGGTCTGCAACCGCTGCAGGGAGGCGTTGCAGCTCTCGGTGACGTGCTTGCGGGACAGGCCGCGGTCGTTGCGACCCGGACCGGTCGGCCAGTAGACCTTGGTGAAGATCTCCAGCCCCTCGCGGCGCTGGCCCTTCAGTGCCCGCCCGAGGACGGACTCGGCCTTGGTGCCCGCGTAGACGTCCGCAGTGTCGAAGGTGGTGATGCCGGCGTCGAGGGCCGCGTGCACGCAGGCGTGCGCGGCGTCCTCCTCGACCTGGCTCCCGTGGGTCAGCCAGTTGCCGTACGCGATCTCGGAGATGGTCAGGCCTGAGCGGCCGAGGCGTCGGTGTTCCACGTCTCCCGACAGTACGAGCGCCCGAACGGGCCGGTGCAGCGGGGCCTGACCTGCTAGATCTCGTCCCCGAGGCCGACCTGGGCCTTGGGGAATCGCCACCTGCGGATCATCGTGGACCGGCTGATGCCGTACCAGACCAGGCTGCCGGGCTTGTCGGTCGCGTTGGGCAGCCGCTCGGCGACCAGCGTCCTGATCCGGCGGCGCAGCAGCACGGAGTCGACGGCCAGCGCGACGAAGAAGAGCAGGGCGACCAGGCTGCTGTAGCTCTTGAACGCCTCGCTGGGCACCACCAGGCTGACGATGAGGAACAGGGCCAGCAGCAGGAAGACGCTGCCGACGTTGCGGCGCGAGTCGACGATGTCGCGGACGAGCTTCTTGGCCGGTCCGCGGTCACGGGCGGGCAGGTCGGCGTCGACGCCGCGCACGGCGCCCCGGCCGCTCGCGCGCTGGGCCGCCTGCTGATCCCGCATCCGCCGGTAGGCCTCCTTGCGCGTGGTCGGCGGCGGGGGCACCGGGCCCTGCCGCCGGCCCTGGGCCTCGGCGCGCTTGGGCGTCGGGCGCCCCTTCCCGGCGGCGACCAGTTGCTGCTCGGTCAGGTCGACTGCGGGGTCGGGTGCTGCGGCGGCGCGCGACCGGCCGGGGAGACGGAACTTCACGCACCGGACTCTACGTCCAGCAGGGGTGGGTTCCCAGCGACTCACCCCCGGTGCGAGGGGGTGACATCCGGTCGTCCGTGCCTGCGAGGGGCCGCGGGCCCGTACAGTGGGAAGCAGCTCCGCCATGGCGGTGTTGCTCCCGGCAGGAACGCTCCGCAGGGGCACCCGACCGCGGGACAGACGATCAGTGTGGAGGACAGGACATGACCGTGCAGGACACGCAGGCCCCCGGCTCGACCGGCGTCATCTTGAGCGACCCGGCCGCCCTGAAGGTCAAGGCCCTGCTCGACCAGGAGGGCCGTGACGACCTGCGGCTGCGGATCGCCGTGCAGCCCGGCGGCTGCTCCGGTCTGCGCTACCAGCTCTTCTTCGACGAGCGGTTCCTCGACGGCGACCAGGTGCACGAGTTCGGCGGTGTCGAGGTGATCGTCGACCGGATGAGCGGTCCGTACCTCGGCGGCGCGACCATCGACTTCGTCGACACCATCGAGAAGCAGGGCTTCACGATCGACAACCCGAACGCCGGCAGCTCCTGCGCGTGCGGGGACTCGTTCTCCTGATCGACCGCCGGGGCTGACCGACCGCCCCGGCAGACCCCCACCACCACGACGGCGCCCGTCCCCTTGCGGGGGCGGGCGCCGTCGCGTCGTCGGGGTGTCGCGTCGTCGTAGGGGTCAGGCGTCCGGCAGGGGGTCGCTCGGGATCGGGATGCCGCCGCCGGGCGTGCTGGGCGGCGGGACGGTCGAGCCGGGCGGCAGCGTCACCGTGCCGGGACCGCTCGGGGCCGTGGGCGCCGGACCGCCGTCGGAGGGCCCGGTCGTGACCGGGGCCGGGGTGGGCTCGCCGTCCGTGCCGGAGCAGCCGGCCAGCCCCAGCCCGCCGACGATCAGCGCGACCGCCAGCCGCCGCCCGGTCCTGGTCACCGTCGCACCGGCCTCAGAGCCGGACGGGGTACACGGTTGCCGGGATCTGCGGGCGGATCCGCTCCTCCACGAAGACGCCGTGCCAGAGCATGAACACCAGGACGGCCCACAGCTTGCGGGACAGGTCGACCGGTGAGCCGGCGGCCGTGTTGGCGCGGTGCGCGTCCAGCATGGCGAGCACCTGGGCCTTGTCCAGCCACTGGTCGGTCTGGCTGTCCTGGACGACGCCGCGTGCCCAGTCGTGCAGTCCGTCGGCCAGCCAGTGCCGCATCGGCACCGGGAACCCGAGCTTGCGCCGCTCCAGCACGTGCGGCGGCACGATCTGCTCGAGGGCGCGGCGCAACGCGTACTTGGTGGTCTCCCGGGTGACCCGCTGGTCGACCGGGATCGTGCCGGCGACCCGGAACACCTCCGGGTCCAGGAACGGCACGCGCAGCTCCAGCGAGTTGGCCATGGTGACCTTGTCCGCCTTGACCAGGATGTCCCCGCGCAGCCAGGTGAACAGGTCCACGTACTGCATGGCGGTGACGTCGTCGTAGCCGGCGGCGCGGGTGCGCTCGTACAGCTCGCGGGTGACGTCGAGGTGGGACAGCGCCGAGTCGTGGTGCCGCAGCAGGCCGAGGTCCTGCTCGCGGAACAGCCGGGCGTTGCCGTAGTAGCGCTGCTCCAGCGGGATGGACCCGCGACGCAGCAGGTCCTTGCCGCGCATCCCGTCGGGCATCCGGGTGGACAGCGCGCCCAGGGCGCGGCGCACCCCACCCGGCATCCGCTCGAACGCGGCCAGCGACAGCGGCTCGCGGTAGATGTTGTACCCGCCGAACAGCTCGTCGGCCCCCTCGCCGGACAGCACGACCTTGACGTGCTTGCGGGCCTCCCGGGCCACGAAGTACAGCGGCACGAGCGCCGGGTCGGCGACCGGGTCGTCGAGGTACCAGACCACCAGCGGCATGGCCTCGGCGAAGTCCTCCGGCGTCACCACCTTGGTGATGTGCCGGACCCCGATCGCGGCCGCGGACTCCGCGGCGACGTCGATCTCGGAGTAGCCCTGCCGCTCGAACCCGACGGTGAAGGTGAGCAGGTCGGGGTTGTACCGCTTGGCGAGCGCGGCGATCGCGGTGGAGTCGATGCCCCCGGACAGGAACGACCCGACCGTGACGTCGGCTCGCATGTGCACCCGGACCGAGTCGTCCAGGGCCGCGGCGATGCGGTCGTACAGCGGCTGGCGCTCCTGCGGCGCGACCGGGCGCACCGGGAAGGTGGGGTGGAAGTACCGGGTCGTGCGCAGCTCGCCGTCGGCGACGGTGAAGCTGGTGCCGCTCTCGATCCGCGTGATGCCGCGGTGCATGGTGGCCGGCTCGGGCACGTACTGCAGGGTCAGGTACTGCTGCAGCGACGCGGCGTCGACCCCGCCGGCGCCCTCGCTGCCGCCGAGCAGCTCCAGCAGCGCCTTCTTCTCCGAGCTGAAGACCAGCCCGCCGTCGGCCAGCCGCGCGGTGAACAGCGGCTTGATGCCGAACGGGTCCCGGGCGCCGAACGCCGTCCGGGTGTGGGTGTCCCAGATGACGAAGGAGAACATCCCGCGCAGCCGGGGGACGACGGCCTCGCCCCACAGGTGGAAGCCGGCGACGATCACCTCGGTGTCGCCCTCGGTGGCGAAGGTGGCGCCGGCGGCCTGCAGCTCGGTGCGCAGCTCCGGGTAGTTGTAGATCTCGCCGTTGAAGATGATCCGGTAGCGGTCCACCGCGTAGGCCAGCGGCTGCGGGCTGCCGTCGACGTCGATGATCGACAACCGGTTGAACGCGAGCACGGCCCGCTCGTCGGACCACACCGCGGTGTCGTCGGGTCCCCGGTGGTGCAGGCAGGTCAGCGCGCGGCCGACGTCGCCCACGACGGGCTCGGTGACCCGGTCGGCGTCGGTGGACAGGTAGGCCAGCAGGCCGCACATGCAGGGGGCTCCAGGGAGGTCGTCGGTGCGGTGGGGCGGAGGGCCCTGATCAGAGGGGCAGGCCGGCGCGCACCTGCGCGGTCACCCGGCGCTCGGCCCAGAAGGACAGGAACGGGACGACGCCGGCGAGCAGGACCAGGACCGTGCCCTTGGCCGTCCACCGTGCGCGCATCGCCAGGTCGAAGGCGGCGACCAGGTAGACGATGTACAGGAACCCGTGCAGCGGCGAGACCACCTTCGACACCTGCGGCACGTCGAAGCCGTACCGCAGCGGGACGGCGACCAGGACGAGCACCAGCAGCATGACGCCGACCACGAGGGCCATCACCCGGTAGCGCTGCAGGGCGGGCTCCACCGACGCGGGGCCGGTGCTCCGGCGGGGGGTCCCGGTCCGGTCAGCGGGCACGGTCGTCGCTCCTGCCGCGCAGCGCGCGCTCGTTGAGCTCGGCGAGGTAGGCGTTGTACGCCTGCATCTCGGGGTCTCCGGTGGTGTCGATCCGGGGCCGCTGGTAGAGCACGACGGCGTTGCCCGGCTCGTCCTCGTCGGGGTCGCGGTTGATCTCCAGCCGCATCATCTTCAGGTAGAACCAGACACCCATGATCCCGTACAGCGGCCACTGCAGGGCGTAGCTCCAGTTGACCGCCCCGCCGCCGTCCTCGGCCTTGGACAGCTGCCAGTACCCGAGGAACAGGGTGGCGACGAACAGGGCGACGACCAGCAGGTGCAGGAGCACCCACTTCGGGGTCAGCAGCCGGGGGAGCACGCTGCCGACTGTAACCGCCGCGCCCCAGGTCGGGGACCGGCTGCCAGCAGGGTCACAGCCGGGTGTCCGGGCCCGGCCGGCGGGCTCGCGCGGGTCGTCGGACGCCGGTGCTGGGTGAGACCTGCGCCACCCCGGCGGGCCGCGGTCGCACTCCTGGCCGCACCACAGGCCCCTGCCAGCGACGACGCAGTCGTGGGCGGCACGGTGTCCCGCCGCCTGGTCGGCGCGGTCGGCTAGTCTCGGGCCGGACTGGACACGGACGGGTGACGGGTCGACCGGGGCACCGGCGCGACCGCCCGCCGGTGCAACCGCGCGGGGTGTTCCCGGGCGGAGGACGAGGAGGCAACGGGCAGTGGCTCGACGCAGCAAGCTCGCGCGGGTCTCCGCGCTCGGTCTCCTGGGTGTCCTGACGCTCAGCGGGTGCGACCTGAACAACTCGTTCTGGCGGTTCGGGTGGCCCGAGGGCATCACCGACGAGGCCGTGCGGATGCGGGACCTGTGGATCGGGTCCTCGATCGCCGCGCTGGTCGTGGGTGCCGGCGTGTGGGCCCTGATCGCCTACGCCGCGATCCGGTACCGCAAGAAGGGCAACGAGCTCCCCAAGCAGACGGCGTACAACCTGCCGCTGGAGATCATCTACACCGCGGTCCCGTGCGTGATCATCGCCGTCCTGTTCTTCTTCACCGTGGTGACGCAGAACCGGGTGCAGCAGCGCAGCGCGGAGCCGGACGAGACGGTCGTGGTCACCGCGTTCAAGTGGAACTGGGAGTTCACCTACTCGGACACGGCCCCGGACTCCCCGGACGGCACCCCGGTGTCGACGGTGGGCACCAGCGACGCCGTCCCGATCCTGGTGCTGCCGGTCGACCGGACCATCCGCTTCGAGGTGCAGTCCGCCGACGTCATCCACTCCTTCTGGGTGCCGGAGTTCCTCTTCAAGCTCGACGTCATCCCGGGCAACGAGAACGGGCGTGACAACGTCTTCGAGGTCACCGTGCGGGAGCAGGGCGCCTACGTCGGCCGCTGCGCCGAGCTGTGCGGCACCTACCACGCCAACATGCAGTTCGAGGTGCGCTCGGTGTCCGGCGAGGACTACGACGCCTACATCGCCGCCCGCGAGGCCGGCCAGACCACCGCTCAGGCGCTGGAGAGCATCGGCCAGCCGGGCAGCTCCACCACCACCGAGCCGCTGACCATGACCCGCGTCGGGGAGTCCGTGGCCGCCGGTGACTGAGTCCAGCAACCACCCCCTGGTCACGGGCGCCCCGCCCTGCCCCCGGATCCCGCCCTGCCTGCCCGTGGAGGAGCAGCCGTGAAGGTCGAAGCCCTGATGTTCAACGTCATCTGCGCGTTCTGCGTGGTGGCGGCGGTCGTGTACGGCGTGTGGTCCCGGGAGCCGATCGGCACGACGGCGCTGGCCCTCTCGGCGGGTCTCACCGGCCTGGTCGGCGGGTTCTTCTGGTTCGTCTCCCGACGCATCGACGCCCGCCCGGAGGACCTGAAGGACGCCGAGATCGCCGACGGCGCCGGTGAGCTGGGGTTCTTCAGCCCGGGCAGCTACTGGCCGTTCGGACTGGCGCTCTCCGCGGGCGTCATGGGCGTGGCCCTGGCGTTCTACTACCCCTGGCTGATCATCCTGGCCGGAGCGGCGCTGCTGATCACCATCGCCGGGCTGCTCTTCGAGTACTACAGCGGCCAGAACGCCGTGCACTGACCAGGTGCAGCCCAGCTGCATCCCGATCGCCAGCAGGGCCCCTCTCCACGGAGAGGGGCCCTGCTGTGGTCGCGGCCGGCTCAGCAGGGCGCGGGACGGCGGGACCCGCGCCGACGTGCTCCGACCTGGCGGACGTGCTCCGACCTGGCGGAGGAGGCGGAGGCGCTCGCGCCTGATCCGGCCCCGCCGGTAGCTCGTCGTCCACCGGTGCCCACGGGGACGGTGCGACGGCTCCTGGTGGAGACGTGCAGCGTCCCGGCCGCGCGCTGACGAGCCCCCGACGTGCTGCAGCCAGGGCGTGCCGCGGCCAGGACGGGGCGCAGCCACGACGGGGGCAGCTGGGGTGGGGCCACAGCCGGGCGGGCTGTGCGGCACGCCGATGACCGCCCGCACGTCCTCGCGAGGGCCCCGGAGCGGCCTGCGCGACACGTCGTGACCGCAGGGCCCGGGCCATGGCTGCGTGCGCATCCTGCTGCGGGGTGCGGGCACGGGCGCGGGCGCGGGGCTCCTCGGGCACGCGCGTGCTGCCTCGTTGCGGCAGGCTGGAGACGGGCCACGGGTCGGCAGCGGGGTGTGGGGGAGGGCCCCCGGTCTGAGGACGGGCGGCCACGTGCCGGTGGGGGCCGCGGAGCCGGCCAGCGATGAGGTGATGCGCGGACCACGTGCGCCTCACTGCGCCTCGCTGCCCCTGGGCTGCCCTGTGGCCCTCTCCGACGCAGGGAGAGGTGCCGAGGAGGGCGCCGTCGCTGCGGCCACGGCCCCCGGGTGGGCGTCGCCGTCGTCCCCAGGCGCCGCATGGCCTCGGCGTCGTCCACGGCCCCCTCGTGGGCGTTGCCTCGTCCGTGACGGCGGATGGGCGGCGCGCCGTCCGGTGCTCCGGCACCATGTCGGGTCGCCCAGCCAGCGGGCCCCGGCGCCCCCGTCGGCGCGCGCGGCGCAGGCACCCGAGACGCGGAGAGGCCCCGTACGGCGGTGCCGTACGGGGCCTCTGCGGTGCTGGGTGCGCTGAGTCAGTCGCGCGGTTCCTGCGGGCGTCCACCCTCGCTGGGGCGACCACCCTCGGACGGGCGACCACCGTCGCTCGGCCGGCCGGAGCCGGTGAGCTCGGGCTGGTCCGCGCCCTCGGTCAGAGCGCGACCGCGAGCGTCCTCGAGAGCCACCTGGGACGGCTCCTCCAGGGGGGAGAAGAAGCCCTTGACCGCACGCCGGGCGCCACCCACCTGGTTCATCCGCTTCGGCACCGGAGCGCCGCCGTAGGCCAGCTGGCCGTGGCCGTGCTCGTCGACCGGGCCGAGCGGCTGGTGCACCTCGATGAACTCACCGCTGGGCAGGCGCCGGATGACACCGGTCTCGATGCCGTGCTCCAGCACCTCACGGTCGTGGCGCTGCAGGCCCAGACAGATCCGGTAGGTGAGCACGTAGGCGACGGGCGGCACCACGATGCAGCCGATGCGGCCGATCCAGGTCATGGCGTTCAGGCTGATGTCGAACTTGTCGGCGATCAGGTCGTTGCCGCCGGAGATCAGCAGCACGATGTAGAACGACAGGGCCATCGCGCCCAGCGAGGTGCGCACCGGCACGTCGCGGGGGCGCTGGAGCAGGTGGTGGGACGCCGTGTCGCCGGTGAGCCGGCGCTCGATGACCGGGTAGAGGGCGAGCACCGCGAACATCGCGCCTGCCGCCACCAGCGTCGGCCAGAAGATCGCCGGGATGTTGTAGTCACCCGGGAGCTCGATGTCCCAGGCCGGCATGAGCCGGCTGGAGCCGTCGAGGAAGCCGATGTACCAGTCGGGCTGCGAGCCGGCCGACACCTGCGCCGGGTTGTACGGCCCGAACAGCCAGATCGGGTTGATCTGCACCAGGCCGCCCAGGGCGGCGAGCAGGCCGAACACGATGAAGAACAGGGCACCGCCCTTGGCCGCGAAGGCCGGGAAGAGCCGGCTGCCCACCACGTTGTGCTCGGTCCGGCCGGGGCCGGGGAACTGGGTGTGCTTCTGCTTCACCAGGATGAGCAGGTGCGCGGCGATCAGCGCCAGGATGATCGCCGGGACGATCAGCACGTGCAGGATGTAGAGCCGGCCGATGATGAACTCGCCCGGGTAGTCCCCGTTGAACACCGCGAAGTACACCCAGGTGCCGATCACCGGGATGGCCAGCATGATCGCGCTCGCGATCCGCAGGCCGGTGCCGGAGAGCAGGTCGTCGGGCAGCGAGTAGCCGGCGAAGCCCTCGACGAGGCCGAGGATCAGCAGCACCACGCCGATGTACCAGTTGGTCTCCCGCGGGCGGCGGAACGCGCCGGTGAAGAAGATGCGCAGCAGGTGCACCACGATCGAGGCCATGAACAGCAGGGCGGCCCAGTGGTGGATCTGCCGCAGGATCAGGCCACCGCGGACGTCGAAGGAGATGCCGAGCGTCGACTCGTACGCCGCGGACATCTCCACACCGCGCAGCGGGGCGTAGGCGCCCTCGTAGACGACCTCCCTCATGGAGGCGTCGTAGAAGAACGTCAGGTAGGTCCCAGACAGCAGGAGTACGACGAACGAGTACAGGGCGATCTCACCGAGGAGGAACGACCAGTGGTCCGGGAAGACCTTGTTGAGCGTGCGGCGCAGGGGGCCGGCGACGATGAGGCGGTCGTCGACCTGGTAGGCCGCCCGGGCGGCCAGGCTCTTCGGGGGAGCCGGACGGGCCGGCGATGACTGTGGCGCCGTGGAAGTGGCCATCAGATCCGCTCTCGGTTCCAGTAGGTGGGTCCTACCGGCTCAATGTAGTCGCTGCGCGCCACGAAGTAGCCCTCGTCGTCGAGCCCGATGGGCAGCTGCGGCAGGGAGCGCGCCGCCGGGCCGAAGATCGGCTTGGCGCCCTGGGTGACGTCGAACTGGGACTGGTGGCAGGGGCACAGGATGCGGCTGGTCTCCTGCTCGTACAGGGAGACCGGGCAGCCGGCGTGCGTGCAGATCTTCGAGTAGGCGACGTAGTCCCCGTAGCCGAAGTCCTCCTGCCCCTGCTTCGGCACGTTCTCCGCCATCTGCTCGGGGCGCAGGCGGATCAGCATGGTGGCGGCGTCGGACTGGAAGTCGCCGCCGGGCACGGCCGGGAAGACCGTCTCCAGGGAACCGGGGGTCTGGTCGCCGGGACGGATCGGTGTGCCGTCGTCGCGGACCAGGCGCACGCCGGTGTTCCAGGACGTCGTCCCGAGGGGGTTGCCGGTGTTCGGGTTCTTGATGAGGCCACCGAGCGGGGCGATGATCATGACCCCGACGCCGGCACCCATCAGGCCCAGCACGCCGCCCAGCAGCTTGCGCCGCGGCAGGCCGCTGGCCTCCAGGCCGCCCATCAGGGTGGCGCCGGTGGTGACCCGGTCGAAGTTCGACCCGTCGTGCTTGTCCTGGACCGCGGTCTCGTGCGGCAGCAGCTTCTTGACGTAGAGCACCAGACCGATGCCCACCAGCAGCAGCGCACCGCCCATGGTGGCGCCCAGCAGCGGCGTGAAGTAGGCGCTCCAGCCGTCGTCGGAGGACACCCACGCCCAGTCGGGCAGGAACCAGCCGGAGCCGGCGTAGACGACCAGGAACAGCAGCGAGAGCAGGCCGGCCAGCAGGAACGTGATGGTGACCTGGCGGACCGCGGCCTTCTCCACCTTCGAGCCGGGCGGCGGGGCGGGCTCGGTGTGCAGGATCTCGACGCCGTCGAGCCGGGCGCCGAGGCGGTCCAGCTCCTCCCGGGTCATCCGCTGCAGGCGCTCCGGCGGGTACTCGTCGTCCGGTCCGCCGTGGAGCGGGCCGGGCTCGTCGGCACCGCCCTGCGAGCCGGGTCGGTCGTGGTCTGTCGTGGTCACGCCTTGGTCCCCATCCAGAAGACGCCGAAGAGCAGGGCGCCGATGCCGACGGTCCAGATGACCAGGCCCTCGGAGACGGGGCCGGCCCGTCCGATGCCGGCGCCACCCGGGTCGGCCTGGGCCCCCATGGTCTGCACGTAGTTGACGATCGCGCGCTTCTGCTCGGGGGTGATCTGGTTGTCCCCGAAGACCGGCATGTTCTCCGGTCCGCTGAGCATCGCGGTGTAGATCTCCAGGTCGTTGGCGTCGTGCAGGCTCGGGGCGGCCTTGCCCGAGGACAGCGCGCCACCCTGGCCGGTGAAGTTGTGGCACTGGGAGCAGTTCAGCCGGAAGAGCTCGCCGCCCTCGGCCACGTCACCGGCGCGCAGGTCGCCGCTGGGCAGCGTGGGACCGCCGCCGTTGGCCTGCACGTAGGCCATCAGCTGGTCGATCTCCTCGTCGGTGAAGACGGCGGGCTTCTGGGCCGCCTGCGCCTCCTGGCGCACCAGCGGCATGCGCCCGGTGTGCACCTGGAAGTAGACGGCGGCCTCGCCGACACCGATCAGGGACGGGCCGCGGTTCTCCACGCCCTCCAGGTTGCTGCCGTGGCAGGTGATGCAGCTGTTCTCGTACAGCGCCTGGCCCTCGACGACGGCGGACGCCTGGATGTCGGAGTCCTCGTCGGCGGCGTTGGCCGGGGCGAGCGCGGAGTACCCGACGCCGGTGAGGACCAGGGCGGCCATCAGGCCGGCCACGTTGGTCATCCGGCGGCGCTGCTTGGAGCGGCGACGACCGCGGGCGGCCTCGGCGGGGGAGAGGCCGTCGGCCGGTGAGGAGGTGCGCCGGTCGAGGCGGGCGCGGAGACGACCGCGGAACCCGGCGTCGAGCGGGGAGTCGGACTGCGAGTGCGGAGAGGACACCGGATCCCTACTGGATGAGGTAGATCGTGACGAAGAGCCCGACCCAGACGACGTCGACGAAGTGCCAGTAGTAGGAGACCACGATCGCCGAGGTCGCCTGGGCTGGCGTGAAACGGCCCATGGTGGACCGGATGAGCACGAAGACGAAGGCGATGAGCCCGCCGATGACGTGCAGTGCGTGGAACCCGGTGGTCAGGAAGAACACCGAGCCGAAGGTGGAGCTGGCGATCGTCGTGTCGTGCTCGACGACGAGGGTGCGGTACTCCCAGGCCTGGCCGAGCACGAAGACGAGCCCCATGATCGTCGTGATGGCGAACCAGCGACGCAGGCCGAAGACGTTGCCGTTCTCCGCCGCGAAG
The DNA here is from genome assembly GCF_010685995.1 of Goekera deserti. Lineage (GTDB taxonomy): Bacteria > Actinomycetota > Actinomycetes > Mycobacteriales > Geodermatophilaceae > Goekera > Goekera deserti. The sequence continues at coordinate 266,517 of NZ_JAAGWK010000009.1, read as the reverse complement.
ACGCCCAGCTGGCAGGTGACCGACGAGGCGACCAGGATCAGCGTGAAGACCAGGGCGTACGGGACGTCGAGCTCGCTGGGGGGTGGCGGCCACTCGCCCTCCACCCGGGCGCGGGCGGTGAAGTACATGGCGAACAGGCCGGCGAAGAACATCAGCTCGCTCGAGAGCCAGACGATCGTGCCGACACTGACCATGTTCGGTCGGGTCAGGGAGTGCACCCGGGACGTGTCGAAGGTGCTGCTCATCGGGGGAGCCGTTGTCACGCGGCCATTATGTGCACGGTCTGGGGTCACTTACGACCTCGGGTGCGCAACGCGCCGGGTGAGGGATCACACCGCTCGGCGCGCCGGTGCGTGACCCGGTCGCCGCACTGCCGGTGTCACCCGGTCGGGGCACTAGGCTCGCCGGTGTGATCGACGTCGCCGGACCCGCCACCGTGCTGGTCTTCAGCCACCGCGCCGAGGTCCGCTCGGCCCTGCGCACCGCCATCGGCCAGCAGCCGGCCGCGGACGTCGGGCCCCTCCACTGGGTGGAGTGCAGCAGCGGTGACGAGGTCGTGGCCGCCGTCGACGCCGGTGGCGTCGACCTCTGCCTGCTGGACGGCGAGGGCCAGCCGACCGGCGGCATGGGGATCAGCCGCCAGCTCAAGCACGAGATCACCGACTGCCCGGCGATCTGCGTGGTCATCGCCCGGCAGGCCGACCGGTGGCTGGCGCACTGGTCGATGGCGGACGGGACGCTGGCCCACCCGGTCGACCCGCTGGTCGCCCCCGAGGTCGTCGCCGGCCTGCTGCGTGACCGGGCCTCCGCCGGGCGCCGGCCGGCCCCGCGGCGCTGACCTGCCCGCGCCGATGAGCCTCCCGCCCCCGCCCGAGGGCACCGCTGCGCCCACGTGGCCGCGGCTGCTGTCCCGGCTGCTCGACGGGCACGACCTGACCGCCGCCGACACGTCCTGGGCGATGCGCGAGGTGATGACCGGTGAGGCCACCCCGGCCCAGGTGGCCGCCTTCGCCGTCGCCCTGCGCGCGAAGGGGGAGTCGCCGGACGAGGTGGCCGGCATGGCCGCGGCGATGCTCGACCAGGCCACCCCCGTCCCGCTGTCGATGGACTGCGTGGACATCGTGGGTACCGGTGGGGACGGCGCGCACACCGTCAACATCTCTACCATGGCCGCGATCGTGACCGCGGCGGCCGGGGTGCCGGTGGCCAAGCACGGCAACCGGGCGGCGTCGTCGACCAGCGGTGCGGCCGACGTGCTGGAGGCGCTGGGCGTGGTGATCGACCTGCCGGCGGCCGGGGTGTCCCGGTGCGTGGAGGAGGCGGGCATCGGCTTCTTCTTCGCCCCGGTGTTCCACCCGGGCATGCGGCACACCGCCGTGCCCCGCCGGGAGATGGGCATCCGCACCGTCTTCAACTTCCTCGGCCCGCTCACGAACCCGGCCCGCCCGGTCGCGGCCGCCGTCGGGTGCGCGGACGCGCGGATGGCCCCGGTGCTGGCCGCGGTGCTCGCCGGGCGGGGCGGCCGGGCACTGGTCTTCCGGGGCGACGACGGGCTGGACGAGCTGACCACCGCCACCACGTCCTCGGTGTGGGTGGTCCGGGACGGCGAGGTCGTGGCCGAGCGGCTGGACCCGGGTGCACTGGGGCTGCCGGCCTCGGGGCTGGACGCGCTGCGCGGCGGGGACGCCGCCGCCAACGCCGACGTGGTGCGCCGGCTGGTGGCCGGGGAGCGTGGCCCGGTGCGGGACGCGGTGCTGCTGAACGCGGCGGCGGCTCTCGCCGCCGCCGACCCGCACGCCACCCGGCTGCACGACGCACTGCGCGCCGGGCTCGCCCGCGCCGGCGCAGCCGTGGACGACGGTCGCGCCTCCGCCCTGCTGGACCGCTGGACCGCCGTCAGCCGCGCTGCCCGCGACACCCCCCACTGACGACGCCCCCCTGACGACGCCCGTCGGCCCCCGCGCAGGGGCCCGCCGCGAGCGTGCGAGTGGTGGGGGGCGAGGGGCCTCAGTCCATGCCGATGGAGAAGGCCGCTTCCAGGTCGTGGCGGGAGTAGGTGCGGAAGGCGATGTGGGTGGCGGTGTCGAGCACCCCGGGCACCTTGTTGATCCGGCCGGCCACGACCTCGGCGATCTCCGGGAACTCGCGGACCCGGACCAGGGCGACGAGGTCGACGTCGCCGGCGACGGAGTAGACCTCGCTCACCCCGGGCAGGCCGGCGACGGTCTCGGCGACCTCGCCGATCGAGTCGGTGGCCGCGTCGATCATGACGATGGCGGTGATCACAGGGCGATGCTAGCCGCGCGCCGACCCCGGGTCGGGCCGGACGCCGGGTGCCGCGCGCCGGTGCCGGCCACCCGCTCGGGGCGGGCCCGGGTGCCGAGCGAGCGCCCGTCGGCGAAGGGGTCGGTGGAGACACGGCCGGCCTCCACGCGGGCCAGGAACGCCGCCAGCCGCCCGATGCCCGGAGCCCGGCTGGCGAGCGTGCCCTCGACGTCGACCAGCCGGGTGCCGGGCTCCTCCATCCAGCGCAGCACCAGCTCGGTCTCGTCGACCGAGGCCGCCAGCTCGCCGGCCGGACCCGCGGGGGTCTCCGCGGTGGCCAGCAGGCCGGCCAGGTGGGCCCGCACCGGGACGCCGCGGGCAGCGACCGAGGCGGCCACCAGCCGGCCGCGGCGCACCACCGCCAGCTCCCAGCCGCCGGCGCCGTCGGGCCGGGCGAGCGCCATCTCGGGCACCCGGGCCAGGTTCTCCAGGCGCTGGCGCCGGCGCACCGCGCGCAGCAGCACCGCCACCCGGTCACGGAGCACCGCGGCGTCCTCGTAGCGGGCCTCGCCGGCCAGCCGGTCGACCCGGGCCAGCAGCGGTGCGACCAGCGCGTGCGGGTCGGAGTCGACGGCGGCGCGGAACACCTCGGCGACGGTCGCGTACTCCTCCTTGCTCTGTGCTCCGGTGCACGGCGCCCCGCAGCGGCCCATGTCGGCCAGGGCGCACGCCGAGCCGAGCACGGTGAGCGAGAGCCGCGGGGTGCACTGGCGCAGCGGCAGCGCCTCGTGCACCGCGGCGACCGCGGCCTCGGCCGCCCGGCGGTCCGGGAACGGGCCCAGGAAGACCCCGGCTCCGGGCCGGACCCGCCGCACGACCGACAGGCGGGGGAAGTGCTCGTTGGTCAGCCGGACCCACAGTGCCCGCTCGGGGAAGCGCGAGCGCCGGTTGTACCGCGGCTTGTGCTCGGCGATCAGCCGCAGCTCGCGCACCGCGGCCTCCAGCCCGTGGGCGCAGGGCAGCGCCTCGACGCGCTCGGCGAGCGCCACCATCTCGGTCATCCGGCGGCGCTGCTCCCCGGCGGAGAAGTAGCTGCGCACCCGGGTGCGCAGGTCGGTGGAGGTGCCCACGTACAGCGGCTCGTCCCGCGGCCCCCGGAACACGTAGACCCCCGGGCCCTCGGGCACCCCGGCGGCGAGGTGCCGCTTCTGCCGGCGGCGCGGGTCGACCTGCCGGTTGATCCCGGTGAGCTCCTCCAGGCAGGAGACGCCCAGCGGGCCGAGCCGCTCGAGGAGCCCGTGCAGGACGTCGACGGTGGCCCGGGCGTCGTCCAGGGCGCGGTGGGTGGGGGAGGTGGTGGCCGAGAAGTAGGGCGCCAGGGTGGACAGCTTGCAGTTGGGCACCTCGTCGCGGGTGAGCAGCCGGCGGGCGAGCACCGCGGTGTCCACCGAGGCGCAGGCCGGCCAGAGCAGGCCCGACTCCGCGCAGGCGGCCTTGAGGAAGCCGAGGTCGAACGGGGCGTTGTGGGCCACCAGCACCGCACCCCGGGCGAACTCCAGGAAGGCGGGCAGCACCGCGGCGATGCGGGGCGCGCTGGCCACCATGGTGGAGGTGATGCCGGTCAGCACGCTGATGTAGGGCGGGATCTCCTGCCCGGGGTCGACCAGGGTCTGGAACTCGCCGACCACCACGCCACCGCGGACCTTGACCGCGCCGATCTCGGTGATGGCGCAGTCCTTCGGTGAGCCGCCGGTGGTCTCCAGGTCGACGACCACGAACGTGACCTCGGACAGCGGCGTCCCGACGTCGTCGATCGTGATCTGCTGGTGACGGGGAGTGGTGGAGGCGGGCACGGGCGGGACGGTAGGTCAGGGGTCCGACAGCCGTGCGCCGGTGTCCCGTGGCCGCACCGGGCGGGTGCCCCGCGACCCGGGATTGTCGGTGGCCGCTCCTAGCGTCGCCGGCGTCCGGACCACCGCCACGAGGGGACCCCCGATGCTCATCGACTGCGACACCTGCACCGTCCGCGGGGACGGGTGCGCCGACTGCGTCGTCACCGTGCTGCTGGGGGCGCCGCCCGGCTGGCGGGGCACCGACCCCCTGGTCGTCCCGCTCCGGCGGCGGGCCGCGGACGGCCTCGACACGCTGCACTCACGTGACGACGCTCCGGAGTCGGTAAACCCAAACAGTGATCTGGCTCACATTGACACCGCGGCGGACGGCGCTCGCGCGGTCGTCGACCTGGACGAGGTGGAGCGCCGGGCCGTCGGGGCCTTGGCAGACTTCGGACTGGTTCCGCCGCTCCGTCACCAGGATGCGTCCGGACCTGGTCACACGCGTCACCAGATCCGGGACCGGCACGTGAGTTGACGAATCACACGAGCGGAATTCAGCAGGTCTCGCCCGAGGCCCCGGCGAGTGCGCGCAGTGGGAGCGGGTCGCCGCCGGATCTAGCGTGAGCGTCGTCCGACCGGGTGTCCGTCACTCGTCGAGCGACACCGGCCGGACGCCGCCATGCACCCGGGACGCACCAGCGCCCGGCGGGCGGTCCGATGCAGGAACGGAGACGCCGACCGTGCCGACGCCCCAGCTCCTCTCCAGGCTCCGTCTGGGCGCGTCGCCGTCCCCGGCCGTCCCCGCCCGTCGCGCCCGGCGGGCTCGGCGGCTGACCAGCACGCTGGTCCTCACCGCCAGTGCCGCGCTCGTCGCCGGCCTGTTCCCGGGCAGCGCCACGGCCGCCCCGGCGTCCTCCGCGGAGGCCGCCGAACTCGTCGCCGCGGCGAGCCGCGAGCTCGAGGTGGTCACCGAGCAGGTCAACGAGGCCACGGTCACCCTCGAGCAGCAGGACGCCGCCGCGGTCGCGGCCGCCCAGGCCGCACTCGACGCGCAGGCCCGGGTGGACGCCGTCGAGGGCCAGCTGCGGCAGGTGGCCCGCAGCGCCTACACCGGCGACAGCCTGGCCCGCTTCTCCGCCCTGATGACCAGTGACTCACCCGACCAGTTCATCGCCCAGGTCAGCACGCTGGACGTCATCGCCGCGCACACCAGTGACATCGTCGACGCGGCCGCCCTCGCCGCGACCGCGGCCGAGCAGACCCGGGCCGACGCCGACGCCGCCGCGGCCGCCGCGGCGCAGACCCTGCAGCAGGTGACCGGGCAGCGCGACGCCCTGCAGTCCCGGATCACCGGGTACCAGGCGGACTTCCTGGCGCTGTCGGCCGCCGAGCAGGCCGAGGTGGCGCGCCGGGTGGCCGGTCAGCAGCTCGAGGCGCCGGACGTCGTCGTCGCCCGCCCCGCCGGCGAGGGGAGCGACGGAGAGGACGATCGGGACGACGCCGCCGAGGACACCGGGTCCGCCGGCGCCGAGGCCCCGCGGGACGACGCGGCGAGCGGGGACACGGTCGTGGCCGGCGGCGACCTGCAGGCGGTCCTCGACACGGCCCTGGCCCAGCGCGGCGACCCGTACGTGTGGGGCGCCGAGGGGCCCAGCAGCTTCGACTGCTCCGGGCTGGTGCTGTACGCCTACGCCGCCGCCGGCATCTCTGTGCCGCACTCCAGCCGGATGCAGTCCACGATGGGCACGGCGGTGTCCCGCGCGGCCCTGCAGCCGGGCGACCTGGTGTTCTTCTACAGCCCGGTCAGCCACGTCGGCATCTACGTGGGCAACGGGAAGATGGTGCACGCGCCCACGTTCGGGTCGCCGGTGCAGATCGGCAGCGTCGACATGGGCGGCTACGTCGGTGCCCGGCGGCTGATCGGCTGACCTCGGTCCCTCCAGCACGACCGGCTCCACCGGCACGGGCCCCACGTGCTCGGCCCCGCTGCAGGGACCCCGTGCGAGCTTGCGAGTGCTGGGGGCAGCGGGGTCCGTCTCCTAGGATCGGTGCCCGTGAGCGCCCGCCGTGTTGCGCTGCTCGTGGCGCTGGTCCTCGGGGCCGCGCTGGCGGCGGTCCTGCTGCTCACCACCCCCGGGCAGCTGCTCCCGGTCCCGGCCGGCGGCGCCACGCCGGTCGACGCGGCCGCCGACTTCTCCGCCGCGCAGATCCAGCGGGGCGACGACTTCGCCGCCGCGATCCGGCCGGCGTCCCTGGTCTCGCTGCTGCTGGGGCTGGCGGTCTCGGCCCTGCTGGGGCTGACCCGGCTCGGTGGCCGCCTGGTGCGCGCCGTGGCCCCCGCCCGCACCTCTGACCCCACCGGCGCGGCACCGCGCGGCGGCTGGGTGTGGCAGGTGCTGCTCGGCACGGTCGCCGTGGTCGTCCTGGGCCGGCTGGCCACGTTGCCGGTCGGCGTGTGGGCCGAGGTGGTGCGGCGCCGCTACGGGTTGTCCACCCGCTCCTGGGGGCTCTGGCTCCGGGACGTGGCCACCTCCACCGCCATCACCGCCGTCGTGACGGCCCTGGCGCTGGTGGCGCTGGTGGCGCTGGTGCGGCGGGCCCCGCGCACGTGGTGGGCCTGGGCCGGCGCGGGTGCCGCCGGGCTCGTGGTGGTGGGCTCCTTCCTCTACCCGGTGCTGGTCGAACCCGCGTTCAACGACTTCACCTCCATGCCGGCCGGGCAGCTGCGCACCGACCTGCTGGAGCTGGCGGAGGAGAGCGGGACGCCGGTGCAGGACGTGCTCGTCGCCGACGCCTCCCGCCGCACGACGGCGCTGAACGCCTACGTGTCCGGCTTCGGCTCCACCCGCCGGATCGTGGTCTACGACACCCTGCTGGAGCAGGTCTCCGTCGCCGAGGTCGAGTCGGTGGTCGCGCACGAGCTCGGCCACGTGGCCGCCGACGACGTGCTGACCGGCACCGCCGAGGGCGCCCTGGGTGCCGCGGCGGCCATGGCGGGGCTGGGCTGGCTGCTGTCCTGGACGCCGCTGCTGCGCCGGGTGGGGGCCGACGGTCCGGGGGACCCCCGGGTGGTGCCGCTGCTGCTGTTCCTGGTCGCCGCCGCCACGCTGGTGTCCACCCCGGTGCAGAACGGGGTGTCCCGGCAGGTGGAGGCGCGCGCCGACCTGCACGCGCTGGACCTCACCCGGGACCCGGATGCGTTCATCGGCCTGCAGCGTCAGCTCGCGACGGCCAACCTCGCCGACCTGGACCCGCCGGCCGCCTGGCAGTGGTTCTTCGGCTCGCACCCGACCTCGGCCCAGCGGATCGCCTTCGCCCGGGACTGGCAGCGGGACCGGCAGGGATGAGCCGGTCCACCCTGGTCGTCACCAACGACTTCCCGCCGCGGCAGGGCGGCATCCAGACCTTCGTCGCGGCGCTGCTGGCCACCCGCCCGCCGGACTCGCTGGTCGTGCTGGCCTCCGACCACCCGGGCGCGGCCGCCCACGACGCCGGGCTGCCCTACCCCGTGGTGCGCGCGCCCACCGGCATGCTGCTGCCCACCCGGGGCGCCGTCCGCGCGGCGACCGGGCTGGTGCGCGCCCACGGGTGCGACCGGGTGCTGTTCGGTGCCGCGGCCCCGCTCGGCTGGATGGCGCCGGCGCTGCGCGAGGCCGGCGTCCGGCACCTCGTGGGCGCCACGCACGGGCACGAGACCGGCTGGGTGGCGCTGCCCGGTGCGCGCGCCGCGATGCGTCGGATCGCCTCCGGGCTGGACGTGGTCACCTACATCAGCGAGTACACCCACGGCCGGCTGGCCCCCGCGCTGGCCGGGTGCACCGAGCTCACCCAGCTGTCCCCGGGCGTCGACGTCGCCGCCTTCACCCCGGACGCCGACGGCGCCGCCGTCCGCGCCCGGTACGCGCTGGGAGACGCCCCGGTGGTGGTCTGCGTGTCCCGGCTGGTGCCCCGCAAGGGCCAGGACCTGTTGGTGGCGGCCTGGCCCCGCGTGCTGGCCCGGCACCCGGACGCCCGGTTGCTGCTGGTCGGCAGCGGTCCCGCCGAGCGCCCGCTGCGCCGGGCGGTGCGGTCCGCGGGCCTGGCGGGTTCGGTGGTGTTCACCGGCGGGGTGCCAGCGGACCAGCTGCCGGCGCACTACGCGGCCGGCGACGTGTTCGCCATGCCGTGCCGCACCCGGCGAGGTGGCCTGGACGTCGAGGGTCTCGGCATGGTGTACCTGGAGGCAGCCGCCTGCGGGCTGCCGGTGCTGGCCGGCACGTCCGGCGGGGCACCGGAGACCGTGCAGGAGGGCGTGACCGGTCATGTGGTCGACCCCCGGTCGGCGACCGGCCTGGCGCGGGTGCTCGGTGACCTGCTGGCCGACCCGGCGCGGGCGCGCGCGATGGGCGCGGCCGGCCGGCAGTGGGTGGAACGGCGCTGGTCCTGGTCGAGGATCAGCGCGACCTTCGACCAGGTGCTGGACGGCGGAGGGGCCGGGGCGTGAGCCCCGGCCCCTCCGCCGTCCGCGTGCGGCCGGTGGGTCGTCAGCGCGCGTAGAGGTGCTCCACCTCGTCGGCGTACTCCTTCATGACCACCTGGCGCTTGAGCTTGAGGCTCGGTGTCAGGGTGCCGTTGGCCTCGGTGAAGTCCACTCCCAGCACCCGGAACTTCTTGATCGCCTCGGCCTGGCTGACCGCCTTGTTGGCCTCGGTGACCGCGCTCTGGATCTCGGCGAGCAGGACAGGGTCCTCGCGCAACTGGTCGGGCGTCGTGCTGTCCGGCCGGTCCTGGCTCTTGAGCCAGGCGGGCAGGGCCTCCACGTCCAGGGTGACCAGGGCGCCGATGAAGGGGCGCTGGTCGCCCACGACGATGCACTGGCTGACCAGCTTGTGGGCACGGAGGCGGTCCTCCAGCACGGCCGGGGCGACGTTCTTGCCACCCGCCGTCACCAGGATCTCCTTCTTGCGCCCGGTGATCTTCAGGAAGCCCTCGCTGTCCAGCTCACCGATGTCACCGGTGTGGAACCAGCCGTCGCCGTCGATCGCCTCGGCGGTGGCCTGCTCGTTCTTCCAGTAGCCGCGCATGACGATGCCGCCGCGCAGCAGCACCTCGCCGTCCTCGGCGATGGCGGCGGAGACGCCCGGCAGCGGGCGCCCGACGGTGCCGATGCGCAGCGCGGCCTCGTAGTTGACCGCCGCCGCCGCGGTGGTCTCGGTCAAGCCGTAGCCCTCGAAGACCGTGACCCCGACTCCCCGGAAGAAGTGCCCGAGTCGCTCGCCCAGCGGTGCGCCGCCGGAGATGGCGCCCTCGCACCGGCCGCCCAGGGCCTGGCGCAGCTTGCTGTAGACGAGCCGGTCGAACAGCGCGTGCTGCAGCTTCAGGCCGAGGCCGGCGCCACCGGTGTCCTGGGCGCGCGACCAGGCGATGGCGACCGCGGCGGCCTTGTCGAAGATCTTCCCCTTGCCGCCATCGTCGGCCTTCTGCTTGGCGCCGTTGTAGACCTTCTCGAAGACGCGGGGCACGGCCAGCACGAAGGTGGGCTTGAAGGCGGCCAGGTCCTCGAGCAGGTTCGACACGTCGGGCGTGTGCCCGATGACCGTGCGGGTGCGGATCGCCCCGACCTGCAGCACCCGGGCCAGCACGTGCGCCAGCGGGATGAACAGCAGCAGCGAGCCCTGCTTGTTCATAAAGCGGTCGAGCAGGGTGATGCCGTTGTCGATCTCCAGCAGGAAGTTGCCGTGGGTCAGCTCGCAGCCCTTGGGCCGGCCGGTGGTGCCGCTGGTGTAGATCAGCGTCGCCAGGGTGTCCGCGTGCAGGGTGGCCCGGCGGGCGGCGAGCTCGCTGTCGGGCACGTCGGCGCCGGCGACGGACAGCGTGCCCACGGCGTCCTGGTCCAGCGTCCAGACCGAGCCCAGCTCCGGGACGCCCTCGCGCAGCGACTCGACCATCGCCGCGTGCTCGGGGGTCTCCACGATGATCGCCCGGGCTCCGGAGTCGGACAGGATCCAGGCCACCTGGTCGGCACTGGAGGTCTCGTACACCGGGACGACGACGGCGCCGGCGGTCCAGATGGCGAAGTCGCACACCGTCCACTCGTAGCGGGTCTTCGCCAGCAGGCAGACCCGGTCGCCGGCCTGGACGCCGCCGGCGACGAGGCCCTTGGCGACCGCGCGCACCTGGGCGCCGAACTCGGCGTACGTCACGTCCTCCCAGCGGCCGGAGCGCTGGATGCGCAGGCCGACCTTGTCGGGGTGCTCGGTGGCATTGGCCGTCACCATGTCGGGAAGGGCATCGTCGGGCCCCACGGTGGCCGTGGGGGGAACGCTGAGCTCGCGCACGCCGGTCCTCTCTCACCCGCTGCCGCCGGAGGCATCGTCGCCTCGCGGTCAGCGGCCCGGGCATTCGGTAGCGCCCCAATCTAGTGGTTCGTGCTACTCAGCAGTAGGCCCCTCGTCACGATGACGTCCGGGGGGCCCGCAGCCCCCCGGAGGAGGTGCCCGCGCTCCCCGGACCTCCGGTCCCCGACCGGACACCGACTACCCTGCGGCCATGGCCGACCAGTCCACCCAGTCGATCGTCGTGGACGCCCCGGCGTCCCAGGTGATGGCCGTGATCTCCGACTTCCCCGCCTACCCGCAGTGGGTCTCCGCCGCGAAGGTCGTCGAGGTGCTCGAGGCCGGCCCGGACGGGCGCGCCGCCCAGGTGCACTTCGTGCTGGACGCCGGTGCGGTCAAGGACGACTACGTGCTCGACTACACCTGGGACGGCGACCGCTCCGTGTCCTGGACCCTGGTGCGTGGCCAGATGCAGAAGCGGCAGGAGGGCTCCTACACCCTCGTCGAGCGCGGCGGCAGCACCGAGGTGACGTACACGATCACCATCGACCTCTCCATCCCGATGCTGGGGATGATCAAGCGCAAGGCGGAGAAGGTCATCCTGGACACCGCGCTCAAGGAGCTCAAGAAGCGCGTCGAGGCCTGAGGCGGGCGTGCGCACCGTCCTCCTCACCGGTCCCGGCGGCTCCGGGGCCAGCACCGTCGCGCTCGCCACCGCCCAGCAGCTGCGTGCCGGCGGCGCCACCGTCCGGTTCGTCACCGCCGGCCGGCCCGTCCCGGCAGCCCTCGGCGAGGGCCTGTCGGTGACCCCGGTGTCGGGTCAGCAGGCGTTCGAGGACCTGTGGGGTCCGCTGGCGCAGACCCTGGCCGGCTGGCTGCCCGGGTTCGCGGTGCCGCCGTCCAGCTCGGTGGTGGCACCGCCGGGGTCCGGCGAGCTGGCCCTGCTCGCGGCCGTCGCCGCCGCCCGGGACACCACCGACGTGCTGGTCGTGGACGCCGGCCCGCTGCCGCAGGCCCTCACCTTGCTGGCGCTGCCGGCGTCGCTGCGCTGGTGGCTGGCCCAGGTCGCGCCCACCCGGGTGCGGGTCCTGGGCGCGGTGCGCTCGGCCGCCGTCCGGGCCGGCGCCGCGCGCCGCGGGCCGGTCGACGACGTGCTGGCCGCGCTGCCGGTGGTCGAGCGGCTGCTGGACGGCCTCACCCTCGACGACCCCGCGCGGACGTCGGTGCACGTGGTGCTGCGGCCGGAGCACGCGGCACTGGCCGAGGTGACCTCCGCGGCGACCGACCTCGCCCTCGGCGGTCAGCGGCTGGCCTCGGTGACGGTCAACCGGGTGCTGCCGGCCGGCCCGGGGGAGTGGTGGGCCGCCCGCGCTGCCCAGCAGGAGGACGTGCTGCGCGGGGCAGGCGGCATCGGGGTGCCCGTCCACCGGGTGGCCGAGGCGCCGCACGCGCCGGTCGACCTGGCCGGTCTGCGCGCGCTGGACGCCGCACTCCCGCCCACCGAGGCGCCGGACGCCGTCCGGCCGGTCCCGGTGCGGGTGGACGGCGGGTGGCAGCTGGCACTCGCGCTGCCGCACGCCGCGCGCGGCGAGGTGGAGCTGACCCGCTGGGCCGACGACCTCGTGGTCGACGTGGGCGGCCGCCGGCGGTCGTTCCCGCTGGACTCGCTGCTGCGCCGCTGCGTCGTCGCCGGCGGCCGGCTGGTCGAGCCGGGCACCCCGGCCGCCACCCTGGAGGTGCTGTTCCACCCGGACGCCGAGCTGTGGCCCGCCGGACTGCTGAGACGTGAAGGGACGCCCGCATGAGCGCCGCACCCCCCGACTGGGCCGAGTCCTGGCGGCAGCTCGGCACCGGCATGAACGGGTGGCTGGCCGCGCTGCCGGCCGTCGCCCAGGCCGCCGCCGACGCGGTCGCCACCGGGACGGCGGCCGGGGCACGCGCCGCGGGCACCGGGACCCCGGCGGAGGGGGCCACCGCGACGAGCGCGGCAGGAGCCTCGACCTCGCCCCCGACCGGGCAGGCCGGGTGCGACGCGCGTCAGGCTGCGACCGGTGCGCCCGCGGGGCCGCCGCACACGGACTCGTGCCGCGGCTGCCCGGTGTGCGCCGTGCTCGCGGTGCTGCGCGGTGAGCGCCCCGAGGTCACCGACGCGCTGGCCGACGCCCTGACCGCGGCAGCAGCCGCCCTGCGCGCGCTGGCCGACCCGCCCGGCCGGCCGGCGGACGGGCCCGGGCCGGTGACGGACCCGGCGGCCGGGCCCACGGACGCGCACCCGCCGGCCGCTCCCGGCGCCGGTGGGCCGGCAGCCCGCGAGCCGCGCCCGACCACGGTGCAGCGCATCGAGGTGGCGTGAGCGCCGCTGCCGGCCCCCCGGAGCCGCAGGGCGCCGGCGCGACGTCGCTGCCGGCGCTGGGCATCGACATCGGCGGCACCAAGGTCGGGGGCGGGGTCGTGGCGCCGGACGGCACGATCACCGACACCGCCCGGCGGGCGACCCCGGGCACGAGCGTCAGCGCCATCGAGAACGCCATCGTCTCCGTCGTGGACGAGCTGGCCGAGCGGCACGGCGGCCCGCTGGTCGGCGTCGGCATCGGCGCGGCCGGCTGGTTCGACCGCACCGGGGACACGGTGCTGTTCAGCCCGCACCTGGCCTGGCGCAACCAGACCCTGCGCCAGGACCTGCGCGACCGGCTGCAGCGCCCGGTCTGGGTGGGCAACGACGCGGACGCCGCGGCCTGGGCGGAGTACCGCTACGGCGCCGCCCGCGGGGCCGACCTGGCGCTCATGATCACCCTCGGCACCGGCATCGGCGGCGGCATCGTGATGGACGGACGGCTCCAGCGCGGTGCCCACGGGGTGGCCGGCGAGTGGGGCCACATGCGCGTGGTGCCCGGTGGGCGGCTGTGCGCCTGCGGCAACCGCGGCTGCTGGGAGCAGTACGCCAGCGGCACCGCCCTGGGGCAGACCGCCCGCGAGGTCGCCCGCTCCTCACCGGCGGCCGCGATGCTCCTGCTGGACCGGGTCGGTGGCGACGCCGACCGGCTGACCGGCGAGCACGTGGCCCAGGCCGCCGCCGAGGGCGACCCGCTGGCGCTGGAGCTGCTCGGCGACGTCGGTTCCTGGCTGGGGCAGGGGATCGCCGACCTGGCCGCGGTGCTCGACCCGTCGGTGGTGGTCATCGGCGGCGGCGTGAGCGTGCTCGGCGAGATGGTCCTCGGCCCTGCCCGGGCCCGGCTGGAGCGGGCCCTGCCCGGCCGTGGCTTCCGGCCCGGGCCCACCGTCGTCGCCGCCCAGCTCGGTGCCCAGGCCGGGCTGGTCGGTGCCGCCGACCTGGTGCGCCGGGCCGAGGCGGAGCGGGGACTGCCCTCCCCGGCTCCGCTGGCGCGCACCGGCTGGGCCCCGGAGGGGCGGTCCGGCGTCGACCCGGTCTGAGGCCGGGGCGGCTCACTCCGGGGCGAGCTCGCGGGCCAGCTGCTCGAGGAACAGGCCGATGTCGGTGACGATGCCCATCGCCTGGGCGCTGCCCCGGTCGGCCAGCTTGGTCACCGTGGCCGGGTTGATGTCCACGCACACCAGCGGGATGGACGCCGGCAGCAGGTTCCCGGTGGCGATCGAGTGCAGCATCGTGGCCACCATGATCGCGAACCCGACGTCGTGCAGCTCGGCGCGCATCGCGCGCTGACCGTCGATGACGTCGGTGATCACGTCGGGCAGCGGTCCGTCGTCGCGCACCGACCCGACCAGCACGAACGGCTTCCGTGCCTGCACCATCGCGTGCATGACGCCGCCGGTGAGGACGCCGGACTCCACCGCGGCGGCGATCGACCCCGCCGACCGGATGGTGTTGATCGCCCGGATGTGGTGCTCGTGCCCGTGCGGCACGCCGGAGCCCTTGGCCAGGTCGACGCCCAGCGACGTGCCGTACAGCGAGGACTCGATGTCGTGCGTGGCCAGGGCGTTGCCGGCGAACAGCACGTCGACGTAGCCGGCCCGCACCAGCCGGACCATCGCCGGGGACGCCCCGGTGTGCACCACGGCGGGGCCGCCGACCCACAGCACCCGGCCACCGGCCGCCTTCACCTCGCGCATCCGCTCGGCGATCTGGCGCACCAGCAGCGCCTGCGGCTTCTCGCTCGACACCGCCGAGTTCATGAAGCCGAACTCGTCCTCCTCCCCGCGCGCCGGCTGCGGGGGCAGCTCGACCCGCACCCCGTGGGCGCCGCAGACGACGGCCTGGCCGGCGCGCACGTCGCTGACCGGCACGGTGCGCACCGCGCCGTCGGTCACGACCAGCCCGCAGTCCATCTCCGGCTGCTGCACCCGCAGCCACTCCCGTTCCAGCCGGACGAAGGTGTCCAGGTTGGTGGTGGAGTAGAAGTCGTCGGGGAACACACCGTCGCGGGGCGCGGGGCGCGTGGTGGCGGTGCCGGGGTCGACCGGGTTGGCCCCGTGCACCTGCAGGCGCATGAGGATCCGGTCGAGCAGCTCGGGGTCGTCCGCGCTGACCTCGATCAGGGCGCGGGACTCGTCGCCGTGCTCGCGGCCGAGGTCCAGCGAGGCGATGCGGTAGTCGCCGCCGTACTCGAGGGTGTCGTCCAGGACCCGGGCGAGCATCCCGGTGTCCATCAGGTGACCGGTCAGGGTGACGGTGGTGTGGCGCATGTGCACATGGTCGCGCCCCGCGCTCGGACCGTCACCAACGGCCCCAGGCGACCACCGAGGCCACCACCCGCGACGCCCGTCCCCTCCGAGCTCGCCCGTGCTGCGGAGCGGGCACCGACCTCGATCAGCGGGCAGCGCGCGGGCGCCGGCCCGGCCGGCGAGGGTGGGGGTCAGACGACGGCGCCGTCGTCGTCGTCCTCGTCGCGGTCGCGCATCCGGGACACCAGCACGGTCACGCCACCGACCAGCGCCAGGACGCCGAGCAGGATCCCGGCGTCGCCGGACACCCGGAGCAGGCCCGGCGCGAAGACGAGCAGCACGCCCAGGGCGATGAGCAGGCAGGCGTACAGCGAGGCGGGCGCCGGGGCCGACAGCGGGGGCGGGGGCGGCGGCTCGAAGTGCTCCTCCGGCGGCGCGGCCCACTCCAGCGGGCGCAGCTCCTCGGCGGCGTCGCGGGCCGGCTCGCGCGCGGGTTCGCGGTGGGCCGGGGCGGCCGGGCGGGGCGGGGACCCCACCGCGTCGGCGGCCGGCTCGCCGCGGGCCACGTCGGGCTCGCCGTGCTCGACCGGGGTGCGCCCGTGCTCGGCCTCGTAGCCGGCGACGATCCGCGCCCACTCCGCCTCGTGGTCCAGCCCGGCGTCCAGGGCCGGCGCCGGCGGTGCTGTGGGGGCGTCGGCGTGGTCGTCGGCGTGCTGCTCCACCACCTGCCGGGCGAGCGAGCGCTGCGACCGGTCGACGAACAGCCGGTCCGAGGGCGGGCTGGGCAGGAACACGGTGCGGGTGTACTCGTCGACGTGCGCCGACGGGTCGAGGTAGGCGGCGATGCCCTCCTCGCGCAGCACGTCGAGCAGGTGCTCGCCGACCCGCGGGTCGACGTCGCGCAGCGGAGACCACAGGGCGGCGTCCAGGCCGTTGTCCCGGCGTCCCCGGGCCCGGCGGGGTGAGCTCACGTGGACGGGCCGGGGGTGGTGGCGGGCTGGTGCACGGAGCGCTCCTCGCGGGGCCGGTGCTGGACCGGGCGGACGTGGTCGGGAGCCCGATTATCCTCCGGCCCCGAGGTTCCCTAGTCTGTCAGTCGCTGAGGGAGGCGTGTTGCTCTACTGGTTGGTCAAGTTCGTCCTGCTCGGTCCGCTCGTCCGTGTCACCTGCCGTCCTGAGGTGCACGGGCTCGAGAACATCCCGACGCGTGGTGGGGCCGTGCTGGCCAGCAACCACCTCTCCGCCGCCGACTGGATCTTCCTGCCGCTGATGGTGCGGCGGCGGGTCATCTTCCTGGCCAAGGCGGAGTACTTCCGCGGCTCCGGGGTCAAGGGGTGGCTGCAGCGGCTCTTCTTCTCCGGCACCGGCCAGGTGCCCATCGACCGCACCAGCGCCTCCGCGGCCGAGAACGCGCTCAGCACCGGCACCCGGATCCTGTCGGCGGGCAGCCTGCTGGGCATCTACCCCGAGGGCACCCGGTCGCCGGACGCACGGCTCTACCGCGGCAAGACCGGGGTGGCGCGGATGGCGCTGGAGAGCGGCGTCCCGGTCATCCCGGTGGCCATGGTGCACACCGAGAAGGTGCAGCCGCTGGGCAAGCGGCTGCCGCGCATCCACAAGGTCGAGGTGCGCATCGGCAAGCCCCTGGACTTCTCCCGCTACGCGGGCCTGTCCGGTGACCGCTTCGTGGAGCGGTCGATCACCGACGAGATCATGTACGAGATCATGACGCTGTCCGGCCAGGAGTACGTGGACCTGTACGGCGCCAAGGTCAAGGCCGCGATGGACGCCACCGGCAACACGGCCGTCGAGGCGGTCGCGCAGATGCGCCCGCCGGCCCGCGAGTCGGCCGACCGGGTGCCCACCACCCTCGCCGGCTGACCCCGGCCGGCCGGGCCCCCACCCGGCCCGCCGGTCGTCCGGCGGGCTGGGTGCCACGGCAGCACCTACGGTGATCGACGTGCGGCGCTACTTCTACGACACCGAGTTCATCGAGGACGGCACGACCATCGACCTGGTGTCGATCGGCGTCGTCGACGAGACGGGGCGGGAGTTCTACGCCGTCTCCACCCAGTTCGACCCGGACCGGGCGATCCCGTGGGTGCGCCGCAACGTGCTGGACAAGCTGCCCCCACCGGCGGACCGGGCATGGCGCACGCGCGAGCGGATCCGCGACGACCTGCTCTCCTTCCTCACCGCACCCGGGGAGGAGGTGCAGATGTGGGCGTGGATCGCCGCCTACGACCACGTCGCGCTGTGCCAGCTCTGGGGGGCGATGACCGCGCTGCCCCGCAGCGTGCCCCGATTCACCCGCGAGCTGAAGCAGCACTGGGAGGACGCCGGTTCCCCACCGCTGCCGCCCAAGTCGCCCGACGCCCACGACGCCCTGGTCGACGCCCGGCACGGCCTGGCCGTCTGGCGCGCGGTCGAGGCCGCCCGCGGCTGAGGCAGCACCCGCTGCTCCCCACCACGGGCAGGCCGTGACGGGGAGCAGCGGGGACGGACGCTAGACCGAGAAGACGCCGAGCAGCCGGGTCAGCTCGCCGGACAGGTGGTCCAGCTCGCCGGCGGCGGCGCGGGCACGGCCGACGTCCTGGGCGCTGCGCTCGGCGTCGGCACTGACGTCGGTCAGCGTGCCGTTGACGGCGGTGGCCCCGTCGGCGACCGAGGTGATGTTGCGGGTGAGCTCGGCCGTGGTCGCGGTCTGCTCCTCCACGGCGCCGGCGATGGTGATCTGGTGGCCGTTGATGTCCCGGACCACCTCGCTGATCTGCTCCATCGCGCTGACCGCCGCACCGGTCTGCTCCTGGATGCCCTGCACCCGCTCGGCGATCTCCTCGCTGGCCCGGGCTGCCTGCTGGGCCAGCTCCTTGACCTCGTTGGCGACCACGGCGAAGCCCTTGCCGGCGTCGCCGGCGCGGGCGGCCTCGATGGTCGCGTTCAGCGCCAGCAGGTTGGTCTGCTCGGCGACGCCGGCGATCACCCGGATGACGTCGCCGATCTCCGCCGACCGGGCGCCGAGGGCGGCGATGGTGCCCTGGGTCCGCTCGGCGAGCTCGGCCCCCTGCTGGCCGACCCGGGCGGCGTCGCTGGCGCTGCGGGAGATCTCGTGGATGGAGGCGCCCATCTGCTGGGCACCGGCGGCTGCGGAGCTGACACCGCTGCTGATGTCCGCCGCCGCGCGCTGCGCGCCGATCGCCCGGTCCCGGCTCTGCCCGGCCCGCTCGCGCAGGTCCTCGGCGATCGCGGTGACGCCGGCTGCCGAGGCGGCGAGGCCCTGGGCGCAGCTGCCGATGTCGCGCACCGTGCCGGCGACCTTGTCCACGAACCGGTTGAAGGTGCCGGCCAGGTCGCCGAACTCGTCGGCGCGGGAGTCGTCCATGCGCTGGGTGAGGTCGCCCTCGCCGTCGGCGATCTCGGCCATCCGCCGGCGCAGCCGCTCCAGCGGGCGGGTCAGCCCGATGCCGAGCAGCCAGGCGCCGAGGAGGCCCAGGGCCAGCAGCACGACCGCCGAGACGACCAGGGCGGTGATCAGCGAGCGCTGGCCGGCCGACAGCGCCTCGACCGGGGCGGCGAAGTCGCTGTCCTGCGCGTCGACCGCGATCACCCAGTCCCACGGCGCGTAGTAGGTGACCTTCACGGTGTGCCCGCCGGTCTCGGCGTCGGTGTACCGCACGGTCGCCTGCTCGCCGGGCTGCAGGTCCACGGCGGCGTCGACGACCTGCTCCACCCACCGGGTGCCGTCGGCATCGGTGGCCTCCAGGGCCGACTCGCCCTCCGGCACGACCTCGGTGCCGATCAGGGCCGTCCCGCGGCGGGTGCCGGCGCCGCCGAAGACCGACACCGAGCCGTTCTCACCGACCGAGGTCTGCAGCAGGCTCTCCCGCAGTGCCGGCAGGTTCTCCTGCTTCACCCCGGCGTAGAGCATGCCGATCACCGTGCCCGCGGCGTCCCGCAGCGGGGTGTAGGCCGACACGTACCAGGAGTCGACGACGAAGGCGTTGCCCTTGTAGGTGGTGCCGCCGAGCACGGTGGAGACCACCGCGTTGGGTGAGCCGTCGGCGTTGACGTGCGGGATGAAGGTGCCGATGGCGCGGGAACCGCTGGCCGCGACCACGTTGGTGGCCACCCGCAGCATGTCCCCGGCTTCGTTGACCCGCTGGAAGACCGTCGCGGTGCCGCCGACCAGCTGCTGGACCTGGTCCACCACCGGCGTGGGCACCGCGACGTCGGCGTTCTTGCCGATCCAGCGGCCGCCGACGAGCACCTGGGGCAACGTCACCGGGGTCACCTCGGAGGTGAACTGGTTCTTGGCGTCCCATGCCACCGTGGGACCGCGCGGCGGAGCCACGCTCATCCCGCCGGCCTGCCCGAGCACGTAGGACGCGACCGCGATGCCCTGGTCCAGGGTGACGGCGGTCGAGGCGCCCTGCGTGGAGACCACGTCGTAGACGCCGGTGGCGGTGCGGCTGAGGTCCTCGTCGACCAGGGCGCGCACGTTCTCCCGCGTCTGGTCGTTGAGCCGGTCGCTCTGCCAGACGCTCACCGCGACGCCGGCCGACGCCGTCAGCGCGACGCTCGCCACCGTCGCCGCGACGACCTTCTGCCTGATTCCCCAACGCACGGTGGTCCCCCTTCGTGGTGTGGCACTTGCACACCACAGGAGTCTTCGGCCGCTGCGCGGCAGAGCTGACCTGAGATCGGCCCCCACGAGCACCGTCGCCCCACCCGTCACTCCGGCCCCATGGCGTCCGTGGCCGCGGCGGCGGCAGGGGCAGGGCCTCGGCCGCCCCGTGTCCGGGCCGCCGTACTCTCGGGGGGTGAGCCTGACCGAGCCTGCCGAGCTGCTCCCCGGACTCGACCGGTGGCGTGACCTGCCTGCCGCCCAGCAGCCGGAGTGGCCCGACCGTGGCGCGCTGGACGCGGTGCTGTCCACGCTGTCCACCGTGCCGCCGATCGTCGCCCCGGCGGAGGTGGACACCCTGCGGGCCCAGCTGGCCGACGTCGCCGCGGGCCGGGCGTTCCTGCTGCAGGGCGGCGACTGCGCCGAGACGTTCGACCTGAACACCGAGCCGCACCTGCAGGCCACCACCCGCACGCTGCTGCAGATGGCCGTGGTGCTCACCTACGGCGCCAGCGTGCCGGTGATCAAGGTCGGCCGGGTCGCCGGCCAGTACGCCAAGCCGCGCAGCTCGAACATCGACGCCCTGGGCCTGCCGTCCTACCGGGGCGACATGGTCAACTCGCTGAACCCGGTGCTGGAGGAGCGGATCCCCGACCCCGGCCGGCTGGTGCGCGCCTACGCCAACTCCGCCGCCGCGATGAACATGATCCGGGCCTACGCCCGCGGCGGGCTGGCCGACCTGCACGCCGTGCACGACTGGAACCGCGACTTCGTGGCCACCTCGCCGGCCGGTGTCCGCTACGAGGTCATCGCCCGCGAGATCGACCGGGCGCTGGGCTTCATGAAGGCCTGCGGCGTGGACGACGCCGCGCTGCGCAGCGTGGAGCTCTACAACAGCCACGAGGCGCTGATCCTGGACTACGAGCGCGCGCTGATGCGGGTGCACGACGGCCGGCCCTACGCGCTCAGCGCGCACTTCGTCTGGGTCGGGGAGCGCACCCGGCAGATGGACGGCGCGCACATCGAGTTCGCCTCCAGGCTGGCCAACCCGGTGGGGGTCAAGATCGGCCCCACGACGACGCCGGAGCAGGCCACCGAGCTGGTCGAGCGGCTGGACCCCGAGGGCCTGCCGGGCAAGCTGACCCTGATCAGCCGGATGGGCAACGGCAGGATCCGCGACGTGCTGCCGGCGATCGTGGAGAAGGTCACCGCCAGCGGGCACCAGGTCGTGTGGCAGTGCGACCCGATGCACGGCAACACCCACGAGTCGCCCAGCGGCTACAAGACGCGGCACTTCGACCGCGTCGTCGACGAGGTGCTCGGGTTCTTCGACGTGCACCGCGGGCTGGGCACCTGGCCAGGCGGCATCCACGTCGAGCTCACCGGTGAGGACGTCACCGAGTGCCTCGGCGGTGCCCAGGAGATCAGCGACGACGACCTGGCCGGCCGGTACGAGACGGCCTGCGACCCGCGGCTCAACACCGGGCAGAGTCTGGAGCTGGCCTTCCTCGTCGCCGAGATGCTCCGGGGCTGAGGACCCGCTGCCCCGCACCACATCCGAAGGACCCCGTCCCCCTCATCCCTCGCACGCTCGGGACGAGCCTCTGGACGGGGCCTGAGCGGGCCCCGGCAGCCGGGGCCGGAAGGCACGGCGGAATGACGTACTCCCTGGTCGACCTGCGCAGCGACACCGTCACCCGGCCGACCGACGGCATGCGACGGGCGATGGCCGAGGCGGAGGTCGGGGACGACGTCTACGGCGAGGACGCCTGCGTCAACGCCCTGGAGGAGCGGGTCGCCGACCTGTTCGGCCACGAGGCGGCGCTGTTCGTGCCCTCGGGCACCATGGGCAACCAGATCGGGATGCGGCTGGTGTGCGAACCGGGCCAGGAGGTGCTCGGTGACGCCGAGGCCCACGTGGTCACCTACGAGATGGGCGCCGCAGCCGCGGTGTTCGGCCTGTCCACCCGCACCGTGGTCTCCGCCGGCTGCCGGCTGGACGCCGCGCAGCTGATCGAGCAGGTGCGCCCTCGGGGCGACTGGCACCTGACCGCCACCGCGGCGATCGCGGTGGAGAACACGCACAACCGCGGCGGGGGCCTGGTGCAGCCGCTGGACCAGCTGCAGCAGCTGTGGGACTGGTCCCGCGGGGCAGGGGTCGCAGTGCACCTGGACGGCGCCCGGGTGTGGAACGCCGCCGTCGCCTCCGGGGTGCCGCTGTCCACCTACGGGCGGCTGGCCGACACCGCCTCGGTGTGCCTGTCCAAGGGCCTGGGCGCGCCGGTCGGCTCGGTGCTGGTCGCCGGGGCCGAGCGCATCGCCGCGGCCCGGCTCTGGCGCAAGCGGCTGGGCGGCGGCATGCGGCAGGCCGGTGTGCTGGCCGCCGCCGGGCTGCACGCCCTGGACCACCACCTCGACCGGCTCGCCGACGACCACGCCCGGGCACGCACCCTGGCCGAGCGGCTCGGCGCGGACCCGTCGCGGGTGGAGACCAACATGGTCGTCCTGGAGGACGTCGCCGCCCCGGTGGTCGCCGAGGCCGCGCGCGCCCAGGGCGTGCTGGTGGGCCAGGTCGGCCCGCGGCGCATCCGGTTGGTCACCCACCTGGACGTCGACGACGCCGCCGTCGACCGGGCGGCCACCGTGCTGGGCGACCTGCTGCGCCGCTGAGCGCCCCGTCACCGACGGCCGACGGCCCCGCCCCCGCGCTGCCGGGGACGGGGCCGTCGGGTCGGGCGGGTGCCTCAGTAGGCGCTGAACAGCAGGTCGTTCTCCGCCGTCCGGGTCGTCGGCACGGCGCCCTGCGTGGCGCCGCTCTTGATTGCCGCGCTGACGGTCGCCGGGGTGGCCCCGGGGTTGCCCTGCAGGTAGAGCGCCGCGACGCCGGCCACGTGCGGGGTCGCCATCGACGTCCCGCTGATGGTGTTGGTGGCCGTGGTGCTGGTGTACCAGTCGCTGGTGATGCCGACGCCGGGTGCGAACAGGTCGACGCAGCTGCCGTAGTTGCTGAAGCTGGCCGGGGCGTCGGTGCGGTCGGTGGCGCCGGTGGTGAGCGCCGCCGGCACGCGCGCCGGGGAGGAGGTGCAGGCGTCCAGCGGACGGCCCCGGGCGTCGCCGTTGCCCGCGGCCACGGCGTAGGTGACGCCGTCCCGGATGGAGTTGGCCACGGCCGTGTCCAGGGCGCTGCTGGTGCCGCCGCCGAGGCTCATGTTGGCGACCGCGGGCCGGCCGGCCTGGTGGTCGGCGGTGACCCAGTCGACGCCGGCGATCACCCCGGAGGTGCTGCCGCTGCCGGAGCAGTTGAGCACCCGCACGGCCACCAGGCTGACCTGCTTGGCCACGCCGTACGTGCTGCCGCCGACGGTGCCGGCGACGTGCGTGCCGTGGCCGTTGCAGTCGTCGGCCGTGCCGCCGTCGATCTGGTCGACGCCGCTGCGCACCCGGCCGGTGAAGTCGGTGTGGCCGAGCGCGATGCCGGTGTCGATGACGTAGGCGGTCACCCCGGCGCCGGTCGCGGTGTAGGTGTAGCTGCTGGACAGCGGCAGTGCGCGCTGGTCGGTGCGGTCCAGGCCCCAGGTGGCGCCGGACTGCGTGGTCGTGGTCTGCACGGCGACGTCGGGCTCGACCGAGACCACCCCGGGCAGGGTGCTCAGCCGGTCGGCCAGCGGCTGGGGCAGCGTGACGGCGAAGCCGCTGAGCGCGGCGGTGTAGACGTGCTCGACGTCGCCCCCCATCCCGGCGGCGAGCCCGGCCACGTCGGAGGGGACGCTGCCCGGCGCGAGCACCACGATGTAGGAGCCGAGCGCCCCCTGGCCCGGGGCGGCGGGCACGGCGGAGGCCGCGGTCGTACCGAGTCCGGCGGTGACCAGCAGGGCGGCAGCGGCGACCGCGGTGGTCCGGAGCAGGTGTCGAGCGTGCACGGGCGTTCCCCTCGTCCGGGCGGAGAGCCGGTCGTGCGGGCAGGTGTGCCGCACAGCGTGGGCTCAGGTGGACCTAGTGAACACGGCTAACTAGCAGAAGATAAGGCTTGTGTGTTGCTGTCAACGGGGGTAACGGCCGTCGTCCCGGGTGTGCCGCACCGACGTCGACGGCCCCGCCCCCCCGAAGGGGGACGGGGCCGTCGACGGGTGCGCCGCTCAGGCGGTGGGGTGCTCGATCTGGCCGGCGAGGTACAGCGGCTCGCCGAGGTTCCCGATCAGCGACAGCTGGGTCTCCAGGTAGTCGATGTGGTGCTCCTCGTCGGCGAGGATCTCCTCGAACAGCCGCTTGCTGGTGTGGTCACCCACCGCCGCGCAGTGGGCGATGGCCGGGCGGAGCCGGTCCACGACCTCGATCTCGATGGCCATGTCGGCCTCGAACTGCTCGGTGATGGTCTGGCCGATGCGCAGCGACAGCAGCTTCTGGTAGTTCGGCAGGCCCTCGAGGAAGAGGATGCGGTCGGTGAGCTTCTCCGCGTGGGTCATCTCCTCGATCGACTCCGCGCGCGTGTGCGCCGCCAGCTTCGTGTAGCCCCAGTTCTCCTGCATCTTCGCGTGCAGGAAGTACTGGTTGATCGCCGTGAGCTCGCTGGTGAGCTGCTCGTTGAGCATCTCGATGACGCGGGCGTCACCCTGCATGTCGTTCCTCCGTCGTCCGCGTGTGACCTGCCCGGTCGGGCGGGCTCGGGGGGAGGGTAGCGAGCGCTCCTGGCCGGCAGGCCGGGTCGCGGCCGGACGCCCGGGCTCAGGCTGCGTGTGCGGGCAGCTCCAGGCCGTGCAGCGGGTGCGCCGCGCGCAGCCGGTCGCAGATCCGGTCCAGGCAGCCGCCGCAGCCGGTGCCCGCGGCGCACGCGTCGCCGACCTCGTCCTCGGTGCGGGCACCGCCGGCGATCACGTCGGCGAGCTCGGTCTCGGTCACGGCGTGACAGATGCAGGCGTACACGGGACTCCCGAGACGTCGTGTCGTGCTGGGGGCAGAGTGTGCTGAGGCACTCCTAAGTTAGCTCAGCCTTCCCTACTTGCCAACCGCGGTCAGCCGAAGGTGGCGAGCAGGGAGACCTCGGTGCCCGGGTCGACCCGTTCCCCGGCCCCCGGGGACTGCCGCACCACGCGGTCGCCGAGGAAGGAGGTCACGCTGGTCCGCAGCCCGGCCGCCTCCAGCATCGCCCGGGCGTCGTCCTCGTCCTCGCCGACGACGTCGGGCACGACGACCTGCACCGGCCCCTGGGAGACCGTCACGGTGACGGTGCTGCCGTAGGGCGCGGCCTCGCCGGGCGCGGGGCTCACCGCCATGACCTGCCCCGGCTCGACGTCGTTGCTGCGCGCGCTGGCCCGCTCGACCTCGAAGTCCAGGCCCTCCAGCGTCTCCTGCACCGCGTCCGGGTCGCCGCCCACCAGGTCGGGGACCTGCACCGTCGCCGGCCCGTCGGACACGGTGGCGGTCACGGTGGTCCCGCGTTCCATCTCGGTGCCCGGCGCCGGGACGACGTCGATCACCGCCTCCGCCGGGACGGCGTCGCTGCGGCCGCGGGTGGTGCGGAGCTCCAGGTCGCCGTCCAGGGCGTCGACCGCGGCCTCCAGCTCGGCGACCGGGCGGCCGATCAGCGCGCCGTCGACGACGAAGCGCTCGGGACCCTTGGAGACCACGACGGTGACGTCGCCGCCGATGACCAGCCGGCCGTCGTCGGGCTCGGCGCGGATGACCACGCCCTCCGGCGCGGTGTCGCTGTACTCGGCGTCGGCCAGCACCGGGTCCAGGTCGTTCTGCTGGATCATGCCGATGGCCCGGTCCTGGGGCTGGCCCACGATGGAGGGCACGTCGCGCCAGCGGCCGGAGCCCAGCCACCAGCCGATCGCGCCGATGGTGACGGCCAGCAGCAGGATGATCGCGACGGCGAGCCGGGCGCGCCGGCGCCGCACGTGCTGCGGTACCCCGGGCCGCACCGGGACGCGGGTGGCCCCCACCGCGGGCCGCGCGCCGACCTGCGAGGTGGGGCCGGGCCCCATCCCGGGCAGCATCGAGGTGCGCCCGGCCCGGTCGGCGCGCGGGCCGAGCACCTCGGTGCGCGGGTTGCCGGGGGCGCTGGGGTGCCCGGACCGGGGCTGCTGGGGCCGGGACTGCTGGGGCCGGGACCAGCCGGACGCCGACGGCTGCCCGGGGCGGGCGCCGGCGGGCCGGTTGGTGGGGCGCAGCGTGTGCGGGTTGGCGGTGGCGCGGCCGGTGGGCACCGGTACCCGGGCCAGCTGCAGCTCCTTGCGCAGCCGGCCGAGCTCGGCCAGCAGCGCCCCGGCGTCCAGCGGGCGGACGCCGGGGTCGCGGCGGGTGGCCCGGGCGACCAGCTCGTCGACCTGCCACGGGATGCCGGGCACCTCGGCCGAGGGCAGCGGCACGTCGTGGTGCACGTGCTGGTAGGCCACCGCCAGCGGGGTGTCCCCGGCGTAGGGCGGGTGGCCGGTGAGCAGCTCGTAGAAGACGATCCCGGCGGCGTAGACGTCGCTGCGGCCGTCGGCCCGGCCGCGCTCCAGCTGCTCGGGGGAGAGGTAGGCGACCGTGCCGATGAGCACGCCGCCGGTGTGGCTGGTGTGCCCGGTCCCGGCGACGGCGCGGGCCAGGCCGAAGTCGGCCACCTTCACCTGGCCCTCGGTGGAGATGAGCACGTTCTCCGGCTTGATGTCGCGGTGCACGATGCCCGCCCGGTGGGCGGCGGTGAGCCCGGCGAGCATCGGCTCCAGCACCGCGAACGCCTCGGCCACGGTGAGCCGGCCGCGGGCCTGGAGCAGGTCGCGCAGGGTGCGGCCGCGGACCAGCTCCATGACCAGGTAGACCAGGCCCTGGTCGCTGCCCTGGTCGCTGACCGACACCACGTTGACGTGGCTGAGCATGGCCGCGGCCCGGGCCTCGCGGGTGAACCGGTCGACGAAAGCAGGGTCGTGCGCCAGGTGCTCGACCATCACCTTGACCGCGACGATCCGGTCCAGCCGCAGGTCGGTGGCGGAGTAGACCGTCGACATGCCGCCGCGGGCCAGCCGCTCCTCGAGGCGGTAGCGCCCCTCGAGGACGATCCCGACCACGGGGTCGGTCACGGCGGTGTCCACGGCGGCGAGTCTAGGAGCGGATCCGGCGATCCGGGGCCCACCACGCGGGCGGGACCGCACCCGCCCGAGTTCCCGGTCACACCGGCCCCGGCGGCCCCCGTGCAGGGTCCCGTCGCGAGCGTGCGAGGGGTGGGGGGCACGGGGGTCTTGGTCAGCCGAGGTCCAGGCCCGGGTAGAGCGGGTGCCGTTCGAGCATCTCGGCGGCGGCCGCGCGCGAGCGGTCGGCCAGGCCGTCCTCGACCCGGTACTTCGCCTTGGAGGTGCCGCCGCTGGCCGCCGGCAGCGGCGTCGTCCCGGACAGGACGTCGACGATCAACTCGGCCGTCCGGTCGAACTCCGCCGCGCCGAAGCCGCGGGTGGTGAGCGCGGGGGTGCCCAGCCGGATGCCGGAGGTGTACCAGGCGCCGTTCGGGTCGGCCGGGACGGCGTTGCGGTTGGTGACGATGCCGGCCTCCAGCAGCGCCGACTCGGCCTGCCGGCCGGTGAGCCCGTACCCGCTGACGTCGATGAGCACCAGGTGGTTGTCGGTGCCGCCGGTGACCAGCGACGCCCCCCGCCGGGTGAGGCCCTCGGCCAGGGTGACGGCGTTGTCCGCGACGGCCTGCGCGTAGCCGGCGAAGGTGGGCTGGCGGGCCTCGGCGAAGGCGACGGCCTTGGCGGCCATCACGTGCGGCAGCGGGCCGCCGAGCACCATCGGGCAGCCGCGGTCGACCGCCTCGGCGAACTCGGGCTGGGCCAGCACCAGGCCACCGCGCGGGCCGCGCAGCGACTTGTGCGTGGTGCTGGTGACCACGTGGGCGTGCGGCACCGGGTCGAAGTCGCCGGTGAGCACCTTGCCGGCGACCAGCCCGGCGAAGTGCGCCATGTCCACGACCAGGGTGGCGCCCACCTCGTCGGCGATCTCCCGCATCGCGGCGAAGTCGACCCGACGCGGGTAGGCCGAGTAGCCGGCCATCATGATCAGCGGCCGGACCTCGCGGGCGGTGGCCCGGACGGCGGCGTAGTCGAGCAGGCCGGTGGCCGGGTCGGTGCCGTAGGAGCTCTGCTCGAACATCTTGCCGCTGATGTTCGGCCGGAAGCCGTGGGTGAGGTGCCCGCCGGCGTCCAGCGACATGCCGAGCATCTTCTGGTCGCCCAGCTCGCGGCGCAGCGTCGCCCAGTCGGCGTCGGTGAGGTCGTTGACGTGCTTGGCACCGGCGGCGGCCAGGGCGGGGGACTCCACCCGCTGGGCCAGCACGGCCCAGAACGCGACCAGGTTGGCGTCGATGCCGGAGTGCGGCTGCACGTAGGCGTACTCGGCGCCGAACAGCTCCCGGGCGTGCTCGGCGGCCAGCGCCTCGACGGTGTCCACGTTCTGGCAGGCGGCGTAGAACCGGTGCCCGACGGTGCCCTCGGCGTACTTGTCGCTGAACCAGTTGCCCATGGTGAGCAGCACGGCGGGGCTCGCGTAGTTCTCGCTGGCGATCAGCTTCAGCGACGCCCGCTGGTCGGCGAGCTCCTGGGTGATCGCGTCGGCGACCCGCGGCTCGACGGCGGAGATGACCTCGAGCGCGCTGCGGTAGGCGGTCGACGCGGCGTCACCGTCGAAGGCGGCGCGGTGGCCGGGGGTGGCGGCGACGTCCGGGAGCAGAGCGGCGGGGGGCTGTTCGGTGGTGGTCACGGGGCCTCCGGGGAGATGACGACAGGACTTCTCGCCCAGGCGCACGGCGGTGGACTGCGGGCCGCTCCCCGGTGGTGGTCCACCTCGATGCGCCAGTCACGGCCCCGTGCCGATGGTAACCGCGCTGCCCGTGGGCGACGCTCTCGGTCGTCCCGCCGGCTCACCGCACCCGGACGACGGTGTCGCGGGGCACCGACCGCACGCCGGAGACGCCGCAGAGGGTGAGCGTCGAGGCCAGCTCCGCGGTGAGCCCGTCGAGTACCGCGGTCACGCCCGCGGCGCCGCCGGTGGCCAGGCCCCAGATGGTGGGCCGGCCGACGAAGACCGCCGTCGCGCCCAGGGCCAGGGCGACGGCGACGTCGCTGCCGTGCCGGATGCCGCCGTCGACGTACACCTCGACGTCGTCGCCGACCGCGTCGACCACCTCGGGCAGGGCGTGCGCGCTGGCGACCGCCGGGTCGGCCTGCCGCCCGCCGTGCGTGGACACCCACACCGCCGAGGCGCCGGCCTGCACGCACAGCGCCGCGTCGTCCCCGCGCAGCACGCCCTTGACCACCACCGGCAGCCCGGAGACGTCGGCGAACCGGGAGACGTCGTCGAAGGTCCAGGACGGGCTCTGGATCGCGGCGAGGCCGGGCGCCGGTCCGTGGACCGGCGGGTGGTTGGCCATCCGCAGGTGTGCGTGCGCGGACGTGTCGGCGCCGACGTCACGCAGCCGCCGGCCCAGCACCGGCAGGTCCACGGTCAGCACCAGGGCGCGGTAGCCCGCCTGCGCAGCCCGCCGGGCCAGGTCGTCGGTGTACGCGGGGGAGTGCAGCCGGTACAGCTGGAACCACTTCGGCGAGCCGGGCTGCACCGCGGCGACCGCGGCCTGGGAGTGGTTGGCCGACGTGGACACGGTCATCAGCGCACCGGCCGCGGCGGCGCCGGCGGCGGTGCCGAGCTCGCCGTCCGGGTGCGCCATGCCCTGGTAGGCCCAGGGGGCGACGCCGATCGGGGTGCGCACGTCGCTGCCGAGCAGCGTGGTGCCCAGGCCCCGCGACCCGGGCTCCAGCGCGGTGACCCCGCGCAGCACCCGGGGCCGCAGCCGCCAGCTGCCCCAGGCGGCCGGTGCCTCGCGCAGCGTCGTCTCGGTCTCCGCGCCGCCGGCGTAGTACCCGTACGCGGCCGGGGTGAGCAGGCCGCGGGCGCGCTCCTCCAGGTCGACCAGCGAGAGGACCCCCGCGCCGCCCTCGCTCGACGCGGCACCCAGCAGGGGGGCCGGGGCGGCCCCGGTGGCGGCCGGGGCGCCCCCGGCGCCGTCGGTCGGGTGCTCGTCGTTGCTCTGCTCGGTCGCCATAGGCTGGGAGCCTATGGACACCTACACCCCGGCCGAGGTGGCCTCGCTGCTCGGCGTCTCACCGAACAAGGTCCGGCAGCTGCTGCGCGAGTACCGGCTGATGGCGATCCCGGGCAGCGGCAACGGCAAGATCCCGGTCGACTTCATCCAGGACGGCGCGGTGCTCAAGCACCTGCCCGGCCTGCTCACCGTGCTCAAGGACGCCGGCTTCCGCGACGAGGAGGCCTTCGACTGGCTGTTCCGGGAGGACGACAGCCTGCCGGGCACCCCGGTGCAGGCGCTGCGCGACGGCCGGCACACCGAGGTCACCCGCCGGGCGCAGGCGCTGGCCTTCTGAGCCGCGCCCGCGCTACCGGCGCGACGGGGAGGTGACCCGCAGCCGGGCGCGGGCCAGCTGCGCGCCGGTCAGCCGGCGGGCGAACACGGCCACCCGGCGCGGCCTGGACACCCGCACCCGGCGCTCCAGCACGCGGTAGTCGGCGCGCTCGATCTCGGTGAGGATGCCGCCGTACAGGTCGGTCGCGGCGCGCACGCAGTCCCGCGACTCCGGGGCCAGCATCGGCGTGCCGGGCGCGGCGTCGTCGTAGCGCCGCCGGACGACGTCCACCATCTCCTGCATCATCGCCCGGAACCGCTGGTCGTGGCGCTTCTCGGCCAGCTGCTCCCGGGTCACCCCGTGCGCGGCCATGACGTCGGCCGGGATGTAGACCCGGCCGCGGTCGACGTCCTCGGCGACGTCGCGCAGGAAGTTGGTCAGCTGGAACGCCTCGCCCAGCGCGATCGCGTGCGGGGCGGCCTCCTCCCGGGTCACGCCCGGGGCGGTGCCGAGCACGGGCAGCACCTGCAGCCCGATCACCGACGCCGAGCCCCACATGTAGCGGTCCAGCGCGGCCATGTCGGCGTAGCCGGTGACGTCCAGGTCGCTGGTCATGGCCGCCAGGAAGTCGACCACGTGCTCCAGCGGGATCCGGTACCGGCGGACGGTGTGCACCATCGCCAGCCGCACCGGGTCGTCGGACCAGCCGGCCTCGATCTCGGTCAGGGCGGCCCGGGACCACTCCGCCAGCTCGGCCTCCGGCTCCCGGCCGGGCAGGTCGGCGCCGACGTCGACGATGTCGTCGGCGGTGCGGGCGGCGGCGTAGAGCGCGTGCACCGCGGGCCGGCGGTCGGGGGTGAGCAGCCGGGTGGCCAGGTGGTAGCTCTTGCCGTGCTCGGCGTTGATCGCCGCGCAGTGCGCGTAGGCGGCGTCCAGCGCCGCCTGCTGCTCGGCGCGGGTGGCCGGCGGGGTGGGCACGGTCGGTGCGGTCATCGCCCGACCGGCCCGGTGATCCGCTCGGCGGCCAGCCGGCCGCTGATCACCACCATCGGGACGCCGACGCCGGGCTGCACCGAGGAGCCGGCCAGCACGACGTTCTCCGGCCCGCCCGGGGGCAGGGTGCGCGGCCGGAACGGCCCGGTCTGGCCGAAGGTGTGCGCCAGCGCGAACGGGGTGCCGGCCGCCATGCCCTGCGCCGCCCAGTCCAGCGGGGTGAGCAGCTCCTCGACCTCGATCGACCCGGTGAGCCCGGTCCAGCCCCGGGCCTCCATGGCGGCGAGCACCTCGTCGCGGTAGCGGGGGCCCAGCGTCGTCCAGTCCAGGTCGGGGTTGCCACCGCTGCGCCGGTCCAGGTTGGGCGTCGGCGCCACGATGCTGAGCACCTGGCCGCGCCCGTCGGGCACCAGCGAACGGTCGGTGCGCGAGGGCATGCTGATCAGCAGGCTGGGGTCGGACATCGGCCGCCCGTCCCGGGTCAGCTCGTCGAACACCTGCCGCCAGGTCGAGCCGAAGCTGATCGTGTGGTGCGCCTGGCCGGGCAGCTCGTCGGTCACCCCCACGTGCACCGCGACGCAGGACGGCGAGTACGTGGGCCGCAGCCGGCGGCGCCGGCCGGGCACCAGCCGGTCGGGCTGGTCGACGGTGACCACGACGGCGTCGGCCGGCAGCCGCTCGCCGCCGGCCAGCAGCACGCCGGTGGCCCGGCCGCCGCGCAGGTCCAGCTCGATGACCGGGGTGTCGTAGCGGAACACCACCCCGGCGGCGGCAGCGGCGTCGGCCATCGCCTGCGGCACGGCGTGGATGCCGCCCATCGGGTGCCAGACGCCGGCGCCGATGTCGAGCTGGGCGATCACCGCGTAGGCGGCGACGGCCCGGAACGGGGACACCCCGGCGTACAGCGCCTGGAAGCTGAACAGCCGGCGCAGCCGCTCGTCGGTCAGGTGCCGGTCGACGTGCCGGGCCAGGGTGCGGAAGCCACCGAGCCGGGCCAGGGTGACCACCTCGGGCCCGAGCAGGTCCAGCGGGGAGTCGAAGTTGCGGTCGATGAAGACCGGCAGCTGCAGCCG
Source organism: Goekera deserti (assembly GCF_010685995.1). Classification (GTDB taxonomy): domain Bacteria; phylum Actinomycetota; class Actinomycetes; order Mycobacteriales; family Geodermatophilaceae; genus Goekera; species Goekera deserti. The sequence continues at coordinate 234,384 of NZ_JAAGWK010000009.1, read as the reverse complement.
GTACAGCTCGGCGATGTGCTCCAGGTAGCGGCGCAGCTCGACGGCGGCGTCCGGCCCGCAGGTGGCCGCCACCTCCGCGGCGAAGGCGTCCGGGTCGGCGTGCACGTCCAGGTGGCTGCCGTCGGCGTACTGCGCGCGGTAGGTGGTCTCCAGCGGGACCATCGTGACCCGGTCGCTCAGCTGCTCACCGACGCAGGCCAGCGCCTCGTCGACCAGCTCCGGCGCGGTGAACACCGAGGGCCCGGTGTCCAGGGCGTAGCCCTGGCGCTCGACCCGGCCGGCGCGTCCGCCGGGGCCGGGGCCGGCCTCCACGACGGTGACCTCGCGGCCGGCGCCGCGCAGCCGCAGGGCGGCCGACAACCCGGCCAGCCCCGCCCCGACGACGACGACGCGGTCGGTGCGGCCGGGCACGGTGCGCAGCCGGCGGCCCAGGAACGGGCGCGGTCGGCGCGGTGCGGGGGAGGGGACGCCTGCGCTGGGCGTCCCGGGGACCATGCCGGGGGAGCTGGGGGTGGTGATGTCCGGTCTCCGGTTCAGGCGTTGCGGGAGGTCGCTGCGACGGCGAGGCCGTCCAGGGCGGTGCGGGCGTCCTCGGCGATGGCGGCGTCGCCGATCGCCTGCCGGGCGCGGGCGGTCTGGTCGGCGATCCGCTGCTCGACCTGGTCACGGGCGCCGGTGCTCACGATCAGCGCGCGCACCGCGTCCAGGTCGGCGGGCGTGGCTGCCGGGTTGCCCAGGCCCCGGGCGAGCAGGGCGCGGCCGGCGGCGTCGGTGCGCTCCTCGGCCAGGGAGATGAGCAGGGTCTGCTTGCCCTCGCGCAGGTCGTCGTCGGCGGACTTGCCGGTGACCGCCGGGTCGCCGAACACGCCGAGCACGTCGTCGCGCAGCTGGAACGCCTCGCCGAGCGGCAGGCCGATCCCGGAGTACGTGTCCGCTGCCTGCTCGCCGGCGCCGGCGAGGGCGGCGCCGAGCTGGAGCGGGCGCTGCACCGTGTAGCCGGCGCTCTTGTAGCGGGCCACGGTGAGCGCGCCCTGCGGGCCGGGCAGGCCGCCGGCGGCGCGCAGCAGGTCCAGGTACTGCCCGGCGGTGACCTCGGTGCGCATCCGGTCCCAGACCGGGCGGGCACGGATGAGCGCCTCGGTGGAGATGCCCGAGCGGCGCAGCAGCTCGTCGGACCAGACCAGCGCGAGGTCGCCGACCAGGATGGCCGCGCCGACGCCGAACGCGGCGCCGTCGCCGTCCAGGGAGGCGGCACCGTGCCGGGTGGCGAAGCCCAGGTGGGTGGCCGGGCGCCCGCGCCGGGTGCTGGCGGCGTCCATCACGTCGTCGTGCACCAGGGCGCTGGCGTGCACGAGCTCCAGGGCGGCGACGGCCCGCAGCACGGCGTCGTCGTCCTCGCCGTCCGGGCCGGTGAGCCCGCGCCAGCCCCAGTAGGCGAAGGCCGGGCGCAGTCGCTTGCCACCGCCGGCCAGCGCGGTGACCTCGTCGACGACCGGCAGCAGGCTGTCGTCCATCCCGGCCAGCGTGCTGCGCTGCTCGGCGAGGAACCCCGACAGGGCCTCGCCGACCACGGCCCGCAGCCGGTCGAGGTCGGCCGGCAGGCGCGCTGGGGCAGCGGCCTCCGGAGAGAGGTCTCGCTGCTGGGTCCCGGCGGTCACGCACCCGAGTATGCCCAGCGCGCGCCCGCAGAGCCCGTCCGGGTGACAGGAGGCTGATGCTGTCCGCCCGGTCCCGGGCCCGCCCGCCGCCGGTGTCCGCTGCGCGTCCCGGGGGTCGTGAGCGACCGGCGACTACCGTGTGGCCCCGTGGCACAGACCGTTCGTGAGCTGCTCGTCCCCGGCGTCCCGTCGTGGTCCTTCGAGTTCTTCCCGCCGAAGAACGCCGAGTCCGAGGCCCAGCTGTGGACGGCGCTGCGCGAGCTGGAGCGGCTGCGGCCGTCGTTCGTCTCCATGACCTACGGCGCCGGGGGCTCCACCCGGGAGGGCACCGTGTCGGTGACCGAGCGGATCGCCGCGGAGACGACGATGCTCCCGCTGGCCCACCTCACCGCCGTCGACCACAGCATCGCCGAGCTGCGGCACGTGGTCAGCCGGCTGGCCGCTGCCGGGGTGCGCAACCTGCTGGCGCTGCGCGGGGACCCGCCCGGCTCGGACCCGCAGGCCGACTGGGTCGCCCACCCCGACGGCCTGCACTACGCCGCGGAGCTGGTGGAGCTGATCAAGGGGATCGGTGACTTCTGCGTCGGCGTGGCCGCCTTCCCCGAGCTGCACCCGCGGTCGGTCGACGCGGACACCGACGTCGACATGTTCGTGGCCAAGTGCCGGGCCGGCGCCGACTTCGCCATCACCCAGATGTTCTTCCGGGTGGAGGACTACCTGCGGCTGCGCGACCGGGTGGCCGCCCGCGGCTGCGACGTGCCGGTGATCGCCGGCGTCATGCCGGTGACCAACGCCCGGTCGATCTCCCGGATCGTGCAGCTGTCCGGACAGGCGTTCCCGCAGGACCTCGCCGACCGCTTCGCCGCCGCCGACGGCGACCGCCCGGAGGACAAGGCGGCGGTGCGCGCCCTGGGCGTGGAGGTGGCCACGACGATGTGCGAGCGGCTGCTGGACGAGGGCGTGCCCGGCATCCACTTCATCACCATGAACCGCTCCACCGCGACGCGCGAGGTCTACACCAACCTGACCAGCCGCGTCCCCCTCGCCACCGCCTGACCCAGCTCCGCGGCCGGCACGCGGGCACGGGAGACGCGTCACGTGTGGTGAGGCGTCCCGGGGTCAGCGTCCGGTGAGCAGGGCGTCGGCCTGCCGGGCCGCCCGGCGCAGGCCCTCGTGCTCGGCGGCGTAGCCCCCGACCACGCCGACCACCGGCAGCACGGCCAGCGCCCGGTGCCGCAGCCTGCCCTTCGGGCGCCGGTCGAGCTCGTCGTCGATGCGGCCGAGCAGCCGGGCGACCCGCCAGAGCGTGCGGGCGGCGCCGCGCTCGCCCCGGGCCCCGAGCGCCTCGTCGGCGTACACGCCGGCGGCGCGCTGCAGCAGTGGCGTCACGGTCGCCGGGGGCAGGTCGCGGTCCAGCAGCACCCGGGCCAGCAGGCTGATCCGCTCCTCCGGGGCCGTGACGCCGTGCTCGCCGGCCACCCCGGTGACCACCACCGCCTGCACGGCCGAGCCGACGGTGTTCTGCAGCGGCAGCAGGTCGGCCAGCTTGCCGGCGAAGCGCGGCGCGGCCGACACCCCGGCGGCGACCCGGCTCACCTGCTCGGCCCACCACGCCGCCCGCTCCGGCGCCGGGAGCTCCGGCGGCCGGCCGAGGCGGCGCACCAGGGGGGCGCAGAGCTGGTCGACCCGGCGCAGGACGTCCACGACGACCGCGTCGCTGATCGGGGGTGCCATGCCGGCACGCTACTGAGCACGATCACGGGTCCGCAGTCCGAGCGGCTCGCACGGCTGCGTGCGCCTCTCGTACCGGGCACCCCGGGCGCTGGTCGGGAGGGTGCACCGCCCGGGTGACGGGCGGGCCACCTGTGGGTGTCGTGTGCAGGTGGCCGATCCGTCGGGCAGGTGGCGCACGGGTCGTACGGTGAGTCGTGCCCCTGCTCCGCCCGCGCTCGGCGCTCCGCTGGTCGCTGGTGGGCCTGCTCGTCCTGCTGCTCGCGGCCCTGCCCTCGCTGGTCGGACGGCTCCCGGCGGCGGACGCCGACCGCAGCGCGGCCGACCTCCGGGCGGCCGTCCTCGCCTCCGGTGACGTGGCGTTCTCCGGGTACGCGCAGAGCGCCGGCGGGCTGACCCTGCCGCTGACCGACACCTTCACCGGCATCGCCGACCTGTTCAGCGACCGGGCCACGATGCGCACCTGGTACCGCTCGGCGCAGGACTGGCGCACCGACGTGGTGACCGCGACCGGGGAGACCGGCACGCACCGCGACGCCACCGGGACCTGGACCTGGCAGTACGAGGACGACGAGGCCACCCGAGCCCGGGTGTTCCCGCTGTCGCTGCCGATCGCGCCCGACCTGCTGCCCAGCGACCTGGGCCGCCGGCTGCTCTCCCAGGCGGCCGACGACGAGCTGACCCGCACCGGTGCCGAACGGATCGCCGGCCGGGACGCCCTCGGCCTGCGGCTGGTACCGGCGGATGTCGCGTCCTCGGTGTCCCACGTCGACCTCTGGGTGGACGCGGCGACCGGCGTGACGCTGCGGGTGGAGGTCTTCGGCGGCGACGCCTCCGCGGTGGGCGTCGTCACCGGCGAGCCGGCCCTGTCCACGGGCTTCCTGGACGTCGACTTCACCGAGCCCGCGGCGTCGGTGACCGCCTTCACGCCGCCGCCCGGCGCCGACGTCGAGACCGACGAGGGCCTGCCCGTTCTCGACGGCGGCCGGACGCCGGACCAGTCGCCGCTGCCCGCCGAGCTGGCCGGCCTGCCCCGGCAGGACGTCGAGGGCGTGGAGCGGTCGGTCGGCGTGTACGGCCGGGGCATCACCCAGCTGGTGGTGGTGCCGATCCCGGGGCGCTTCGCCGACCGGCTGCGCGGGCAGCTGGACGTCGCCCCCGGCGCGGTGCTCGACGACCTCGGCGTCCGGCTGTCCGCCGGACCGCTCGGACTGATGATCGCCACGGGTCCCCGGGGCGCCACCTACCTGCTGGCCGGCACCGTCACGAGCGAGACGCTCGCGTCGGTGGCCGGGCAGCTGCCCACGACCGGAGGACGCGGATGACCGGGGCCCTGACCACCACCGGGACGCCGGGCGCGGCGCCGCCGGTGCGACGGTCGGCCACCACGGTGATCGGCACCTCGAACCTGCGCAAGCGCTACGGCGCGGTGCACGCCGTCGACGGCATCGACCTGGACGTGCGCGCCGGCGACGTCTACGGCTTCCTCGGGGCCAACGGCTCGGGCAAGACGACGACGGTGCGGATGCTGCTGGGCCTGGTGCTGGCCACCGAGGGCGAGATCGAGCTGCTCGGGGAGCCGATGCCGCGGGCCGGGCGCCGGGTGCTGCCCCGCGTCGGAGCGCTGATCGAGAACCCCGCGCACTACGGCCACCTCTCCGGCCGGGTCAACCTGACCCTGCTGGACGCCGCCGGCCCGGGCGGGGACCGGCGCACCCGCGCCGACCGGGTGTCGGCGGTGCTGGAGCAGGTCGGGCTGGGCGCGGTGGGCCGCCGCCCGGTGAAGGCCTACTCACTGGGCATGCGCCAGCGCCTGGGCCTGGCCGGGGCGCTGCTGCGCCGTCCGGAGCTGCTGGTCCTGGACGAGCCGACCAACGGCCTGGACCCGCAGGGCATCCACGAGATCCGCGACCTGCTGCTGGAGCTCAACCGCACCGGCACCACGGTCTTCCTCTCCAGCCACCTGCTGGCCGAGGTGGAGCAGCTGTGCACCCGGGTGGGCGTGCTGGACCGCGGCCGGCTGGTGCTGCAGGACGAGCTGGCCACCCTCACCGCACCCACCGGCGCGACCCTGGTGCAGACCCCGCGACCGGACCTGGTGCACCGGGTGCTCGGCGGCCGGGTGCTGCGCGTCGACGGTGAGCGCGTGGTGGTGCACGGCGCCGACCCGGCCGAGGTCAACGCCGCGCTGGTCGGCGCCGGCGTGCCGGTGACCGGGCTGGAGCTGGAACGGCCCTCGCTGGAGGAGGTCGTGCTCGCCGCGGCCAGCAGCAGCGCCGACCGGGTGGACGGCGCAGCGGGCCGGGGAGCCGGCCGGTGATCGCCGTCGAGCTGGTCAAGTTGTTCCGCCGGCCGCGCACCTGGGTGACCATCGCGCTGCTCAACGCACTGCCGGTGCTGGTCGCGGTGCTGCTGGCGCTCACCGACCTCGGGCCGCGCCCCGGTGAGGGCCCGGCGTTCCTCTCCGCGGTGCTGACCAACGGCAACCTGTACCCGCTGGCCGCGCTGGCCATCGTGCTGCCGCTGTTCCTGCCGATCGCGGTCGCCGTCGTCGCCGGGGACTCGGTGGCCGGCGAGGCGCAGGGCGGCACGCTGCGCTACCTGCTCGCCCGGCCCGCCGGGCGCACCCGGCTGCTGGTGGCCAAGCTGGTGGCGGCCTTCGTGTTCGTGCTGGTGGCGGTGGTCGTGGTCGCGGCGGTCGGCTACGTCACCGGCTCGGTGCTGTTCGGCGTCGCACCCACCGGCACCACCACCTTCTCCGGGACGACGCTCAGCTCCCAGCAGATCGTGGTCCGCACGCTGCTGGCGATCGGCTACGTCACGTTCTCCATGCTCGGGGTGGCGGCGTTCGCGCTGTTCTTCTCCACCCTCACCGACTCACCGCTCGGGGCCACCCTGGGTGCCCTCGCCGTGCTGATCACGTCCTCGCTGCTGTTCACCCTGGACGCCGCGTCGTCCATCGCGCCGTACCTGCCCACCCGGTACTGGCTGTCCTACGTCGACCTGTTCCGCGACCCGATCCTGTGGCGGGACATCGTGCGCGGCGTCGGGCTGCAGGCGGTGTACCTCGTCGTCCTGCTGGGTGCGTCGTGGGCGAACTTCACCACCAAGGACGTCACCAGCTGACCCGTGCTGGGCATGATCACGGCGTGAGGGGAAGGCGCCGCAGGGCGGTCGAGTGGCTGGCCGCCACCGCGGCAGGCGGCCTGCTGGCCGCCTGCCTGGTGACGGCGCTGCTGTCCCTGGTGTCCCGGGACCGGTGGGACTGGGGCCGGTTCTGGTTCCTGGTGCTCATGATGGGCGTCTGCTCGGTGGCGGGACGGGCGGGGGAGCGGCTGGGCCGCCGGATCGACCGGCCGCCGCTGCAGGCGCCGACGGCCCGGGAGTCGGCGCACACCCGGCACAGGGCCGAGACCGAGGAGGCGGTGCGCGCCGGGGTGCTGCCGGAGGGCGCCGACCCGGCCGAGTGGCGCGTGCGGGTGCGCGGCTACGTCCGGGGGGCGGACGCCCTCGTCGCCGGTTGTGTCGCCGCCTGCTGGCTGACCTCCGCGCTCACCGCCCTGGCCGCCGAGCTGCACTCCGACGGTGACCCGGTGGTGCGTGCCCTCGCCGTCGTGCTGCTGGTGCTGCCGGCGCCGCTCGGCCTCGTGCCGCTCCGGGTCCGCCGCCGGGTCCGGCGGCTCACCGACCAGCTCTGACCCCGGGGGCCTCGCCGGGGGCCGGAGCCGCCGCGCCGGAGCAGTGTCCCTCGGCCGGCCGCTCCCACGCCGGAACCGGCCGTTGTGGGGACGACGCTTCGACGGCCGGGCACGGTGACGAGCAGCTGCGGCTCGCCGACCTGACCTCCTGAGCGGGCAGTGTCCCCCGCCCGGCCGTCCTGGTACCCGGAACGGCCGCCACGGGGACGACGCCCGGCGGGCCGACGCTCAGGCGGCGGACAGCCGGGCACAGTCGGCGGCGGTCAGCGGGACCGGTGGGCCGGGGGCGAGTTCGGCCAGCACCATGGCCTGCACCAGCGGGTCGCGGGGGAGCTGGCCGTGCTCCACGCGGGAGTCGGCGCACACCGACTGCACCTGCAGGTCCAGGGCACCGTCCAGGCGGGCGGTCTCCGGCGGGGTCACCGTGGTGTCGGCCGTCGTCCAGATCGACACGTAGGTGGGCCCGGGCGGGGTCTCGTCGCCGGCGTTCAGCTCGGCCAGCAGCGCGCTGTCGGTGGTCAGCTGCTGGCAGGCCTCCGGGCAGACCGACGGCCCGACGTCCTGGCCCAGGTCGGCCAGCCGGGTGCCGTGGTTCGGCGTGCCCAGCAGCACCACCCGGCGGGCCTGGTCGGCGCCGCCGTCGGCCAGCCACAGCCGGGTGATGACGCCGCCGGCGGAGTAGCCGACCACGTCGACGCTGGTGGCACCGGTGCGGGCGAGCGCGGCGTCGACGGCCTCGCCCAGCACGTCGGCGGAGGCGTTCATGTCCCCGGTGCCGTCGCCGGGCACCTCGACCACCTCGGCGTCCCGGCCCTCGGCGCGCAGCCGGTCGGCCAGCGTCTGCAGCGACGCCGTCGAGCCGCCGTACCCGGGCACCAGCAGCACCGGGCCCACGGTCTCCTGCGGCACGGCGGCCACGTCGCCCGCGGTCAGCCGGGGCACCACCAGGGCGGCGGTCAGCGCCAGCGCGGCGACGACGACGAGGGCGGCGAGGCCGAGCGCGAGGCGGCGGCGGGCGGGAGCGAGACCGGAGAGCACGCCACCACTGTCCCCGCTGCACCGGACCGCGGGCCGGTGCGACCGGTGCGGCCACCCCGTCGGGGATGCTGGGCCGGTGCAGATGCTGAGCCGGGACGAGTACTTCGCCGCCTGGTCGACCTGGCACGGCGGCACCGACCCCAACGACAGCCGGCTGGTGCGCGGCTGGCTGTCCGCCGCGTACGCCCTCGCCGTCCCGCTGGCCGCGGTGCCGCCGGTGGCCGCCACCGCGTTCGGGCTGGCCGTGGCCGCGGCGGCGATCGGCCCGGCCGCCGCGGGCGGGTGGTGGCTGGTCGCGGCCGGGCTGCTCGTCGGGCTGTCCGGCCTGCTGGACTCGCTGGACGGGGCGCTGGCGATCAGCACCGGCCGGGCCTCGCGCCGCGGGTTCGTGCTCGACTCCGTCGTGGACCGGCTGACCGAGGTCGCCTACGCCCTCGCGCTGTGGGTGGCCGGCGCCCCCGGCTGGCTGGTGGTGCTCTTCGGCGCGCTCTGCTGGCTGCCGGACTACCTGCGGGCCCGGGCGGGCCAGGCCGGCGTCAGCGAGACCGGCGCCATCTCGGTGTGGGAGCGCCCCACCCGGGTGGCCATGGCCGGGATGACCCTGGGCGGCGCGGGCATCGTCTCGGCGACCGGGCAGGCCGGGCTCGTCGTCACCGTCGGGACGGCGGTCGGGGCGGCCCTGGGCCTGCTCGGCACCGTCCAGCTCGGGGTGCAGCTGCGCCGCCGTCTGGGTGAGCCCTGAGCCGGCAGCGTGCGGTCCGGCGGGGGCGTTGCCTACCCTGGTGGGGTCGTCCGGGTGGCAGGCAGGTGAACTGCCGCCTCCCCGGTGCGCGAACACCGTCCGCCCGCCCCGCGTCCCGCCCCTCCCTGGAGCCTCCTCGTGCCCGTCGCCGTGACCGGTTCCATCGCCACCGACCACCTGATGACCTTCCCCGGGAAGTTCACCGACCAGTTCGTCGAGGGCCAGATGGAGAACGTCTCGCTCTCCTTCCTGGTCGACGACCTGGTGCAGCACCGTGGCGGGGCCGGCGCGAACATCGCCTACGGCCTGGGCCTGCTCGGTCTCGCGCCGGTGCTGGTGGGCGCGGTGGGCAGCGACTTCGCCGACTACGACTCCTGGCTGAGCCGGCACGGCGTCGACACCGGCAGCGTGCACTGGTCGGAGGTCAAGCACACCTCCCGCTTCGTGTGCACCACCGACGCCGCGAACAACCAGATCGCGTCCTTCTACTCCGGGGCGATGGCCGAGGCGTCGATGATCGAGCTGGCGCCGGTGGAGAAGCGGGTGGGCTCGCTGGACCTCGTCGTCGTCGGCCCGAACGACCCGACGGCGATGGTGCAGCACACCCGCGAGTGCCTGGAGCGCGGCTACCCGTTCATGGCCGACCCGTCCCAGCAGCTGGCCTGGGCCGACGGCGAGATGGTGCGCACCCTGGTCGACGGCGCCGACCTGCTGTTCACCAACGAGTACGAGGCCGGCCTGCTGCTGCAGAAGACCGGCTGGACCGCCGACGAGGTGCTGGCGAAGGTGGGCACCTGGGTGACCACCCGGGCGGCGCACGGCACGATGGTCCGGCGGGCGGGCGAGGAGACGATCGAGGTCATCGCCGTGCCCGAGACCAAGACCGTGGAGCCCACCGGCGGCGGCGACGCGCTGCGCGCCGGGTTCATCGCCGCCCGCCAGTGGGGCCTGGGTCTGGAGCGGGCCACCCAGGTCGGCTCGGCGGTGGCCACCGAGGCGATCGAGGTCGTCGGCACGCAGGAGTACAGCCTGCCGCGCGGGCCCTTCCTGGAGCGTTTCGCCGCCGCCTTCGGCGCCGACGCCGCCGACGAGGTCGCCCCGCACCTGCCCTGACGGGCGGCCCCGCCCTGCCTCACTCCCCGCGCAGCGCCCGGCCGATCGAGGGGTCCTGCTCCCAGGTGCTGTAGGGGATGCGGCGGATCTCCTTGAGCTCGCCGACCGTCGTCCACTCGTTGCCGCCGAGCCGGGCCAGCGGGCGCAGCTCCTCGATCCGCGGTCGGCCGTCCCGCACCACCCGCGCGTGCGCGGCGACGTGCACGACCTCGCCGAGGACCACGGTGCTGTCGCCCAGGCGCAGGGTGGAGTGCAGCCGGCACTCCAGCGACACCGGTGAGTCCGCGACCCGCAGGGCCGCCACCCGCTCGCTGGGTTCCAGCCGGACGCCGGTCAGCTCGGCCTCGCTCAGGTCCGGTGGGAAGTCGGTGCCGCCGGCGTTGACCTGCTCGAAGAGCTCCACCGGGGCGAGGCTGACCGTGAACTCGCCGGTCTCCTCGACGTTGGTCAGCGAGTCCTTGCGGCCCACCGAGGTGAACTGCACGATCGGCGGGTCGACGCAGGCCACGGTGTAGAACGAGTAGGGCGCCAGGTTGTGCACCCCGGCCGCCGACCGGGTGCACACCCACGCGATGGGCCGGGGGACGACGACGGAGTTCAGCACCCGGTAGAAGGCGCCGGCGCCCATCTCGGCCGGGTCGAAGTGCACGCGCTCGGGGGAGTCGGGGACTGTCACCGGACCATCGTCGCCGAGCGGGCCGAGGTCACCGCGCCGGGGGTGACGACGCTCCCGGGCGCCCCACGTCCAGCGAGCGGCCGCGCCAGGTGAGCCGCCCGGCGCGGTGCGCCCGCAGCGACCGGACGAGCAGGACGTCGAAGGCCAGCACCGACAGCGGGTGCGCCAGTGCGTCGGGCCAGGCGCGGCCGCCGGTCGCCCGCGCGACCACCACCCGGTTCAGCACCCCGGCCGCGTAACCGACCAGCCCGGACCGGTGACCGGCCAGCGCGGCCACCGGGGGCACCACCCAGACGGCGGTGAGCAGGACGCCGGCCGCCGCCGAGGACACCGGGCTGCCGCCCACCGCCGCCCACAGCGACTTCGTGTAGCCCTCGCGCACGGCCGGCCAGCCTTGGTACATCCGGCAGGAGGCCAGCGAGGAGCCGTCGACCACGACGCCCGAGCCTCCCGCGCGCTTGACCGCGCGCAGCAGCGTGACGTCCTCGATCACCGCACCGCGCACCGGCGCGTGCCCGCCGGCGCGGTCGTAGCCGTCGGCCCGGCACACCAGGAACTGGCCGTTGGCGGCGGCCAGCGACGGCCGGGGTGAGCGTTCGGCGGCGCGCAACGGGAGCAGCGTGCCCCACAGCCACTGCTGCAGCGGCTGGACCAGGCGTTCGGCGGCGCTGCCGGTGAGCTGGCGGGGCCACGGGGACACCAGGTCCAGTCCGGTGCCGGCCAGCAGGGCCACGGCGGCGGCCACCGCCTGCGAGTCCAGCCGCACGTCGGCGTCGAGGAAGACCAGCACGTCGGTGTCCCCGGCGGCGGCCCGGCCCACCGCGCAGGCGTGCGGCTTGCCCAGCCACCCGGGCGGCAGCGGCCCGGCGGGCAGCAGGGACACCCGCGGGTCGTCCAGCCCGCGCACCAGGTCGGCGGTGCCGTCGGAGGACCCGTCGTCGACCACGACCACGGCCAGCCGCGGCACGCCCTGCTGGGCGAGCACGGCGTCCAGGCAGGCGAGCACGTGCTCCCGCTCGTCACGCACCGGCACCACCACGGTCACCCGGGCGCCGGTCGGCGGCGCGGGCAGCGGCGGGCGGTGCAGCAGCCGCACGTTCAGCGCCGCGTGCGCCGCGGCCAGCACCGACAGCCCGGCGAGCGCCGGCACCACCCGGCTGCCGGCGGTGCGGGTCACCGGCCGGCGCCGGGCCGCGCGGCGCGGTGGTGGAGGCCCAGCGCGGCCAGCACCGGCACGGCGAGCGCGACCCCCCAGGCCGCGGAGCCGGGCAGCCCCAGCCAGCCGACGTGCGCCAGCGCGCCGCCCAGGGTCATCCAGGCCAGGGCGACCAGCGGTGCGGCGTCCCCGGTGTGCGGGCTGCCGGGCTCCCGGGTGCGGTCGACGAGCACGTCGAGCAGGCCCATCAGCACGATCCCGGCCAGCAGCCAGCCGGCCAGGTTGGTCAGCGGCACCGTGTCGATGCCGGGCAGGCCGGGGGAAGGGTGCGCCCAGGTCCAGTAGCCGGCGTCGACCATCTGCGGGTCGAGCAGCACGTCCCAGCCGGCGAACACGTAGGCCGCGACCAGCACCCGCGCCGGGCGGCGCCGGGCCAGCCGGGCGGCGAGCACCCAGCTCGGCCAGGCCATCATCAGCCACGCCAGCGGCACCAGGAACGGCACCCCGGCCAGCGTCGGGCCGAGCTGGTCGGAGTACGTGTACGTCCCGTACGGGTAGCCGGTGGCCAGGCCCACCGCCTCGAACGCCACGGCGACCACGGCCACCAGCCCGAGCAGCCCCAGCGCGGTGCGCGGGCCGCGGCTCACCCCGGCGTGCACCACCGACAGGGCCGAGCCGAGCAGCACGATCGCCCAGCTCACCACGTCCCGGACGGCGCCGTCGGAGGTCAGCGGGTAGGCGATGGCGGTGAGCAGCAGCGCCCCGGTGAGCACCGCGGGCGCCCGCCGGGCCGCCGGCACCCGGGTCAGGGCACCGGCCGTCATCGGGTGGGGTCCGGGGGCAGGGCGGGGGTCATCGGGTGGGGTCCGGGGGCAGGGCGGGGCTCATCGGCGCCGGAGGGCCGACAACCCGGCCGACAGGCCGGCGGACACCGCCCGGCGGGCCCGCGCCGCCGGGGCGCGGTCGGCGAGCACGATCCGGGCCGCCGTCCGGCCGGAGTTGCCCGACACCCCGCCGCCGGGATGGGTGGAGGCCCCGGCCAGGTACAGCCCGTCCAGTCCCGGTACGCGGTGGCCGGACAGCGCCGGGGTGGGCCGGAAGGCGAACATGCTGGCCAGGCTCATCTCCACGTGCATCACGTTGCCCCGGGGCAGGGACAGTTCCCGCTCCAGCTGCAGCGGGGTCTGCACGTAGGTGTCCAGCACGGAGGCCGCGAAGCCGGGGGCGTACCGGTCCACGGCGTCCACCAGCTGCCGGGCGGCGGGCTGTGCCAGGTCGTCCCAGTCGCTGCCGTCGGCCAGCTGGTAGGGGTACCACTGGCCCCAGATGGTCACCACGTAGCGGCCCTCGGGCGCCAGCGTCGGGTCGCTCGCGGAGAACGACATGGCCAGCGGCACCGGGTCGCGGGGCAGCAGCCCGGCTAGCCAGTCGCCGTGCGCGGAGGCCAGTTGCGCCCGGTCGGTGCACAGCAGCTGCAGGCCCTGCAGGGCGTCGTCCGGGTCGACGCCGGGGTAGGCGGGCAGCGCGTCGGTCAGGCAGCGCACCACCAGCCCGAAGCCGTTGCCCAGCGGGGGCGCGGCGTCGGCCAGGGCGGGCGGGGCGTGCTCGCCGGCGATGTCGCGGGTGGCCAGCACGTGGCACGCGGCGACGACGACCGGGGCCTCGACCCGCCGTCCGGACGCCGTCCGCACGCCGGTGACCCGGCCGTCGTCGACCAGCAGCCGGGCGGCGCCGTCCCCGAGGATGACCCGGCCGCCGTGCGACTCCAGCTTGCGGCGCAGCGCCTGGGTCAGCCCACCGGAGCCGCCGACCGGGTGACCGGGCGGGGTGGTGTGCAGCAGGGCGACCCAGCCGACCATCGCCGCGGTGCCGGGCTCGTGCATGGGAGGGCCGGACTGCGCGCCGAACCAGGACAGCGCCGCCTTGAGTCGCTCGGAGCTGAACCAGCGGTCCAGCAGCGCGTCCCCGGAGCCCAGGAAGTCGGTGGCCAGCTCCGCGCCGGCGGTGCGCTCCTGCCCCTTCTGTGGTGCGCCCAGCGGCCACAGGTGCCGGGCCAGCCGGCCGGGGCTGGGCCGGTCGCCGAAGGCCCGCACCACGTGCGCGCTGCGCGGGCCCCAGACGCCGACGAAGCGCCGGTAGGCGGCGGCGTCCGCCGGGCCGCAGGCGGCCGCGATGGAGGCGCAGGTGGCGTCCAGGTCGACGGAGAACACCAGCGGCCTGCCGTCCGGGCCGGGGTCGCCGGGCACCGTGGCCGGGGCGAAGCCCCACGGGTCGCAGTCGATGTAGGTCAGCCCGTGGTCGGCCAGGCCCAGCTCCTCGACCACCCCGCTGTGCCGGATGATCACGTGCGCGCTGGAGCCGCGGTCGACCAGCACGCCCGGCCAGCGCTCGACGGTGGACACGGCGCCACCCAGCACGTCGTCGGATTCCAGGACCTCGACCCGGAGCCCGGCGGCGGCCAGGTGGCAGGCGGCCACCATGCCGTTGTGCCCGGACCCGATGACGACGGCGTCGGCGACGTCGGTGTGGATGTGTTCGATGTCGTTGGCGGGGGCGGGGCTCACGCGGGTTCAGGACTCCGAGGGACGGGCGCCGGGGCGCGGCAGGGGCAGCCGGGCGCCGAGGATGGCGAAGGGGCGGGCGTCACCCGGGAAGTGGTAGCCGCGGGCCAGGTCGACGAAGCCGTCCGCGTGGTAGAGCCGGAACGCCTTGGTGTCGGCGTCCGGGGTGGAGAGCAGGGCGGCCGGGTGCGGCAGGCCCTCGACCAGCGCGTGCAGCAGCTGGCGGCCCAGCCCGCGGCTCTGCGCGTCGGGGTGCACGTGCAGCTCGCACACCTCGAAGGCCCCGGTCAGCCACTTCTTCGCGGTGCGGCGGTCCAGGGCGTTGCGCACCTGGTCGTGCCACCACTGCCCGGGCTCGGCCAGGTAGCCGTAGCCGAAGCCGACCAGCCGCTCGCCGTCCACCGAGTCCGAGAACGCGCCCACGGCGCGGAACCCGGGCCGCTCGGTGTGCTGGACGGCGTAGCCATACCGGCCGGCGACGACGGACTCTCCGTAGCCCATCGCGGCGCCGTAGATGGCCAGCGCCTCGTGCATGTGGTCGCGCAGCCAGCGGGTGGGCAGCTCGGTGACCCGGGTGGCCGGGGTGGTGTCGGTCATGGCAGTGCTCCCTGCTGGGCGGTGCCGACCTCGGCAGGGGTGCCGTCGGTCAACCGGATCAGCTCGTCGTAGCTGGTGGGGAAGACGGTGTGCGGGTGGCCGGCCGCGGCCCAGACGGTGTCGAACCGGGCGAGTTCCACGTCGACCAGGGTGCCGATCGGCTCCGGGTGCCCGATGGGTGAGACCCCGCCGACGGCCTGGCCGGTGTGCTCGCGCACGAAGTCGGGGGTGGCCCGCTCGACCCTCGGCACCCCGAGCAGCCGGGCGACCGCCGGCTGGTCGACCCGGTGCGCGCCGCTGGTGAGCACCAGCAGCGGGCTGCCGTCGACGTCGAACACCAGGCTGTTGGCGATCGCGCCGACCGGGACGCCGAGCTGTGCCGCGGCCGCCGCGGCGGTGCGGGCGCTGTCGGGCAGCTCGCGGACCTCACCCCGCACCCCGGCCTCGGCCAGCAGCCGGGCCACCTCGGCGCCGGGGGTGCGGGCTGGCGGGGTCATGCAGGGCAGTCTCCCACCGTCGCGCGCGGCGCGTGGCGGTGACGTCGGGCCACCGTCACCGGGCCCCACCGGTCGCCGCCGGGTGACGTGCTGTCACCGAGCCGCACACCACCCGTGACCTGGGCGGCGTCCGGGCCGCAGCGCCCCGGCGACACCACCGCGGGACCGCGCGTCCGGCTTGACGCCGCCGGTGGGGTCGGGTCTACTCATCGGTGTTCGAACACGTGTTCGAACGTCGGCGGCCTGGTCGCCGGGCGGGGCGAGAGTGCGGAGTCTGACATGAGCCGGGTGCTCGTCGGGTCTGATGGCCGGGTCGGGGAAGAGGTGCAGGTCGAGCGGGGCCCGTCGGGGCCGGCGCAGTTCTGGCGCGGGCAGACCCGCTACGAGGTGGGCGAGCTGCTCGACTCCTGGGTCGAGACCACCCCCTGGTGGCGGCACGACGGCGGCCCCGGGCGCGGTGGCGCGTCGGCCACGCTGGTCACCACCCGCCAGGTGTGGCGGGTGGAGGCCGTGCGCGCCGGCCGCTCCCGGATGAGCTTCGCCGGGGTGTTCGACATCTCCTGGAACTCGATGGCCGACCAGTGGCTGCTCGTCCGGGCGCACGACTGATGGGCGCCCGGGTCCTGGCCGAGCAGCTCCCGCTCCCCGTGTCGCTCCCCGCCCGTCTGCCGGCCGCCGCCGCGCAGCTGCTCGGCCAGGCCCACCGCGGGCTGGCCGAGGCCGCCGTCTGCCCCGACCCGGGCTGGCGGTACGCCACCGCCCACCTGGCCGCGCTGCGCGGGGCGGCCGCGGTGCTGGCCGCACGCACCCGGCCCGAGGCGGGGCGCCGCCGGCCGCGCAGCGCCTGGGTGCTGATCGGCCAGGTGGCCCCGGAGCTGGGGGAGTGGGCGGCGTTCTTCGCCGCCGGCGCCGCCAAGCGGGCGGCTGCCGAGGCCGGGCTGCGGCACGCGGTCACCGAGCGGGAGGCCGACGACCTGGTCCGCGACGCCGGGGAGTTCCTCGCCGTCGCCGAGGCCTGCCTGGGGCAGCGGCCCGCCCCCGTCCGCGAGCCGGAGTCCCCCCGGGAGTCCCCCCGGGAGTCCTCGCGGCGGGTCACCCACCTGCGCCCCGCCACCCCCCGGCGCGCATCGCCGGTGCCCCCGTCCCCGGCCGACGAGCCCGGGCGGTGAGCGACCCCTTCGTCCACCTGCACGTCGCCTCGGGGTACTCCATGCGCCACGGGGCCAACCACCCGGCCGACCTGGTCGCCCGGGCTGCCGACCACGGGATGGAGGCGCTGGCGCTCACCGACCGCGACGGCCTCTACGGGGCGGTCAAGTTCGCCCTGGCCTGTCGCTCGGCCGGCATCCGGCCGCTGTTCGGAGTCGACCTCGCGGTGGCCCCGGCCGTCGACTCCACCCTGCCCCCGGCGCTGGCCCGGGCGATCGGCGGCGGCCCCTGGGACGCGGCGCCGTCCCCGGTGCGGCTGCACCCCGTCGGGCAGCGTCCCGGCGGTGCACGGTCGGGCCCGGCCCGGTCGGCGTCCGGGTCCATGTCGGCGGCCGGTCGCCGGGGCCCGGCCCGGGGCGGGGCCAGCGTCGACCCGCGGCTGCCGCGGGTCACCTTCCTGGCCCGGGACGGCGCCGGCTGGCGGTCGCTGTGCCGGCTCACCAGCGCCACCCACCTGCGCAGCACCCGCAGCGAGCCGGTGAGCTCGCTGGCGATGGCCGCCGAGCACGCCACCGGCCTGGTCGCCGTCCTGGGGCCCGGCTCACCGGTGGGCCGGGCGCTGGCCGCCGGCCGGGCCGACGTCGCCGAGGAGCAGCTGGACACCTGGCGGGCCGCCTTCGGCCCGGGCCGGCTGGTGCTCGAGGTCGTGCACCACCTGGGGCAGGGCGACCGGTCCCGGGCCCAGGCGATGCTCCGCTTCGCCGCGCAGGTGGGCGTGCCGGTGGTGCTGTCCAACGCCGTCCGCTACGTCGACGCCATCGACGCCCCGACCGCCGACGTGCTCGACGCCGCCCGCCGCCTGGTGCCGCTGGGTGAGCGGCACGTCGACCGGCGCACCGCCGAGGGGTACCTGAAGTCGGGCAAGGAGATGGCCCTGGTGGCCGAGGACCTGGCCGGCCCCGACCGGGACGCCGCCGCCCGGCTGCTGGCGGCCACCGCCCGGCTCGCCGAGCAGTGCGCCGTCGACGTCCGCGGCGACCTCGGCATCGGCACCGTGCGCTACCCCGAGCTCGACGTGGTCACCACCCCGGCCGAGCAGGGCATGACACCGGCCCAGGTGCTGCGGGCCCGCTGCGAGGCCGGCTTCGGCCGGCGCGGGATGGCGGTGACCGGCGCGGTGCACCAGCGGCTGGCCGAGGAGCTGGCGGTCATCGAGCAGCTGGGCTACCCCTCCTACTTCCTCACCGTCGCCGACGTCGTCGACCTGATCCGCGGCCTGCGGGTCCGGGCAGCGGCCCGCGGCTCGGGCGCGGGCAGCCTGGTCACCTACCTGCTGGGCATCTCCGACGTCGACCCGATCCGCTACGGCCTGCTGATGCAGCGCTTCCTGTCCCCGCTGCGCCACCAGCTGCCCGACATCGACATCGACGTGGAGTCCGCCCGGCGGTTGGAGGTCTACGACGCGGTCATCGACCGGTTCGGTGCCCACCGGGTCAGCTGCATCTCGATGATGGACACCTACCGGGTCCGGCACGCCATCCGTGACGTCGGCGCCGCGCTGGGCCTGCCGCCCACCGAGGTCGACGCCGTGGCCAAGGCCTTCCCGCACATCCGGGCCAGCCAGGTGCACGCGGCGCTCCGCGACCTGCCCGAGCTGCGGGCCAGCCGGATGGGCTCCCGGCGCGGCGGCGGTACCGGCGACCTGGACCTGCTCTTCGACCTCGTGGCCCGGCTCGACGGGCTGCCCCGGCACATCGCCCTGCACCCGTGCGGGGTGCTGCTGTCCGACGCCAGCCTGCTCGACCGCACCCCGGTGGAGCAGAGCCACCTCGGCTACCCGATGAGCCAGTTCGACAAGGACGACGTCGAGGAGCTGGGCCTGCTCAAGCTCGACCTGCTGGGCATCCGGATGCAGTCGGCGATCCGGCACGCCATGGACGAGGTGGCCCGGGTCGACGGCGAGCAGGTCGACATCGACGCCGTGCCCCGCGACGACCCCACCACCTTCGAGCTGATCCGCAGCACCCGCACGCTGGGCATGTTCCAGATCGAGTCGCCGGGTCAGCGCGAGCTGGTCGGCAAGTTCGGGCCGCAGACCTTCGAGGACCTGGTCATCGACATCTCGCTGTTCCGGCCCGGCCCGGTGAAGAGCGACATGGTCACCCCCTTCCTGCTCGCCCGGAACGGCTGGCGCGACCCGGTCTACCCGCACCCCCGGCTGCGCCCGTACCTGGAGCAGACCGCCGGGGTGGTGGTCTTCCACGAGCAGGTGCTGGAGATCGTCGCGGAGATGACCGGCTGCACCCTCGCCGAGGCCGACGAGGTGCGCCGCGCCCTGGGCGAGAAGGACGCCCACCCGGAGGTGCGGGCCTGGTTCATGCCGCTGGCCCTGGACAACGACTTCACCGAGGACGTCGCCGAGCAGGTGTGGCAGGTGCTGGTGGCCTTCGGGTCCTTCGGGTTCTGCAAGGCGCACGCGGCCGCCTTCGCCCTGCCCACCTACCAGTCGGCCTGGCTGAAGACGCACCACACGGCTGCCTTCCTGGCCGGTGTGCTCACCCACGACCCCGGCATGTACCCCAAGCGCCTGCTGCTGGACGACGCCCGCAACTTCGGGATCACCGTGCTCGGCCTGGACGTCAACGCCTCCGCCGACACCTACCGCATCGAGCGGCTGCCCCCGGCCGCAGACCCGGCCGGGGGCGGGCCGGCACCGGTCGCACCGGACGACGACGGCGCCCGCGCGCGCGACCGGCCGGACTGGATGCCCGCTGCGATGCCCGCCCCCGGCCGGTACGGCATCCGGGTGTCCCTGGCCGACGTCAAGGGCATCTCCGCCGAGGAGGTGGCCCGGGTCGTGGCCGGGCAGCCCTACCGGTCGCTGGCCGACTTCTGGGCCCGGGCGGCGGTCTCCCGGCCGGTGGCCGAGCGGCTGGTGCTCGCCGGCGGGTTCGACTCCCTCTACGGCTTCGGGGTGCGCGACAGCGAGGGCGGCCGGGCGGCGCGGGGGCGGTCCCAGGTCACCCGCCGCGACCTGCTGCTGCAGATCAGCGAGCTCGACCGGTGGAGCCGCAACGCTGCCCGGTCCACCGCCGGGGGGCAGCTGAGCCTCGACCTGTTCGACGAGGACACGCCCCAGGACCGGGACGCCGACCGCGACACCATCCGGGGCGGGACGGGGCGGCCGGACCACGGGGGTGAGCAGCACTGCCTGGACCAGGAGGACCGCCCCGACGAGCCGGGCCACGCGGACGCGGGCGAGCGGGGCCATGCGGACGAGCTCGACCACGCGGACGAGCGGGACCGCCTGGACGAGCGGGACCGCCTGGACGAGCGGGACCGCCTGGACGAGCGGGACCGCCTGGACGAGCGGGGGCCCGGCCCGGCCCGGGGCGTGGCCAGCGGGTTGCCGGAGTTCACCGACGAGGAGCGGGTGCGGGCCGAGCTGGAGGTGCTGGGCCTGGACACCAGCCAGCACGTCATCGCCTCCTACCGGCCGTTCCTGGCCGCGCTGGGGGCCGTGCCGGCCGGGGAACTGCTCGGCCGGCGCAGCGGCGCCCGGGTGCTGGTGGCCGGGGTCAAGGTGGCCACCCAGACCCCGCCGATCCGGTCCGGGCGCCGGGTGGTGTTCGTGACCCTCGACGACGGCACCGGCTGCACCGACTCCACCTTCTTCGAGGACGTGCAGGGTCCCTACGCGGCCACGGTCTTCCACTCCTGGCTGCTGGTGATCCGGGGGGAGATCCGCCGGACCGGTCCGCGGGGGGTGTCGATGCGCGCGACCGGTGCCTGGGACCTCACCGCCCTGCACGCGGCCTGGGAGTCCGGCGGCACGGACGCGGTGGCCGAGCTGATGGCCGCACCGGGGGAGTACACCGAGCAGGCGATCGCCGGGGCCGCGGCCTCCCGGGCGTCGCGGCCGGTGGTGGTCCGGCCGGTGCTGGTGCACCCGACCGGGTTCCGGATGTCGCCCTACGCGGACATCAAGCCCGCCGGCGAGGACTCCAAGGGCGCCCCGCGCAAGCTGTGGCACTCCAGCCCGGGCAGTCCCGGGCACTGAGGAAATCCCGCGTGCCCCCGCACACGCACGCCGGGCACTGAGGAGACCCCGCGTGCCCCCGCACACGCACGCCGGGCCCCGGCACCGGCAGGGCTACAGCACGCCGCGGAACTCCAGCACGGCCTGGGCGCTGTGGAAGCGCTGCTGCACCCCGGCCGGGCAGCGGGCCAGCCAGCCCGGCTGCCTCCCGGTCAGCCGGCCGAACACCTCGACGGTCAGGTCCTCGGCCAGCGCGCGGCTGGGTGCCAGCCGGCTCATCCAGCCGAGCACCACGGCGGCGTCGTCGGCCGCCTCGCGCGGCGACCCGGCACTCATGACGCTCCCGCTCCGGCGCGGCCGGGCACGGGCCGCGAGCGAACGGTCCCTGATCTGGAACGCATCATGATCGACATTGCGTTGCACGCTATACGTCTCACGCAGCGTGGTCGTCCCCCCACGGACGATCGACACGCACTCGTCATCCCCAGGAGTGACGAGCGGCCCCCGGGACACCAGCCGCACCTGCGGCACCCGGGGAGCGCAAGGTCCTCGCCCGGTCCGGGGGCAGCGGACGCACCGCCGGCCGGCCCGGGTGCGCCGCGGCTAGGCTCCGACGGGTGCCGCCTCCCGCCGCCGCCGCGCCCACCGCCGAGCAGTTCCCCGCCCGCACCGCGGCCATCTGGGCGGCACTGGACCCCCTGGTCGCCGCCGGCCGACCGCTCCAGGTGCTCGACGTCGGCGGTGGCAGCGGCATCTTCGCCGTCCCGCTCGCCGAGCTGGGTCACCAGGTCACCGTGGTGGACACCAGCGCCGACGCCCTGGCCACCCTCGCCCGTCGGGCCGGGAACGCCGGCGTCGCCGACCGGGTGCGGGCCCTGCAGGGCGACGCCGACCGGCTGGGCGGTGTGCTGCCCGCGGCAGGCGGTACCGGCTCCTTCGACCTGGTGCTGTGCCACTTCCTGCTGGAGGTGGTCGACGACCCGCACCGCACCCTGCAGGAGATCGCCGGCGTCCTGCGCCCCGGCGCCCCGGTCAGCGTGGCCGGTGCCAACCGGGCCGGCGCCGTGCTCGCCCGCGCCCTGTCCGGCCACCCGGTGGAGGCCCGGGCACTGATCGACGACCGCGACCCGGCTCCCGGGCGGGCCCGCCCGGCCCGGCGCCGGTTCACCCCCGACGAGCTGCTCGGCCTGGTGCGCGCCGCCGGGCTCCAGCCCGGGCCGTGGCGCGGGGTCTCGGTGGTCGCCGACCTGCTCGGGGCGTCGTCCGGGGCCGACCCGGCCGCGGTGCGCCGGCTGGAGGTCGCGCTGGCCGAGAGCTCGCCCTACCGCGACGTCGCCACCGCGCTGCACGTGCTGGCCACCCGGCCGGCCGACGCCGGCCCCGACGGCGCGGCCGGGGCCGCGGCGCTGGCGCCGGAGTGAGCGGCCGCCCCGGCGACCTGCTGGTCCCCGACTACGGCCGGGACACCCTGGCCGACGTGCTGCCCGGGGCGGCGGCGTCGCTCGGGGTCACCGTGCAGCGCGGTGACCTGCCGGCCGACCCGCTGGGCCTCACCGAGGCCCTCGGCGGGGCCCGGCGGGTGCTCGTGCTGCTCGTCGACGGGCTCGGGGCCGACCTGGTGGCCGCGCACGCCGACCTGGCCCCGACCCTGGCCGCACTCACCAGCCCGGCCGGCGTGCTGAGCGCGCCCTGCCCGAGCACCACCCCGGTCAGCCTCACCACCCTGGGCACCGGCCTGCCACCGGGCAGCCACGGCGTGCTCGGCTTCGTCACCGAGGTGCCCGGCGAGGGCCGGCTGGTCAACCACACCCACTGGACCGACGACCCCGACCCCGGCGCCTGGCAGTCCCGGCCCACCGTCTTCCAGCAGGCCATCGCCGCCGGGGTCCCGGCCACCGTGGTGGCGCCGCACAGCTTCGCCCGCTCCGGGCTCACCGCGGCCGCCTACCGGGGCGCCCACTACGCCGCCGCCTTCTCACCCGGCGACCTGGTCGCGCTGGCCCTGCAGTCCCTCGCCGCCGCCCCCCGGACCCTGGTGTACGGCTACCACGCCGAGCTCGACCTGACCGGCCACGTCCGCGGGGTGGGCTCCGACAGCTGGCGCAACCAGCTGTCCGTCGTCGACCGGATGGTCGAGCAGCTGGTCGCCGGGCTGCCCGCCGACGGCGCCCTGCTCGTCACCGCCGACCACGGCATGATCGACGTCGGCCCGGACACCCGGCTCGACGTGGACACCCACCCCGACCTGCTGGACGGCGTCCGGCTGCTGGCCGGTGAGCCGCGGGCGCGCTACGTGCACGCCGAACCCGGGGCCGAGGCCGACGTGCTCGCCCGCTGGCAGGGCGTGCTGGGCGACCGGGCCTGGGTGATGGGCCGCGAGGAGGCCGTGCAGAGCGGCGTCTTCGGCCCGGTCGGCGCCGGCCTGGACGCCCGGATCGGGGACGTCGTCGCCCTCGCCCGGGGCGACTGGGTGATGACCGCGACCCGGCAGGAGCCGATCCCGTCGATCCTCGCCGCCTACCACGGCTCGCTCACCGCCACCGAGCTCGCGATCCCCCTGCTGATGGCCCGAGGCGGCGCACTGGGCTGACGGGGCCCCGGCCGGGGGTCACCGGTGACGGGCTCGAGCCGGGGGATCCCGGTCGGGGCGGCGTCCGGCCGCGACGCGGCTCACGGGGTGGTGAGTGCCATGGCGTGCCAGGTGCGGGCCCGTCCCGGCCCGGGTGCCGCGCAGGTGAGCCGGTCGGGGTGCGCCGGCAGCCGGCTCTCCACGACCACGGCGACCGCGCCCCGCGGGCCGGCCAGCGTCACCGCCCACCGCTCCACGTCCGCACCGGGAGAGTCCAGGGTGGACAGCCGGAGCAGCGGCAGGTCCGCCAGCCCGGTCAGCCCGAGCTCGTGCCGGGCGTGGTGCTGGGCCGCCTGCACCGGCAGCGGCAGGCCGGTCCGCCCGCGCAGCCACGGCAGTGCCACCCGGCCCTGCTCGTGGGCAGCCACCACCTCCGCGCCGTCGCCGGGCACCTGCCCGTAGTAGCAACCCTGCGGCAGCACCACGATGTTCGCGGCGAACCGGCAACCGCCCAGGTGGCTGGTCTCCCACACGTCGGCCGGGCTGGGCGCCGGCAGGTCCCGGGCCAGCGGCCGCCCGCGCACCGCGCAGCACGTGTCGTGCGCGCCGTGCGTGCAGACCAGGTACATCGGCCGGTCGGCGGGGGTGCCCACCGACCCGTCCCAGGGCACGTCGAGCAGCTCGGCGTCGGTGGACCGGATCGACCACCACGCCCGCTCGACGCCGGGCGAGGTGTCCACGTACGCCCAGCGCCGGCGGGTGTCGGCGAGCCGGGCACCCGGACGCCGGACCAGCTGCACCCGCACGCCCTCCTCCCGGGCCCGCCGGGCCACCCGGGAGGCCACCGCCCGGTCGAACCGCGACTCCAGCAGCGCCTCCCGGCCCCACGGCCCGGGCTGCTCGACCAGCAGCCACCGCTGGGCCGGGGGAGCGGTGGCCACACCGGAGTCGCCGCGGGTCAGCGCGGCGACCGAGCAGCGCTCCGGGTCCAGCCGGGGCACCGGCCGGGACACCGCCGGGCCGGCACCGTCGTCCGGGATGCAGAAGTCGTCGAGCGTCTCGGGGGCCGGTGCGGAGGTGCAGCTGCTCACCCGGGGAGCCCGGTCAGGACCCGGGTCCGGCATCCCACGCACGCACCCCATCCTGCCCCGCGCCGGCCGGCGGTGACCCGGGCAGCACGGCGACCGCCTCGACCACCAGCTGGCGGGCCAGCTCGAGCTGCTCGCCGGCGGCCAGGCCGGGCAGGTCGCGGACGGCGACCGGTGCCCCCGCCAGCAGCGCGGCCAGCGCCGGTCGCCGGGCCGCGGGCAGGTCGAGCGTGCGCCGCCCGGCGACCAGGGCGACCCGGTCGCCGACGGCCGGGCGCAGCTGCACGCGCAGACGCGGCCGCAGCTGCAGCACCGAGTCCGGGCCGAGCGCGGCGGCGGCGGCGGAGGTGGCCAGCGGCGTGACCGGCTGCGGGCGCACCTGGGACCAGGCGCGGGCACGCAGCCGGTCGGCGACCTGCCCGGGGTCGATCCGGTCCAGCGCGGCGTGCAGCCCGGCGAGCACCGCCGCGACGTCGTCCGCGGCGCTGTCCGGGTCGGCCAGGTCGGTGCCCAGCGGCAGCGACCGGCGCAGCTCGGGGTCGTCGGCGGCCGCGACCCGGAGCAGGTCCAGGGCGGACTCCAGTGCACCCCACCGGGTCACCGGGTGCACCCCGATGGTCAGGTGGGCGCTGATCTCGCCCAGGGCGGTGGCCGCGTGCAGGTAGCCGCGCGGCAGGTACAGGGCGTCCCCGGGGCGCAGCACCGTGTCGATCACCGGTGGACGGCGGGCGGCGGCGGCGACCTCGGCGGCCCTGTCGGCCCACGGCTGGGTGCGCAGCGGGTCGGTGAGCACCGGTGAGTGGATCGTCCAGTGCTTCTCCCCGGCCACCTGCAGCACGAAGACGTCGTGCACGTCGTAGTGCGGGGAGAACCCGCGCGAGGACGGCGGGGTGACGTAGGCGTTGACCTGCGTGGGGTGCCCCAGGTCGGCGGCCAGCTGGTCGGCGAACTCGATCAGCGGCGGCCAGAGCCGGTGCAGGCCCTGCAGCACCACGGTGCTGCCCTCGGCGAACAGGCGCAGCACGGAGTCCGAGGAGACCTGGTCGGCGATCTCGGCGCCGGCGCCGCCGGAGGACGTGAACCGCCCCGGGTCCACCACGGCGCCGTCCTTGGCGATCCGCAGGAAGGGGGTGCGCAGGCCGCGCGTCGACAGCAGCTCGTCGACGTCGGCCAGCGTCAGCAGGTCGGTGAAGTCACCACCCAGGTCGGCGGCCCGGGACAGCATCGGCAGACGCGACCAGTGTTCCGCTGCGAAGACCCCCGGGTCGCCGGTGATGCAGCGGCGCAGGGCCGGGCGGTCGTCGTCCCCGGAGGGGGAGGACGCCGCCCGGCCCTGCGTGGTCGCGGTGAGGGTCAGGCCGACCCGTCCGCGCCGCCGTCGGCGCCACCATCGGCACCGCCGTCGGCGCCGCCGTCAGCACCACCGTCGGCACCGCCGTCAGCACCACCGTCCGCGGGCCCGTGCGCGCCGCCGTCGGCCGGGCCGTGGGCGCCACCGTCGGCACCGCCGTCCGCGCCACCGTCGGCACCACCGTCAGCGCCGCCATCGGCACCACCGTCGGAGCCGCCACCGGCAGCGCCGCCGTCCGCGGGGCCGTGGGCGCCACCGTCGGCGCCACCGTCGGCACCGCCGTCGTGCTGACCGGGGGTGCCCTCGCCGGCGCCGCTGTCCGCGGGGCCCTCTGCGCTGGTCATGTCCTCGTCGTCGAACGCCATGGGCTTCTCCGATCTCTGAGTTCGACCGGCCACCGGACGGCGGCCGCTCCGTGGGTCCCTACCGCGTTGATCCACGACCCACACCTGCCGCCCGAACGTACCCCGGCAGGTCAGGGCTCCGCGGTGAGCTGGTCGGCGTCCAGGCGCCCCTCCAGCAGGTCCAGCGCCAGCCCGTCGTCCGAGGTGTCCTGGGCGTGGGCCCGGGAGCGCAGCACGCCGCCGCCAGCAGCCCGCGGACGACCACGCCGCCGACCGTCCCGGCTATCCTCCTGGTCGAACACGTGTTCGATCGACGGGAGGGGTCCGGTGGGTGGGAGCACGGCGCGCGCTGCCGGGTGCACGGTGCTGCACGTCGACATGGACGCCTTCTTCGCCAGCGTCGAGGTGCGCCGGCACCCCGAGCTGGCCGGCACCCCGGTGATCGTCGGCGGCCACGGCAACCGGGGAGTGGTCACCTCGGCGACCTACGAGGCGCGCCGGTACGGGGTGCACAGCGCCATGCCGGTGTCCCGCGCGCTGCGGCTGTGCCCGACGGCCACCGTGCTGCCGGGTGACCTGGCGCTGTACGAGGAGGTCTCCCGGTCGGTCATGGCCCTGTTCCGCTCGATCACCCCGGTGGTCCAGCCGCTCTCCCTGGACGAGGCGTTCCTCGACGTGTCCGGCTCCGGTCGCCGGCTGGGCGACGCCCTCGCGATCGCCGAGCACATCCGTTCCCGCGTGCACGACGAGCAGGGCATCACCTGCTCGGTGGGGGTGGCCGGCAGCATGTTCGTGGCCAAGCTCGCCTCCACCCACAGCAAGCCCGACGGCCTGCTCGTCGTGCGGCCCCCGGAGGTCATGGCCTTCCTGCACCCGCTGCCGGTCGGGGCGCTGTGGGGCGTGGGCCCGAAGACCGAGGACGTGCTGCTGCGCCTGGGGCTGCGCACCGTCGGTGACCTCGCGCACGTGCCGGCACAGACCCTGCAGCGGGCGGTCGGCGCCGCCGCCGGCCGGCACCTGCACGAGCTGTCCTGGGGCCGGGACCCGCGTCGCGTCGTCCCCGACGAGCCGGACCGGTCGACCGGCGCCGAGGAGACCTTCTCCACCGACGTCGACGACCCGCAGGTGGTGCACCGGGAGCTGCTGCGGCTGTCCGAGCGGACCGCGGGGCGGCTGCGGTCGGCCGGCCACCTGGCCCGCACCGTCAGCATCAAGGTGCGCTTCGCCGACTTCCACACCATCACCCGCTCGCGCACGCTCGCCGCACCCACCGACGTCGGGCAGGAGCTCTACGACACCGCCCGGGCGCTCTACGACGCCCTCGGGCTGGACCGGGCGCGCATCCGGCTGGTCGGGGTGCGGGCCGAGCGTCTGGTCGACGAGGGCTCGGCGGCCCAGCAGCTGGAGCTCGGCGTGCGCGAGCACGGCCGCCGGGACGCCGAGCTGGCCGCCGACCGGGCCGCGCGACGGTTCGGTGCCGGGGCCGTGCGCCCGGGCACGCTGATCCGGCCGGCCGCCGGCGGCGGCGGCCGGCCCTGACCGCCCGCCCGGTCCCCGGCGCCGCGCGGGAGAACGTTCCCGGCCCCTCCATGGGATGAACCACACGGGCTGCTGGCGCGTCGGGAGGCTCTCGCCTTTCGCACTGTGCCAACGCCTCGTATCCTCGGGGTACCGTCGGTGGAGAGCCACCGACGCACTTGAGTTCCGCGCACCTGGAGGCCGACGTGCCGCTCTCCGAGCACGAGCAGAAACTGCTGGAGCAGATCGAGCGTGCGCTGGTCGACGACGACCCGAAGTTCGCTTCCACCGTCCGTACCGGCGACCACCGCATCAAGGCGCGCCGCAAGCTCCAGATCGGCGTCCTGCTGATCGTCCTCGGGCTCGCCGGCCTGGTCGCCGGCGTGGCGTGGAGCGTCCCGCTCGGTGTACTCGCCTTCCTGGTCGCCTTCGGCGGCGCCGTGCTCGGTGTCCTGAACTACAAGGCCGCGACCGGGGCGGTGGAGACCGGTCCGGTCGCCTCCGGCACCAGCGGCCGGCCGGGCGGTGCCAGCTCCACCAAGCCCCGCCGCCAGCCGCTCAAGGGCCGCCTCGAAGAGCGCTTCCGCCGGCGCTACGACCAGTAGCAGCCTCCTCGCACGCACCGACAGCCGCCGTCCCCCGGGACGGCGGCTGTCGTCGTCTGCGCCCGAGGTGGCCGCGGCCGACCCGGGGGCCGACCTGACGGGGGCAGACCCGAACCGAAGGCCGACCTGACGGGGGCCGGCCCGACCCGAGGGGCCGACCTGCCGGGGAGCTGACCTGCCGGGGGCCGACCCCGGCCAGGGACCGACCCGACCGGGGACCGCAGCGCACGAAGCGCAGGCGGAGCCGCGCTACGACCCGGCCGCCGCGAGGCGGCCCGGGCGTCAGGCCGGGCGGGTGCGCCCCGGGCGCCGGCGGGCCCAGCCGGTGACGGTGGCTGCCAGCCCGCGCATCGTGGATACCGGCCAGAGCAGCGCGCGCACCCGCTCGCTGCGCGAGGTGGCCCGCAGCAGACCGCGGCGGGCGGTGCCCAGCGCGTCCACCGGGCCCACGACGGCGCTCCCCGGCCGGCCGTAGCTGCTGCCCTCCTCGGCCACGGCCAGCGCGCGCACCGCGGCCACGGCGTCGGGCTCCAGCGGGGCCACCAGCTCGGCCAGCTGCCGGGCGGTCTGCCGGGGGGTGCGGGTGTCCGGCACCAGCACGCCCAGGTCCTCGGCGGTGGCCATCAGCTCGTCCCAGAGGGCGCTCGGCCCCCCGTCGGCCACCCGGCGCCGCCGCTGCCCGGCCCGGGCGACCCCGGGTGCGGCGAGCAGTCCGGCCAGCAGCGCCACCCCGCCGGTGCCCAGCAGCAGGCTGCGCCAGGGGACGGCGCTGTCCTGCGGGGCGACGGCGACCGGCACGAACTGGTCGTCCTCGTCGATCTCGGCGGTCGGCGGCGCGGGGGCCGCGGTGGGTGCGGGCAGCGCCTCCGGGGTGCCGGGCTGCGGCTGTACCGGGGCGTCGGCCCGCGGGGCCCACGGCAGCTCGACGGCGCGGCCGGCCGAGATGGGCGTGGGGTCGAAGGTCACCCAGCCGACCCCGGGGAACCAGACCTCGACCCACGCGTGCGCGTCGTCGCTGGTGATCGTCCGGCTGCCGTCGGTCTGCAGCATCCCGGTCGTGTAGCCGAGCACCACCCGCGCCGGCACCCCGGCGGCGCGGACCAGCACCGCCATCGCCCCGGCGTACTGCTCGCAGTAGCCCTGCTTGGCGTCCAGGAAGTCCAGCAGCGCGTCCCCGGTGGTGCCCGCGGCCGTGGTCAGGCTGTAGGTGAAGCCGTT
Organism: Goekera deserti; assembly: GCF_010685995.1. GTDB lineage: Bacteria > Actinomycetota > Actinomycetes > Mycobacteriales > Geodermatophilaceae > Goekera > Goekera deserti. Next base: position 205,036 of record NZ_JAAGWK010000009.1, on the reverse strand, counting down.
GGCGCGGTCGGTGAGGTAGTCGCTGATCGCCCGCACCCGGTCGTAGGGCGTCTGCGCCCCGGCCGTCAGCCGGACCGCCAGGTCGGTCACGCGGGGCGGCAGCTCGGGCAGGGCCAGGTACCGCTCGGCGACGTCCTGGTCGTACTCCCCGGGGCTGGCCTCCAGCTGCGCCTCGCTCGGCCGGGGCTCGGCGGCGGTGACCTCGTACGTGCGCCCGCCGGTGGTGACGTCCTCGCCGAACACGGTGCTGGTGCCCGTGTCGAGGTACCAGTCGTCCTCGTCCTCGTCGATCCGGACGCTCAGCGGCGACCCGGGCACGGGCAGGAACCGGTCGTCGTGCTGCAGCACGGTGACCGTGGCGTCCACCTCGCGGCCGCTGGAGCCCGCGGGCAGGGGGGCCAGCGGCTCGTCGGACACGGCCGGCTCGTCCTCGTCCAGGGCGCCCATCCGCCAGCCCCGGTCGCCGTACACGTCCAGGGTGACCGCGCGCAGGTAGGGCGGGTCGTCCACGGACGGCGCCACCGACAGCAGCGGGATCGGCTGCGGCAGGGACAGCTCGCCCTGCAGCTCGGCGAACGGGTCCAGGCTGGTGCCGGTCCCGCCCGAGCCGGTGCTGTTCCCCAGCCCCTTGGCCAGCTGGCCCTCGGCCAGGGTCGGGACGGCGAGGGGCAGCAGCAGCCCGGCGACCAGGGCGACGGCGCCGGTGCGCAGCGCGGTGAGCGTGCCCGCACCCAGCGGTGCCCCGGGGCCCGAGCGCAGCCGCCCGGCCAGTCGGGTGCGCTGGTCGGCCCAGAGCAGCACGGCGAACCCGGCTGCCGGCCCCAGGAAGGTCAGCACGCCGACGTCGCCCACCACGGTGCTCACCGGCACGCAGTAGAGGACCAGCAGCCCGATGCCGCCGAGCGCCGGCTGCCGTGCGCCGGCGGCGACGAGGTCCACGGCCAGCGCGACCAGCCCGACCGCGACCGTGGTCAGTGCCACCAGCCCGTCCAGCGGCAGGGCCGGGGTGGCCTGCTCCCGCAACTGCTCACCGCCGCTGCCGAAGACGGCGAACAGGTCCGCGGCGCTGGTCGGGGTCGGCAGCCCCCAGGCGGTGTGCTGCGGGGCGAACACCCAGGTCAGGTAGGCGAACAGCACCGCCAGCTGCACCAGCGGCACCACCGCCGAGCCCAGCGTCGTGCCGCCCGGGTCCCGGCCGGGGCCCAGCGAGTCGACCGCCCAGGGCAGCGTGGTGCGCAGCAGCAGGCCGACGACGGTGACCACCACGACGGCGCCCACCACCGGCGGCACCCAGTCGGCGACGGCGAACACCGGGCTGAAGGCCAGCGACCCCAGCGCGGTCGCCACCCCGGCCGCGACCCCCGGTGTGGTCGACCGGCCGTTCACCCCTGCACCGGTCACGAGGCCACCGTCCGCAACCCGAGCTCCGGGCCCGACGTCACCCTGTCCCAGACCTGTTCCACCGACTCGTCCGCTCCTGCCGTGGCCACCCGCCAGCCCGCCGACCGCAGCAGGTCGACGGCGCCGGTGCGCTGGCGCTCCAGTTCCGCCCGGGCCGCCGCCGCCAGCGGGCGCCGGCCCCGGGAGCCGCCGGCGTCGGCCCAGCTGACCACGTCGACCAGCACCGCGACGTCCCGGCTGGGGCCGGACCGGGCGCGCACCAGCGCCTCGGCGTCCTCCACCCCGACCAGGCCCAGCAGGCAGACCACCGGTCCGTCCGCGCCGGCCCGCCGCAGCGCCTCGATGCCCAGGTCCAGCTCACCGGTGCGGGTGGGGCCCAGGGTGGCCAGCCGGTCCAGCAGCTCCCCGGCGTCGAACCCGCCCCGGGATGCGGTGGGGGTCAGCTCGCCGGTGTCGGTGACCACGCGCACCGTGGCCCCCCGCTGGGCCAGGTGGCTGCCGATGCTGGCCGCCGCCTCGACCAGCCACTCCAGGCTGTCCGGCGGGGGCGCGGGGTCACCGGGCGGGCCGACGACCTGGCCGCCGCCCAGCAGGTGCGCGCTGCGGCGGGTGTCGACGAACAGCGTGGCGTGCGAGCGCCACGGCCGCTCCTCCAGTCGCACCATCAGCTCCCCGGTGCGCGCGGTGGCCCGCCAGTGCACCTTGCGCAGGTCGTCGCCGTGCCGGTACTCCCGGGTGCTCACGTCGTCCTCGCCCTGCACGGCGAAGGACCGCCGCAGCCCGGCACCGCCGCCGCCCGCGCCGCCGTCCAGACCGGCCGGCGACAGCGGCCGCACCCGGGGGACGACGACGAGCGGCGCGGTGTCGGCACCGGCGGTGGTGCGCAGCACCAGGCCGAACGGGTCGACCAGCCGCAGCCGCAGCGGACCCAGGGCGTACCGGCCGCGCCGGGAGCCGTGCACCCGGTAGCGCAGCGCCGCGGTCGCCCCGGCGGGCAGCCGGTCGACGAGGAAGCGGGGCTCGGCGTGCAGGTCGCCGGGCACCAGCTCCGACAGCGCCCACGTACCGCCGGGACGCCGGTCGGTGTTGGTCACCTCCAGCAGGACCTCGGCGTCGGTGCCGCGCGGCACCTGCGCCGGCACGACGGTGCGCCGGGAGGCCAGCCGGAACCGCTCCCGCAGCACGGTGGCCGCCGACAGGGCCGGGAGCACCAGCGCGAAGACGGCCAGGGAGAGCAGGGCCTGCTCACCCAGCAGCGCGCCCAGGGCGAACAGGGTGATGCCGCCGGCCACCAGGCAGCGGCCGCGCAGGGTGAGCGAGGAGAAGGCGGTCCGGACCCGCCCGGTGGACACGTGCGGGGTGCCCGTCAGCGCCCGCGCGGCACGGGGACGGTCGCCAGCAGGTCGGTGACCACCGTGTCGGCGCTGCGCCGGGCGAGCGCGGCGTCGGGGGTGAGCAGCAACCGGTGGGCGAGGACCGGGCCGGCCATCGCCTGCACGTCGTCGGGCAGCACGTGGTCCCGGCCGGCCAGGGCGGCGGCCGCGCGCGCGGCGCGCAGCAGCTGCAGCCCGGCCCGCGGCGAGGCGCCCAGGCGCAGGTCGGGGGAGCGGCGGGTGGCCTCGGCGAGCGCCACCACGTACCGGCGGACGGCGTCGGCCACGTGCAGCTCGCGCACCGCGGCCACCATCGCCCGGACGCCGGCGGCGTCGGTGACCGAGGTGAGCGCGGCCAGCGGGTCGACGGTGCCGCGCTCGTCCAGCATCGCCAGCTCGGCCTCGCGGTCGGGGTAGCCCATCGACACCCGCGCGGTGAACCGGTCGCGCTGGGCCTCGGGCAGGGGGTAGGTGCCCTCCATCTCGATCGGGTTCTGGGTGGCGACCACCATGAACGGCCGGGCGAGCTCGTAGGTCACGCCGTCCACGGAGACCTGCCGTTCCTCCATGCACTCCAGCAGTGCCGACTGCGTCTTCGGCGAGGCCCGGTTGATCTCGTCGGCCACGACCAGGTTGGCGAACACGGCGCCGGGCTTGAACTCGAAGGCGCGGCTCTCCTGGTCGTAGACCGAGACGCCGGTCACGTCGCTGGGCAGCAGGTCCGGGGTGAACTGGATGCGCCGCACGGTGCCGTCGATCGACCTGGCCAGTGCCTTGGCCAGCGTGGTCTTGCCGACCCCGGGCACGTCCTCGATGAGCAGGTGGCCCTCGGCCAGCAGCACGACCAGCGCCAGCCGGACCACGTGCGGCTTGCCCTCGACCACCCGGCCGATGGCCGCGGCCATCGCGGCGCCCTCCGCCGCGACGTCGACGTGCCGCACCGGCTCCGACTCCGGGGGCGCGGCCGGCTCCGCGGCGTGGGCCGGGGTGGAGGACCCGGTGGGGGACGCGGCGGGGTGCGCGTCCGGGGCGTCGCCGGAGCTGGTCCGGGCGGTCGCTGTCGCTTCCGTCACCCCGCCCACGGTACGTGGCCACCCGCCACGCGCGGTGGCCGCGCGGGAGCGCTCCGCACGTCCGGTCACGGAGCTCGTGATCACGCCGTGACCGGCTGTCCTGACCTGGCCGGTGGGGCGCGGGGGAGGTGTGGGGACGACACGGGTCGAAGTGGTGTTTGGTGGGGGCCAGTGGGCTAATGTGTCGAGCAATGGGGAGCCGGGGTCCACTCGGGATCCCGTGGAGCCAGAGGAGGACCAGGTGGCGGAGGTGATCCCGTGTTCGTCGGCAGCTTCCCTCTGCGCCTCGACGAGAAGGGTCGCGTCGCGCTCCCGGTCCGCTTCCGGGACCAGGTCTCCGCGGGCATGGTGATCACCAAGGGGCAGGAGCGCTGCCTCTACGGACTCACCCTCGAGCGCGTGGCGGAGGTCCAGCGGGCGCGAGCGGCCGCGGTCGCCTCCGACACCGCCAAGGCCCGTGCCCTCAGCCGCCTCGGCTTCGGTTCCATGGCCGAGCTGGAGCCCGACCGGGCCGGCCGCATCACCATCCCCGCCTCCCTCCGGGAGTACGCCGGCCTGGACCGCGACGTGGTCGTGGTCGGCGTCGACACCCGCTTCGAGATCTGGGACTCCGCGGCGTGGGACGCCTACGTCGCCGAGCAGGAGGCCGAGTACGCGGCCATGGAGAGCGAGGGGATGCCGACGTTGTCCTGACCCTCCGTCCCCGACCCGTCCCTGCGACCGCTCCACCGGGCGGAATCCCCTCCGCGCGAGGAGCACCTGCACGACGCACTCCCGCTCGAGTCGACTTCCCCGCGACTCGAACGACCGGGTGCGAGCCGACTTCCCCGCGGCTCGCCTCCACCGCACCACCGATCCACCGCAGGACCGATCCACCGCACGACCGACGAGCAGCACCCCCGCCGTGCCGGCGGGGGCCCGCCCCGGCACCGTTCCCCACGGCGCCGGGCGGGCCCGGCGGGTCCTCCCGCCCCACCCCGTCCCACCCGCGCCACCCCGCCCCACCCGCGCCGTCCCCCCACCGGCCCCCACCCCGCCCGCTCCCGTGCACACCCCGGCCCCGCCCCGCACCCGGCGCGGCAGCCGGCGTCCCGCGCCTCCTGGCCGGTCCAACCCACCGCCCACCGAGAGGCAGCCGACGATGAGCAGCACCGAGCCCTCCGGGCCGCCGGTGCACGTGCCCGTCCTGCTGGACCGGGTCACCGAGCTCCTCGCCCCCGCCTGCTCCGCCGACGGCGCCGTGCTGGTCGACGCCACCTTCGGCCTGGCCGGCCACTCCATCGCCCTGCTGCGCGCCCACCCCGGGCTGCGCGTGGTCGGTCTGGACCGTGACCCGGACGCCCGCGCCGAGGCCACCCGGCGGGTCGCGGCCGCCGGGCTCGCCGACCGCGTCACCCTGGTGCCCGCCGTCTTCGACGAGATCGGCGACGTGCTGGACCGGTTGGGCATCGAGGAGGTGCAGGGCGTGCTCTTCGACCTCGGCGTCTCCTCGCTGCAGCTGGACCGGCCCGACCGCGGCTTCAGCTACTCCACCGACGCCCCGCTGGACATGCGGATGGACCCCTCCGGCCCGGTCACCGCCGCCGACGTCGTCAACACCTACAGCCGCGGGCAGCTGACCCGCGTGCTCAAGGTCTACGGCGAGGAGCGGTTCGCCTCCCGGATCGCCGCCGCCGTCGAGCGCGAGCGCGCCCGCGAGCCGTTCCGCGGCACCGCGCGGCTGGCCGAGCTGGTGCGGGACTCGATCCCGGCCGCCACCCGGCGCACCGGTGGGCACCCCGCCAAGCGCACGTTCCAGGCGCTGCGCATCGAGGTCAACGACGAGCTCGGCGCGCTGACCCGCGCCCTGCCGGCCGCCCTGGACGCCCTCGCCGTCGGCGGGCGGCTGGTCGTGATCAGCTTCCAGTCCCTGGAGGACCGCATCGTGAAGCAGGTGCTCGTCGCGCAGGCCACCGACCGCACCCCGCCGGAGATGCCGTTCCCGGTGCCCGAGCACGCGCCCGTGCTGCGGCTGCTGACCCGCGGGGGCGAGGCCCCGGACGACGCCGAGATCACCGCCAACCCCCGTGCCGCCTCCGCCCGCGTGCGGGCGGCCGAGCGCATCCGGCGTGCGCCGTGAGCACCCCGCCCGCCCCCCGCCCGGCCGCCGGCGCGGCCGCCGCGCGCACCGGCAACCGCCCCGCGGTGCACCGCACCGGCGCCGTGCGCACCGGCAGCTCGCGCCGCGCCCCGGCCGCGCGCCCGGTGTCCGCACCGGTCCGGCACTCCCGCGCGGTGCCGCCCCTGCCCTCGACGTCCCAGCCGGTGCCGCCGCTGCGCCTGGTGCCCGGCCGGCTCGGGGCGACCGGCGCCACGGCGACGACGACCGGCACGCCCCGCTGGTGGACCACCCCCAGCGGTCGCCGCGCGCCCTACGTGCTGCTGCTGGTGGTGCTCATCCTGGCCACCTCGCTGGGGCTGCTGGCGCTGAACACCGCCATCGCCGTGGACTCCCTGCAGGCCACCCGCCAGCGCACCGCCAACGCGGAGAAGGCCCAGGAGGTGGAGGAGCTGGAGCGGCGGGTCACCGCCGGCAGCACCAGTGCCGCCCTGGCCGCGGCCGCCTCCGCACTGGGCATGGTGCCCGCGGGCACCGCCGCGCACCTGGTGCTGGACCCCGACGGCGGCTCCGCCGTGGTCGGTGAGGCCGTTCCGGCCCCGGTGCCCCCGCCGCCGCCCGCGCCGGCGGTCCCCGCAGGAGCGGCTCCGGCCGCTCCCGGCGGCACCCCTCCGGCGGGCACCGTTCCCGGTGCCGCCGTCCCCGCCCCGGCCGGGACGCCCACCCCGGACCCGGCCACCCCCGCTCCCGCGCCCGCGGCGGAGGGTGACTGACCGGTGACGGACACGCCATCGTCCTGGGGTCCAGGAGATCGGCGCCGGAACGGGCACCCTGAGGGCGTGGACGATCACGACCGGCGCCGCCGGGAACCGGGGAGTCGCGGCCCGGCCAGCGGCCGGGCAGGCCGCCCCGACCCGGCCCGCCGGGCCGTGCCCCCGGCGCGGGCAGGCGCCCCGGCGCCCGGACGCGGCGCGAACGCCCCGTCCGCGCGGGGCTCCAGCACCACACCCGGACGCGGCGCGAGCGCGGCACCCGGACGGGGCGGCGCCTTCGCCCCGCGCCGCGAGCCCGGCAGCCGGCGCGTCGAGGGCCGCCTCGGCACCGCCGGCCGCAGCCGCTCGCACCGCTGGGGCGCGGTCCTGCTCGTGCTGCTGCTGGGGGCCATCGCCGTCCGGCTCGTCGTGCTGCAGGGCATCGACGGCAGCGCCTACGCCGCCCAGGCCACCGACGAGCGGATGCGCTCCTACCCGGTGGACGCGGTGCGCGGGAAGATCCTGGACAGCGCGGGCAACGTGCTGGCCTACTCCGTCGACGCCGAGCGCGTCGTGGCCAACCCCCGGCAGATCTCCGACCCGCAGGCCACCGCCCAGGCGCTGACCGGGCTGCTCGGCGTCCCGGTGGAGACGCTGGTCGAGAAGCTGTCCCGGGACTCCGGCTACGTGGTGCTCGCCCGCCGGGTGGCCCTGGACGTGACCGACCAGATCCGTGCCCTCGACCCGGCTCTGGCCGGGATCAGCTATGCCGACGACCCGGTCCGGCTGTACCCGGCCGGCGCCGTCGGCGGCCAGGTGGTCGGCTTCGTGGGCAGCGAGGGCACCGGGCTGGCCGGCATCGAGTCGGAGTACCAGGACGTGCTGGCCGGCACCCCGGGGGAGGAGCGCGTCGAGGTCGGCGCCAACGGCAACGTCATCCCCAGCGGCATCGACGACAGCACCCCCGCCGTCGACGGCGGCACGGTCACCCTGACCCTCGACGAGGACGTGCAGTACATCGTCCAGCAGCGCCTGGACCAGGCCTGCGCCGACGGCGACACCACCAGCGGGTCGGCCGTCGTGCTGGACGTGCAGACCGGCGAGGTGGTCGCCATGGCCTCCTGCCCCGGCTACGACCCGGGCAGCTACAACACCACCGACCCCGACCTGCTGGGCAACCCGGTGGTCTCCGACGTGTTCGAGCCCGGGTCGGTGATGAAGGCCGTCACCATGGCCGCCGCCGTCGAGGAGGGCATCGCCACCCCGGACACCGTGCTCAGCGTCAACGGGCACATCCAGGCCGGCGACAAGGTGGTCACCGACGCCCACGACCACGCGCCGGTCGACTGGACCGTCACCGGCATCCTCGCCAAGTCCAGCAACGTCGGCACGATCATGCTGGCCCGCGAGGTCGGCGACGCGAAGCTGGAGGCCTACATGCGGGCCTTCGGCCTCGGCAGCCGCACCGGCGTGGAACTGCCCGGGGAGAGCGCCGGCATCCTCGAGCCCTCCGCGGACTGGACGGCGAGCCGGGCGGCCAACGTGCCGATCGGGCAGGGCGTCTCGGTGACCGCGCTGCAGATGGCGTCGGTCTACCAGGCCATCGCCAACGGCGGCGTGCGCATCCCGCCGCGGGTGGTGGAGTCGGTGACCGCGGCCGACGGCACCGTCACCCGCCCGCCGGCTCCGGAGCCGACCCGGGTGGTCAGCGAGACGAGCGCGCGGGCCGTGGCGTACATGCTGGAGGCCGTCGTGGGCAAGGGCGGCACCGCCCCGCTGGGCGAGGTGCCGGGCTACCGGGTGGCCGGCAAGACCGGCACCGCGCAGCGCGCCAACCCCGACTGCAGCTGCTACTCCGGCGGCGGCTACTTCACCACCTTCGTCGGCTTCGCCCCCGCCGACGCCCCGCGGTACGTGGTCGCCGTCGACCTGGAGCGGCCCAACAGCGACGCCGAGGGCGGCCAGGTCGCGGCGCCGGTGTTCGCCGACGTGATGCGGCAGGTGCTCACCCTGGACCGGGTCGCACCCACCGGGACGGCGCGGCCCGACTTCACCCTCGTGGCACCGTGACCCCGGCCCCGCGCGTGCCCGCGGGCGCCCGCGGGGCCCGCCGGTAGATTGGCCCCCCGTGAGCCCGACCGCGCCCGGGTCGGTGCCCCGTCCTGCGGGCACCGACCCGCACCTGCTGACCGACCTCGCCGACCTCGTCGGCGAGCCCGTGTCCGGTGACCCCGCCACCGTCGTCTCCGGCGTCACCCTGGCCTCGACGGAGGTGCGCCCCGGCGACCTCTACGCGGCGCTGCCCGGCGCGCGCACGCACGGCGCGCGCTTCGCCGCCGACGCCGCGGCCGCCGGCGCCGCCGCGGTGCTCACCGACCCGGCCGGCCGGGCAGACGCCGAGGCCACCGGGCTGCCGGTGTGCGTCGTGGACGACCCGCGGACCACGCTCGGCCCGGTCGCCGCGCGGCTCCACGGCGAGCCCAGCCACCGGGTGCCGGTCATCGGCATCACCGGCACCAACGGCAAGACGACCACCAGCTACCTGGTCGAGGCCGGCCTCGCCGCCGCCGGCTGGGACAGCGGCCTGATCGGCACCGTGCAGACCCGCACCCGCGGCCGGGACGCCACCGGCGCCCCGGTGGTCAGCGCCCTGCCCAGCGTCCGGACGACGCCGGAGGCGCCCGCCCTGCACGGCCTGCTGGCCGGCATGGTGGGGTCCGGTGTGCGCGCGGTCGTGATGGAGGTGTCCAGCCACGCCCTCGTGCAGGGCCGGGTGGGCGGGGTGCGCTTCGCCGCGGCCGGGTTCACCAACCTCTCCCGGGACCACCTGGAGTTCCACGGCGACCTGGAGAGCTACTTCCGGGCCAAGGCGCTGCTGTTCGACGGCCGGGCCGCGGTCGAGGTGGTCGACGTCGACGACCCGCACGGCCGGCGGCTGGTGCGCGGGGACACCGTCACCGTCTCCACCACCGGCACGGACGCCGACTGGTGGGCCGGTGACGTGCAGCGGGCCCCGGCCGGCGGCTCGGCCTTCACGCTGCACGGCCCGGGTGGGCGCTCCTGGCCTGCGCGGCTGCGGCTGCCCGGCGGGTTCAACGTGGCCAACGCGGTGCTCGCCGTCGCGTTGCTGGACGCCGTCGGCGTGCCGGTCGAGGCCGCGCTGGAGGGCATCGCGGCCACCGTGGTGCCCGGCCGGATGGAGCCGGTGGACGCCGGGCAGCCCTTCGTCGCCGTCGTCGACTACGCGCACACCCCGGACGCCGTGGCCACCGCCCTGGCCGCGCTGCGCGGGTCGACCCCGGGCCGGCTGCTCACCGTGCTCGGCTGCGGGGGTGACCGCGACCCCGGCAAGCGCGCCGGCATGGGCGCCGCCGCCGCGGCCGGCAGCGACCTGCTCGTGGTCACCGACGACAACCCCCGCTCGGAGGACCCGGCGCTGATCCGCGCCGCGATGCGCGCCGGTGCCGACGGCGTGCCGGCCGGGAGCCGGGCCGAGGTGCTGGAGGTGGGCGACCGCCGCGCCGCCATCGCGGCGGCCCTGGCCCGCGCCGCCCCGGGCGACACCGTGCTCGTCGCCGGCAAGGGCCACGAGACCGGCCAGGAGGTCGCCGGGCGGGTCCTGCCCTTCGACGACCGGACCGTGCTCCGCGAGCTGCTGGAGCGCGGCCACGCCACCCCCGGTGGGCCCACCGCCGGGCCGGCCGGCCACCCCACCCCCTCGACCCCGGATGCTGGTGCCCCCGCGTGATCCCCCTGACGCTGGCCGAGGTCGCCGCCGCGGTCTCCGGCGAGCTGGTCCCCGGCTCCCCGCAGCCGTCCCCGTCGCCCTCCGCGCCGCCCGCCGCGACGCCTGCTGGAGCGCCCCGTGCTCCGGCCCCCGCCGGGCCGGTGGGAGCGGTGCCGGTCACCGGTGCCGTCACCGTCGACTCGCGCACCGTGTCACCGGGGGACCTGTTCGTCGCCCTCCCCGGTGAGCGGGTCGACGGGCACGCCCACCTGGGCGACGCCGCCGGCGCCGGCGCGGTGGCCGCGCTGTGCTCCCGGCCCGACCCGGCGCTGCCGTGCATCGTCGTCGCCGACCCGGTGGTGGCCCTCGGCGCCCTGGCCCACGAGGTGTACCGGCGGCTGACCGCCGGCGGCCTGGTCACCGTTGGCATCACCGGCTCGTCGGGCAAGACCTCGACCAAGGACCTGCTCGGCCAGGTGCTCGGCGCCGCCGGGCCCACGGTGAGCCCGGTCGGGTCGTTCAACAACGACATCGGCCTGCCGCTCACCGTGCTCACCGCCGACGCCGGCACCCGGTACCTGGTGCTGGAGATGGGCGCGCGGGGCAGTGGCCACATCGCCCGGCTCACCCGGGTCGCCCGGCCCCGGGTGGGCGTGGTGCTCAACGTGGGGTCGGCGCACCTGGGCGAGTTCGGCAGTGCCGACGGCATCGCAGCGGCCAAGGGCGAGCTGGTCGAGGCGCTGCCCGCCGACGGCACCGCGGTGCTCAACGCCGACGACCCGCGGGTGCGGGCGATGGCCACGCGCACCCGGGCCCGGGTGCTGTCCACCGGGCTCGCGCCCGACGCCGAGGTGCGCGCCGAGGACGTCGAGCTCGACGAGCGGGCCCGCGGCCGGTTCACCCTGGTCACCGCGGGCGAGCGGCACCCGGTGGAGCTGCAGGTGATCGGCGCGCACCAGGTGTCCAACGCGCTGTCCGCCGCCGGAGCCGCCCTGGCCGTGGGCCTCGCCCCGGCCCAGGTGGCCGCGGCGCTCACCGCGGCCGGCCCGCGCAGCCGGTGGCGGATGGAGGTCGACGTCCGCGCCGACGGCGTGACCGTCGTCAACGACGCCTACAACGCCAACCCGGAGTCGATGCGGGCCGCGCTGGCCGCGCTCGCCGGCCTGGCCGGCCGCCGCCGGGTCGCCGTCCTGGGTGCGATGGCGGAGCTGGGGCCGGACGCCCCGGCCGAGCACGAGAGACTCGGCCGCGAGGCGGTGCGCAGCGGGGTCGACCTGCTGGTCGCCGTCGGCCCGGACGCGGTCGCCCTGCACGCCGGGGCGGCGGCGGAGTGGGCGCAGCGGTACGGGCGGGACCCGGGACGGGGACAGGAGGAGGGCGTGGTGCACGTGCCGGACCGTGAGGGCGCTGCCGCGCTGCTCGCCGGGGTGCTCGAGCCCGGGGACGTCGTCCTGGTGAAGGCCTCGCGGTCCTACGGCCTGGAGCTGCTCGCCGCCGAGCTGCTGGCCGCCCCTCCGGCCGGGTCGGTGACCGCGTGAAGTCGGTCCTGATCGCGGCCGGCTTCGGCCTGGCCATCTCCATCCTGCTGACGCCGCTGGCCATCAAGGCCTTCCGCACCCGCGGCTTCGGCCAGGAGATCCGGGACGACGGCCCGGAGAGCCACCTGTCCAAGAAGGGCACGCCCACCATGGGCGGCACGGTGATCGTCGGCGCCACCGTCGCCGGGTACCTGATCGCCCACCTGTTCCTGCTCAACCAGCCCGGCCGCGGGGTCACCGCCAGCGGCGTCCTGCTGCTGCTGCTCATGGTCGGGCTCGGCACGGTCGGCTTCCTGGACGACTACCTGAAGATCCGGCACCGCCGCAGCCTGGGGCTCAACAAGACCGCGAAGCTGGTCGGCCAGCTGCTGGTGGGCGTGGTGTTCGCGGTGCTGGCGCTGCAGTTCGAGAGCGACGGGGTGACCCCGGCGTCGACGAACGTGTCCTTCGTCCGGGACATCGCCCCGCTGGCGCTGGGCTCGGTGGGGTTCGTGATCCTGGCCTACCTGTTCATCGCCGGGTTCAGCAACGCGGTGAACCTGACCGACGGCCTGGACGGGCTGGCCGCGGGCTGCTCGGCGATGGTGTTCGCCTCCTACGTGATCATCTCGTTCTGGCAGTTCGGCCACGACTGCAGCACCGCGCTGGCCGCCGGCTGCTACGAGGTCCGCGACCCGATCGACGTCACGCTGGTCGCCGCGGCCGCGATGGGCGCGTGCCTGGGCTTCCTGTGGTGGAACACCTCACCGGCCCGGATCTTCATGGGCGACACCGGCTCGCTGGCCCTGGGCGGGCTGATGGCCGGCCTGGCCATCGTCACCAGGACCGAGCTGCTGCTCGTCGTCCTGGGCGGGCTGTTCGTGGCGGTGACCATGTCGGTGGTCATCCAGGTGGCGTTCTTCCGGGCCACCCGCCGCCGGGTGTTCCGGATGGCACCGCTGCACCACCACTTCGAGCTGGCGGGGTGGGCGGAGAACACGGTCATCGTCCGGTTCTGGCTGCTCACCGGCATGGCGGTGGCCTTCGGGATGGGCCTGTTCTACACCGACTGGCTCAGCTTCACCGGCCTGTGAGCACCGGTCCCCGCCCGGGACGCCGGGTGCTGGTCGCCGGCCTCGGCGTCTCCGGCGCCGCGGCGGCCCGGGCGCTGCTGGCCGCCGGTGACGAGGTGCTGCTCACCGACGCCGCCGAGCCGGCCGTGCTCGGCGAGCTGGTGGGCGCCGGCGCCACCTGGCTGGGCCCGGTGGTGACGCCGCCGCCGGGGCTGGACCTGGTGGTCACCTCGCCGGGCTGGCGGCCGGACCACCCGCTGCTGGTCGGCGCCGCGCGCACCGGCGTGGAGGTGGTCGGGGAGCCCGAGCTCGCCTGGCGGATGCGCCTGCCCGGGCCGGACGGCGAGCCGGCGCCCTGGTACGCGGTCACCGGCACCAATGGCAAGACGACGACGGTCACCATGCTGGAGGCGGTGCTGCTGGCCGGGGGCCGGCGGGCGGTGGCGGCCGGCAACGTGGGCCGGCCGCTGGTGGAGGTGGTCACCGCCCGGGAGCCGGACGGCAGCCCGAGCTTCGACGCGGTCGCCGTCGAGCTGTCCAGCTTCCAGCTGCACTGGTCCAGCACGATCGCCCCGGCGGCGGCTGCCGTGCTCAACGTGGCCGACGACCACGTCGACTGGCACGGCTCGCCCGAGGCCTACCGGGACGCCAAGGCGCGGGTGCTCGCGCTCACCCCGGTGGCGGTCGCCGACGCCGGGGACCCGGTGGCCTCCGGCCTGGTGCGCGCGCACCCGCACCCGGTCACCGTCACCCTCCGGGAGCCGGCGCCCGGCCAGCTGGGTGTCCGCGCCGGCGCGCTGGTCGACCGGGCGTTCAGCGAGGGCCCGGCGGGGGAGCTGCTGCTGGAGGCCGGCGCCCTGCAGGTGGCCGGCCCGCACAACCTCACCAACGCCCTGGTCGCCGCCGCCCTCGGCCGGGCCGCCGGGGTGTCACCGGCCGACGTCGGCCGCGGGCTGGCCGGGTTCCGCGGCGGCGCGCACCGCAACGTGCTGGTGGCCACCGTGGACGGCGTGGACTTCGTCGACGACAGCAAGGCCACCAACCCGCATGCTGCCGCCGCCTCGCTGGCCGGCTACCCCCGGGTGGTGTGGATCGCCGGTGGCCTGCTCAAGGGCGCCGACGTCGACCAGCTGGTCGCCCAGGTCGCCCCGCGGCTGGCCGGGGTGGTGCTGCTCGGCCGCGACCGGGAGCAGCTGGCCCGATCTCTGGCGCGACACGCCCCGTCGGTCCCACGAACCGTGGTGCCCAGCGGCGACCATGGGGCGGTGGTGACCGGTGTGACTGGTGGGACGGGGGAACGGGTGAGCGCGGAGGACGTGATGCGGCAGGTGGTGTCGGCCGCCGCCCGCCTGGCGCGGCCCGGTGACACGGTGCTGCTCGCGCCGGCCGCCGCCTCGATGGACGTGTTCACCGACTACGGGCACCGGGGCCGTGCCTTCGCCGACGCCGTGCGGGCCCTCGGGTGACCCGCGCCGTCCCCGCCGCGCCGCCCGCGGCCACCCCACCCACCCGCCGGACGACGGTCCGCCGCCCGGTGTTCCGCGCACCGGCGTGGCTCGACGACCCGATGACCAGCTCGCACCTGGTGCTCGGCGCCGGCGGCATGCTGCTGGTCATCGGCCTGGTCATGGTGTTCTCCGCCTCCGCGGTCAGCGCCGCGATGGACAACGAGCCGGCCTGGGCGCCCGGCGTCCGGCAGTTGGTGTTCGCCGCGATAGGCCTGGTGGCGATGTTCGCGGCCATCCGGCTGCCGATCAGCACCATCCGTCGTTGGTGCGGTCGGGCGATGCTCGCCTCCGTGTTCTCGCTGGTCCTGGTGCTGTTGATCGGGGTCGAGCTCAACGGCGCGAAGCAGTGGTTCGACCTCAAGGTGGTGCTCCTCCAGCCCTCGGAGATCGCCAAGCTGGTGTTCGCCCTGTGGGGCGCCCACGTGCTGGCAACCCGGGACCGCTACCTGACCACGAAATCGTTGCTCGTGCCGGTCCTACCGGTCTACGGGGTCTGCGTCGCGTTGTTGATGCTGGAGCCCGACCTGGGCGGCTCCGTCAGCCTGGGTCTGGTGGTCGCCGGGCTGCTCTGGGCCGGCGGGCTGCCGCTGCGCTACTGGGTCGGACTCATCGCGGCCGGTGTGGGTGCGGTGGCGTACCTGGCCACCAGTGCGTCGTACCGCGCTGAGCGGATCACCTCGTTCCTCAACCCCTTTGCCGACCCGACGGGCGACGGTTACCAGGCGATCAAGGGCCTGTACGCGCTCGCCACCGGAGGGTTCTGGGGAGTCGGGCTGGGCAACAGTCGGATGAAGTGGGACCTTTTGCCGGAGGCGGAGAGCGACTACATCTTCGCCATCATCGGCGAGGAGCTCGGCTTCCTCGGCTGCCTGGTGGTGATCAGCCTGTACGGCGTGCTCGCCTACACCGGCTTCCGGATCGCCCGGCGCTCCACCGACCGCTTCGTCCAGGTCGCCAGCGTCGCCATCACGGTGTGGCTGATCGGTCAGGCCACCATGAACATGGGCTACGTCGTCGGCCTGCTGCCGGTCACCGGCGTGCAGCTGCCGCTGATCAGCGCCGGCGGCACGTCCCTGGTGCTCACCCTGTTCATCGTCGGCCTGCTCACCCGGTTCGCCCGCTCCGAGCCCGGCGCGGTCGAGTGGGCCCGCACCGCCGAGCGCAGCCGGCTGGCCCGGCTGCTGCTGCCGGTGCCGGCCCAGGCCGTCGACACCCGGCACGTGCGCCGCCCGGCCGGCTCGCCGGCCCGCGGCTCGTCGCGCGGTCCCGTCCGGGAGCCGGTCGGCGCCCGCCCCGCCGGCCCCGACCGGCCCGGGCAGCGGCGTGCCCCCCGGCCGCGGCCGGCGGCCGACCCGGGCGCGCTCGGCGTGCCGGCGCCCCGCCGACCCGGACCCGACCGGCGGGCACCGCTGCGCGGGGTGGACGGCACCGCGCCGCTGCGCCAGCGCGACGGCCACCCGGTCTCCCGGACCCGGGCGGTCCCGCGCGAGCGGTCGGCCGCCACCGCGCCGTCGGCTGCCACCGCCCCGTCGGCCGACCCGCGCAGCTCCCGCCGCGCCCGGGTGACCCCCCGGGACGCCGGACCGGCGCGCGACCGGCAGGCTGCAGGGGTGCGCACCGACCTCGACGCCCGCCCCGCCCCCGGATCCCGGCCGGACGCGCGGTCCCGCGCGTCCACCGGCCGACACGTACGCACCGATCGGCACGGGCGGCCGCAGCCGTGACCGGTGCTGAGACGTCCTCCGCGGCGCCCCAGCCGACCCCCCACGCCACACCCCGCCCCGACCAGAACCGCGCCCCTGCGGCTGCCGGCACGCGGCCGGCACCGCTGCGGGTGGTGCTCGCCGGCGGGGGCACCGGCGGCCACATCGAGCCGATGCTCGCCCTCGCCGACGCGCTCACCCGGCGCGCCGGGCTGCCCGGCGGCCCGGTGACGGTCACCTGCCTGGGCACCGCGCGCGGCCTGGAGACCCGGCTGGTGCCGGCCCGGGGCTACGACCTGCGACTCATCCCGCCGGTGCCGCTGCCCCGCCGGCCCACCGTCGACCTGATGCGCGTGCCCGGCCGGGTGCGCCGCTCGGTGGCCGACACCCGGGCCCTGCTGCGCGAGCTGCAGGCCGACGTCGTCGTCGGGTTCGGCGGGTACGTGGCCCTGCCGGCCTACCTGGCCGCCCGCCGGGAGCACGTGCCGGTGGTGGTGCACGAGCAGAACCCGCTGCCCGGCCTGGCCAACCGGATCGGTGCCCGGCTCGCCGCGCGGGTGGCGGTGACCGCCCCGGGCACCCCGCTGCCGCGGGCCGAGCACGTCGGCATGCCGCTGCGCCCGGCGCTGACCTCGCTGGACCGCCCGGCGCTGCGCGCCGAGGCCCGCGCCGCCTTCGGCCTGGACGCCGACCGGCCCACGCTGCTGGTGTTCGGCGGCTCGCAGGGTGCGGCCTCGCTGAACCGGGCCGCCACCGGTGCGGCCGACGCGCTCACCGCCGCCGGCGTCCAGGTGCTGCACGCCCGGGGGCCCAAGAACACCGACGTCACCGTGCCGGCCCGCCCGGCCGGCAGCGCGCCCTACGTGCTCGTGGACTACCTGGAGCGGATGGACCTGGCCTACGCCGCCGCCGACCTGGCCCTGTGCCGCTCCGGCGCCGTCACCGTCGCCGAGCTGTCCGCGGTCGGGCTGCCCGGCGCGTTCGTGCCGCTGCCCATCGGCAACGGCGAGCAGCGGCGCAACGCCCTGCCGCTGGTCGAGGCCGGGGGAGGGCTGCTCGTCGAGGACGCCGACCTCTCCCCGGCCTGGATCGGCACCCACCTGCTGCCGCTGGTCACCGACCCGGCCGCCCTCGCCGAGCTGTCCCGGCACGCCGCGGCCGCCGGGGCGCGGGACGCCGACGAGCGGCTGGCCGACATCGTGCTCGCCGTCGCCACCGGGGCCCGGAGGTGAGCGCCGACGACGTCGCCGCCTGGACCGGACCGATCCCGGCACCGCCCGAGCTCGGCGCGGTGCACCTGATCGGCATCGGCGGCGCCGGGATGAGCGGCATCGCCCGCATCCTGCTGGCCCGCGGCGTCCCGGTGTCCGGCAGCGACCGCCGGGACACCCCCACGGTGCTCGCCCTGCGGGCGCTGGGCGCCCGGGTGGAGATCGGGCACGCCGCCGCGCACGTCGGCGACGCCGACACCGTGGTGGTGTCCACCGCCATCCGGGACGACAACGCCGAGCTGGTCGCCGCCCGGGAGCGCGGCCTGCGGGTGCTGCCCCGGGCCGTCGCGCTGGCCGCGGTCATGGCCGGCCTGCGCAGCGTTGCGGTGGCCGGCACGCACGGCAAGACCTCGACCACGTCCATGCTCACCGTCGCCGTGCAGGCGTGCGGCGCCGACCCGTCGTTCGCCATCGGCGGTGACCTCAACGAGTCCGGGTCCAACGCGCACGCCGGCGAGGGCGACGTGTTCGTCGCCGAGGCCGACGAGAGCGACCGGTCGTTCCTGCTGCTGGCGCCGTTCGCCGCGATCGTCACCAACGTCGAGGCCGACCACCTGGACAACTACGGCGACCTGGCCGCCGTCGAGGCCGCCTTCGACCGGTTCCTCACCACCGTGGACCCCGCCGGCTTCGTGGTGCTGTGCGCCGACGACCCCGGCTCGGCCCGGCTGGCCGCCGCCCCCACCCGGGCCCGGGTGCGCACCTACGGCCGCGAGCCCGGCGCCGACCTGCAGCTGCGCGACCTGGAGGTCGGCCCGGCCGGCACCAGCTGGACGGCGGTGCTGGACGGCGAGGAACTGGGCCGGGTGGAGATCCGGCTGCCCGGCGCGCACATGGCCCTCAACAGCGCCGCGGCGCTGCTCGCCGGGCTGGAGCTCGGCTTCCCGCTCACCGGCCTGCTCGCCGGGCTGCGCCGCTTCGGCGGCGTGCACCGGCGCTTCGAGCTGCGCGGGGTCGCGGCTGGCGTGCGGGTCTACGACGACTACGCCCACCACCCCACCGAGGTCACCGCCCAGCTGCACGCCGCTCGGGCGGTCGTCGGCGACGGCCGCCTCGTCGTGGTGTTCCAGCCGCACCTGTACAGCCGCACCCGCGAGTTCGCCACCGCCTTCGGCACCGCGCTGGGGCTGGCCGACGAGGTGGTGGTGATGGGCGTGTACGGCGCCCGGGAGGACCCGGTGCCCGGCGTCACCGGTGCCCTGGTCGCCGACGCGGTGCCGCTGCCGGCCGGCCGGGTGCTCTACGAGCCGTCCTGGTCGGCGGCCGCACCCGCCGTCGCCGCGCGCGCCCGCCCCGGCGACCTGGTGATCACCATGGGGGCCGGCGACGTCGTCATGGTGGGTCCCGAGGTGCTCGCCGCCCTCGACGGCGCCGGTGCGGAGGAGGACCCGCGGTGAGCCGCAGCGGCCTGACCACCCGGGACCGCATCCGCGGTCGGGGCGGGGTCCGGGGGCAGGGCGGGCACCAGGGTGCGGGCCGGGGCCGGCCCACCGGCGACCAGCCGGTCCGCGCCGGCCTGGCCGGGGTCACCGCGCTGCGCACCCGCCGACGCGGCCGGGTGCGCGCCCGCACGCCCCGCCGGCGCCTGGTCCAGGTGCTGGTGGCCGTGCTCCTGGTCGCCGGCGTCACGACCTGGCTGGTGCTGGCCAGCCCCCTGCTGTCCGTGCGCGGGGTCGCGGTCGACGGCGCCCGCACCCTCACCGCCGAGGAGGTGCGCACGGCCGCCGGTGTGACCCCGGGGCAGGCGCTGCTGCGGGTGGACACCGACGCGGTGGCCGCCCGGGTGGCCGCACTGCCCCCGGTGGCCTCGGTCGAGGTGGTGCGCGGCTGGCCGGACAGCGTGGTGATCACCCTGACCGAGCGCCTGCCGGTCGCGGTCGTCGAGCAGGACGGCGTCCGCTCCCTGGTCGACCGCACCGGCACGCTCTACGACACCGTCACCGGCCCCGCACCGGACGGCGTGGTGCCGCTCGACGTCCCCAGTCCCGGCACCGGCGACCGGGCCACCCGGGCGGCCGTGCAGGTGCTCACGACCCTGCCCGACCCGGTGCGGGCCAGCGTCACCGACGTCGTCGCCACCGGCGCGGACGACGTCACGCTCACCCTCACCGGCGGGCGCACCGTGCTGTGGGGCGGCCAGGGCGACCCCGAGCGCAAGGCCCGGGTGCTGGCCGCGCTGCTGGCCCAGATCGAGGCCGGGACGCTGGAGCCGGCCAGCACCATCGACGTGTCGGTACCGGACTCCGTCGTCCTGCGCTGAGCGGCCGCGACCGGTCGGGGGACCGGCGCCGGTGGGGGAGCGTCCCCGGTCGTCGACCCGCCGACCCGCCGCCTCGTCGTCCCCGGTCGGCCCGGCCCGGCCCCGGCGCGTGGTGGCCCGGCACGCGGTGGCTCGGCGGACGGCGACCCGCTTCGGAGCCACGCCGCCGCCCCGTGACCGGTGGTCGCGGGACGCCGCGCGGGGCGCATGCGACACGCCCGGTCCGAGAAAGACTTCCCGGCTCCGGTCAGCGCGCGGCGAGCCGGTGTCTCAAGCTGAAGGTGAGCCGCTGGCGGCGCGGGTCGTCACCGGACGTGGTGCCGATGTGACCAGGTGGCACTGGGTGACAGCTGAGGTGAACGAGTTCCGACACGCCGAGCCGAGAAGGGTGCTTGTCCGGGACCCACCACCCACCTAACTTCGACCACATCGACCGAGTTGACATAACTATGAGGTTAAACCAGAGGATGAGGGTCCAGTTGGGGAGCGCGGCATGACACCTCCGCACAACTACCTAGCGGTCATCAAGGTCGTCGGCATCGGCGGCGGCGGGGTGAACGCGGTCAATCGCATGATCGAGGTCGGCCTCAAGGGGGTCGAGTTCATCGCGATCAACACCGATGCACAGGCCCTCTTGATGAGCGACGCCGACGTCAAGCTCGACGTCGGCCGCGAGCTCACGCGCGGGCTGGGCGCGGGCGCGCAGCCCGACGTCGGCCGGCAGGCCGCCGAGGACCACCGCGAGGAGATCGAAGAGGTGCTCAAGGGCGCCGACATGGTCTTCGTGACGGCCGGCGAGGGCGGTGGCACCGGCACCGGCGGCGCACCCGTCGTCGCCTCGATCGCCCGCAAGCTCGGCGCGCTCACCATCGGCGTGGTCACCCGCCCGTTCTCCTTCGAGGGCAAGCGGCGCGCGGTCCAGGCCGAGTCGGGCATCGAGGAGCTGCGCAACGAGTGCGACACGCTCATCGTGATCCCGAACGACCGGCTGCTGCAGCTGGGCGACCGGAACGTCAGCGTGATGGACGCCTTCCGCACCGCCGACCAGGTGCTGCTCTCCGGTGTGCAGGGCATCACCGACCTGATCACCACGCCCGGCCTGATCAACCTGGACTTCGCCGACGTCAAGTCGGTCATGTCCGGGGCGGGCTCGGCGCTGATGGGCATCGGCAGCGCCCGGGGGGACAACCGTGCCCTGCTGGCCGCCGAGCAGGCGATCGCCTCGCCGCTGCTGGAGGCCTCGATGGAGGGCGCCCACGGCGTGCTGCTGTCGATCTCCGGCGGCTCGGACCTCGGTCTGTTCGAGATCAACGAGGCCGCCTCGCTGGTCTCCGACGCGGCGCACGCGGACGCCAACATCATCTTCGGCGCCGTGATCGACGACGCCCTGGGTGACGAGGTGCGGGTCACGGTCATCGCCGCCGGCTTCGACAACGGCAAGCCGACCGGCACGACCGCCCACGTGGCCCAGGCGGCCCCGCCGCCCGCGCCCCCCGTGGAGCAGCCGGCACCGGCGCCGGCACCCCCGGCCCGCCCGGCGTACCAGCCGGCCCGGACCTACGACCCCGCGCCGACCCAGACCGGCGAGCGGCTCGTCGCCCGCCCGCCCGGTCAGCAGAACCTGGGCTCGTACTCGACCCCGCGCGGCGCGGCCGGCCAGGCGCCGCCCGCTCCGGCACCGGCACCGGAGCCGGTCGCTCCCGCGCCGCAGCCCGCACCGGTCCAGGGTGGTGGCATCGCGGTCCCGCCGCTGCCGCCGGTCCCCGGCGGCGTGCCCAGCAACCGTCGGCCGCTGTCCTCCGACGACTTCGAGGACGAGCTCGACATCCCGGAGTTCCTCCGCAGCCAGTAGTGGAAGGACCCCCGTGCCCCCCGCCACTCCAGAAGGACCTCCCTTCCCCCCACCCCTCGCAGGCTCGGGGCGGGACCCTGAAGGGAGGCCATCGGGCCCCTGCACGGGGGCCGATCTGGAGTGTGTCGGTGAGTGCTGATCCGGCCGCCCCGGCGGCGGTGCGACCCCGGCGGGTCGTCACCGACCGCCGGGGCGGCCGCTCCGTCGCGCCCTACGACTCCTTCAACCTGGGCGTCCACGTCGGGGACGACCCGGCGGCGGTCGCGGCCAACCGTGCCCGGCTGGCCGCCGGGCTGGCGGTGGCCGAGGACCGGCTGTGCTGGATGACGCAGGTGCACGGCACCGGGGTGGTCGTGCTGGACGCCGCCCCCGAGGGGCCGGTGCCCCACTGCGACGC
Organism: Goekera deserti; assembly: GCF_010685995.1. Taxonomy (GTDB): domain Bacteria; phylum Actinomycetota; class Actinomycetes; order Mycobacteriales; family Geodermatophilaceae; genus Goekera; species Goekera deserti. Next base: position 183,031 of record NZ_JAAGWK010000009.1, on the reverse strand, counting down.
GCTGGTCACCGGCACCCCGGGGCTGGTGCTCTGCGTCCTGGTCGCCGACTGCGTGCCGGTGCTGCTCAGCGACCCGGTCGCCGGGGTGGTGGCCGCCGTGCACGCCGGGCGGGAGGGCCTGCGGCAGGGCGTGGTGCCCGCCGCGCTGGCCGCCATGGCCGGACTCGGTTCCCGCCCCGCCGACGTGCAGGCCCTGCTGGGCCCGGCGGTCTGCGGTCCCTGCTACGAGGTGCCGCGGGCCATGCAGGTGCAGGTGGCGAGGGTCGCGCCCGCGGCCGCCGTGCGTTCCCGCACCGGTACGCCGGCCCTCGACCTGCGCGCCGGCCTGGCCCAGGTGCTGACCGGGGCCGGCGTGCGCCAGGTGGTGCACGACCCGCGGTGCACCGCCGAGGACCGTTTCCTCTTCTCCCACCGGCGCGACGGCGTCACCGGCCGGCAGGCCGGTGTCGCCTGGCTCGACGACACGCCCCGCGCGGTCCCCGCGGCGACCCGCCGCGGCCCGCGGGACGGGTACGGCTGACCCGGCCGGCCGGCGGGATGATCAGGGCATGAACCCGCTGGAGAGCAACCTGCGCAGCGTCCGGCAGCGGATCGACGAGGCCGCCCGCGCGGCCGGCCGGGACCCCGGCGACGTCTCCCTGCTCGCGGTCAGCAAGACCTGGCCCGCCGACGACGTGCGGGCCCTCGCCGCCCTCGGCCAGGTGGACTTCGCGGAGAACAAGGCGCAGGAGCTCACCGCCAAGGCCGCTGAGCTGGCGGACCTGACCGGCACCGGCGCCGGCGCCGGGTGTGGGACCGGAGCCGGGGCCGGGACCGGAGCCGGCGAGCAGGGGCAGGGAACCGGGGCGGGCACCGTGCGGTGGCACTTCGTCGGCCAGTTGCAGCGCAACAAGGTCAACGCGGTCGTGGCCCAGCGGGCCGTGGTGCACTCGGTGGACTCGGCGCGCCTGCTCGACGCCCTGTCCCGGGCCGGTGAGCGGGACGAGCGACCGGTCGAGGTGTTCCTGCAGGTCGACCTCACCCCGGGCGGACCGGACCCCGCGCGCGGCGGAGCCCCGATCAGCGACACGCCCGCACTCGCTGATCACGCTGCGGAGTTGCGTGGTGTGACGTTTCGTGGCCTGATGGCCGTGGCGCCCCGCGCGGTCGACCCTGCCGCCGCCTTCGGCGCACTCGCCGAGCTCGCCCACCGGGTCCGGACCGACCACCCTCGGGCCATCGAGCTGTCGGCCGGGATGAGCGGCGACCTGGAGCAGGCGGTCGCAGCCGGCGCCACGATGGTGCGTGTCGGAACCGCGATCTTCGGTGCCCGGCCCTTAGCCTCCGGTTGAGACCCCAGTGCACAGGGGCCACTCGAGTCACACGGTTCACACGGTGGAGGAGGCGGTCGAATGGCCGGAGCCATGCGCAAGATGGGGATCTACCTCGGTCTCGTCGAGGACGACGAGCGCGCGGGCTACGACAGGTACGCGGCCAGGCAGGGCAGCTACGACGAGGAGCCCGGCTACGGCCGGTACGCCCGCGAGGCGGGCTACGACGACTACGACCGCGACTACCCGGAGAGCGAGTACACCGAGGAGCAGGTGCCGGTCGAGGAGCCCGTCGTCGAGCGCGTGCGCGAGCGGGAGCCCGTCGCGGCCCGTCGCCCGGCCGGCTCCGTCCGTTCCCTGGGCCTGGCGTCGTCCGGTGCCGGCTCGGCCGGTGGGTCGGGTGGCAGCACCTCGGTGAGCAGCCTGGCCTCCTCCGCGCCGGTGCGGCTCGGTGGCGGTGGCGGCATGGGCGGTGCGAGCGCCGGGCTGGCGATGCGGGAGCCCACCGTCGCCTCGGCCCCGCCGGTGCTCTCCCCGGTGCCGGACCCCGCCCCGGCCCCCGCGCCCGCCGCGCAGCCGTACCGGATCACCACGCTGCACCCGCGCACGTACAACGAGGCCCGCACCATCGGGGAACGTTTCCGTGACGGCTCGCCGGTCATCATGAACCTCACAGAGATGAGCGACGCCGACGCGAAGCGCCTGGTCGACTTCGCTGCGGGCCTGTCGTTCGGCCTGCGCGGTAGCATCGAGCGCGTCACGGCGAAGGTCTTCCTGATCAGCCCGCAGAACATCGACGTGACAGCCGAGGACAAGGCCCGCATCCGCGAGGCCGGGTTCTTCAACCAGTCGTGACCACTGCGCATCTGCGGGGTACAGCCCCCTGAGCGCCTGAGCGAGCGGGGACCGTGACCCTCTTCTGGCAGATCGTGTCATCGGTGTTGCTGCTCTTCCTGATCCTGCTGTTCGCGCGATTCGTCGTCGACTGGGTCATGGTCCTGGCTCGCAGCTGGCGTCCGCAGGGGCTCGTCGCTGCGGGCCTGGAGATCGTCTACGCGACGACCGACCCCCCGCTCAAGGCGGTGCGGAAGGTGATCCCGCCCCTCAACCTGGGGTCCATCCGTCTTGATCTCGGGTTTATGGTTCTCTTGCTGCTCGTGTACTTCCTGCGTTCAGTGACCACCTACCTGGCCGTGGCCGCGTGACGGTCCTCCCCCCGGGGAGGCCCCACCGCGCGCCCGGCTGGTCTGCCGCCGCTCGTCAGACACCGTCCCCTGTCCTCCCGTCCGACCCGAGGTGAGCCTCATGCCACTCACGCCCGCCGACGTGCACAACGTCGTCTTCAAGAAGCCGCCGATCGGCAAGCGCGGCTACGACGAGGACGAGGTGGACGCTTTCCTGGACGTGGTGGAAGGCGAGCTCGCCCGTCTCATCGAGGAGAACAACGAGCTGCGCAGCTCGGGTCCCTCGATGCCCCGTGTCGAGGAGCGGCCGGCCGAGCGGCCGGCCGCCCCGCCGCCCGTGCAGGCGGCCCCGGCGCCCGCAGCCGCTCAGCGCGAGGACGACAGCGTCCGCGTGTCCCGGATGCTCGCCCTGGCCACCGAGACCGCCGAGCGGTACTCGGCCGAGGCGAAGGCCCAGGCCGACCAGCTCGTCGGGGGCGCCAAGTCCACCAGCGACCGCATGCTCACCGAGGCCCGCTCCAAGAGCGACCAGATGCTCAACGAGGCCAAGGCCCGCGCCGACGCCATGGTGGGCGACGCCCGCACGCGCGCCGACACGATGGAGCGCGAGGCCCGCGCCAAGGCCACCGCCCTCAACCAGGACGCCGAGCGCAAGCACGTCGAGGCGATGGGCTCGCTGGAGGAGAAGCGCAGCAGCCTGGAGCGCAAGATCGACGAGCTGCGCACCTTCGAGCGCGAGTACCGCACCCGCCTGCGGTCCTACCTCGAGTCGCACCTGCGCGACCTGGAGAGCCGCGGCTCCGCGGAGCCCGCGGTCAACGCGCGGCAGAACCAGCACGCCGGAGCCTGACCCCAGTTCCCGCAGCAGCACCCGTCGACAGGGCCCCGGACCTCGGTCCGGGGCCCTGTCGCGTCCGCCGGCCGGCGGCGTGCCTCGGAGCGGTGTGCTCCTGAGCGGTGGGCGGCCCGCGGTGACCGGATTATCGTGACGGCGTGATCGTGCTGTGCGGCGCTCTGGTGCTGGCCGGCATCGGCCTGCTCGTGGCCGGGGTGGCGGAGGGGTCGCCGCCGCTGCAGTGGTCGGCCGTGGCCGTGAGCGCCACCGCCACGGTGCTCCTCGTGCTCGGTGCCGCCCGCGCCCGGGCGCTCACCGCGGCCCTGCCCGGTGGCGGGTCCGCGCGGTCGCGCCGCCCGGACCGGGACGACGTCCACCACCCGGTGCGCCTGCCGACCCCAGCGACCGAGCGCACGGCCACCGCGCCCACGGCAGCCAGGTCCGGGGCAGGCGGGTCCACAGCCACGGTGTCGACGGTGACCGGGCCCGGGGTCACCGTGCCTACAGCCACTGGAACCACAGCCGGTCCGCCGGCTGCTGCGCCGGCGACCGCCTCGACCGCCGCGCCCACCGGCCGGCAGTCGCTGGTGGACGGCGAGCCCGTGTCGGGCGGGCGGCACGGCCACACCGGGGAGCACGCCGTCCTGGTCGAGACGCTCGTCCCCGTGGCCGCAGCCCGGCGCGGGCGTGCCCGGCACGCGGCCCCCGACCCCCCCACCGACTCCGGGCCGGACTCCGGGCCCGTGACGGGCCCTGCCGCGCACGCGTCGGCGGCAGTGCTGCCCCGGCGGCCCCTCGACCGCCACCGGACCGGTCACCACCCGGCCGGGGCGCCTGCGGACGTGGTGCTGGTGGTGGACGAGCAGCCGCTCCACCACCGGCCCAGCTGCGCCCGGCTGGTGGGGCAGGCGACCGTGCCGCTGCCCCTCGCCGAGGCGCGCGCGCACGGTTTCGCCCCCTGCGAGCACTGCACCCCGGCCGACTGACCGGACCCGACCGGCCGTGCGCCCGGGGTGGGCGCGCTCTCAGCCCGCCCGGCGCACCCAGACCCGGGAGCCCAGCGGGCCCTCGGTGCCCGGGCCCTCGCCGGGCTCCCCGGCGTGCACGCCGCTGGCCAGCACCTCCGCCGCCAGTTGCGCGCCGTGCTCGGTCAGCGCCTGCGCCACGGTGCCCTCGGCGGTCCACCACAGTTCGATCCGGTCGCTGACCTCCAGCCCGCTGCTCTTGCGCAGCTCCTGCACCAGCCGGACGACCTCGCGCACGAGCCCGGCCCGCTCCAGCTCCGGGGTGAGGGTGAGGTCGAGGGCCACGGTCAGTCCACCGGCGCTGGCCACGGTCCAGCCCTCGCGCGGGGTCTCGGTGACCACCAGGTCGCCCTCGGCCAGCGGCACGTCGTCTCCGTCGACCGGCACGGTGGCCGTGCCCGCCCGGTAGGCGGCCACCAGCGCGACCGGGTCGCTGGCGGCGACCGCGGCCGCCACGGCCTGCACCTGCTTGCCCAGCCGGCGTCCGACCGCCCGGAAGTCCACCTTCACGCTCACGTCGACCAGGGCGCCGTCCACGGCGGACAGCTCGGCGATCTCCGCCACGTTCAGCTCGTCGGCGACCTCGGCGACCAGGTCGCGGGGCAGCGTCGACCAGCCGGGTGCCGCCACCACGGCGCGGGCCAGCGGCTGCCGGGTGCGCGACCTCGCCGACGTGCGGGCCGAGCGGCCCAGGTCGACCAGCCGGCGCACCAGCGCCATCTGCGCCACCAGTTCGTCGTCCCGGGCGGCGGCGTCGACGGTCGGCCAGCTCGCCAGGTGCACCGAGTCGGGTGCCCCGGCACCGGCGCCGGGCAGCACCGCCCCGGCCCACACCCGCTCGGTGACGAACGGGGTGAACGGGGCCATCAGCCGGGTGAGGCCGTCGAGCACCTCGTGCAGGGTGGCCAGCGCCGCCGGGTCGCCGTCCCAGAAGCGGCGGCGGGAGCGCCGCACGTACCAGTTGGACAGGTCGTCGACGAAGCCGGCCAGCAGCCGGCCGGCGGCCTGGGTGTCGAAGGCCTCCAGCGCGCTGGTGACGTCGGCGGTCACCTGGGCGAGCTCGGCCAGCGCCCAGCGGTCCAGCAGCGGCCGGTCCGCCCGGGCGGGCGCCGGGGTGAGGGCCGGGTCCCACCCGTTGGTCTCCGCGTACAGGGTGAAGAAGCTCGCGGTGTTCCAGTAGGTGAGCAGCACCTTGCGCACCACCTCGGACAGCGTCTCGTGCCCGACCCGGCGGGCCGACCACGGCGAGCCGCCGGCCAGCATGAACCAGCGGACGGCGTCGGCGCCGTGCCGGTCCATCAGCGGCATCGGCTCCAGGATGTTGCCCAGGTGCTTGCTCATCTTGCGGCCGTCCTCGGCCAGGATGTGGCCCAGGCACAGCACGTGCTCGTAGCTGCTCTCCTCGAACACCAGCGTGCCCACGGCCATCAGCGTGTAGAACCAGCCGCGCGTCTGGTCGATCGCCTCGCAGATGAACTGCGCCGGGTACGCCTTCTCGAACTGCTCCTGGTTGCGGTGCGGCGCGCCCCACTGGGCGAACGGCATCGAGCCCGAGTCGTACCAGGCGTCGATCACCTGGCGCACCCGCCGGTAGGTGCCCTCCTCGCCCGGGACGGTGAAGGTGACCTCGTCGATGAAGGGCCGGTGCGGGTCGAGGTCGGCCAGGTCGGTACCGGTCAGCTCGGACAGCTCGGCCAGCGACCCGACGGCGACGAGCTTCGCCGGGTCGGCGTCGTTGCGCCAGATCGGCAGCGGGGTGCCCCAGTAGCGGTCCCGGGACAGCGCCCAGTCGACGTTGTTGCGCAGCCAGTCGCCGTAGCGGCCCCACTGGATGGTCTCCGGGTGCCAGCTGGTCTTCTCGTTCTCCGCCAGCAGCTGGTCCTTGACCTGGCTGGTGCGGATGTACCAGGACGGCTGCGCGTAGTACATCAGCGGCGTGTGGCAGCGCCAGCAGTGCGGGTAGCTGTGCTCGTAGCGCAGTTCCCGGTACAGCACGCCGCGGTCGGTCAGGTCCTGCACCAGCGCGGGGTCCGCGGCCTTGAAGAAGTGCCCACCCACCAGCGGGACGTCGGCCAGGAAGTGGCCGGAGGAGTCGATCGGGTTGACCACCGGCAGGCCGTAGCCCCGGCAGACGGCGAGGTCGTCGGCGCCGAAGGCGGGGGACTGGTGCACCAGGCCGGTGCCGTCCTCGGTGGTGACGTAGTCGGCCAGCACCACGTAGTGCGCGTCGACGACCTGACCGTCGGGGCCCACCGGGAACTCGACCAGCTCGAAGGGCCGCTGGTAGTGCACCCGCTCCCAGTCCCGGCCGGTGGTGCGCGCCAGCACCTCGACGTCCTCACCCAGGACAGCCACCAGCGGCTCGGCGACGACGAACGTGCCGGCGTCGGTGCGGGCAACCAGGTAGGTGACCTCGGGGTTGACCGCCACCGCGGTGTTGCTCGGCAGCGTCCACGGCGTCGTCGTCCAGATGAGCAGGTCGGCCCGGCCCGCCCACTCGCCGCTGGTGACCGGCAGCCGCACGTACACCGACGGGTCGGTGATCGACTCGTACCCCTGGGCGACCTCGTGGTCGGACAGGCCGGTGCCGCAGCGCGGACAGTAGGGCGCCACCCGGTGGTCCTCGACGAGCAGGCCCTTGCCGTGCACCTGCTTCAGCGACCACCAGACGCTCTCGATGTACGCCGGGTCCATCGTGCGGTAGGCGGTCGACATGTCGACCCAGTAGCCCATCCGCTCGGTCAGCTCGGTGAACGCGCCCACGTGCCGCTCCACCGACTCCCGGCAGCGGGCGTTGAACTCCGCGATGCCGTAGCGCTCGATGTCCGGCTTGCCGGCGAAGCCCAGCTCCTGCTCCACGGCGATCTCCACCGGCAGGCCGTGGCAGTCCCAGCCCGCGCGTCGGGGCACGTGCCAGCCCTGCATCGTCTTGAACCGGGGGAACACGTCCTTGAAGGCGCGGGCCTCGATGTGGTGGGTACCGGGGCGGCCGTTGGCGGTGGGCGGGCCCTCGTAGACGTTCCACTGCGGCTTGTCGGCCGCGCCCTCCAGGGTGCGGGCGAACACCCGGTCGCGGTCCCACTGGGCGAGCACCTCGTGCTCGAGCGCCGGCAGGTCGACCTGCGGGGGCAGGGCGCGGAACGGGCTCGGACGGGCGGACTGCGGGGCGGGGCTGCTCACGGCGCCCATCATCCCAGTGGGCGGCAAGCAGGATGTGCCCCGGCGCCCGGGGCGCCCTGCGCCCCGGTGCGGATCACGGTGCGGGAGACTGCCTGCGTGGACGGGGGCGGCTGAGTGGACACGACGGTCACCGTCGCGCTCGCCGTCGGTGCCCTCGTCGTGCTGGTCGCGGCGCTGGCGTTCCGGCTGGCCGACCGGCTGGGGCTGCCCAGCCTGCTGCTGTACCTCGCCCTCGGCGTCGCGCTGGGCGAGAGCGGTGCCGGCATCCAGTTCGAGGACGCCTCGCTCACCCAGACCCTCGGCGTGGCCGCGCTGGTGGTGATCCTGGCCGAGGGCGGTCTGACCACCCGGTGGTCGGACGTGCAGCGGGCGCTGGGGCCTGGCCTGGCCCTGTCGACCGTCGGCGTGCTGGTCAGCATCGCGGTCACCGCCCTGGTCGGGGTGTGGCTGCTGGACTTCTCCTGGGCCTTCGCGGTGCTGGTCGGGGCCGTGGTCAGCTCCACCGACGCCGCCGCGGTGTTCACCACGCTGCGCCGGCTGCCCCTGCCGCGGCGGATGGCGGCGTCGCTGGAGGTCGAGTCCGGGCTGAACGACGCGCCGGTGGTGCTGCTGGTCGCCGTGCTGTGCGAGGTGCTGACCGGTGGCGAGACCGCGCCGTGGTGGCTGGTGGCGCTGGAGGTCGCCGGTGAGCTCGCCGGCGGCTCGCTCGTCGGCCTGGCCATCGGCTTCGGCGGCGCGTGGCTGCTGCAGCGGGCCGCGCTGCCGCTGGTCGGCTTCTACCCGCTGGTCACCCTGGCGCTGTGCGTGCTGGCCTTCGCCTGCGCCGACCTGGTGCACACCTCCGGCTTCGTCGCGGTCTACCTCTGCGGGCTGGTGCTCGGCAACGCGTCGCTGCCGCACCGGGCCGCCAGCATCGGCTTCGCCGAGGGCATGGCCAACCTCGCCCAGATCGGCCTGTTCGTACTGCTGGGTCTGCTGGTCTCCCCGGCCCGCCTGCTGGAGTCGCTGCCCGCGGCACTGCTGATCGGGGCGGCGCTGCTGCTGGTCGCCCGGCCGCTGTCGGTGCTGTGCAGCCTGGTCTGGTTCCGGTTCCCACTCGCCCAGCAGCTGTTCATCTCCTGGGCCGGGCTGCGCGGCGCGGTGCCCATCGTGCTGGCCACCTTCCCGCTGACCGCCGGGGTGCCGGACGCGGCCTTCGTGTTCGACCTGGTGTTCGTGCTGGTCGTCGTGTTCACGGTCGTCCAGGGCGGCTCGCTGCCGACGGTGGCCCGCTGGCTGGGCATCGCCACCCCGCTGGCCCCCCGGGACATCGACGTCGAGTCCGCCCCGCTGGACGAGCTGGGCGCCGAGCTGATGCAGCTGCGGGTGCCGGAGCGGTCGAAGCTGCACGGCGTGTACCTGCCCGAGCTGCGCCTGCCCGAGGACGCCGCCGTCGTCCTCGTCGTCCGGGACGGCAAGCCGTTCGTGCCCGACCCGACCACCCGGCTGATGCGCGGGGACCAGGCGCTGCTGGTCTCCGGCCGGCAGTCCCGGGCCGAGGCCGAGCGCCGGCTGCGGGCGGTCAGCCGCGGCGGCCGGCTCGCCGCCTGGCGCGGCGAGGACGGCGCGGCCACCGAGGCCGACTGACGGAGGACCCCGCTGCCCCCCACGACGCGCTCCGCACGCCGCGGGGCCCTGCAGCGGGGCCGGGGGCCTGCGTGGGCCGGGGGCGGGTCAGGTGGCCGAGGACGGCGTGCTGAGCACGGCGTCGACCGGGTGCTCGACGACGAGCCGGCCGCCCTCGGTGGTGGCGATGCTGCGCAGCGCGTCGAGCAGGACGCCGCGCTCGGTCGCGGTCAGCCCGTCGCAGCGGGCCTGGGTCAGGAAGTCCAGCACCAGCCGCCCGTCGCCGGACCCGGGGTCGAAGCAGTCGGTGACGTCCAGCCGGCCGGTGATCCGGCACACCGTCGCGGTGAGCCCGGCCGGGCCCAGCGCCCGGGTCAGGTCCCCGCTCCACCACTGCGAGTCGGCCGGGCCGGACGCCCCCGGCGGCGCGGCGGGCGGGGTGACCGCGGCGGTCAGCCGGCACAGGTCCTCCAGCGGGGCCAGCAGGGTGACCAGCGTGCCGCCGGGGGCCAGCCGCCGCCGCGCCGCGCGCAGCGCCGCGGCCAGGTCGGGCACGTAGTACAGCGAGTGCACCGCGAGCACCACGTCGAAGCACTCCTCGCCCACCGTGTCGGCGAGGGTCTCGAACGGCCCGGCGTGCAGGCGCACGTCGGGTCGCGGCCGGACCGAGCCGCTCAGCCGGTCCCGGCACACGGCCCCGACGACGGGGTCGGGCTCGACGACGACCCAGCGCAGCCCGCGCGCACCGGCCGCCATCCGGGCGGCCAGCGGCACGTCCACGCTGCCGTCGCCGGCGCCGATGCTGAGCACCGACAGCGGGGGCGCCCCGGCCGGACGGTCCGCGAGCACGGACAGTCGCTGCGCCAGCCAGTCGGCGAGCAGGGCGCGCTGGTCGCTGCGCTGCTCGTAGGGCAGGTGCGCGGCCGCGTAGGCGCCGCCGGTGAGGGCGGCCAGCGGTGCCCTGCGGACGAGCATCGAACGCAGGGCGGACAGCGCGGCGGGGTCGGTCACCACTGCGACTGAACCACACCTGAGCGACCCGGCGGCGGGCCCGGACCGGGCGGGCCGGGGGCCGGAGGTGGACAGGGCGCGGAGCGCGGCCCACCCTGGGGTGTGCCCTCCTCCCCAGCTCACGCGCCCGCAGACCCCCGGACGCCCCCACCCACCGCCACCTCCGCCGCCAGCCTGGAGCACTGGTCGGAGGCCGGCCGCACCGGCATGGAGGCCTTCTACGCCCTCGCCACCGAGGACTACCGCCAGCTCGCCACCGCCGTCGACTGGGCGGCCGAGCTCACCCGGGTGGCCGCCGGCCGCGACGCCGTCCGGCTGCTGGACGTCGCCTGCGGCAGCGGCAAGTTCCCGGCCGCGCTGCTCGCCCGCCCCGCCGTGCGCGCCCTCGCCGGCGCGCTCACCGTGCACACCGACCTGCTCGACCCCTCGGCGTTCAGCCTGGCCGAGGCCCGCGGCCAGCTGCAGCCGCCGTTCGTGGGTGCCGCCGACCACGAGTGCACGCTGCAGGAGCTGGCCGTGCCCGAGGGCGGCTACGACGTCGTCTGGTCGCTGCACGGGCTGTACGCGGTGCCGGCCGAGGAGGTGCCGGCCGCGATGCGCCGGTTCGCCGAGGCCGTCGCCCCCGGCGGGCTCGGCGTCATCGCCCAGGCCACCGGGCAGTCGCACTACCTGGTGTTCGACGAGGTCTTCCGGCGCTCCTTCGACCCGTCCGGCTCCCGGGTGCCGTACAGCACCGTCGAGCAGCTGGTCGCCGGGCTGGCCGGCTGCGGCGTCACCGCCGAGGGCCCCACGCTGCGCTACGAGACCTCGGTGGCCCGGGAGGACCGGGCGACGGCGGAGGGCTTCCTGCAGCGCTGCGCCTTCGACGACACGGTGTCGCTGGACCAGATGCTCGCCGACCCCCAGGTCGGGGCCTACCTGCGCTCCTGCGAGCGCGGCGACCGCTGGGTGTTCAGCCACGAGGTCCGGCTGGTGACCACCCGCCCGGTGGCCACCGCTCCGCAGCCCACGGCCGCGGCGCAGGCGGAGGTGCAGGCGTGAGCGGCAACCTCTCCCAGGACCACGCCGCGCGCGACGGGTTGGACCGCGCCTGGCAGGGCGACAACGAGCAGTGGTGGGACTGGTACCTGACCCTGGCCGACAACACCGACGGCGAGCCGGCCCCGCTGCTGGAGGTGTCGCCGCCGGCGGCCGTGCCGGCACCGGCCGCGGCCGAGCTCGACGCGCTGCTGGCCGAGGTGTACCCGGTCACCGAGGCGCACCGCGCGGCCTTCGCCCGCGACGGCTTCGTCAAGCTGCCCGCGGTGCTCACCCCCGCCGCGCTCGGCCTGCTGCGGCAGCGGCTGGTCGACCTGATGGCGGCCGGCGGGCGGCGGCCGGAGCCGGGCCGGTTCACCAGCCGGGAGCTGATGTGGACCGAGGACGCCGGCATCGCCGAGTTCGTGCTCAGCCGGCGGCTGGGCCGGATCGTGGCCGACCTGCTCGGGGTGGACGACGTGCGCGTCTACCACGACAACGTGCTGGCCAAGGAGTCCGGCTGCGGCCGCACCCCGTGGCACTTCGACGACCACCACTTCCCGATCGACAGCCAGGCGGTGGCCACGGTGTGGCTGCCGCTGCAGGCCACGCCGCAGGAGATGGGCCCGCTGTCCTTCGCCCGCGGCACCGACCTGCACCGCCTGGTGGCCGACGTGCCGTTCTCCACCTCCGACGCTAGCTACGACCGGGCGGTGTCGGCGGCGTTCCGGGAGGCGGGGGTCTCGGTGGAGGACGGGCCGTTCGAGCTGGGGGAGCTGTCGGTGCACTCCAGCCTGTGCTTCCACACCGCGGGCGCCAACCGCACGACGGCGTCCCGGATGGTGCTGGCGACCACCTACTTCGCCGACGGCGCCCGGGTGGTGCCGACCCCGACGCTGGTGTCCGGGGAGTGGCAGCAGTTCCTGCCCGGTGCCGCACCCGGAGAGGTGATCGACACCCCGCTGAACCCGGTCGTGTCCCGCTGAGGTGAGGGGGGCTTCGCCGCCCCTCTCACCGCTCAGCGGTTGAGCTCGAGCACCTGCGCGGTGTCGGCCAGGACGTCGGCCAGCAGGGCCGGGTCGTCGGAGAGCCGGCGACCGAAGGACGGGATGGCCTCGGTGAGCGCGGGCCGCCAGGCCTCGATGTGCTCGGGGAAGCAGCGCCGCAGCAGGGTCAGCATCGCCGAGGCGGCCGTGGAGGCACCGGGGGAGGCACCCAGCAGCCCGGCGATCGTGCCCTCGCCGCCGACGACGAGCTCGGTGCCGAACTGCAGCACGCCCCGCCCGCGGGCGTCCTTCTTGATCACCTGGACGCGCTGGCCGGCGGTGATCAGCTCCCAGTCGCGCGGGTCGGCCTCGGGCACGAAGTCGGTCAGGGCCTGGTGCCGGGCACCCCTGCTCTGCAGCACCTGCTGGATCAGGTACCAGGTCAGCGGCATGTTGGTGCGGGCGACGCCGAGCATGGAGGCCAGGTTGTCCAGGCGCACCGAGCGGGGCAGGTCCAGTAGCGACCCGGCCTTGAGGAACTTGGGGGAGAAGCCGGCGTAGGGGCCGAACATCAGCGTCTGGTCGCCGTCGACCAGGCGCAGGTCCAGGTGCGGCACCGACATCGGCGGGGCGCCGACCGCGGCCTGGCCGTAGACCTTGGCCTGGTGGGCGCCGACGAGTTCGGGGGAGCGGGTGCGCAGGAACTTGCCGCTGACCGGGAAACCGCCGAAGCCGGCGATCTCGGCGATCCCGGACTTCTGCAGCAGCGGCAGCGCACCGCCACCGGCGCCGACGAACACGAACCGGCTGCGCACCTCGCGGCGCTCGCCGGTGACCCGGTCCTGCACCGACACCGTCCAGCGGCCGTCGGTGCCGCGCGTCAGGTCGCGCACCCGGGTGTTGCGGTGCACGCGCACGCCGCGCGCCTCGGCGGCGTCCAGCAGCAGGCGGGTGAGCGTGCCGAAGTCCACGTCGGTGCCGGCGGTGGAGCGGGTGGCGGCGACCACCTGGTCGGCGGGACGGCCGGCCATCATCAGCGGGATCCAGGACTCGAGCTGCGCCCGGTCGTCGGTGTACTCCAGGCCGCCGAACAGCGGCTGGGCGGCCAGCGCCTCGTGCCGGTTGCGCATGTAGGCCCGGCCGGCCTCACCGGTCACGAAGCTGACGTGCGGCACCGGGGTGATGAAGTCCTTGGGCGACCCGGTCAGACCCGAGCGCACCAGGTGCGCCCAGAACTGCCGGGAGACCTGGAACTCCTCGTTGATGGTGACCGCCTTGGCGGGGTCGACCCGGCCGTCGGGGCCGGCGGGGGTGTAGTTCAGCTCGCACAGGGCCGAGTGACCGGTGCCGGCGTTGTTCCACGCGTTGGAGCTCTCGCCGGCGACCTCGGGAGCGGACTCGAAGACCGTCACCGACCAGTCGGGGGCGACCACGTCCAGCAGGCCGGCGAGCGTGGCGCTCATGATCCCCCCGCCCACGAGGACGACGTCGGTCTCACGTACGTGGTCGCTGCTCACTGGTGCCTCTCCCTGCTGCGGTCTCGGTCTCCCTCTGATCGTCGTCCGAAGAGCTCGGCTGCATGACCCCGACGGGGTGTGATCCATCTCCACCGCATGACATGGCTCACACGGCGGTGCCCCGGGTGCCGGACCCGCGCCGCTATCGTCTCGACGGTGGCGCCGCCCCGGCCGCCCGGCGATGCGAGGAGCGAGACAGGTGTCCGAGCCCGACCCGGTGGACGACGCCGAGACCCCGGTGCCCGCCGTCGGCGGCACCGACGAGCCCACGCCCCCCGCCCGGCCCCGCCGGCTGTCGCTGCTGGTGTGGCTGGCCCTGGTGGTGTTCGGCGTCGACCTCGCCAGCAAGCTGCTCGTGGTGGCCACCATCGAGCCCGGTGAGGACATCCGCGTGCTCGGCGGGCTGCTCTACCTGACCCAGGCCCGCAACACCGGTGCCGCGTTCAGCTTCGCTGAGGGCTTCACCGTGGTCTTCACGCTGGTGGCCGCAGTCGTCGTGGTGGTCATCGTCCGCACCGCCCGCCGGCTCTACTCGACGGCCTGGGCGGTGGCGCTGGGCCTGGTGCTCGGCGGCGCGGTGGGCAACCTGGTGGACCGGGTGTTCCGCGACCCCGGGTTCCTGCGCGGCGGTGTGGTGGACTTCCTGTCGGTGTTCGGCCCGGACGGCCGGTACTACCCGATCTTCAACGTCGCCGACTCCGCGATCGTCTGCGGCGGCGTGCTGGGCGCGCTGCTGGCCTTCCGGGGCGTCGAGTTCGACGGCAGCCGCAGCGGGGCGACCGCGCCCGCCGACTAGCTGTGGGGCCCGCGCGCGTGCGCGTGGTGAGCGGGGTGCGGTCCTCCCGCACAATGGTCGGGTGACCAGCTCCCCCGACCTGCACCGCGAGCTCCACGTGCCGGACGGTCTCGAGGGCCAGCGGGTCGACCAGGCGCTGTCCCGGCTGTTCGGGCTGACCCGCTCGACCGCCGCCGACCTCGCCGACGCCGGCGCCGTGCTCGTCGACGGCCGGGCCCGCGGCAAGGGCGACCGGCTCGTGGCCGGCAGCTGGCTGGAGGTCGAGCTGCCCCCGCCCCCGGGCGACCCCGTGGTCGCCGCACCCGTCGACGGGCTGGGCGTCGTGTACGACGACGAGGACGTCGTGGTCGTGGACAAGCCGGTCGGCGTCGCCGCGCACCCGAGCCCCGGCTGGGACGGTCCCACCGTCGTCGGCGGGCTGCTGGCGGCCGGCTACCGGATCTCCACCAGCGGTGCCGCCGAGCGCCAGGGCATCGTGCACCGGCTGGACGCCGCGACCACCGGCCTGATGGTGGTGGCCAAGAGCGAGCGGGCCTACACGCTGCTCAAGGCGGCGTTCAAGCAGCGCACCGTGGACAAGGGCTACCACGCCCTCGTGCAGGGCCACCCCGACCCGTCCCGCGGCACCATCGACGCACCGATCGACCGGCACCCGAAGCACGACTGGCGCTTCGCCGTCGTGACCGGGGGCCGGCCGTCGGTGACGCACTACGAGACGATCGAGGCCTTCCCCGCCGCCTCGCTGGTGGCGATCAAGCTGGAGACCGGCCGCACGCACCAGATCCGGGTGCACTTCTCCGCCCTCAAGCACCCCTGCGTCGGGGACACGACCTACGGCGCGGACCCCACCCTGGCCGCCCGGCTGGGCGTCTCCCGGCAGTGGCTGCACGCCCGGCGGCTCGGCTTCGCCCACCCCGGCGACGGCCGCTGGGTGGAGTTCACCAGCGAGTACCCGGCCGATCTCGCGGGTGCGCTGGCGGTCCTGCGGGCCGAGTACTGATCCCGTGACCGGCCTGCCCGACCAGTTGGACGACTTCGGGGCCGCCGCGTTCGCCGCCGTCGTCATCGCCGGGTACCTGGTGGTGGGGGAGCCGTTCGTCGGGCAGGCGCTGCACCGCCGGTTCGAGGCGCACCTGCGGGTCGACCCGGCCGCGCGCCGGTCGTTCTACCGGCGGCTGCTGCTGCTCGAGTGGGGCCTCGCCGCGCTGGTCGCCGTGGTCTGGCTCGCCGCCGCGGACGTCGACGCCGCCCAGCTCGGGCTGGCCTGGCCGCACAGCGCCCCCGGCCCGCTCACCGTGCTCGCGGTCGCCGCGGTGCTGGTCCTGCTGGTGCTGTCGGTGCGCAGCCTGCGGGCGGGCGTGCTGCTGGAGGACCCCGGCCCGGGCGCGGCCACCGACGCCGTCCCGACCGCGCCGGTCACCGTCGCCGAGCTGACCGGGCACCGGGCTGCCGGGGGCCGGCACGCCGGGCCGCCGGCCGAGCCGCCGGCCGCCGCGGTGCTGGCCCTGCTGCCGCGATCGCCCGCCGAGCGGCGGCTGTTCGCGCTGGTCGGGGTCACCGCCGGGGTCTGCGAGGAGTGGCTGTACCGTGGGTTCTTCCTCGCCGTCGTCGCGGCGCTGGCGCCGTCGGCGCCGGCCGGGGTGCTGGTGCTGCTGGCGGCGGTGGCCTTCGGTGCCGCGCACGCCTACCAGGGCCTGGCCGGGGTGCTGACCACCGGCGTGCTGGGCGGGGTGCTGGCCGCCCTCTACCTGCAGACCGGGTCGCTGCTGCTGCCGGTGCTGCTGCACGCGGCCATCGACCTGCGCTTCCTGCTGGTCCCGGCGTCCCGGCTGCCGGCCGCGCGCGTGCAGCCCGCCTCGTGAACACGCCCACCGCGTGCCGGGCGACGGCTGCGGACCTGCCGGAGGTGGCCGCCCTGCGGCACCGGGTGTTCGTGCTCGAGCAGGGTGTGCCCGCCGAGATCGAGCAGGACGCCGCCGACGCGGTGGCGGTGCACGTGCTCAGCCGGGACGCCACCGGCGCGGTCGTGGCCACCGGCCGGCTGCTGGAGCGCGACGGGCTCGCGGTGATCGGCCGGATGGCCGCCGACCGCGCCGTCCGCGGCCGGGGGCACGGCGCCGCCGTGCTGGACGAGCTGCACTGGCAGGCGGTGCTGCGCGGCCACCCGGCGGTGGAGCTGCACGCCCAGCTCACCGCCCGCGGGTTCTACGAGCGGGCCGGCTACGCCCCGGTGGGGGAGCCCTACCGGGAGGCCGGCATCGAGCACGTCACGATGCGCCGTCCGCTGCCGGTGCTGGAGGCCGACCCGGCGGCCCTGCGCTGGGCACTGTCGGACGCGGGGCAGGGGACCGTCACCGCGCTGGTGACCGGTGCCCCCGTCGCCGGCGGGAGCGTGACGCTCACCTCCCGGGCCGCCGCCGGCGGGCCGTGGGCCGGCCGGCTGGCCGCGCTGGCCCGCGCTGACCTGCACCGCGGCGGCCGGTCCGCGGAGCAGGCGACCGGGCCCGCCCGGACACGGGATGTCGGACCCTCGGCGTAGACCTCCAGGGGTGCGAGGATCGCAGGGGCTGCCCGTCCCCGTACCCGGGGCCGGGCCGCGTGCCCCGGCACCGGGGTCCACGCCTGCACGAGCCCGTCCTGCTTGAGGAGCACAGCGAGAACGTGACTGATCCGTCGAAGAACTTCGTGCACCTGCACGTGCACACCGAGTACTCGATGCTCGACGGCGCAGCCAAGTTGCCGGAGGTGACCAAGGCCGCCGCCGCCGAGGGCATGCCGGCCCTCGCCATGACCGACCACGGCAACGTGTTCGGCGCCTACGACTTCTACTCCAAGGCCAAGGCCGCCGGGGTCAAGCCGATCATCGGCATGGAGGGCTACTACACGCCCGGCTCCCGCTTCGACCGCGCGCCGTTCGACTTCGGCGAGAAGATGCTGGACGAGGAGGGTGACGGCGGCTCCAACCGCGGCAAGGCCGCGTACACCCACATGACCCTGCTGGCCCGCACCACCGAGGGCATGCACAACCTGTTCCGGCTGTCCTCGCTGGCCAGCCTGGAGGGCCAGTACCGCAAGCCGCGCTTCGACCGGGACCTGCTGGAGCGCTACGGCACCGGCCTGATCGCCACCACCGGCTGCCCGTCCGGCGAGGTCAACATGTGGCTGCGCGCCGGCAAGCCCGACCGCGCCCGGCAGGCCGCCGCGGACTTCCAGGACATCTTCGGGCGGGAGAACTTCTACGCCGAGATCATGGACCACGGTCTGGCGATCGAGAAGAAGACCAAGCCCGCGCTGCTGGAGATCGCCCGCGACCTGGGCATCCCGCTGCTGGCCACCAACGACCTGCACTACACCCACCGCGAGGACGCCGCGGCGCACGACGCCCTGCTGTGCATCCAGACCGGCTCCCGGCTCAACGAGCCCAACCGCTTCAAGTTCAACGGCGACGGCTACTACCTGAAGAGCGCCGCCGAGATGCGCGCGCTGTTCCCCGACCACCCCGAGGCCTGCGACAACACGCTGCTGGTCGCCGAGCAGTGCGAGGTGGGCTTCACCGAGGGCGCGGACCTGATGCCCCGCTTCCCGCTGCCGGAGGGCGAGGACGAGACCTCCTGGTTCGTCAAGGAGGTCGAGCGCGGGCTGCACAAGCGCTGGCCGGGCGGGACGATCCCCGACCACGTGCGCAAGCAGGCCGACTACGAAGTCTCGATCATCGTCCAGATGGGCTTCCCGGGGTACTTCCTCGTGGTCGCCGACTTCATCAACTGGGCCAAGGACCAGGGCATCCGGGTCGGCCCGGGCCGTGGCTCGGCCGCGGGCTCGCTGGCCGCCTACGCCATGGGCATCACCGACCTCGACCCGCTGGCGCACGGGCTGATCTTCGAGCGGTTCCTCAACCCCGAGCGCGTCTCCATGCCCGACGTCGACATCGACTTCGACGAGCGCCGGCGCGGTGAGGTCATCCGCTACGTCTCGGAGAAGTACGGCGAGGAGCGGGTCAGCCAGATCGTCACCTACGGGACGATCAAGGCCAAGGCCGCGGTCAAGGACGCCGCCCGCGTGCTCGACCGGCCCTACTCCGTGGGCGACGAGCTGACCAAGCTGATGCCGCCGGGCGTGATGGGCAAGGACATCCCGCTGTCGGGGATCTTCGACCCGAGTCACGAGCGCTACAAGGAGGCCTCGGAGTTCCGGGCCCGCTACGAGTCCGACCCGGGTGCCGCCGAGGTGATCGACCAGGCCCGCAAGCTCGAGGGCCTGAAGCGCCAGTGGGGCGTGCACGCCGCCGGGGTGATCATCGGCCGGTACCCGCTGATCGACAGCGTGCCGATCATGCGCCGGGAGTCCGACGGCGCGGTGATCACGCAGTTCGACTACCCGACCTGCGAGACGCTCGGCCTGCTCAAGATGGACTTCCTGGGCCTGCGCAACCTCACCGTGCTCGACGACGCGCTGCGCAACATCGTGGCCAACGGCAAGGAGCCGATCGACCTCGACGAGCTCAGCAAGGACCTCACCGACCCGGCCACCTACGCCCTGCTGGCCCGCGGCGAGACGCTCGGGGTCTTCCAGTTCGACGGCGGCCCGATGCGCTCGCTGCTGCGGCTGATGCGCCCGGACAACTTCGAGGACATCTCCGCCGTCGGTGCGCTCTACCGGCCCGGTCCGATGGGCGCCAACTCGCACACCAACTACGCGCTGCGCAAGAACGGCCAGCAGGAGATCACCCCGATCCACCCGGAGCTGGCCGAGGCTCTGGAGGAGATCCTGGGCCAGACCTACGGCCTGATCGTCTACCAGGAGCAGGTCATGGCGATCGCGCAGAAGGTCGCCGGGTACTCACTCGGCAAGGCCGACCTGCTGCGCCGGGCGATGGGCAAGAAGAAGAAGTCCGTGCTGGACGCCGAGTACGTGGGCTTCGAGGCCGGCATGAAGGCCAACGGCTACTCCGCGGCGGCGGTCAAGACCCTCTGGGACATCCTCGTCCCCTTCGCCGACTACGCGTTCAACAAGGCGCACTCGGCCGCCTACGGGCTGATCTCCTACTGGACGGCCTACCTCAAGGCCAACTACCCGGCCGAGTACATGGCCGGCCTGCTCACCAGCGTCGGCGACGACAAGGACCGCCGGCCGGTGTACCTGGCCGAGTGCCGGCGGATGGGCATCAAGGTGCTCCCGCCCGACGTCAACGAGTCCTCCTGGGACTTCACCGCCGTCGGCACCGACATCCGCTTCGGCCTGGCGTCGGTGCGCAACGTGGGGCACAACGTCGTGGACTCGATCGTGCGCGCCCGGGAGGAGAAGGGCCCGTACAAGGACTTCGCCGACTTCATGCGCAAGATCGACACCGTCGCCTGCAACAAGAAGGTCATCGAGTCCCTGGCCAAGGCGGGCGCCTTCGACTCCCTGGGCCACTCCCGGCAGGGCATCGCCGCCATCCACGTGCAGGCGGTCGACTCCGCGATGGGCCTCAAGCGCAAGGAGGCCGAGGGCCAGTTCGACCTGTTCGGCAGCTTCGGCGAGGACTCCGGGGTGGCCGACCCGCTCAGCGCCGCGCTGGACATCCCGATCCCCACCGCCGACTGGTCGAAGTCCGAGCGGCTGGTCTTCGAGCGGGACATGCTCGGCCTCTACGTCTCCGACCACCCGCTGTTCGGCGTGGAGCACGTGCTCACCTCGCACGCCGACACCGCGCTGGCCGAGATCATCTCCGGCGGCGTGGAGGACGGCGCCAACGTGACCATCGCCGGCATCCTCACCGCCGTGGCCCCGCGCACCAACAAGCAGGGCGCGCCCTGGGCGATCGCCACGGTGGAGGACCTCGAGGCCGGCATCGAGGTGCTGTTCTTCCCCAAGACCTGGGCGCAGGTGCAGGACAAGGTGGTCCGCGACGCGATCGTGGTGGTCAAGGGCCGGATCAGCCGCCGGGACGACACGCCCTCGCTGTTCGCCTCCGAGGTGTACGTGCCCGAGCTGACCGAGGGCCCGCGCGGCCCGGTGCTGGTGTCGATGCCGGCCTCCCGGTGCACGCCGCCGGTTGTGGAGCGGCTGCGCGAGGTGCTGGGCAGCCACCCGGGCACCACCGAGGTGCAGCTCAAGCTGATCAACGGGGGCCGGGAGACGGTCCTGCGGCTGGACCAGGGGCTGCGGGTACGGCCCAGCACCGCCCTGATGGGCGACATCAAGGCGTTGCTCGGGCCGACCTCGGTGGCGCTGCTGTGACGCCGGCCGCCCCGGGCGGGCCGCCGGGCCCCGCGGTCCCGGGCGGGCCGCCGGCCCACGGTGCCCCGTACCTGCCGCCGCCGGATCGTGACCCGGGTGGACCGTCGCCCGTGCCCGCTGTGCGTTCGGCCCGCTGGGACGGGCTGCGCGGTGCCCGGGGCGACCTGCGCACCGCCGCGGGTGTCGTCCTGGTGCTGGCCGTGCTCGGCGGGCCGGCCGGCCTGCTGTGGCTGTGGTGGGCCCCGCGGGCCGACTTCCGGATCACCGACACCGGGCCGGTCGCGATCGGCGACGTGTCCAGCGAGCTGCTGGCCGGCGACGACAGCGTCTACCTGTTCGTGCTCGCCGGCCTGGGCCTGCTCGCCGGGGCCGCGACCTGGGCGCTGCGCCGGCACCGCGGCGTCCCGGTGCTGGTCGCCCTGGCGCTGGGCATGGTCGCGGCGTCCGTCGTCGCCTGGCAGGTGGGGGAGCGGCTCGGCGCCGGGCCCAGCCCCGAGGAGCTGGTCGACGTCGGCCGGCGGGTCACCACGGCACTGGAGCTGAACGCGATCGCGGCGCTGGCCATCGGCCCGTTCCTGGCGGTGCTGGTCTACCTGCTGTGCACCGTGTTCGCCGCCCACGACGACCTGGACCGCGACGACTGGCCCGACGCCGATCCGGCCGACGCCCCCCACAGCGCCCACGACGGCGCCGCCGCCCGTGCCGACGCCACCGCCGCAGACGTCCCGCCGCTCAGGCCGGACCCGGCCACCGGCTCCGGCCTGGACACCCCGCGCCCGGGCAGCGGCACCCAGGCCTGAGGCGATCGGGCCGCGCCCATGCCGGGATGTACCCACCCGGCGCGGTGGTGCGTCCCGGCACGGGAACGGCCCGCGCGCAGGATCCCGCCCAGGCACCGTCCCCAGCCTGCGCGGGGTGAGGAGGACGGGTCCGTCAGTTGGGGGTCAGCGGCCCGGCGAACTGGTGCAGCGGCACCGGCACCGCACCGAGCTCGCGCAGCAGCATCAGCTCCCGGCGCAGCAGCCGGACCTCGCTGGCCAGCCGGCGCCGGGTGGCGGACTCGGCGAGCAGCGCCTGCCGGTCCTCGGTGGTCAGCAGCGCGGCCGAGGCGACCAGGTAGGACAGGCCGCGCGCGTCGTGGCTGACCTGGCGCAGCAGCGCCGCGGTCTCCGGGTCCAGCCCCGGGCCGTCCTCGCCGTCCAGCCCGAGCTGCGCGCCCGGCGCCAGCGCCGCGTCGAGGGTCGGGTCGACGTCGGACTCGTCGAGCACCCCGCCCTGCAGCAGCGCCACCTCGGTGGCGTAGCGGGCGAAGAGGTCCCGGACGTTGCGGGCCAGCAGGCCCATCGAGCCGCGGGCCACCGAGCGCGCCACCTCCGCGCTCTCGCTGCCCTCCGGGTCGCCACCGGGCACCGCGGGCGCCTGCAGGCCCTCGGAGTCCCCGGCGGCCTCCTCCGCTGCCTCCTCGTCGGCCAGCCACTCCACGTCGGCCTGCAGGTAGGGCGGGTCGTCCGCCACGTGCACGTCCAGCAGCCGGAACCGGTCACCGCCGACGGTGACGATCCGGAACCCGCCGTCGGGCTGCGGGGTGACCGCGCGCAGCAGGGCGGTGGTGCCGATGTCGAACAGGGCCTCGGCGGGGGCGACCCGCTCGACCTCCCAGCCCTGCCGGATCGCGACCACGCCGAAGAACCGGCGGTCGCTGCCCGCGGGCAGCGCCACCAGGTCGGCGACGAGCCGGCGGTAGCGGGGCTCGAACACCTGCAGCGGCAGCACCACGCCGGGGAAGAGGGGCGACCCCAGCGGGAACAGCGGGATCAGATCGCCCACGAGCCGCAGCCTACGCAGACCAGGGCCCCGGCGGTGGTGATCGGCGCCGTCGGTCCGGCGGGCGGGTGCTGGTTACGCTGGACCCTCCCCTGACGACCGCCGGAGGTGGCCCGTGCTCGCCCGCATCGACCTGCGTGGATCCGCGCTCCCCGGCGTACGGGAGCTGTCCGGCCTGCTGCCGCGCGCCGGGACGGACATCGACGCGGTGCTGGCCACGGTCCGCCCGCTCTGCGAGGACGTGCGCATCCGCGGCGCCCAGGCGGTCCGCGAGATCACCGCGCGCCTGGACGGCGTGGACGCCGAGGACTTCGCCGTCCCGCAGGCCGCCCTGGACGAGGCGCTGGCCGGCTGCGACCCGAGGCTGCGCGCCGCGCTGGAGGAGTCGATCGCCCGGGTACGCCGGGTGCACGCCGACCAGCGCCGCACCGACGTGACCACCGAGGTCGTCCGCGGCGGCACCGTCACCGAGCGCTGGGTGCCGGTGCGCCGGGTCGGGCTGTACGTGCCCGGCGGTCTGGCGCCGCTGCTGTCCAGCGTGGTCATGAACGTCGTCCCGGCCCAGATCGCCGGCGTGGAGTCGATCGCGGTGGCCACGCCGCCGCAGCGGGACAACGGCGGCCTGCCCGACCCCGGCGTCCTGGCCGCCTGCGCGCTGCTCGGGATCAGCGAGGTCTACGCCGTGGGCGGGGCCCAGGCGATCGCGGTGTTCGGCTACGGCGCAGGCTCCTGCGAGCCGGTCGACCTGGTCACCGGCCCGGGCAACGTGTACGTGACGGCGGCCAAGCGGCTGCTCCGCGGGCTGATCGGCATCGACTCCGAGGCCGGTCCCACCGAGGTCGCGGTGCTCGCCGACGACACCGCCGACCCGGTGCACGTGGCCGCGGACCTGATCAGCCAGGCCGAGCACGACCCGCTGGCCGGCGCGGTGCTGGTCACCACCAGCGAGGAGCTGGCCGACGCCGTCCTCGCGCTGGTGCCCGGGCAGGTGGCCGCCACCAAGCACTCCGACCGGATCACCACCGCCCTGGAGGGCACCCAGTCCGGGATCGTGCTGGTCGACGACCTGGACGCCGGGCTCGCCGTCGTGGACGCGTACGCCGCCGAGCACCTGGAGATCCAGACCCGGGACGCCCGGGCGGTCGCGTTGCGGGTGCGCAACGCCGGTGCGGTGTTCATCGGTCCGTGGGCGCCGGTGAGCCTGGGTGACTACATCGCCGGGTCCAACCACGTGCTGCCCACCGGGGGCTGCGCGCGGCACTCCAGCGGGCTGTCGGTGCAGACCTTCCTGCGCGGCATC
This sequence comes from Goekera deserti, assembly GCF_010685995.1. Taxonomy (GTDB): domain Bacteria; phylum Actinomycetota; class Actinomycetes; order Mycobacteriales; family Geodermatophilaceae; genus Goekera; species Goekera deserti. The sequence goes on along the minus strand of NZ_JAAGWK010000009.1, from coordinate 159,219 downwards.
CACCTGGTCGAGTACGACGAGCAGGCCCTGGCCGACGTCGCCGGGCACGTCGACGCCCTCGCCGGCGCCGAGGACCTCCCGGCGCACGCCGCCGCCGTGCGCGCCCGTGCCCGCTGACGCCGACGCACCGGTGACCTCGCTGGACGACCTGCCGCTGCGCCCGGAGCTGCGCGGGAAGACCGCCTACGGCGCGCCCCAGCTGGACGTGCGCCACCGGCTGAACACCAACGAGAACCCGCACCCGCTCCCCGCGGCGCTGCTGGCCGACCTGGGCACGGCACTGGCCGAGGCCTCCCGCGGCCTCAACCGGTACCCCGACCGGGACGCCGTCGCCCTGCGCACCGACCTCGCCACCTACCTCGCCCGCACCAGCGGCGTCCCGGTCGGGGCGGACCAGGTGTGGGCGGCCAACGGCTCCAACGAGGTGCTGCAGCAGCTGCTGCAGGCCTTCGGCGGCGCCGGGCGCACCGCGCTGGGGTTCACGCCGTCCTACTCGATGCACCCGATCATCAGTGCCGGCACCGGCACCGGCTGGGTCGACGGGCACCGGCGGGCCGACTTCACCGTCGACGCCGAGGCCGCCGTCGCCCAGGTGCGCGCGGTGCAGCCCGACGTCGTCTTCGTGACCAGCCCGAACAACCCCACCGGGACGGCGGTGGCGCTGGAGACCATCGAGGCGCTCTACGACGCGACCCGGGGCATGCTCGTCGTGGACGAGGCGTACACCGAGTTCGCCCGGCCCGGCACCCGCTCGGCGCTGACCCTGCTGGCCGGCCGGCCCCGGCTGGTGGTCAGCCGGACGATGAGCAAGGCCTTCGGCATGGCGGGCCTGCGGCTGGGCTACCTGGCCGCCGACCCCGCCGTGGTCGAGGCGGTGCAGCTGGTGCGGCTGCCCTACCACCTGAGCTCGCTGACCCAGGCCGCTGCCCGGGCGGCACTGGCGCACACCGACGCGCTGCTGGCAGGAGTCGACGCCGTCAAGGCCGAGCGGGACCGGATCGTCGCCGCCCTGCCCGGCATGGGGTTGACCAGCGTGCCCAGCGACGCCAACTTCGTGCTGTTCGGCCACTTCGGCGACGCACCCGCCGCCTGGCGGGCGCTGCTGGAGCGCGACGTGCTGGTGCGCGACGTCGGCCTGCCCGGCTGGCTGCGGGTCACCGCCGGCACCAGCGAGGAGACCGACGCCTTCCTCACCGCGCTGGGGGAGATCGTGCCGGTCGTCGGAGCCGGTCAGGGAGGATGAGCGGCATGAACCGCACCGCCCGCGTCGAACGGACCACCAGCGAGACCACCCTGACCGTCGAGGTCGACCTCGACGGCACCGGGAAGGGCGACATCCACACCGGGGTCGGCTTCTACGACCACATGCTGACCTCGCTGAGCAAGCACAGCGGCATCGACCTGACGGTGCGCGCCGACGGTGACCTGCACATCGACGCACACCACACCGTCGAGGACGTCGCGATCGCGCTCGGCCAGGCCTTCGCCGAGGCGCTGGGGGACAAGCGCGGCATCACCCGCTACGGCGACGCGACGATCCCGATGGACGAGGTGCTGGTGCAGGCCGCGGTCGACCTCTCCGGCCGGCCCTACTTCGTGCACGCCGAGCCCGAGGGCATGACGCCGATGATCGGGCCGGACTACCCGACGAGCCTGACGAAGCACGTGCTGGAGAGCTTCGCGTTCAACGCGCGCATCTCGCTGCACGTGCGCGTGCTCTACGCCGGCCGCGACGCGCACCACATCGTCGAGGGCCAGTTCAAGGCGCTGGCCCGGGCGCTGCGCGCGGCGGTGGCCCTGGACCCGCGGATCACCGACGTGCCCAGCACCAAGGGCGCCCTGTAGGTGAGCTTCGGCATCGCGCTCACCGCCCTGGGCCTGTTCCTGCTGGGCGGCGCGTGGAGCATCTGGCAGGCCGACCACGACGTGAAGGGCCGTACCACCCCGCAGGTGCTGTTCACCGTCGTCCTGCTCGTCGCCGCCGGGCTCGCCGTCGCGGCCGGGATCCTCTACCAGGTGTGAGCGACGAGCAACGGTTCCTGGACCTGGTCCTGGCCGCCCCGGACGTGGCAGCCGTCCTGGACCGGGCCCCGGAGCTGGGCGTGCAGGACTGGTGGCTGACCGCAGGCGTGCTGGTCCAGTCGGTGTGGAACGGGCTGACCGGCCGCGCGCCGGGCACCGGCATCCGGGACGCCGACCTCTTCTACTTCGACCCCGACACCTCCTGGGACGCCGAAGACGCCGTCATCCGCCGTGGTGCGGCGCTGTTCGCCGACGTCGGGGTGCCGGTGGAGATCCGCAACGAGGCCCGGGTGCACCTCTGGTACGCCGAGCACTTCGGCCGCCCGGCGCCGCCGTTCCGGGACTGCGCGGACGCCATCGACCACTTCGCGGCGGTGTGCTGCTGCGTCGGGGTGACGGTCGCGGGCGGCCGGCCCCGGGTGTACGCCCCGCACGGGTTCGGCGACCTGTTCGACCTGGTGGTGCGGCCGAACCCGCGGCTGGCGCCGCGAGCGGTGTACGAGGCGAAGGCGGCCCGCTGGCAGGCCCAGTGGCCGGAGCTGACCGTGCTGCCCTGGCCGGACGGCGTGCCCGGCTGAGGGCCGGCGCGGTGGCCGGAGCTGACGGTGCTGTCGTGGCTGTACGGCGTGCCCCCGGCTGAGAGCCGGCGCACGACGGGGAACAGGTCCGCGGTCGCTGCCGCTGGTGGGTAGCGTGGCAGCCGTGAAGAAGGTCGTCGTGCTCGACTACGGGTCGGGCAACCTGCGTTCCGCCGAGCGGGCACTGGCCCGGGTCGGTGCCGACGTGACCGTCACCGGGGACCCGCACGCCGCCCTGGAGGCCGACGGGCTCGTCGTCCCCGGCGTGGGAGCGTTCGCCGCCTGCATGGCCGGGTTGCGGGAGGCCGACGGGCCGCAGGTGATCGGCCGGCGGCTGGCCGGCGGTCGCCCGGTGCTGGGCATCTGCGTCGGCATGCAGGTGCTCTTCGAGCGCGGCGTCGAGCACGGCCAGGACGCGGAGGGCTGCGGTGAGTGGCCCGGCGTCGTCGAGCAGCTGAAGGCACCCGTGCTGCCGCACATGGGTTGGAACACCGTGCAGCCGGCTGACGGCACTCGGCTGTTCGCCGGTCTCGCCGACCAGCGGTTCTACTTCGTGCACTCCTACGGCGTGCGCGAGTTCCCCCTGCAGCCCGACGGCGGCCGGCTGCAGCCGCCGAAGGTCACCTGGGCCGAACACGGCGACCGGTTCGTCGCCGCCGTGGAGAACGGCCCGCTGTCGGCGACCCAGTTCCACCCGGAGAAGTCCGGGGACGCCGGCGCGCAGCTGCTCACCAACTGGCTCGCCACGGTCTGACTGCGGGGCCGCGAGGCTGCCGATGCTGCGCCAGGAGCGGACCACCAAGGCCCGGGAGGACGACCGGCGCTCACGGGGCAGAGGCTTCTAGGGGTAGTGCGGCCGGCTCCATCGGCGGCCCAGCTCCCACTCGCGTCCGAGCATCTCGACCCTCAGCACGGGGGACGACCGGAGCAGGCCGCGCCTCTGCACGATGCGTCCCTCGCCGTCCAGATAGGCACGGACGACGAGTGCCAGCGCCCGCAGGACGGCCTCCTTGTCGTCCTCCTCGTCGTCGTAGTCGTACAGCGCGGTCGAGACATCCAGGTCGAAGACGACCGCCTCGAACCACTCGTAGGACGCCCGGAGTCCCGCATGCCGCGTTCCACTCGGGTCGGTGAGCCGGACGCGGTGCTCGTGCGGGGCCTTCTCTGTCGAGTAGTCGACCCGGACGTCGGCAGCGAAGACGTCACCCACCACCCGTCGCAGCAGGGCGTCGATGTCGATGGCCATCAGGCGGACCCTGCCACGGCGCACGGCGCACGGCGCACGGCGCACGGCGCGCCGGTTCGATGACCGTGTTGCCCCCGAGCCAGTCCACATGCTCGGCCGACGGCGATCGGTCTCAGCTCGCAGGGCGCCAGCATCCCCGCAACGAGGTGGGGTGTGCGGCCGCTGCCGGACGTGGCCGCGTCCGGGACGTGCGACGTTCCCGCGGGAACGTCGGGAGGGGCGTCGCTCGGTCGTGTGCCGGGGCCGGTCCGACGGGTGCTCCCGCGGACCCGGGTGCGTCGTGGTCCGGGTGCGCCCGCAGAAGGCGAAGCGGGCCGGGCGCTTGGCCCGGGAGTCGCAGGACAGCTGCTGGCCGTCCCCGGGGGAGAAGGCGCGGGGTGGGCCGAGCATCCCACCCACGAGGACGTGGTCGTGCCACGACCGAGCGCCGACCACGCCGTGCGGGGAACCGGCCCCGGCTCAGCTGCGCAGGTAGGAGGCGCCGTTGACGTCCACGATGGTGCCGCTGGAGAACCGCGCCTCCGGCGAGGCCAGCCAGAGCACCGCGGTGGCGACCTCCTCGGGCCGGGCGACCCGGCCGAACGGCGACTGGGCGCGCACCGCGTCCCCGCCCGGGCCGTCGAGCACGTCGCGGGCCATCTCGGTCTGCACGAACCCCGGCGCCACCGCGGTCACCGAGATGCCCTGCGGTGCCAGCGCCAGGGCCATCGACTGCGCGAAGGCGTTCATGCCGGCCTTGGACGCGCCGTACGCCGGGCAGTTCGGCTCACCCCGGAACGCGCCCCGGCTGGAGACGTTGACCACCGCACCGCCGCCGGCGGCCACCAGGTGCGGCACGGCGCGGAACGTGGCGTGGGCCGCGCCCAGCAGGTTCACCGCCAGGGTGCGGGACCACGCCGCCTGCCACTGCTCGTAGTCGGTCTCCAGCGGCGGGTGGGCCAGGAACACCCCGGCGTTGTTCACCAGCACGTCCAGCCGGCCGAGCCCCGCGGCGGCCTCGTCGACCATCCGGCCCACCTGGTCGGCGTCGGCCAGGTCGGCCTGCACCAGCACGTGCCCGGCACCGGGCAGCCCGGCCAGCACCTGCTCCGCCTCGGCCCGCGAGCTGCCCCAGTGCACCGCGACCCGGTCACCCCGCGCGGCGAACGCAGCGGCGACGGCCCGGCCGATGCCGCGGGACGCGCCGGTGACCAGCACGCCCCGGCCGCTGCTCGCGGCGTCGGCGGTGCCGGACAGCCCGGTCGTGGGCTCCGTCGTCGTGGGCTCCGTGGTGTCCGTGATGGTGGGCTCCGTGGTCATGGCCCGGCAGTCAACCAGTCACCACGACCCCCGGTGCACCACCTCCTCGACCGGCCGCCGGCCCCGCCGCAGCGAGGGTGACCGGCGGTCCTCCGCCCCGGCGTAGCCCACCGAGACGCAACCGATCGGGCGGTGGTCCTCCGGGATGCCGAACGCGGCGCGCAGGGCCGGCACCCGCTCCGGCGGCACCCCGAAGAAGCACCCGGCCAGACCCTCGTCGACGGCGGTGAGCAGCATCAACAGGGCGGCCATGCCGGTGTCGACGTCCCAGTAGGGGACCGGCCAGCGGGACTCGTCGCGGTCGGTCCAGCCCTTGTCGGCCTCGGCGTACCGGTCCAGGTAGGCCGCCTTGTGCGACAGCGGCACGACCAGCAGCGGGGCCCGGCGCATCCGGGTGAGCCAGCCGTCCGGCGTGCCACCGTCGGTGGTCGCCGCCCAGAACCGCTCCCGCTCCCCGGCCGACTCCAGCACCAGGAACGCCCAGCCCTGGCTGAACCCCGCCGACGGCGCCCGGACGGCGTGCTCCAGCAACCGCTCGCGCACCTCAGGGGGCACCGGGCGATCGGGGTCGTAGTCGCGCACCATGCGCCGGCGACGCACCACCTCAGCGAACTCCACGGCGCGCACCTCCTCGGGACTGCATGCCCGGCACCCTGCCGCACCCCACCGACAGAACGGTGCGCGGGCCGGGCACGGACGTCCGGGCCGACACCAGCGGCCGGTGACGCGGACGCGCCGCCGCCGTCCCTACGCTGTGCGGGTGCCGAAGCTGCAGCTGCTCCCCGCCGTCGACGTCGCCGACGGCCTCGCCGTCCGCCTGGTCCAGGGGGAGGCCGGCAGCGAGACCTCCTACGGCGACCCCCTGGACGCCGCCCTGACCTGGCAGCGGGACGGCGCGGAGTGGGTGCACCTGGTCGACCTGGACGCGGCCTTCGGTCGCGGCTCCAACCGTGAGCTGCTCGCCCGGGTGGTCGGGGAGCTCGACGTGGACGTGGAGCTGTCCGGCGGCATCCGGGACGACGCGTCGCTGGAGGCCGCGCTGGCCACCGGCTGCCGCCGGGTCAACCTGGGCACCGCTGCGCTGGAGTCGCCGGAGTGGTGCGCCCGGGCGATCGCCGAGCACGGGGACCGGATCGCCGTCGGCCTGGACGTGCGGGGCACCCGGCTCGCCGCCCGCGGCTGGACCCGGGAGGGCGGCGAGCTGTACGAGACCCTCGCCCGCCTGGACGCCGAGGGCTGCGCGCGGTACGTGGTCACCGACATCACCAAGGACGGCACGCTGCAGGGCCCCAACCTCGGCCTGCTGCGCGAGGTCTGCGCCGCCACCGACCGGCCGGTGATCGCCTCCGGCGGGGTGTCCTCCCTGGACGACGTCCGGGCGCTGGCCGGGCTGACGACGATCGGCGTCGAGGGCGCGATCGTGGGCAAGGCGCTGTACGCGGGCGCGTTCACCCTGCCCGAGGCGCTGCGGGTGACCGGGGAGCAGCGGTGACGGTCCTGCGGCTGGGGTCCGGGGCGCCCTGGGAGTCGATCGTCGGCTACAGCCGGGTCGTGGTGCACGGCGACATGGCGTGGGTGAGCGGCACGACCGCCGTCGTCGACGGGGAGGTCGTCTGCCCGGGCGACGTCGCCGGACAGACCCGTCAGGCTCTGGAGACCCTCGCCGCGGGTGTGGAGAAGGCCGGGTTCTCGCTCACCGACGTCATCCGGACCCGGCTGTACGTGACCGACATCAGCCGCTGGAAGGAGGTCGGCCACGTGCACGGCGACGTGTTCCGGGCCATCCGCCCGGCCACCACCATGGTGCAGGTGGCCGCGCTCATCGACCCGGCGATGCTGGTGGAGATCGAGGCCGACCTCGTCCGCGGGGCCAGCGCGTGAGCCTGGCCGTGCGGGTCATCCCGTGCCTGGACGTCGACGCGGGCCGCGTCGTCAAGGGCGTCAACTTCGTGGACCTGGTGGACGCCGGGGACCCGGTGGAGATGGCCCGCGTCTACGACGCCGAGGGCGCCGACGAGCTGACCTTCCTGGACATCACGGCCAGCTCGGGCAACCGGGAGACCACCTACGACGTGGTGCGGCGCACCGCGGAGAGCGTGTTCATCCCGCTGACCGTCGGCGGTGGCGTGCGGGCCGCCGAGGACGTGGACCGGCTGCTGCGCGCGGGCGCGGACAAGGTCGCGGTCAACACCGCGGCCGTCGAGCGTCCGGAGCTGATCGCCGAGATCGCCGACCGCTACGGCAACCAGGTCCTGGTCCTGTCGCTGGACGCGCGGCGCTGCCGTGACGGCGCGCGGACCGACTCCGGCTTCGAGATCACCACGCACGGCGGCCGCCGCGGCACCGGCCGGGACGCCGTGGAGTGGGTGGTGCAGGCCGCGCAGCTGGGCATCGGCGAGGTCCTGCTCAACTCGATGGACGCCGACGGCACCCGCGCCGGCTTCGACACCGAGCTGATCCGCAGCGTCCGCCGGGAGGTCGCCGTCCCGGTGATCGCCAGCGGGGGAGCGGGTGCGGTCGAGCACTTCCCGCCTGCCGTGGCCGCCGGCGCCGATGCCGTGCTGGCGGCCAGCGTCTTCCACTTCGGCCAACTCCGGGTGGGCGACGTCAAGCAGGCGCTCGCCGCGGCCGGGGTGCCGGTCCGGCACGAGGGCGACACACCGCTGCCTGGCTGAGCACCCGGTCGACAGGTCGCCGTGTCGACATGTCGACGGGCCGGGGACGGGGCCGCCGGACGGGAGGCGGCAGGTGGTCCGTCCCGGCACCCGTCGCCGCGTGGCGCCAGGGCATCGGTCGAGCAGCCGACCAACCGCCGGGGTCGTGGCCGGCACTCCTGCCGTCAGGTGGGCGGCGTGACCGTCACCCGCGCGGCGTCCCGGCCACCGGCCCAGAAGAGCAGCTCCATCGGCTCGCCGGCCACCGACGTCACCGTGTCGCCCTTCTTCACCAGCTTCTCCACGCCCTCGACGTCGGTGCGGCGGAACAGCAGCCCGCCGGGGTGGTCGGCGCGGCCGGCCCGGGCCAGGAACGGCACCGCGCCCCACAACTGGTCCTGCGCCGACCGGGGCAGCACGCGCGGCTCCCAGCCCGGCTGCGCCCGCCGCACGTCCTCGTGGTGCACCGCCATCTCCGCGGTGTTGACCAGCCGGTCCACCGCGGGCCAGGCGGTCGGCGACCAGCGCGGCGGGCCACTGCGCACGTCCCGCACCAGGTCGGCGTAGTCCCGTTCCAGCCGGGTGCGCTCCAGCAACCGGGCGGTCCACGCGCCGAACGGACCGCCGAGCACCGCGCCCGGCGCCGAGTCCGGCCGCCGGTCCCGGATCACCAGGTGGGCCGCCAGGTGCGCGGTCGTCCAGCCCTCGCAGCAGGTCGGCGCACCCGGCCCCACCTCGGCCAGCAGGTCGGCGAGCGCGTGCCGTTCCGACACGGACAGCGAGGGGGTGGAGGTCACGATCCGAGGCTACCCAGCGGATGTGCTGCGCCGACCCCGCTCACCGGCCCGCTGCGAGCCACACTCGGCAGGTGCCCTCCCTCGTCCCGCCCGTCGTGCCGCCCGGGTCGCTGTCCGGTCGGGCGCAGCCGGTGCTCACCGCAGGGAGGCTGGTGCTGCGGCCCTGGGCCGTGACCGACGCGCCGGCCGTCACCGCCGCCTACGCCGACCCGGCCATCCAGCACTGGCACGCCCGCACGATGACACCGGAGGAGGCCACAGCCTGGGTCGACGCCCCCGCCGCGCGCTGGGCGGCGGAGACCGGGGCCGGCTGGGCGGTCACCGAGCACGGCACCCTGGTGGGCCGGATGGACCTGCGCACGCTGGACCTGCACGAGGGTCTGGCGTCGGTCGCCTACTGGGTGGTGCCCGCCGCCCGCGGCCGCGGGGTCGCCGCCCGGGCGCTCGACGCGATGACCCGGTGGGCGCTCGACGAGCTGGGGCTCAACCGGCTGGAGCTGCAGCACTCGGCGGCCAACCCGGCGTCCTGCGCCGTGGCCCGGGCCTGCGGCTACGACCTGGAGGGGACCAAGCGGCGCGAGGCCCGGCACGCCGACGGCTTCCACGACATGCACCTGCACGCCCGGCTGCGCGCCCTGGCCTGAACCGGACCACGTCAGGACGGCGGACCGCCGGCTCGCCCGGCGGTCCAGGCCGGCCGCTCGTGCACCGTGCTCCCGGCCTGCGCCAGGTTCCGGGCGCTGGGCGACCCCGGCGCGGCCGTGGCGGTCGCCAGCGTCGCGCCGGCGCCGCACGCGGCGGCCAGCCGGGCGTGCAGCAGCGCGGTCTGCCCGCCCCTGCCACGGTGAGCCGGCAGCGTCGAGGAGCCACCGAGCACGGCGACGTCGCCGTGCAGGCTCAGCGCCGCCGCGGCCACCGGCACCCCGTCCGGCCGGGCCACGAACCCCCGCACCCGGACATCGGCGTGCTCCGCGGCCAGGAACCGCCGGACCGCCTCATCACCCCCGTAGCCCGCGACGAGCACGTCGAGGAACGCTGGGTCGTCCCTGGTCACCGGCAGTGCCGTCGCCGGCGGTCCGGGCACGGGGGGCGCGGTCACCGACTGTCCGGCGCGGGGTGCCCGGTCCGCGTCGCCCACTGCCCGGACGCCGATCGGGCGGGGCGCCGTGCGCCGCAGCCCCAGCTCCTCCAGTACCGGCGACACCTCGGGCGAGCCCACCACGCCCACCACCTCGGCGCCACGGCCGGCGAGTGCTGCCAGCAGACCCGGCAGGGCACCCACGGTGTCGGCGTCCACCCCGGTCACCCCGGTCAGGAAGGCGAGCCCCGGCGACGTGCACAGCGTGAACCGCAGACCGTCGACCTCCCCGCCGTCCAGCACCCCGGGCAGGCCGGCGGCGCGCGCAGCGGCCAGGGCCAGCAGCGACCGGGCGTGCACCGCCCGCTCGGCCCGGGGCAGGTCCGCGGTCACCGGGCCACCCTGGCACGCAGGCACCCAGCACGCAGGCGCCCAGCACGTAGGCGCCCTGCACGCAGGCGATCGGGCACCCTGGCCCGCCCCGTGGAGTCCGTTAGGACTGGTAACCACCGGGTAGGCTCGGGCCACCCACCCCGAAGGAGCTCCGTGTCTGGCCGTGATGCCGTCGTCCGGCGCGGGATCCGCCACATCGGCCGGGCCATCGCGGGTGAGCCGGTCTTCTTCACCCTCGCGTTCCTGGGCAGCAGCCTCTACGCCGCCATGACCGTGGCCAGCGCGTACGTCATCGGCGGGGTCGCCGACCGGGTGATCATCCCGGCCTTCGACGAGGGCCGGACGACGGCAGGCGCGCTCGCCCTCGCCTCCGGCGTCATCGTCGGCGTCGCCGTGCTGAAGATCCTCGGGATCCTCGGCCGGCGGCTGTTCGCCGGCGTGATGGGCTTCCGGCTGCAGGCCGAGTACCGCCGCCGGGTCACCGGCCAGTACCTCCGGCTGCCGCTGAGCTGGCACCAGCGCCACCCCACCGGCCAGCTGCTGTCCAACGCCAACTCCGACGTCGAGGCCGCCTGGTTCTTCGTCTCGCCACTGCCCTTCGCCTGCGGCGCGCTGGTCATGGTCGCCATCACCGTCGTCGCCCTGCTGCTCACCGACCCGGTCCTCGCGCTGGTCGGCCTGGTCGTCTTCCCGCTGGTCTTCCTGGCCAACGTCGTCTACTCCCAGGTCATGTCCCCGCGCATGCAGCGTGCCCAGCAGCTGCGCGCCGAGGTCAGCGAGATCGCGCACGAGAGCTTCGACTCCGCGCTGGTCGTCAAGACCCTCGGCCGGGAGACGTCGGAGACCGCGCGCTTCGCCCAGCGGGCCGACGAGCTGCGCGACGGGCTGGTCGCGGTCGGCCGGGTCCGCGGCCTGTTCGACCCGGTGCTGGAGGCGCTGCCCAACCTCGGCACCCTCGCCGTGCTGTTCATCGGCGCCGGTCAGGTGGCCCGCGGGGACACCCAGCCCGGCGAGCTGGTGTCCATCGCCTACCTGTTCACCCTGCTGGTGCTGCCCGTCCGCGCGATCGGCTGGGTGCTCGCCGACCTGCCCCGCGCCCTGGCCGGCTACGACCGGGTCACCCCGGTCCTGGAGGCGTCGGGGGAGACCCCGCACGGCCCGGACACCGCCACCGGCGGCACCGGCGGCGCGCACGTGGCGCTGGACGGCGTCGACTTCGCCCACCAGGACGGCTCGGGGCAGGACCGGCAGGTGCTGCACGGGGTCACCTTCGACGTCCCGGCCGGGAGCACGGTCGCCGTCGTCGGCCCCACCGGTTCCGGCAAGTCCACCCTCGCCGGTCTGCTGGTGCGCCTGGTCGACCCGCGGGACGGCGCCGTGCTGCTCGACGGCGTGGACCTGCGCTCGCTGCGCGAGGGCGAGGTGAGCACCCAGGCCGCGTTCGTCCCGCAGGGCACCTTCCTGTTCGACGACACCGTGCGCGGCAACATCACCCTCGGCGGCGACCACAGCGACGCCGAGGTGCACCGCGCCCTCCGGACGGCGGCCGCCGACGACTTCGTGGACCGGCTGCCCGAGGGCCTGGACACCCAGGTCGGTGAGCGCGGCGCCACCCTGTCCGGCGGGCAGCGCCAGCGCCTGGCCCTGGCCCGGGCCGTGGTCCGGCGCCCGCGGCTGCTGGTGCTCGACGACGCCACCAGCGCCGTGGACCCCTCGGTGGAGGCCCGCATCCTGGACGCCCTGCGCCGACCCGACGCCCCCGGCGAGCAGCCGGCGACCGTGGTCGTCGTCGCCTACCGGCAGGCCACCATCAGCCTGGCCGACGAGGTGGTCTGGATCGAGCGCGGCCGGCTGGTCGCCCGCGGCAGCCACGAGCAGCTGCTCGCCTCCGTGCCCGGCTACGCCCGGCTCGTCCAGGCCTACGTCGACGACCCGGCAGCAGCACCGGGTCGTGGTCCGTCGCCCGCCGGGGAGAAGGTGCCCGCGTGAGCGCCGCGCCCCTGCCCGACGAGCGCACCGGCGAGCGGCCGGAGGAGAGCGCCACCCGCACCCTGCGGCGCGGGCTGGCCATGATGCCGGAGTTCCGCCGCGGCCTCCCGGCCACCCTCGCCCTGGCCCTGGTCGCCACCGCGGGCCGGGTGGTCGTGCCGATCGCCGTGCAGCAGACCCTGGACCGCGGGCTGAACGCCCCGGGCGGCCCGGACATCACGTTCGTCCAGGTCGTCGTCGGCATCTGCGCCGTCGTGGTGCTGGTCACCGCGCTGGCCGTGTACCGGATGAACGTGCGGCTGTTCCGCACCACCGAGACGGCGCTGGCCGGTCTGCGGGTGCGCGCCTTCCGGCACGTGCACGACCTCACCGTGCTGCACCAGCAGGGCGAGCGGCGCGGGTCGCTGGTCTCCCGGGTCACCAGCGACGTCGACCAGCTGTCGGTGTTCATGCAGTGGGGCGGCGTGCTCGGTCTGGTCAGCATGGGCCAGCTGGTGGTCGCCACCGCCGTCATGGCGTTCTACTCCTGGCAGCTGACCCTGGTCGTGCTGGTCTGCTTCATCCCGCTGGGCCTGGCCGTGAAGTGGTTCGCCCGCCGGCTCGCCGCGGTCTACGGCGTGGTGCGCGAGCGGGTCGGCGACGTGCTGGCCGCCGTCTCCGAGAGCGTCGTGGGCGCCCCGACCGTGCGTGCCTACGGCATCCGGCAGCGCACCGCCGCCCGCATCGACGCCGCCGTCGACCGGCACTACCAGGCCTCGGTCCACGCCCAGAAGGTCACCGCCGGCGTCTACGTCACCGGTGAGTTCGTGGCCGCGGTCGCCAACGCCGCCGTCGTCGTGGTCGGGGTGCTGCTCGGGGTGGGCGGCGACCTCAGCGCCGGCACGCTGATCGCCTTCCTGTTCCTGGTCACCCTGTTCGTCTCCCCGGTGCAGACCGCCAGCGAGGTGATCAACGAGGCGCAGAACGCCGTCGCCGGGTTCCGCCGGGTGCTCGACGTGCTGGACACCGAGCCGGACATCCGCGACCCCGCGGTCATCGACCCGGCCACCGCGCGGCAGCTGCCGCCCGGGCCGCTCGGCGTGCGCTTCGACCACGTCACCTTCCGCTACTCACCCGGCGGCCGGCCCGCACTGGACGACGTCGACCTGGTCGTCGCCCCGCGCACCCGGGTGGCCGTCGTGGGCGAGACCGGGTCGGGCAAGACCACCTTCGCCAAGCTGCTGACCCGGCTGATGGACCCCACGTCGGGCCGGGTGCTGCTCGGTCACGACGGCACGTGGGTGCCGCTGGACCAGGTGGCGTTCGACTCGCTGCGGATGCGGGTGGTCATGGTGCCGCAGGACGGCTTCCTGTTCGACGCCACCGTCGCCGACAACGTGCGCTACGGCCGGCCCGGGCTCACCGACGCCGAGGTCACCGCGGCCTTCGCCGAACTGGGGCTGGACGACTGGGTCGGTGGCCTCGCCGACGGCGTCGGCACCCCGGTCGGCCAGCGCGGCGAGTCGCTGTCGGCCGGGGAGCGGCAGCTGATCGCCGTCGCCCGGGCCTACGTCGCCGACCCCGACGTGCTGGTCCTCGACGAGGCCACCAGCGCCGTCGACCCGGCCACCGAGCGGCGGCTCACCCTGGCCCTGGACCGGCTCACCGACGGCCGGACGACGCTGACCATCGCGCACCGGCTGTCCACCGCCGAGCGCGCCGACGAGGTGGTCGTGGTCGACGCCGGACGGGTCGTGCAGCGCGGCCGGCACGACGAGCTCGTCGACGTCGACGGCGTCTACGCCCGGCTGCACGCCTCCTGGCGCCGCTCCTCCGGCGGGCTGCGCGCACCGGTCGGCTGACCCGCGCCGGTCGGCCGACCCGCACCGCCCGCCCCACCGGTCACGACACCCACGCCTGCCTCCGGACCACCCCGCGGACGCCGGACGGCGCCTAGCGTGCCCTGCCATGAGCTCCTCCCCGGTGACCGTCGACCGCGTCGCCCCGGCCGCCACCGCGCCCCGCACCCCGGTCGCCGCGGTCCTGGCCGCCGTCGCCGCGGTCGTCGGGGTCGTGCCGCTGGCGTTCGCCGGCTTCGTCTTCTGGGCGTTCTCCGCCGGCCACGGCGACTGGTCGGGCTGGTGGCTGGTCGCCGTCCCGGCCGTGCTGAGCGTGGCCGTCCTCATCGGCGTGGTGCGGCTGCTGCGCCGGCGGTCCTGGGCGGTTCTCGCGGTGTCGGCCCTGGCGACGACCGCCGTCGTCGCGGTGTTCGCCTGCGCCGACGGGATCACCGCCGATGCACTCGGGACGGTCGCCTTCTTCGGCGCCGGGCCGCTGCTCGCGACGGTGCTGCCGGTCCTGCCCCAGGTGCGACGCTGGGTCGCCGCCTGCCACCACTGACCGACCCCGGTCACGTTGTCGGCCGCAGCCAAGCGCCGGGGCAGCGGGTGTCCGCCGCCGCCAGGACCGGTGCGGTCCGCGGCGGTAGCTTCGCACCCATGGACGCTGACGTCATCGTGGTGGGTGCGGGGCTGGCCGGACTGGTCGCCACCGCAGAGCTGGCCGACGCCGGCAGGCGGGTGATCGTGCTGGACCAGGAGCCGGCGAGCAACCTCGGCGGCCAGGCGTTCTGGAGCTTCGGCGGGCTGTTCCTCGTGGACAGCCCGGAGCAGCGCCGGCTCAAGGTGAAGGACTCCCTCGAGCTCGCCCGCCAGGACTGGTTCGGCACCGCCGGGTTCGACCGGGACACCGACCACTGGCCTCGCCAGTGGGCCGAGGCGTACCTCCAGTTCGCCGCGGGGGAGAAGCGGTCGTGGCTGCGCCAGCAGGGCATACGGTTCTTCCCCGTCGTCGGCTGGGCAGAGCGCGGCGGCTACGGCGCCACCGGCCACGGCAACTCGGTGCCCCGCTTCCACATCACCTGGGGCACCGGCCCCGGCGTGCTCGAGCCGTTCGTCCGCCGCGTCACCGACGCCGTCGCCCGTGGGCTCGTGGAGATCCGCTACCGGCACCGGGTGACCGGGCTGGTGGTCACCGACGGCGCCGTCACCGGCGTGCGCGGTGCCGTGCTCGAGCCCAGCACCGCGGCCCGCGGCGTGGCCACCTCCCGCACCGAGGTGGGCGAGTTCGAGCTGTCCGCGCAGGCCGTCGTGGTCACCTCCGGCGGCATCGGCGGCAACCACGAGCTGGTGCGCCGCAACTGGCCCGCGCGGCTCGGCCCGGCGCCGGAGAAGATGCTGTCCGGCGTCCCGGCGCACGTCGACGGGCTGATGCAGCAGACCGTGCAGGACGCCGGCGGCCACGTGGTCAACGCCGACCGGATGTGGCACTACACCGAGGGCGTGGAGAACTGGGACCCGATCTGGGCCCGGCACGGCATCCGGATCCTGCCCGGCCCGTCGTCGCTGTGGCTCGACGCCACCGGCAAGCGGCTGCCCGTACCGCTGTTCCCCGGCTTCGACACCCTCGGCACGCTGGCCCACATCGGCACGACCGGGTACGGGCACACCTGGTTCGTGCTGGACCAGAAGATCGTGGAGAAGGAGTTCACCCTCTCCGGCTCCGAGCAGAACCCCGACCTGACCAACAAGGACGTGAAGCTCCTGCTCACCCGGGTGCGCAAGGGCGCCCCCGGCCCGGTGCAGGCCTTCCTGGACAAGGGCGTCGACTTCGTCGTGGCCGGCACCCTCGCCGAGCTCGTCGAGGGGATGAACAAGGTCACCGGCGGGACGCCGACGGTCGACCTGGCCACCGTCGAGGCCGAGGTGGTCGGGCGCGACCGGGAGATCGCCAACGCCTTCACCAAGGACATGCAGGTCACCGCCATCCGCGGCGCACGGAAGTTCCTCGGCGACAAGCTGATCCGGGTCGCCACCCCGCACCGGCTGCTCGACCCGGCGGCCGGCCCGCTGATCGCCGTCCGGCTCAACGTGATCACCCGCAAGAGCCTCGGCGGGCTGGAGACCGACCTGTCCGGCCGGGTGCTCACCCCCGGCGGCGAGCCGTTCCGCGGGCTGTACGCGGCCGGTGAGGTGGCCGGTTTCGGTGGCGGCGGCGTGCACGGCTACCGCTCGCTGGAGGGCACCTTCCTGGGCGGCTGCATCTTCTCCGGCCGCACCGCCGGCCGGGCCGCGGCCGCCGCCGTCTGAGCCCGGCGTCGGCTGCTCGTCGTCGGCTGCCTGGAGGTGGCTCCTGCGGTGTTGCCCCCGCTCCCGCGGTGCTGCCCGGCCGCAGGAGCGCGGGCAAGGCCGCACGACCACGGCGGGGGTGGCGCGGCGGGGTCGCGCAGCGCGGTGGGGACGGTGCGGCGGGAGGGCGTGGCGCGTGCGGGAGGATGGGGCGCATGCCCGTCGTCCCCGCGCTCGACCCCGTCCCGTCGCTCGACCCCGCGGTCGCCACGCTGCTCCGCCGGGACCCGGCCGGGCTGGTCGCCGCCGTGGTGCAGCAGCACGACACCGGCGAGGTGCTCATGCTCGCCTGGATGGACGACGAGGCGCTGCACCGCACGCTGACCACCGGCCGGGCCACCTACTGGTCCCGCAGCCGCGGCGAGCACTGGGTCAAGGGCGAGACGTCCGGGCACCGGCAGTGGGTGCGCGACGTGCGGCTGGACTGCGACGGCGACGCGCTGCTGGTGCTCGTCGACCAGGAGGGCCCGGCCTGCCACACCGGCGCCCGCAGCTGCTTCGCCAGCTCCCTGGCGCCGGTCGTCGGGGTGCCGGCGTGAGGCTCGGCGTCACCAGCCCGGACCGGGCCACCGCCGACGGCCTGGACCAGCCGATGCTCCCGGTCACCCGGCGGCTGCTGGCCGACAGCGAGACCGCCGTCGGCATCTACCGCAAGCTGGCCGGCAACCGGGCCGGCACCGTGCTGCTGGAGTCGGCCGAGCAGGGCAAGCAGTGGTCGCGGTACAGCTTCATCGGGGTCCGCAGCGCCGGCCTGCTCACCGAGCGCGACGGCGCCACCGTCTGGACCGGCGACGTGGTGGCCGGTCTCACCGACGACCTGCCGGCCGACCCGCTGGAGGCGGTCCGGGTGCTGTCCCGCCGGCTGCGCTCCCCGCGTGACCCGGAGCTGCCGCGGCTCACCGGGGGCCTGGTCGGCTACCTGGGCTACGACGTCGTGCGGCGCCTGGAGCGGCTGCCGGACAGCAGCACCGACGACCTCGGGATGCCCGAGCTGGCGATGATGCTGGTCACCGACCTGGCCGTGCTGGACCACACCGACGGCACCGTGCTGCTCATCGCCAACGTGCTGCGCGGCGTGCCCGGCGGCTACGACGACGCCGTCGCCCGGCTGGACGCGATGGCCGACGCCCTGACCACCGCGGGCCCGCCGGCGGTGGCCACCGTCGAGACGGCCGACGTGCCCGAGGTGCAGAGCAACATGGCCCCCGGTGTCTTCACCGCCGGCGTGGAGCGGGTGCGCGAGCACATCCGCGCCGGCGACGCCTTCCAGGTGGTGCTCAGCCAGCGCTTCACGCTCACCACCGCGGTGGAGGCCCTGGACCTCTACCGGGTGCTGCGGGCCACCAACCCCTCGCCGTACATGTACCTGCTGCGCTTCGCCGGGCGGGAGTCGCCGTTCGAGGTGGTCGGCTCCTCGCCCGAGGCGCTGGTCACCGTCACCGGCAGCGCCGCCGTCGTGCACCCGCCGGCCGGCACCCGCCCGCGCGGGGCCACCCCGGAGGAGGACCTGCGGCTCACCGAGGAGCTGCTGGCCGACCCCAAGGAGCGGGCCGAGCACGTCATGCTCGTGGACCTGGCGCGCAACGACCTCGGCCGGGTCAGCGTGCCGGGCACCGTGGAGGTCGCGGACTTCATGCGGGTCGAGCGGTACAGCCACGTCATGCACCTGGTCTCCACCGTCGGCGGGGAGGTCGCCCCGGGCCGGGACTCCCTCGACGTCGTCGACGCCACCTTCCCGGCCGGCACCGTCTCCGGGGCGCCCAAGCCCCGGGCGATGGAGATCATCGAGTCCCTGGAGCCCACCCGGCGCGCGCTGTACGCCGGCACCGTCGGCTACGTCGCCGCCACCGGCGACCTGGACATGGCCATCGCCATCCGCACGGCGGTGCTGCACGCCGGCCGTGCCCACGTGCAGGCCGGCGCCGGGATCGTCGCCGACAGCGACCCCGACCTGGAGGAGGCCGAGACCCGGCACAAGGCCCGGGCCGTGCTGAGCGCGATCGCCACCGCCGAGCGCCTGCGGCTGGTCGTGCCCACGCCCCGGGACGACCGGTGAGCTCTCCCGACCAGCCGGCGCCCCGTACCCGGCGCGAGCTGTCGGCGGCGGTCGTGGGCAGCGCCGCGGCCGGCGGGCTGGCCCTGATGACCTCCGGTCAGACCTGGGTCGACGTCACGGTCACCCGCAGCCCGCCGCTGCCGCCGTTCACCGACCAGCTGTCCGGTGCCGCCACCTCGCCGCTGGTCTCGGCCACCGGGCTGGTGCTGCTCGCCGCCGCGCTCGCCGTGCTCGCCGTCCAGGGCGTGCTCCGGGCGGTCGTCGGCGTGCTGATGGTGCTCGGCGGCCTGGCGCTGGCCTGGACCGGGGTCGACGTGCTCACCGGCGGGTCCCGGCCCGACCTCTCCGACATCACCACGGTCAGCGTCGTGGACGCCACCCTGGACACCCGGGTGCACGCCACCTGGCCGGTGCTGGCCGTGCTCGCCGGGCTGGTCGCCGTCGCCGTCGGGGCGTTCGTGGTGCTGCGCGGGCGCCGCTGGTCGGGGACCGGCCGGCGCTACGAGCGGACGCCGGGACCGGCCGCCGGCGCCACCGCCCGCGGCACCGGGCCGGCCCGGCCGATGACCGCCGAGGACCGGCACCAGGCGGCGTGGAAGGCCCTGGACCGCGGCGAGGACCCCACCGCGTGAGCACGTGACCAGGGGCCGGGCCCGGCACCGGGCGGACGCCGTCCCGCGGCCCCGCCCGTGGTGCGCCACACAGCTCTCTCTACAGTCAGCACACCGATCCGGGCCGGGGCACGCGTGGGCGGGCGCCGTCGAGCACCCCTCGGGCAGGGCCTCCGGGGCCCGGGTCGCACCAGCGGACACCCGTCCGACCACCATCGGCCAGGAGGGCTCATGAGCGTCCTCGACGAGATCGTCGCCGGCGTCCGGGAGGACGTCGCGGCCCGCCAGCAGGCCACCCCGCTCGACGCCGTGCGGGCCGCCGCCGACGCCGCCAGCCCGGCCCTGGACGCCCTCGCCGCCCTGCGCGCACCCGGCGTCGGGGTCATCGCCGAGGTGAAGCGCCGGAGCCCGTCCAAGGGTGACCTGGCCTCCATCGCCGACCCCGCCGCCCTCGCCGTGCAGTACGCCGCCGGCGGGGCCCGGGTGATCAGCGTGCTCACCGAACGGCGCCGCTTCGGCGGGTCGCACGCCGACCTCTCCGCGGTCCGCGCCGCGGTGGGCGTGCCGGTGCTGTGCAAGGACTTCGTCGTCAGCAGCTACCAGGTGCACGAGGCCCGGGCCCACGGCGCGGACGTCGTCCTGCTGATCGTGGCCGCCCTGGAGCAGAACGCCCTGGTCGGCCTGCTGGAGCGGATCGAGTCCCTCGGCATGACCGCGCTCGTCGAGGTGCACACCGAGGGAGAGGCCGACCGGGCGCTCGCCGCCGGCGCCCGGGTCATCGGTGTCAACGCCCGCGACCTCACCACCCTCGACGTCGACCGCTCCACCTTCGAGCGGATCGCCCCCGGGCTGCCCTCGGAGGTGGTCAAGGTCGCCGAGTCCGGCGTGCGCGGCCCGCACGACCTGATCGGCTACGCGGCCGCCGGAGCCGACGCCGTCCTGGTCGGCGAGGGCCTGGTCACCGCCGGCGACGCGCGGCAGGCCGTGGCCGACCTGGTCACCGCCGGCGCGCACCCCGCCACCCCGCGCACCACGCGCTGAGGACCCCTCACCCCACCCCCGAGAGGGGCCGTGGGGGGAGGTCCCCGGGCCGTCGGGCCGGTTCGTCGGCAGCTCGTGTCAAGCTGGTGCCATGACCACCACACCCGTGCGCCCGTCCGAGGAACTGCTCTCGCCGGCCCGCCCGGAGTGGCCCGACGCCGGCGGTCACTTCGGCGTCTACGGCGGCCGTTTCGTGCCCGAGGCGCTGATCGCCGCGCTGGACGAGCTGACCGAGGCCTACGCCGCGATGCGCCGCGACCCGGAGTTCCACGCCGAGTTCGACCGGCTGCAGCGCGAGTACACCGGCCGGCCCTCGCCGATCACCGAGGTGACCAAGTTCGCCGAGCACGCCGGGGGCGCCCGCGTGCTGCTCAAGCGCGAGGACCTCAACCACACCGGCTCGCACAAGATCAACAATGTGCTGGGCCAGGCGCTGCTGACCAAGCGGATCGGCAAGAAGCGGGTCATCGCCGAGACCGGCGCCGGGCAGCACGGCGTCGCCACCGCCACCGCGGCGGCGCTGATGGGCCTGGAGTGCGTGGTCTACATGGGCGAGGAGGACACCCGCCGGCAGGCGCTCAACGTGGCCCGGATGCGGCTGCTCGGCGCCACCGTCGTCCCGGTCACCACCGGCTCGCGCACGCTGAAGGACGCGATCAACGAGGCGTTCCGCGACTGGGTCACCAACGTCGAGACGACGAACTACGTCTTCGGCACCGTGGCCGGCCCGCACCCGTTCCCGGAGATGGTGCGCGACTTCCAGCGGGTCATCGGCGACGAGGCCCGCCAGCAGGTGCTCGAGCGGGAGGGCCGGCTGCCCGACGCGGTGCTGGCCTGCGTCGGCGGTGGCTCGAACGCCATCGGCATCTTCACCGCCTTCGTGCCCGACGCCGGCGTGCGGCTGATCGGCCTGGAGGCCGGCGGCGACGGCGTCGGCACCGGCCGGCACGCGGCCTCCATCACCGGCGGTGACCCGGGCGTGCTGCACGGCGCCCGCACCTACCTGCTGCAGGACGACAACGGCCAGACCATCGAGTCGCACTCCATCTCCGCCGGGCTGGACTACCCCGGCGTGGGCCCGGAGCACTCCCACCTGCACGACATCGGCCGCGCGGAGTACCGGCCGGTCACCGACACCGAGGCCATGGAGGCCTTCGCGCTGCTCTGCCGCACCGAGGGCATCATCCCGGCCATCGAGACCGCGCACGCCCTGGCCGGCGCGCTGGTGGTGGGCCGTGAGCTGGGGCCGGAGGCCCTGCTGCTGGTGAACCTCTCCGGCCGCGGCGACAAGGACGTCGAGACCGCCACGGCCTGGTTCGGCCTGGGCCAGGCCACCACCGACGGCGACGCCCGCGCGGTCGAGGCCGGCCACGGCGCGCAGCCGGGCCCGGCCCTGGGCACCGCGGACGACACCACCGTGCAGGACGGGACCGCGCTGTGAGCGCGCTGGCCGAACGCATCGCCGGGGCCCGTGCCGAGGGCCGTGCCGCCCTGATCGCCTACTTGCCGGTGGGCTACCCGGACGTGCCGGGGTCGATCGAGGCGATGACCGCCGCCGTGGAGGGCGGGGCGGACATCGTGGAGATCGGCGTGCCCTACTCCGACCCCGGCATGGACGGCCCCACGATCCAGGAGGTCGTCGAGGTCGCCGTCCGCGCCGGGGTGGGGATGCGCGACGTGCTGGCCGCCGTCTCCGCCGTCGCCGCTGCCGGCGCCGTCCCGGTGGTGATGAGCTACTGGAACCCGATCGAGCGCTACGGCGTCGACCGGTTCGCCACCGACCTGGCCGCGGCCGGGGGAGCGGGGGCGATCACCCCCGACCTCGTGCCCGACGAGGCCGCCGCCTGGCTGGACGCCTCCGACCGGGTCGGCCTGGACCGGGTCTTCCTGGTGGCGCCGTCCTCCACCGAGGCCCGGCTGCTGTCCACCACCGCCGCCTGCCGCGGGTTCGTGTACGCGGCGTCCACGATGGGGGTCACCGGCACCCGGAGCACGGTCTCCGGCACGGCCGAGCAGCTGGTGACGCGCACCCGCGCCGCCGCGGCCGACCTCGCGGTCTGCGTCGGGCTCGGCGTGTCCGACGGTGACCAGGCCGCCGAGGTGGCCGCCTTCGCCGACGGCGTGATCGTCGGCTCGGCCTACGTGCGCGCCCTGGTGGACGGCGGGCCGGAGGCCGTCCGGGCGCTGTCGGTCGACCTCGCCGCCGGTGTGCGCCGCGGCCAGCGGGTGCCGGCGTGACCGTCCTGGCCAGCATCCCGAGCCCCAGCCAGGGCGTCTGGGAGATCGGGCCGTTCCCGCTGCGGGCCTACGCGCTGTGCATCATCGCGGGCATCGTGCTGGCCTCGGTCATCGTGGAGAAGCGCTGGGTGGCCCGCGGCGGCATCCCCGGCGAGGCGCTGGACATCGCCGTCTGGGCGGTGCCGTTCGGGATCGTCGGTGGCCGCGTCTACCACGTGATCACCACCCCGGAGCCGTACTTCGGCGAGGGCGGCGACCCGATCCGGGCCTTCGCCATCTGGGAGGGCGGCCTGGGCATCTGGGGTGCCATCGCCCTGGGTGGGGTCGGCGCGTGGATCGCCTGCCGGCGCCGCGGCATCCCCCTGCCGGTCTACGCCGACGCGCTGGCCCCCGGGCTGCTCGTCGCGCAGGCGGTCGGCCGGCTGGGCAACTGGTTCAACCAGGAGCTCTACGGCAGGCCCACGACGCTGCCCTGGGCGCTGGAGATCGACCAGCAGCACCGGGTCGCCGGCTACCTGGACGCGGCCACCTACCACCCCACGTTCCTCTACGAGCTGCTGTGGAACCTGGCCGCGGCCGCGGTGGTCGTGTGGGCCGACCGGCACTTCCGGCTGGGCCACGGCCGGGCGTTCGCCCTGTACGTGGCGCTCTACTGCCTGGGCCGCGGCTGGATCGAGATGCTGCGCATCGACACCGCCGAGTACTTCTTCGGGCTGCGGCTCAACGTGTTCACCTCGGTCGTCGTCGGGCTGCTCGCGGTGGCCTACCTCGTAGCCCTGCGGGGCCGCCCGCGCGAGGTGCTCACCCGCGCCGCCGACGCGGCGGCGGCCGAGGCGTCCGCGGAACCGGCCGGTGCGGTGCCGTCGCCGGGCACGGTCACGACCGTCGCCGCGGGCGGCGACGGTGACGCCGACCACCCCGCAGCAGGGGCTCCCGACACGCCGTCGGGGAGACCCGCCGACCGCGCCCCGGACTGACGTCGGGGAGGCGGCCAGCAGCGGTCACGACGGTGACGTGGCTGTGTACGCTGCCGGTGGACCGCCAGCGATCCTGGCCGGTCCGTCCCTGTCGGAACCGGGCCAGCGCTGCCCCGAGCACGACCGGTCCGTCAGCCACCAGTGGCGGGCCGAGCGCAGCTGTCCCCGGGTCGGACGCACCGTGTCTGCACCGGTAGCCCCACCCCGCACGGCAGGCAGCCCTGCACCGCACCACGCAGTCCACCGGCGACGCTGAGCACAGCGAGCCGGTCCTCAGACCACCGGCCGGGTACCCACCCGACGCACCGGCACCCCCTCGGGTGGTGCCGCGGCCAGCCGACGACGGGAGTGACATGTCTGCCCCCACCGCCCCTGAGCACTCGGCCAGCACCGACCACCGAGCGCTGCCCGCATCGGCACCCGTCCCGACGGCCCGTCCCGTACCCGGCACCCGGGTGCCGTTCTCGGCCGTCCCGGCAGCCTCCGGTCTGTACGACCCGGCCCACGAGCACGACGCCTGCGGCGTGGCCTTCGTGGCCGACGCCCGCGGCCGGCGCTCCCGGAAGATCGTCGCCGCCGGGCTCACCGCCCTGCACAACCTCGACCACCGCGGTGCCGCGGGCTCCGAGCCGAACTCCGGTGACGGCGCCGGCATCCTCACCCAGGTGCCGGACCGGCTGCTGCGGGCCAGCGTCGACTTCGACCTGCCGCCCAGCGGCGAGTACGCCGTCGGCATCGCGTTCCTGCCGGTCGACGAGGCCGAGCGGGCCGCCCGGCACGAGGACGTCGCCCGGATCGCCGCCGAGGAGGGCCTGACCGTCCTGGGCTGGCGCGAGCTCCCGGTCGACCCCGACGGGGCCGACGTCGGGCCGACCGCGCGCGCGGTGATGCCGCACTTCGCCCAGCTGTTCGTCGCCGAGACCACCGGTGGCCGCGCCGACGAGCGCGCCTTCGGCGGCACCGTCGCCCCGCACGGGGTGACCCGGCTGGAGCGGCGGGCCTTCGTGCTGCGCAAGCGGGCCGAGCGGGCCGCCGTCGACGCGGGCAGCTCGATGTACGTCCCGTCGCTGTCCTCCCGCACGATCACCTACAAGGGCATGCTGACCACCGACCAGCTGCCCGCCTTCTTCCCCGACCTGACCGACGAGCGGTACGAGTCGGCGATCGCCCTGGTGCACAGCCGGTTCTCCACCAACACGTTCCCCAGCTGGCCACTGGCGCACCCGTTCCGGTTGATCGCGCACAACGGCGAGATCAACACCATCAAGGGCAACCGCAACCGCATGCGGGCCCGCGAGGCCAAGCTGTCCACCGAGCTGTTCGACGGCCCGGCGGGCCCCGCCTCCGAGCTCGGCCTGGAGCGGATCTTCCCGGTCACCGCCGGTGACTTCAGCGACTCGGCGACCTTCGACGAGGTGCTGGAGCTGCTGCACCTGTCCGGGCGCTCGCTGCCGCACGCCGTGCTGATGATGATCCCCGAGGCGTGGGAGAACCACGACGAAATGGACCCCGCCCGCCGGGCGTTCTACCGCTTCCACTCCGCGCTCATGGAGCCGTGGGACGGGCCGGCCTGCGTGGCCTTCACCGACGGCACCCTGATCGGCGCCGTGCTCGACCGCAACGGGCTGCGCCCCGGCCGCTGGTGGCAGACCAAGGACGACCTGGTGGTGCTGGCCAGCGAGGTCGGCGTGCTGGACATCCCGGCCGGTGACATCGTCGCCAAGGGCCGGCTGCAGCCGGGCCGGATGTTCCTGGTCGACACCGCCTCCGGGAAGATCGTCTCCGACGAGGACGTCAAGGGCGCGCTGGCCGCCCAGGCCCCGTACGACGACTGGCTGCACGCCGGGCTGATCCACCTGCCCTCGCTGCCCGAGCGCCGCCGGTCGAGGCCCAGCCACGAGTCCGTCGTCCGGCGCCAGCAGCTGTTCGGTTACACCGAGGAGGACCTGCGGGTCCTGCTCACCCCGATGGCGTCCTCCGGCGCCGAGCCGATCGGCTCGATGGGCACCGACACCCCGGTGGCGGCGCTGTCGGACCGCTCCCGGCTGCTCTACGACTACTTCGGGCAGCTGTTCGCCCAGGTGACCAACCCGCCGCTGGACGCCATCCGCGAGGAGCTGGTGACCAGCCTCGGGCGCACCTTCGGCCCGGAGCACAACCTGCTGCAGGCCACCCCGGCGTCCTCCCGGCAGGTGTTCCTGCCGTTCCCGGTCATCGACAACGACGAGCTGGCCAAGATCCTGCACATCGACGACGACGGCGACCTGCCCGGCTTCGCCGCCGTCCGGATCACCGGCCACTACGACGTCGACGGCGGGGGAGCCGCGCTCGCCGAGGCCGTCGAGCAGCTGCGCACCAAGGTCAGCAAGGCGATCGCCGCGGGCGCCCGGATCATCGTGCTGTCCGACCGGGACTGCGACGAGAAGCGCGCGCCGATCCCGTCGCTGCTGATGACCGCCGCCGTGCACCACCACCTGGTGCGGGCGAAGACCCGCATGGAGGTCGGTCTCGTCGTCGAGTCCGGCGACTGCCGCGAGGTGCACCACGTGGCGCTGCTGCTCGGCTACGGCGCCGCGGCCGTCAACCCCTACCTGGCCTTCGAGAGCGTCGAGGACCTGATCCGCGACGGCATGCTCACCGGCGTGCAGCCCGCCCAGGCCGTGCGCAACCTGGTCAAGGCCATGGGCAAGGGCGTGCTCAAGGTGATGAGCAAGATGGGCATCAGCACCGTCGGCAGCTACACGATGGCGCAGATCTTCGAGGTCGTCGGCCTGTCCCAGGAGCTGGTGGAGGAGTACTTCACCGGGACGTCGTCCACCCTGGGCGGCGTGGGCATCGACGTGCTCGCCGAGGAGGTCGCCATGCGGCACCGGCGGGCCTACCCGACCAACGCCACCGAGCGGGCGCACCGCCGGCTGGAGACCGGCGGGGAGTACCAGTGGCGCCGTGAGGGCGAGGTGCACCTGTTCAACCCCGAGACGGTGTTCCTGCTGCAGCACGCCACCCGGGCCCGGCAGTTCGACGTCTTCGAGAAGTACACCGCCGCCGTCGACCAGCTCTCCGCCGACGCCGCGACGCTGCGCGGGCTGTTCCGGGTGCGCACCGGTGTGCGCCCGCCGGTGCCGATCGAGGAGGTCGAGCCGGTCAGCGAGATCGTCCGGCGGTTCTCCACCGGCGCGATGAGCTACGGCTCCATCTCCGCCGAGGCGCACCAGACCCTGGCGATCGCCATGAACCGGCTGGGCGGCAAGTCGAACACCGGGGAGGGCGGGGAGGACCCCGACCGTTTCGTCCGCGACCCCGACGGCGACTCCCGCCGCTCGGCGATCAAGCAGGTCGCCAGCGGGCGGTTCGGGGTGACCAGCGAGTACCTGGTCAACGCCGACGACATCCAGATCAAGATGGCGCAGGGCGCGAAGCCCGGCGAGGGCGGCCAGCTGCCCGGCCAGAAGGTCTACCCGTGGATCGCCCGCACCCGGCACTCCACCCCGGGCGTCGGCCTGATCTCCCCGCCGCCGCACCACGACATCTACTCCATCGAGGACCTCAAGCAGCTCATCCACGACCTCAAGAACGCGAACGACGAGGCGCGGGTGCACGTCAAGCTGGTCTCCGAGGTGGGCGTGGGCACCGTGGCGGCCGGGGTCAGCAAGGCCCACGCCGACGTCGTGCTGATCTCCGGGCACGACGGCGGCACCGGTGCCGCGCCGCTGACCTCGCTGAAGCACGCCGGCTCCCCGTGGGAGCTGGGCCTGGCCGAGACGCAGCAGACGCTGCTGGCCAACGGCCTGCGCGACCGGATCACCGTGCAGGTCGACGGCCAGCTCAAGACCGGTCGTGACGTGCTGGTCGCCATGCTGCTGGGAGCCGAGGAGTACGGCTTCGCCACCGCCCCGCTGGTGGTCAGCGGCTGCGTGATGATGCGGGTCTGTCACCTGGACACGTGTCCGGTGGGCGTCGCCACGCAGAACCCCGAGCTGCGCAAGCGGTTCACCGGGCAGCCGGAGTTCGTCGTCACCTTCTTCGAGTTCCTCGCCGAGCAGGTGCGCGCGTACCTCGCCGAGCTGGGCTTCCGCACCGTCGACGAGGCCGTGGGCCACGCCGAGCTGCTCGAGGTGGCCCCGGCGGTCGACCACTGGAAGGCCGCCGGCCTGGACCTGGCCCCGATGCTGGCCGTGCCGGAGCTGCCCGAGGGCGCCCCGCGCCGCCGGGTCCGCGGGCAGGACCACGGGCTGGACGTCGCCCTGGACCAGACGCTGATCCAGCTGTGCGAGGGTGCGCTGCTGGACGCCCGGCCGGTGAGCCTGGAGCTGCCGGTGCGCAACGTGAACCGCACCGTCGGCACCATGCTGGGCTCGATGGTCACCCGCCGCTTCGGCGGCGCGGGCCTGCCCGACGGCACGATCGACCTGACCTTCACCGGGTCGGCCGGGCAGTCCTTCGGTGCCTTCGTGCCCGCCGGCATCACCATGCGGCTGCTCGGGGACGCCAACGACTACGTGGGCAAGGGCCTGTCCGGGGGGCGGATCGTGGTCCGGCCCGCCGCCGAGGCCACCTTCGCGGCCGAGGACTCGGTCATCGCCGGCAACGTCATCGGCTACGGCGCCACCGGCGGGGAGATCTTCCTGCGCGGGCGGGTCGGCGAGCGCTTCTGCGTGCGCAACTCCGGTGCGCTGGCCGTCGTGGAGGGCGTGGGCGACCACGCCTGCGAGTACATGACCGGTGGCCACGCGGTGATCCTGGGCGCCACCGGGCGCAACATCGCCGCCGGCATGTCCGGCGGGGTGGCCTACGTGCTCGACCTCGCCCGGCACCGGGTCAACCCGGACATGGTCGACATCGAGACGCTGGAGCCGGAGTCCTCGGCCTGGCTGCGCGAGGTGCTGGAGCGCTACGCCGTCGAGACCGAGTCGACGGTCGCCTCCGCGCTGCTGGCCGACTGGGGCCGCTGGTCGGAGCGGTTCAGCGTGATCATGCCGCGCGACTACCGCCGCGCCATGGAGGCCCGGCGGGCCGCCGAGGCCGCCGGCTACGACGTCGACCTCGCCGTCATGGAGGCCGCTCGTGGCTGACCGGCCGCTGTTCCCGCCTGCCGTCCCCTGCTCGTCCCTGGAGGTGCCCCGTGGCTGACTCGACCGGCTTCCTGAAGTACGACCGCGCGGTGCCGCCGCGCCGCCCGGTCGACGTGCGGATCACCGACTGGAAGGACGTCTACCTCGACCGGGAGAACGGTGGTGAGGCGTTCTTCGGCACCGCCGCGCTGCGCACCCAGGCGGCGCGCTGCATGGACTGCGGGATCCCGTTCTGCCACCACGGCTGCCCGCTGGGCAACCTGATCCCGGAGTGGAACGACCTGGTCCGCCGGGACGACTGGAAGGAGGCCATCGAGCGGCTGCACGCCACCAACAACTTCCCCGAGTTCACCGGCAAGCTGTGCCCGGCGCCGTGCGAGGGCTCCTGCGTGCTCAACCTGCAGGACTCCCCGGTCACCATCAAGCAGATCGAGTTCGAGATCATCGACCGGGCCTTCGCCGAGGGCTTCGTGCGGCCGCAGCCGCCGCAGGAGCTCACCGGCAAGAAGGTCGCCGTCGTCGGCTCCGGGCCCGCCGGGCTCGCCGCGGCCCAGCAGCTCACCCGGGCCGGGCACGAGGTGACCGTGTACGAGCGGGCCGACAAGATCGGTGGCCTGCTGCGCTACGGCATCCCCGAGTTCAAGATGGAGAAGCGCTACCTCGACCGCCGGCTGGACCAGATGCGCGCCGAGGGCACCCGGTTCGTCACCGGCGTGGAGATCGGCGGGGCGGGGGAGTCCGACCTGTCGGCCGAGCAGCTGCGCGAGCAGTACGACGCCGTCGTGCTGGCCGGCGGCGCCACCGTCGGCCGGGACCTGCCCGCGCCGGGGCGCGAGCTCGCCGGCATCCACCTGGCCATGGAGTTCCTGCCCTACGGCAACCGGATGGCGCTGGGGGAGATCGAGGAGCCGCCGATCAGCGCCCGCGGCAAGCACGTGGTGATCATCGGTGGCGGTGACACCGGCGCCGACTGCCTCGGCACCTCGCACCGCCAGGGTGCGGCGTCGGTGACCCAGCTGGAGATCATGCCGGAGCCGCCGACCAGCCGCGGGGAGAAGAACCCGTGGCCCACCTACCCGATGGTGCTGCGCGTCTCCAGCGCCCACGAGGAGGGCGGCCAGCGGCTCTACTCGGTCAACACCGAGCGCTTCCTCGACGACGGCGAGGGCAACGTGCGCGCCGTGCTGGTGCACGACGTGGAGATGGTCGACGGCCGGTTCCAGAAGATCGAGGGCACCGACCGCGAGCTGCCCGCAGACCTGGTGCTGCTGGCCATGGGCTTCACCGGCGCGCAGCGGGCCGGCCTGGTCGAGACCCTGGACCTGGGTGTGGACGCCCGGGGCAACGTGACCCGCGACGGGGAGTTCATGTCCACCGTGCCCGGGGTGTTCGTCGCCGGTGACGTGGGCCGCGGCCAGTCGCTCATCGTGTGGGCCATCGCCGAGGGCCGGGCCGCCGCCGGGGCCTGCGACGCGTGGCTGGTGGGCAGCTCCATGCTGCCCCGTCCGGTGACCCCGACGGCCGTCGCGCTGCGCTGACGCAGGTGCCGCCCCGGCCCGAGCCGGGGGCGGCACCGCGCCGCCCACCCGCTAGCGTTGGGGCCATGTCCCGACGCGCCAAGATCGTCTGCACCCTCGGTCCGGCCACGTCCTCTCCGGAACAGATCACCGCGCTCGTCGAGGCGGGGATGGACGTCGCCCGCCTCAACTTCAGCCACGGCGAGCACGCCCACCACGCCGAGTCCTACCGGCTGGTCCGGGAGGCCTCGGACAAGGTGGGCCGCGCCGTCGCCGTCCTCGCCGACCTGCAGGGCCCCAAGATCCGCCTCGGCCGCTTCGCCGACGGCCCGGTCGTCTGGGAGGCCGGCACCCGCGTCTGCATCACCGTCGAGGACGTGCCGGGCACCGCCCAGCGCGTCTCGACCACCTACAAGAACCTGGCCAACGACGTCCGCCCCGGCGACCGGCTGCTGGTCGACGACGGCAACCTCGCCCTGACCTGCGTCGAGGTCGACGGCCCGGACGTGTGGTGCCTGGTCATCGAGGGCGGCAAGGTCTCCAACAACAAGGGCCTGTCCCTGCCGAACGTCGCCGTCAGCGTGCCGGCCATGTCGGAGAAGGACGCCGAGGACCTGCGCTTCGCGCTGTCGCTGTCGGTGGACTTCATCGCCCTGTCCTTCGTCCGCTCACCCGACGACGCCGAGCTGGTGCGCGAGATCATGCGCCAGGAGGACGTCGAGGTCCCGGTGATCGCCAAGCTGGAGAAGCCGGAGGCGGTGGAGAACCTCGAGGCCATCGTGGAGGCCTTCGACGGCATCATGGTCGCCCGCGGCGACCTGGGCGTGGAGCTGCCGCTGGAGCAGGTGCCGCTGGTGCAGAAGCGGGCCGTGCAGGCCGCCCGCGAGCGCTCCAAGCCGGTCATCGTCGCCACCCAGATGCTCGAGTCGATGATCGGCAACTCCCGGCCGACCCGGGCCGAGGCCTCCGACGTGGCCAACGCGGTGCTCGACGGGGCGGACGCGGTGATGCTGTCCGGGGAGACGTCGGTGGGCAAGTACCCCGTCGCCGCGGTGCGCACCATGGTCCGCATCCTGGAGGCGGTCGAGTCCTCCGACATCCGGGTGCCCCCGGTCGTGCGGCCCTCCCGGTCCCGCTCCGGCGCCATCGTGCGGGCCGCCAAGGACGTCGGCGAGGCCCTCGAGGTCAGCGCCCTGGCCACCTTCACCCAGACAGGCGACACCGCCCGGCGGCTGGCCGCACTGCACACCCCGCTGCCGATCCTGGCCTTCACCATCGACCCCCGGGTGCGCAGCCGGCTCGCGCTGTCTTGGGGTGTGGAGACGTTCCTGGTGCCGCTGGTCGAGCACACCGACGACATGGTCCGCCAGGTCGACTTCTCGCTGCTGTCCATCGGGCGCATGCGCGAGGGCGACCGGGTGGTCGTGGTCGCCGGCAGCCCGCCCAACACGGTCGGCTCGACCAACCTGGTGCGGGTGCACGAGATCGGCACCGATGCGTGAGCGCACCCGCTGAGCCGTCCGCGCCGGTCCCGCCGGCCGCGGACGGCCCGTCCCGGGCCCGGCCCGAGGTGCAGACCCAGGCGGCCGCGCTGATGGTGGTGTTGGAGCTGGAGGAGCGGGCGCCGGACCTCTACGTCGGGCAGACCCCCCGTTCCCCGCTGCAGCGCATCTTCGGCGGCCAGGTCGCCGGTCAGGCTCTGATGGCCGCCGACGTCACCGTGCCCGAGGGCCGGTACGTGCACTCGCTGCACTCCTACTTCCTGCGGCCGGGCGACCCGCACGAGGAGATCCGGTACGAGGTCGACCGGATCCGCGAGGGCCGCTCGTTCAGCACCCGCCGGGTGGTCGCCCGGCAGACCCGGCGGGGCGAGGACGTCGCGATCTTCGCGCTCACCGCCGACTTCACCGCCGGCGAGCGGCCCGCCGTGGAGCACTCGCTGCCGATGCCCGACGTGCCCGGACCCGAGGGTCTGCCCGGCCTGGACGAGGTGCTCGCCGCGCACCCCGACCGCAGCCAGACCGCCCGGGCCATCGGGCTGGCCGTGGAGCAGCGCTACCTCGAGGACCCGTACGACCCCACCCCGAAGGCCCCGCCGCACACCGCGTCACGGACGTGGATGCGTGTCGCCGGCCGGCTGCCCGACGACGACGGCGTGCACGGCGCCGCGCTCACCTTCGCCAGCGACCTGACCTTGCTGTCGGCCGGCTTCGCCCGGGTCGGCGGCGGCTGGGGCGGCCGGATCGTGGGTGCGAGCCTGGACCACGCGGTCTGGTTCCACCGGCCGGTGCGGGCCGACGAGTGGTTCCTCTACGAGATCGACAGCCCCGCCGCGGCCAGCGGCCGGGCGCTGTGCACCGGCCAGATCTGGTCGGCCGACGGCACCCACGTCGCCAGCGTCGCGCAGGAGGGCCTGCTCCGCGCCGTCGAGGAGTGACCGCCGGTCCCCACGCGGGTGGGGACCGGCGGTGCCTCAGCGCGGTCCGGGGCCGTCCAGCTCGTCCACCGGGGGGACGGTGAGCTCCTCGGCCGCGGGCGCGGCCGGCTCGGGCCTCCCGGCGGTGGGCAGGTGCTCGACGACCTGCTCCAGCGGGGCCTGCGCCGCCACCTGCGCGGCGGTGACGTCCTGCGCGGCCGGTACGTCGACGGCGGGGTGCGCGGTGGCGAGTGCCTCTTCGGTGGGCCCGTCGACGGCGGGCTGGTCCGCCGCCTGGCGTGCCTGCCGGTCCTCGGTCTGCTGGTCCTCGGTCTGCTGGTCCCCGGTCTGCTGGTGCTCGGTCTGCTGACCCTCTGCCTGCTGACCCTCTGCCTGCTGGGCGGTCCGGTCGTCGGCCTCCTCGCGGGCGCGCTGCTCGGCGGCGAGCAGCTCCGTGGCGGCCCGCTCGGCCGCGGCGGCCTCCTCGGCCGCTGCCTCGGCAGCAGCCCGGGCGGCGGCGGCCTCGGCGTCCCGGGCGGCCTGCTCGCGGGCCTGCTCGGCGAAGTCCGCCGCCAGCCAGTCGTGCGCCTCGCCGAGCAGCGCCCACACCCGCTCCACGTGCCGGCGCTCGGTGGTCGGTGCGCCGATGGCGACCCGCAGCACCGCCTGGCCGCCCACCGTGGTGTGCGTCAGGAACACCTCGCCGGCGTCGTTGAGCCGCTCCAGCAGGGTCATGGTGGCCACGTCGGCGTCGATCCCGTCCGCCCAGCGTGGCCGCAGGCAGACCAGCGACAGCGGGTGCGGCGCGGCGACGTCGAAGCGCGGGTCGGCCCGCGCCCAGCCGGCCAGTTCCTGGGCCAGCGCCACGTGCCCGCGGATGTACTCGCGGAGCCCCTCGGCGCCGTACCAGCGCACCACGAACCACAGCTTCAGCGCCCGGAAGCGCCGGCCCAGCTCGATCTGCCAGTCCCGGTAGTCGACCACGGTGCCGGTGTCGGTGGCAGCGTTGCGCAGGTACTCCGGCAGGATCGCCAGCGCCCCGGTGAGCGCGGCCCGGTCGGCC
Organism: Goekera deserti; assembly: GCF_010685995.1. GTDB lineage: Bacteria > Actinomycetota > Actinomycetes > Mycobacteriales > Geodermatophilaceae > Goekera > Goekera deserti. The sequence continues at coordinate 126,006 of NZ_JAAGWK010000009.1, read as the reverse complement.
ACGTAGAACAAGGTGGCGTCGAAGCCGGTGAGCAGCCACTTGTGCGCGTCGGTGGTGTAGCTGTCGGCCCACTCCAGGCCGGCCTGCAGGTGGCGCAGCTCGGGGACGACGGCGCTGACCCCGGCGTAGGCGGCGTCCACGTGCAGCCAGACGCCGTGCTCCCGGCAGATCGGGCCGATCTCGGCCAGCGGGTCCACCGCGGTCGTCGACGTCGTCCCGACGGTGGCGCAGACCATGACCGGGGTGAAGCCCCGGTCGCGGTCGCGCTGCAGCCGCGCGGCGAGCGCCGCCGGGCGCATGGCCAGGTCGGCGTCCACCTCGACGATCCGGACGGCGTCGCTGCCCAGGCCGGCGATCCGCACCGCCTTCTCCATGGAGGAGTGCGTCTCGGCGGAGACGTAGACGAGCTGGTCGTCGGGCAGCACGCCGCCGCGGACGGTGGCGCCCTTGCTGACCCGGTGCAGCGCGGCCAGCAGGGCGACCAGGTTGGCCCCGGAGCTGGAGTCCTGCACCACGCCGCCGCCGGTGCCGGTGGAGCGGAACGCCGCGGGCAGGTCGAGCAGGTCAGCCAGCCAGTCCAGGACGTGCTGCTCGAGCTCGGTGGCGGCCGGGCTGGTCACCCAGGACATGCCCTGCACGCCGAGCCCGGCGGAGACCAGGTCGCCGAGCACCGAGGGCCCGGACGTGTTGGCCGGGAAGTAGCCGAAGAAGCCGGGGTGCTGCCAGTGCGTGAGCCCGGGGACGACGACCCGGTCGAGGTCGGCCAGCATCGCCGAGACCGGCTCGCCCTGCTCCGGTGCCTGCGCGGGCAGCCCGGCCCGGACGTCGCCGGGTGCCAGCGGCGAGCGCACCGGCAGGGTCTCCAGCCGCGACCAGTAGTCGGCGATCCAGTCCACGACCTCGTGGCCGTGCTGGCGGAACTGCTCAGGGGTCATGTGGCCGGTCACGGCGCCCATTGTGGCCCTCTGGTCACGCCGCGGAGCCGGGCCCCCGGGAGGTGCGCCGCCCGGCCCCGGCACCGCGACGGGCAGTGCCCGCTCGGGCGGCGGCGGTGCCCGCTCGGGGCCGGCGGTGCCGGCTCTGGACGGCGGGCAACGCCCGGAGGACGCGGGCAGTGTGTGGTGTGCCCGGGCGCTCGCCACCGCAACGCGTGGCGTGGGCCACCGCGCTCGTCGCCACCGCGTTCGTCGCGATCGCGCCGGGACCCGGCCGCGCCCGGACCCGGCCGCGACGGGAGCCGGGGTCGCGGAACGGTGCCCCCGGTCCGACTCGAACGGACACTGCGCGGGTTTTGAATCCGCTCCCTCTACCGATTGGGGTACGGGGGCTCACAGTCGCACTCAGCCTAACGGGCGCGCCGGACCCCCGGTGATGGCTAGGCTCCCAGCCGTGACCAGTGCTGCGACGCGTGTCCTCATCGCCGAGGACGAGGCCCTCATCCGACTCGATCTCAAGGAGATGCTGGAGGAGGAGGGGTACGTGGTCGTGGCCGAGGTCGGCGACGGCCAGCAGGCCGTCGACCAGGCCCGCGCGCTGACGCCGGACCTGGTGATCCTGGACGTGCAGATGCCGGTGCTGGACGGCCTGGCCGCAGCGGAGCAGATCGCCGCCGCCCGGATCGCCCCGGTCATCGTGCTCACCGCGTTCAGCCAGCGCGAGCTGGTGGAGCGCGCACGCGACGCCGGCGCGATGGCCTACCTGGTGAAGCCGTTCTCCAAGAACGACCTGGTGCCGGCGATCGAGGTGGCCCGCGCCCGGTTCCTGGAGATGACCGCCCTGGACGCCGAGGTGGGCGACCTGAAGGAGCGGCTGGAGGCCCGGAAGGTGGTCGAGCGGGCCAAGGGCAAGCTGATGGCCGACCGGGGGATCACCGAGGCCGAGGCGTTCCGCTGGATCCAGCGCACCGCCATGAACGAGCGCACCTCGATGCGGGTGCTGGCCGAGGCCATCATGGAGGAGCACTCCGTCACCGAGCCCGAGGGCGACCCGGCCGCGCGCTGACGGAGTTCTTCCGGCCCGGGAGCCGGGCAACCGGAGGAGGTCACGACCTCATCACGGTGCACGACGGTCCGTCCACAGGGAGCAGAACCGCGGTTACGGTCAGCGCCGAATCTCCCGGGGCCCCGTGTCGCGTGGAGCTTCTCCGACGAACCGACACAGCTCCCTGGAGTCACTTGATGCGAACAGGCAAGATCGCCCGTGCGGTCTCGGTCACGGCAGTCGTCCTGCTCGCTGCCTCGGCGTGCGGCAGCGACGACAGCTCCGACGAGGCGACCGCCAGCAGCAGCGGCGGCGCCGGTGCCGGCGAGGACGTCACCAACATCTACGGCTCCGACGGCAACATGGGCAGCAGCCTGGGTGACCAGTTCACCGACCAGGGTGCTCTCGCCGGGATGAAGGGCACCACCCCGCTCACCGACCTCAGCACGGACTTCAAGGCTCGCCTGGACGCGCTGAACCCCAACCTGGGTGGCACGTACAACTACGCCGGTGAGTCCTACGACGCTGTCGTGCTGACCGCCCTCGCGGCCCAGTCGGCCGGCACCAACGACGCCACCGCCTTCGCGCCGTACATCAACGGCCTCACCTCCGGCGGCGAGAAGTGCACCGACTTCGCGGCCTGCCTGGCGATCCTGAACGCCGGCGGCGACGTGGACTACGACGGGCCGTCCGGCCCGCTGGACTTCGCCGCCCCCGGTGAGCCCGCGGTCGCCAGCTTCGGCCTGCTGCAGTTCGGCGAGGACAACAAGATCGACGACTCGCTGACCGACTTCCAGGTCGCCGGCGACGAGTCGATGGCCGACACCGCCGTCCCGCCGGCACCGGTCGCCCCCGGCGCCACCGGCGATCCGCTGATCATCGGCACGCTGCTGCCGCTGACCGGTTCGCTGGCCTTCCTCGGCCCGCCCGAGGTCGCCGGCGTGCAGCTCGCCGTGCAGGAGATCAACGCCGCGGGCGGCGTGCTCGGCGCTCCGGTCCAGCTGGTCGAGGGCGACTCGGGCGACACGTCGACCGACACCGCCAACACCACGGTCGACCGGCTGCTCGCCGCGAACGTGAACGCCATCATCGGTGCCGCGTCGTCGTCGGTGAGCCTCACCGTCATCGACAAGATCGTGAACGCCGGGGTCGTGCAGTTCTCCCCGGCCAACACCTCCGACCAGTTCACGACCTACGCGGACAAGAACCTCTACTTCCGCACCGCGCCGCCGGACCAGCTGCAGGCCGTGCCGCTGGCCGACCTCGTGCTGGCCGACGGCAACACCAAGGTCGGGATCCTGAACCTGAACGACGCGTACGGCACGGGTCTGGCCACCAACGTGACCAAGAACCTCGTCGCCGGTGGGCTCGCCGAGGGCGACATCCGGGCCATCACCTACGACCCGACGGCGTCGTCCTACGACACCGAGGTCCAGCAGATGGTCGAGTTCGCCCCCGACGCGATCATCGTCATCGGCTTCGACGAGTCGGCCCGCATCATCCAGGAGCTCAACGCGCAGGGCATCGGCCCGGCCCGCTGACCCACCGCACCACCGCATCACCGCACTGACGGAGCGGCCCGGCACCTCGACGAGGAGGTGCCGGGCCGCTCTGCGTCGTGGCCGGGCCAGGGTCGCGTGGCCGAGCTCGGCCGTCGGCCCACCGGCGGCACGTCACGCGCTCACCGCCGCGTCCCGCCCCGCCTGCAGGGCGGCACGCCACCCGGACGCTCCGGTGCAGGCGACCCAGGAGCAGCGCCGACCGCACGGCCACGGGGCCAGGACCGGTCGCGGGTCGTCAGCCGCGCAGCACCGCCACCAGCACGACGAGCGCGTTCGCGAGGGCCGCGGCCAGCCGGACGGCGTCCACCCGGAGCAGTGCCCGGTGTGCCTGGCGGTCCCACCCGGCATCCAGGCGCCGGTGCAGCGGCACGGCCCCCAGGGCGGTGACGCCGAGCACGACCGCGAGCAACGCCCCGGACGCGAGCACCCAGCCGGGGGACAGCCCGTCCGGACGGTCGGCCAGCAGCCACAGGACGGTGATGCCCTGCCCGGCGAACAGCGGCCCGACCACGACGCTGACCCGGCGCTGGTGCGCCCGCTCGTAGCCGGCGAAGGCCTGCTCGGGCACCTCGGCGAACTGCGGGTAGACCAGCCCGCGCACGGTCCACTGGAACCCGGCGTACGCGCTGACCAGCACCAGGTGCACGAGCAGCAGCGTCACCGCGCCGGTCGCTTCCGCGGCTTGCCGCGCCAGGCCAGGCTCTGCGCGTCGAGCTCCCGCAGCACCGGGTCGCCGCCGGCGGCCACCTGCTCGGCGACCCCGACCGCCCGGGCCAGCTGCTCGTCGTCCAACTGGGCGAACGCGGGGGAGCGGCGGCGGTCCAGCACGTCGTACCAGCGACCACCCACCGCGTGGTCGAGCACGATCCGGCCGAAGCAGTGGTCGGCGGTCACCACCCACCGCCCGGCCCGCGCCCGCCGCGGCAGCTCACCCAGCACCAGGTGCCGGTAGCGGGCCAGCAGCTGCTCACGTGTCACCCGCCCAGTCTGCCCACCGGGCGCACCCCCTCCGCACACCCCAGATCCCCACGACGACGGCTGCCCGCGACGCCCACCGCGAGCCGGCGGCGAGGACGGCGGGCGTGCACCCGACCGACGTCCGGCTGCACACCCTCGACGGCCCGGTGCTGCATGCCCGGCACCCGGGACGTCCCCGCGCGGGTCACGGCCCACTTCGACCCGGACTCGGCCCCCCGCGACCTGGTGGACGGTCACGCCGGGCGAGGCGGACGGCGCCGACCCCGGCGGGCCGGCGCCGTGGGCGTCACTGGGCCTTGGCGAGGGTCCCCAGGTACAGCTCGATGACCTTCGGGTCGTTCATCAGCGAGCGGCCCGAGTCGGTGTAGGCGTTGCGGCCCTGGTCGAGCACGTAGCCCCGGTCGCAGATCTGCAGGCACCGGCGGGCGTTCTGCTCGACCATGATGATCGAGACGCCGGTGGCGTTGATCCGCCGGCAGCGGATGAACACCTCGTCCTGGTAGACCGGCGACAGGCCGGCCGAGGGCTCGTCGAGCAGCAGCACCGACGGGTCCATCATCAGCGCCCGGCCCATGGCCACCATCTGGCGCTCGCCACCGGACAGGGCACCGGCCTTGCCCTTGCGCCGCTCGCCGAGCAGCGGGAACAGGTCGATGACGTAGTCGAAGCGCTCCTTGAACGTCTTCGGCCGCAGGAACACGCCCATCTGCATGTTCTCCTCGATGGACAGCGAGGGGAACACGTTGTTGTTCTGCGGCACGTAGCCCACGCCCATCGAGACCAGCCGGTGCGCCGGCGCACCGGTGATCGACTCCCCGCGCAGCGTGACCTCGCCCGAGCGGACCGGGATCAGCCCGAACAGGGTCTTCAGCAGCGTCGACTTGCCGGCGCCGTTCGGGCCGATGATGCCGACCAGCTCGCCGTCCTGCAGGTAGAAGTCGCAGCCCCGCAGGATGTTGACCCCGGGCACGTAGCCGGCGACGAGGTCGTCGGCCCGCACCAGGGCGCCCTCCGCGAGCTTCAGGTGCTCCTCGCGGGTGGCCGCCTTCTCGGCGGGGGACAGCTCGGCAGCCGACGACGCGGTGTCGGCCCGGGTGACGTCCTCGCCGGTCTCGTCGACCTCGAACAGCGGCTCGCTCACCGTCGCACCTCCAGTGCGGTGCCCGTGCTCGTGCCCTCGGCGCTCACAGTCCGGTCCTCTCGCTGGGGGTCCCGGCGGGGGCCCGCTCGGCGATGATGGCGGCGCGGGACTCGGCGAGCACCCGGTCCTCCTCCTCGGAGGTCAGCGGCGCGTCGTGGTGGGCGCCGAGGTAGGCGTCGACGACGTCCTTGTTCTGCGAGATCGACTCGGGTGGGCCCTCGGCGATCACCCGGCCGGCGGCCATGACCACGACCCAGTCGCTGATGTCGCGGACGACGTCCATGTCGTGCTCGACGAAGATCACCGACATGCCCTCCTCGCGGAGGTCCTTGACGTGCCCGAGCAGGCTCTGGGTCAGCGCGGGGTTCACCCCGGCCATCGGCTCGTCGAGCATGACGACCTTCGGGTCGCTCATCAGCGCCCGCGCCATCTCCAGCAGCTTGCGCTGCCCGCCGGACAGGGTGCCGGCGAAGTCGTCCTTCTTGGCGTCCAGCTTGAAGCGGCGCAGCAGGTCCAGCGCCTTCTCCGTGTTCGCCTTCTCCTGGCCGCGCCAGGTGGTGGGCAGCAACGCCTTGAAGAAGCTCTCCCCGCTCTGGTCCTTGGCGCCGAGCAGCATGTTCTGCAGCACGGTCAGCCGGGACAGGGCCTTGGTGAGCTGGAACGTGCGCACCACGCCCAGCCGGGCGACCTGGTGCGGGGCGAGCTTGCCCAGCGGCCGGCCGTCGAAGCTCCAGGTGCCGGTGTTCGGCTGGTCGAAGCCGGTCAGCAGGTTGAACAGCGTCGTCTTGCCGGCACCGTTGGGCCCGATCAGGCCGGTGATGCCGCCACGCTGGATCTCCAGGTGGTCGACCGAGACCGCCGTCAGCCCACCGAAGGTGCGGGTGACGCCGTCGACGACCACGACCGGGTCGGGCTTGGGCACCCCGACCTGCCAGGGCAGGTCGGCCAGCGCGGTCTGGGCGAGCCGGGCGGGGGCGTCGCCGCGTGCCCAGGCGCGGGCCGGTGCGTCGGCGTCGGCGTCGGGGCCGGGCGCCGGCGCCCGGGTCGCCCCGGCTGCTGGGTCGCCGGCGGGGGAGGAGCCGTGGGGTGTCGGGTCAGCGGGCATCGAGCATCACCTCTCGTCGGTCACCGATGATGCCCTGCGGCCGGAAGACCATCAGCAGCATGATGCCCAGCCCGATGATCACGAAGCGGGCGTAGGAGACGTCGGTGGTGGAGAAGACCTCGTCGAGCCGGAACAGCCCGAAGAAGCTGACACCGCTGTCGACCAGGGCGGTCAGGCCGCTCTCGGAGAACGCGATGATGAACCAGAGCAGCATCGCGCCGATCACCGGCCCGAGCACCCGCGCGGCACCGCCCAGGATGAGCGCCCCGTAGGCCAGGAACGTGTTGGCGTTCTGGTACTGGTCGGGCTGGACGGCCCCGGTGCCCACCGCGTAGACCATCCCGCCCAGGGCCCCGAACACGCCGCCGAGCACCAGGGACTGCATCTTGTAGGCGTAGACGTTCTTGCCCAGCGCGCGGGCGGCGTCCTCGTCCTCGCGCACGGCGCGCAGCACCCGACCCCAGGGGCTGCGCATCAGGGCGAAGACCAGCAGCGAGCAGAGCAGCACCAGCGTCCAGCCGACCGTGATCACCCACAGCTCGGCGCCGCTCCACCGGGTGCCGAGGATGTCGTAGCGCTTCGCGACCGTCCACGGGCACAGCGCCAGGAAGCCGCCGTTGAAGGCCTGCAGTCCCAGCGTGCTGCCGGTCAGGTCGGTGGCGGACACCGACCGGAACAGCAGCCGGAGCGCCTCCGCCGCCGCGATCGTCACGATGCCCAGGTAGTCCGCGCGCAGCCGCAGCGTGGGCAGGCCGAGCAGCAGCGCCAGGACCACCGCCGCGCCCAGGCCGACCAGCACGCCCACCCCGAAGGGCAGGCCCCACTGGCTGACCGAGATGGCGATCCCGTAGCCGCCGAGCATCGCGAAGGCGATCTGGCCGAAGTTGAGCAGCCCGGTGTACCCGAAGTGCAGGTTCAGGCCGATGGCGAGCAGCGCGAAGAACACCGCCTGGTAGGCGAACATCGCGCGCACGCCGAGCTGCAGGGCGTCGAGGAACTCGGTCATGCCGGTCAGCCGATCCGTGCGCGACTGCCCAGGATGCCCTGGGGTCGGATGACGAGGATGACGATCAAGAGGAGCAGGCCTCCGACGTACTTGACGTCATCGGGGATGACGAGGGTGGACAGCTGGACGAAGACACCGACGATGAGGCTGCCGACCAGCGCGCCGTAGGCCGTGCCCAGCCCGCCGAGGGTGACGCCGGCGAACATCAGCAGCAGCAGCCGGAAGCCCATGTCCCACTGCACCTGGTCGGACAGGCCGAGCAGCACGCCGCCGAGCGCGGCCAGCGCACCGCCCATGCTCCAGACCACCAGGATCACCCGGTCCACGTTGATGCCCGAGGAGGCAGCGAGGTCGCGGTTGTCCGCGACGGCCCGCATGGCCTTGCCGATCCGGGTGCGCTGCAGCATCACCGCGACCCCGACCAGCACCAGGATCGAGATGACGATGGAGTACAGGTCGCGGTCGGTGAGGGTGAACAGGCCGTAGTCCCGGGCCCGCTGCGACTGGTAGTCGATGTAGGCCCGCGACCGGCCGCCGTAGAAGGTCTGGATGAGGTAGCGCCCGGCCAGCGAGAGACCGATCGAGACCACCAGGGCGGCGACCAGGCCGGTGCCGCGACGGCGCAGCGGGCGCCACAACCCGAGCTCGTTGAGCGCGCCGACCGCTGCGCCGGCCACCACGGCGACGAGGCCGGCCAGGATGAGCGGCACACCACCGCTCACGTTCACCGCCAGCGCCACGACGGCGCCGAGGGTGACCAGCTCGCCGTGGGCGAAGTTGGTCAGGCCCGTCGTGCCGAAGATCAGCGACAGGCCCACGGCGCACATGGCGATCAGCAGGCCGAACCGGACGCCGTCGACCAGCAGCTGGACGGCCAGGATGCGGCCGGTGCCGCCGCTCTCGCCGTCGGAGAGGGCGAAGTTGACCGGCGCCCGCCGCCCGGTGGTGACCGTGACGGTGCGGGTGTCACCGGCCGGGCCGACCTCGACGCCGTCGGGCAGCGACTCGGCGTCCAGGGTCACGACGTAGTCGCCGGGGCCGGGCAGGTCGACCGCGAACTGGCCGTTCTCGTCGGTCTCGACCTCGTCGACCTCGGCCCCGTCGGCGGTCTCCACGGTGATCGTGGCGCCCTCGATCGGCCCGGTGGCGCCGGTGGTCAGCGTGCCGCGCACCTGCTCACCGGCCGCCTGGGCCACGCCGGGCACCAGCGTGGCCAGCGCCATGGCGAGCGCAGCCAGCACGAGCGTCAGGAGCAGGGGGCGGCGGGCGGAGGACCATCGCGTCCGCCTCCGGAGTCGCGCCCCGGGACGAGCCGTGCGGTCCCCGGCGTCGCGGACGGGTCGGTCCACGTTCTCGGGCGCACGGTGTGGCGCGTGGGTCACTCGACCTCCCAGCCGTTGGATTGAGCCGGGACAGTAACCCACGCCTGTGACGGTCTCGGGTCGTCCTGGTACGAGCTGTGACCTCATCGCGACCCGGCGCGGTTCCTCCCCGTCCGAAGTGGGGGCCACGAGTTCGTTGCTGAGGGTTGCGGCGCGCCGCCATGTGTGCATGCCGCGGAGGGTGCAGGCTGCACGCACCGTCCGGGGAGGGCTCCAGTGTCCGCAGTTGTGTCTGGTGAGACAGGATCGACCGCGGGCCGCGGCTGGCCGGTGGCGACGAGCGCGCCCACGGAGTTCCGGGCCCCGGTGACCGCCGTGCCCGTGCCCAGCCCGCGCCCGCCCTCCGGGGTCGTCCGCAGCGGCCGGGCCGGTGCGGCCCACCGGTCGGCCGTGCAGACCCGGGTCGCCCGCGGGGACGACCTCGCCGCCGTGCTCGCCCTGGTGCGCCAGTACCGGGCCGAGTCGCACGTCGAGCACGTGCTCACCGGCCAGGGCCCCGGCGCCGCCGCGGCCGCCGGCTTCCGCCGGCTGCTCGCCGACCCGCAGCACCGGGTGGTCCTCGCCGTCCTGCCCGGCCCGAACGCACCCGGCGCCGACACCGCGGGGGAGGTCGCCGTCGGCCTCGCCGTGCTCGGGGTCGACCCGCTGTCGGTGGTGCTGGGCAGCCCGCAGGTCACCGTGGACTCCTTCGTCGTGCACCGCGACCACCGGCGGCGCGGCGTGGGTGCGGTGCTGCTCGCCGCGGCTGCCGCCTACGCCGAGCAGACCGGCGCCGAGCACGTCGTCGCCGCCGCCGGTGGGCACGAGGCCGAGCGTCAGCGCTTCCTCTCCCGGATGGGCTTCGCCCCGCTCACCACCCGGCGCATCGTCTCCCGCGAGCAGCTGTCCCGGTCGTTGTCGGCCTGGCAGCGCAGCTGGCTGCCCGGCACGGCGCTGCTCCGCGCCGCGCCGCGCCGCCGCCCCGGCACGTCGACCGGCTCGTTCCCCGTCGTCCGACCCCGGCCGGACGCCGGCTGAGCCTCAGCTCCTGGTCAGGCAGGTGAGCCGGGCGCTGGCCGTGACCCGGCCCTCGTCGTCGGTGAGCTCGATGGCGAAGGTGGACAGCGTCCGGCCGCGCCGCACGGGCGTGCACACGGCGGTCACCGTGCCCGAGGTCGCCGCCCGCAGGTAGCTCACGTTCAGCTCGACGCCGACCACCTGCCGCTCGGGCCCGGCGTGCAGCGCCGCGGCCCAGGAGCCCACCGTCTCCACCAGCGCGCAGGTGGCCCCGCCGTGCAGCAGGCCGGCGGGCTGCTCGTTGCCGGCGACCGGCATCGTGGCCACCAGCCGGTCGGGGTCGTGGTCGGTGATCCGGATGCCCAGCTTGTCGTCGAGCGGGCTCGTGGTCCCGTGGGGCACCCAGTCGGGGGCGGCGGTCGGCATCCCCCGACCGTAGCCACCCTCACCGCCACCGGTCGCACCTGCGCGGCTCCCGTGGTCCGGCCCGGTGCTCCGCCGCGGTCCGCCGGGTCGGTGTCCGGGTGCCTCGGTGCCCCTCGCGGTGTCGGTGGGCGCACCTAGGATCGTGGCGATGTCTGCTCCGGTCACCACCCCTGCGCCCAGCGGCCCCGAGTCGTCCGCGTCCGAGCCGTCGGCTCCCGAGTCGGCGCCGGTGGACGCCGTGGGCGGTCCGCCCGGCGCGCGGCCGCGGCTGCTGCTGCTGGACGGCCACTCGCTGGCCTACCGCGCGTTCTTCGCGCTGCCGGTGGAGAACTTCTCCACCACCACCGGTCAGCCGACCAACGCCGTGTACGGCTTCACCTCGATGCTGATCAACGTGCTGCGGGACGAGGCACCCACGCACCTGGCCGTGGCCTTCGACGTCAGCCGGACGACCTTCCGCAGCGAGATCTTCGCCGGCTACAAGGCCAACCGCAGCGAGACGCCGACCGACTTCCGGGGCCAGGTCAGCCTGATCCAGGAGGTTCTCGCGGCGCTGCACGTGCCGGTGATCACCGCCGAGGGCTTCGAGGCTGACGACGTCATCGCCACGCTCACCGTGCAGGCCACCGCGCAGGGCATGGACGTGCTCATCTGCACCGGCGACCGGGACGCCCTGCAGCTGGTCTCCCCGCACGTCACCGTGCTGTACCCGCGCAAGGGCGTCTCGGACCTGACCCGGTTCACCCCCGAGGAGGTCGAGGCCAAGTACGGCCTGTCGCCGGCCCAGTACCCCGACTTCGCGGCCCTGCGCGGCGACCCGAGCGACAACCTGCCCGGCATCCCCAGCGTCGGGGAGAAGACGGCGGCCAAGTGGATCCGGGAGTACGGGTCGCTGGACGTCCTCGTCGACCAGGTCGACACGGTCAAGGGCAAGGTGGGGGAGAAGCTGCGCGAGCACCTGTCCTCGGTGCTGCAGAACCGGCGGCTCACCGAGCTCGACCGCTCAGTGGCCCTGCCGCTGGGCCCGGCCGACCTCGGCGTGCAGGCGTGGGACCGCAACGAGGTGCACACGCTCTTCGACAACCTGCAGTTCCGGGTGTTGCGCGACCGGCTGTTCGCCACCCTCACCAGCGCCCAGCCGGAGGTCGAGGGCGGCTTCGACGTCACCGCCGACGACGTCCCGGCCGGTGCGCTCGACGACTGGCTGGCCACCCACGCACGCCCCGGCCGCACCGGCGTCGCCTTCCGGGGCACCTGGGGTCGCGGCGTCGGCGAGCTGACCGGCATCGCGCTGGCCGCGGCCGACGACCACGCCACCTTCGTGGACCTGGGCCCGGACCTGGACACCGCGGACGAGCAGGCGCTGGCCGCGTGGCTGGCCGACCCGTCCGCGGAGAAGGTCGTGCACGAGGTCAAGGGCCCACTGCTGGCGGTGTGGGCGCGCGGCTGGGAGCTGGAGGGCATGGTCAGCGACACCGCGCTGGCCGCGTACCTGGCGCTGCCCGGGCAGCGCTCCTTCGACCTGGGCGACCTCGCGGTGCGCTACCTCAAGCGCGAGCTCAAGGACGACGCCCCGGCCGAGGCGCAGCTCACCCTGGACGGCCTGGGCCCCAGCGAGGAGGACGTCGCCGCGGCCGCCGCGCACGCCGACGTGCTCAAGGCTGTGGCGGTCAACGACCTGTCCGACGCCCTGGAGCAGCTGCTCGGCCAGAAGGGCGGTGACCACCTGCTCACCGACCTGGAGCTGCCGCTGACCACGGTGCTCGCCCGGATGGAGCGCCGGGGCATCGCCGTCGACCTGGACCTGCTGCACGACCTGCAGTCGGAGTTCGCCGCCGGGGTGGCGTCGGCCGCCGCCGAGGCCTATGACGCCATCGGCGGGACCGAGATCAACCTCGGCTCGCCCAAGCAGCTGCAGACCGTGCTGTTCGACCAGCTGGGCCTGCCGAAGACCAAGAAGAACAAGACCGGCTACACCACCGACGCCGAGGCGCTCGCCTCCCTGCAGGCCAGCCACCCGCACCCGTTCCTGGAGGCGCTGCTGCGCCACCGGGACGTCACCCGGCTGCGGACGGTCATCGACGGGCTGATCCCGATGGTGGACGACGCCGGGCGCATCCACACCACGTTCCAGCAGACCATCGCGGCCACCGGCCGGCTGTCCTCGACCGACCCCAACCTGCAGAACATCCCGATCCGCACCGCCGAGGGCCGGCGCATCCGGCAGGCGTTCGTGGTCGGCGGGGGCCACGAGACGCTGATGACCGCCGACTACAGCCAGATCGAGATGCGGATCATGGCGCACCTGTCCGAGGACGCCGGCCTGATCGAGGCGTTCACCTCGGGGGAGGACCTGCACTCCTTCGTCGCCTCCCGGGCCTTCGGCATCCCCATCGAGCAGGTCGACCCGGAGATGCGCCGCCGGATCAAGGCGATGAGCTACGGCCTGGCCTACGGGCTGAGCGCCTACGGACTGGCCCAGCAGCTGCGGATCACCCCGGAGGAGGCACGTGCCCAGATGCACGCCTACTTCGAGCGCTTCGGCGGCATCCGCGACTACCTGGACGGCGTCGTGGAGGACGCGCGGCAGACCGGGTACACCGCGACCACCCTCGGCCGCCGCCGCTACCTGCCGGACCTGAACAGCGACAACACCCAGCGCCGGCAGATGGCCGAGCGGATGGCGCTCAACGCCCCGATCCAGGGCTCGGCCGCCGACGTGATCAAGGTGGCGATGCTGAACGTGGAGCGGGCCATCGCCGCCGAGGGCCTGCGCTCCCGGATGCTGCTCCAGGTGCACGACGAGCTCGTGCTCGAGGTCGCCGAGGGCGAGCACGACCGGCTGGAGGAGCTGGTGCGCCGGGAGATGGCCGGCGCCGCCCAGCTGTCGGTCGACCTCGAGGTGTCGGTGGGCTTCGGCACCAGCTGGGACGCCGCCGCACACTGACGAGGGACCCGGCTCCTCGCCCTGGTGACGAGATCGCCTCCTGCGGGGCCGGCGCGGGGACGTATCACCTGGTCAGGGGACGGTCACGTGCTGTCAACCGAGAAGCGGTACACGATCGGATGATTCCCGTGACGGTGGGTAACGTGATGTGATGTGACCCGGCCCTCGTCCACAGATCGCGTGGGCCGTCGTCACAGCTGAGGAGTCAACGGTGTCACCCTCGTTCCCCCGGCGCGCCCGCGCCACCGCCCGTCCCCGTCGTCGCGGCGGGATGGCCCTCGCGGCTGCTGCCCTGATGACGTTCGCCGCCGTCGCGTTCGCCGCGCCTGCCTCGGCTGCTCCGCCCGCCCCGGCGCCGGCGCCGGCATGCCCCACCGCAGGCGGCATCCCCTTCAGCTCCACGCTCAGCAACGGTTCGTTCCAGATCGGCCGGCTGGCGACTGTGTCAGGCGCCTCGGCCACCGCCTGTGGCGTGGTTACCGGCTCGGACTTCGCGGCGCTCACCTCGGTTGTGAAGAAGGAGAACGTCTTCTTCGCGCCGACCACCACCAAGGTCACGTTCCTCGGCCTGCCGACCACCGTCACCCCGCTGGGCGACCTGACCGGCCCAGCCAGCCTGGTCAACGGGGTCACCAACGTGACGCTGCGCGGCAAGGTGCAGGTGACCACGACCATCCTCGGCTCGAAGTGCTCCTTCCCGCTGGATCTCTCGCTGACCACCGGCACGAGCGGCAAGCTGACCGGCACCCCGCTGGTCGGCGGCGGCACGGACGGGCTGCTGAGGGGCAAGGTCGTGGCCAACGACTTCTCCGTCCCGAAGTTCCAGCCGTCCTGGGCCTGCAACGTGCTGCTCACCTCGAGCAGCAACCTGCTGCTGGGCCTCCCGCTGGCCCCCGGCGCGTCGTCGATCTCGTTCGACATCGCGCTGAAGCTGGACGTCTGACCCCTGGCTCCCGGCCCTGACCGGGCCCCCGGCGCCGGCGCGCCGGGGGCCCCGGCACGGGCCCGGGGGTCGGCCGCCGTGGACCGGCAGGACGACCCTCAGCCCGAGGTCGAGGTCCCCGGGCGGGAGCAGACCAGGATCAGGGTGCCGGGCACCAGGGCCCCGCGGGCGGGTGACCACTGGCCCCACACCTCGGTGCGGCCCGGCGTCCACTCCGGCTCGACCAGGTCGGTCAGCACGAGCCCGGCCCCGACGACCGCGCGCACCCAGTCCCCGACGGTGCGGTGGTGCTCCACGTAGACCACCTCGTCGTCCTCGCCGGTCTCCACGTAGGGCGTGCGGTCGAAGTAGGAGCCCACCACCCGCAGGTCCGCAGGGTCGGGGGAGTCCGGCAGCGCCCAGCGCAGCGGGTGGTTGACCGAGGCGACGAACCGCCCGCCGGGCCGCAGCACCCGCGCCACCTCGGCCAGCGTGGCCTCGACGTCGGCGACGAACGGCAACCCGCCGAACGCCGAGCAGACGACGTCCACGCTGTCGCCGGCCAGCGGCAGCGCACCCACGTCGGCCTGCAGCAGCGGCACCGGGACGCCGGTGGCCCGGTTGGCCGCCGCCGCGGCGGCGAGCATCCCCGCGGACAGGTCCAGTGCCACCACCTCGGCGCCCTGGCGGCGCAGCCAGCGGGAGCACGGCGCCGAGCCGCAGCCGATCTCCACCACCCGGCGCCCGGCGACCGGCCCGAGCAGCCCCGCCTCCGCCTCGCGCAGGCCCTCCGGGCACCACAGGAAGTCGACCGCACCGAGGTCGTCGCCGTGCTCGGCCAGGTACGCGGGCGCCGCGGCGTCCCACCAGCGCCGGTTGGCCCGCACCGACTCCTGCGACCCGGTGTCCCGGCGCTCCACCCCGCCGGCGGCGGGGTAGCCGTCGGAGGCCAGCGGCAGCGGGTCTGCCGCCGGGGGCCGGTCCGACGGTCGCGCCGCGGGCGGCGGGGTCGAAGACGGTCTCACGGGTGACGGCAGTGACGGGGGCAGCGGCGGCGGGTGCGGGGTCATGGGCACCGTCGATGGTGGCACGCCCGGGCGGGGAGCCGAGGTGGACCGCACCCTGCAGGGTCTCTACGATGGTGGGGCGCCAGAGGTCTGTGGTGCCCCCCCCGGCAACGGGCGTGGGTGTCGCGTCCGCTCCGCCGAACACCACCCCGCGGCCGTACCGGCCGCGGGTCGTCCTGTCCCTACGCATCCCCCGTCCGGAGCACTCGACCACATGACCTCCACCCAGGTCCGTCCGAACAGCACCCCCCAGATCGCGGTCAACGACATCGGCACCGCCGAGGACTTCCTCGCCGCCATCGACCAGACGATCAAGTACTTCAACGACGGCGACATCGTCGAAGGCGTCATCGTCAAGGTCGACCGGGACGAGGTGCTGCTGGACATCGGCTACAAGACCGAGGGCGTCATCCCCTCGCGCGAGCTGTCCATCAAGCACGACGTCGACCCCAACGAGGTCGTCAAGGTCGGCGACGAGGTGGAAGCCCTCGTCCTCCAGAAGGAGGACAAGGAAGGGCGCCTGATCCTCTCCAAGAAGCGCGCCCAGTACGAGCGCGCCTGGGGCACGATCGAGGCCAAGAAGGAAGCCGACGAGGTCGTCACCGGCACCGTCATCGAGGTCGTCAAGGGCGGCCTGATCCTCGACATCGGCCTGCGCGGGTTCCTCCCCGCCTCGCTGGTCGAGATGCGTCGCGTCCGCGACCTGCAGCCCTACGTGGGCCGCGAGCTCGAGGCGAAGATCATCGAGCTGGACAAGAACCGCAACAACGTCGTGCTGTCCCGCCGTCAGTGGCTGGAGCAGACCCAGTCCGAGGTGCGCAGCGAGTTCCTCAACAAGCTCGCCAAGGGCCAGGTCCGCACCGGTCAGGTCTCCTCGATCGTCAACTTCGGTGCCTTCGTGGACCTGGGTGGCGTCGACGGCCTGGTGCACGTCTCCGAGCTGTCCTGGAAGCACATCGACCACCCGTCCGAGGTCGTCGAGGTCGGTCAGGAGGTCACCGTCGAGGTCCTCGACGTCGACCTGGACCGCGAGCGCGTCTCCCTGTCGCTGAAGGCGACCCAGGAGGACCCGTGGCGTCAGTTCGCCCGCACGCACCAGATCGGGCAGGTCGTGCCCGGCAAGGTCACCAAGCTGGTGCCCTTCGGTGCGTTCGTTCGCGTCGACGAGGGCATCGAGGGCCTGGTGCACATCTCCGAGCTGGCCGAGCGCCACGTCGAGATCCCGGAGCAGGTCGTCCAGGTCGGCGACGAGATCCTGGTCAAGGTCATCGACATCGACCTCGACCGTCGCCGCATCTCGCTGAGCCTCAAGCAGGCCAACGAGGGCACCGTCGGTGAGGACGACCAGTTCGACCCGGCCGCCTACGGCATGGCCGCGTCCTACGACGCCGAGGGCAACTACCTCTACCCGGAGGGCTTCGACACCGGCGAGTGGCGCGAGGGCTTCGACGCCCAGCGCGAGGAGTGGGAGCGTCAGTACGCCGAGGCTCAGGCCCGGTTCGAGGCGCACCAGAAGCAGATCGCCGAGGCCAAGGCAGCAGACGCCGAGGCCAGCGCCGGCGGCAGCTACTCCAGCGCCGACGTGGCCACCGACGACGCCCCCAGCGTCGGCGGCGGCAGCAGCACCAGCGGTGGCGGCACCCTCGCCTCCGACGAGGCGCTGGCTGCCCTGCGGGCCAAGCTCGCCGGCGGCGAGTGAGCCTGATCAGCTGATCACCAGCCGATGACCGTGCGCCGTCCACCAGCTCTGGTGGGCGGCGCACTGTCGTCGGTGGGGCTGATGGGGGTGCTGGGGCTGGCGGGCTGCACCGCCGGCGGCGGCACCACCGCCGCCGCCCCCAGCACCACGACACCGTCGAGCAGCGCCGCGGCCCCCACGAGTGCCGCACCGCCGTACGCGCTGCCCGACTCGTGCAACGCCCGGCTCACCGTCGCCCAGATCGAGGACGGCTTCGGGTCGTCGCTGGCCGGCGGCACCAGCTACGTGGTGGGGGAGCCCGAGCCCGGGATCGGTCGCACCGGCCGGGTCACCTGCGCCTTCGGCACCACCCCGGCCACGGACACCGCACCGGCCGGGCCGCCGCTGCTGGAACTGTCGGTGTTCACGTACACCGATGCCGCAGCCGCAGCCGACCGGGTACGGGCCACCGTCGAGGCGCAGGCCGTCCAGGGCGTCCGCTCGGACGCGGTGCCGCTCGCCGGGTGTGCCGGTGCACCCGGTGAGCCGACGGGCCGGGCCACGGTGCTCTCCTCGGCGTCCGACGTCACCGCGCTGTGCACGGTGCAGTCACGCACCTACGCGCTGACGTTCTCCGCGGCTGTCTTCGGGCCGGACGGCACGTCGCCGGTCGCCGTGCGGCTGCTCGGCACGGTCGTGGCCAACGACGCGCCCCAGCCGGCCGCCACCCCCGGGGGTGCGGGTCCGACGGGCACGGTCACCACGACCGGCTGAGTCGGCGGCAGGGCCCCACCGCCGCCTCCCGCCCGTGCGTGGGTTAGGGAGCAGCATGCCGCGTCCGCTCGGCTGTGAGCGTCTCGCGCACGTCCGCGGGGGCCGGTCGGGGGACGACAGCCTGCGTGCCCGGACCCGGGTCGTGCCGCCCTCCTGGGCGTGGGCCTCGGATGCCGGCAGGTCGATCAGAGGCTGAGGATGATCGCGAACGCCGTGCGGGGGCGGCCGCCCACGCTGGTGAGGAAGTCCCAGGTGTGCCGGCCGGCGGGGGTGGTCGGGCCGAGCACGCGCTGCAGCAGGGAGGTGCGGGCCGGCCGGTCGGCCAGCCGCTCGCGGACGCCCGGCAGGTCGGAGCAGCGGACGCCGGCGGGACGGTCGAGGCGGTGCCGGCCGGGACCCCGCCGTCCGGTGGTGGGGGCGGCGGCCGCGACGGCGGACGTGACGAGCGACATGGGGGGCCTACCTCTCTCGGCGGGTGTTCGCCGGGACGGACGTTAAGTCCTGGGACGGGTGGGACTGGTGCGACGCGCCGCGCGGTCGCGCCCCGTGACCGGAGCGTGTCCGGCGCACGGCCGGGCCCGCCGCTAGGGTCCCGGTGTGCTGCGGATCGGACTGACCGGCGGGATCGGATCGGGCAAGAGCACCGTCGCGGCGATGCTCGTCGCGCGCGGGGCGGTGCTCGTGGACGCCGACCGGATCGCCCGTGCGGTGCTGGAGCCCGGCACGTCCGGGCTCGCGGCCGTGGTCGAGGAGTTCGGGGAGGCGGTGCTGGCGGCCGACGGGTCGCTGGACCGGGCAGCCCTCGCCTCGGTCGTGTTCGCCGACCCGGCGGCGCGGGCCCGGCTGGACGCCCTCGTGCACCCGCTGGTGCGGGAGCGGGCCGCCGAGGCGATCGCTGCGGCCCCGGCGGACGCCGTGGTGGTCCAGGACGTGCCCCTGCTCGTGGAGACCGGGCAGAGCGCCGCCCACGACCTCGTCCTCGTCGTGCAGGCGGACCTGGCCACACGGCTGGCGCGGTTGGCCGACCGGGGGACGACCGAGGCCGACGCCCGGGCGCGGATCGCGGCCCAGGCCAGTGACGAGGAGCGGGCGGCCGTCGCCGACGTCGTGCTGGACAACAGCGGCACCCGTGCGGACCTGGAGGCGGCCGTCGAGGCGTTCTGGCGAGAGCGGGTCGCCATGCGCGGCTGACCGGCCCCGGACGTGCGAGAGGCCCAGGTCGTCGACCTGGGCCTCTCGCTGGTGGGCGATACTGGGTTCGAACCAGTGACCTCTTCGGTGTCAGCGAAGCGCTCTACCACTGAGCCAATCGCCCGTGCCCGGCCTCGCGGCCGGCCCGTCTCCATCCGGATCACCACGAGGGTGACGCCGAGGTGGAGACGGGATTTGAACCCGTGTAGACGGCTTTGCAGGCCGTTGCCTCGCCTCTCGGCCACTCCACCGCACGAAGGCACCGGCCTCTCGGCCGGTGCACCTCGTTCCGAGCGGACGACGGGATTCGAACCCGCGACCCTCACCTTGGCAAGGTGATGCTCTACCACTGAGCCACGTCCGCAGTGCGCCTAGAACTCTAACCGACCGCTCCGGGCCCCTCCACACCGGGGGGTGTCCGACGGTGAACGCGCAGGTGGCGGGCCATTTCCCGGCTCAGCGGCCGGTGGGGTCGGTCCCGTCGTCCTGCAGCAGCGCAATCAGCTCGTCGTCGATCAGCAGCAGCCCGGTCTCGGTGCCGCGGGGCACCAGCTCCTCGGTGCGGGCGAGGAAGGCCTCCACGACCCCGCGGGACAGCTCGAACAGCGCCTCGCCGGAGGGCGCCCGCAGCTGGAGGAACAGCGCGTCCGATCCGCCGCGGCCCGGCCAGAGCCGGACGTCGCCCTCCCCGGCCGGCCGGGTGGTGCCCGACCGCAACAGGTCCCGGCTCAGCAGCCACTCGACGCCCGGGTCGCCCTCGCCGCGCTCGGCGTCGGTGCCGAACAGCACCCGGACGGCGAAGGGCTCGGCGAGCTCGTAGCGCAGCGCCGCCGGCACGGCCGTCCAGCTGTGCGGGCCGACGAGGTGGAGGGTGGCCCGGGTGGAGCACCCGGTTGCGCGTCTGCTCGGCATGCCCGGGTCAACGAACGGTGGCCCCGGAGGTGACGAGCCGTCGCCCGTCCGGGTGACCCGCCGGGACCACCCGCGGTGGGGAGGTGAACCGCAGGCGGTTCCGGATGCGAACCAGACGTGTGACCATGGGACTCGTGAGCCGCCCGGCGCGGCGTCCGGAGGATGCCTCCGCAGACGCCGACCTGGTCCGACGTGTCACTTCGGGCGACCGAACTGCCATCGACGACCTCTATGAGCGTTTCCGCCGCCCGGCCTTCGCGCTGGCCAGGCGGATCCTCGCCGACGACACGCTCGCCGAGGACGTGCTGCAGGACGTCTTCCTGTCCGTCTGGAAGGACCCCGGGGCCTTCGACGGCTCACGGGGCAGCTTCTCGTCTTGGCTGATGGCGATGGTCCACCACAAGGCCGTCGACGCCGTCCGCCGCGAGGAGTCCCACCGGCGGCGTCAGGGCCGGGCCGAGGACGACATGGTCCTCACCGCGCCGACGATGCAGGACGACGTCGTGGACGAGGTGTGGACGCGGGTCGTGTCCGAGCGCGTGCGGGTCGCCCTGGCCACCTTGCCGGCGCCGCAGCGCGAGGCGCTGACGCTCGCCTACTACGGCGGGTACACCCAGCGTGAGGTCGCGGCGCTGACCAACACCCCGCTCGGGACGGTCAAGACACGGATGCTCGCCGGCATGCGCCGGCTGAAGGAGAACCTCGGCGGTGCCGTTGCCGGCAGCGCCTTCGGCGGCGCCCACGGGGGCGCGGACGGGGCAGCACGATGAGCGGCGACCTGGGCGCGCGGCGACCCGGCGACCACGACGACCACGAGACGCTGGACGAGCTCGCCGTCGGCTGGGCCCTGCACGCGCTGGAGCCCGAGGACGAGGCCGACTTCCTGGCCCACCTCGCCGGTTGCGCCCGCTGCGAGCGCACCGTCGCCGAGACCCACGAGGTGATGGCCGCCATGGCCACCGACCTGCCGCCGGTCGAGCCGTCGGAGTCGCTGCGGCACCGGCTGCGGGCCGCCGTCGAGCAGACCGAGCAGGTCGTGCGGCCGTCCGACGCCCAGCCCCCGGCCCCGCTGCCGCTCGGCGTGCCCGTGCCGGACGCCGAGCCCGCCGCCGCGCCCCTGCCCGGCCGGCTGGTCGAGCGCTCCACCGGCTCCCGCGCCCGGCACGGCCGCTCGCTCGGTGGCCGGCCGGCCTGGCGCCGGGTCGTGCCCAACGCCCTGGCCGCCGCCGCGGTGGCCGCGGCGCTGGTGGTGGGCACCTGGAACGTGGTGGTCATCGGCGAGCGGGACGACGCGCGCCAGACCGTCGCCGAGCAGGCGGACATGATGGAGTCGCTGCTGAGGCCCGGCCAGGCCCGGATCGCCCCGCTGGCCGGCACGGACGGCCACACGGTGGCCACCGTCGTGGCCCGGGAGGGGCAGCTGCAGGTGGTCGCGAACGGCATGCGGCCCAACGACAGCGACCACACCTACGTGCTCTGGGGCATGTCGGACGACGCGGCGCCGGCGGCGCTGGGCACGTTCAGCGTGCACACGGCTGACCTGGACCTGCGCACCGTATCGTCCCAGGCGACCGGGTTGGACGACTTCACCGGTTACGGGATCAGCATCGAGCCCGGCAACCAGGCCCCGGCCACCCCCGGGGACATCGTCGCGATGGGGTAGGTGACCGGGTGAGCACACCGGACACGGTCGAGACCGCGCCGGATCCCGAGCCGTCCGCGGGTCGGGCAGCGGGCGCCGGGTCGGCCCGCCGGCAGGCCGCCGACGAGCGTCGTGCCCGGCTGGACTCCGACGACGTCGTCAGCCTGCGCGAGCGGGTCGCGCACACCCCGGCGCGGCGGTGGATCGCCCGGCGCCCCCCGGTCAACCAGGCCTACCGGCTGCTCGTGGCGCTGGCCGGCACCGTCGTCGTCGGCCTGGGGCTGCTGCTCATCCCGCTGCCGGGCCCGGGCTGGTTCATCGTGTTCGGCGGGTTGTTCGTCTGGGCCACCGAGTTCACCTGGGCCGAGCGCCTGCTCGCCTTCGCCCGGGCGAAGGTGGGTGCCTGGTCGGAGTGGCTGGGCCGGCAGCCCCGGTGGGTGCAGGGCCTGGTCGGGCTGGCCACCCTGGCGTTCGTCTACGGCGTCGTGGTCGTCACGCTGCACGTCGCCGGCGTCCCCGGGTGGGTCCCGGGGTGGGTGCCACTCTGGCGGTGAGCGTCTGGCACAATCGTGCTCACCCGCACGGCGGGCGATTGGCTCAGTGGTAGAGCGCTTCGTTCACACCGAAGAGGTCACTGGTTCGAACCCAGTATCGCCCACAGCACACCAGGCCCCGGCCGGCTCCGTCAGGAGCCGCCGGGGCCTTCTCGTGCGGTCAGAGGTGCTCGAGCGGGCGGGCGCGCAGGGCGCCCACGGTGCTCACCACCGCGGTCAGGAGCAGGTACCCGCAGGCCAGCCACGGGCTGCCGCCGCCCGCGGCCAGCAGCGAGCCGAGGACGAGCGGGGTGAACCCGGAGGCGTAGATGCCGCCGCCCTGGAAGGCCAGCGACATGCCGGTGTAGCGGGTCCGGGCCGGGAACACCTCGGCGAACAGCGTCGACTCGGCGCCGCTCATGATGCCGTAGGCGACCCCCAGCATGAGGGCGGTGACCAGCCCCACGACCACGATGTCACCGGTCTGCAGGCCGAGGAAGCCGGGGAACACCCCCAGGCCGAACAGCACGCTGCCGGCGGCGAAGACCCGCCCGCGCCCGATCCGGTCGCCCCAGGCCCCGGCCAGCGGGACGACCGCGGCCTCGAGCAGCGCCGCCAGGGTGATCACCACCAGCACCTGCGTGCGGTCCATGCCCAGGGTGTCCACCGTGTAGGACACCGCGAACACCGCCCAGGTGTTGAACGACGCGCCCTCGGCCCAGCGGGCCATCAGCGTCCAGCCCAGGTTGCGCCGCGACGGCGGGTCGCGCAGCACGTCCAGCGCGGGCACCCGGGACACCTCGGCGGCCTGCTGCACCCGGCGGAACGCCGGGGTCTCCATCACCTTCAGCCGCACCACCAGGCCGACCAGCACGAGCAGCAGGCTGGCCACGAAGGCGATCCGCCAGCCCCAGCTGGTGAACGCGGCGTCGTCCATGACCACGCCGAGCAGGGCGAACACGCCGGTGCCCAGGGCCAGGCCCAGGCCCAGGCCGATCTGCGGCACCGATCCGTAGAGCCCCCGCCGGCCGGGCGGGGCGTACTCCACCGCCAGCAGGACGGCGCCGCCCCACTCACCGCCGACCGCGATGCCCTGCACGATGCGCAGCACCACCAGCAGCACCGGCGCGAGGACGCCGATCGAGTCGTGGCCGGGCAGCAGGCCGATGAGCGCGGTGCTGATGCCGGTCATGGCCATCGTCACGATCAGCGTGGTGCGGCGGCCGAACCGGTCGCCGACGTGCCCGAACACCAGCCCGCCGATCGGCCGGGCGAGGAAGCCCACGGCGAAGGTGGCGAAGGACAGCAGGCCGGCCACGGTCGGGTCGTTGTCGCCGTAGAACACCTGGGGGAACACGATCGCGGCGGCGGTGGCGAACAGGAAGAAGTCGTACCACTCGATCGTCGTGCCGATGAGCGAGGCGGTGAGGACCGTGCGGCGCTCGGACGCCAGGCTCTCCTCCGGGCCGGTGTCCCCGCCGGGCGCCGCCGCGCGTGCCGGTGCGGTACCGGCCTGCGTGGTGCTCACCGCGCGCTGCCGGCGAAGGGCACCGCGGCGGCCACCGGGGTCGCTGCCGCGGAGCCGGCCGGCGGTGCCCACAGGCCGCGGCGGCCGAGCTCGGGCAGCACGCCCTCCCCGACCCAGTACGCCTCCTCCAGGTGCGGGTGGCCGGAGAGCACGAACTCGTCGATCCCCAGGGCGTGGTACTCGGCGATCCGGTCGGCCACCTCCTGGTGGCTGCCGACCAGCGCCGTGCCGGCGCCACCGCGCACCAGGCCGACGCCGGCCCACAGGTTGGGGGAGACCTCGAGGTCGCCGGCCGAGGCCGAGCCGCCGGAGTGCAGGGCGCGCATGCGGCGCTGGCCCTCGGACTCGCTGCGGGCCAGGCTGGCCTGCACGTCCTCGATCATCCCGGCCGGGATGCCGGCCAGCAGCTGCTCGGCCTGGGCCCACGCGGCGTCCGAGCTGTCCCGGGTGATGACGTGCAGCCGGATGCCGAAACGCACGGTGCGGCCCTCGGCCGCGGCCAGCCGCCGGATCCAGGCGACCTTCTCCGCCACCGCCGCCGGGGGCTCGCCCCAGGTCAGGTAGACGTCGCTGTGCCGGGCGGCGACCTCCCCGGCCAGCGGCGAGGAGCCGCCGAAGTACAGCGGCGGCACCGGGTCGGGGGCGCGCTCCAGGCGGGCCTCCTCGACCTGCACGTGCTCGCCGGCCAGGCTCACGGTCTTCCCGCGCCAGAGCCCGCGCACCACCTCCAGGAACTCACCGCACCGCCGGTACCGGTCGTCCTTGCCCAGGTGGTCGCCGTAGGCCCGCTGCTCCCGGGCCTCCCCGCCGGTGACCACGTTGAGCAGCAGCCTGCCGCCGGAGTGCCGCTGGAAGGTGGCCGCCATCTGCGCGGCGAGGGTGGGCGAGACGAGGCCCGGCCGGAAGGCGACGAGGAACTTCAGCCGCTCGCTGTGCGCGGCCAGCATCGCCGTGGTCAGCCAGGCGTCCTCGCACCAGGCGCCGGTGGGGGTGAGCGCGCCCTCGAAGCCGACGGTCTCCGCGGCCCGGGCGATCTGGCTCAAGTACCCCAGCGAGGCGGGGCGCGCGGCCGTCGCGGCGGTGGCCGCCATGCCGTGCCCGCCCCCGACCAGCCCGCGCGAGTCGCCGTAGGTCGGCAGGAACCAGTGCGCGACCAGCGGGGGCCGGCGGCCGCCGTCGGCGTCCGCGGCCCCGGGCTCGCCGGGGCCGGCCGGGGTGGGGGAGAGGACGGGGGCAGCGGTCATGGGGTCGCTCCAGGTCAGGTCGAGGGGAGCCCGGGGGGCGGCCGGGCCCAGGGGCCGGGCCGCGCGGTGGGCGAGCGGGGGGAGGCGCGCGGACGTGCCCGCGCAGAGGCGCGCGAGGTCAGCGCAGCAGGGTGCTCGACGTCGCCGGACACGCCGCGTGGGCGACCCGGACGAGGTCGATGTGCAGCCGACGGGTCAGCGGAGGGCCGACCGGACCGGGCTGCGTCACCGCTCCACCTTGTAAGTCGATCGGGGTGGTGTCAAATGCGCTCTCCGTTGCCGCCCCCGCTGCCGCGGGGGACGATCGGGTCGATGGCCCGGTCGACGTCCCCGCCGCCTGTGCCACGGCCGGCCGGCCCCCGCCAGCCCGGCCGCGCCGTCCGGCTGGAGCAGGCCGTGGCCCGGGACGGCGCCACCTGCGTCTGGTGCGGGCGCGCCTTCGGGCCCGCCGTCCCGCCCACCACCGAGCACGTCGTGCCCCGGGTCAAGGGCGGCCCGTCCTGGGCGGAGAACGAGGTCGCGGCCTGCCCCCGCTGCAACGGCGAGCGCGGTCACCGCGGTCCCGTCGACTGGCTCGAGGAGTGCGAACGCCGCGGCTGGTGCCCGGACGAGACCCGGGTGGCGGCCGCCCTGGACGCCCTCGCCGAGGCGATCGGCCGGCGGGGTGGGCAGCGCCGGGCGCGGCCCTACCTGGAGGCCCAGCGCACCCGGCTCGGACGCCGCCCGGCCCGGCAGGGCGGCGGGCCGCGTAGCGTCCGCGCCGTGGAGCGGGACAGCGGCACCGGCGGTGCGGGCCGGGTCGTCGGCACGGTCGGGTCGGTGTGGGTGCACCCGGTGAAGAGCCTGGCCGGCCGCTCGGTGCCCGAGGTCGACGTGGGCCCGGCAGGGTTGGCCGGCGACCGGCTGTACGCCGTCGTCGACGCGGCGACGGGGGAGCGGCTGCGGGCGAAGGCGGCCCCGCAGCTGGCCGGGTTGACGGCCGTCGGGGACCCCGCGGCGGACGGCGACACCATCGGCCGGGCGCTCGGCCGCGCCGTGCGCCTGGAACGCGCGGCGGCCCCGCAGGTCGACGTCGCCGCGGTGCACCTGGTCAGCCGGCAGGCGCGGGGACGCGCCGACGCCGGGGAGGTCCCGGACGGCTGCTCCGCCGAGGACCCGCGGGCCAACCTGGTGCTCGAGCTGCCCGACGACGACGAGCGCGGCTGGGTCGGTCGCGAGGTACGGGTGGGCGACTGCGTGCTCATCGTCACCCGCACGCCGAAGCACTGCCTCGGCGTCTACGCGGAGGTGCGCACCCCCGGACGGGTCCGGGTGGGCGACGCCGTGCTGCTCGTCGGCTGAAACCGTCGGGGACGGGCAGGGGTGGGCACTACCCTCTGCGGGGGTGGTGGTCCCTGGACCGCCGCCCCGGGCGAGCCGGCCCCGTGCCGCGCCCGGACCTGACCGTACGACCCACAGGAGCTCTCGTGTCCACCGCGCCCTCGCCGTCCACCGCCGCCGCCCTCCGGGTGCCGGCCGGGACGACGGCCATGCAGGCGCTCAAGGACGCCGGGGTGCCGCTCAAGGGCCCCGACGGCGCCGTCGTCGTCCGTGAGCTGGTGTCCGGTGACCTCCGCGACCTGGCCTGGACCCCGGACGTCGACGCCGAGGTCGCCCCGGTGCCGGCCGCCAGCCCGGACGGGCGCGCGGTGATCCGGCACTCCACCGCGCACGTGCTGGCCCAGGCGGTGCAGGACCTGTTCCCCGGGACCCGGCTGGGCATCGGGCCGCCGGTCACCGACGGCTTCTACTACGACGTCGACCCCGAGCGGCCCTTCACCCCGGAGGACCTGCAGGCGATCGAGAAGCGCATGCAGGCCATCGTCAAGGAGGGCCAGTTCTTCGCCCGCCGGGAGATCGGCGACGACGACGCCCGCGCCGAGCTCGCCCACGAGCCGTACAAGCTGGAGCTGATCGGGCTCAAGGGCGGTGCCGGCGACGCCGCCGAGGGGGCCGACGTCGAGGTGGGCGGCGCGCAGCTGACCATGTACGACAACCTGGACCCCCGGACCAAGGAGCGGGTCTGGACCGACCTGTGCCGCGGCCCGCACCTGCCGCGCACCTCCGCCATCCCGGCCTTCGCGCTGACCCGGGCGGCGGCGGCGTACTGGCGGGGCAGCGAGAAGAACCCGCAGTTGCAGCGGGTGTACGGCACCGCCTGGGAGTCCAAGGACGCGCTCAAGGCGTACCAGGAGCAGCAGGCCGAGGCCGAGCGCCGCGACCACCGCAAGCTGGGCACCGAGCTGGACCTGTTCAGCTTCCCCGACCAGGTCGGCTCCGGGCTGGCCGTGTTCCACCCCAAGGGCGGGATCATCCGGCGGGAGATGGAGAAGTACAGCCAGCACCGCCACGAGGAGGCCGGCTACTCCTTCGTCAACACCCCGCACATCACCAAGGGCCAGCTGTTCGAGACCTCCGGCCACCTGGACTGGTACGCCGAGGGCATGTACCCGGCGATGCAGCTGGACGAGGAGCGGGACGCCGACGGTCACGTGCGGCGGCAGGGGCAGGACTACTACCTCAAGCCGATGAACTGCCCGATGCACAACCTGGTCTTCGACTCCCGTGGCCGCTCCTACCGGGAGCTGCCGCTGCGGCTGTTCGAGTTCGGCACCGTGTACCGCTACGAGAAGTCCGGCGTGGTGCACGGTCTGACCCGGGCCCGCGGCTTCACCCAGGACGACGCGCACATCTACTGCACCCCCGAGCAGATGGCCGGGGAGCTGCGGGGTCTGCTGGACTTCGTGCTCGGGCTGCTGGCCGACTACGGGCTGACCGACTTCCACCTGGAGCTGTCCACCCGGAACCCGGAGAAGTCGGTCGGCACCGACGAGAGCTGGGAGGTGGCCACCGAGGCCCTGCGCCAGGCGGCGGTCGACTCCGGTCTGGAGCTGGTGCCCGACCCCGGCGGCGCCGCCTTCTACGGCCCGAAGGTGTCCGTGCAGGTGCGGGACGCGATCGGCCGCACCTGGCAGATGTCGACCATCCAGGTCGACTTCAACCTGCCCGAGCGCTTCGGCCTGGAGTACACCGCGGCCGACGGCTCCCGGCAGCGCCCGGTGATGCTGCACCGGGCCCTGTTCGGCTCGATCGAGCGGTTCTTCGGGGTGCTCACCGAGCACTACGCCGGTGCGTTCCCGGCGTGGCTGGCGCCGGTGCAGGTGGTCGGCATCCCGATCACCGACGAGCAGGTGCCGTACCTGACCGACGTCGCGCTGCGGCTGCGGGCCCACGGCATCCGGGTGGACGTCGACGACTCCGACGACCGGATGCAGAAGAAGATCCGCACCGCCAGCAAGCAGAAGGTGCCGTTCGTGCTCATCGCCGGGGCCACCGACGCCGAGGCCGGCGCGGTGTCCTTCCGTTACCGCGACGGCAGCCAGCGCAACGGGGTGCCGGTGGCGGACGCCGTCCAGCAGGTCGTGGACTGGGTCGCCGCCCGGCACAACAGCGACCCCACCGCCCCGCCCGCTGCCGACCAGACCGCTGCCGACCAGACCGCTGCCGACCCGACCGTCGGTGCCGGCGGGCTGCCCGTGGGGTCGGAGGGCCCGCCGTGACCCGGCCCGACGAGCCGCACCCCGCCGGCGGCCCGCGCGCGGCACCCGGGGAGAGCTACGAGGTGCCCGTCTCGGCCGACGAGGGCGGGCCGACCAGCGGGTTCCAGCACCTGTGGACGCCCTACCGGATGGCCTACATCCGCGGTGCCGGCAAGCCGACGGACTCCAGCGACTGCCCGTTCTGCCTGATCCCGGCGATGAGCGACGAGGACGGGCTGGTCGTCGCCCGGGGCGAGACGGTGTTCGCGGTGCTCAACCTGTACCCGTACAACGCCGGGCACCTGATGGTGGTGCCGTACCGGCACGTGCCGGACTACACCGACCTGACCGACGCCGAGGTGGCCGAGCTCGGCGCATTCACCCAGACGGCGATGCGTGTCGTGCGCGCGGTCAGCGGCGCGCACGGTTTCAACATCGGCATGAACCAGGGTTCGGTGGCCGGTGCCGGCATCGCCGACCACCTGCACCAGCACGCCGTGCCGCGCTGGGGCGGGGACACCAACTTCATGCCGGTGCTCGGCCTGACCCGGGTGCTGCCGCAGGTGCTCGCCGAGACCCGCGCGGTGCTCGCCGAACGCTGGCAGACCGGCACCGACCCGACGCAGTCCGGCCAGGTGGGCTGAGTGCTCGGCTTCGCGCGCCCGGCTGTGGGCAAGGTCATCGCCCCGCTGGTCGCCGTGCTGGCCCGCGCCGGCGTCACACCGGACGCGATCACGATCACCGGCACCGTGGGTGCGGTCGCGTCGGCGGCCTTCCTGATCGGCACCGGGCACCTGTTCTGGGGCGCCTTCGCGGTCACCGTGTTCGTGTTGCTGGACATGCTCGACGGCGCGCTGGCCCGGGCCCGCGGCGGCGGCTCGGTGTTCGGCGCCGTGCTCGACTCCACCGGTGACCGCGCCGCGGACGCCGCGATCTTCGCTGCGCTGGCGTGGTGGTACTCCGGCGCCGGGGACAACCGGGTGCTGGTGCTGCTGGCCCTGCTCTGCCTGGTGCTCGGCATCCTCACCAGCTACGTCAAGGCCCGGGCCGAGGGTGTGGGCATCCGGTGCGACGTCGGCATCGTGGAGCGCACCGAGCGGCTGATCCTGGTGCTCGTCGGCACCGGCTTCACCGGGCTGGGCATCCCGTACGCGGTGGACGTGGCGCTGTGGGTGCTGCTGGCCGGCAGCCTGGTCACCGTGGGCCAGCGTTTCGTGGCGGTGTACCAGGGCGCGAAGGGCATGTCGCTGCCCACTGCTCCCGCGGCCCCGCCTGCGCCCGCCGCGTCGTCCTCGGCCACCCCGCCGTCGGCGCCTCCCGCGTGAGCCGTGCCTGACCGTCCCGCCCCGCTGACCGGCCGCCTCCGGGACCGGCTGGTCGACCTCGGCTACGGGCTGGGCTGGTCGCTGGTGCAGCGGGTGCCGGAGTCCTGGGCGCGTGGGGCGTTCCGGGCCGGCGCCGCCGTGGCCGTCCGGCGGGACGGCCGCGGGGTGCGGCAGCTGCGGGCCAACCTGCGGGTGGCCACCGGTGGCCGGCTGGGCGAGCAGGAGCTCGACGCCCTCACCGCCCGGGCGCTTGCGTCCTACGCCCGCTACTGGCAGGAGGCGTTCCGGCTGCCGGTCATCTCGCCCCGCCGGGTCGTCGAGGGCACCGAGGTGGTCGGGTTGGAGCACGTGCTGCCCGCGGCGGAGCAGGGCCGCGGCATCGTCTTCGCCCTGCCGCACAGCGGGAACTGGGACGCCGCCGGCGTCTGGCTGGTCGACTTCCTGGGCGGGGAGTTCCTCACCGTTGCGGAGAGGGTGAGACCGGAGTCGCTGTACGACCGGTTCGTGGCGTTCCGTGCGTCGCTGGGCATCCGGGTGCTGCCGCTGACCGGCGGCGAGCGGCCCAGCGCGACGGTGCTGCGGGAGTGGGTCGCCGCCGGTGGGTCGACCTGCCTGCTGGTCGACCGTGACCTGGGGAGCGGCGGGCTCCCGGTGACCCTGTTCGGCCGGCCGGCGACGATGCCCGGCGGGCCCGGGCTGCTCGCCGCACAGACCGGGGCCGCCCTGGTGCCGGTGCACTGCTCGTTCACGCCGGCCGGGTGGCGGGTGGTCTTCTGCCCGGAGGTGGTGCTGCCGACCGGCGGCCGGCTGCGCAACCGGGTGGCGACGGCGATGCAGCAGGTCGCCGACGCGTTCACCGAGACGATCGGTGCCCGGCCCGAGGACTGGCACGTGCTCGGCCCGATCTGGCCGGACGTGCCGCCGGACCCGCCCCGCGGCAGGCCCCGCCCCCGCTCTCGACCTCGACCTGAGGTGCAGGGTCGCGGCCGGACCGCCCCGGGGGTGGTGGCCTGATGCGGGTCGGGCTGGTCTGCCCCTACCAGTGGGACGTGCCGGGTGGCGTGCAGTACCACGTCCGCGACCTCGCCGAGACGCTGCGCGCCCAGGGCCACCACGTCGAGGTGCTCACCCCGGCCGAGCACGAGGAGAGCCTGCCCGCCGAGCACGTCACCTTCGCCGGGCGCACGGTGCCGGTGCCCTACAACGGTTCGATGGCCAGCATGCAGTTCGGGCCCATCTCCGCCGCCCGGGTGCGCCGCTGGCTCCGGGAGGGCAGCTTCGACGTGGTGCACGTGCACGAGCCGGTGTCGCCGTCGGTGTCGCTGCTGGTCTGCATGATCGCCAAGGGCCCGATCGTGGCCACCTTCCACGCCGCCAGCGTCCGCTCCAAGTGGCTGGCCGTGATCGGGCCGTGGGCCCGGCCGTGGGTCGAGCGGATCAGCGGCCGCATCGCGGTGTCGGACTTCGCCCGGCGGCTGCAGGTGGAGCACCTGGGCGGGGACGCGGTGATCATCCCCAACGGCGTGCACGTGGACCGGTTCGCCCACGGGCCGACCCTGCCGGGCCTGACCCGGGGCGGGGCCCCGCTCACCATCGGCTTCCTCGGCCGCTACGACGAGCCGCGCAAGGGCCTCGCCGTGCTGCTGGAGGCGATGCCCGCCGTGCTGGCCGCCCACCCCGGCACCCGGCTGCTCATCGCCGGACGGGGGGACGCCGAGGAGCTGCACGCGCTGGTCGGGCCGGAGCTCGGACCGGCGGTCACCCTGCTCGGCGAGCTCAGCGAGGCGGACAAGGCGGCCTTCCTGCGCTCGGTCGACGTGTACTGCGCGCCGAACCTGCTGGGGGAGAGCTTCGGGGTGATCCTCATCGAGGCGATGGCCGCGGGCGCCCCCATCGTGGCCAGCGACCTGGACGCCTTCACCCGCGTGCTGCGCGGCGGCGACGCAGGGGTGCTGGTGCGCCGCGGCGACCCCGGTGCGCTGGCCGCCGCCCTGGTCGACGTGCTGGGCGACCCGGCCCGCCGTGCCGCGCTGGCCGCGGCCGGGTCTGCCGCGGCCCGGGCGTACGACTGGTCGGTGGTGAGCGAGCGGATCGTCGCCGTCTACGAGACGGTCGTGCTCCCGGGTGCCGGTGCCGTGTCGGCCACCGAGGCCGGCACCGAGGCGCTGCTGGAGCTGCTGCCCCGTCCGCCGCGGGACGGCGCGCCCGTCCCGGTGGACGACGACGACCCACCCGGCCCGCCGGACGACGACCCGCCCCGCCCGGGCGCACCGGCCCGCCCGGTGTGGCACCGCCGCGTGCGCCGCTGAGCTCCCGCCGCCGGTGCGGCCGAGCCCCCCACCGCGGGCGGTGCCGGGCGGCCGTCGGCACCGGCTGGCGCGCCGGGCGGACCACCCCGTGCGGGGGAGGAACCGGACCGGGGCGTCCGCACCGGGCTAGCCTGACTCCTCGTGAGCTCCGGGGTCTGGCTGCTGATCGGTGCCGGGGTGCTGGCCCTCGCCGGCTGCTGGGTGCTCTGGACGCTGACCCGGCTGCGCCGGCTCGAGCGGCGGGTGCAGCTGGCCTGGTCGGCCCTGGACGTGCTGCTGCAGCGCCGCGCCGAGGTGGTCGCCCAGGTGGTCGACCGGCACCCCGCCGTCCTGGGCGAGCGGCGTTCGGCCCAGCTCACCGAGGCCGTGGCTCGGGTGCGCGTGCCGGCCGGGCCGGACCGGGAGGCGGCCGAGAACGGCCTCGCCCGCGCGCTGGCCCAGGCCGCCGACCGGCTGGCCGCGCTGCCGCCGGCGCTGCAGCACGAGGTGGAGGACACCGGCACCCGCGTGGGCCTGGCGCGCAGCTTCTACAACGACGCCGTCCGGGACACCCGGTCGCTGCGCGGGCGCCGCCGCTCCCGGTGGCTGCGGCTGCACGGGCGCCGGCCGCTGCCCCGGTACTTCGACATCCAGGCGGGCACCGCGGTGACCCGGTCCCGGGCGGCGCAGGCGACCGGGCGGGACGTCGCCTGAGCCGCCGTAGCATCGCAGGCCCCGAGCAGTCCCCGACGTCCGAAGGCAGACCGTGTCCGAGCAGAGCGACACCCGCACCCCCGACACCACCCCGGCCACCGGCACCGACCGCGTCAAGCGAGGCATGGCCGAGCAGCTCAAGGGCGGCGTGATCATGGACGTCGTCACGCCCGAGCAGGCGCGGGTCGCCGAGGACGCCGGCGCGGTCGCCGTCATGGCGCTGGAGCGCGTCCCGGCCGACATCCGGGTGCAGGGCGGGATCGCCCGGATGAGCGACCCGGACATGATCGACGGCATCATCGCCGCGGTCTCCATCCCGGTGATGGCCAAGGCCCGCATCGGTCACTTCGTCGAGGCCCGGGTGCTGCAGAGCCTCGGCGTGGACTACATCGACGAGTCCGAGGTGCTCAGCCCGGCCGACGAGGCGCACCACATCGTCAAGAGCGACTTCACCGTGCCCTTCGTCTGCGGCGCCACCGACCTCGGCGAGGCGCTGCGCCGGATCGCCGAGGGCGCGGCGATGATCCGCTCCAAGGGCGAGGCCGGCACCGGCAACGTGGTGGAGGCCACCCGGCACATGCGCTCGATCCGGGCCGGCATCCGGGCGCTGACCACGCTGGACGACACCGAGCTGTTCGTGGCGGCCAAGGAGCTGCGGGCCCCGCACGACCTGGTGGTGGAGGTGGCCCGCACCGGCAAGCTGCCGGTCGTGCTGTTCACCGCCGGCGGCATCGCCACCCCCGCGGACGCGGCGATGATGATGCAGCTGGGCGCCGAGGGCGTGTTCGTCGGCTCGGGCATCTTCAAGTCCGGCGACCCGGCGCAGCGGGCCGCGGCCATCGTGGCCGCCACCACCTTCCACGACGACCCCGACGTGATCGCCAAGGTCTCCCGCGGGCTGGGCGAGGCCATGGTCGGCATCAACATCAGCACGCTCACCGGAAGCGAGCACTTCGCCACCCGCGGCTGGTGACCGGTCGCGGCCCCACGGTCGGGGTGCTCGCGCTGCAGGGCGACGTGCGTGAGCACCTCGCCGCGCTGGCGAGCGTCGGCGCGGTGGGCGTGCCGGTGCGCCGGCCGGCGGAGCTCGCCGCGGTCCAGGGGCTGGTGCTGCCGGGCGGTGAGTCCACCACCATCGGCCTGGTCGCCGCCCGGACCGGGCTGCTGGAGCCGCTGCGGGCCGCCGTCCGGGCGGGCCTGCCGGTCTACGGCTCCTGCGCCGGGATGGTGATGCTCGCCGACCGGGTCGTCGGTGCCCCGGCCGGCCAGCACACGATCGGCGGCCTCGACGTCACCGTGCGCCGCAACGCGTTCGGCCGGCAGGTCGACTCCTTCGAGTCCACCGTCGAGGTGGACGGCGTGCCCGGGGGGCCGTTGCACGCGGTGTTCATCCGTGCCCCGTGGGTGGAGCAGGCCGGTGCGGGGGTGCAGGTCCTCGGCCGGGTCGTGGCCGGGCCGGCCGCCGGTAGGATCGTCGCCGTCCGTCAGGGGCGGCTGGTCGCGACGAGCTTCCACCCCGAGCTGACCGGGGACACCCGGGTCCACGACCTCTTCGTGCAGATCGTGCGCGAGCACCCCGGACGGGACGACAGACGCGCAGACGGTGCCGACGACGGCGCCAGTGAGGGAGGTGTTCGATGAGCGGCCATTCCAAGTGGGCGACGACGAAGCACAAGAAGGCCGGGATCGACGCCAAGCGCGGCAAGCTCTTCGCCAAGCTCATCAAGAACGTCGAGGTCGCGGCACGCACCGGCGGCGGTGACGTGAACGGCAACCCGACGCTGTTCGACGCCGTCCAGCGGGCGAAGAAGTCCTCGGTGCCCAACGACAACATCGACCGCGCGGTCAAGCGCGGCGCGGGCCTGGAGGCCGGCGGCGCCGACTGGCAGACCATCACCTACGAGGGCTACGGCCCGGCCGGTGTGGCGCTGCTCATCGAGTGCCTCACCGACAACAAGAACCGGGCCGCAATGGAGGTCCGCACCGCGATGACCCGCAACGGCGGCTCGCTCGCCGACCCGGGCTCGGTCGCGTACATGTTCACCCGCAAGGGCGTCGTCGTCGTGCCCAAGGCCGGCGAGCTCAGCGAGGACGACGTGCTGCTGGCCGTGCTCGAGGCCGGTGCCGAGGAGGTGCGCGACACCGGGGACTCCTTCGAGGTGGTCAGCGAGCCGACCGACCTGGTCGCCGTGCGCACCGCCCTGCAGGACGCCGGCATCGAGTACGACTCGGCGGACGCCTCGTTCGTGCCCAGCGTGCAGGTCGAGCTGGACGAGGACGCCGCGGGCAAGGTCTTCCGGCTGATCGACGCCCTGGAGGACAGCGAGGACGTGCAGAACATCTACGCGAACTACGACGTGTCCGACGAGGTCATGGAGAAGATCGACGCCTGAGCAGTCGGCCGCCGACCGGCCCCGGCTCCCGCCCGAACACGTCGGAGCGGCGTGTCGTGCGGCCGGGTCCGTCCCCCTGAGAGGCTAACGTCTCGGGTCGAACGTGTGTTCGGGCTACGACGGAGGGGCGGTCCCATGCGGGTGCTCGGCATCGACCCGGGGCTGACCCGGTGCGGCTGGGGCGTGGTCGACGGCGTGCCCGGGCAGCGTCCCACCGCCGTCGGCGTCGGTGTGGTGCGCAGCTCCCCGGACCTCGCCCTGGAGGTGCGCCTGCTGCAGCTGCACTCGGAGGTCACCGCGCTGCTGCGCACGCACCGCCCGGACGTCGTCGCCGTGGAGCGGGTCTTCACCCAGAGCAACAAGGGCACCGCCACCGGCACCGCCCAGGCCGCCGGCGTCGCCGCGCTGGCCGCCGCCCAGGCGAGCCTCTCGGTGGCCTGGCACACCCCCAGCGAGGTCAAGGCCGCGATCTCCGGCAGCGGCCGGGCCGACAAGGAGCAGGTCACCCTGATGGTCATGAAGGTGCTCGGGCTCACCGTCGCACCGAAGCCCGCCGACGCCGCCGACGCACTGGCGCTGGCGGTCTGCCACGTGTGGCGCGGGCCGGCCACCGACCGGCTGCGGGTCGCCGCGCTGGCCACCGGCGCCGGCGTCGCCCCCGACCTGCCCGGCGGCTACGGCGCCGGGCTGTCCCTGGGTGCCCGGCCGGCGCCCCGCGCCAGCCGCTGGACGGGGATCGGCCGGTGATCGCCAGCGTGCGGGGCCGGGTCACCGCCGTCGCGCCGGACGGCGCCGTGGTCGAGGTCGGCGGGGTGGGCCTGGCCGTGCAGTGCACGCCGGGCACGATCGCCCGGCTGCAGGTCGGGGAGGAGGCCCGGTTGGCGACCACCCTCGTCGTCCGGGAGGACTCGCTGACCCTCTACGGCTTCGCCGACGACGACGAGCGCCAGCTGTTCGAGCTGCTGCAGACCGCCAACGGCGTCGGCCCCCGGCTGGCCCAGGCCGTGCTCGCCGTGCACCCGCCGCGCGAGGTGCGCCGGGCGGTGTCGATGGCCGACGTGAAGGCGTTGATGGCGGTGCCCGGGATCGGCAAGAAGGGCGCCGAGAAGATGATCATCGAACTGCGCGACCGGCTCGGGGTGCGCAGCGACAGCGGCCCGCTCGACGGCGCGGACGCGTCGCCGGCGGCCGGGGTCACCGCGGTCGCCCTCTGGCGCGACCAGCTGGAACACGCCCTGGTCGGCCTGGGCTGGACCAGCCGGGAGGCGGAGGGCGCCGTCGCCGAGCTGGCGCCGGTCGCCGCCGAGCAGGTCGCCGCCACCGGCGCCGTCGACGTCGCCGTCCTGCTCCGGCAGGGCCTGCGGCTGCTGGGCCGCCCGTGACCGGGCCGGGGCGCGACGGTGGGGACCCGTCGGACACGGTCGTGTTCGGCGAGGTGAGCCCGCAGGCCGGCGACGATGAGCGGGTCGTCGAGTCCGCGCTGCGGCCGCACTCGCTGGGCGAGTTCATCGGCCAGCCCAAGGTCGCCGCCCAGCTGGGGCTCGTGCTCGAGGGCGCCAAGAGGCGCGGCCGGCCACCGGACCACGTGCTGCTGTCCGGCCCGCCCGGGCTGGGCAAGACCAGTCTGGCGCTGATCATCGGCTCCGAGCTGGGCACCGCGGTGAAGATCACCAGCGGCCCGGCGATCGAGCGGTCCGGCGACCTCGCCGCGATGCTCAGCAACCTCGCGCCCGGTGACGTGCTGTTCATCGACGAGATCCACCGCATCGCCCGCCCGGCCGAGGAACTGCTCTACATGGCGATGGAGGACTTCCGGGTCGACGTCGTCGTCGGCAAGGGTCCCGGTGCCACGGCCATCCCGCTGGACATCAACCCGTTCACCCTGGTCGGGGCCACCACCCGCGCCGGGCTGCTCACCGGCCCGCTGCGCGACCGGTTCGGCTTCGTCGGCCAGATGGAGTTCTACTCACCGGCCGACCTGCAGCGGGTGCTGGACCGCAGCGCGTCGCTGCTCGGGGTGCAGCTGACCGGCGACGGCGCCGCGGAGATC
This sequence comes from Goekera deserti, assembly GCF_010685995.1. GTDB lineage: Bacteria > Actinomycetota > Actinomycetes > Mycobacteriales > Geodermatophilaceae > Goekera > Goekera deserti. The sequence goes on along the minus strand of NZ_JAAGWK010000009.1, from coordinate 88,644 downwards.
GCCGGGCGGTCGCGCGGCACGCCGCGGATCGCCAACCGGCTGCTGCGCCGGGTGCGCGACTTCGCCGAGGTGCACGCCGACGGCCGGGTCACCCGCGGCGTCGCCGAGGCCGCGCTGCGGCTCTACGACGTCGACCACCTGGGTCTGGACCGGCTGGACCGCGCCGTCCTGGAGGCCCTGGTGGTGCGCTTCGGGGGTGGACCGGTGGGTGTGAGCACGCTCGCGGTCGCCGTGGGGGAGGAGCCGCACACCGTGGAGGAGGTGTGCGAGCCGTTCCTGGTACGCGCCGGCCTGCTGGCCCGCACCCCGCGCGGCCGGGTGGCGACCGAGGCGGCCTGGACGCACCTGGGGCACACGCCGCCGCAAGGGGCTGGTGTGCTGCGCGGGGGCGCAGGGGAGCCGGACCCGGGCGGGGCTTCGTCACAGACGCTGTTCGACGCCTAGACTCACCCCGCTGGCGCAGGCCCCGGCTGCGTCCGGGGCCACTGCCCGGGCGCACGCTGCGCCCGGGTGCCCCGCGCCCCCGTCCCGACCGCACAGGTCCCGACCTGTCGACCCGAGCGGCCCGCCCCGGCGGCCGCACCCACCGCGCGCACCCGGCGCGGTAGAGAGGCACCTCCACCGTGGACTCGTTGTTCCCGCTGCTCGTCATCGTGCTGGCCTTCGCGCTGCTGGTCGTGCTGCCCGCACGCCAGCGCAAGAAGATGGCCGCCCGCGCCCAGGAGCTCCAGGAGTCCCTGACCATCGGCACGCCGGTGATGCTCACCAGCGGCATCCACGGCACGGTCGCCGAGCTCGGCGACGGCACGATCGGCATCGAGGTGTCCCCCGGCGTGGTGCTCACCGTCGTCCGGGCCGCCGTGCTGGAGGTGCGCCCGCAGCCCGGCGCCGCCCCCGACCGGACCGCCGACCTCGGTGACGACGTCCCGTCCACGGGCGGCAGCACCGGCCTGGACCGCGGGCCGGACCCCACCGACCGCTCCCGCTGAGCCCCGAGCCGACAGGAGCTGCCCACCGTGGCCTCACGCACGTTCTCCGCGCGGAACTACTTCCTCGCCCTCGTCGCCGTCCTCGCCGTCATGTACGGCCTGGTGTTCTTCACCGGCAACTCCCGGACGCCGACCCTGGGCCTGGACCTGCAGGGCGGCACCACCGTCACCCTGACCGCCCGCACCCCGGGCGGCGGCCCGCCCAGCCAGGTCGACCTGGAGCAGGCGCGCAGCATCATCGAGCAGCGCGTCGACGGCCTGGGCGTCGCCGAGGCCGAGGTCGTCACCGAGGGCGACTCGAACATCGTCATCTCCGTGCCCGGCGACGACGGCGACCAGGCCCGGGAGCTCGGCCAGACCGCCCAGCTCCGCTTCCGCGGCGTCATCCAGGGTGAGCCGGTCGGCGGCGCGCCGACCGACCCGGCCGCGCCGGCGACCGACCCGGCCGCCCCGCCCGCGGACCCGGCCGCGCCCACGAGCGACCCGGCCGCGCCGCCGGCGGACCCGGCCGCGCCCACGACCGACCCGGCTGCACCCACGACCGACCCGGCTGCGCCGACGAGCGCCCCGCCCACCCAGGGCTTCGTGGACGACCCCACCCCGACCACCGACCCGGCTGCGCCGAGCACCGACCCGGCTGCGCCGACGTCCGCCCCGGCCACGTCCGGGGACGGCGCCCCGGCCGACCCCGGCACCGACCCGGCCACGCCCGCCGTCTCCCTGGAGGAGGCGCAGGCCGCCTACGCCACCCTCACCTGTGACGGCGACGCCACCAACACCCAGCCCGACCGGCCCGAGGACAACATCGCGGTCTGCTCGGAGGACGGCAGCACCAAGTACCTGCTCGGCCCGGCCGTGCTGGAGGGCACCCAGGTCACCGACGCCGCCGCCGGCACCCGGGCCAACACCGGTGAGTGGATCGTCACCCTGGATCTCAACAGCGAGGGCACCGCATCCTGGGCCCAGTACACCGCGGCCAACGTGAACAACCAGGTCGCCATCGTGCTGGACCAGCGGGTCGTCTCCGCGCCCACCATCAACGGCGTCATCAACGGCGGGTCCACCGAGATCAGCGGCAACTTCACCCAGGCCGAGGCGGAGTCGCTGGCCAACCAGCTGAAGTACGGCTCGCTGCCGCTGACCTTCACCCAGGCCACCGCCCAGTCGATCTCCACCGAGCTGGGTGGCGAGCAGCTGCGCGCGGGCCTGATCGCCGGTGGGCTGGGCATCCTGCTGGTGTTCGTGTACTCGCTGCTCTACTACCGCGGCCTCGGCCTGGTCATGATCGCCAGCCTGATCCTGTCCGGCCTGGTCGTCTACGCCAGCCTGGTGCTGCTGGGCCGGCAGATCGGCTTCGCGCTGAGCCTGGCCGGGATCGCCGGGTTCATCGTGTCGATCGGCATCACCGCCGACTCCTTCGTCGTCTACTTCGAGCGGCTCAAGGACGAGATCCGGGAGGGCCGCACGCTGCGCAGCGCCGTGCCCCGCGCCTGGGTGCGGGCCCGGCGCACGATCCTCTCCGCCGACGCCGTCAGCTTCCTGGCCGCGGCCATCCTGTACTGGCTGGCCATCGGTGACGTGAAGGGCTTCGCGTTCACCCTGGGCCTGTCGACCGTGCTGGACCTGGTCGTCGTCTTCCTCTTCACCCACCCGCTCATGGCGGTGCTGTCGCGGTTCAAGCGCTTCGGCAGCAACCGCTTCTCCGGCCTCGGCCAGGTCGACCGCACCCGCCGGTCCGCCGCGCCCCGGGTGCCGGGCGACACCGCTCCCGACCGCGACCTCGTCGCCGCCGGCCGGGGCACCACGACGAGGAGCCCCCGATGACAGGCAGCACCCGCCCGGACGGCGCCGGCACCCCCGCGGCGGACGACCACGCCGTCCTCCCGGTCCCGCAGGGCACCGACGCCGACGAGGCCGCCGCCGAGGCGACCGCCGCGGCCGAGGTCGAGCAGCAGGCCGCCGAGTCCGCCGACGACCGCGCGCTGGCCCACGCCGGCCTCGGCGCCGAGGGGGCAGCCGGCCCACGCCAGGCCAGGGGCTCGCTGGCCCACCGGCTCTACAACGGCGAGACCGGGCTGGACGTCGTGGGCCGGCGCCGCTTCTGGTTCACGGTGACCGCTGTCATCGTGCTGCTGTGCGTGCTGTTCATGGGCGTGCGGCAGTTCAACTTCGGCATCGACTTCGCCGGCGGCAACAGCCTGCGGGTGGCCGGCACCAGCTCCGACATCGCCGCGGTCCGCTCGGCGGCCGAGGACGCCGGCGCCCAGGTGGCCAGCGTGCAGGTGGTCGGCGGCAACGAGGTGCTGTTGCGCACCTCGGCGCTGACCAACAGCGAGGAGGACGCCGTCGTCGACGCCGTCGCCGGCGCCGTGGGCGCCACCCCCGGGGACGTGAGCGTCGAGGCGGTGAGCGCCGACTGGGGCCGGGACATCACCGACCAGGCGCTGCTCGCCCTCGCCGTGTTCCTGGTCGCGGTGGTGCTGTTCCTGGCCATCCGCTTCCAGCCGAAGATGGCCATCGCGGCCATGGCCGCGCTGCTGCACGACATCATCGTGACCGCGGGCATCTACGCCCTGATCGGTTTCGAGGTGTCGCCCTCGACGGTCGTCGGGCTGCTGACCATCCTGGGCTTCTCGCTGTACGACACCGTGGTGGTGTTCGACAAGGTCGACGAGAACGTCAAGGACCTCGACCGCGGGGCCCGCATGACGTGGGGCGAGGCCGCCAACCTGGCGGTCAACCAGACGCTGATGCGCTCGATCAACACCTCGGTGATCGCGCTGCTGCCGGTCGCCGGGCTGCTGTTCGTCGGCGCCGGCCTGCTCGGCGTGGGCACGCTCAAGGACCTGGCGCTGGTGCTGTTCGTCGGCATGGCCGTGGGCACCTACTCCTCGATCTTCCTGGCGACGCCGGTGCTGGCCGAGCTCAAGGAGCGCGAGCCCGCCCAGGTCGCCCTGCGCAAGCGCGTGCTCGCCCGCCGCTCGTCGGAGGCCCGGCAGGCCGCGGCCCGCTCCGGCGTCGCCGCGGGTCCGGTGGCCACCGCCCGCCGGGCCCGGCGCGGCCCGGCGAGCGCCACCGCCGACGGCGCCGTCCGCGCGAGCTCCGGGGGCGCCACCGCGCTGGCCGAGGCCGAGCGGGGGACCGAGCTGCCCGGGCCGATCGAGGCCGACGTGCCCATCGAGTCCCCGTCGTCGGTGACCCGTTCGGCCCCCACCTCCGCCCCGCGCCCGGGGGCCCGCCCCCAGCGGCCGGGACAGCGCGGCCCGGGCACCAAGAAGCGTCGGTGACCTCCGCGGGCGGGGACGAGGCGCGGGGCGGGACCCCGGAGCAGGTCGGGGTCCCGGCGCTCGGCGGGGAGCTGCCGGTCGACGAGCTGATCGCGGCGTTCGTCGTCGACGTGCCGGACTTCCCGTCCCCGGGGATCGTCTTCCGTGACCTCACCCCGGTGTTCGCCGACGCCGGGGCCTTCCGCCGGGTGGTGGAGGCGCTGGCCGCACCGGCCGCCGTCGACCCGCGGGCCGCGGCGCTGTCCGGTGCGGCGCGGCAGCCGGACTTCGACGTCGTGGTCGGGGTGGAGGCCCGCGGGTTCCTGCTGGCGGCGGCGGTCGCGCTGGTCACCGGCACCGGTGTCGTGCCGGTGCGCAAGGCCGGCAAGCTGCCGCGGGAGCGGGTCTCCGCCGACTACGCCCTGGAGTACGGCACGGCCACCCTGGAGCTGCACACCGACTCGATCACCCCGGGCCAGCGGGTCCTCGTGGTCGACGACGTGCTCGCCACCGGCGGGACGCTGGAGGCGGCCGTCTCCCTCGTCGAGCAGCTCGGCGGCGTGGTGACCACGGTGGCCGTCGTCGTGGAGCTCGCCGCCCTCGGCGGCCGGCAGCGGATCGCCCCGCACGCCGTGCACGCACTCTGGCTGGTCTGAGCCGGGCCCTCACCTCCGGCGCGGCGGCCGGCCCGGACACCCCCCTCAGCGGGGGCTCGGGCGGCACCCGGTGCCGCCCCGCCGCTAGCATGGAGGAGCTCCCCTCCCTCCTCGAGAACGCAGGAGATCCCGTGGCCCCAGACGTCGCCGCCTCCCGGCCGGCCACGGGCGCGCCCGGTCTCCCGGAGGTCCAGGGCCCGGATGGTCGGGGCGCGGATGGTCGGGGCCCAGATGGTCGGGGCCCGGAGCCCGCCGGCGTGGCGACCGCCGTCCCGGAGCCCGCCGGCCGGGAGCCCGCCGTCCCGGTGTCCGACGCCGCGGACCGGGTGGGGCCGGCCCCGGCCGGGCCACCGCCCGCCCCGCTGCCCCCGCGCCCGGCCGTGCAGCTGCCCGCCCCGGACGCCGCGGCGCCGGCCGGTCCGCCCGCGTCCCCGACGCCCGCGGACGTGCTGCCCCGCCGCCGCGTCCGTGACCGGCTGGCCCGCCGGATCGTGGCCGGTCAGCGCAGCACCGCCATCCGCCCGGTGCTCGAGCCGCTGGCCGTGCTGCACCGCCAGTCGCACCCCAAGGCCGACCTGGTGCTCCTCCAGCGGGCCTACGACGTGGCCGAGGCCGCGCACGAGGGGCAGAAGCGCAAGAGCGGCGACCCCTACATCACCCACCCGCTGGCCGTGGCCACCGTGCTGGCCGGCCTGGGCATGGACACCACCACGCTGGTGGCCGCCCTGCTGCACGACACCGTCGAGGACACCGGGGTGTCGCTGGAGTCGGTGGTCGACGACTTCGGGGCCGAGGTCGCCCACCTGGTCGACGGCGTCACCAAGCTGGACAAGGTCAAGTTCGGCGACGGCGCCCAGGCCGAGACGATCCGCAAGATGATCGTGGCGATGGCCAAGGACCCCCGGGTCCTGGTGATCAAGCTGGCCGACCGGCTGCACAACATGCGCACCCTGCGTTTCCTCCCGCCGGAGAAGCAGGAGAAGAAGGCGCGCGAGACGCTGGAGATCCTCGCCCCGCTGGCGCACCGGCTGGGCATGAACACGATCAAGTGGGAGCTGGAGGACCTCGCGTTCGCCACGCTGTACCCCAAGCGCTACGACGAGATCGTGCGGCTGGTCGCCGAGCGGGCGCCGTCCCGGGACACGTACCTGACCGAGGTCACCTCGGAGGTGACCGAGCAGCTGAAGGCGGCCGCCATCGCCGCGACGGTCACCGGGCGGCCCAAGCACTACTACTCGATCTACCAGAAGATGATCGTGCGCGGCCGCGACTTCACCGACATCTGGGACCTGGTCGGCATCCGGATCCTGGTCGACTCGGTGCGCGACGTGTACGCGGCGCTGGGCATCATGCACGCGCACTGGCAGCCCGTGCCGGGCCGCTTCAAGGACTTCGTGGCGATGCCGAAGTTCAACATGTACCAGTCGCTGCACACCACGGTGATCGGCCCGCAGGGCAAGCCGGTCGAGCTGCAGATCCGCACGCACGACATGCACCGCACCGCCGAGTACGGCATCGCCGCGCACTGGAAGTACAAGGCGAAGCCCGGTGCCAAGGCCGACCCGCAACCCGGCCGCGGCGGGGACGACATGCTCTGGCTGCGCCAGCTGCTGGACTGGCAGCGCGAGGCGCAGGAGCCTGGGGAGTTCCTGGAGGACCTGCGCTACGACCTGGGCCCGCAGGAGGTCTTCGTCTTCACGCCCAAGGGCGACGTGATCAGCCTGCCCGGCGAGGCCACCCCGGTCGACTTCGCCTACGCGGTGCACACCGAGGTCGGGCACCGGTGCATCGGCGCCCGGGTCAACGGCAACCTGGTCAGCCTGGACAGCAAGCTCGCCAACGGCGACGTCGTGGAGGTCTTCACCTCCCGCTCGCCCACGGCTGCGCCGTCCCAGGACTGGCTGATGTTCGTCGGGTCCTCCCGGGCCCGCACGAAGATCCGGCAGTGGTTCACCAAGGAGCGCCGCGAGGACGCGATCGACGTCGGCAAGGACGCGATCACCAAGGCGATGCGCAAGGCGGGCCTGCCGCTGCAGCGGCTGCTCGGCGGTGAGGCGCTGGGCACGATCGCCAAGGACCTGCACTTCGCCGACGTGAGCGCGCTGTTCGCCGGGGTGGGGGAGAACCAGCTCTCCGCCCAGTCGGTGGTGGAGAAGCTGCTGTCGGCACTGGGGGGCGCCGAGGGCGCGGTGGAGGACATCGCCGAGACAGCCGTGCCGACCCGGCGCACGGTCAACCGCACCACCAGCGGCGACTCCGGGGTGCTGGTACGCGGGATGAGCGAGGTGTGGGCCAAGCTCGCCAAGTGCTGCACCCCGGTGCCCGGGGACGACATCCTCGGCTTCGTCACCCGCGGGGGTGGGGTCAGCGTGCACCGCACCGACTGCACCAACGCCGACGACCTGCAGCGCAAGCCCGAGCGGCTGGTCGAGGTGGAGTGGGCCTCGGCGCCCGGCGCGGTGTTCCTGGTCGCCATCCAGGTCGAGGCGCTGGACCGGCACCGGCTGCTGTCCGACGTCACCCGGGCGCTGGCCGACGAGCGGGTCAACATCCTGTCCGCGTCGGTGCAGACCAGCCGCGACCGGGTGGCGGTCAGCCGGTTCACCTTCGAGCTTGCCGACCCCGCGCACCTGGGCGCGGTGCTGCAGACGGTGCGCAACGTGGAGGGCGTCTTCGACGTGGAGCGCGTCACCGCGTGAGCCAGGGGGCGCCACCTCGATGGTGACGCCCCCTCGACTCCTGCCTCAGTGCCTCAGTGCCGGCGCCGCCAGAGGGCGGCCAGGGCCAGCAGCAGCAGCGCGCCGCCGGCGGCCGGGACGGCCGGGCCGCCGCTGCGCAGCGCCGCACCGGCGTGCAGCCGGGCCCGCCGGGTGCCCAGCAGGGCAGAGCCGGCGGGGGAGTCGACCGCCGCGCCCAGGGTCAGCACCCGGCCCGCGGGCCCGTCGAGCCGGGCGGTGAGCCCGTGCTCGGCGAGGGTGTCGGCGACCCGGGCGAACTCGGTCCGCCCCGGCGCGCCCTGCGTGGTGGCGCCACCGGCGACCCGCACCGCGGCGAACAGCTGCCGCAGGTCGCCCGACGTCACGGTCACCTCGGAGCCCGATGCGCTGACCTCCACCGGGACGCCGTCGACGTCGAGGGTGAGGTCGGCGGTCACGTCGAGTGCGGGCCGACCCTCCCCGGTCATCCCCGGCTGGCGTTCTCGGCGGTGGTGATGCGCAGCGTGCCGTTCAGCTTCCACGTGGCGCGCGGGGCCTGGGCGCCGGTCTCCCGGGGCACCTCGACGGTCATGTCGACGAACTCGTAGTTGATCGCCGCGCCCTTGCCGGTCAGGTAGGCCCACATCTCCTTGCCGAGGTCGGCGAAGCTGGTGGTCTCGTGCGACTTGATGTCCCGGGAGCCGGTGGCGACGTCGTTCTTGGTGCTGGCGGTCATGCGAACTCCTCGTCGGGTGGTGGTCTGGGCGGGGCCGGAGCCCGCACCCCACGTTCGCACAGGACCGGGCGGGATGCTCGTCGTCCGGACGACGACCTCGAGTGGTGCGCGTCCGGCTCAGCCGAGGGTGGCGCAGAGCGTCCCGGGGTCGTCCGGGCAGCGGCTGCCCACGGTCGGGTCGGACAGCGTCAACGCGGGCTCGCTGGTGTCCGGGTCGTACCGGATCTCCCGGAGGTCCTCCAGACGGACCGTCACCCGGGGCAGGGCCGCCGGGTCGCTCACCCCACCGCCGGGACCGGCGGCGACCACGAAGGCCTGCACCGTGGCGCGGGTCCCCGAGCCGACGTCCGGGGCGGCGAAGGTGTCCGAGCCCTCCAGCCCGGTGCCGACCGGGCAGGCGTCCTGTGCCGCCGAGGAGGCCACGAGCGCACCGACGGCGTCGGCCGGGTCCTGTGCCGCCACCCGCACCCGGCCGGCCACCATGAGACCGGCCTGTTCCCCCCGGGAGTCGGTCACGACGCCGGACAGGGTGAGGGACAACCGCACCGAGCGGGTCGGGTCGCCCGGCGCCAGCGTGCACCCGCTCAGCCCGGCGCCCATCGGGAGTCCTGGCCGTACCGGGTCGGCGGTCACCGTCAGCGTCACCCGGGCGCCGTCCACGGCCACCAGCACGGCCTCGGCCACCACGACCGGCTCGTCCGGCGGGGTCGACGGCGCCGCGGCAGCCGTGGCGGACGCGTCCGGGAACGGTGAGGGCGCGGGGTCCGCGTCGGTCAGGTCGGACGCGAAGCCGCAGCCGGTGAGCAGCGCGACCGCGCCGGCGGCGGCGAGCAGGCGTGCCGGGCGCGGGCTCACGACGTCGGCGGGTCGGCGGCGAAGCCGGGGTTCTCGCACGTCGCGCCGGGCTCCGGCGTCGTCTCCGGGTTGTAGGTGAGCAGGTCGGCGAACTGGCCGATCCGCGGGTCGGCGGCGGAGGCGGTGCGCAGCTGGTGGTTCCAGGCCTGCACCGAGACCGCGGCGGCCTGGTCGGGGTAGGGCGACAGGAACAGCCCGCTGCGGCCCTCGACCAGCTCGGTGAGGGTCGCGACGTCCTCGGCCGAGGCCACGTCCGGGTCGTAGGTCACCCACACGGCGCCGTGCTCCAGGGAGTGCACGGCGTTCTCCGGCCGGATGACGACGGCGTAGACGGTGCCGGTGCAGTCGGCCCACTGCGGGTCGTGCGGCCCGCCCACGGGCGGGCTCTCGGCGTAGTCGACGCTGGTGGTGCGGTGCTGCTGCCCGGCGGCGTAGTCGGCCACCCGGGTGCCGCCGACGCTGACCGCGGCCGCCGAGGCGGCGCCGTCCACGGTCGACGTGCACCCGGCGAGGGCCAGCGCCGCCAGGGCGACCGGCACCCGCCACGCGGTCACGACAGGTGCCTCACGACACGACCGTCACGACTGGACCGCGGCCTTCTCGATGGTGACCGGGGTGACCGGTGCGCCGCCGCCGGGGCTGGGGTCCAGGGAACCGTCGTTGCCGGCCTCGGCGATGCCGTCGAGCACCAGCAGGCCGGCCTCGTCCACCACGCCGACCGCGGTGTAGTCCGGGGACAGCTCGGTGTCGACGAAGCACAGGAAGAACTGGCTGCCGGTGGAGTCCGGCTGCCCGGTGTTCGCCATCGCGACCGTGCCGCGCGGGTAGGTCGTGGTGTCCCGGACCTCCTGCGCGTAGCGGTAGGTCGGCCCGCCCCGCCCGGTGCCGGACGGGTCGCCGCACTGCAGCACCCCGAAGCTCGGCTGGTTGACCTCGCGGTGGCACGGGCTGCCGTCGAAGAAGCCCTGCTCGGCGAGGTACGTGAAGCTCGCCGCGGCGCAGGGCGTGCCCGAGCGGTCCAGGGTGATCCCCAGGTCGCCCTGGCCCAGGGTGAGGGTCAGCGTGCCGATGCCGGTGGCCGGCACCTGCGCCGGCGGGGTGCCCACGTCGCGCTCGTCCGGGTTGGACCCGTCGGTGGGGATCCACTCGCAGGTCGCGGTGCCGTCGGCGGCCGCCGGGGTGTCGGCGCTGTCGCCGTCGGAGGAGTCGGAGCAGCCGGCCAGCAGCAGGGCGGTCAGCGCCAGGGCGGCGGGGGTGGACCTCATGCGACCACCGTCATCGACTCGATGGTGACCGGCTGGGTGGGGGCGCCGTCGTTCGGGCCGTTGGAGCCGTCGTTGCCGGCCGCGGCGATGGTGTCCAGCACGGCCAGGCCGGGCTCGTCGATGGTGCCCACCACGGTGTAGTCCGGGGGCAGGTCGCTGTCGCCGTAGACCAGGAAGAACTGGCTGCCGTCGGTGCCCTGCCCGCTGTTGGCCATGGCGAGCGTGCCGCGCGGGTAGGTCTCCGCGCCGGTGACCTGGGTCGGGAAGGTGTAGCTGGGGCCGCCGGTGCCGGTGCCGGACGGGTCGCCGCACTGCAGCACCTTCAGGCCCTCGGAGTCGGTCTCCCGGTGGCAGGGCGTGCCGTCGAAGAACTTCTGCTGCGTCAGGTAGTCGAAGCTGGCGGCGGCGCACGGTGCCGCGGCGCGGTCCAGCGTGAGCCCGATGGTGCCCACGTTGGTGACCATGGACAGCATCGAGGTGCCGGTGGCCACCACCTCGGCCGGCGGGATGCCGACGTCGGTGGTGGTGTCGCTGGCGGCCGGGTCGGGCGTGAAGTCGCAGGTGCCGTCGGCGCCGTCGACCACGCCGTCGGCGGCCGGGGTGCTGGCCGCGGCGCCGGGGCTGCTGGCCGTGTCGGTCGAGTCGTCGCCGTTCAGTCCGGTGATCAGCAGCACCGCACCCACCACGACGACGACGGCGAGCGCGGCGGTGCCGACCAGGACGTTGCGACGGCGCTTGCGGGCCAACTCGGCGCGGCGTTCGAGCTGGCGCTGCAGGCGACGCTGGGCGGCCTCGCGGCGCTGCTTGTTGCTGGGCACGGGGGCGTACTCCTCGGCGGGTGCTGATCGGCGGGTGGACCGTCCGGGCCGACCGGTCCGGGCTCGGGACGGCTCGGTGGCGCGCCCCGGCACTCGGCGGGAGTCTAGGCGGGCCGCCTGGGCGTCCCCTGCCAGGACGCGGCCCCGGGCCTGTCCGCCGGCCCGACCGCCGGACCGGCCGCCGGTGCCGGGCCCGCGCCGGGAGGGCCCCGCGCGGCTCCCGCGTAGCCTGCACCGGTGCTCATCCGCTCGTTCCCCGCCGGCGCGTTCGGCACCAACTGCTATGCCGTCGCCTCCGGTCCCGGCGCCGAGTGCGTCGTCGTCGACCCCGGCATGGAGGCCCTGGAGCCGCTGCGCGAGCTGCTGGCCGCCGACGGGCTCAAGCCGGTGGCCGTCGTGCTCACCCACGGCCACCTGGACCACACCTTCTCCGTGCTGCCGGTCTGCGAGGGGTACGGCATCCCGGCCTACCTGCACCCGGCCGACTCCGGGATGCTCAGCGACCCGATGCGCTGGCACGGCCCGGCCCTGGCGCCGCTGATCGGCCAGGTGGCGCTGCCCGACCCGGCCGACGTGCTCTCCCTGGACGACGGCGCCACCCTGTCGCTGGCCGGCGTCGACCTCACGGTCCGGCACGCCCCCGGGCACACCGAGGGCTCGGTGGTGTTCTCCCTGGACCTCGGCGAGGGCCCCGGCCTGCTGGCCGGCGACGTGCTGTTCGCCGGGTCGGTGGGCCGGGTCGACCTGCCCGGCGGCTCCTGGGAGGCGATGCTCGGCTCGCTCCGCGACGTCGTCCTGCCGCTGGACGACGCCACCGTCGTGCTGCCCGGGCACGGCCCGGCCACCACGATCGGCCGGGAGCGGGCCACCAACCCCTACCTGGCCGAGGCCGCCGCCGCGCCCAAGGGCCGCGGCCTGTGAGCGAGATGCGGGCGCCGAAGGGCACGTTCGACACGCTGCCGCCGGCGTCGGCGCAGTTCGTCGCCGTCCGCGACACGCTGACCGCGCCGCTGCGGCGGGCGGGCTACGGCTACGTGGAGACCCCGGTCTTCGAGGACACCAGCGTGTTCGCCCGCGGGGTGGGGGAGTCCACCGACGTCGTGGCGAAGGAGATGTACACCTTCAGCGACCGCGGTGGCCGTTCGCTGACCCTGCGCCCGGAGCTCACCGCCGGGCTGATGCGGGCCTTCATCGAGCACCGCCTGCACACCGGCGGCCTGCCGGTGAAGCTGTGGACCGTCGGCTCGGCGTTCCGCTACGAGCGGCCCCAGGCCGGCCGCTTCCGGCACTTCACCCAGGTCGACTGCGAGGCCCTCGGCGTCGACGACCCGGCGCTGGACGCCGAGGTGGTCGCCCTGGGCGTGCAGGGCTTCCGCGACCTGGGGCTGACCGACTGGCAGCTGCAGCTGACCTCGCTGGGCGACTCCACCTGCCGCCCGCAGTACCGCGAGCTGCTCACCGCGTTCCTCGCCCGGCTGGACCTGGACGAGGACACCCGGCGCCGGGCGGAGATCAACCCGCTGCGGGTGCTGGACGACAAGCGGCCCGAGGTGCAGGCCCAGCTCACCGACGCCCCGCTGATGGTCGACCACCTGTCGGACTCCGCCCGGGCCCACCACGACGCCGTCCGGCAGCACCTCACCGACCTCGGCGTGGCCTGGGTGGAGGCGCCCCGGCTGGTGCGCGGGCTGGACTACTACACGAAGACCACCTTCGAGTTCGTGCACGGCGGCCTGGGTGCGCAGTCGGCGATCGGCGGTGGCGGTGGCTACGCCGGGTTGTCCGCGGCCCTGGGCGGCCCCGACCTGCCCGGCATCGGCTGGGCGATGGGCGTGGACCGCACGCTGCTCGCGGTGCAGGCCGAGGGCCTGGACGTCGCCGTCGCGGCCGGGGTGCGGGCCTTCGTCGTCCCGCTGGGGGCCGAGGCCAAGCGCTTCGCCGTCCGGTTCGTCGGGCAGCTGCGCGAGGCCGGGGTCGCCGCCGACACCGTCTACGGCGACCGGGGGCTCAAGGGCGCGATGAAGGCCGCCGACCGGTCCGGGGCCACGCACGCAGTGGTCGTCGGCGACCGGGACCTCGCCGCCGGGGTGGCGCAGCTCAAGGACCTGCGCAGCCAGGAGCAGACCGCTGTGCCCCTCGGCGAGCTGCTGTCGGTGGTCCGTGACACGGTGGGCCCATGACTGCTTCCGTGACGCCGATGGAGACCCGGCCCCTGGGCCGGACCGGTGCCGACGTGTCCGTCGTCGGCCTCGGCACCTGGCAGCTGGGCGCCGACTGGGGCGAGGTGTCCGACGAGGCCGCCGCCGAGCTGCTCGACGCCGCCCTGGACGCCGGGGTCACCCTGCTGGACACCGCCGACGTCTACGGCGACGGCGTGTCCGAGCAGCGCATCCGGCGCTGCCTGGCCGCCCGCGGGGACCGGCCGTTCGTGGCCACCAAGGCCGGCCGGCGCGCGGACCCGTTCGAGGCCGCCACCTACACACCGGAGAACCTGCGCGCCTGGGTGGACCGCTCCCGGCAGAACCTCGGGGTGGACACCCTGGACCTGGTGCAGCTGCACTGCCCGCCGCCTGCGGTCTACAGCGACCAGCGGGTGTACGACACCCTGGACGCGCTGGTCGCCGAGGAGGCGATCGCCGGCTACGGCGTCTCGGTGGAGACGGTGGCCGAGGGCCTGACCGCGCTGCAGCACCCCGGTGTGCAGTCGATCCAGGTCATCCTCAACGTGTTCCGCCGCAAGCCGCTGGAGGAACTGCTGCCCGCCGCGGCCGCGGCGCAGGTCGGCATCCTGGCCCGGGTGCCGCTGGCCAGCGGCCTGCTGAGCGGCAAGTACGACGAGTCGACCACCTTCGGTGCCGACGACCACCGCACCTACAACCGCAACGGCGAGGCCTTCGACGTCGGCGAGACGTTCTCCGGGGTGCCTTTCGAGGTGGGCGTCGCCGCCGCCCGCGAGGTCGCCGAGATCGCCGGCCCGGACCTCAGCACCGCCGCGTTCTCGCTGCGCTGGGTGATCGACCAGCCCGGCGTCACCGCCGTCATCCCCGGTGCCCGCACCGTGCAGCAGGCGCTGGGCAACGTCTCGGCGGCCGGCCTGCCGGCGCTGACCGCGGCGCAGCTCGCCGACCTGGAGCGGGTGTACGACGAGCGCATCCGCGCGCACGTGCACGACCGCTGGTGACCTCCGGCCCCCTCCCTGCCGCCCGCCCTGTCTCGAAAGGCTCCTCCGTGCTCCGCACCCACGACGCCGGCACCCTCCGGGCCGCCGACGCCGGCTCCACCGTCACCCTCGCCGGCTGGGTGGCCCGCCGCCGCGACCACGGCGGGGTGGTCTTCCTCGACCTGCGCGACGCCTCGGGCTACGCCCAGGTGGTGGTGCGGGAGTCCGACGCGCACGCGCTGCGTGCCGAGTACTGCGTGCTCGTCACCGGTGAGGTGCAGCGCCGCCCGGCCGGCAACGAGAACCCCGACCTGCCCTCGGGGGAGATCGAGGTCGCCGCCGCCGAGCTGCGGGTGCTGTCCGCCGCCGCGCCGCTGCCGTTCCCCATCGAGACGGCCCAGCCGGCCGGGGACGACGTGCGCTACAAGTACCGCTACCTCGACCTGCGCCGGCAGGGCCCCGCGGCGGCGATCCGGCTGCGCAGCGAGCTCAACCGCGTCGCCCGCGGCGTCATGGCCGGGCACGGCTTCGTCGAGGTCGAGACGCCGTCGCTGACCCGCTCCACGCCCGAGGGCGCCCGCGACTTCGTCGTCCCGGTGCGGCTGCAGCCCGGCAGCTGGTACGCGCTGCCGCAGTCGCCGCAGCTGTTCAAGCAGCTGCTGATGATCGGTGGCCTGGAGCGCTACTACCAGATCGCCCGCTGCTTCCGGGACGAGGACTTCCGCGCCGACCGGCAGCCGGAGTTCACCCAGCTGGACTTCGAGATGAGCTTCGTCGAGCGCGACGACGTGCTCGCGATCGCCGAGGACGTCGTCCGGGCGCTGTGGCGGGAGCTGGCGTCCTACGAGGTCCCGGAGATCCCGCGGATGACCTACCGGGAGGCGATGGACCGCTTCGGCTCCGACAAGCCCGACCTGCGCTTCGGCGTGGAGCTCACCGAGCTGACCTCGTTCTTCGCCGACACCCCGTTCCGGGTGTTCCAGGCGCCCTACGTCGGCGCGGTCGTGATGCCCGGTGGTGCCGCGCAGCCCCGCCGGGCCTTCGACGCCTGGCAGGACTGGGCCAAGTCCAGGGGCGCCCGCGGGCTGGCCTACGTGACCGTCGCCGAGGACGGCACCCTGGGCGGGCCGGTCACCAAGAACATCTCCGACGCCGAGCGCGCCGGCCTGGTCGAGGCCGTCGGCGCCGCACCCGGTGACTGCGTGTTCTTCGCCGCCGGGGCCCGCCGGGGTGCGCAGGAGCTGCTGGGTGCGGCCCGCAACGAGATCGCCAGGCGCCTGGAGCTGATCACGCCCGGCTCGTGGTCGTTCCTGTTCGTCGTGGACTTCCCGATGTTCGAGGAGTCCGAGGACGGGTCGTGGACGTTCATGCACCACCCCTTCACCTCGCCCACCCCCGAGTGGCGCGACCGGTTCGCCGAGGACAAGGGCGCCGCGCTGTCCGACGCCTACGACATGGTCATCAACGGCAACGAGGTGATGAGCGGCTCGGTCCGCATCTACGACGCGGCGCTGCAGGAGAAGGTGTTCGAGACCCTCGGGATGTCGACCGAGGAGGCGCGCGACCGCTTCGGCTTCTTCCTCGAGGCCTTCGCCTACGGGCCGCCGCCGCACGCCGGCGCGGCCCTGGGCTGGGACCGGCTGACCGCGCTGCTGGCCGGCGTCGACTCCATCCGCGAGGTCATCGCCTTCCCGAAGACCGGTGCCGGCTACGACCCGCTGACCGGCGCCCCGACGCCGATCTCCGATGCCCAGCGCGTCGAGGCCGGGATCGACCACGTCGCCGAGCCCCCGGCCCCCGCCTGAGCTCCGGGCACGCGGGGGGCGGGCCGCTCTCCTCCGGGCGAGCGGGGTCACGTTCCGTCCGGGGCGTCCATCGGCCATCATCACCGGTCATGGACGCCTTCGACGACGTGCTCAGCGCCAACCAGCAGTACCAGCGCACCTTCACCGACGCCGGGCTGCCCGGCCGGGCGGCCAAGGGGCTGGCCCTGGTGACCTGCATGGACTCGCGGATCGACCCGCTGGGGCTGCTCGGCCTGCACGCCGGTGACGCCAAGATCCTGCGCACCGCCGGCGCCCGGGTGACCGACGACGTGCTGCGCAGCCTGGTGCTCGCCCACCACCTGCTCGGCGTCGAGCGGGTGATGGTGCTCGCGCACACCGACTGCGGGATGGCCAAGGCCACCGACGAGAAGGTGCACGCCACGATCCGGGAGCGGTCCGGCGTGGACAGCCGCAGCGTCGACTTCCAGACCATCGACGACCAGCAGGCCACCCTCGCCCACGACGTGCAGCGGATCCGCAGCAGCCCCTACCTGCCGGCCGACATGCCCGTCGTCGGCGGGGTGTACGACGTGTCGACCGGCGCGGTGGAGCTGCACGCGACCTGAGCCCGCGCGGCCTCGGCGCCGGGTCCTGGCCCGGCTGACGCCCCGGGAGACCGACGTGCTGCGGCTGGTGTGCCGCGGCGCGAACAACGCCGAGCTGCGGATGCGGGAGCGGACGGTGACGTCGCACGTCTCCGCGCTGCTCGCCGAGCTCGGCGCCCCCCACCCCGCCGACCCGTTGACCATCGCCATCTGGTGGCTCGACACGCCGGCGCACGGTGTGTCGAGCGACCACGTGCCGATGATCAACTCGGCGGGCCGGGGCGCCAGCCGCGGTTGAGCAGGACGGCGCGGGTGCGGGCGACGACCACGTGCGGGCCGCGCAGGTGCCGCCGGGAGAAGCGGAGCACGAGCCAGTCGCCGGTGGCCATGAGCGAGTACCGGTCCACGTCGCGGTCGAACTGCTCGGCGTCGGCGTGCTGGCGGCCCTCGTACTCCAGCAAGGTCCGCCACTCGCGGTAGCCGAGGTCACCGTGGGCCACGACCCGGCCGGAGCGGTCGTGCACCGGGACCTGGGGCTCCGGGGTGGGCAGGTCGCTGGCGAGCAGCCAGTAGCGCATGAGGCTCTCCGGCCGGGACTGCGCGAGCGGGGTCAGCAGCGGTGCCACCGCGCGGGCCCGCACCACACCACGGACCCGGCCGGCCCGCATCAGCCGTTCGGTGAGGTGGTCGGCGGTGAGGTGTCCGCGTCGCATGAGCGCGTCACCGACGGCGGTGAGCTCCGCGGCGGGCAGCCGTGCCGCCAGGTCCAGGAAGGTCTGCGCCCCCGACGTCACGCGCAGCCCCCCGGCGGCCACGACGTCGACGTCGGTCAACGCGCGGGCGTGCACGTCCACCCAGCCGTGCTGGGGCAGCACCCGGCGAGGGGTCAGTGCGATCTGCGGCCGCGCGGGCAGGTCGACCGGGGCGCCGAGCAGCGCCGCAGCGGTGTCGTGACTGAACGCCGCGTCCGCCGGCAGCGCCGACGCGAGCAGGCCGAGCAGCTCCACCCGGTCGACGGCGTCGGTGAGCGGGACCCGGACGTCGTGCGCCAGCCGGACGTGCTCGATCCCGCGTCGCCGGCTCCGGCTCGTCCCGGCTGCGCGAGCTGCGGCGGCCGACCACGGGCGTGGTGACTCCATGCCCGGACCCTGCCGCCGCGACCGCCCGACGAGCCGGCTGCAATCGCTCCTGTGGACACCCCACCCACCTGTGGACAGGCCTCACCCGTCGCCGTCCCCCGTCGTCGATCATCGTCTCGTGGCGGTGCGACGCGCCGTGGCACCGCGTGCCGGACGACCACGAGGCGATGATCGACAGGCGGGGCGATCGGCGCCCGCGGGGGTCAGGGGTCAGGGGTCGGGGGTCGGGGGTCGGGGGTGGGGGTCAGGGGGTGAGGCAGGTGTCGAGGCGGCGCTTGTGGTCCTCGGTGAGGGTCAGGTCGGCGGCGGCGGCGGAGTCGCGGATGGAGTCCGCGCGGGAGGCGCCGGGGATCGGCAGCACCACGTCGGCCTGGGCCAGGTGCCAGGCCAGCGTGACCTGGTAGACCGACACGCCGAGCTCGCCGGCGACCGCGCTGAACTCACCGGCCGACGAGCCCAGCGACGGCGCCGCCGACACCCCGCCGAACGGGCTCCACGGCAGCCAGGCCAGGCCGTGGGCGGCGCAGTGCCGCAGCTCGTCCAGCGAGGAGTTCCAGGCCGGCGAGAACTGGTTCTGCACGCTGACCAGGGCGTCGCCGACGATCTCGCGGGCCACGTCGATCTGGCCGACGTCGGCGTTGGAGATGCCGACCATGCGCACCTTGCCGGCGTCGTACAGCTCGCGCAGCGTGCCCATCACGTCGGCCCACGGCGTCGCCGGGTCGGGCCGGTGGTACTGGTACAGCCCGATCGCCTCGACGCCGAGCCGCTGCAGGGAGCCGTCCACGGCATGCCGCAGGTAGGCCGCGGAGCCGTCCACGCCCCACTCGGTGCCGCTGCGGGTGTGCCCGCCCTTGGTGGCCACCAGCACGTCATCGCCGCGGCCGGCCAGCGCGCGGGCCAGCAGCAGCTCGTTGTGCCCGAACTCGGCCTCGTCGTAGGAGTACGCGTCGGCGGTGTCGAACAGCGTGACCCCGGCGTCCAGCGCGGCGTGCACCACGCCGACCGCCTCGTCGGCCGAGGGCCGGGGGTCCTTGGTCGACAGCGGCATGACGCCCATGCCGATCGCGCCGACCTGGACCCGGCCGACGGTCTCGTTGCCGATGGTGCGCTGCTGCACGGCGGTTCTCCTCACGGGACGGGCGGGGGACGTCGTCCCCCGCGGGTAGCGTCGCCGTCGTGACGGCGGGCGACACCACTCTCTTCGACACCGCGCCCGACGGCGACCCCGGGGCCGCCCCCGCCTTCGACCCGTCCGCCCCGCTGGCGGTGCGGATGCGGCCGCGGAGCCTCGACGAGGTGGTCGGCCAGCAGCACCTGCTCGGCCCCCGGGCGCCGCTGCGCCGGCTGGTCGAGGCCGACGAACCGATGTCGCTGGTGCTCTACGGCCCGCCCGGCACCGGCAAGACTTCGCTGGCGCACGTCATCTCCCTGGCCACCGAGCGCTCCTTCGTGCAGCTGTCCGCGCTGGACGCCGGGGTGAAGGAGGTGCGGGCGGTCATCGCGCAGGCCAAGCGCGAGCTCACCCACGCCGGCCGGCGCACCGTGCTGTTCATCGACGAGGTGCACCGGTTCTCCAAGACCCAGCAGGACTCGCTGCTGTCGGCGGTGGAGGACCGGATCGTCAGCCTGATCGCCGCCACCACCGAGAACCCGTTCTTCTCCGTCGTCTCCCCGCTGCTCTCCCGGTCGCTGGTGCTCGCCCTGCAACCGCTGGCCGACGACGACGTCCGGGCGGTGCTGCGCCGGGCGCTGGCCAGCGACCGCGGGCTGGACGGCGCGGTGACGCTCACCGCCGACGCCGAGGAGCACCTGCTGCGGGTGGCCGGCGGTGACGCGCGCAAGGCGCTCACCGCGCTGGAGTCCGGCGCGGGGGCGGCCCGGGCCGCGGGCGGCGACGTGCTCGACCTGGCCACGCTGGAGACCGCGGTCGCCCAGGCGGCGGTGCGCTACGACCGGCAGGGCGACCAGCACTACGACGTGGCCAGCGCGCTGATCAAGTCGATCCGGGGCAGCGACGTCGACGCGGCGCTGCACTACCTGGCGCGGATGGTCGAGGCGGGGGAAGACCCCCGGTTCGTCGCCCGGCGGCTGGTGATCGCGGCCAGCGAGGACGTCGGCATGGCCGACCCCACCGCGCTGCTCACCGCGGTCGCCGCGGCCGACGCAGTGGCGTTCATCGGGATGCCGGAGGGGCACTTCGCGCTGGCCCAGGCGGTGGTGCACCTGGCCACCGCGCCCAAGTCGAACGCGCTCACCGTGGCCATCGGCGAGTCGGTCGCCGACGTGCGGGCGGGGCTGGCCGGCCCGGTGCCGGCGGGCCTGCGCGACGCGCACTACGCCGGGGCCCGGAAGCTGGGTCACGGCGCCACCTACCGCTACCCGCACGACCACCCCGACGGCGTGCTGCCGCAGCAGTACCCGCCGGACGCGCTGGTCGGGCGGGACTACTACCGCCCCACGGCGCGCGGGGTGGAGGCGGGCCTCGGCGCCCGGCTCGGCAAGCTCCGGGCGATCGTCCGACGTCGCGGCTAGGGTGATCGGGGCCCTGTGGCAGACCGGGGTCGGCACACCAGACCCACGACGATGCAGATGAGAGGGACCGCGTGTCCGCAGGAGAGATCATCGGGCTGGTCGCAGTCCTCGTTTTCCTGGTCCTGGTGGCGGTGATCGCCGTGCCGCTGCTCAAGCTGGGCCGCACCCTCGACGAGACGACGCTCACCATCCGTCAGGTCCGCGAGCAGTCGCAGCCGATCCTGAGCCAGGCCTCGACCACCGTCGCGCAGGTGAACTCCAACCTCGAGCGGGTCGACGGCATCACCGGCAACGCCGAGAACGTGTCCAGCAACGTCGCCGCGCTGACCAGCGTGTTCGCCGCCACGCTGGGCAGCCCGCTGATCAAGGTGGCCGCCTTCAGCTACGGCGTGCGCACCGCGGCGAAGAAGAAGCGCGAGGGCGCCGCGCAGGCGTCGGCCGCGCGGTCGGCGAAGGACGAGCGCCGCTCGCGTCGCGCGTCGCGGCGGGCCGCCTGATGCGCCGGCTGTTCTGGCTCGCCATGGGCGTGACCATCGGCGCGCTGGTGGTGCGCAAGCTGACCGCGGCCGCCGACCGGCTCACCCCGCAGAGCATCGCCGGGCAGCTGGCCGACGGGCTGCGCGAGCTCGGCGAGGCCATCGCCGACTTCGGTGCCGACGTGCGCGCCGCGGCCGCCGACCGCGAGGATGAGCTGCGGGCCGGCACCGGCCTGGACGCCCCGCTGCCCACCCGCGACGAGGCGGCCCCGGGCGGCCCGGCCGCGCTGCGCCGCGGGGCGCACGCCGCCGACAGCTGAGCCACCGGGCTCCCCGAGCCCGCCGGCGTGCCGGGCGGCACCGGCCCGGCCACCCGCACGACCGCACCGGCCCGGACGCCCGCCCGACCCGCACCGGCCACCCGCACGACCCGCACCAGCCCGACCCGCCCGGGGGTCGCCGGGCCCACCGGCCCGCCCCACGGGACCGCCCTCCAGCGACGAACTGAGCCGAGATGCAGACCGCCGAGATCCGCCGCCGCTTCCTGGAGCACTTCGAGAAGCGGGGGCACACCGTCGTCCCCAGCGCCTCGCTGGTGTCCCCGGACCCGTCCCTGCTGTTCACCGTGGCCGGGATGGTGCCGTTCATCCCGTACCTGACCGGCCGGGAGCCGGCGCCCTACCCGCGGGCGACCAGCGTGCAGAAGTGCGTGCGGACCCTCGACATCGAGGAGGTCGGCAAGACCACCCGGCACGGCACCTTCTTCCAGATGAACGGCAACTTCAGCTTCGGCGACTACTTCAAGGACGACGCCATCCGGCTCGCCTGGGAGCTGGTCACCGGCAGCGTGGACGACGGTGGGCTGGGGCTGGACCCCGAGCGCATCTGGCCGACCGTGTACCTGGACGACGACGAGGCCTTCCGCGCGTGGGAGACCTTCGTGCCGGCCGAGCGCATCCAGCGCCGCGGCAAGGAGGACAACTACTGGCACACCGGCGCACCGGGCCCGGCCGGCCCCTGCTCGGAGATCCACTACGACCGCGGCCCGGCCTACGGCCCGGACGGCGGGCCGGAGGGCGACCCGACCGGCGACCGGTTCCTGGAGATCTGGAACCTCGTCTTCATGCAGTACGAGCGCGGCCCGGGGGAGGGCAAGGACTTCCCGATCCTGGGTGAGCTGCCGAAGAAGAACATCGACACCGGCATGGGCCTGGAGCGGGTGGCCTTCCTGCTGCAGGGCGTCGAGAACATGTACGAGATCGACGAGGTCGCCCCGGTGCTGCACCGGGCCGCCGAGCTCGCCGGGGTCACCTACGGCGCCGACCGTGACGCCGACGTGCGCCTGCGGGTCGTGGCCGACCACGTGCGCAGCGGGATGATGCTGATCAGCGACGGCATCACCCCGGGCAACGAGGGCCGCGGCTACATCCTGCGCCGGCTGCTGCGCCGCGCGGTGCGCTCGATGAAGCTGCTCGGTGTGGAGGACGCCAGCCTGCCGCTGCTGCTGCCGGTCTCCCGGGACGCGATGAGCGCCAGCTACCCCGAGCTGGTCACCGATTTCGAGCGCATCTCGCGGGTCGCCTACGCCGAGGAGGAGGCCTTCCGGCGCACCCTGGTGGCCGGCACCGCGCTGTTCGACACCGAGGTGCGGCGCGCCAAGGAGTCCGGCACCCCCGCGCTGAGCGGCGAGCAGGCCTTCAGCCTGCACGACACCTACGGCTTCCCGATCGACGTCACGCTGGAGATGGCCGCCGAGCAGGGCGTCACCGTCGACGAGGCCGGGTTCCGCGCGCTGATGGCCGAGCAGCGCGCGCGGGCCCGGGCCGACTCCCGGGCCAAGCGCGCGGGCTCGGTCGACGTGGCCGTCTACGGGCGGCTGCTCGAGCAGCACGGCCCCACCGACTGGCAGGCCTACGAGACGCTGCGCACCGACTCCCGGGTGCTGGGCGTCGTCGGCGACGACGGCTCCGACGCGGTCGTGACGCCGGGCGGGGTCAGCCGCGTCGTGCTGGACCGCACGCCGTTCTACGCCGAGTCCGGTGGCCAGGTCGCCGACGCCGGCGAGCTGGTCTGGGACGGCGGCCGCGCCGAGGTGCTCGACGTGCAGCGCCCGGTCAAGGGCCTGGTCGCCCACCAGGTGCGGGTGCTCGAGGGTGAGCTCCGCCCGGGTGTCGAGCTGACCGCCGAGGTGGACGAGGAGTGGCGGCGCAGCGCCTGCCAGGCGCACTCGGGCACCCACGTGGTGCACGCCGCGCTGCGCCAGGTGCTCGGCCCGCAGGCACTGCAGAGCGGCTCCTACAACCGGCCCGGCTACCTGCGCCTGGACTTCGCCTGGCAGGGCGCGCTGGACCCGGAGCAGCGGCACGACGTCGAGGACGTCGCCAACGCCGCCGTCCGGGCCGACCACGCCGTCCGTGCCCTGCAGATGACGCTGCCCGAGGCCCGCGAGTTCGGCGCGCTGGCCCTGTTCGGGGAGACCTACGGTGAGCAGGTGCGCGTCGTCGAGATCGGCGGTCCCTGGTCGCGGGAGCTCTGCGGTGGCACGCACGTGCGCGGCAGCGCCCAGATCGGCACGCTGGCGCTGACCGGGGAGTCCTCGGTGGGCTCCGGGGTGCGCCGCGTGGAGGCCGTCGTCGGTCTGGAGGGCTTCCGCTACCTGGCCCGCGAGCGCGACCTGGTGCGCCAGCTGGCCGACCTGCTCAAGACGCCGCAGGACGGTCTGGTCGAGCGGGTCTCCGGGATGCTGTCCCGGTTGCGCGACGTGGACCGGGAGCTCGCCGAGCTGCGGGGGCAGCAGACCCTGGCCGTCGCCGGTGAGCTGGCCGCGGCCGCCCGGGACGTGTCCGGTGTGCAGGTGGTGACCGGCTCCCCGGCCGGGCTCGCCGCCGGCGACCTGCGCACGCTGGCCCTGGACGTGCGCGGCCGGCTGCCGGCCGAGCGGCCCGGTGTGGTCCTGCTGGCCTCCGAGGCCGGCGGCAAGGTGGCGCTGGTCGCCGCGGTCACCCCGCTGGCCCAGCAGCGCGGGCTGTCGGCGAACACCGTGCTGCGCGCCGCCGCGGTCCCCGTCGGTGGCCGGGGCGGGGGGAAGGCGGACGTCGCGCAGGGCGGCGGCACCGACCCCGCAGGCATCCCCGCGGCGCTCGCCGCCGGGGTCGAGGCGATCGGGGCGGCGGGGGCATGAGCCGGCACGAGGAGGAACGGGCACGCGCGGCCCGCGACCGGGCGGCCAGCGAACGGGCCGGCCGCGAGCAGGCCGCCCGGGACCGGGAGGCGCGGGCCCGGGCCGCGCGGGAACGCGAGGCCCGGGAGCGGGCCGGCGGGGCGCCGGAGGCGGGCGCGCAGCACCGCACCGAGCAGGTGCCCTGGCCGCTGCCGCCGCTGGACCCGCGCTCGGCACCCGCGGCCGCCCCCACCCCGACCACACAGACGCCGACCACCCACGGGCCGGCCGTCCGGCCCCCGGCTCCGCCGGCCGGCGCTCAGCACCGCACCGAGCAGGTGCCCTGGCCGCCGCCGTCCCCGCCGCCCGCGCCGCCGGCCCGGCCCCAGCCGCGGGACCCCGAGCCGGACGAGACGGGCCGGCTGTACCTCAGCGAGTACCCGCCCCGCGTGCCGGGCCCGGACGACCCGAGGCGCACCAGCTCCTCGGTGGAACCCCCGGCCGACGACGGCGGCCACGGTGCCTGAGCCCGCGCCGGTGCAGGCCGGCGCGGGCGCCGCGTGGGTGCCCGGCCGCCGGCTGGGGGTCGACGTGGGCACGGTGCGGGTCGGCGTCGCGATGTCGGACGCTACCGGCATGCTGGCCAGCCCCCTGGTCACCCTGCAGCGGGCCAGGAACGGCGCCGACCTGGACCGGCTCGCCGGGCTCGTGACGGAACACGAGGTGCTGGAGGTGGTCGTGGGGGACCCGCGGCACCTCTCGGGTGCGTCGGGGGCGTCGGCGCAGGACGCTGCGACATACGCTCGCGCACTGGCAGGCCGGCTGGACGGCGTGCCGGTCGTTCTCATCGACGAAAGGCTCTCCACCGTGACCGCAGCAAGTCACCTGCGTGCCGGCGGCATCCGCAGCCGCGACCAGCGGGCGGTGATCGACCAGGCGGCGGCCGTGGTGATCCTCCAATCGCACCTGGACGCCGGGCGGCGCCGATCGTGAGCGCCGGACGGGGCGGCGGTCGCCACTCCTCGCCCGAACCGGAGGAGACCGGCAGCTCGACCGGTCCGTTCAGCTGGCTGCCCTCCGGCGTGCAGCCCGGCGACGGTGCCGCAGAGGACCGGGCGACCGGCACCGCGGGGCTGCGCACCACCGGCCGCCAGCGGCGGATGCCCGGTGGCCTGCCCAAGGCGAGCATGGCGCGCACGCTGGCCCAGCGGCGCTCCCAGCGCCCCGCCGCCGGCACCGGCGAGGGCCACCCCCTGAGCGCGGGTCACCCTCGCGCCGCCGGTCCCGCCCCGGCCGGTCGCCCGTCCGCCGGCCCGTCCGCGGCCGGCCCCCTGGCCGCCGACGGCGGGGACGTCGACCCGGGCTCGGAGACCGTCGTGCTGCCACCGGTGGCCCCGACCCTCGAGCAGCGCCGGGTGCTGCCACCGGACGCGGGCCGGTCCGCCGCGCCCCGCGACACCGCCGCACCCCCTGCTCCTGCCGCACCCCATGCCCCCGTCACGACCCATGTCCCCGTCACGACCCACGCCCCCGCCCCGGCCGTCGCGCTCGTCGACGCCGGCAGGTGGGAGGGCGATCGTGGCCGCCGGGACCCCTCCGGCGCGCCGGACGACCACGAGCAGGACACCGCGGCCTGGCTCGACGACGAGCCCGCGCCCGGTCCGCTGCGCGCCGGTACCCCGGCGGCGGGTCGCCAGGTGCCCACCCGCCAGCTCGAGTACCGGCACTCCCGCGACGACGACGCGCACGACGACCAGCACGACGACCACCACCCCGACGAGACCGACGGCTACTCCCTGCACGACCTGGACGAGACCGGTGGCCTGGAGGTCGTCGGCGCCGGCGGGGGCGGCG
This sequence comes from Goekera deserti, assembly GCF_010685995.1. Lineage (GTDB taxonomy): Bacteria > Actinomycetota > Actinomycetes > Mycobacteriales > Geodermatophilaceae > Goekera > Goekera deserti. The sequence goes on along the minus strand of NZ_JAAGWK010000009.1, from coordinate 62,668 downwards.
GGGGCGGTGGCCGGGGCGGTCGTGGTGGCGGCGGCGGGGGTGGCCGGCGCAAGCGCCGGCCGATCGCGGTGCTGCTGTCGCTGGTCGTGCTGGCCGGCCTGGTGGCCGGTGTCTTCTACGGCGGCCGCGCGCTCATCGCCCAGATCAACCCGGTGGCCGAGGACTACGCCGGCGCCGGGTCCGGTGAGGTGAAGGTGCGGATCAACCCGGGGGACAACCTCCGGCAGATCGGCCGCACGCTGGTCGCCGCCGACGTGATCGCGTCCGTCCCGCCGTTCACCGACGCCGCCGCGGCCGACCCGGCGGCGACCGGCATCCAGCCCGGCGTCTACAGCATGCAGCTGCAGATGAGCGGGCAGGCGGCGCTGGACCGGCTGCTGCAGCCGGAATCCAAGCTGTCCTTCGGGGTCACCGTGCGCGAGGGCCTCACCGTCGCCCAGACGTTCCAGACGCTGAGCGAGGCGACGCAGATCCCGGTCGAGCAGTTCACCGCCGCGGCCGCCGACCCCGCCGCGCTGGGGCTGCCGCCCTACGCCAACGGGCTGCTGGAGGGCTTCCTCTTCCCGGCCACGTACACCTTCGACCTCGACGAGCAGCCGGCCGCGATGCTCGGTGACATGGTGACCCGCGCCGTGCAGGCGCTGGACGAGCTCCAGGTCCCGGTCGACCAGCGGCTCACCGTGGTCACCAAGGCCAGCCTGGCCCAGGCCGAGGCCGGCTCCGCGGAGGACATGGGCAAGGTGGCCCGGGTGATCGACAACCGGCTGCAGCAGGGCATGCCCCTGCAGTTCGACACCACGGTGAACTACGCCAACGGCAAGAGCGGGCTCACCACCACGCCGCAGGACCGGCTGAACCCCTCTCCGTACAACACCTACGCCAACCCCGGCCTGCCTCCCGGTGCGATCGACAGCCCCGGTGAGGACGCGCTGCGCGCCACGCTGAACCCGACGCCGGGCTCGTGGCTGTTCTTCGTCGTCGTCAACCCCGACACCGGCGAGACCCGGTTCGCCGACACCGCGGAGGAGCACGCGGCCAACGTGCTGCTGTTCCAGCAGTGGCTGCGGGACAACCCCGGCGGATGAGGGCCGCCGTGCTCGGCCGGCCGGTGTCGCACTCGCTGTCCCCGCTGCTGCACCGGGCCGCCTACGCGGCGCTCGGGCTCGACGACTGGCAGTACGACGCGCTGGACATCGGTGCCGACGACCTGCCGGTGCTGCTGGCCGGCCTCGGCCCGGAGTGGCGTGGCTTCTCGGTGACCATGCCCTGCAAGCAGGCCGCCGTGGACGTCGCCGACCAGGTCGAGCCGCTGCCCCGGCTGCTGCACGCCGCCAACACCCTGGTGCGCACTGATTCGGGCTGGCGCGCGGAGAACACCGACGTGCTCGGCATCGGCACCGCCCTGCAGGTCGCCGGGGTGGAGGAGGTCGGGCAGGCGGCGGTGCTGGGTGCCGGTGGCACCGCGGCCGCGGCCGCCGTGGCACTGGCGTCGCTGGGTGCCACCGGGGTCGACGTGCTGGTGCGCGACCCGGCCCGCGCGGCCGGCGTGCTGCACGTGCTGGAGACCCTCGGCGTGCCGGCTCGCGCCGGGTACCTCGCCGAGGGCACCGCGGCTCCCGTCGTGGTGAGCACGGTGCCGGCCGGCGGGCAGGAGACCGTGGCGGCGCTGCCCTGGCGGCACGGGCAGATCGTGCTGGACGTGCTGTACGCCGGCTGGCCGACACCGCTGGCCCGGCAGGTCGACGAGGCCGGCGGCGTCGCGATCAGCGGCCTGGACGTGCTGTTCTGGCAGGCCACCGCCCAGGTGGAACTGATGACCGGGCACCCGGCGCCGATCGCCGCCATGCGCGCGGCGCTCGACGCGCGCTGAGCCCGCGCCCGTGCACGCCGTCCTGGCCGCCGCCGCGGCGGTCGCCGGGCTCGCCCTCGGCCACCCCCTCGCCGGCCTCACGCTCCGGCTCGCCGACACCTACCGCGCCCCGGTGGCCGGCAGTGCGCCGGGCGCCGGTCACGCTCCGGTCACCGACCCCCCGCTCGCCGACCCGACGGTGCGCGGCACCGGCGTCGTCCCGTCCCGCGGCCGCGTGGTGGCCACCTGCCTGCTCGCCGCCGCGGCGATGGCCGGTTCGGTGGCGGTGACCGGCGTCCGGCCGATGACCGTGGGTGTGGTCGCGGCGGCGGCGGCCGCGGTTCTGCTGGGCGGGGTGGACCTGCTGGTGCACCGGCTGCCCGACCGGGTGACCGGCCCCGCCGTCCTCGTCGTCCTCGGGGCGCTGCTGCTGGACGGCGCGGTGACCGGGCAGTGGCCGGCGGTGCTGCGCGCGGTGCTGGCCGGTGCGGTGGCCGCCGGCGGTGCGGCGGCACTGTGGCTGGCGGTCCCGCGGGGGCTCGGCCTGGGCGACGCGAAGCTGCTCGGGCTGCTGGGCCCGGTGCTGGGCTGGCGTGGCTGGGACGTGCTGCTGGCCGGGGTGTTCCTCGGACTGCTGGTCGGCGCCCTGCTCTCCCTCGGGCTGCTGGCCACCCGGCGGGCCGGCTGGCGCACGGCCGTCCCGTTCGGCCCACCCCTGCTGATCGGCGCCGCCCTCGCCCTCGCCGCCGCCGGTCCACCCTGACCCGACGCCGCGCCGCACCTCCTGTACCGAGAGCGTCGCACTTTCTGTACAGAAAGTGCCGCGCTTTCTGTACAGAAAGCGCGGCACCGTCTGTACCGGGAGCGCGGCAGCTCCGGTGCCGGGGGCTCGGCGCTCTGCGCACCGGGAGCGCAGGGGGCCGTGCGGGGCAGTGGCTGCGGTGGGGCTGGCAGAATGCCCGGCATGTTGCGCTGGTTGACCGCAGGGGAGTCGCACGGTCAACAGCTGACCGCGGTGCTGGAGGGCCTGCCGGCCGGGGTGCAGGTGCAGACGTCCGACGTCGACGCCCAGCTCGCCCGACGCCGGCTGGGCCACGGCCGCGGCGCCCGGATGAGCTTCGAGACCGACGAGGTCACCCTCACCGGCGGTGTGCGGCACGGCCGCACCCAGGGCGGGCCGATCGCGGTCCAGGTGGGCAACACCGAGTGGCCCAAGTGGTCCACCGTGATGGCCGCGGACCCGGTGGACGCCGAGGTGCTCTCCGGGCAGGCCCGCAACGCCCCGCTCACCCGGCCGCGCCCGGGCCACGCCGACCTGGCCGGCATGCAGAAGTACGGCTTCGACGACGCCCGCCCGGTGCTCGAGCGGGCCAGCGCCCGGGAGACCGCCGCCCGGGTCGCGCTCGGCGTCTTCGCGAGTGCCTTCCTGCGCCAGGCCCTCGACGTCCGGGTGGTCAGCCACGTCGTGGCGATCGGCCCGGTCCGGGTGCCCGACGGCGTGCTCCCCGGCCCGGACGACGGCGCCCGCATCGACGAGGACCCGGTGCGCTGCGCCGACCCGGACACCAGCGGGCTGATGACCGCCGAGATCGACGACGCCCGCAAGACCGGGGACACCCTCGGCGGGGTCGTGGAGGTCGTGGTGCACGGCCTGCCGCCGGGCCTCGGCAGCCACGTGCACTGGGACCGGCGGCTGGACTCCCGGCTCGCCGCGGCGCTGATGGGCGTGCAGTCGGTCAAGGCCGTCGAGGTCGGCGACGGCCTGGAGACCGCCCGGCGGCGCGGCTCGGTCGCCCACGACGAGATCACCGTGGCCGGCACCGTGGACGGGCAGCGCACCGTGCAGCGCTCCACCGACCGGGCCGGCGGCATCGAAGGCGGCATGACCAACGGCGAGGTGCTGCGCGTGCGGGCGGCGATGAAGCCGATCTCCACCGTGCCCCGCGCGCTGGCCACCATCGACACCGCCACCGGCGAGGCAGCGGTGGCCATCAACCAGCGCAGCGACGCCTGCGCCGTGCCCCGCGGCAGCGTCGTCATGGAGGCGATGGTGGCCCTGGTGCTGGCCGACGCGGCGCTGGAGAAGTTCGGTGGCGACTCCGTGGCCGAGACCCGGCGCAACGTCGCCGGCTACCTCGACTCGCTCAGCTACCGGTGAGCACCGACCTGCCCGCCGACCCCGACGGCCCGGGCCGGTCCGGGCCGCTGCTGGTCGTCGTCGGCCCGCCCGCGTCCGGCAAGACCACCGTCGGCCGCGCGGTCGCCCGCCGGCTCCAGGTCGGCTTCCGGGACACCGACCACGACGTCGAGACCGCGACCGGGACGACGATCAGCGACCTGTTCGTCAACGCCGGCGAACCGCACTTCCGCGCCCTGGAGGAGCGGGCGGTGGCCACGGCGCTGGCCGAGCACGACGGCGTGCTGGCCCTCGGCGGCGGCGCGGTGACCAGCGCCGCGACCCGGGCGCTGCTGGTCGCGTACGGCCGCGCCGGGGGCACCGTCGTCTGGCTGGACGTCGACCTCGCCTCGGCCGCCTCCCGGGTGGGCCTCAACCGGGACCGGCCGCTGCTGGCGGTCAACCCGCGGGCGATGCTGCGTCACATGCTGGCGCAGCGCGCACCGCTGTACCGCGAGGTGGCCACCCGCACCGTGCCCACCGGCGACCGCCCGGTCGACCACGTGGTGGCCGAGGTGCTCGCCGCCGTCGCTGCGCACCCGGCACCGCACGGCCAGCTGGACCGGGGCCGGCGGTGAACGCCCACCGGGTCACCGTCGCCGGGGCTGCGCCGTACGAGGTGGTGATCGGCCCCGGCGTGCAGGCCGAGCTGGGCTCCGTGCTGGCCGGCACCGCGCGGGCGGTGGTGGTACACAGCCCGCCGCTGGCCGACGCCGCCGCTGCCGCGCTCGCCCGCCTGCGCGAGGTCGGGGTCGACGCGCACCCGCTGGTCGTGCCGGACGGCGAGGCCGCCAAGGACGCCGCCGTCGCCGTCGCCGGGTGGGAGGAGCTGGGCCGCCGCGGGTTGACCCGCTCCGACGCCGTCGTCGGGCTGGGTGGGGGAGCGGTCACCGACCTGGCCGGCTTCCTGGCCGCCACCTGGCTGCGCGGCGTGCGCGTGGTCCAGGTGCCGACCAGCCTGCTGGGCATGGTCGACGCCGCGGTGGGCGGCAAGACCGGGATCAACACCGCGGCCGGCAAGAACCTGGTCGGTGCCTTCCACCCGCCCGCGGCGGTGCTGGCCGACACCGACGCGCTGGCCGGGCTGTCCGAGCCGGAGTTCCGCTCCGGGCTGGCCGAGGTGGTCAAGTGCGGGTTCATCGCCGACCAGCAGGTGCTGGAGCTGCTGGCGGCCGACCCGACCGGGCGCCGCGACACCGCCGAGCTGATCACCCGCGCCGTGCAGGTCAAGGCCGATGCCGTGGGCGAGGACCTCTACGACACCGGCCGGCGCGAGTTCCTCAACTACGGGCACACCCTGGGCCACGCCGTGGAACGGGTGGAGGACTTCGGCTGGCGGCACGGCGAGGCGGTCGCGGTGGGCATGGTGTTCGCCGCCGAGCTGGGTGCCGCTGCCGGCCGGCTGGACCGCGCGGGCGCCGACCGGCACCGCGAGCTGATCGCCGCCATGGGCCTGCCGACGACGTACCGCGGCGACTGGGACGCCCTGCTGGCGGTCATGCGCATCGACAAGAAGGCCCGCGGTGCCGCGCTGCGGTTCGTCGTCCTGGACGGACTCGGCCGCCCGGGCATCCTCACCGACCCCGACCCGGCCTGGCTCGCCCAGGCCTGGGACGCGGTCTCGTCCCCGGCGGGAGCACACGCGTGACCATCCAGGTGCTCAACGGCGCCAACCTCGGCCGGCTCGGCACCCGCGAGCCGGCCGTCTACGGCAGCACCACGCACGCCGAGCTGGTCGAGATGATCGAGGCGGTGGCGATCGAGCTGGGCGTGCCCGTTCAGGTGCGCCAGACCGACTCGGAGGCCGAGCTGCTCGGCTGGGTGCACGCCGCCACCGACGCCGGTGACCCGGTGGTGGTCAACCCCGGTGGCTGGACGCACACCTCGGTGGTGCTGCGCGACGCGCTGGCCGCCGCCACGGCCCCGGTGGTCGAGGTGCACATCAGCAACGTGCACGCCCGCGAGCCCTTCCGCGCCCACTCCTACGTCTCCCCGGTCGCCACCGGGGTGATCGCCGGGCTCGGGGTGCGCGGCTACGAGCTCGCGCTGCGCTGGATCGCCGCGGAGGTCCGCCCGTGACCATGGACCACGCCGGACGCCGGGAGCGGCTGCGGGCCACCGCGGCGGCGGCCGGGCTGGACGCCGTCCTGGTGACGAACCTGCTCAACGTGCGCTACCTGACCGGGTTCACCGGCTCCAACGGTGCCCTGCTGGTGCGCACCGGCGGCGCGGACCTGCTCGGCACCGACGGCCGGTACACCACGCAGGCCGCCGTGCAGGTGCCCGACGTCGAGGCGGTCATCGATCGCAGCACGGTGCCGGCGCTGGCCCGGGCCGCCGTGCGCGGTGGCGCCTCGGTGCTCGGCTACGAGTCCCACCACCTCACCGTCGACGGGCTGCACCAGCTGGAGGGCGTGCTCGCCGAGGCCTCCGGCGCCGCGGCCGCCCCGCGGCTGGAGTCGGTGCGCCGGGCGGTGGAGGCGCTGCGCGCGGTCAAGGACGAGGCGGAGGTGGCGGCGCTGCGGCAGGCGTGCGCGGTCGCCGACCAGGCACTGGCCGAGCTCGCCGCGGAGGGTGCGCTGCGCCCGGGCCGCACCGAGCTCGACGTGGGCCGGGAGCTGGACCACCGCATGCTGGTGCTCGGCGCCCAGGCGCCGTCGTTCGAGACGATCGTGGCCACCGGCGCGAACTCGGCGATCCCGCACCACCGGCCCGACGCGACGGTGCTGCGGCACGGCGACCTCCTCAAGCTCGACTTCGGCGCGACCGTCGACGGCTACCACTCCGACATGACCCGCACCGTGGTGCTGGGCCATGCCGCGGACTGGCAGCGCGAGGTGTACACGCTGGTGGCCGAGTCCCAGGCGGCCGGGCGGGCGGCGCTGGCGGTGGGCGCCGAGGTCACCGCTGTGGACGCCGCGGCCCGCGACGTCATCGTCGACGCCGGTCACGGCGAGCACTTCCTGCACGGCCTGGGGCACGGGGTGGGCCTGGAGATCCACGAGGCGCCCGGCATCTCGGCGCTCGGCGCCGGTAAGCTGGCCGCCGGCATGGCCGTCACCGTGGAGCCGGGGGTGTACCTGGCCGGCCACGGCGGTGTCCGGATCGAGGACACCCTCGTCGTCACCGATGGCGCGCCCGAGTTGTTGACCCTCACGAGCAAGGATCTGCTGGTTCTCTAGATGGCTACCACCAACGACCTCAAGAACGGCATCGTCCTCAACCTGGACGGTCAGCTGTGGACCGTCACCGACTTCCAGCACGTGAAGCCCGGCAAGGGCGGTGCCTTCGTGCGCACCACGCTGAAGAACGTGCTGTCCGGGAAGGTCGTGGACAAGACCTTCAACGCCGGGCTCAAGATCGAGACGGCGAACGTGGACAAGCGGACCATGACCTACCTGTACAAGGACGGCGCCGACTACGTCTTCATGGACGGCGACACCTTCGACCAGATCCCGGTGTCCGCGGCCACCCTCGGCAGCGGGGCGGACTACCTGCTGGAGAACACCGAGGTCACCGTGGCGGTGCACGAGAGCACCCCGCTCTACGTCGAGCTGCCGGTCACCATGGAGCTGGTGGTGCAGCACACCGACCCGGGCCTGCAGGGCGACCGCTCCACCGGCGGCACGAAGCCGGCCACGCTGGAGACCGGCGCGGAGATCCAGGTGCCGCTGTTCGTCACCACCGGGGAGAAGCTCAAGGTCGACACCCGCGACGGCCGGTACCTCGGCCGGGTCAGCTGACCTCGTGGCCGCTCGCTCCAAGGCGCGCAAGCGCGCCGTCGACGTGCTCTACGAGGCCGACCTGCGCGGTGGGGACCCGCTGGAGCTGCTGCGCGAGCGGGTCTCCGACACCACGCCGCCGGTGCCCGACCACGCCGTCCGGCTGGTGGAGGGCGTGCACGCCCAGTCCGCCCGGATCGACGAGCTGATCGACACCCACGCCAGCGGCTGGTCCATCGACCGGCTGCCCGACGTCGACCGCGCGATCCTGCGTATGGCGGTCTACGAGCTGCTCTGGGTGGACGACGTGCCCGACGCCGTCGTCATCGACGAGGCGGTGGAGCTCGCCAAGCTGCTCTCCACCGACGACTCCCCGGCCTACGTCAACGGCGTGCTGGGCGCCATCGTCCGCGCGGAGATCCCGACGAGCTGAGCCCGCGGGACCCTCCGGGCCCCACTCGATCGGGCTCGTGCTCGGATATCCGGGTCGGGGACCCTCCGGGCCCCGCTCCCCGGACTCCCGGACTGCTAGCGCGGCCCTCGGCGGCGGTCGCGGGCGTCGTCCTCGTCGTCGAAGTAGGAGGCGACGTCGGCGCCGGGGGAGAGCACGCCCCACTCGATCAGCCGGGTGGTGAGCTCGTCGGGGCTCATGTCGTAGATGATCGCCAGCGACTTCAGGTCCTCGGCGCGGATCGACAGCACCTTGCCGTTGTAGTCGTGCCGCTGGGCCTGGATGGTCGAGGCGTAGCGGGCCAGCGGGCCGGCCTCGTCGGCGGGCAGCGAGCCCAGCGACTCCAGGTTGAGCACGATCTTGGTGTTCTTGGTCACCGCCGAGCTGGGGCGGGGGTCGGGCAGCAGCTCGGCCACCGGGACCCCGTAGAACACGGCCAGCTCGGACAGCCGCTGCACCGTGACCGCGCGGTCTCCCCGCTCGTACGAGCCGACGACGACGGCCTTCCAGCGGCCGTGCGACTTGTCCTCCACGCCCTGCAGGGACAGGCCCTGCTGGTTGCGGATGGCCCGGAGGCGGGCGCCCAGCGCCCTGGAGTAGTCGGTGCTCATCGGTGTGCGTGCTCACTCACTGTCAGGAGGGACGGGAGTTCCTGGTAACGGAGAGTACGTGAGACGAAGTGTCACCAACAGGCGGCCACCCCTTAGGGGGTACGGACGCCCGGCGGGGTGGCGGCAGGTGTGCAGTAGCCTCCCCCGCGGATCACCTGCTCCTTTAACGACCCGTCCCGTGAGGCGGGGAAGGAGGCCTGATGGCCCTGCCATCCGACCAGAGCCCAGCGCAGCCCGACCCGACCGCCCCGAGCGCACTGATGGGCGCCGACGACGTCGCCCGCAGCGTCGACCGCATGGCCCACCAGCTCATCGAGCGCGCGGCCGCCACCACCCCCGGTGCCCCCGACGGTGGCCTGTCCGGCCTGGTGCTCATCGGCATCCCCACCCGCGGCGCCCCGCTCGCCCGCCGGCTGGCCGCCCGGATCGAGGCGTTCACCGGCACCCGCGTCGACGTGGGCACCGTGGACATCACGCTGTACCGCGACGACCTGCGCATGCACGGCGTCCGCGCGCTGGAGTCCACGCTGCTGCCCGAGGCGGGCATCGACGGCCGGCTGGTCGTGCTCGTCGACGACGTCCTGTTCTCCGGCCGGTCGGTGCGTGCCGCGCTGGACGCGCTGCGCGACCTGGGCCGCCCGCGGGCGGTGCAGCTCGCGGTGCTGGTCGACCGGGGTCACCGCGAGCTGCCGATCCGCGCGGACCTGGTGGGCAAGAACGTGCCGACCGCGCGCAGCCAGAAGGTCTCGGTGCACCTGAGCGAGGTCGACGGCGAGGACGGCGTCACCGTCACCGAGGGGCCCGCGCTCCCGGCCCTGCCCCCCGACCCCACCCCGGCATGAGGCAGCACCTGCTGGAGGCCGCCGACCTGGACCGCGCCGACGCCACGCTGGTGCTGGACACCGCGGCGCAGATCGACGCCGCGCTGGCCGGCCGGGAGGTCAAGAAGCTCCCGACGCTGCGCGGGCGCACCGTGGTCAACCTGTTCTTCGAGGACTCCACCCGCACCCGGATCTCCTTCGAGCTGGCCGCGAAGCGGCTCTCCGCGGACGTGATCAACTTCGCCGCGAAGGGCAGCAGCGTCTCCAAGGGCGAGAGCCTCAAGGACACCGCCCTGACGCTGGAGGCGATGGGCGCCGACGCGATCGTCATCCGGCACGGGGCCTCCGGTGCCCCGCACCGGCTGGCCCACTGGGTGCGCGGCAGCGTGGTCAACGCCGGCGACGGCACGCACGAGCACCCCACGCAGGCGCTGCTGGACGCGTACACGATCCGCCGCCGGCTGGGCCGCGTCGACGGCGTCCGGGTGGTGATCACCGGCGACGTGCTGCACAGCCGGGTGGCCCGCTCCAACGTGCGGCTGCTGCACACGCTCGGCGCCGAGGTGACGCTGGTCGCCCCGCCGACGCTGCTGCCGGTGGGCGTGGAGACCTGGCCGGTGCAGGTCAGCTACGACCTGGACGCCGCCCTGCCCGAGGCCGACGTGGTGATGATGCTGCGCGTGCAGGCGGAGCGGATGAACGCCTCGTTCTTCCCCAGCGCCCGGGAGTACAGCCGCCGCTACGGGCTGGACGCGCGCCGGATGGCGACGCTGTCCGACGACGCGATCGTCATGCACCCCGGGCCGATGAACCGCGGCATGGAGATCGCCGCCGACGTCGCGGACTCGGCCCGCTCCACCATCGTCGAGCAGGTCGGCAACGGCGTCAGCGTGCGCATGGCCGTCCTGTACCTGCTGCTCGGAGGAGCTCCCGAATGACGAGTGTGCTGATCACCGGGGCCCGGCCGTACGGCGAGGACCCGGTGGACGTCGTGCTGAAGGACGGCCGGATCACCACGGTCGGGGCGTCGCTGTCCGTGCCCGGCGCCGAGCGGCTCGACGCCTCCGGGCTGGTGCTGCTGCCCGGGCTGGTCGACCTGCACACCCACCTGCGCGAGCCGGGCCGGGAGGACGCCGAGACGGTGGAGACCGGCAGCCGGGCCGCCGCGCTCGGCGGGTTCACCGCGGTGCACGCGATGGCCAACACCGACCCGGTCGCCGACACCGCCGGCGTGGTGGAGCAGGTGTGGCGGCTGGGCCAGCAGGCGGGCCTGGTCGACGTCGTCCCGGTGGGGGCGGTGACCGTGGGGCTGTCCGGCACCCAGCTCGCCGAGCTCGGTGCGATGGCCGACTCGGCGGCCCGGGTGCGGGTGTTCTCCGACGACGGGCACTGCGTCGCCGACCCGTCGCTGATGCGCCGGGCACTGGAGTACGTGAAGGCCTTCGACGGGGTCGTCGCCCAGCACGCGGAGGAGCCGCGGCTGACCGTGGGCGCCCAGATGCACGAGGGCGAACGCTCCGCGCGGCTGGGCCTGACCGGCTGGCCGGCGGTCGCCGAGGAGGCGATCATCGCCCGGGACGTGCTGCTCGCCGAGCACGTCGGTGCGCGGCTGCACGTCTGCCACGTCTCCACGGCCGGCTCGGTGGAGCTGCTGCGCTGGGCCAAGTCCCGCGGTGTGCGGGTCACCGCCGAGGTCACCCCGCACCACCTGCTGCTCACCGACGCCTGCGTCGAGGGCGAGGTCGACGGCGGGGTCCGCACCGGCGCCTACGACCCGGTGTTCAAGGTCAACCCGCCGCTGCGCACGCACCGTGACGTCGCGGCCCTGCGGGCCGGGCTGGCCGACGGCACCATCGACGCGGTCGCCACCGACCACGCCCCGCACGCCGTGGAGGACAAGGAGTCGGAGTGGGCCGCGGCCCGCCCCGGCATGCTCGGCCTGCAGCAGGCGCTGTCGGTGGTCGTCGAGACGATGGTGGCCACCGGCCTGCTCGACTGGCGCGGGGTGGCGGACCGGATGTCGGTGCGACCGGCCGCCATCGGCCGGCTGGACGGCCTGGGCGACGCCGCGCACGGCCGCCCGATCGCACCCGGCGAGCCGGCCAACCTGGTCCTGGTCGACCCGGGGACCCGCGCCGTCGTCGACCCGGCCGCGCTGGCCAGCCGCAGCCGCAACAGCCCCTACGCGGGCCGGGAGCTGCCCGGCCGCGTCGTCCACACGTTCCTGCGCGGCACCGCGACGGTGCTGCACGGGGTTGCCCAGAAGTGAGAGGCCCAGAAGTGACCGGCTCAGCAGTGACAGAGGCGATCCTCGTCCTGGAGGACGGGCGCACGTTCCGCGGCGAGGCCTACGGCGCGCGCGGCACCACCATCGGCGAGGCGGTGTTCTCCACCGGCATGACCGGATACCAGGAGACGCTCACCGACCCCAGCTACCACCGCCAGGTGGTGGTGATGACCGCCCCGCACGTGGGCAACACCGGCGTCAACACCGAGGACGACGAGTCCTCGCGCATGTGGGTGGCCGGCTTCGTGGTGCGCGACCCGGCCCGCCGGCCGGCCAACTGGCGGGCCACCGGCACCCTGGACGACGAACTGGTCGCCCAGGGCGTCGTCGGCATCAGCGGCATCGACACCCGGGCGCTGACCCGGCACCTGCGCGAGCGCGGGGCGATGCGGGTGGGCATCAGCACCGAGACCCTGGACCCCGAGCAGCTGCTGGCCCAGGTCACCGCGGGCGACGAGATGACCGGCGCCGACCTCGCCCCCCAGGTGAGCACCGCCGCGGCCTACGTGGTGCCGGCGGTGGGGGAGAAGCGGTTCACCATCGCAGCCCTCGACCTGGGCATCAAGACCGCGACGCCGCGGCACCTGGCCGCCCTCGGCGTGGAGACCCACGTGCTGCCCTCGACCGCGACCGCCGCCGAGCTGCTCGCCGCCGGCCCGGACGGGGTGTTCCTGTCCAACGGCCCCGGCGACCCGGCCACCGCCGACTACGCCGTGGAGGCGGTGCGCGGCGTGCTGGACGCCGGCCGGCCGCTGTTCGGCATCTGCTTCGGCAACCAGGTCCTGGGCCGGGCGCTGGGCCTGGGCACCTACAAGCTGCGCTTCGGCCACCGCGGGCTCAACCAGCCGGTGCTGGACCGGGTCAGCGGCACGGTGCGGGTGACCAGCCACAACCACGGCTTCGCCGTCGACGCCCCGCTGGACCGGCCCACCGACACCCCGTGGGGACCGGTCGAGGTCAGCCACGTCGGGCTCAACGACGACGTGGTGGAGGGCCTGCGGCTCACCGAGGCGCCGGCGTTCAGCGTGCAGTTCCACCCCGAGGCCGCGGCCGGCCCGCACGACGCGGCGCCGCTGTTCCAGCGGTTCGTCGACCTGATGGAGACGCACGCGACGTCGCCGACCACGGTGCAGCACACGACCGGTGAGAAGGACTCCTGATGCCCAAGCGCACCGACATCGAGCACGTGCTGGTGATCGGCTCCGGGCCGATCGTCATCGGCCAGGCCAGCGAGTTCGACTACTCCGGGACCCAGGCCTGCCGGGTGCTCAAAGCCGAGGGGCTGCGGGTCAGCCTGGTCAACAGCAACCCGGCCACGATCATGACCGACCCCGAGGTCGCCGACGCCACCTACGTGGAGCCGCTGACGCCGGAGTTCGTGGAAAAGGTGATCGCCGCCGAGCGCCCGGACGCGCTGCTGGCCACCCTGGGCGGGCAGACGGCGCTGAACATCGCGATCGGCCTGTTCGAGAACGGCGTGCTGGAGCGCTACGGCGTGCGGCTGATCGGTGCCGACGTCGACGCGATCAACCGTGGTGAGGACCGGCAGATCTTCAAGGACATCGTCCGGTCGATCGGTGCCGACGCCCCGCGCTCCACCGTCTGCGGCACCGTCGAGGAGGCCCTGGCCACCGCCGCCGACGTCGGCTACCCGGTGGTCATCCGGCCCAGCTTCACCATGGGCGGACAGGGCTCCGGCATCGCCACCGACGAGGCGATGCTGCGCCGGATGGCCCACCACGGCCTCACCGACTCACCCGTGCACACCGTGCTGATCGAGGAGTCGGTGCTCGGCTGGAAGGAGTACGAGCTCGAGCTGATGCGCGACCGCAGCGACAACGTGGTGGTCGTCTGCTCGATCGAGAACGTCGACGCGATGGGCGTGCACACCGGTGACTCGGTGACCGTCGCCCCGGTCATGACGCTCACCGACCGGGAGTACCAGACCATGCGCGACGTCGGCATCGCGGTGCTGCGCGCGGTCGGGGTGGACACCGGCGGCTGCAACATCCAGTTCGCGGTGCAGCCGGACACCGGCCGGCTCGTGGTGATCGAGATGAACCCGCGGGTCTCCCGGTCCAGCGCGCTGGCGTCCAAGGCGACCGGTTTCCCGATCGCCAAGATCGCCGCCAAGCTCGCCATCGGCTACACGCTGGACGAGATCACCAACGACATCACCGGGGTCACCCCGGCCAGCTTCGAGCCCTCGCTGGACTACGTCGTCGTCAAGATCCCGCGGTTCGCGTTCGAGAAGTTCCCCGGTGCCGACCCGCGGCTGACCACGACGATGAAGAGCGTCGGCGAGGTCATGTCGATGGGCCGCAACTTCCCCGAGGCGCTGGGCAAGGCGATGCGCTCCACCGAGACCAAGGCCGCCGGGTTCTGGACGGTGCCGCAGCCGGAGGTGCCCGCGGCCGAGCTCGTCGAGCAGCTGCGCGTGCCGGTCGACGGCCGGCTCTACACCGCCCAGCAGGCCCTGGCCGCCGGCGCGAGCGTGGAGCAGGTCAGCCAGGCCAGCGGCTTCGACCCGTGGTTCGTCGACCAGCTCGCCCTGGTGACCGAGATCGGTGCCGAGGTGCGCGACGCACCAGCGCTGACCCCCGAGGTGCTGCGCCGGGCCAAGCGGCACGGGCTGTCCGACCGGCAGATCGCCGCGCTGCGGCCCGAGCTCGCCGGCGAGGACGGCGTCCGGCTGCTGCGCTGGCGGCTCGGGATCCGGCCGGTCTACAAGACCGTGGACACCTGCGCCGCGGAGTTCGAGGCGCGCACGCCCTACCACTACAGCTCCTACGACGAGGAGACCGAGGTGCGCCCCCGGGAGAAGCCGGCGGTGCTGATCCTCGGCTCCGGGCCCAACCGGATCGGGCAGGGCGTGGAGTTCGACTACTCCTGCGTGCACGCCGTCATGGCGCTGCAGGACGCCGGCTACGAGGCGGTGATGGTCAACTGCAACCCCGAGACCGTCTCCACCGACTACGACACCGCCGACCGGCTGTACTTCGAGCCGCTCACGCTGGAGGACGTGCTCGAGGTCGTCGAGGCCGAGCGCGCCGCCGGGCCCGTGCTGGGCGTCATCTGCACCCTGGGCGGGCAGACGCCGCTGGCCCTGGCACAGCGGCTCAAGGACGCCGGCGTGCCGGTGCTGGGCACCGCCCCGGAGGCGATCGACGCCGCGGAGGACCGCGGCGCCTTCTCCCGGGTGCTGGCCGACACCGGGCTGCTGGCGCCCAAGCACGGGATGGCCACCACCTTCCCCGAGGCGCGGGAGATCGCCGCCTCGATCGGCTACCCGGTGCTGGTGCGGCCCTCCTACGTGCTCGGTGGGCGGGGCATGGAGATCGTCTACGACGACGGGACGCTGGAGGCGTACATCGCCAAGGCCACCGACGTCAGCCCCGAGCACCCGGTGCTGGTCGACCGGTTCCTGGAGGACGCGATCGAGATCGACGTCGACGCGCTCTTCGACGGCACCGAGCTGTACCTGGGCGGGGTGATGGAGCACATCGAGGAGGCCGGGGTGCACTCCGGGGACTCCGCCTGCGCGCTGCCGCCGATCACCCTGGGCAGCACCGACCTGCGCGCGATCCGCGTCGCCACCGAGAAGCTGGCCGCCCGGATCGGGGTGCGCGGGCTGATGAACGTGCAGTACGCGCTCAAGGACGACGTCCTCTACGTGCTCGAGGCCAACCCACGGGCCAGCCGCACCGTGCCGTTCGTGTCCAAGGCGACGGCGGTGCAGCTGGCCAAGGCCGCGGCCCGGATCGCGGTCGGGGAGACCATCGCCTCGCTGCGGGCCGAGGGCGTGCTGATGGCCACCGGTGACGGCACCGACCTGCCGCTGGACTCGCCGATCTCGGTGAAGGAGGCCGTGCTGCCCTTCCACCGCTTCCGTACCGCCGACGGCGCCGGGGTGGACACCGTGCTCTCCCCGGAGATGAAGTCCACCGGTGAGGTGATGGGCATCGACGCGGAGTTCGGCACCGCCTTCGCCAAGAGCCAGGCCGCCGCCTACGGGTCGCTGCCCACCACCGGCACCGTGTTCGTGTCGCTGGCCAACCGGGACAAGCGCGCGGCGGTGTTCCCGGTCAAGCGGCTGGCCGACCTCGGCTTCCGGGTGCTGGCCACCGCCGGCACCGCGCAGGTGCTGCGCCGCAACGGGGTGGCCTGCGAGGAGGTCGGCAAGTACAGCGACGGCCCGGGCAACTGCGTGGAGCTGATCCTGGCCGGCGAGGTGGACATGGTGGTCAACACCCCGTTCGGCTCGCCGGGCAACAGCAACCCGCGGCTGGACGGCTACGAGATCCGCACCGCCGCGGTGAGTGCCGGCATCCCGTGCATCACCACGGTGCAGGGCATGGCCGCCGCCGTGCAGGGCGTGGAGGCGCTGCGCCGCGGGGACATCGGCGTGCGCAGCCTGCAGCAGCTGCACGCCGACCTGCGGGCGAGCCTCGCTGCCGCCGGGCCGGGTGCGGCCGCCGGGTCGGGTGCTGCGTCCGTGTCGCCGGGCGGGGGTGCCCCGCACGCCGGGGACGCCGCCACCGCCGGCCCGCCCGCCCCGCCGGCCCCGGAGCCGGGACCCGACGCGGCGGCGTCCGGGACCGGCTCGTGACCTCCGGCGCCGGGCTGTCGGGGGCAGGGCCGTCGGGGGCAGGGCCGTCGGGGGGCGGGCCGTCGGGGGGCGGGCCGTCGGGGGTCGGGCACACCGGTCCCGGCGCCGCGGGTCGCCGGCTGGTCACCGCCCCGGTGCCGCCGGCCGCCCGGCCACCGGTGCAGGGCCTGGCCGAGGTGCTGGCCACCCGGCCGGTCAGCGCCTACGTGGAGCTCACCCTGCACGCCCCGGACATCGCCGAGCGGTGCGAGCCGGGCCAGTTCGTGTCCTTCGCGGTCGGCGGCCGCACGTCGGCGATGCTGCTGCGCCGGTCCATCGCGATCAGCGGGGTGCGCGGGCCCGCGATCACCGTGGTCGTCTCCGCCGCCGGCCCGGGCTCGACCTGGCTGACCGAGCTGCGGCGCGGTGACGAGGTCGACGTGGTCGGCCCGCTGGGCCGGCCGTTCCCCGGCGCGCCCGCCGGCGCCCCCGCGCTGCTGGTCGGCGGCGGCTACGGCGCCGCCGCCCTGGTCGGGCTGGCCGCCCGGCTGCGCGGTGCCGGCCACGAGGTGGCCGCCGTCGTGGGGGCCGCCACCGCCTCCCGGCTCTGCTCGACCGACGAGCTGGGCCGGCTGGCCGCCCCGCTGGCCGTGCTCACCGACGACGGCAGCGCCGGCCGGGCCGGCCGGGTCACCGTGGCCGTCGCCGAGCTGGTCACCGGCGCCGGGGTGGTCTACGCCTGCGGCCCGATGGGCATGCTGCGGGCGGTCAGCGAGCTCGCCGGCGCCCGCGGGCTGCCCTGCTACGTCGCCGTCGAGGAGTCGATGGCCTGCGGCATCGGGGTCTGCATGACCTGCGTGCTGCCCGTGGTGGGCGCCGACGGCCGCACCCGCTTCTCCCGGGCGTGCACCGAGGGCCCGGTGTTCGGCGGCGACCGGGTGCGCTTCGAGGACATCGGCACGCTGCCGCCCGACGTCGTCGGCGCGGACGCGATGGGCCTGGCGCCCGCAGCCGCCGCCCCCGCCGGTGCCGTGGCCGGCCCTGTCGTCACCAGCCCGGCCGGGCCGGGGGAGACGCCGTGAGCGCCGACCCCGGGACCCTGGAGGTGCCCAGCGTGGACATGCAGGCCTCCCTCGGTGGTGTGCCCCTGGTCAGCCCGGTGCTCACCGCGTCCGGGTGCTCGGCGTTCGGGCAGGAACTCGACCCGTTCTTCGACCTCACCGCCATCGGTGCGGTGGTGACCAAGTCGGTGCAGCTGCGTGCCCGTTCCGGCCGGCCGACGCCGCGGATGGCGGAGACGCCCAGCGGGATGCTGAACTCCATCGGCCTGCAGGGCCCCGGCATCGACGGCCTGCTGGCCGAGGAGCTGCCCTGGCTGGCCGCCCGCGGGGCACGCGCCCTGGTGTCGATCGCCGGGTCGCGCACCGAGGACTTCGCCGAGCTGGCGAGCCGGCTGCGCGGCGTCCCCGGGGTGCTCGGGCTGGAGGTCAACATCTCCTGCCCCAACGTGGAGAGCCGCGGCGAGGTGTTCGCCTGCAACCCCGACGCCTCGGCCGAGGTGGTCGCCGCCGTGCGGGCCGCAGCCGACCCGGCGCACCCGGTCTACGCCAAGCTCACCCCCGACGTCACCGACATCGTCTCGGTCGCCCGGGCCTGTGCCGACGCCGGCGCCAACGGCCTGTCGATGATCAACACCCTGCTCGGGCTGGCCATCGACCCGGACACCATGCGCCCGGTGCTGGGCGGGGTCACCGGCGGGCTCAGCGGCCCGGCGATCCGCCCGGTGGCGCTGCGCTGCGTGTGGCAGGTGCACCAGGCGCTGCCCAACGTGCCGATCCTCGGCATGGGCGGGATCCGCACCGGGCTGGACGCGCTGCAGTTCGTGCTCGCCGGTGCCGGCGCGGTGTCGGTGGGCACCGCGGTGTTCAACGACCCCTCGGCGCCGGTCCGGATCGCCGAGGAACTGGCCGCGGCCCTGGGCGAGCGCGGCTTCGGCCGGCTGTCCGACGCGGTCGGCTACGCGCACCGCCGGGCCGACCCGCCGGCCGGACGGCACAGCCGGTGACCGCCGGCCCGCCCCCCGGCCCGGCCGTCCCGCCGCCCGGACCGGTTGACCCGCCGCCGGTCCCGCCGTTCGGTGCCCGGCTCGCCTCGGCCGTCGCCGCCCGCGGGCCGCTGTGCGTCGGGCTCGACCCGCACCGCTCCCTGCTGCAGTCCTGGGGGCTGCCCGACGACGTCGAGGGCCTGCGCCGGTTCACCGACACCTGCCTCGACGCCCTCGCCGGGCACGTCGCCGTCCTCAAGCCGCAGATGGCCTTCTACGAGCGGCACGGCGCCCGCGGTGTCGCCGTCCTGGAGAAGGCGGTGCCCGCCATGCGCGCGGCCGGCGCGCTGGTGCTGCTGGACGCCAAGCGCGGCGACATCGGCTCCACCATGGACGCCTACGCCGAGTACCTGCTGGCCCGGCACCCGATGCAGGTCGACGCGCTCACCGTCAGCCCGTTCCTCGGCCCGGGCTCCCTGGAACCGGCCCGGGCCGCCGCGGTGCGCTCCGGCGGGGGGCTGTTCGTGCTCGCCCGCACCTCCAACCCCGACGCCGGCACCTTCCAGCACGCCCGGGTCCCCACCCTGTCCCCGGAGGCCGCCCTGCCCCTGGACGCCGCCCTGCCTCCGGACACCGCCCCGCCCCCGGACGCCGCCGCCGGGGAGCGGACCGTCGCCCAGGCCGTCGTGGACACCGTGCGCGGCTGGAACACCCCGGCCTGGCTCGTGACGGACCCCCCGACGACGATCGAGCAGTTCATGGCCGCCGGCAGCGGCTGGGACGGCAGCGTCGGGTCGTTCGGCGTCGTCGTCGGCGCGACGTTGCACAGCCTGGACGTCGACCTGGACGGGCTGCGCGGGCCGGTCCTCGCCCCCGGTCTGGGCGCCCAGGGCGGCTCCGTCGCCGACCTGCACCGGCTGTTCGGTCGGGCCCGCGCCGTCGTCCCCACCGTGTCCCGGGACGTGCTCGGTGCCGGGCCCGGCACCGCGGCGCTGCGCGCGGCGGCCGACCGGTGGACGGCGGACCTCACCGGGTGAGCGAGCGCGGGTGCCGAGCCGGGCGGCGCGGTCGGCGGCCCGTCACCGGGACGCAGCCATCCGGTAACGAGCGGTCCTGATCGCCCCCTGCGAGGAGCTCGGCCGGCGTTCCCCGTCCACCCACCGGTTGAGCAGGGCAGATCACGGCGTGTCACGGGGTTCGCGGCCGTCTCCGTGGGCATCGAGCACACACGGGACGCCCGTCCGGCACCGGGTACGGCGTGCCGTGCCCCGGACGGGTGACTAGGTTCATCGCCAGGTCCGGTACCCGGGTGCACCACCCATCGCAGGACCACCCCCCACAGACAGATGCCCAACGTCGGACCCGTTCCACCCCGACGCAGAGAGATCGGACACACCATGCCCCTCCCCGAGCTGACCCCCGAACAGCGTGCAGCAGCACTGGAGAAGGCCGCCGCGGCCCGTAAGGTCCGTGCGGAGCTCCGTGAGAAGCTCAAGTCGAAGGGCACCACCGTCGGAGACGTCCTGCACCAGGGTGAGTCCGACGAGATCATCGGCAAGATGCGGGTCTCCGCCGTCCTCGAGTCCCTCCCGGGCGTGGGCAAGGCCCGCGCTGCGAAGATCATGGAGCGACTGGAGATCTCCCCGACCCGCCGCGTGCGTGGTCTGGGCGCCAACCAGCGCAAGGCGCTGGAGGCGGAGTTCGCCAGCGAGCCGGTGGCCGTCGACGACCTGGCTGCCAACGGTCTCTCCTGACCCACCCGACCTGACCCGGCCCACCCCGACGGCCCAGCGATACGGAGGACGACCCCGAGTGGCGCGACCGACTGCCCGTCTCACGGTGCTGTCCGGGCCCTCGGGGGTGGGCAAGGGGACCGTCGTCGCCGAGGTCCGGCGCCGGCACCCGGAGGTCTGGGTGTCGGTGTCGATGACCACCCGGCGCCCCCGTCCGGGTGAGGTCGACGGTGAGCACTACCACTTCGTCGAGGACGAGCACTTCGACTGGATGGTCGCCAACGGCGAGCTGCTGGAGTGGGCCGAGTTCGCCGGCAACCGCTACGGCACCCCGGTCGCGCCGGTCCGCGAGCAACTCGCCGCCGGTGCCCCCGCGCTGCTGGAGATCGAGCTGCAGGGCGCCCGCCAGGTGCGCGGCCGCGCACCGGAGGCCCAGCTGGTGTTCCTGGCCCCGCCGTCCTGGGCCGAGCTGGTCAGCCGGCTGGCCGGCCGCGGCTCCGAGCCCCCGGAGGTGCAGAACCGCCGGCTGGCCATCGCCCAGGCCGAGTTGGACGCCGCCGGCGAGTTCGACGCCGTCGTCGTCAACGACGACGTCGCCCGCGCGGCCGAGGAGTTGGTAGGCTTGCTGACTGCGCCTCCTCCCGACCTCCGTCCGGAGGACAGCGCACCCGAGTGAGAGACCGGCAGGCCGCCCCGTGGCCCGCCCGCTCGCTCCCCCGATCGAAGAAGGAGCACGCCCGCCCGTGTCCGGAGTCGCACCTGCCCCCGAGGGCATCACCAACCCGCCGATCGACGAGCTGCTCGAGCGCACCAGCAGCAAGTACGGCCTGGTGATCTACGCCGCCAAGCGCGCGCGCCAGATCAACGCCTACTACAGCCAGCTCTCCGAGGGCCTGCTGGAGTACGTCGGCCCGCTGGTCGACACCGCCCCGCAGGAGAAGCCGCTCTCCATCGCGCTCCGCGAGATCAACGAGGGCCTGCTCACCCACACCGCCGGCGAGAACTGAGGCTCCGTCCCCGGTCCCGCCCTGAGCTTGCGAAGGGTGGGGAGGACGGGGTCCTTCTTCTCGCTCCCCGGCACGCGCTCCGCACGTGCCGGGTCCCTGTGAGGGGGTCGTTCCAGCCCGTTCCGCGATGACGCCCCTGGCCCTCGGCCGGGGGCGTCGTCGTGTGTGCGGGAGGATGGGCCGATGAGCCGGATCGTGCTGGGTGTGGGTGGGGGAGTGGCCGCCTACAAGGCCGCGCTGCTGCTACGGGCGCTGACCGAGTCCGGGCACGACGTGCGCGTCGTGCCCACCGCCGCGGCGCTGCGCTTCGTCGGCGCCGCCACCTTCGAGGCGCTCAGCGGCAACCCGGTCACCACCGACGTCTGGGACGACGTCCCCGAGGTCGCCCACGTCCGGATCGGCCAGATGGCCGACCTGGTGCTCGTCGCCCCGGCCACCGCCGACCTGCTGTCCCGGGCCGCCACCGGCCGCGCCGACGACCTGCTCACCGCCACGCTGCTCACCGCGCACGCACCCGTGGTGTTCGTGCCGGCGATGCACACCGAGATGTGGTTGCACCCGGCCACCCAGGACAACGTGGCCACCCTGCGCCGGCACGGCGCCGTCGTCCTGCCGCCCGCGGTCGGCCGGCTGACCGGTCCGGACTCCGGGCCCGGCCGGCTGCCCGAGCCCGCCGACGTCGCCGCGCTGGCCGCCGTCGTCCTGGAGCGCGGGGCGCGGGCGCTGGCGCCCGACCTGGCCGGCCGGCGCGTGCTGATCAGCGCCGGCGGCACCCGGGAACCGGTCGACCCGGTGCGCTTCCTGGGCAACCGGTCCTCCGGCCGGCAGGGCTGGGCGCTGGCCCGGGTCGCCGCCGCCCGCGGCGCGGACGTCACCCTGGTCGCCGCCAACGTGGAGGACCCGGTGCCCTTCGGCGTGCGCACGCTGCACGTGGGCACCGCCGAGGAGCTGCGCACCGCGGTGCTCACCGAGGCAGCCACCGCCGACGTCGTGGTCATGGCGGCCGCGGTGGCCGACTTCCGCCCGGCCGACGTCGCCGCGGCGAAGCTCAAGAAGGGCAGCGCCGGCGAGCCGGGGTCCATCGGGCTGGAGCGCACCACCGACGTGCTCGCCGAGATCGTCGCCGTCCGTCGAGCCGGCCGGGAGCAGGCCGACCCGGTGCACACCGGCCAGGTGCTGGTCGGCTTCGCCGCCGAGACCGGCGACGCCGAGGGCGACGTGCTCACCCACGCGCGCGCCAAGCTCGCCCGCAAGGGCGTGGACGTGCTCGTGGTCAACGACGTGTCCGGCGGGCAGGTGTTCGGCCGGGGCGACACCAGCGTCACCGTGCTCGACGCCGAGGGCGGGGAGGCCGCGCTGCCCCCCGGCCGCAAGGACGCCGTCGCCGCCGGCATCTGGGACGCCGTCGTGCCCCGGCTCGCCGCGCCCTCCTGAGGCACCGGGCGCCCGGCGGTCGCACCGCGGGACGGCACCAGGTGGCGCGCCGGTAACGTCTGCCCCGGACCCGTGTCCCGTCCGGGCCCGCAGGACACCGCACGTGCACCACGACACCAGCACCACGACCCCAGGGAGACCCGAGTGCCACGCCGTCTGTTCACGTCCGAGTCGGTGACCGAGGGCCACCCGGACAAGATCGCCGACCAGATCAGCGACTCGATCCTGGACGCCATGCTGGCCCAGGACCCCCGCAGCCGGGTCGCCGTCGAGACGATGATCACCACCGGGCAGGTGCACATCGCCGGTGAGGTCACCACCGCCGGCTACGTGGACATCGCCGACATCGTGCGCAGGACCGTGCTCGGCATCGGCTACGACTCCTCCCGCAAGGGCTTCGACGGCGCCTCCTGCGGGGTGAGCGTCTCCCTCGGCGCCCAGTCGCCGGACATCGCCCAGGGCGTCGACACCGCCTACGAGGCGCGCACCGCCGAGGACCGCGCCGCGGCGGCCGAGGACATCATCGAACGCCAGGGCGCCGGCGACCAGGGCCTGATGTTCGGCTACGCCAGCGACGAGACCCCCGAGCTGATGCCGCTGCCGATCGCGCTGGCCCACCGGCTGGCCAAGCGGCTGTCCGCGGTGCGCAAGGACGGCTCCGTGCCCTACCTGCGTCCCGACGGCAAGACCCAGGTCACCGTGGTCTACGAGGACGACCGCCCGGTCGCCGTGGACACCGTGGTCGTGTCCTCCCAGCACGCCGAGGACATCTCCATCGACACGCTGCTCGCCCCGGACGTGCAGGAGTTCGTCGTCCAGCCCGAGCTGGAGGCCCTCGGCCTGCCCACCACCGGCTACCGGCTGCTGGTCAACCCCACCGGCAAGTTCGTCATCGGCGGCCCGATGGGCGACGCCGGCCTGACCGGTCGCAAGATCATCGTGGACACCTACGGCGGCATGGCCCGGCACGGTGGCGGCGCGTTCTCCGGCAAGGACCCCTCGAAGGTCGACCGCTCCGGTGCCTACGCGATGCGCTGGGTGGCCAAGAACGTCGTCGCCGCGGGCCTGGCCCGGCGCTGCGAGGTGCAGGTCGCCTACGCGATCGGCGCCGCCCACCCGGTCGGCCTGTTCGTGGAGACCTTCGGCACCGCCGCGGTGCCCGAGGAGGTGCTGGAGAAGGCGATCAGCTCGGTGTTCGACCTGCGCCCCGGTGCCATCGTCCGCGACCTGGACCTGCTCCGGCCGATCTACGCCCCGACCGCGGCCTACGGCCACTTCGGCCGCACCGACATCGAGCTGCCCTGGGAGCGCCTGGACCGGGTGGACGCCCTGAAGTCCGCCGTCTGAAGAAGGACCCCCGCGCCCCCCGGACCACGCTCCGCGCGGGCCGGGACCCTGCGCGGGGGCCGTTCCAGCAGGTACGGGTTGTGGACGGCGGTCGGGGCGGGTGCTGAGCGGGGAGACTGCCGGCGTGAGGGTGGCGCGGGTCGTCGTGGACGTGCCCCTGGCACACCTGGACCGGCCCTTCGACTACGCCGTCCCCGACGCGATGGCCGAGGACGTCCGGGCCGGGTGCCGGGTGCGGGTCCGGTTCTCCGGGCAGCTGGTCGACGGCGTCGTGCTGGAGCTGGCCGACTCGACCACGCACACCGGGAAGCTGGCGCCACTGGCCAAGCTGGTGTCCGGCGAGCCGGTGCTCACCCCCGAGGTGGCCCGGCTGGCCCGCTCGGTCGCCGACCGGTACGCCGGGGCGATGACCGACGTGCTGCGGCTCGCGCTGCCGCCGCGGCGGGCGGCCGCGGAGAAGCGCGAGGCCCCGCCGCGGCCCGCCGCGCCCGCGGCACCCGACCCGGCCGGCTTCGCCCGGTACCCCACCGGCCCCGCGCTGCTGGGCGCCGTCGCCGGGGGACTGCCGGCCCGCGCCGTGTGGACCGCGCTGCCCGGGGAGGACTGGCCCGCCCGGCTGGCCGAGCTGTGCCAGGCCGCACTGTCCGGCGGCCGCGGTGCGCTGGTCGTCGTCCCCGACGGGCGGGACCTGGACCGGCTGGAGGCCGCGGCCAAGGCGCGGCTGCCCGCCGGGTCGTACGTGGTGCTGCGGGCCGACGCCGCCCCCGACACCCGCTACCGGCGCTTCCTGGACGCCGCCCGCGGCAGCGCCCAGGTGGTCCTGGGCACCCGCGCCGCGTCGTTCGCACCGGTCGCCGACCTGGGCCTGGTGGCCATCTGGGACGACGGCGACGACCTGCACGCCGAACCGCGCGCGCCCTACCCGCACGCCCGCGACGTGCTGGTGCACCGCGCACACCTGGCCGGGTGCGCGGCCGTCGTGGCCGCCACCGCGCGCACCGCCGAGGCCGCGCTGCTCATCGAGAGCGGGTGGGCGCACGAGCTGGTGGCCGAGCGGGTCGTGCTGCGCGCGGTCGCCCCGCGGGTGCAGGCGCTGGGGGAGGACTCCGAGCTGGCCCGGGACCCCGCGGCGCGCACCGCCCGGCTGCCCAGCCTGGCCTACCGGGTGGCCCGCGAGGCCCTCGCCGCCGGCGCCCCGGTGCTGGTGCAGGTGCCCCGGTCCGGCTACGCGCCCGGGCTGTCCTGCGAGCGGTGCCGCGCCCCGGCCCGCTGCCGGCACTGCGCCGGACCGCTGGGCATCGCGGCCCCCGCGGGCCCCGGCGGGCAGCGGGTCGCGGCCTGCCGCTGGTGCGCCCGCCCGGCGGCCGCCTTCGACTGCCCGCACTGCCACGCCACCAGGCTGCGCGCCTCGGTGGTCGGTGCCTCCCGCACCGCCGAGGAGCTGGGCCGGGCGTTCCCCGGCGCCGCGGTCTCGGTGTCCGGGCGGGCCTCCGGCGTGCTGGCGACCGTGCCGCCCGGGCCGGCGCTGGTGGTCGCCACCCCGGGCGCCGAGCCGGTCGCCGAGGGCGGGTACGGCGCGGCGCTGCTGCTGGACTCCTGGGCGCTGCTCGGCCGGGCCGACCTGCGCGCCGCGGAGGAGACGATGCGCCGCTGGGTGAACGCGGCGGCGCTGGTCCGGCCGGCGTCCGCCGGTGGGCAGGTGGTCGTGGCCGCCGACGCCGGGCACCCCGTGGTGCAGGCGCTGGTGCGCTGGGACCCGGCGACCGTCGCCGCCCGCGAGCTGGAGGACCGCCGGGAGCTCGGCTTCCCGCCGGTCACCCGGATCGCCTCGCTGACCGCCACCCCCGCGGCGCTGGCGGACTTCCTGGAGGCGGCCCGGCTGCCGGCCTCGGCCGACCTGCTCGGGCCGGTGCCCGAGCCGCGCCGGCCCGCCGACGGCCCGGACCCGGTGCACCGGGAGCGGTACCTGGTGCGGGTGCCCCGCGCCGAGGGCGTGGCCCTGGCCCGGGCCCTGGCCGAGGTGCAGGGCGTGCGCAGCGCCCGCAAGGTCGCCGAGCACGTGCGGGTGCAGCTGGACCCGCACGAGATGTAGCCGGGCGGGGTCCGCCGAGATGGCCATCTTGGCGGGCCGTTCGTGTCGATCCTGGCGCGCTCGGGGCGTCTGCCGGGCCGGCGGAGCCGGTGCCGGCGAGGCCCTCGGGCGGGCCGCCTACCCTGGGTGGGTGAGCGTCACCCCGATCCGGATCATGGGCGACCCGGTGCTGCGCACCCCCGCCGCGCCCGTCGTCGACTTCGACGCCGAGCTGCGCCGGCTGGTCACCGACCTGACCGAGACCATGCACGCCGCCGGCGGGGCCGGGCTGGCCGCCCCGCAGATCGGCGTGGGCCTGCGGGTGTTCACCTGGTTCGTCGACGGCGAGGTCGGCCACATCGTCAACCCCGACGTCACCCCCGTCGGGGAGGAGACCGAGGAGGACGCCGAGGGCTGCCTCTCCATCCCGGGCTTCCGCTTCGACTGCCGCCGGCACCTGTACGTCGCCGCCACCGGGTGGGACCAGCACGGCGAGCCGATCCGGGTCGAGGGCTCGCACAAGCTCGCCCGCGCCATCCAGCACGAGACCGACCACCTGGACGGCGTGCTGTTCGTCGACCGGCTGGACGCCGAGGCCCGGGCCGCGGCGCTGGACGTACTCGGCGGCGCGGAGTGGCAGGGCCAGCAGGCCTGGTTGCCCTCCGGTGCGCCCGCCCCCGTCGTGAAGGTGAGCCCGCACTGAGGCTCCTCTTCGCCGGCACGCCCGAGGCCGCCGTCCCGTCGCTGGACGCGCTGCTCGGCTCGCGGCACGACGTGGTGGCCGTGCTGACCCGGCCCGATGCCCGGGCCGGGCGGGGCCGCCGGTCGGTGCGGTCCCCGATCGCCGAGCGCGCCGACGCCGCCGGCGTCCCGGTGCTCCAGCCGCGGTCGCCGCGTGAGCCCGCGTTCCTGGAGCAGCTCACCGACCTCGCCGTCGACTGCGCCCCGGTGGTGGCCTACGGCGCGCTGGTGCCACCGGCCGCGCTGGAGCTGCCCCGGCACGGCTGGGTGAACCTGCACTTCTCGCTGCTGCCCGCCTGGCGGGGCGCGGCACCCGTGCAGCACGCGATCATGGCCGGCGACCAGCTCACCGGTGCCGCCACCTTCCGGCTGGAGGCCGGGCTGGACACCGGGCCGGTCTACGGCGTGGTCACCGAGCCCATCGGCCCGGCCGACACCGCCGGTGACCTGCTGGGCCGGCTGGCGCTGAGCGGCGCGGGCCTGCTGGTGGCCACCCTGGACGGCATCGAGGCGGGCACGCTGGTCGCCGAGCCGCAGCCCACCGACGGGATCAGCCTGGCGCCGCGGATCGAGACCGCCGACGCGCAGGTCGACTGGGCGCTGCCGGCGACCGTGGTCGACCGCCGGGTGCGCGGGCTGACCCCGGCGC
Source organism: Goekera deserti (assembly GCF_010685995.1). GTDB lineage: Bacteria > Actinomycetota > Actinomycetes > Mycobacteriales > Geodermatophilaceae > Goekera > Goekera deserti. Next base: position 35,137 of record NZ_JAAGWK010000009.1, on the reverse strand, counting down.
CGGGCGCGTGGACGCTGTGGCGCGGCGACCGGCTCCGGCTGGGACCGCTGACACCGGTCACCGGCGACGACCCGGGGCTGGCGCCCGGTGAGCTGTCGGTCCGCCCGGACGGCGTCCTGGTCGGCACCGGCTCCGGTGCCGTGCGGCTGGGCCAGGTGCAGCCCGCCGGCAAGCGGCTGCAGCCGGCACCGGACTGGGCGCGCGGCGCCCGGCCGACCGCAGGGGAGGTGCTCGGCGCGTGAGCGGACCGTCAGCGCGGGGCCGCCGCGCCGGGGGTGGGCCGACGGGTCGCCCCGCCGGCCCCCGCACCAAGCAGGCCCGGCCGGAGAGCCGCCGGGTGCGCCCGGTGCTCGACGGCGCCCGGCTCACCGCCTACGACGTGCTGGACGGCGTGACCAGCCGCGCCGCCTACGCCAACCTGCTGCTGCCCCAGCTGCTGCGCGAGCGCCAGCTCGAGCCGCGGGACGCCGCCTTCGCCACCCAGCTGGCCTACGGCACGCTGCGCGCGACCGGCACGCTGGACGCCGTCCTCACCGGGCTGGTGAGCCGCCCGCTGGCCGAGCTGGACCCCCGGGTGCTCGACCTGCTGCGCCTGGGAGCCCACCAGCTGCTCGACCTGCGGGTGCCCGCCCACGCCGCCGTCGACACCACCGTGGCGCTCACCCGCGCGATCGTCGGCACCGGCGCGTCCGGGCTGGTCAACGCGGTGCTGCGCAAGGTGGCCGCCGGCGGTGACCGGGAGAGCTGGCTTGCCACGCTGGCGCCGGCCGACGAGGTGCAGCGGCTGGTGCTGTCCACCGACCACCCGCGCTGGGTCGTGGAGGCGTGGCGGGAGGCACTGGGCACCGAGGGTGACGAGCTGGAGGCGGCGCTGCTGGCTGACGACGTCGCCCCGGAGGTGCACCTGGTCGCCCGGCAGGTGCCGCGGGAGGAGCTGGTGGCCGAGTCCGACGGCGTGCCCGGGCCGTGGTCGCCGTACGCGGTGCGGCTGGGCTCCGGTGACCCCGGCCGGCTGCCCTCGGTGCAGGCGCACACCGCCGGCGTGCAGGACGAGGGCAGCCAGCTGGCCGCCCTCGCGCTGACCCGCGCCCCGCTGGAGGGGCCCGACGTGGCGTGGCTGGACATGTGCGCCGGTCCCGGTGGCAAGGCGGCACTGCTGGCCGCGGTGCGCCCGGCCGGCGTCCGGCTGACCGCCGCAGACCGGGCCGAGCACCGCGTCGAGCTGGTGCGCGCCGCGCTGGAGGGCCAGGACGACGTCGAGGTGCTGGTCGCCGACGGCACCGCGCCGCCGTGGCCGGCCGGCGGGTTCGACCGGGTGCTGCTCGATGCGCCCTGCACCGGGCTGGGCGCACTGCGCCGCCGTCCCGAGGTGCGCTGGCGGCGCACCGCCGACGACGTCGCCGAGCTCGTCGCGCTGCAGCGGGCCCTGCTGGACGCCGCGCTGGCCGCGGTCCGCCCGGGTGGAGTGGTCGCCTACGTGACCTGCTCGCCGCACGAGGCGGAGACGGTGGGCGTGGTGGCCCCGGTCGCCGCCCGCGACGACGTCGAGGTGGTGCCGGTGGCGCCGCTGTTCCCCGAGGTGCCGGACATGGCCCGCGGCGAGCACGGCCAGCTGTGGCCGCACCGGCACGGCACCGACGCGATGTTCGTCGCACTGCTCCGCCGGACCCGCTGAGGCCCCAGGCCTGCCGGGGACTCCGGCCCGCCGCGCCTGAGGCCGCCGCTCGCTCCCGAGCTGGGGAGGGTGTGAGCGGACGGCCCGGTGTCGGTACAGTGGGAGCCTGGTTCGCCGGCAGCGACGAGCCGCCCGATCCGGTCGCCGCGCCCTCAGCCGGGTCCGACGGTGTCGCTGACGTACAGGTGCGCTGACTGCAGCCGGTCCCGCTGCCGGGACCACGCCAGGTGCTCGACCGCCGCGGCGCACAGCCACCGGGCGGCGCCGGTGCGGTCCAGCACCGCCGCCGGGACCGCGGCCGGCTCGTCGGCGTGGCCGGTCTCTCGGGCCGGCCCGAGCAGGCCGCCGGTGACGGCGAGCGCGGCCACCGCGGCGTCCGCGGGTGACAGCTCGGCCGGCTCGCGCAGGTGCACCGTCCAGTCGCCGCCGTCCCGCCCGTCCCAGCCGGGCGGCGGGTCGGCCGGCGCCAGGCTGCGCCGGCGCAACGGGCCGCTGCGGGTCACCCGCCACTGCCCGGACTCCAGCAGGGCGGCCACCACCTGCTCCAGACCGATCGCCCGCTCGTCGAGCCAGTCGTCGAGCGGGCGGTCCGGGTCGGCGTCCATCGCGGCCAGCAGCGCGTCGGCCGCCGGCGACCCGGTGGGCGTGCTGTCCAGCTCGATGCTCGTCTCGGTGGACGTGAGCCGCCCGGCCAGCGCCAGGTCGACCAGCAGCCCCGCCCGGACGGTGTCCGAGGGCGCCAGCGTGGCCGGCAGCCGCCCGCGCCAGGTGAGGCACAGCGCGGCGAGCCGGTCGGCGACGCCGGGGGCCGGCGCGGGAGCGGTCGGGTTCATGATCCGAGCGCCCGGGAGGCGACGACCAGCACGGAGCCGACGACCAGGCAGACCAGGGCCGTTGCGCGCCACGTCCGGGCCCGACGACCGGTCGTCCGCAGTTCCCACGCGGTCGCCGGCGGGGCGGGACGGGGCGGACCGGGCGGATCGGCCGTCCATCGGACTGCGGCGGTGCCGTGCAGGAAGGTCCACGCGCTGATGCAGACGAAGCCGGAGGCGAACACGAGCGCCGCCAGCACCGAGGAGGGCTCGACCGCCACCTCGTCGCCCAGGCGCAGCAGCGGCTGGACCAGCAGCAGCACGTAGAACGGCGCGTACCAGCGGAGCGCTGCCGCCATCCGGGCCTGTCGGTCGGCGGCCTCCCGCGCGGGCTCGCCCGGGTCGACGTGGTGCTGGACGGCGTACTGCGCGATGGCGGCGGTCCGCCGGTCGACCCGCCCGGTGCGACGACGGCTCAGCGCGACGGTCCCGCCCACCAGCGCGGTCACCAGGGCCGTGACGCCGACGAAGAGCCAGCGCGTGCCGGGGTCGGCGAACAGGTCGGCGTGCAGCCGCACCAACGACCAGGCGGCGAGCACCAGCCACGCCCCGGCGTACCAGCCGCGCCGCCGGGACCGCCGCACCACGGCGTCCCAGTCGACGTCCTGCCCGGTCGGCCTCACCGGACCCCCGCCGGCCGGGTGCCCCGGGTCCACGCCGGGACGCCGAGCACACCGAGCGCAGCGGCGAGCAGCACGACCGGGAGCCATCCCGGGACACCGCCGCCGAGCAGGACGTCCACTGCCCACAGCGCGGCCGCCGTCGCCAGCAGCACCACCAGCAGCTCCCGGACGACGGGATCGGTGAGCCGCCGCGCCGCGCCGCGGGCCCGACCCGGTCTGGAACTGGTCACGGCCGGAGGGTAGGTGCCCGGCAGGCGCGGGGCAGGTCGCCGGGTGTCCTGGCCGGGGTCGTCACCCGAACGTGTGGCACGCGGCCGGGGTGGGGTGAGCCGGGCTCAGCCGGGCGGGACGGCCCGGTGGTGCGCCGTGCGCGCCTGGAGGGCCAGCCCGACCCGCAGGCACAGCTCGTCGCGGTGGTGCGGGGCCACCACCTGCACGGCCATCGGCATGCCGTGGTCGTCGGTGCCGGCAGGCAGCATCAGCGCCGGCATGCCGGTCAGGTCGAAGGGCACCGTGTTGCGCGAGTGCACCGACAGCATGGGCAGCTGCTCGCCGTCGACGTCCAGCAGCAGGTCCGCCAGCAGCGGTGCCCGCGCACCGGGGCCCGGGGTGAGCAGCACGTCGGCACCGCCGAAGAGCCGCGCGGCCAGCTCCGCGGTCACCGATGCGCGCCGCCGGAGCGCCCGCAGGTAGTCGGTCGCGCCGATCACCACCCCGCGGGAGAGCCGGTCGAGCAGGCCGTCGTCGTACAGCCCCGCGCGCTGCGGGCCGCCCTCGTGACCGGAGGCCAGCTCGGCGTAGAGGATCGTCCACGCCTCGTCGAACACCGGCTGCAGGTCGCCCTCGGCCACCGGCACCAGCTGCGCGCCCGCGTCGACCAGCACGGTCAGCGCCGCCTCGAAGGCCAACAGCACCTGGCTGTCCACGCAGTCGGTGAACCAGCTGCCGGGCACACCGACCCGCAGGCCGGTGAGGTCCGGTGACAGCGGCCCGGGCTGGTCGTAGCCCGTCAGCGCGCTGGGGTCGACGCCGTCCGGGCCGGAGAGCAACGGCAGGACCAGTGCCAGGTCCTCGGCGGTGCGGGCCATCGGGCCCACGTGGTCCAGCGTCCAGGACAGCGTCGCGACGCCGGTCCGCGGCACCCGGCCGTAGGTCGGCTTCAGGCCGGTCGTGCCGCACCAGGCCGAGGGCAGCCGGATCGAGCCGGCGGTGTCGGTACCCAGCGCCAGCGGCACCAGCCGGTCGGCCAGCGCGGCGCCCGAACCGGTGGAGGAGCCGCCGGTCCAGCGACGCTGGTCCCACGGGTTGCGCACCGCGCCGTAGCGGCCGTTCTGCGGCGCCCCGCAGGCGAACTCGCTGGTGGCCAGCATCGCCAGCGGGACGGCGCCGGCCGCCCGCCAGCGGGCGACCGCGGTGGCGTCGGTGGCGGCGATCCGGTCGCCGGTGACCCGGCTGCCGCTGGTGACCACCGCGCCGGCCACGTCCAGCACGTCCTTGACCCCGAACGGCACGCCCTCCAGCGGCCGGGCGTTGCCCGCGCGCCAGCGGGCGGAGCTCTCCGCGGCGGCGTCCGCGGCACCGGCGAGCACCCGCAGCACCGCCCCGGTCCTCGCCCCCCGCTCGGCGATGCGGGCGGTCAGCTCGTCCACGACGTCGGTCGGGGTGAAGGCGCCGGCCGCGAAGCCGGCCAGCAGCCCGGTCACGCCGGCGAGGTGCAGCTGCCCGGCCACGGGCAGCTGGGCAGCAGCCAACTGGGCAGCAGCCAACTGGGCAGCAGCCAACGGGGCAGCAGCCAACTGGGTACCGGGCAGCTCGGCGCGGGACGACTCGGCGACGGACCGGGATGCGGCGGGGTGACGCACCGCGGGTCCGGCCGGCTCGGGCGCCACCGGCCGGGCCAGCAGCGCGGCGAAGTGCGCGGGCTCCGACCCGTCGGCGGGCGTGGGCAGCGGCAGCGGGCGCTCCCGGGAGCGCCGCAGCCCCTCGCCGGCCCAGCCGCGCGCGGCAGCCATCCGCTCGCCGCCGAGCGCCGGACCCCAGGCCACCCCGGCCGGCTCCTCCACCGCGCCCGTCGTCACCGCAGCCGGCTCGCCCACCGCGCCCGTCGTCACCGCGGCCGGCTCGCCCGCCGTCACCGCGCCCCCGGGGGTCAGCGCGCGGCCCGGGCGAGCAGGGCCAGCACGTCGGCGCGGCGGTCCCGGGCCAGCGGCAGCCGGGAGCGGGCGGCGTCCACCGCGGCGAGGTCCAGGGTGGCGTGCAGCGTCACCGGGGACTCGTGCGCCGGAGCCTCGGCGAGCAGCACGCCGGTGGGGTCGATGACGCAGCTGCGCCCGAAGAACGACGTCGTCGCGCCCTCGAAGGTCTCCGGTCCACCGCGGTTGGCGGCCACGACGAACACCTGGGTCTCGAAGGCGCGCACCACCAGCTCGTCGACGAACAGGCCGTCCCGCCAGCCGAAGGAGCTGACCAGCGCCACCACCACCTGCGCCCCGAGCGCCCGGGCGGCCAGCCAGTACTCCGGGAAGCTGCGGTCGTAGCAGATGACGCAGCCCAGCCGGACGCCGTCCAGGGTGAACGCCACCGGCTCGGGACCGGGCTTGAAGTAGAACTTCTCGTCGGTGTCCAGGTCCGGGGTGCACACCGAGGGGATCGACATCTTGCGGTACGCCGGTGCCTCGGTGCCGTCCAGTGCCGTGGGCCGGACCAGGGCACCGGTGCGGTCGAGGAGCACCGCGCTGTTGTAGAGCGACCCGTCGGCCGCCCGCTCGTACACCCCGAACATCACCGCGACCCCGAGCCGGGCGGCGAGCGCGGCGAACGCCGTCGTCGTCGGCCCGCTCAGCGGCTCGGCCCGGGAGTGCCGCGCGGCGTCCCGGGTGGTGCAGAAGTAGGGCGAGGAGCAGAGCTCGGGCAGCACCACCAGGTCGGTGCCCGGGGTGGCGGCCTGCTCGACCAGCGCGCACAGCTGCTCGAGGCCGGCCGCCGGGTCGCTGCCCTGCCCGCCGGACTGCACCACTGCCACCTGCAGGGTCATGATCGGTCTCCTCCCGGTGGGGTCAGGGTCTGCAGCCACTCGCGGACCGCGGCCAGCGGTCGCACCTCGCCGACCTTGGCGGCGAGGTCGAACAGGTTGGCCCGGTGCGGCGCCTCGTGCCGGTCGCCGACCGCGTCCTCCACCACCAGCGGGAGGAAGCCGTGGGACATGGCGTCGGTGGCGGTGGCGCGCACGCAGCCGCTGGTGGACAGCCCGCCGATGACCACGGTGTCCACGCCGAGCGCGGTCAGCATCGGGGCCAGCGGCGTGCCGAAGAACGCGCTCGGGTACTTCTTGACCAGCACGGTCTCGCCCGGCTGCGGCTCGACGCCGGGGATGAACGCGCCCATCGGGTTGCCCTCGGTGAAGTTCGCGGCCAGCGCGGGGACCTTGCGCCAGAACACCCCGCCGTCGGCCCCGTCGGCCCGGTAGACGACCTGGGTGAACACCACCGGGACGCCGGCCGCGCGGGCCACCGCCAGCAGCTCGACCATGCCGCCGACGGCGTCCTCCACGCCGGCGTACAGCGCGGAGGCCGGGTCGACGTAGGCGCGCACCGGGTCGACCATCACCAGCGCCGGACGGCTGCCCAGGGGCAGGGCGGTGTGGTAGCCGGCGACGGCGTAGTCGTCGTCCAGCTCGGTGGGGCGGGGCTCGGTCACGCGGGTACCTCCACGGGGCGCGGGGTGGGCTGCGGCGCGCCGCGGCTCAGCGACGCGGCGACCGCTCCGAGGCAGAGCACCCCCAGCACCAGCAGGGCGGCTCGGCTGCCGGTGACGAACGCGTCGCCGGCTGCCCCGGGCAGCTCGGAGAGCATCCCGCTGTACACGGCCTCGCGCGCAGCCGGCTCCAGCCCGGCCGTGACGACGGCCAGCGTCAGGGCGGTGCTGAGCACGAAGCCCGCGTTCTGCAGCATCGACCGCACCCCGTTCGCCGCGCCGCGCCGGCCGGCCGGGACGCTCGCCAGGATGGCGCTGGTGTTGGGCGTCATGAACAGCCCCGTGCCCGCGCCGATCATCGTCAGCGGCACCGTCAGCAGCACCCCGGCCGAGGGCCGCAGCACCACGGCCAGCACCAGCAGCCCGGCCGCCACCAGCAGCAGCCCCACCGTGCTCAGCGCGCGGGCGGGGAACCGGCGGGCCAGCCGGCCGGCCAGCGGTGCGGTGAGCACCGTGCCGACGGCCACCGGCAGCACGCACAGCCCGGCGTCCACCGCCGACAACCCGTCCTGGGCCTGCAGGAACAGCGACACCAGCAGGACGACGGCGAACTGGGCCACCGACAGCAGGAAGCCCGCCAGGTAGGCCATCCCGCGGGCCCGGTCGGTGAGCAGCCCCAGGTCCAGCAGCGGGTGCCGGCCCCGCGCCTGGACGACGACGAACAGCGGCAGTGCGACGACGGCGGCCCCGGCCGCGGTGAGCACCAGCGGATCGGTCCACCCCAGCGACCCGCCGCTGGAGACCGCGACCACCAGCCCGCCCAGCCCCAGCAGGGACAGCGCGGCGCCGAGGAGGTCGAACCGCTCGCCGGCCCGGCGCGGCGGCGAGGGCGGCACGGTCAGCGCCGACGCGCCCAGCGCCAGCAGGCCCAGCGGCACGACCGGCCAGAAGACCGCCGACCACCCGCCGAGGGACACCAGCAGCCCGCCGGCCACCGGGCCGATCAGCGCACCGGTGGCGGCCACCGTCGCGTTGAGCCCCAGGGCCACCGGCAGCTGCTCGGCCGGGAAGGCGTCGGCCAGGATCGCCGAGGTGCTGGTGATGACCGCGGCCGCACCGATGGCCTGCCCCACCCGCATCCCGATCAGCACGCCGACGTCGGGGGACAGCGCGCAGCCCAGGCTGGCCACGGTGACCACGGCGAGCCCGGTCAGGTAGACCCGCCGCCTGCCGAGCAGGTCCGACAGCCGGCCCAGGGCGAGTACCAGCACGGTGACCGCGAGCATGTAGGACAGCAGCACCCACGCCGCCGCGGTGGGGCCGGCGTCGAAGTGGCGGACCACCGAGGGCAGGGCGACGTCCAGGCTGCTGGTGTTCAGGAACGTCAGCACGACGCCGATGCTGGTCGCCGCCAGCACCCGCCACGGGGGCGTGGCGGGTGCCGACGTCGTCAGGTCGGGCACGCCTCAGACGGCGACCCGGTCGGCCCGGCAGGCCATCAGCGGCTGGATCCTCGTGCCGAAGTCCTCCAGCCCGACCAGGAAGTCGTCGAAGGTCAGCATGATGCCCTTCGTGCCGGGCACCGCCGCGGCCTCGTCCAGCATCCGGGCCACCGACGCGTAGGAGCCGACCAGGGTGCCCATGTTGAAGTTGACCGCCCCCTCGGGCAGCGTGATGTGCTTGGCGGTCGAGCCGTCCCCGGCGGAGGTGTCCATCGAGGCCTGGTCGGCCATCCAGGCGAGTGCGCCCATGTCGGCGTGCTCGTTGTAGGCCGTCCACCTCGCCATCGCCTCCTCGTCGGTGTCGGCGGCGATCACCATGAACAGCACGTAGGCCCCGACGTCCCGGCCCGTGCGGGCGGTGGCGGCGAGCAGCTTCTCGTTCTGCGGCGCGTAGGCGGTGGGGGTGTTGACCCCGGCGCCCATCGTGAACTGGTAGTCGGCGTGCTCGGCGGAGAACCGCATGCCGCGCTCGCTCTGCCCGGCGGCCACGATCGGCACCGAGCCCGCGGCCGGTGGCGGGCTCATCCGGCAGTCGGTCATGGTGAAGAACTCGCCGGCGAAGTCGCTGCGGCCCTTGGCCCACAACTCCTTCATCACCTGCACGTACTCGCCGGAGTAGTCGTAGCGGTGGCCGAAGTAGTCGTTGCCCGGCCACAGCCCCATCTGCTCGTACTCCGCGGACTGCCAGCCCGACACGATGTTGATGCCGAAGCGGCCCGGCGCCACCGAGTCGATGGTGGTCGCCATCCGGGCCACCATCGCCGGCGGGAGCGTGAGCACCGCCGTCGAGGCGTACAGCATGATCTTGCTGGTCACCGCGGCCAGCGCCGACATGAGCGTGAACGACTCCAGGTTGTGGTCCCAGAACCCGGTCTCCCCGCCGAACCCGCGCAGTTTGATCATCGACAGCGCGAAGTCGAGGCCGTGCTCCTCGGCCAGGGTCACGACCTGCTTGTTCAGCTCGAAGCTCGGCATGTACTGCGGGGCTGCCGAGGAGATCAGCCAGCCGTTGTTGCCGATCGGGATGAAGACGCCCATGTCCATGTCGTGCTCCTCTTCTCTGTGCGGTGGTGGGGGAGGGGGGTCAGCCGGCGCCGCTGGTGCGTCGGCGCACCAGCTGGGAGAGCGCGACCGCGACGACCAGCGCGCCGCCGTAGAACAGCTGCTGCACGAAGTTGTCCACGCCGAGCATCTGCAGGCCGACCACGCCGGAGACCAGGAAGTACACGGCGACGAAGGTGCCGACGGCGTTGAACCGGCCGGGGGTGATCGCGGTGGCGCCGAGGTAGGCGGCGGCGAAGGCGGGCAGCAGGAACGAGGAGCCGGAGCTGGGGTCGGCACCGCCCAGGCTGCCGGCGTAGACCACCCCGGCGAGCCCGGCGACCACCGCGGAGGTCACGAAGGAGCCCCAGCGGATCCGGTCGACCGCGAGCCCGGACAGCCGGGCGACGCTCGCCCCGCGGCCGACGAACAGCAGCCGCCGGCCCAGTGGCATCCGGGTGAGCAGGAACCACGTCGCGACGGCGGCCAGCAGCCCGTAGTAGAACGACAGCGACACCCCGAACAGCCGGTTCACCACCGTCCACTCGGTGAGCGCAGGGTCGACCCCGGTCACCGCCGTGGAGTCGCTCAGCCACTGCACCAGTCCGAGGACGAACGTCGAGGTGCCGAGGGTGACGATGAACGAGTCGATGCCGAGCAGCACGACGCAGGCACCGTTGACCAGCCCGACGACGACCGAGGCCGCCACCGCAGCGGCGATGCACGCCGGCAGCGACCAGCCGTGCTGCACGTTCAGGACGGCGACCAGCATGGCCGACAACGACAGCGTCGAGGTGACCGACAGGTCGAACCCGCCGGTGGTCAGCGGGATCAGCAGGCCCAGCGCCAGGATCAGCAGCACCGCCTGGGAGCCCAGGATGTTCTGCAGGTTGCCGGTGGTGGCGTAGGTCTCCGGCCGGGCGAGGCCGAACGCCACCACCACGACCAGCCAGACCGCCACCAGCGCGTAGCGCTCCACGTAGGCCGACGGGCGGTGCCACCGGCGGCCCGGCGCTGCGGGCCCGACCGGCGCGACGGTCCTGGTGCCCTCGCTCGTGGTGACGCTGCTCGTGGTGTCGTTGCCTGCGGTGTCGTTGCCTGCGGTGCCGTCGCTCGCGGTGTCGTTGCCCGCGGTGGTGGTCATGCGGTCACCTCCGGCGAGCTCCCGGTCGCCTCGTGCAGGGTCACGCTGCCCAGCACCCGGTCGGCGATCCGTTCCCGGGTCAGCGCCGGGCCGGCCAGCTGCTCCACGACCCGGCCCCGGGCCAGCACGAGCACCCGGTCGCACAGCGTGGCCAGCTGCTCGTAGTCCGAGCTGGCGACGACGATCGCGGCACCGCCGCGGGCGGCGGAGGCGAGCTGGTCGTGGATGTGCGTGCGGGCGCCGATGTCCACGCCCTGGGTGGGTTCGTGCAGCAGCACCAGCCGCGGCCCGGTCTGCAGCCACTTGGCCAGCAGCGCCTTCTGCGCATTGCCGCCGGACAGCGAGCCGTACACCGCGCGCGGGTCGCGGGGGCGCACGTCGTGGGTCTCGGTGAGCTGCCGGCCGCGGGCGAGCAGGCGTCGGCGGTCCAGCCCGGCCCGGCCCCGGAACTCCGCGAGCACCGGCAGGGTCATGTTCTCCAGCACGGTCAGCTCGCCCGCCGCGCCGTCCCGCGCCCGGTCGGCCGGCACGAAGACGACGCCGTGGGCCAGCGCGGCGGCCGGGGTGCTGGTGGCCAGGTCGAGTGCCGCGTCGGGCAGCCGCAGCGTGCCCGATGCGCCGGGTCGCGCGCCGTAGAGCGCCGGCAGCACGTCCTCGTAGCCGGAGCCGGCCAGCCCGGTGAGGCCGACGACCTCGCCGGCGCCCACGGTGAACGACAGCCCGGCCAGCACCCCACCGTGCAGGTCGGTGACGCCGGCGTGCACCGGGCGCTCGGGGGTGTGTCCGGCGTGCTCGGTCGGGACCGGGCTCTGCACCGGGCGACCGACGATCATCTCGATCAACTGCGGCACGGTGACCGCGGCGGTGTCGGCGGTGCCGCGCAGTCGGCCGTCGCTCAGCACGGTGACCCGGTCGGTGTGCGCCAGCACCTCGTCCAGGTCGTGGGACACGAACAGGACGCTGGTGCGGCCGTCGGCGACGAGGTCGCGCACGAGCCGGAACAGCAGTGCGGTGCCCTCCTCGGGCAGGAACACCGTCGGCTCGTCGAGCACCAGCAGGCAGTGCTCGGCGGTGGCCCGCTCGCGGGCGTCCCGGATCTCCTCCGCGGCCCGGACGATCGCCAGCAGTGCCCGCTCGGTCGCGCCCAGGCGCTGCACCGGCTGGTCGATGTCGACGTCCAGCCCGAGGCGGCCGAACGCCGTCCGGGCGCGGCGCCGCTCGGCACCCCAGTTGATCCACGGCCGGCGGGAGCCGGCGATGTGGGCGACCCGCAGGTTCTCCAGCACCGACAGCTCCGGCACCAGCGCCAGGTCCTGGTGCACGAAGGCCAGGCCGTGCTCCCGGAAGCGGCCCGGAGGCACCGGCAGCGGCACCGACCGGCCCCCGATGGTCAGCTCGGCCCCCGGGTCGGGGGCGTGGAAGCCGTTGAGCACCTTGATCAGGGTCGACTTGCCCGACCCGTTCTCCCCGAGCAGCGCGTGCACCTCGCCGGGGGCGACGGTCAGGTCCACGCCGTCGAGTGCCTTCGTCGTCCCGAACGTCTTCGACAGCCCCCGCAGCTGCAGCAGGGGTGTCGACGTCGCAGTCGCCGGCGCCACGGGTGGACGGGTGGTCTGCAGGGTCGTCACGAGGTGACGCCCCAGAGCGTCTCGTAACCGGTGCGGAACGCGTCGCCGAAGCCCATGCCCGACTGCGGTGGGGTGCCGGCCTCGTCGACGTTGTCGGCGGTGAACACCCGCAGCGGGGTCTTCGCGTTCCGCGGCGCCGGGGTGGCGCCGGTGATCAGCCGGGCGCCCGCGTCGAAGGTCGCCCAGGCCAGCCAGGTGGTGTTCTCCCCGGAGTCCATCACCACCGAGGTGCCGTCCTGGATCATCTTCAGGATCGAGAGCGTGCCGTTGAACGTCGCGATGGACACCCGGCCGGTGCCGCCGGCGGCGGTGATGCCGGCCTGCGCGTAGATCGACATCGAGTCGTAGATCGGGATGATGTAGTTGATGGCCGGGTTGCTCTGCAGCGCCGACTGCACCTCGCCGGCGATCTTCGTCGCCCAGTCGGTGAGCGGGACGTTGACGACGTCGACCGAGCAGTCGGGGCAGTGGGTGGCGAACTCGTCCTCGATGGCGGCGACGATGCCGTCGGACGGCGGCACCTCCGAGCTGGTGATCACCAGCGCGTCGGCCTGGCCCTCGGTGTCGGCGATCGCGTAGTCGGCCGACAGTCGGCCCGACTCGTCGAACGGGGCGTCGACGGTGGAGGTGACCAGGTCGGCGACGTCGTCGGGCAGCTCGCTGTCGTTCTGGTAGGCGTGGCTGACCAGCACCGGGATGCCGGCGTCCTCCGCCTGGGTCAGCGAGGGGATCAGCAGGCTGGGGTTGACGCCCTGGCTGAGGATGATGAGGTCGACGTCCTGGTTGACGGCCTGCTCGACACCGGCGGCCCACTGGGTGGGCGAGCCCTGGTTGTCGTACTCGATCCAGGTCGCGCCGAACCGCTCGGCCAGTTCCGCCCCCTCGGCGTCGACCTCGACGACGTAGGGCACCTGGCTGCTGGACGGGATGTTGAAGATCGTCGACCCGGCCACAGCGGTGATGTCGAACGGCTCGGCCTCCAGCTCGAAGGCAGGTACCTGGGAGTACCTGTCGATCTGTTCCTGCGCGTACCGGACGCCGTCGGCGGACGACCCACCCGCTGCCGATCCGCCGGACCCGCTGCCGCTGGACCCGCTCGAGCACGAGGTGAGCACGAGGGCGGCGCAGACCACGGCTCCGGCAGTGCCAGCGGGACGCAGGGGTTGTCTCATGGGGTCGCTCCAGGGAGGCCGCGGGCCGGCGGGTGCCGGACGCCGGGTCGGATGTGGGGCCGGGCGGGGGGCCGTGTCCGCGGCGCTGCGGGCCGTGCGGGTGATGTCCTCACCGAGCGCCGAACGTAGGGAGCAGATGTGTCGCGCCCATTGCCGCTCTGACCTGCACGGTGTCCGGCTCGTAACTTTTCGCCATCGCCCGTTCTCGTAAAGCGCGGCGGCTGCCAGGCTGCGGTCGTGCCCACGAGTCCACGCCCGAGCGCCCCCACCGCCGCCCGCCGCCCGCGCGGCCGGCCGATGAGCGAGGAGGCGGGCGAGACCATCCACCGGGCCACCCTGCAGCTGCTCGCCGAGCGCGGGATCGACGGCTTCACGATGCGCGACGTCGTCGAGCGGGCCGGGGTGGGCGTGGCCACCATCTACCGGCGCTGGCCGTCCAAGGGCGACCTGGTCGCCGGCACCGTGACCCGGCTGATGGCCGAGGCCGCGCCCCAGCCGGTCGCCGGCTCGCCCACCGAGACGATCCGGCTGGTCACGCGGAGCCTGGTGGACCTGCTGACCACCACCCCGGTCGGCGCGGCGCTGCCCAGCATCATCGTCGAGGCCGACCGGAACCCCGCCGTCGGCGCGATCGTGCACGGCTGGTTCGCCCGCCGCCGGCACCTGCTCAAGCAGGCGCTGCAGGAGGGGGTGGAGAGCGGGGAGTTCCGGGCCGACATGGACCTCGACGTCGCCTTCGACATCCTGGCCGGACCGCCGTACTACCGGCGCTACATCGCCCGGGAGGTGCTCAGCGCGGAGTACGCCCACCGGCACGCCGAGGAGTTCATCCGCTCGGCCCTCGCCCGCTCGGCCACGGCACCCCCGGACCGGGGGTGACACCGGGTGCCGGCCGGCGGTGGGGTGCCCGACCGGGCACCTACGATCACCCGGTGACCCGGGAACCGATGATCGCGCCCAGCCTGCTGTCGGCGGACTTCGCCCGGCTCGCCGACGAGACCGCCCGCATCGCCGACGCCGACTGGCTGCACGTGGACGTCATGGACGCCCACTTCGTGCCGAACCTGACCCTCGGCCGGCCGGTGGTGGAGGCGATCGCCCGGGTGAGCCCGGTGCCGCTGGACTGCCACCTCATGATCGAGGACCCCGAGCGCTGGGCGCCCGGGTACGCCGAGCTGGGCGCGCGCAACGTCACCGTGCACGCCGAGGCCTGCACCGACCCCCCCGCGGTGGCCCGCGACATCCGGGCCGCGGGTGCCCTCGCCGGCCTGGCGCTGAAGCCGGGCACCCCGCTGGAGGCGTACCTCGACGTCCTGCCCGACTTCGACACGCTGCTGGTGATGACCGTGGAGCCGGGTTTCGGCGGTCAGGCGTTCATGGCCAAGGTGCTGCCCAAGGTGCGCGAGGCGCGGCGGCTGGTCGACAGCGGCCACCTCGCGCTCTTCCTCGAGGTCGACGGCGGCATCAACGCCGACACCATCGAGCAGGCCGCGGACGCCGGCGCCGACGTGTTCGTCGCGGGCTCGGCCGTGTACGGCGCCGCGGACCCGGCCGCGGCGATCGCGGCGCTGCGCGCCCGGGCCCGCACGGCCACCGGCCGCCGGCCGGCATGACCGACGGCGGCGCCGCCGGCCCCGTGCGACCCGTCGCCGCCGACCCCGGCCCGGTGGTGTCCGCGGCCGAGCGGGCCGCCATGGCCCGGGCGCGGCTGATGGGGGAGCAGGTGCTGGGCAGCACCAGCCCCAACCCGGCGGTCGGCGCGGTCGTGCTGGACGCCGGCGGCCGGGTCGTGGGCGAGGCCGGCACCGCCCCGCCCGGCGGCCCGCACGCCGAGGTGCGCGCCCTGGCCCAGGCCGGCGAGCGGGCCCGGGGCGGGACCGCGGTGGTCACCCTGGAGCCCTGCGCGCACACCGGGCGCACCGGCCCGTGCGCCGACGCGCTGCTGGCCGCCGGCGTCGCCCGGGTGGTGGTCGCCGTCCCCGAGCCCACGGCGCTGGCCGTCGGGGGAGCGGAGCGGCTGCGCGCCGCCGGGGTCGACGTGGTGCTCGGCGTGGAGCAGCAGGAGGCCGAGCACGGGGCGCTGGCCGGCTGGCTGACCGGAGTCCGCGAGCACCGCCCGTTCGTGCTGTGGAAGGTCGCCGCCACCCTGGACGGCCGGGTGGCCGCGGCCGACGGCACCAGCCGCTGGGTCACCGGCCCGGTCGCCCGCGCCGAGGTGCACCGGCTGCGGGCCGGCTGCGACGCCGTCCTGGTCGGCTCGGGCACCGCGCTGACCGACGACCCGCAGCTGACCGTCCGGGACACCGACGGAGTCCCGGCCGCGCGCCAGCCGCTGCGGGTGGTGCTGGACCGCCGCGGCCGGCTGCCGGCCACCGCCCGGGTGCTGGACGGCACCGCCCCCACCCACGTCAGCCGGGCGGCCGACCCGGCGGAGCTGCTCGCCGAGCTGTTCGCCCTCGACGTCCGCCGGGTGATGCTGGAGGGCGGGCCGACCCTGGCCGCGGCGTTCCTGCGGGCCCGGCTCGTCGACGAGGCTGAGCTGCACCTCGCCCCCCAGCTGCTGGGCGCCGGCCTCCCCCTGGTGGGTGAGCTGGGAATCAGCACGATGTCCGGCGCGCTGCAGTGGCAGGTGGTCGCCGTCGACCGGCTCGGACCGGACACCCGGTTCCGGCTGCGGCCCGGCAGGCACACTGATGGGCCCCGCGACCCCCAGGAAGGGGACTGACGTGTTCACCGGCATCGTCGAAGAGGTCGGCACCCTCGAACTGCGCGAGGACCTCGGCGCCACCGAGGCCGACCGCGCCGCCCGGCTGCGCATCCGCGCCCGCCAGACCCTGGAGGGCGTGTCGCTCGGCGACTCGATCTCGGTCAACGGCGTCTGTCTGACCGTCACCGCCGTCGAGCCCGACGGCGGCCCCGGGGGCGTGTGGAGCACCGACGTCATGGGCGAGACGCTGCGCCGCAGCAGCCTGGGCGCGCTCTCCGACGGCGACCCGGTCAACCTGGAGCGCGCGGTCACCGTGCAGACCCGGCTCGGCGGGCACCTGGTGCAGGGCCACGTCGACGGCGTCGGCACCGTGCTCGCCCGGACCCCCGGCGAGCACTGGGAGGTCGTGAGGGTCTCGTTGCCGCCGCAGCTCTCCCGCTACCTGGTGGAGAAGGGCTCGATCACCGTCGACGGCGTCTCCCTCACGGTGAGCGCGCTCACCCCCGCCACCGACCCGGAGCCCTGGTTCGAGGTCAGCCTCATCCCCACCACGCTGCGCGAGACCACGCTGGGCACCCGTGTTCCGGGTGACCCCGTGAACCTGGAGGTGGACGTCATCGCCAAGTACGTCGAGCGTCTGATCGGAGCACGCGCATGACCGAGTCCCTGCCCGCTGTCGCGGACGGGTCGCTGCCGCGCACCCGGCTGGACAGCATCGAGAGCGCCATCGCCGCGGTCAAGGCCGGGCGCCCGGTCGTCGTGGTAGACGACGAGGACCGCGAGAACGAGGGCGACCTGATCTTCGCCGCCGAGCTGGCCACCCCCGAGCTGGTGGCGTTCATGGTCCGGTACTCCTCGGGCTACATCTGCGTCGCGGTGTCCGACGAGGACGCCGACCGGCTGGACCTGCCCCCCATGCTGCGGGTCAACCAGGACCGGCACGGCACCGCCTACACCGTCACCGTGGACGCCCGCGAGGGCATCAGCACCGGCATCTCCGCCGTCGACCGGGCGCACACCATCCAGCTGCTCGCCTCCGAGCAGACCGACCGCACCGACCTGTCCCGGCCCGGGCACGTCGTCCCGCTGCGGGCCCGCGACGGCGGGGTGCTGCGCCGGCCCGGGCACACCGAGGCCGCCGTCGACCTGGCCGTGCTGGCCGGGCTGCGGCCGGCCGGCGCGCTGTGCGAGATCGTCAGCGAGCAGGACCCCACCGGCATGGCCCGGCTGCCCGAGCTGCGCGACTTCGCCGACGCCCACGACCTGGTGCTGGTGTCCATCGCCGACCTCATCGCCTACCGCAAGCGCTTCGACAAGCTGGTCGAGCGCGTGGCGGTGGCCAAGGTGCCGCTGGCCGCCGGGGTGTTCCAGGCCGTCGGCTACGCCAGCTCCTACGACGACCGCGAGCACGTCGCCTTCGTCTTCGGTGACGTCGACGGCCCCGGCCGCGACGGCGCCGGCCCCGGTGAGGACGTGCTGGTGCGCGTGCACTCCGAGTGCCTCACCGGCGACGTGTTCGGTTCGCTGCGCTGCGACTGCGGCCCGCAGCTGGACGCCGCGCTCACAGCCGTCGCCGAGGAGGGCCGCGGGGTGGTGCTCTACATCCGCGGCCACGAGGGACGCGGCATCGGCCTGCTGCACAAGCTGCAGGCCTACCAGCTGCAGGATGACGGCGCGGACACCGTCGACGCCAACCTCGACCTCGGCCTGCCCGCCGACGCCCGCGACTACGGCACCGGCGCGCAGATCCTGGTCGACCTCGGCGTCAAGACGATGCGGCTGCTGACCAACAACCCGGCCAAGCGCGCGGGCCTGGAGGGGTACGGCCTCAAGATCACCGGACGTGTCGCGCTCCCCAGTCACGTGACGGCTGAGAACATCGGGTACATGCGGACCAAGAGAGACCGGATGGGTCACCTGCTGGACATCATCGAGCCGGAGACCGAGGGCGACGTCGCCCCCTCCGCCGCCGGGTTCACCCGCGTGACGGAGCAGCGCTCGTGAGCGAGCTCGCGAGCTCACGCGGAGACACAGCGGCACCGCGAATGCGGACGACGAGCGCCAGCGAGGAGGACAAGTGAGCGGCGAGGGCGCACCCCAGCTGTCCGTCGTCGACGCCGCGGGCACGAGCCTGGCCGTGGTGGCCACCTCCTGGCACCCGGCGCTGACCGACGCCCTGCTCGCCCGGTCGCTGGCCTGCGCCGAGGCGTGCGGCGTCGTCGAGCCGACCGTGGTGCGGGCCAGCGGGGCCCTGGAGCTGCCGGTGCTGGTGCAGGCCCTCGCCGAGGGCCACGACGCCGTCGTCGCGCTGGGCGTGGTCATCCGCGGCGGCACTCCGCACTTCGACTACGTGTGCGACTCGGTCACCGCCGGGCTCACCCGGGTCGCGCTGGACGCCGCCACCCCGGTGGGCAACGGCGTGCTGACCTGCGACACCGAGGGCCAGGCCCGGGCCCGCGCCGGGCTGCCGCAGTCCACCGAGGACAAGGGCTGGGACGCCACCATCGCCGCGCTGTCCACGGCCATCACGCTGCGCGAGATCCGCTCCCCGCGCCGCACCACCGGCTTCACCGCCACGCCCGCGAGCACCCCGGACAGCCCGGCGTGAAGACGTTCGACGGGCTCTTCGCCGAGCTCAGCGCCAAGGTGGCCGCCGGTGACCCGTCGTCGGGGACGGTCACCGCGGTCACCGACGGCGTGCACGCGGCGGGCAAGAAGGTGGTCGAGGAGGCCGCCGAGTCCTGGATGGCTGCCGAGCACGAGGGCGCCGACCGGACGGCGGAGGAGATCAGCCAGCTGCTGTACCGGGTGCAGGTGCTCATGCTGGCGCGGGGCCTGTCCCTCGAGGACGTCTACGCTCACCTCTGAAGAAGGACCCTCCTGCCCCCCACCACGCGCTCCGCACGCGGCGGGACCCTGCAGGAGGGCCGAACCCGTGAGCCGAGGAGTTCCACAGTGTTGCGCGTCGCCGTGCCGAACAAGGGCGTCCTGAGCGAGCCGGCCGCGGAGATGCTGTCCGAGAGCGGGTACCGGCAGCGGCGCAGCACCAAGGACCTCGCGGTCTACGACCCGGAGAACGACACCGAGTTCTTCTACCTGCGCCCGCGGGACATCGCCGTCTACGTCGCCGCCGGCACGCTGGACGTCGGCATCACCGGCCGCGACATGCTGCTGGAGACCTCGCCCGCGCACGGTGAGGGCCCGCTGGCCACCGAGGTCATGCCGCTGGGCTTCGGCCGCTCCTCGTTCCGCTTCGCCAGCCCCGAGGACAGCGGCATCGAGAGCGTCGACCAGCTGGCCGGCAAGCGGATCGCCACCGCCTACCCGGTCGTGCTGGAACGCTTCCTCGCCGACTCCGGCATCAAGGCCGACGTGGTCAAGCTCGACGGCGCGGTGGAGACCGCCTGCCGGCTGGGCGTCGCCGACGCGGTCTGCGACGTCGTGGAGACCGGGACGACCCTGCGCCAGGCCGGGCTGCACGTGATCGGCGCGCCCGTGCTGTCCAGCGAGGCCATCCTGGTCCGCCGGGCCGGCGCCGAGGAGGTCCCGGCCGTGGCCCAGCTGCGCCGCCGGCTGCGCGGCGTGCTGGTCGCCCGGCAGTACGTGCTGCTGGACTACGACTGCCCCAACGACCTGCTGCCCCGGGCCACCGCGCTCACCCCCGGCCTGGAGGGCCCCACGGTGAGCCCGCTGCAGACCCCGGGCTGGTCGGCGGTGCGGGCGATGGTGCTGCAGCACGACACCAACCGGCTGATGGACGAGCTCTGGGAGCTCGGGGCCCGCGCCATCCTGGTCACCGGCATCCACGCCTGCCGCATCTGAGCGCCGCACCGCACACGACGACGGCCGCGCCCCCTGCCGGGGGCGCGGCCGTCGTCGTACCGGGCCGGGTCAGTCGACCAGCGCCTCCGGGGTGGCCGGGCGCAGGACCAGCACGGCCGCGGCCAGGGCCAGGGAGATCACGGCCATGACGACCAGCGCCCCGGACAGCCCACCGAGCAGCCCGGAGACGGCCAGGATGAAGACCGGGCAGAGGAACTGCCCGATGAACAGTGAGCCGGTCCAGAAGCCGGTGCCCCGGCCGCGCTGCTCGTAGGGCAGCGAGGAGACCGCCCAGGTGAGCAGGGTGGGCAGCAGCAGGCCGGTGCCGGCCGAGGCGATGACCCCACCGAGCGCGACGACGGCGATGCTGCCGCCCACGCCCATGACGGCGATGCCGACGCCGGCCGTGCCCAGGGCGGCGGGCAGCAGGACGGCCGGTCCACGGGCGGCGACCCGGGCGAACGTCGCCGCACCGACCGCGGTGGCGATCGCTGCCGCGGCGCTGATCGCACCGATCACACCGGTCGAGGTGACACCGACGTCCTCCAGCTTGAAGGACAGCTCCACGATCGGGGTGAAGAACACCGCGCCGCCGACGAAGCTGACCGCCAGCGGGGCCGCGAGGCGGCGCAGGTCGACCGGCACCAGGGGGCCGGCCGGGCGGGGCGCGGGCTGCCAGAGCAGCAGCGGCACCAGGACGGCGGCCACGATGCCCACGGCGTACAGCACGAACGGGGCGCGCCAGCTGCTCTCGCCCAGCGCACCGCCCAGGCCGATGAAGAAGATGGCCGAGACGCCGGTGATCACCGTCTGCAGGCCCAGGTACCGGTTGCGCCGCGTGCCGCTCCAGTAGTCGGCGATCAGCGTCGTCACGCAGGTCATGATCACGGCCTCGGCGATGCCGACCAGCGCCCGGCTGGCGACGATCGCCTCCAGCGAGCCGAGGTACAGCGGCGCCGTGCCGAACACGGAGTAGGCGACCAGCGCGCCGGTCAGCAGCCGCACCCGGCCGAACTTGTCCACGAACCGGCCGGCGACCGGGGCGATGAGGCCGATCATCAGCGCCGGGACGGTGAGCGACACCGGCACCAGGAGTTCCACGTCCGGGTTGCCGGCGAAGGCGTCGGTGATGGCCGGCTGCACCGGGGCGATGAGGACCGCGCCGAGCACCGACAGGCAGCTCAGGGCGAGCAGCAGCACGACCTGGGCGCGGCCCGGGGTGCGCTCGGTCGGCGCGGACGCGGGCGTGGGACTCGGTGTCGCCGTCCCGCTGGCGGTCAGCTCGGACAAGGGGCCTCCTCGGGGAACCCGCCACTGTGCGGGCCGCTGGACGTCCGCCGGACGTGACGGACGTCGCTGAGTGTCCGATGCCACAGTCACCCTGACCAATAGACGTTGCCGGGGTGGTCATCACTGCGGTGGATGTGCATGCTGGCCGGATGCGGCCCGCCCACCTGCGGACGGACGCCGGGCCCGCCGGGCCGCCCGGGAGAGGAGGTCAGCTGCTGGGTTGCGCGGGGAGCGTCGCCAGCCGCGCCGCCTGCACCACCAGCTCTCGGAAGAACAGGTGCTCCGGGTCGCGGTCGTACACCGGCAGCCACCACAGCGCCTCCACCAGCGGGCCGACGTCGAACGGGCAGGGCAGCGCCCGCACCCCCGCGCTGAGCGGCAGCACCTGCACCAGCCGCTGCTGCATGAGGGCGATCCGCCCGGTGCCGGCCACCAGCGCCGGGACGGTCAGGAAGCTCTCGGTGATCACCTGCACGCGGGGCTCGATGCCCATGTGCCGCAGCTGCCGCGCGGCCGGGGTCGCCGACGTCGGACCCTGGTAGCTGGCCACCCAGGGCATGGTGGTGAGGGCCTCGAGGGTCAGCTCCTCGCCGACGTCGGTGTTGTCGGCCGACACCACGCAGACCCACTCGTCGCGGTAGAGGTCCACGTGCGGCAGGTCGGTGACGAAACCGTGCGGCATCACCATGCCGTCGGTGGCCAGCAGCGTCTGGGCGGCACGGTCGACCATCTCCGGGGTGTTCGCACCGAAGCGCAGCCGCGCCATCGGGGCGGCCTCGGCCAGCAGGCCGGCCAGGGTGTCGCCGAGGACCCGGACGGCGTAGTCGCTGATCACCAGGCTGAACTCGCGGGTGGAGTCGGCCGGGACGAAGTCCGGCTGGGCGGTGAACACCCGCTCCACCCCGCGCAGGGCCAGCGTCACCTGCGGCTTGAGCTGCACCGCGAGCGGGGTCAGCTGGTAGTCGTTGCCCGAGCGGGCCAGCAGGTCGTCGCCGAAGTGCCGGCGCAGCCGGGCCAGCGACGCCGACAGTGCGGGCTGGCTCAGGCCCAGTTGGTGTGCCGCCCGGGTGACCCCGCGCTGCTGCAGCAGCGCGTCCAGGGAGACCAGCAGGTTGAGGTCCAGGTTGGACAGCTTCACGACGACCGAGCGTATCGGTGGCGATGATCGACGTCATCAGCGATCGGGCCTTCCCTGATGGCCGCGCCCGGACGAACGTGGTTCCCGTCACTCTGATGGAAGGACCGCCGTGCTCCCCGGAACCACCTCCTTCGTGCTCGCCCGACTCGCCGCGGACGGCCGTGCGCGCACCGCGCTGGTCGCCGGGGAGCTCGTCCTCGAGCTCGACGACGTCGCCCAGACCCTCGGCGTCCCCGCCCCGGTCACCGTGCAGCAGCTGCTGGCCGAGTGGGACCGCGTGCTGCCGTTGCTCGCCGGGCTCGCCCCGCAGGCCGCCGCGCCGCTGTCCGGCTACACCGTGCTCGCGCCGGTCGAGCCGCGCCAGGTGTTCCAGTCCGGTGCGAACTACCGCACCCACGTGATCGACCTGGCGATGGCGCACGTCGAGATCGCCGAGGGCCGCACGGTGGAGGAGGTGCGCGCCCAGACCGCCGCGGAGATGGACGAGCGGGCCGCCACCGGTGACCCCTACGTGTTCCTCGGCCTGCCGAGCGCCGTCGGTGGCCCCTTCGACGACGTCGTCCTGCCGTCGTGGTCGCAGAAGCACGACTGGGAGCTGGAGCTGGCCGCCGTCATCGGTGCCCCCGCCTTCCGGGTCGGCCGCGAGCAGGCCCTGTCGCACGTGGCCGGCTACACGATCGTCAACGACCTGAGCTCGCGCGACCGCATCTTCCGGCGGGACATGAAGGAGATCGGCACCGACTGGTTCCGCGGCAAGAACGCCCCCGGCTTCCTGCCCACCGGGCCCTGGCTGGTCCCGGCCTCGTTCGTCGGTGACCCGCAGGACCTGCGGATCACCCTGACGCACAACGGCGTGGTCCAGCAGGACGAGTCGACCAAGGACATGCTCTTCGACGTCGCGGCGCTGGTGTCGGCCGTCTCGCAGACCACCACCCTGCTGCCCGGGGACCTGGTCCTGACCGGCAGCCCGGCGGGCAACGGTGCGCCCCGGGGCATCTTCCTGCGCGACGGCGACGTGCTCGAGGGCTCGATCACCGGTCTCGGCACCCAGCGCCAGACGTACCGCGCCGAGCAGTCGTGAGCCCGGCCGCTCCGCCCTCGCCGTCCGCGCCCGGTGCCGGAGGCGCCGCGCTCGACCCGAACCCCACCTCGTAGGAGCCCGTCATGACCGCTGTGAACTCCGTGCTCGTCGTCGGCGGCGGTGCCGCCGGCGCCGCCACCGCCATCCTGCTGGCCGAGGCCGGCGTCGCCGTCGACCTGGTCGAGGTGAAGCCGGACGTCGCCGGCATCGGCTCGGGCATCAGCCTGCAGGGCAACGCGCTGCGCGTGCTGCGCCAGCTCGGCGTCTGGGACCAGGTGCAGGCGTCCGGGTACCCCTTCGACTCCATCGCGCTGCGCGCGCCGGACCCGGCCGGGACGTTGATCGTGGAGATGCCCGATGCCCGCACCGGTGGTCCCGACCTGCCCGCCGGCATGGGCATGCCGCGCGCCGCGATGGCCCGGATCCTGCTCGACCGGGCGGTGGAGGTCGGCGTCAAGGTGCGCATGGGCACCACCTACACCGAGCTCACCCAGGACGCCGACGGCGTCGACGTCGCGTTCGCCGACGGCGGCACCGGCCGCTACGACCTGGTGGTCGGCGCGGACGGCATCCGCTCCTGGACCCGCCGGATGCTCGGCGTGGAGCTGGAGACCCGGTCCACCGGCATGGGCATCTGGCGGGTGTTCACCGGCCGCCCGGACAGCGTGTTCCGCACCGAGCTGGTCTACGGCGGCCCGGCCTACATCGCCGGCTACTGCCCCACCGGCGAGGACTCGCTGTACGCCTACCTCGTCGAGGACGCGCAGGACCGCAGCACGCTGACCCCCGAGCAGCAGCTGGAGACCATGCGCGGGCTGGCCGAGCACTACCACGGGCCGTGGGACGACATCCGCGCGCTCATGGACGACCCGTCCAAGGTCAACTACACCTGGTTCGAGAGCCACGTGCTGCAGGGCGACTGGCACCGCGGCCGGGTGGTGCTGATCGGCGACGCCGCGCACTGCTGCCCGCCCACCCTGGCCCAGGGTGCCGCGCAGGCACTGGAGGACGCGGCCGTGCTGGCCGAGCTGCTGCTCGCCGCCGACACCCTGGACGACGGGCTGTGGGCCGCGTTCACCGCCCGCCGGGCCGACCGGGCCACCGCCGTCGTGGAGGCCTCGGTGCAGCTGGGGCAGTGGCTGCTGGACCACGAGCGCGGCGACGTGCCGGGGCTCATGGGCCGCATCTCGGCCATGGTCAGCGTGCCGGCATGACCGTCGTGGACGTGCACGCGCACGCGATCATCGGTGACGTCGAGGCCGTCGTCGCCGGGCAGCCGGGGCTGGACGCGGCGAAGGCGCTGGACGCCCGGCGCAACGGTGGCGCGTCGCTGGCGGTGTCCGGCCGGATGGTCGGCGAGCGGATCCCGCTGCTGACCCAGGTGGACGCCCGGCTGGCCGCGATGGACGCCCAGGGCGTCGACGTCCAGGTCGTGTCGCCCTCGCCGTCGCACTACCACTACTGGGCCGAGCCGGACCTGGCCCGCGTGGTCTGCACCACGGCCAACCGCTCGATCGCCGCGCTGGTGGCCGAGGAGCCCGAGCGGTTCGTGGGTCTGGGCCTGGTGCCGCTGCAGCACCCCGACCTCTGTGTCGAGCTGCTGGAGGACGCCGTCCTGGGCTGCGGCCTGGCCGGGGTGGAGATCAGTTCGCACGCCCCGGGTGGCGGCGCCGCCGGTGACCGCACCGTGGAGCTGTCCGACGAGCGGCTGGAGCCGTTCTGGGCCCGGGCCGCGGAGCTCGGGGCCGTGGTGTTCCTGCACCCGTTCGGCTGCACGCTGGACGAGCGGCTGGACCGCTGGTACCTGTCCAACACCGTCGGCCAGCCGGTGGAGAACGCGGTCGCGCTGTCGCACCTGGTGTTCGCCGGCGTGCTGGACCGGCACCCGGGCCTGCGCCTGGTCGCCGCGCACGGCGGCGGCTACCTGCCCACCTTCCTCGGCCGCTCCGACCACGCCTGGACGGTGCGGCCGGAGGCCCGGGACTGCGCGGAGCTGCCCAGCTCCTACCTGCGCCGGCTGTGGTTCGACTCGCTGGTGCACACCCCCGAGGCGCTGCGCGCCCTGGTCGAGGCCGTCGGCGCCGACCGGGTGCTGCTCGGCTCGGACTTCCCGTTCGACATGGGCGTCCCCGACCCGGTGCAGCGGCTGCAGGCCGCCGGCCTGGGCGCCGACGCCGAGCACGCGATCTCCGGCGGCACCGCCGCCGAGCTGGGTCTCGTGCCCACCCACACCACGCCCGCCCCGACCCTGGAGGGAACCCCCCGATGACCCAGCGCCTGATCACCCACCTGCGGCACGTCGACCTCGCCGTGCCGGACTACGCCAAGCAGCTGGACTTCTACACCGGCACCTGGGGCCTCACCGCCGAGCACAGCGACACCGGCGTCTCGTTCCTGGCCGCCGAGGGCAGCCCGGAGCAGTACGTGGTGCGGTTGCGCGAGGCGACCGACAAGCGGATCGACCTGATCGCCTTCGGTGCCGCCACCGCCGCCGACGTCGACACCCTGGCCGGCCGGCTCGCCGCCGACGGCGTGCAGCTCGTCGGGGAGCCCGGCGACCTGCAGACCCCGGGCGGCGGCTACGGGTTCCGGTTCTTCGACAACGAGGGCCGCACCGTCGAGATCTCCTCCGACGTCGCCACCCGCACGCACCGCAAGATCGAGGTGGGCGAGTCGATCCCGGTGCGGCTGTCGCACGTCGTGGTCAACTCCGCCGACCCCGAGGGCACCCGGGCCTTCTACGAGAAGCACCTGGCGTTCGCGCTGTCCGACACGCTCATGCACCCGCGCATGGGCGAGATGATGTACTTCATGCGGGTCAACAGCTGGCACCACAGCATGGCCATCGCCCGCGGCCCGCACCCGTCCCTGCACCACGCCTCCTTCGAGCTGCGCGGCGTGGACGAGTACATGCGCGGGACGGGCCGGATGCTGCGCGCCGGGGTGGAGAAGATCTGGGGCCCGGGCCGGCACAAGGCCGGCAACAACACCTTCAGCTACTTCCTCGACCCGCACGGCAACACCATCGAGTACACGACCGAGCTCGACGTGCTCGACGAGGACACCTGGCACCCCGGCCTGCACGACTTCTCCGACCCCGAGGTCACCGACCAGTGGGGCACCGCGAACGCGATGGACGAGTTCGTGGCCCGGAAGTCGTTCAACGACGTGGACAAGGGGCTCTTCGTGGCCCCGCCGGTCTGACGGCCGCACCGGTCTGATCGGATCACCGCCATGCGATTCGCGACGTACCTGCACGACGGCACCACGACGGCGGGCGTGGTGAGCGAGGACGGCGTGCACGCGCTCACCACCACCGTCCTCGACCTGGTGCGGGCGGGGCTGCCCGCTGCGCTCGCGGCGGGGGAGGAGGCCCTGGAGGGGGCGGCTGTCGCCCTGGACGAGGTGCGGCTGCTGCCGCCGCTGCAGGCGCCGTCCGTGCGTGACTTCGTCGCCTTCGAGGAGCACGTCGAGGGCGTGCGCGCCGGGATGGGGGAGGCGGGGGCGATCGCGCCGGAGTGGTACGAGGCGCCCACGTTCTACTTCACCAACCCCTACGCCCTGATCGGCGCGCACGACGACGTCGCCGTGCCCCCGGGCTGCGAGCTGTTCGACTTCGAGTGCGAGGTCGCGGTGGTCATCGGCCGGGACGGCGCCTCGCTCAGCCCCGAGCAGGCCCGCGACCACGTCTTCGGCTACACGGTGCTCAACGACTGGTCCGCCCGCGACCTGCAGCGCCGGGAGATGAAGGTGGGTCTCGGGCCGGCCAAGGGCAAGGACTCGGCGTCCACCCTCGGGCCCTGGCTGGTCACCGCCGACGAGCTGGAGCCGTTCCGGGACGAGGACGGGTTCCTCGCCCTGGACATGCGGGTGTCGGTCAACGGCACCGAGATCGGCCAGGACCTGCTGTCCAACATGGGCTGGCCGTTCGAGCACCTGGTCAGCTACGCCTCCCGGGGCACCTGGGTGCGCGCCGGGGACGTGCTCGGCTCGGGCACCTGCGGCAACGGCGGCTGCCTGGCCGAGCTGTGGGGGCGCCGGGGTGCCGACGCCCCGCCGCCGCTGGCGGTGGGTGACGTGGTCGAGATGACCGTGGAGGGGATCGGCACGCTGCGCAACCGGGTCGTGGCCGGGCTGGACCTGCCGCCGGTGGCCCCGGCGCGCCCCCGCCCGCGCGCCCGCACCCGGGGCTGACCCGCGATCGGTCCCGGCCCCCGTGCGGGGGCCGGGACCGGTGGCTCTCAGCGGGCGCGGGCGCCGCGCTCGGAGAAGTCGATCGCGGTGGCCAGGCCGAGCGCCAGGGCCCGGCCGCTGGTCGACCCGGTGGCCAGCAGCGTGCGCAGGGCCGGTGCCAGCGCACCGTCACCGACCAGCGCGCGCACGACTGCGGCGAACTCGCCGCTGACCCGTCCGGCGGACGCGTGGCGGAGCAGCGAGCGGGACAGCTCGGTGGTGCGCCCGGTGGCCAGCGCGTGCACCCCGGCACCGAACCGCTCGGCGTCCGGGTGCCCGAGCAGCACCAGGCCGGCCACGATGCCGGCGAGCACGTCGTCCCCGGCCGGGGTGAGCCCGGGGCCCAGCCCGACCAGCCGGATCGCGGTGCGCAGGGCGGCGTCCAGGTCGGCCCGGCGGACGGCGCCGCGCAGCGCCGCCAGCGGGCCGCTGGGGCCGGCGGGCAGGCCGGCCAGGGCGAAGGAGCTGGGCATGACCGGGTCGCCGTACAGCGCCCCGCGCAGCTCCCGCACGCCCTCCGGCAGCAGGGCCGGGCGGGCGCTGGGCAGCCGGGGCCGCGGGTCCCACCACGCGGCGGCGCTGACCACCAGGTCGCCCACGACGATCCGGCCGGCACCGACCTGGGCGGGGGAGCCGCTGGGCACCGACACCAGGGCGCGGCCGTTGGACGGGCGGGAGAGCACGCAGGCCAGCGGCAGCCGGGCGGCGTCACTGGTGAGCACGCCGACGACGTCGGGGCCGCGGTCGGTGCGCACCTCGAGGTAGACCGCGGCGGGCACGGACAGCAGCACGCGCGCCGGGCGGACCGGGCCGCGCAGCAGGTCGGCGACCCCGGTGCTGGCGGCTGCCGGGACCGTCGCGCCGGCGCGGCTGCGGGCCGAGGTGGCGACGGTGGCGCGCGCCGAGTCGCGCGGCAGCGGGATCGTTGGTACACCTGCACGTGCCGCCCGTCCGCGGACGGCACCGGTCGCCGGGGCAGTGCGGTCGTCGATGGTGGGCATGCGGGCGCCTCCTGGGGTTCACGAGCCGCCGGGCTGGGGCTCCGAGGCCGCTGTCGGCCCACACCGGGTGGGCGGTGGGAGTGTTCCCACCGTGCGACGGCGACCGCCTACCATCCGGGCGTGCGATGAACGGGCCGACCCGAACCTAGGCGGCGCGTCGTGCTGCCGCGTATGGCGGAAGTGCACAATCATGGACGCCGTGGCCCGGGCATCTCTGACAGGATCAGGTATGTTCCGGTCGCCGAAGCTCGGCGTAGGGGGACAGTCGTGACTGAGCGTGTCGAACGAATGACAGTGGCAGCAGAGGGCGACCGGTTGGGTGCGTTCCGGACCGCCGGACCCAGGTCGCTGCCGGTGCTGTCCCAGCTGCCGCCGGCCGACCGGACGGCAGCCCAGACGAGCATGGGCCTGACCCTGACCGAGGTCATGCGCCTGGATGCGCTGGCCGGCAGCCACCTGGCCGCCGGTGACGACGGTGCCCTGCGCGTGGTGCGGTCGGTCGTGCTGGACGACCCGTCGGACCCGCTCGCCGGTGCGGGCCCGGACGTGCTGGTCGTGCTCGGTGCGCGGCTGCCCCCGGCCGACGCCGCCCAGTGCGCGGCGCTGGTCGAGCGGCTGGACCGCAGCGGCTCCGCGGCGCTGGCCTACCGGGAGAGCCCGACGACCTCCGTCGTGCCCCAGGCCCTGCTGGACGAGGCCGACCGCCGTGACTTCCCGGTGCTCGCACTGGCCCCCTCGGCCCGGCTCGACGAGGTGGTGGCCGGGGTGCTGGGCGGCATCGTCGCCAAGCAGACCCGGGCGCTGTCGCTGTCCTCCCGCATGCACGACGACTTCATGGACGTGGCCCTCACCGGCGGCGGGCTGGCCGAGGTCGTCGGCCGGGCGGCCAACTTCCTGGACGGCGCCGCCGTGCTCGGGCTGGGCCCGGACCGGGAGATCATGGCCAGCGCCGGCCCGGAGGCCGACGTCACCGAGATCCGCGACTGGCTGTGGCTGCTGGACGCCGCCGCGGACGACGCCTACGCCGACATGGGGCCCTCCCGCCGGCTGTCGGAGGTGCGCGCCGACCAGAGCGTGGTCACCCCGGCTGCGGTGCTCGCCCAGGCCGACCTGTCCCCGGCCGACGGCATCCTGCTGGTGCCCGGGCACCACGAGCTGCCCGGCGGGGTGGGGGAGTACGCCGTGGCGCCGGTGATGGCCGGTGACCAGCGGCACGGCTGGCTGGTCGCGGTGCACCGCACCGGGCCGATGCTGGTCGGCGCCGGCACCGTGCTGGAGCGCGCCGCCGTCATCGCCGCGCTCTCGGAGATCCGGCACCAGGCCGTGCACTCGGTCGAGTTGCGCTTCCAGGGCGACCTGGTCCGCCGGCTGGTCGGCGGCGCGGTCGGGCACACCGAGCGCACGCTGGCCTACACCCGCAGCTTCGGCTGGCGCCTGGACGGGCCGGTCGTCGTCCTGGTCACCGCCACCGAGACCGTGGTGGAGGCGAGCGCCGACCCGACCCGCGCGCTGGACGTGCTCGACCGGCTGGCCGACGGCTGGCGGTCGGCCGTCGAGAGCGAGGTCGCCGGCGCCGCGGTCGCGGGGCTCGCCACCGAGATCGTCACCGTGCTGCCGCTGGACGGCCGCACCGCCGACGAGGTCACCGCCCTGGTCACCGCGGTGAGCTCCCGGGTCAACGCCCGGCTGCGCCGGCTGGGCCGGGTGCTGGGCACCGGGATCGGCCGCACCGCCACCTCGCTGTCCGGGCTGGGCGACGCCCACCAGCAGGCGCAGCGTGCCCTGGTCGTCGGTCAGGAGATCTACGGCGGGCAGGCGGTCACGCACTTCGACCAGCTCGGGGTGTTCCGGCTGCTGTCGCTGATCCCGGACTCCAGCGAGCTGCGCTCCTACGTCGACGAGGTGCTGGGCCCGCTGGCCGACGCCAGCGACCCGGACTCGGCCGACCTGCGCGACACGCTGCGGGTCCTGCTGGAGACCAACCTCAACGTGGCCGAGTCGGCCCGCCGGCTGCACTTCCACTACAACACGATGCGCTACCGGATCGGCAAGCTCGAGCGGCTGCTCGGGCCGTTCACCTCCGACCCGACGCTGCGGCTGAACCTGCTGCTGGCACTGCACGCGGCCCGCATGCGCGGGCTGGACCAGCCGGTCCGCCCGCCGGCAGCGCTGGCCCCGCCGGTCACCGTGGACGACGGGCTGGACGCGCTGGTCTGAGCGGGCCCGGCCGGCCGGTGGCTCAGCCCTCGGCGAGCAGGTCGCCGAGGGCCCGGCGCAGCTGCTCCTCGGTGGTCGCCTGCGCGTAGACGGCGGCCACCCGGCCCTCGGCGTCGATCAGCACCGTCGACGGCGGCTTGCTGATCGGGAACGCGGCGAAGGCCACCGACACCTCGCCCCGCGGGTCGGCGACCGAGGGGAAGCCGATGTCCTGCTCGGCCACGAACGCCATCGCTGCCCGCTCCGGGTCCTGCACGTTGACGCCCAGCACGCTGACCCCGGTCGGGGCGAGGTCCTCGGCCACCCGGTCGATCGCCGGCATCTCGACCCGGCAGGGCGCGCACCAGCTGCCCCAGAAGGTGAGCACGGTGACCCGCCCGGACAGCGACGCCGGGTCCAGCTCGCCGCCGCCGAGCAGCTCGCCGGCCAGGTCGGGGGCGTCCAGTCGCTCGGCGGCCGGCACCAGCTCGCCCAGCGCCGTCGGCTCCGCCGCGGCATCACCGCAGCCGGTCAGGCACGCCAGCGCGGCGAGCGTGGCCAGCGCTCGGGTCGGGGGTGGGCGCACGAACGCAGCGTAGGGCCGCCGGGGTGGCCGGTGCGGGTCGCCGGTGTGGCCGATGCGGCGCCGGCGCGGGCGGGGTGGCCGGTGCGGTGCGGCCTCCGGGGTGGCTGGTGCGCCCCGGGCACCGCCAGGATGCAGGCATGCCCGCACACCGCCCGGTCACCGTCGTCACCGGCGGGAGCCGGGGGATCGGCGCCGCCACCGCCGTCCACCTGGCGCGTGCCGGCCACGACGTGGCGGTGGGCTACCGGACCGACCACGCCGCCGCGGACGGCGTCGTCGCACAGGTGGTCGCTGCCGGTGGTCGCGCGCTGGCCGTGCGGGCCGACGTCAGCGACCCCGACGACGTCGACGCGCTGTTCGCCGCCGCGACCGAGCTGGGCCCGGTGACCGGGCTGGTGGCCAACGCCGGGCTCACCGCGCACGTGGGCGACCTGGCCGACACCCCGGTCGACGTCGTCCGCAGGGTGCTGGACGTCGACCTGCTGGGGGTGGTGCTGTGCGCGCGGCGGGCGGCCCAGGTGATGAGCCGCAGCCGCGGCGGGCCGGGCGGGGCGATCGTCGCCGTCTCCTCCGGCGCCGCCACGCTCGGCGCACCGCACGAGTACGTGCACTACGCCGCGGCGAAGGCCGGTGTCGACGCCCTCGTCGTCGGCCTGGCGAAGGAGGCTGGCCGGCGACGGCGTCCGGGTGAACGCGGTCGCGCCGGGCCTGGTGCGCACCGGCATCCACGCCGCGGCGGGCGACCCCGACCGGCTGGACCGGGTGGCCGGCCGGGTGCCGATGGGTCGGCCGGGCGAGCCGGGCGAGATCGCCCCGGCCATCACCTGGCTGCTCGGCCCGGAGGCGTCCTACTGCACCGGCGCGGTCCTCCGTGTCGCCGGGGGGCTCTGAACCACCGGTCCGCCGCAGCCGGGCGGCCTCGTGATCCCGCCCGCCGCCAGTACCGACACGAACGCGCCGCCATCATGGCCATCGTGGCGCCGCCACAATGGCCATCATGGCGGGGGTGGGGCTGCTGGACGTCCCGGCCCGGGTGCTCACCGGGCTGCGCACCCGGGGGTCGGCGGGCCACGGGCGCACGGAGTGGTACGGCGTCCAGGACCTGCACGCGGTCGTCCGGGTCGACGCCACCTGGGAGGGCGAGCCGCTCGGCGCGGTGGCGCCGGTGCGGCCGCCGGTGACCTTCGGCTTCGGGTCCGTGCCGCCGGCGCCGGGGGTCGTGCGGGTCACCACCACGGTCCAGGTGCCCGCGGGCGGCTGAGCAGGTGCGGTCAGGCGGTGCGGCGGCGCAGCGCGCGGCGCTCGCGCTCGGACAGGCCGCCCCAGATGCCGAAGCGCTCGTCGTTGGCGATGGCGAACTCGAGGCACTCGGCGCGGACCTCGCAGCCGGTGCAGATCTTCTTGGCCTCGCGGGTCGAGCCGCCCTTCTCCGGGAAGAACGCCTCGGGGTCGGTCTCGGCGCACAGGGCCTTCTCGTGCCAGCTCGACGTCTCGGCGTCCAGCGCGCCGAACAGGTTCTCGGTCAGGCCGGCGTCGAAGGCCACGCTCGGGCCCTCACCCAGGCCCAGCACGTCGTACTGGGCGGTGTGGGCGGTGCGGTAGTCGCTCAACCACGTGACGTCGGCCATGTCGATTCGTCCCCCTGCGTCTCGGCTCGGCCCCGTCTACGAACGGTCGCCGGGCTGTCACGGTGTGTGACATCGAGGGAATTACACGCGTGTAGTCGACCTCCGGTCAACTGCCGGTCCGGGCACCGTCCGCCCCTCCTGTCCCACCCGTCCCAGGCGTGTGTCGCGTTCCGCGATCCGGCGGTGACACGCCGGTGCCGCGGTCATGTTGTGACGACGACGCGCCGGGGGGTTCGTTGACTTCGATCCGGCCGGTGTCCCGGTGCGACCCCACCCGCCACGCCCCGGGCACCGGCAGGATGACGGCGTGGACGTCCTCAGCAGCAGGCTGCTCCTGCGCCCCGTCGACCATGCCCGCAGCCGCGCCTTCTACGCGGACACGCTGGGCCTCGCCGTGAGCCGGGAGTTCGGCCCACCCGAGCACCCGGGGGTGGTGTTCTTCCTCGGCAACGGGCTGCTGGAGGTGTCCGGCCAGGCGGACGAGCCCCCGGTCGGGCTGTCGCTGTGGATCCAGGTCCGGGACGTCGCCGCGGAGCACGACCGGCTGCGGGCGGCCGGGGTGCCGATCACCCGCGGGCCGGTGCGGGAGCCGTGGGGGCTGGTGGAGATGTGGACCGCCGACCCGGACGGCGTCCCGATCGTGCTGGTGCAGGTGCCCGCCGACCACCCGCTGCGGCGCGACGTGCGCTGAGCCCGCCGGGCCCTGCCGACGGCCCGGCCGACCCGGGCCCGGCTCACTCCCCGGCGGGTCCACCCAGCAGCGCGCGGACGGCGTCGATCGTGTCGGCGTCGGCGGGGTCCTTGTCCGGGCGGTAGCGCAGCACCCGGGCGAAGCGCAGCGCCACCCCGCCCGGGTAGCGGGTGCTGCGCTGCGCCCCGTCCAGGGCGATCTCGACCACGACCTCGGGGCGCAGCAGCACACCCCAGCCAGGCTCCTCGCGGGCCAGCGCCGGGAAGGTGGCGGTCTGCCAGTCGAGCAGCTCGTCGGTCATGCCCTTGAAGGTCTTGCCCACCATGACCGGTGCGCCGCCGGCCGGGTCGCGGGCGCCGAGGTGGATGTTGGAGAGCTTCCCGGAGCGGCGGCCGTAGCCCCACTCCGCGCCGAGCACCACCAGGTCCAGGGTGTGCACCGGCTTGACCTTCTGCCACGCCTTCCCCCGCCGGCCGGCGGCGTACGGGGCGTCCAGGGCCTTGACCACCACGCCCTCGTGCCCGGCGGCCAGCGCACCGGCCAGCACCGCCGCGGCCGCCTCCGGGTCCGGGCGGCGGACGGCGGGCATCCGCAGCGGCGCCTGCTCCGCGCCGGCGAGCAGCCCGGCGAGGGCGTCCAGCCGCACCGCCAGGGGCTCGTCGAGGAGGTCGCGGCCGTCCAGGTGCAGCAGGTCGAAGAAGAACGGGCTGAGCAGCAGGGCCCGCGCCGCTGGGTCGGGGTCGGCGGGGAGCATGCTGCCGAAGCGGCTCATCGTGTCCTGGAAGGCCCGCGGGCGGCCGTCGTCGTCCAGGGCGAGGGTCTCGCCGTCCAGCACGGCGGTGCGGCAGGGCAGCGCGCGCACCCGGTCCACCAGCTCGGGGACGCCGTCGGTCACCTCGCGCAGGGTGCGGGTCCAGACGCGCACCACGTCGCCGTCGCGGTGGACCTGGATCCGGGCGCCGTCCAGCTTGGCCTCCACGGTCACGTCGGCGCCCAGGTCGGCCAGGGCGGCGTCCAGGGAGGAGCCGGGGCTGGCCAGCATCGGCCGCACCGGGCGCCCGACGGTGAGCCGCACGGCGTCCAGCGCGGCGGTGCCGCCGGTGAGCGCGGTGACGGCGGTGTCCGGGAGCCGGCCGGAGAGCATGAACGCCCGGCGCACCGCGGCGGCCGGCACGCCGGCGGCGGTGGCCACCGCGTCGAGCACGACCCCCTCCAGCGCGCCCTGCCGCAGCTCGCCGCCCAGCAGCGCCACCAGGAAGCGCCGCTCGTCGCCGGTCGCCGCGGCCAGCAGGGCGCCCAGCGTGGCCTCCCGGCGGGCGACCGAGCCCGGCCCGCTGGTGGTGGCGAGTGCATCGAGGGCCCGGTCGACGTCCACGACGGTGAGCGTCGGACCGGCTTCCGGCGTGCCGTCCCG
>NZ_JAAGWK010000048.1 GCF_010685995.1 Goekera deserti | reverse complement strand
TAACTATTATGCTTGCTCGATCACGTTCACTATTTCACACAACTATTATTATGTTGCACATTCTCATGAGGTGAGATATAATATCAACTCGATTTATTAACAACTGAGGTAGTAAATTATGCACATCGGCAAGCACTGCCAACAATACCGGAAGAGTAAAAATGCTTCTCTACAGGTCATAGCTATGAACGATAATATTAAAACGTTATCGGCTTTCGAGAATGGACGTAGTACCAACGTAAGACACTTTATCAAGTATGCACAATTCGCATTATCTGAGGGTGAGCTTGATATATTTATGAAAACCGTATTAGCTGGAGAATGTAAATAATGGCTAGAGGTGGAGTTAAGATTGTAAAAGACGTAAACAAAATCGGGGAATTATTAGAGGCTCTTAGTAAGCCGATGATGAAAGCCTCGGATGTTGCGGCTATCAATAAACAGATTAACCGCGAACTGGACAATGCCCGTAAACGTTGGGATAGGCTCGTCAAAAACGGCTTACAGTTTACCGAAGCATTTAAACGTTACGGTTTTCAGGGTCGTTTCTCGTTGAAGGGTAAAGAGGGGCAGGAACGTTTAGCCGAAATTCAGAGGGCGGCACGTTTCCTACAATCCAGCACGTCAACCATTAGCGGGGCGATTTCGTCCAGCAAGGTAGACACGAAAGGATTAAACGCGAAACAAGCATTAACGAAACTGAAAAACGTTAATAAGCTGATGCCGCGAGTAGTGGACGCTATTGTAGATG
>NZ_JAAGWK010000047.1 GCF_010685995.1 Goekera deserti | reverse complement strand
GCGGCACCGATGCTGATCGAGATGGTCTCGCCGGCGTTGGCACCGACCTGGAAGTTCTTGCCGGTGTAGGAGCCGTCGAGCAGCTTGGCGCCGTTGAACGTCGTGGTCGTGGTGATGCGGTCCAGCTCGGACTTCAGCTGGGTCACCTCGGTCTGGATGTTCTTCTTGGCGTCGGCGTTCAGGCCGGCGTCGTTGGAGGCCTGCACCGAGAGGTCGCGCATGCGCTGCAGGATGGAGTGCGTCTCGGTGAGAGCGCCTTCCGCGGTCTGCACGACCGAGATGCCGTCCTGGGTGTTGCGGACGGCCATCTTGAGGCCGCCGATCTGCGAGCGCATGCCCTCGGAGATGGCCAGGCCGGCGGCGTCGTCGGCAGCGCGGTTGATGCGCGAGCCCGACGACAACTTCTCCAGCGACTTGTTCATGCTGTCGTTGGTGGCGTTCAGGTTGCGATAGGCGTTCATCGCGGCGATGTTGGTGTTGACGGTCAGGGCCATGATGTCCTCCGTGGAATCAGGTCTCAGGGTGGTTGTTCCCGCTGCATCCGTGCTACGGGGCGTGCCCTTGAGGTAACGGCTGGGACGGGCCGTTCTCCACTCGAACTGCGGCAGATTCTCACCGTCGACGACGTGATCGGTGGGGGAGGGACCAGGTCCCTCCCCCACCGATCACCGGCGCTCAGCTCAGCGCAGCAGGCTGAGGATGCCCTGGCTGGCCTGGTTGGCCTGCGCCAGCATGGCGGTGCCGACCTGGCTCAGGATCTGCGTGCGGGTGAACTCCGACATCTCCTGCGCCATGTCGGTGTCGGTGATCCGGCTGTTCGACGCCGTCAGGTTCTCGATGGAGGCGTTGATGCTGTTCTGGGCGTAGTCGAACCGGTTCTGGATCGCACCCAGGTTGGCCCGGGTGGTGGAGACGGTGCTGATCGCCTTGTCGATCGCCGTCAGGGCGTCCGCCGTCCCGCTGGCCCCGGTGAAGCTGACGGTGGCGGCGGCGACGTCGGCGGCCGAGGAGCTCAGGGCGAAGCCACCGCTGGTCATGTAGCT
>NZ_JAAGWK010000046.1 GCF_010685995.1 Goekera deserti | reverse complement strand
GTTGCGGGTCAGTGTGTTCGAGGACCTGTTGCTGCGCCCGTGGGACACCAGCCGACCGTCGGTCACCGCGCACCTGATGGTGCACGCCCCGCTGCCGAGCCTCACCGCAGCCGCAGCCGCAGCCGCAGCCGCCGCCGGCGAGGCCGCCGCCGGTGAGGCCGCCGCCGGCGCCGCGGACGGCGCCGCGGACGGCGCGACAGCAGACGTAGCCGCCGACACAGACACTGCCGCAGACGCAGACGCAGACGCAGACACAGACACCGCCATGGTCGGCGCCGCAGCCGGGGCGGCAGCAGCGAGAGCGGCAGGAGTCGGCGCGAGAGCAGCCGCAGGAGGCGGCACGACAGCAGCAGGCGACACGACAGCAGCAGGCGGCACGACAGCAGTCGGCGCGACCGCCAGCGAAGCCGCCACCACAGCGGCGGCTGCTGGGGCAGCGGCTGGAGCTGGAAACGACGCCGCCGGTGGCGGTGGGCTCGGCGGTACCGACCGTGCTGCAGGTGGCGGTGGGCTCGGCGGTACCGACCGTGCCGCGGGTGCATCAGCAGCCGCGGCACGACCCGCGGGTTGCGGGGGTGGAGCGGGTCGGGTGATGCCGGGGGAGGTCGATGGTGCCCCGGTCACCGCAGCGCAACTGCGGCTGTTGTTGGAGCAGTTGGACGCCCTCTGCCCGGGCGGGCTGCAAGCCCCGGCTGGGGGCAGCCTGCAGATCGCGGTCACCGACCCCGTCACCGGTGCGCTGCTGGCCACGCTGACCCGCCCGCAGCTGCAACGCCTGGCCCACCGCGGCTGCCCCGACCACGACCCGCCACCCAGCCGGCGAGCATCCCAGCGACGTCCACCACCGGATCGACACCGACCACCGGATCGGCACCGACCACCCGGCGTCGTCGGCGACGAGGGTTGCGCGTGCGAGGACGGGAGTCCGCAGCAGGGTGGCGCGTCCCCGTCGAGAAGGCAGGTCGGCGGCAACACCGTGGTGGGCGCGTGCGGTTGTCCGGTGGCCGGCCTGCCACCGGCGGTCGACCGTTACGAACCGACCCCTGCCCAGCGCCGTTACGTGACCACTCGCGACCGCACCTGCCGGCACCCCGGCTGCAGCAACAA
>NZ_JAAGWK010000045.1 GCF_010685995.1 Goekera deserti | reverse complement strand
AGGTGGATTCAGGTGGTCGTTGCATCACCGGTTGGTTGAGGTGGTGAGAGTAGGTGGTTGAGGGCTTCGGCGGGGGTTCTCCATCCGAGGGTCTGGCGGGGGCGTCCGTTGAGTTCGGCGGCGACCGCTGCCAGGTCGGTGGGGGTGTGGACGGCGAGGTCGGTGCTCTTGGGGAAGTACTGGCGGAGCAGCCCGTTGGTGTTCTCGTTGCTGCCGCGTTGCCAGGGTGAGTGCGGGTCGCAGAAGTAGATGGGCAGGTCAGCGGCCAGGGTGATCTCGGCGTGCCGGCGCATCTCCAGCCCCTGATCCCAGGTCAAGGACAGCCGCAGGTGCTTGGGCAGTTGGCCCATGGCGGTCACGATCGCCTCCTGCAGGGCCAGGGGGTCGATCTTGCGGCCGGGCAGGTGCAGCAGCAGGCAGAAGCGGGTGGTGCGCTCCACCAGGGTGCCGATGAAGGACTTGTTGGCCGCTCCGGCGATCAGGTCGCCTTCCCAGTGCCCGGGCACTGCCCGGTCGGCGACCTCGGCCGGCCGCTCACTGATCATGATCTTGCCGGGGATGCGGCGGTCGGGATCTGAGCGTCCATCGACTCGGTGGCGGGGCCGGCGGATCGCCCGCCCGGTGCGCAGGCAGGCGGTCAGCTCCCGGCGCAGCAGACCACGGCCCTGGACGTAGAGGGCCTGGTAGATCGCCTCGTGCGAGGGGCGCATCGCCGGCTCGTCGGGGAACTCGATGGCCAGGCGCATCGCGATCTGCCGCGGTGAGTACTTGCGCTCCAGATCGGCCTGCACCCGCTCCCGCAGCGGCTCGTGGGCCAGCTTGAACGGCTTGGGGCGGGCCCCACGGGCCTCGGCGTCGGTCTGTGCCGGCACCGCCCGGTAGGGGCGCCCGGGATGGGCCCGCTCCCACAAACCCAGCTCGCGGCTGACCGTCGTCGAGGCCCGCCCCAGCTGGCGGGCGATCTGGCGCGCGGACTGGCCAGCAGCCAGCCCGACCGCGATTTCCTCCCGCTCGCTCAGGGACAGGAACCGACCCGAGGGCTCACTGGTCTCCAACGGTGGCACACCACCAGCTTCCCGGAACCACCGCGCACCGCGCTGCCCGCTGATCAGGGCCCGCCGAGAGGCCGCCGCCGTCGGCAACCCCTCAGCGATCCCCGCCCAGAACACCCGCTGATTCGCCCGTGTCACTGCCACCCATCCCACCCCTCAGCTGGGG
>NZ_JAAGWK010000043.1 GCF_010685995.1 Goekera deserti | reverse complement strand
GCCCTGCTCAAACAGTGGCGCGGACTGGCCACCCGCTACGACAAGCACGCCCTGATCTACCGCGGCGCCGTCGTCCTCGCCGGCGTCCTAGCCTGGACACGCACTTAGGAGACATGCCTAGGGCCTGAACCGCCCCGGGATTGATGGGGGCACTGGGGTGCCCCGCAGCGATAGCGGTAGACGATCCTTTCGACCACCTACCGGTGATCCCGATACGGCCGTGACCGGCCCGTGACCTGCGGCATCAACGGCTCGACCACCGCCCACTGCGCATCCATCAACTCAGCCCGCGGCGCCACCCCCAAGATCATGCCTGACCGTCACAGACTTGGGAGACATGCCGTAGTAGTGCCGGGATCCACAGGCGTGTACACCGACCGGACCTGATCGGGCCCCGACCAAATGTTGGTCGGGCACGATGCGTGTGCCCGTTCGCTTCTGCGGGCGTGAGTGGGCGGCCTTGGGCGTGTATGGGCTGGGAATGCAGGCAGGCGCCGAGTGGTCAGTGACTAGGCGGCGCCTGCGCTGTCGGCACGGGAGCAGGGCCTTACAGGTCGGTGGCCTGGGACAGGGAGATGTACCCGGCGTCGGCCAGGGAGACCAGCAGGTCCCACTCGTCCAACGGCTTGAGCCAGATCATGTTCGGCGGGTACTCGACATCGGCGATCCCGGAGATGGGCCGGTTGATGTCGGTGTAGGGCTGATAGCCCGACTCCACGACCACCAGCGGGATCTCGGGGTACCAGAAGTCGATCCGGGGCTGCTCGAAGCAGGGCCCGGTCAGTGCCGCGGTCTCCTCCTCGGTCAGTGCGGCCAACGCCGCCGGGTCGGCCTCGGCGTTGATGACGGCCTGCAGCGCGACCTGCGCGTCGATGGCCAGTCGGATGCGGGCCTGCATCTGACCGGCGTCGTCCAGGTCGGCGTAGCCGGTGGTGAGCGCACTCAGCAGGTCCACCGGGTCGTCGGCGTAGGCGATGTACTTGCCGCCGTCGAAGAACATCGCGTACGGGTACAGCGTGTCCTGGGCCGTGCGCGGCGGCTCCGGCGGGGAGTCACCGGACCGACTGTTGCGAACGATCACTGCGCTCATGTTCTCTCCTCTTGACCCGACGATTGCGAGTCACGTCATCCGATTCTGCCGCGCCGGCAGGACAGGTCAGCTGACCGCGCAACCGCAGGACCCTAGGCGCCTTGATGACAGAGGAGCTCGCTGATCGACGATCCGCGCGACGCATCACCGCTGCCGTGTCCTCACGGGTCGTTGTCTCGCCTCGAGCGACGGCACGACGCGCTTCCGCCAGGTCCAACTGCGCTTGCCGATCGGCGAGCAGTTCCAGCGTCTCCATCGACTCGAGCTCCCTGTCGGTCATGGCGCACATGGTGGAGACGAGCAGCGCAGCTTCACTCGTACTCTGAGCGCATGTCCACCCCGAGCGATCTTGCGGCGACGCTCACCGACGTGACCGAACGGGAGTACGTGCGGTTCGTCGCCGATTGGATGACACGGGCGGAGCAGCTGGAGGAGGTGCCGCCGCTTACGGGAGCTGCGGTGATCGACGCCCTGGTGGCGGCGGCGGCATCTCACGTTGCCTTCCAGCGCACGGGCTCGGTGCCGAGTTGGACGCAGGAGCCTGCCCGCCGGCTGGACAGCTTCTGGCATCCCGGTTCGGCCGCACTGCTCGCCAACGCCCTCGTCCACGCACCACTGTCGTTCAAGCTGCATGGGATCTTGATTGAGGCCGACTCGCTGGTGTCGGTGTGACGTCCTCGCCCTTCGACGGCGTCACAATCTCCGAGCTGCTGCGTGAACTCGGCGCCGAGATGCACGAAGCGGGGCTGCACGCGGAGCTGTTCGTCGTCGGTGGTGCTGCCATGGCTCTGGCGTACAACACCCGCCGCGCCACGCGGGACGTCGATGCCGTCTTCGAGCCGAAGGCACACGTCTACGAGGCGGCCGACCGGGTCGGCGCCCGGCATGACCTACCCGCGGGTTGGTTGAACGACGCGGTGAAGGGCCTGCTCCCCGGCCCGGACGGTGACGCGCGTCCCGTGCTCTCCGCTCCGGGCATCGAGGTGAGCGTGCCCTCCCCGCACTACCTCCTCGCGCTCAAGGTGCGGGCCGCTCGGGTGGACCGGGACGCCGACGACATCGAGCAGCTGGCCGCCCTGTGCGGCGCGTCCAGTGCCAATGAGGTGCTCGACATCGCCGAACGAGTCTGGGGCGGCCGCCAGTGGCTGCTGCCGAAGGCTCAGTACCTGCTGGAAGAGCTCTTCCCACCAGCCGCCGACTGACGTCCCGGCCCCGACCGAACGCGCGCTCTTCGTCACTCCGGATTCCTAGCGACCGCTGGTCACCGCGTTGGCCACCACGCCACCCGAATCGGTGTCATCCAGGGCACGTCTCTCAAGTGCGGGTCCATACCAGGACGGCGACCAGGACGACGGCGCCGCGGTAGATCAGGGCGTGCTTGTCGTAGCGGGTGGCCAGTCCGCGCCACTGTTTGAGCAGGGC
>NZ_JAAGWK010000042.1 GCF_010685995.1 Goekera deserti | reverse complement strand
GGGGGCTGTCCTCCTGTCATACCGGGTCGTCACTGGTTGTCTCACTGGGTTGCCCTTGCGGGGGTGTGCTGGTGGGTGGTGGTGGTTGCTGGTGGTGGGGTGTGGGTGGTCATCGTTCGTACTTTGAGAACTGCACAGTGGACGCGAGCATCTTGTAGGGAACAAGTGGCTGCCATGTCGTGTGTG
This sequence comes from Goekera deserti, assembly GCF_010685995.1. Classification (GTDB taxonomy): domain Bacteria; phylum Actinomycetota; class Actinomycetes; order Mycobacteriales; family Geodermatophilaceae; genus Goekera; species Goekera deserti. The sequence continues at coordinate 3,249 of NZ_JAAGWK010000042.1, read as the reverse complement.
TCTGGGTTGTCTGCTCTTCGGGGTGGGTGGTCTGGGTGCATGGGTGTGGTGGTTGTTGTGTGTTCAAGTTAGTAAGGGCACACGGTGGATGCCTTGGCACCAGGAGCCGATGAAGGACGTAGGAGGCTGCGATAAGCCTCGGGGAGCTGTCAACCGAGCATTGATCCGAGGATTTCCGAATGGGGGAACCCCGCACCAGTCATGTGGTGTGACCCGCGCCTGAATATATAGGGCGTGTGGAGGGAACGTGGGGAAGTGAAACATCTCAGTACCCACAGGAAGAGAAAACAACCGTGATTCCGTGAGTAGTGGCGAGCGAAAGCGGATGAGGCTAAACCGATCGCATGTCAAGCCGGCAGGCGTTGTGTGGTCGGGGTCGTGGGACGATTCAGATGGTTCTGCCGAACTGTCGGGGAGTCAGAAAGTCTCGTTGTTAGTGGAAGGCCTACTGGAACGGGTCGCCGTAGAGGGTGAGAGCCCCGTACACGAAAACACGAGACCTCCCGAGTTGTATCCCAAGTAGCACCGAGCCCGTGAAATTCGGTGTGAATCTGGCGGGACCACCCGCTAAGCCTAAATACTCCCTGGTGACCGATAGCGGACAAGTACCGTGAGGGAAAGGTGAAAAGTACCCCGGGAGGGGAGTGAAATAGTACCTGAAACCGTGTGCCTACAAGCCGTGAGAGCCGTCAATGCACCTTCGGGTGCGCGGTGATTGCGTGCCTTTTGAAGAATGAGCCTGCGAGTTAGTGGTACGTGGCGAGGTTAACCCGTGTGGGGTAGCCGTAGCGAAAGCGAGTCCGAACAGGGCGTGTGAGTCGCGTGCTCTAGACCCGAAGCCGAGTGATCTACCCATGGCCAGGTTGAAGCGCGGGTAAGACCGCGTGGAGGACCGAACCCACTTCGGTTGAAAACGGAGGGGATGAGCTGTGGGTAGGGGTGAAAGGCCAATCAAACTCGGTGATAGCTGGTTCTCCCCGAAATGCATTTAGGTGCAGCGTCACGTGTTTCTTGCCGGAGGTAGAGCACTGGATGGCCTAGGGGCCCCACAAGGTTACTGAAGTCAACCAAACTCCGAATGCCGGTAAGTGAGAGCGTGGCAGTGAGACTGCGGGCGATAAGGTTCGTAGTCGAGAGGGAAACAGCCCAGATCATCAGCTAAGGCCCCTAAGCGTGTGCTAAGTGGAAAAGGATGTGGAGTCGCAGTGACAACCAGGAGGTTGGCTTAGAAGCAGCCATCCTTGAAAGAGTGCGTAATAGCTCACTGGTCAAGTGATTCCGCGCCGACAATGTAGCGGGGCTCAAGCACACCGCCGAAGCTATGGCACTCCCGCGTTGCCTGTCATGAGCCCTTGTGGTTGGTGGCCAGGTGTGGGGGTGGGTAGGGGAGCGTCGTGTGGCGGTGGAAGCGGCGGAGTGATCCAGCCGTGGACGCCACACGAGTGAGAATGCAGGCATGAGTAGCGAAAGGGGAGTGAGAAACTCCCCCGCCGGATGACCAAGGGTTCCTGGGCCAGGCTAATCCGCCCAGGGTGAGTCGGGACCTAAGGCGAGGCCGACAGGCGTAGTCGATGGACAACGGGTTGATATTCCCGTACCCGCGAAAGAACGCCCATGCTGAACCCAGCGATACTAAGCACCTGAAGCCTCTGACGTCCCTTCGGGGATGATGGGGTGGAGCGTGCGGCCTGGACTGGTAGTAGGCAAGCGATGGGGTGACGCAGGAAGGTAGTCCTACCGGTGAGTGGTAGTACCGGTGCAAGGGTGTGGCCCGTGGATCAGGTAAATCCGGTCCGCATGCAGGGTGAGGCCTGACGCATAGCCGAATGAGGCGAATTGGATGATCCTATGCTGCCGAGAAAAGCCTCTAGCGAGTTCTTAGCGGCCCGTACCCCAAACCAACTCAGGTGGTCAGGTAGAGAATACCAAGGCGATCGAGCGAACTGTGGTTAAGGAACTCGGCAAAATGCCCCCGTAACTTCGGGAGAAGGGGGGCCATTGCTCGTGAACACCCTTGCGGTGGGAGCGGGTGGTGGTCGCAGAGACCAGTGAGAAGCGACTGTTTACTAAAAACACAGGTCCGTGCGAAGTCGAAAGACGATGTATACGGACTGACGCCTGCCCGGTGCTGGAACGTTAAGGGGACGGGTCAGCTCTTTCGAGGGCGAAGCTCAGAACTCAAGCGCCAGTAAACGGCGGTGGTAACTATAACCATCCTAAGGTAGCGAAATTCCTTGTCGGGTAAGTTCCGACCTGCACGAATGGCGTAACGACTTCTCAGCTGTCTCAACCACAGGCTCGGCGAAATTGCACTACGAGTAAAGATGCTCGTTACGCGCGGCAGGACGGAAAGACCCCGGGACCTTCACTATAGCTTGATATTGGTGTTCGGTTCGGTTTGTGTAGGATAGGTGGGAGACTGTGAAGCGGGCACGCCAGTGTTCGTGGAGTCGTCGTTGAAATACCACTCTGGTCGAATTGGATGTCTAACCTCGGTCCGTGATCCGGATCAGGGACAGTGTCAGGTGGGTAGTTTAACTGGGGCGGTTGCCTCCAAAAATGTAACGGAGGCGCCCAAAGGTTCCCTCAGCCTGGTTGGCAATCAGGTGTCGAGTGCAAGTGCACAAGGGAGCTTGACTGTGAGACCGACGGGTCGAGCAGGAGCGAAAGCTGGGACTAGTGACCCGGCACCGGCATGTGGAAGCGGTGTCGCTCAACGGATAAAAGGTACCCCGGGGATAACAGGCTGATCTTCCCCAAGAGTCCATATCGACGGGATGGTTTGGCACCTCGATGTCGGCTCGTCGCATCCTGGGGCTGGAGTAGGTCCCAAGGGTTGGGCTGTTCGCCCATTAAAGCGGTACGCGAGCTGGGTTTAGAACGTCGTGAGACAGTTCGGTCCCTATCCGCCGTGCGCGTAAGAGACTTGAGAAGAGCTGTCCCTAGTACGAGAGGACCGGGATGGACGAACCTCTGGTGTGCCAGTTGTTCCGCCAGGAGCACTGCTGGTTGGCTACGTTCGGCAGGGATAACCGCTGAAAGCATCTAAGCGGGAAGCTCGCTTCAAGATGAGGTCTCTCACCGGGTCAACCGGGTAAGGCCCCCGCCCAGACCAGCGGGTTGATAGGCCGGAGGTGGAAGCCCTGTGAGGGGTGGAGCTGACCGGTACTAATAGGCCGAGGGCTTGACACACACCACCGACTGTCTTGCAGGTTGTTTCGCGTCCACTGTGCGGTTCTGAAGGTGCGG
>NZ_JAAGWK010000041.1 GCF_010685995.1 Goekera deserti | reverse complement strand
GATGCCGTGGTCAGCCGGCTCCTCTCGTGGGCCGCGCAGCTGATTCATGTAGTTCTCCGATGCCCCCTGTGGGGTGCCACGATCAAGATCCTGCCAGGTCAGCCCGACTTGGGAGACGTGCCCTAGATCTTCGAGACGGCGTGTGTGAACGGTCCCCACCGGTGCTCGGCCGGTGCCCGTTCGAGCGTCAGTACGGGTTGGGTACGGCAGCGAACCTCGATCACCGGCGAAGTACTGACTTAGTAGCTTGCACTTCTTCATGAGCCAATGTAGCGTCTTAGTTGTTCCCAGTTCTTCGTCGGAAGGTGGACTTCATGGTTTTCACTCGCGCTGCCGTTGTGCACGTCGGCCGCACGCATCCCGAGGGGGCGCCGATGTGGCGACCGAAGTTGGACGGTGAGTGGCCACTGCGCGAGCAGTCGTCGGCTACCCGCCGGGCGTTCTGCGACGGCCTGGAGCTCCTGCTGCCGGTCGCCTACCGGCAGGTTGGCGGCGTCGAGGTGCTGACGGTGCTGGAGGCTCGGTGGATCGTCGGTTACAGGCTGACTGCGCAGGGGAAGGTCGTGTTCGACACCGTGCCGGCGCCGGCATATGCCTACCTGGTGGGGGGCCCGTCGCCGGTGATCTGGACCGAGGGGCAGGCCTGGCCGGTCAAGGTCGTCGACCTGCCCGCGACCGGTGGTCAGCTGCCCGCGGCCGGTGGTCAGCTTCCCGCCGCCGCCTGATGGACCGGCTGGCCGACGCGGAGGCGTGCGTCGGCCAGCCGCCTCGTGTTACGACCTGAGATGGAGCAAGGGCGAATGTTGGTAGTCAACGTGAAATCTTCCTGGCCCCAGGTGCAACGTGGGGAGCGCAGCGCCGAGGACAGTGTGCTGGGCGACTGGGCGGCGCTGAGCGAGCAGAAACTGCGCCAGTACGCCGACGCGATCCTTGGCGTCGCGGACAACGCGGTGGTGGCCGCGTTCGACATCACCGACTGGAGTCGGGGTGAAGATGGTCGGGTCCGCTTCATGGGTACTCCGTCGGCCCGCTGGGCGCATCTCCTGGGCGGGCCCAGCCCGGTCACCTGGACGCGCGGACAGGCCCGCCCGATCCGCTACCTGGACACCGGCGAACTCGATGACCAGGAGCCGGCGCCACTGGCCGCCGCGCACCGTGACCGCGTCACCGTCGGCGGCTGGATGCTGCACTTGGACGCCGAAGGGAACGGCACGCTGCGCATGCCCGCCGGGGCCCGCCTCACCGTCATCACCACCCCTTGACCTGCCCGACCATGCCGATTTCATCCGCCGCAACCCTATGACCGGCACCGCCGCTAAGGAGCCATTCGTGCTCAGCTACGAGCAGACGATGAGCGTGGGCCAAGGCCAGTACCAAGACGTCATCGACGCCCTGTTCACCGCCGGCCTGCCGGCCACGTTCACCCAAACCGGCGGCATGAACGCCGCGCTCGAGGTGCTCCTCGACGGCGGTCACTCGCTGCTCATCACCGACTTCGAGGACTCACTGTCCTGGTCGCGCGAGGAACACAGCGGCTGGTCGGTCGGCCTCTACGGTCCCGCCGAGCAGTACGACGGGCAGGCGGTCGCCTTCGCCGACACCACCGACAGCGACCTGCCGGCGTTGCGGGCGGTGATCGAGCAGGTCCTGAAGCTGGGTATCAGCGGTTGATGACCGGCTGACACTTCCCGCGCTCGCCGAGCACATGAACCCAGTCAGCCAGGCGTCACCGCCTACGCTGCGCGGGTGAGCGAAGACGCGGTGGACCCAGCGACGCCAGAGCCTGCCGCCGGCGCCTCTCGTCGCCGCTCTCGCGGCATCGACTGGGCTCAGGTCAAGGAGCCGGTGCCCTACGACCCGTTGAGCAAGGTCAACCTCGGGCGCAGCGTGGAGACCGCGCTGCTTCGCACCCCGGTGCAGCCGCTCGAGGCGATCCCGCCCTTCCGGGGCGCCGGCATCTACGCCATCTATTACGCCGGCAACCTCGAGATGTACCAACCCCTGTCGGGCAGCCAGACGCCGATCTACGTGGGCAAGGCCGTACCCGCGGGCGCCCGCAAGGGGCAAGCCACCGGTGGCCAGCAGGGTCATCAGTTGTGGGACAGGCTCGATGAGCACCGCGGCAGCGTCGACGCGGCCGGCAACCTCGACGTCGGTGACTTCTACGCCCGGTACCTGGTGGCCGATGAGCTGTTCATCCCGATGGCCGAGCGGCTGATGATCACGGGCTTCCAGCCGGTCTGGAACCTCGTGGTCGACGGATTCGGCAACCACGACCCCGGCGCCGGGCGGCTGGCCATGCGGCGCCCACCGTGGGATGAACTGCACCCTGGCCGCGGCTGGGCGGCCCGCCTGCAGCAGGCCAGCCAGTACAGCGCGGAAGAGTCCGGCGAGCGCATCAAAGCCCACTTCATCCGGGTCCCTCCGGTACGCGACGACGTGACATTGGCCGCGCTCCCGGCGACCGAACTGCGGGATGAGGACATCCCCGCCACCGCCCTCGATGAGGGACCCGACTCCTCGCCTCAGAGCGAGACGCCGACCTTGTACTGACCTCGGCAGGCCGTCTATCGAGATAGTTGGGTGACGGCTGAGTCAAGTGACGATCATCTCCGCGCGACCCGCCGAACTATGACTTGCCAGACTCAACTCCGCGGTAGATTCTTGAGCGCATGACGGCCTCCCCGGCGCAGCGCCAGATCAACGACGTCGAGCGCGAGATCGGCACCAGCGTCGAGCTGTTCTCCGGCGGAGGAGGGCTGGCGATGGCCATGCACCGCGCCGGCTTCCGACACCTTCTGCTCAACGAGTTCAACCACCGCGCGTGCGCGACCCTCCGCAGCAACCTGGCCGTCAAGTTCGACCCTGCGGCCGAACCTCCCAAGAGCCTCGATGACCGTTGGCCGCTGATCGAAGGCGACGTCCGCGGGGTCGACTTCGCCGACCTGGCCGGGGACGTCGACGTGGTCGCCGGGGGAGTCCCCTGCCAGCCGTTTAGCCTCGGCGGCGCCCACCGTGGCCACCTCGATGAGCGCAACATGTGGCCCGAGTTGCTGCGTTGCGTCCGGGAGACCCGTCCCCGCGTCATCGTCGCCGAGAACGTCAAGGGCCTGCTGCGGACGTCCTTCGACCCCTACTGGCAGTACATCCTGCGTCAGATCGACTCTCCCTTCGAGGAGCGCGTCGACGGGGAATCCTGGGAAGACCACGACAAGCGCCTGATCAAGGCCAAGCGGTCGACCACCGACGATCTCGCTGAGCACTACGACGTCCACTTCAAGTTGGTCAACGCTGCGGACTACGGCGTTCCTCAGGTGCGGTGGCGGGTCTTCATCGTCGCCTTCCGCAAGGACCTCGGCGTCACCTGGGACTTCCCTGAGGCCACCCACTCCGCCGCCTCGCTGATCGCCGCGCAGGCCGACGGCTCCTACTGGGAGGAGCACGGCCTCGACCGGCGAGAGCCGGTCTTCACCACCCCCAACAGCGGGTCACTCGACCTGCCGCGGTGGCAGACCCTGCGCGATGCCATCGGAAACCTGCCCGACCCGATCGAGCGCAGCGAGTTCGCTGGCTACACCCATCACGTCGGCTGGCCCGGCGCCCGCATCTACGCCGGGCACACCCCCAACTACCTGGACAAGCCGGCCAAGACGGTGAAGGCCGGTGTGCACGGGGTGCCAGGTGGGGAGTCGGTGCTGCTGCGCGACGACGGTTCCATCCGCTACCTCACCGTCCGGGAGGTCGCCCGCGTCATGACCTTCCCCGACACCTGGACCCTCGATGGGCCCCGGGGAGAGCAGATGCGCCAGCTGGGCAACGCGGTCCCCGTCGAGCTGGCGCACGCCATCCTCGACTCCGTGGCCACCGCGCTGCGGCCCACCCTGACCACCGCCTAATTCCACGTCCAGGCAGCGGGGAGGTACATCGTGGCGCGGCTAGGACCCCGGGACCCGGCGCTGACCAGCGCCATGATGTCCAAAGTCCGATCCAAGGACACCAAGGCCGAGCTCGCGCTGCGCCGCGTCCTGCACGCCAACGGGGTCCGCTACCGCCTGCACGCCCGCGACCTCATCGGCTGCCCCGACCTGGTCAACCGCTCCCGCAAGATCGCCGTATTCGTCGACGGCGACATGTGGCACGGCAATCCCGCAGAACCCGCCCGCCGCGGCCGCGCCACCTTCGCCGACCTGTTCCCCACCCGCACCGACTGGTGGGTCGCCAAGATCGAACGCAACAAGGCGCGTGACGCGGAGGTCACCGCCACGCTGACCAACGCCGGATACCGTGTGATCCGGTTATGGGAACGCGACGTGCTCAGTGACCCAGCCGCTGCCGCCCGGCCCGTGATCGACGCCATGAAGGGGTCCTCGTGAGCGCCTGGTCGACCACACGCCCATCCGACGAGGCATGGAGAGCCCCCACCGGTCGATCTCGGGCGGAATGCGCGCGGGAGCAAGACGACGCGGCCGGCGGACGGAACAACCGGATAGTCAGCGTGGGCGAACGCGTCGTCACCGCGTCAGTGGCCTTGCGCGTCCAACCCAACAGCAGACGGATCTACGCCTATTTGCGCTGGTCGGAGGCCGGACGGACGCATGAGCGCTACCTCGGCGATTTCCACGCCGGGGACCGTCTCGCCAACCTGCGACAAGCCTGGCTCGTGGCCAAGGGAAACAGGGAGCCGGACAAGCGTGAAGCGCTAGCTGCACTGACCGGTCAGGTTGAGCAAGCGGGGGCACATCCCGACCCGGTCGTCGGAGCCCATGACGCGCCGCGCCGAGCATCGGTGAGCGTCCGACCAACCAGGCCGGCTCCGACCATCGGTGAGCGTCCGACCAACCAGGCCGGCTCCGACCATCGGTGAGCGTCCGACCAACCAGGCCGGCTCCGGCCAGCCGAACGCGCTGAGTGGGGGTGCTCATTGAGCGTGAGCTGTTGAACTAGCTTGCTCCTGTGGTGACCGCGCATGCTGCTGACTTCAAGTTGTCGATCACGAAGGCGTTGGCCGACCAACTGGCTGAGCGTTTGATGCCGTTGGTCCCGCACTCGCTGACGGATGAGGCACTCCGGGAGCTGGAGGCCCGTCCAGGCATCTACCTCCTCTTTCATGAGGGCCACAGGGTCTACGTCGGCAAGGCGCAACAGCCACTGCCGACTCGGCTGCGCAACCACTGGAAGAAGCTCCGCGGTCGGAACGGTATCTCCATCGATGACGTCTCCTTTGTCTGTCTTTATGTCGACGAAGACCTCGACGCGGCCGCGCCTGAACGTCTGTTGATCCGCCGCTACCGCGCTGAGGGTGGCGTTGATGGAGTTCCCTGGAACGTCAACGGATTCGGGAACAAGGACCCGGGTCGTAACCGCGACACCAGCGAGGTCAGCAGCAACCACTTCGACGCTCTCTATCCCGCGAACCTCGACTGGCCGTTGAAGCTGGCAGGTGGTCCCCAGACCGTCGGAAGCATCCTGAAGCAGGTGAAGGAGCAGCTGCCCTACAACCTGCGCTACGAAAAGAAGACGAGAGCTTCCTCGCTGGCCTACAAGGAACTCGTTGACGTCCCGACAGAGGAAGTCACGCTGCGGGAGCTCACGTCTTTGATCCTCGCCAAGCTCCCGCCGGCCTGGCAGATGACCGCACTTCCTGGGTACGTGATCCTCTACGGAAAGAACGAGGAGCTGCCCAGCGCGCGCGCCTGGTGGCGCAACAGCGGTCAATCAGAAGGTGTTGAGCTGACGACGCGCACCCCGCAGTTGGGTGCGGCCAGTGAGATCGAAGAGCCCAACGATCTCGCTAACCCCGATGAGGAGCAAGACGAGGATGACGCGCCGCTCGACAGTTGAGTCAGCTCGATCGACTAAGGACTCTAATGATCGCGCAGATTGTCTAAGGGTGTTTTTGCTCCAAAACCCACTCACCTAGATCGGGTTGGTAGGAAGACACCTTTCGACCCGCGCGGCGGGCCGAACGTCGCCGCTGACATTGGGGTGCGTCTCATGCCCATCCGTCCACAGGCATCCGTGGAGGGATGGGTAGGCCGGTGGCGCGCCGTCGTCTCACCGGCCATCGTCGGTGGCCGCTCGGTGTAGCCGATCCACAGCACCTGCCGTTGCTCGCGGGTAGGCAGCGGGAACGGTTAGCCCATCTCCCCACCGGGCGGCTCGTCGGCGAGACAGCCGCGTGGGCAGTCAGGCCCGCCGCCGACGCGCTACGCCAGCAGCCAGGTACGAATCGCCTTGGTCGCTCGGACATCGTCCTCGTTGTAGGCGAGCAGCCGCTCCTCGGCGAAGCTGTCACCGGCGGATGCCTGCTCAAACCAAAGCTGCGACTGCAGACCGCCTGGGTCCTCGTCCCGCCACGCGAATCCGGCACCGTGCACTGCCACCACCTTCAGGCCGTGGCCTCGACGGCTGTCGAGGCTTCCCTTGACCAGCGGCAGCAGGTCGGTCCAGCCCGAGGGCGCCGCCTGCGGCGACAGCTCGGGCAATGACCGACCGAGCGCCGTCATCACCCGGTTGATCCGAGTGAGCTCGGCGTGGGAGTAGTGGAATATCGCGGTGCTCTGTCCGGCGGCCCGGTCGGTGATGACCTGATCATCGAGCCACCGGAGGAACCGGACGGTGAGGCCGTACTCGCTTTCGTCGTCGGCGATGCTCAGATCCATGAAGGGCACGTACGTTCCGCCGTCGACAGTGCTCCGCAGGACCCCCCACAGGTAGACGTGGCCGTCCGTGCTCCACTCGCAGTCGACGTCGTACTCGATGTCGGCGACCGGGACGGCCATTTCGGCGTCCCGCCGGCGGAGCGTGAGGCCGGCGTGGGCCAGTTGTGCGTGCAGGTGTGCCTTCTGCAGTCGCTGCGCGCGCAGGCGCAGGTGGGCGGTCTCGTGGGCGTAGGCGTCGTCGTAGAGGACGTCCGGGTCGGCTGACGCGAGTTGCTCGACGGTGGTGATTCCGACACTCCGCAGGGTCAGGTACTCCCGGACGGAGAGGTCGGCGCGCAACTGGTTGCTGAGGCCATAGGCGGGCAAGACATCGACGCACACCGAGGCCCACTTGCAATCGCCGCACTCCTCGTGCCCGATCGGCTGGACGAGCGGTTCGGGGTCATCGGCGGCGCCGGTCCGCCGGCGGGCGACCTCCGCCACGGCCACCCGGAAGGCGTGCTCGTGGTCATAGCGCTCCAGGGAGCTGCGGCGGGCGCTGCCCGATGAGCGCGAGAAGGTGGTGAATGCCGGCAGCGCGAGGTCGTGCCACACCAGGACGAGCGAATGCTCGACGTAGCCGGATTCCCCGTCTGTCCCGATGACCGCACCCCACGGGTGGCCTGCCGCGTGACCGGCCGTCTCGAGCATCCGCCAGTAGTGCGCCAGCTGGAGGCAGTCCTCCTCCCGCCACCGCAGCCGAACCCCAGGAGCCTCGACTGCCCGCGCTCGATTAGGCGCGGATGGGACGCTGACCGCAACCGCGCCGTCCTTGCGCTGGAGCGTGAGGTGGTGCTTGACGTCCCCGACGTGATAGCCGGGGACGCCGTCTTCCCGGTCCTCGCCGCGGATGAGCAGGTCGGGCATGCCGGTCCGCCCGCCCGCCGGGTCATCGGGCAGCCGGCCACCGATCACCAGGGCCGTACCGGCCGCGAGGTGCCGCATCGTCTCGGCGACGTGCTCGTGCTTGCGGCCCTCCAGGTACCCCAAGTCGACGGCACCCGGCAGGGCGGCCAGCAGGGCTTCGACCACCCGCCCTTCGAATACCCGTCCCGCCGCCATCCGTTCCTCGGTCGCCGAGTCCGGCTCCCATGTGGGCCGGGGGACGGTGAGGTCGTGGGCGTTGTGCGTGGCGCGTGGGCATTGTTTGGCCGCATACCCGCCCAACACGAGGGGGTGCCGGGTACTTGTCACCTCTCCAGCATCGGCAGGCAGACGCTCGTCCTTCACCCCGAAACACCCACTCGCCCGGACGGGGGATGCCCCTCCAGACGGTCGTCCACGGCACCGATCCGCTTGGCCGGACCACAAGACTGGGCTGTCATCGCACGACCCGGGGCTGTAGGACCTCGCGCACGAGACGCCACACAGCGTGCTGTTCACGCGGACCGGGGTGTTTGGCCAAGTCGACGAGAAATCGCCCCCACGGCACCGGGTTGGCGAACTCGGCAGCGATGTGGAGGCGGACGTTCCCTCGACCCTCGGGTTCGAGCATCCACTCCCACGTCACAGCGTCCAGGTCGGAAGCGGTGACCCACGCCTCGACCTCATCGGAAACCGCCAGGTTCGATGGTGGGTCACTGAACCCGGACACCGCCAACCGGGAGTCGGAAGCCAGAGCGAGAAGCTCGAATGGGGCCGCCCCGTACCGGCGTGGTGCCGGCTCTCCGGCCAGCCAGGACGCCAGTAGCCCGGCCGGATCATCATCCTCCACCAGTTGCTTCATCCGCTGACGCAACCGAGACGCCTCGCGTGGAATCACCCCTAGCCGACCGCATCGCCCGCGAGCTGGCCGCCTCCAACGGACCACTACGCCGAGGAGGCCGCATCCGAGCCGGACCATAGGGCATGACCAACGAGATGGCCCTGCCGGCCGTCGCTGCACCTGCCGACCAGGCTCGGCGCATCGGCCTGTTCGTTCTGGCCGCCCACGACGCCATGGACCGGACCCGGGAAGGCCAGGCCGCCGGCCAGGCTCGCCGCTGCTGGGCCGCAGCTGTCGAGGCCGTCTGGTGGATCGGTGCGGTCGATGATCAGCTGCGGACGCTCTACGGGGGTCGGAAGGTGTGGGAGCAGCATCGGACCGGCGTCCCCGCGGGCCAGACGATGGCCGGGCTCATCTGGCTACGACACCGCCACGCTCACGACGCGGCCGACAGTGGGCACGGCCGAGCCCGCAGCTGGTTCCCGCTGCTGCCGCTGGAGCTCGGCAGTCCCTACGCGTGGCGACGCTCGACCGATCTTGAGCCGGAGAAGGACGGCAGGGCGGACCTCCGACCGTTCTACGAGGCGCACGTTCAACTCCAGCCGCTCGGCGACCCCGTGGAAGTGGTCCTTCGCTGGCTCGACCAGCTCATGCCAGCCCTCGGCGTCGACCTGGCGCGACTACGGGACGGGGGTGACCCGCGGGACCTGCCCTAGAGCCCCCAGGTCCACCGTTGCCGGTCAGCGCTCGATGGGTTCGGGCAGCATCGCAGTCAACGGGTAGCGGTCGTCGGTCACCGGAGACGCTGCCACGGCGTCGGCACGGAACCGCTCCCGAGGTCGGCGAGCTGAGGCGCACGACGCGAGCCGCCGCCGCGGCCGGTCGCCTCGGCGGTCATCCCGATGGCCTCCGCCAGCTGAGGGGACACCTGCGCAGCCGCCTCAATCAGGGGCGCCACGGGGCTGGGCTCCTCCGGGGCCCACGGCTGTGCAACGAGCGCGCTCAACTCCTGGATCGTCGGCACCCAGGGCTCGTAGCGGTCCGCGAAGAACAGTCGGGCCCGCGGCTCGCTCGGCCAGAGATCCCGTACTCCAGGCGAGGAGCCGTTCTCGAGGTAGCGGGACCACTCAGGCTAGATCACCGCGAACTGCGGGGTCTCGTAGGCGTGGCTGGCGATCGCCGAGCGGTTGTCCCGGCCCTGCTGTGTCCACGACGCGAGGACGGCCCGCTGAGCCGCGCGGAGCCCAGTCGTAGTGCTCGGCCAGCGCGAGTGACCGCAGCCCACGCGGCCTGCACAGCCAGCACGTCGGCGACCTGCTGGCGCAGGACGTCGAGGAGCCCGGCGACGGACTTCGCGTGGTCCGGGTGCATGGCCACCACGACGTCGGCCTCGTGCCGCTCGCCGTCCCCGTCGACCAGCTGCACGCCGTCCGGGTGCCGGGTGAGCGACCGGACGCCGGCCCCGGTCTGCACCGCGGTGAGGCCCTTCGCGGCCTTCTCCACGTAGGCCCGGGAGCCGCCGGTGACCGTGCGCCACTGGGGCGAACCGGAGACCGAGAGCATGCCGTGGTTGGCCAGGAACCGGAACAGGTACTCGGCCGGGTACTGCAGCGAGAGCCCGGTGCCCGAGGACCACACGCAGCTGACCACCGGCACCATGAAGTGCCGCACGAAGTAGTCGGAGTACCCGCCCAGGGCCAGGAACGCACCCAGCGTCAGACCGTCGACGCCGGTGCCGGCGTCCGCGGCGGCCGGTCGGATCAACCGGTCATACCTGGTGCTCATGACTGATGCCCAGCCGACGTGCCAGGTCCTTCGCTGCGGCCGCCCCTCCGCTGCCCTGTTCGCCCCCGAGGCGTGGAGCCGACGCATCGAATTCCTGGTCTGCGAGCACCACGACGCAGGGATCAAGGGCGGAGCCGCCTGGCAGGTAGTACACGACGACGAAGCACTCGGGGGCCAACGCGGCGTGATGCAGGTGATGAACGCGGACGACCTCGGCGCCGACGGCACCATCCTCGTCGACAAGTACAGCCTGACGAGGAGCCTGTACGCCAGCCTGACGTCCTCGCCTGAGCACGGCATCCGACTGACGGTAGCCGGGCGTCGGATCGGCAGCGACGAAGTTGAAGAGGTAGACGTCGCGTTCACCAAGGAGGCGGCACAGCGGCTGGGACGAAGCCTCACCAGCTACGGGGAAAGCTGAGCGGGGCTGGCAGATCGGCCCGCCGAGGAGATCATGTGATGAGGAGGCGCGGTCCAAGGCTGTAGCCCGCGCTGGCGACGGCGGCGGACAACTGCTCGGACACGTCGGCAGGCTAGTCCATGGAGCCTGCGTCACGATGCTCGGCATGGACTCTCCGATAACCTGTCGCCAGGTCACCTGCTCGGATCGGGCGGTGACCGCCTACGTCTTCGTCGGCCGACCGGACGTGCCGGTGTGCCGGCCCCATCTGGACACTCTGGCTGCCGGTGAGCCCTACACGCTCCTCGACGACGGCCGGCTGGAGATCCGCCCCCGAGGCGCGGTTCAGGGGTGAATGTCACCGCGGTGTGCCAATGGTCCGGCGACTGGTGGGCGGTCTCCGTCCCCGAAGTCGACGGGGCCTTCACCCAGGCCAAGCGCCTCGACCAGGTGCCCGCCATGGTCGCCGACGCCGTCGCCCTGCTCGCCGGTGTCCCGGCCGACCAGGTGCACGTCATCGTCGAGGCCGACGGTGACGCCCGCACGGACTGAGTCTCGTGTCCGCGAGCCTGTGGGGCGGACTGGCACCTCGATGTCGGAGCACCGGGTCATCATGGCGCCATGAGGCCATCGGATCCTTTCCTCGCCGCGAAGGGCATCGCCATTCCCTGGCGGATGGCCACGATCGGCGGAAGTGAGAACTACGAGGAAGACCCGACGCTGACGCCCCGAGCGCTGCTCTTCCACGGTCCCCACGGGCATCTCGGCGCTGTCGACCCGGCGCAGGCTCGACAGGAGCAGTCGGATCAGTGGAAGGAACTGGCCGTCGACAGTTTGTCCTGTTCGCTGTGCCCGACAGTCGACTGGGACTCACTTGAGACGCCGCTGATCGCGACCGGGTACACCGGCTTCTTCGATCTGGTCCCGGGAGCACGAGACCTCGATGACAACTAGGGCATGTCTCCTAAGTGCGTGTCCAGGCTAGGACGCCGGCGAGGACGACGGCGCCGCGGTAGATGAGGGCGTGCTTGTCGTAGTGGGTGGCCAGGGCGCGCCACTGCTTGAGCAGGGCGAAGGAGCATTCGACGACGTTGCGCTGCTTGTAGAGCTCGCGGTCGTAGGTGACGGGGCGTCCGCCTTTGCTGCCGCGGCGGGTGCGGTGGGCTTGTTGGTCGCGGGGTTCGGGGATGACCGCGGTGATCCCACGGGAGCGCAGGTGGGCGCGGATGGCCTTGGAGGAGTAGGCCCGGTCGCCGAGGACCGCGGTGGGTCGGGTCCGGGGCCGGCCCGGGCCTGCGCGCGCCACGCGGATGCCGGCCAGCAGCGGCAGGCAGGCCGGGGCGTCGCCGGCTTGACCTGCACCGATCACGATGGACAGGGGTCGGCCGCGCCCGTCCACGGCGTGGTGGACCTTGGTCGACAGCCCACCGCGGGAGCGGCCGATGCCGTGGTCAGCCGGCTCCTCTCGTGGGCCGCGCAGCTGATTCATGTAGTTCTCCGATGC
>NZ_JAAGWK010000040.1 GCF_010685995.1 Goekera deserti | reverse complement strand
GAGATCTGCGCCGACGACGCACTCAACTCCTCCGACGACGCCGCCACCGCCTCCGCCGACGCCACCACCGAGCCCATCATCGACCGCAGCCCGGCCATCGCGGTGTCCAGCGACCGGCCCATCCGGCCGAGTTCGTCCTGCGTGGTCAGGCCGGAGGACGCGGTCAGGTCACCGGCGGCCAGCGCGTCGGCGGTGACCTGGACTCGACCCAGCGACCGGGCGATGCCCCGGGCGACCAGGAACCCGATGGCCAGGGCCGCGACGATGCCGACGACCAGCAGCAGGACCGAGCGGGTCCGCTGGGTCTCGTAGGCGGCCTGCGCGTCGGCGGCCGCCTGCCGGGCCTCGCCGTTCTCGATCGTCTGCACCTGGGTCAGCAGGTCGTCGACCTGCTGGGCGACCGGCCTGACCTCCTGGGCGTTGACCACGTACCAGGTGGCGGTGTCGGCGGCGATGCCGAGCGGGCCGAGCTTCGTCAGGCTGAGGGTGACGAACTGGTCGAAGGCGACCGACGCCTCCTCCACCATGGCCTTCTTCTCCGGTGTGGCGAAGGTGTCCTCCAGGTAGGTCTGCTCGGCCGCCGCGAACGCGTCCGCCTGCACCTCGATGTCGTCCAGGATGACCTGGGTCTTGACCGGGTCGGGCTCGAGCACGGCGTCCCGGTTGTCCAGCCGGACCCGGGTGACCGCGTCCATCATCTGACCGGCGGCGGTGATGCCTGCGATGTTGCTCTCGTAGAGCATGCGGCTGCCGTCGGCGGCCGAGCTGAGCGAGCTCAGGCCCATCACGCCCACGCCCACCCCGACGGCGGCGGCGACGCCGACCGCGGTGAGCACCTTGGTGCTCACCCCCCGGTCGCCCCACAGGCTCCCGCGACCGGTGGCGGGGGCAGGGACGAGGTCTGGTGAGGACGTTCCGGTCATGGTGGTGGCTCCTGGGCTGGCGGTCGGGACGTGATCGCCCCGCACCCTCAGTGTCGACCGATGACGACGACAGTCCATCCGGGCCACACATCACATCTTGACGCGACGCAGACGGTGTTCTCTCAACATCTGCCCTCATGGCGTGGTATGGCGATCAGACCGCGCGGGGCCGGATCGCGCACGCCCGGTCACGGTCCCCGCGGCGGGGCCTTCACGGCGAGGATCGGGCAGTCGACGTCGAGCAGGATCCGCTGCGCGGCGCTGCCCATGAGCAGCTTGCCGACGGCGGAGCGCTTGCGCAGCCCGATGACCAGCAGCTCGGCGTCGGTCTCCTCGACCACCGCGGCCAGCTCCTCGGCGACGTCCCGGCCGTGCACCGGCTGGCGCACCTCGACGGCGACGCCGCTGGCGGCGAGCTCCTGGCTCAGCGCACGCAGCGCCTCGCCCTGCAGGAACTCCTCGTCGACCAGCGCGTCCCCGCGGGAGGTGTTCACCACCACCAGCAGCGCGTCCCGGCGCCGGGACTCCAGCACGGCGTGGTCGAGTGCTGCGCGGCCACGGGGGGTGGGCACGTAGCCCACGACGACGGTGCCCATGCGGTGATCGTCTCCCTCAGTCGTCGCGGCCGTCGCGGCGGGGGGTGCCCACCTCGGCCGGCTCGTCCGTGCCGGACCGGTGCTGCGGCCGGCCGGTGGCCGGTGCGCCGGCGCCGACCTCGGAGGGCGAGGGCCGCTGACCGCGCACGACGCGCAGCACGATCGGCCCGACCAGCGCGACGAGGGCCAGCAGCAGCACGATCCGGCTGAACCAGGTCTCGACCAGCACGCCGAGGTCGCCGTCGCTGATCGCCAGGGCGCGGCGCAGGTTGTTCTCCGCCACCGGCCCGAGGATCAGCCCGATCACCGCGGGTGCCACCGGCCAGCCGTAGCGCCGCATGAAGAACCCGAGCACCCCGAGCAGCAGCAGGATGACCAGGTCCAGCGGGTCGGCGTTGACCGCGTAGCAGCCCAGCGAGGCGAACATCAGGATGCCGGCGTACAGGTAGGGCCGCGGGATGCGCAGCAGCTTCACCCACACCCCGGCCAGCGGCAGGTTCAGCACCAGCAGCATCGTGTTGCCGATGAACAGCGACGCGATCAGCGTCCACACCAGCGGGCCCTCGGTGGTGAGCAGCGCCGGGCCGGGCTGGATGCCGTAGCCCTGGAAGGCGGCCAGCAGGATCGCCGCGGTCGCCGAGGTGGGCAGCCCCAGGGTCAGCAGCGGCACCAGCACCCCGGCCGCGGCGGCGTTGTTGGCCGCCTCCGGGCCGGCGACGCCCTCGATGGCGCCGTGGCCGAACTCCTCCGGGTGCTTGGTCAGCTTCCGCTCGGCGGCGTAGGACAGGAACGTGGGGATCTCCGCGCCGCCGGCGGGGAGCGCGCCGAACGGGAAGCCCAGCGCGGTGCCGCGCAGCCACGGCGCCCAGGAGCGCCTCAGGTCCTGCCCGGTCATGAACCGGCCCTGCATCGCCATCACCTCGACCGGGCCGCGGCGCAGCCGGCTGGCCACGTACAGCGCCTCGCCGACGGCGAACAACGCCACCGCCACGACGACGACGTCCAACCCGTCGGCCAGCTGGGGCACGCCCAGGGTGAACCGCTCCTGACCGGAGATCAGGTCGGTGCCGACCAGGCCGAGGTAGAGCCCCACCCCGAGCGAGGCCAGTCCCCGCAGCGGCGAGGCACCGAGCACGGTGGCCACCGCGACGAAGGCGATCACGGCCAGGGCGAAGTAGTCGGCCGGGGTGATCCCGATGGCCAGCTCCACCACGGTGGGCGCGACCAGGGCCAGCAGCAGGGTGGCGATCGTGCCGGCGACGAACGAGCCGATCGCCGCGGTGCCCAGCGCCGCCGCACCCCGGCCGGCCTTGGCCATCTTGTTGCCCTCGAGCGCGGTCATGATCGAGCTCGACTCGCCGGGGGTGTTCAGCAGGATCGACGTCGTCGAGCCGCCGTACATGCCGCCGTAGTAGATGCCGGCGAACATGATCAGCGCGCTGGTGGGCTCCAGCACGTAGGTGACCGGCAGCAGCAGCGCGACCGTCATGGCCGGGCCGATGCCGGGCAGCACGCCGACGGCGGTGCCCAGCAGCACCCCGAGCAGGGCGAAGAGCAGGTTCAGCGGCGTGATCGCCGAGGCGAACCCGTCGAGCAGTTCCGGCAGGGACCCCATCTCAGGACCAGCTCCCCGTCACAGCCAGCTCGTCGCGGCTTCGAGCAGCGTGCCACCCGGCAGCGCCACGTTCAGGGCCTTGACGAAGACGATCCAGGCGAGCACCGAGGTGATCCCGCCGATCAGCACCGGCCGCACCAGCCCCGGCGCCCCCAGCGCCCAGCTGACCGCCCCGAACATCAGGGTCACGGCCAGCGGCCAGCCGATCACGTTGATCAGCAGGGCGTGCAGGAGGAAGGCGGCGGCGACGATGCCGACCGCGCGCCACGAGGTGCCGGCGGTCGGGTCGACGTCCTCGCTCTCGTCGGCCGGGCCACGGTCCCCGCGCAGCACCCGGACGGCGAGCGCCCCGGCGGTGAGCACGATCAGCCCGCCGACCAGGTAGGGGAAGAAGCGCGGGCCGATGGTGTTCGTCGAGCCGGGCACGGCGATGCTGCCGGCGTCGACCAGCAGGTACACCCCGAGGGCCAGCAGCAGCCCGGCCAGCACCAGCTCGCCGACGTCCCGCCCCTGCTCCTGCTGCTGGTCCTGCTCGCGGCCGACGGCTGTGCTCATGAGATGAGTCCGATCTGGGTCAGGACCTCGCGCACGCGGGTCTCCTCCTCGGCGAGAAACGCGCCGTACTCCTCGCCGGTGGTGAACTGGTCGATCCAGCCACGGGTCTCGATCTCCTGCTGCCACTCGTCGGTGGCGTGGGCGTCCACGACGAGCTGGATCAGGTCCTCACGGGCCTGGTCGCTCATGCCGGGGCGGGCCATCAGCCCACGCCAGTTGGTCACCTCGACGTCGAAGCCGGCCTCGATGATGGTGGGCACGTCGTCCACCTGGTCGGTCCGCTCGGCGGTCGACACGGCCAGCGCCTTGAGCCGGCCGGCCCGCACCTGCTCGGCGTAGTCGGCGGTGCCGCCGATGCCCGCGGCCACCTGGCTGCCCAGCAGCGCCGACAGCGACTCCCCCCCGCCGGAGTAGGCGATGTAGTTGATCTGCGCGGCGTCGACGTCGGCCTCCAGCGCGAGCAGCCCGGCCAGCACCTGGTCGGTGCCGCCGGCCGAGCCGCCGGCGATCGGCGTACCGCGGGGGTCGGCGCGCCAGGCGTCGACGAAGGCGGCGAGGTCGTCGTACGGGGAGTCCTCCGGGACGACGATGACCTCCGCCTCGCCGATCAGCCGGGCGATCGGGGTGACGTCGGTGAGCCGGGTGCTGGAGTCGTTGGTGTCGATGGCGCCCACCATGACCAGGCCCATCATCATCAGCAGCGCGTCGTCGTCCTCGCGGGCGAGCTGGCCCAGGCCGATGGTGCCGCCGGCGCCCTCCACGTTGAACACCTGCACGTTGCGGGCGATCCCGGTGCGCTGGATGACCGACTGCAGGGTGCGGGCGGTGGTGTCCCAGCCGCCGCCGGTGCTCGCCGGGGCCATCAGCCGCAGCCGGGACAGGTCACCGGGCTGGACGACGGTGCCGGCGCAGGCCGACACGGCGGCCAGCGCCGGGACGGCGAGGGCACCGGCGAGGAACGACCGCCGGCTCAGCGGCACGGGAGCACCCGGGGCGTGGTCGTGATCACACCGGCACGCTATGCCCCTGCCGGGCCCAGGGCACCTCAGGGCCAGGGCACCTCGATGCCGAGGGCGGCCTCAGGGGCGGGTCAGCCAGCCGACCAGGGGCGGGCGCACGATCTCGGTGATCATCCGGTAGCCGCGGGAGTCGGGGTGGATGCCGTCCCCGGCCCGCACCGACTCGGCCCAGAGGGCGCTCATCGCCAGCGGCGCGGCGAGGTCGACGAAGGGCACGCCGCACTCCTCGGCCACCTGCGTCATGCCCGCGGACAGGTCCACGGCGCGGGCGGTCTGCGCCGGGTCGAGCGAAGCGGGCGGGCCGACGACGAACGCCGGCCAGCCCGACGCCGCCGCCTCGTCGAGCAGGTCGGTGAGCACCGCGAGGCTGCGCTCGTGCGGCACCCGGGGGCGCCCGGCGGGCGCGGAGACGTCGTTGGCGCCGAAGGAGAACACCACCCTCAGGTCGTCGCCGTCCCGCAGCCGGGCCCGGGTCTCGGGGTACCAGCGGCGGGCGATCTCGATCGACGTCTCCCGGCGGACGCCCAGCTCGTAGCCGGTCACCGGCGTCCCGGCCGCCCGCACCGCGGCCACCACCGGGCCCACCCACCCGGTGGCGGTCTCGTCGCCGGTGCCGGCGGTGAAGGAGTCGCCGACGAAGCACACACGGAGGTCACGGGTCACCGGCCGGAGTCTGCCGCCCGCACGTGACACCCGTGTTGCCGCCCCGGTCAGTACCGGAAGCGGGCGACCGATCCGCGCAGGTCGCTGGCCATCCGGGACAGCTCGTCGACGGCGACCCGGGTCTGGGTCAGCGCCTGCGTGGTCGACTCCGCCGCCGAGCTCACCCCGACGATGTTCTGCGCGATCTCACCGGTCCCGGCCGAGGCCTCCTGCACCGAGCGGGCCATCTCCTGCGTGGTCGCGGTCTGCTCCTCCACCGCGCTGGCGATGGTCAGCTGGTAGTCGTTGATCGACCCGATGATCTCCGAGATCCGGCCGATCGCCTCCGCGGCACCCGTGGTGTCGCCCTGGATGGCGACCACCCGGCGGGAGATCTCCTCGGTCGCCTTCGCCGTCTCCTGCGCCAGCTCCTTGACCTCGTTGGCCACCACCGCGAAGCCCTTGCCCGCCTCACCGGCCCGCGCGGCCTCGATGGTGGCGTTCAGCGCGAGCAGGTTGGTCTGCTCGGCGATCGAGGTGATCAGCTTGACCACCGCACCGATCTCCTTCGACGACTCACCCAGCTTCAGCACCGTCGCGTTGGTGGTCTGCGCCTCCGCCACCGCGCTGGCCGCGACCCGGGCTGCCTCGTTGGCGTTCTGGCTGATCTCCCGGATGCTCGCGCCCATCTCCTCCGCACCGGCGGACACCGTGCCCACGTTGCGGGACACCTCCTCGGCCGCAGCCGACACCACACCCGACTGCGCCGAGGTCTCCTCCGCCGACGCGGAGATCTGCGACGCCGACGCCGACAGCTCCTCGCTCGACGCCGCGACCGCCTCCGCGGACGCCACCACCGCGGCCATCACCGTGCGCAGCGAGGCCATCGCGTCGTCCAGCGAGCGGCCCATCCGGCCGAGCTCGTCGTCGGTGGTCAGGCCCGCGGTGGCGGTGAGGTCGCCGGCGGCCAGCGCGTCGGTGGTCGCCCGCACCCGGTTCAGGCTGTTGCTGATACCGCGGGCCACGAGCAGTCCCAGACCGGCGGCCACGGCGACGCCGACCAGCAGGGCGACGATGGCGGTGGTGCGCTGCGACTCGTAGGCGTCCTGGGCGCTCTGCGCGAGCGCGGAGGCGTCGGCGTCCTCGGAGTCGGCGATCTGGTCGAGGGTGTCGGTGACCAGCTTCCCGACCGGTCCGGACTGCTGGGTGAGCGCGTCGTACGCGCCGACCGTGTCGTTGGCCAGCGCGGCCGGGACGACGGCGGTGCGGACGATGCTCATGTACTCGTCGAAGGCGGCGACGGCGTCGTCGAGCAGGGCGAGCTGCTCGGGGCCCGGGCCGGCCGCCCGGTACTCCTCGGCCGAGGCGGCGAAGGCGGCCTCGGTGGTGGGCACGCCGTCAATGGCCTGCTGGGTCTGGGCCAGCGTGGGCGCCAGGGCGGCGTCGCGGAGCTGGCGGCGTGTCTCAGCCACCGCCAGTGCCATGTCGTCCACCGCGCTGACCCCGGCGAGGTTGCCCTCGTACAGGCTGCGCGCGCTCTCCGCGGAGGTGCCGAGCGCGGTGATGCCCATGACGCCGACCCCGACGGCGACGACGGAGGCCGCGCCGACCGCGGTGAGGATCTTGGTGCTCACACCGCGATCGCCCCAGGCGCTCGCGAGGCCGGACCGACGGGCGGGGACTGACGTGCTCATGACGGACTCCGGGCGACGTAGCGGGGTCCTCGACTGGACACCGGTCACGCTCACCATCGGCAGGCAGCGGTGGCCGGTGGTGCCGAGAACGCACGCCGTGGCCGGATCGGCACCCAGCAGGCGACTGCCGACCCACGCGTGTCCAGTTGTCGACCGGGCGGGTGCCGAAGTCGCGGCGTCGTACATCTGTCTTCGGCCGGCGCGCCGACGGATCCAGTTGAACGGATCAACGGGTCCGTTTCGCTCAGGTGAGAGCGGCCAGCAGCCGTTCCAAGGCCGGCCGCACGCCCTCGATCTCCGGGATGCGGTGCTCGGCCACGGTCTCGCCGTCCCCGACCTTGATCGTGACGTCGCCGGGCTGGAGGGCGCGGAAGCCGTCCTCGTCGGTGACGTCGTCACCCAGGTAGAGGGCGGCCGCGACCCCCAGCTCCTCGCGCAGCCGGGCCAGCGCGCTGCCCTTGTCGGCGTCGGTCACGGCGACCTCGAGCACCTGCTTGCCGGGCTTCGCCGTGAGCGTGGGGTCGAGGCAGTCGGCCACCTGGGCCAGCAGCG
Source organism: Goekera deserti (assembly GCF_010685995.1). Taxonomy (GTDB): domain Bacteria; phylum Actinomycetota; class Actinomycetes; order Mycobacteriales; family Geodermatophilaceae; genus Goekera; species Goekera deserti. The sequence goes on along the minus strand of NZ_JAAGWK010000040.1, from coordinate 5,918 downwards.
ACGCGGCCGCCTCGGCGTCGGTCACCTGCCGCACGTGCACCGCGACGCTGGCCGGCTTGACCTCCAGCCGGGCCCCGCGGACGGCCGCCACCAGCGGGGACAGCCGGGTGGCCAGCTGGTCGCGCCGGGCGGCGAGCTCGCCGGGGACGGGGCCGTCGAACTCCGCACCGTGGCTGCCCACCCAGCGGTAAGGGCCGATCAGGCCGCTGGTGCGCCGCAGGTCGGCCACACCGCGCCCGCTGACCAGGGCGACGGTGACGCCGTCGACGGCGGCCAGGCCGGCGAGCACGTTGCCGATGCCGGTCTCCGGGACGGCGGTCGACGGGTCGTTGCGCAGCCGGGCGAGCACACCGTCGTAGTCGCTGGCCACCAGCAGCGGGCGCTGCGCGGCGAAGGCGACGAGCGCCTCCTCCAGGGTCGCGTCCGGGGCGGTCACGTCTGTTCCTGCAGCGAGGCGAAGAAGGAGGTGGCCCAGTGGTCGAGGTCGTTCCTCGTCACGTGCCGGCGCATGGCGCGCATCCGCTTGACGCCCTCGGCGGGATCGACCCGCAGGGCGCGCATCAGCTGCTTCTTCACGCCGTCCTTGTCGTGCGGGTTGACCAGGAAGGCCTGCTTCAGCTCGGCCGCGGCGCCGGTGAACTCGCTGAGCACCAGGGTGCCGCCGAGGTCGCCGCGGGCGGCGACGTACTCCTTGGCGACGAGGTTCATGCCGTCCTTGTAGGGCGTCACGAACATGACGTCGGCCGCCCGGTACATCGCGACCAGCTCCTCGCGGGGCATCGACTGGTTGAAGTAGTGCACCGCGGGCCCGGCGATCGAGCCGAAGACGCCGTTGATGTGGCCGACCTGCTGCTCGATGGTCTCCCGCATGGTCACGTAGTGCTCGACCCGCTCGCGGCTGGGCGTGGCGACCTGCACCAGCACCGTGGAGGGAGCCTCGATCGCGCCGTCCTCCAGCAGTTCCTGGAAGACCTCCAGCCGGACGCCGATGCCCTTGGTGTAGTCGAGCCGGTCGACACCGAGCACGACCTTCTCCGGGTTGCCGAGCTCCTCGCGGATCTCCTCGGCGCGGGCGACGACCTCCGGGGAGGACGCCAGCCGGTCGAAGGAGGCGACGTCGATGGAGATCGGGAAGGCCTTGGCGGTGACCGTGCGGCCGTCGTAGCTGATCGTGTTGCCCTTGGTGGGCAGCTCGTGCAGCCGGCGGGCGAGGGTGACGAAGTTGCTGGCCGCGCTGGGGCGCTGGAAGCCGATCAGGTCGGCACCCAGCAGCCCCTCCACGATCGCCGAGCGCCACGGGAGCTGGGTGAACAGCTCGTAGGGCGGGAACGGGATGTGCAGGAAGAACCCGATGGTCAGGTCGGGGCGGCGCTGGCGGAGCATCGCCGGCACCAGCTGCAGCTGGTAGTCGTGCACCCAGACGATCGCGCCCTCGCCGGCGACCGCGGCCGCCCGGTCGGCGAAGCGCTTGTTGACCTGCACGTAGGTGTCCCACCAGGTGCGGTGGTACTCGGGCTTCTCGACGACGTCGTGGTAGAGCGGCCACAGCGAGGCGTTGGAGAAGCCCTCGTAGTACCGGTCCACCTCCTCCTCGGACAGCTCGACCGGCACCAGTGACATGCCCCCGGACTCGAAGGGCTCCGGGGCCTCGCCGGCCGCGCCGGACCAGCCCACCCACGCACCGCCGCGCCCGGCGACGAAGGGCTCCAGGGCGGTGACCAGCCCGCCGGGGCTGCGGGTCCACGTCTTCGTGCCGTCCGGCCCGGTCACCTGGTCGACCGGCAGCCGGTTGGCCACGACGACGACCGGGCTGTCCCGCTCCGCCACGGCCGGGGACCCCGCCGGATCGGCCTGGACCGGCTCTGCACCTGCTGGATCAGTCATCCCCGGGGACCCTACTGACTCGGGCGCCCCCGGGCGCGCTGTGCTCACCCGCCGGGGCAGGTGCGGGGGCGCGGGGGCGTCCGCCGCGGCGGGAGGTGCGGGGGCGCGACGGCGTCAGCCGCGGGCGGCCAGGTAGCCGGCGGCGGCCAGGCCGAGGCCGAGCAGCAGGGTCGCGGTCAGGTCGGCCAGTGCGCGGGCGACCCGCCGCTCCTCCACCAGCCGGACGACGTCGTAGCCGAGGGTCGAGAACGTCGTGAGCGTGCCGCAGAAGCCGGTGCCGACCAGCGCCACGACCTCCGGCGGGACGTCGCGCAGCCCGAGCAGGACGCCGAGGACCGCGCTGCCGACCACGTTGACCACGCCGGTGCCCAGCACGCTGCCGGGCCCGCGGCGGGCCACCGCCACCCGGTCGGCGAGCAGCCGCAGCGGTGCGCCCACCAGGGCGCCGAGCACGACGAGCAGCGCGGTCACCGGGCGCCGTCCGGGTCCGTGGCGGGGGCGGGGGCGGGGGCGGGGGCGGGGGACAGGCTGACCCGACCGACGACCCGCCGGCCCGCGCCCAGGCCGGCGACGACCGCGAGCAGGCCGCCCAGCACCGAGGCGAGCAGGTAGCCGACCGCGGCGGGCCACGCGCCGGCGTCGGCCAGCTGGACGACGTCCACGGCGAAGGTGGAGAAGGTGGTGAACCCACCGAGGACGCCGACGGCGAGGAAGGGTCGCGCCCACGGGTGCGTGGGGTACCGGGCGAGCAGCACGGCGAGGAGCAACCCGATGAGCGCGCAGCCGAGCAGGTTGACCACCAGCGTCGACCAGGGCCAGCCGCCGGGCTCGTGCGGGAGCGCTCGGGTGACCCCCCAGCGGGCCAGGGCGCCGAGCGCCCCGCCGAGGGCAGCGGCGAGGTAGGCCATCGGGTCGCCCTCCTCGTGCTCGGCGGTCGGCGCCACCCCGGTGGGCGCCACGCTCCCGGGACGTGCGGCAGCATGCCACCGGGACGCCGCGCGGGCGGCGCCGGGCGAGGGGAGCCGACCGTGGTGGCTGGGACAGGACCGCTGCAGGGCGTGCGGGTGGTGGAGTTCGCCGGGCTCGGGCCCGGGCCGTTCTGCGGGATGCTGCTGGCCGACCTGGGTGCCGACGTAGTGCGCATCGACCGGCGTGCGTCGTCCGGGGGCACGTTCGCCCGGCTGGGCGGGACGTCGCTGATGGACCGCGGGAAGCGCTCGATCGCGCTGGACCTGAAGGACCCGGCGGACCTGACCGTCGTCCGGGCGCTGGTGGCGCGGTCGGACGTGCTGCTGGAGGGTTTCCGCCCGGGGGTGATGGAGCGGCTGGGGCTGGGTCCGGACGAGCTGCTGTCCGAGCACCCGGCGCTGGTGTACGGCCGGATGACGGGGTGGGGGCAGACCGGGCCGCTGGCGTCGAGCGCCGGGCACGACATCGGGTACATCGCGCTGACCGGGGCGCTGGGGGCCAGTGGCCGGCCGGACGAGCGGCCCGCACCGCCGATGAACCTGCTCGGCGACTTCGGCGGGGGCGGGGTGTTCCTGGCGCTGGGTGCGCTGGCGGCGCTGCTGCACGCGCGGGCGACAGGGCAGGGGCAGGTGGTGGACGCCGCGATCGTGGACGGGACGGCGGTGCTGACCACCATGATCCACGGGATGCTGGACACCGGCGGGTGGCGGGACCGGCGCGGGGCGAACCTGCTGGACACCGGGGCGCCGTTCTACGACGTGTACCGGTGCGCCGACGGGACGTTCCTGGCCGTGGGGGCGCTGGAGAAGCAGTTCTACGCGGCCCTGCTGCAGGGCCTGGGTCTGGCGGACGACGCGTCCCTGCCGGACCGGGCCGACCCGCGGCAGTGGCCGGCACTGCGGGAGCGGTTCACCCAGGTGATCGGCGGCAGGACGCGGGCGGAGTGGTGGGAGGTCTTCCGCGGCACGGACGCGTGCGTGGCGCCGGTGTGGTCGCTGACCGAGGCGGTGACCGACGAGCACAACGTGCAGCGCGGGGTGTTCACCGAGGTGGACGGCGTGCCGCAGCCGGCGGTCGCGCCGCGCTTCGGCGCCACCCCGGGCGCGGTCGGCCGGGTGCCGGTGGCCGGCGAGCACGACGCCGAGATCCGCGCGGAGCTCGGCCTGTCGTAGCCACGTCCCCCGGCGCCGTCCGGCCTCCCTCGCTGCGCACTGCCCGTGCCGCTCCGCGGGGGAGGAGGTGTGGGCGGCGGGCAGCTCGCGTCCTGCCCGTCAGCGGGGGGTGAGGGCGGCGAGGGCCTTGTCGGCGTGCTTGCTGAAGCGGAACTCGCTCTTGAAGACGTCCTTGACGATGCCGTCGGTGCCGATCACCACGGTGTGCCGCTTGACCGGGGCGGCGGACAGGTTGCGCTTGACGCCGTAGGCCTCGCACATGGTGCCGTCGACGTCGGCGAGGAGGGGGTAGTCGAAGCCGTTGCTCACGGCGAACCGCTTCTGGGACTCGACGCTGTCGCGGCTGACGCCGACGCGCTGGGCGCCCACGGCGGCGAACTGCGCGGACTGGTCGCGGACCGTGCACATCTCGGTGGTGCAGCCACTGCTGGAGGCCAGGGGGTAGAAGAAGACGACCACCGGGCCGGACTCCAGCATCGTGGACAGCCGGCGGAGGACGCCGTCCTGGTCGGGCAGCTCGAACTCGGGGGCGACGTCACCGGTCTTCATGTGCACTCGTTCGTCGCGAGGACGGCGGGCGGTTCACGTTCCACGTGGAACGCCGCCGGGGGAGTCGGCCGGCCGGCTGGGCGAGGCGGCCGCGCTGCGGACTCAGGACGATCGCCGGACGCCTTCCCAGCCGAGCGCCGATCTCCAGCTCGCCCATCAGCGCGCGACGCAGGGCAAGCACCTCAGCGCTCAGAAGGGCGGTGGGTCGTCGGGGTCGAGTGCCGCGGTGGAGTCCCCTGGGCTTCCAGTCGACGGACGCCCGTCGAGGAGTCCTGGTGGTGTGGTGCTGCGGGTGATGCCGCCGGGAGTGGTGACGGTGAGGGTGCCGTCGGGGGTCATGGTGAACCGCCAGCCGGGGGCGTGGGTCTTGAGCCGGTGGTGCCGGCGGCACAGGCAGCAGAGGTTGGTGCAGGTGGTCGCACCACCCTGGTCGTAGGGGTGGACGTGGTCGATGTCGGCTGCTGCGGCCTTGTTGCTGCAGCCGGGGTGCCGGCAGGTGCGGTCGCGGGTGGTGACGTAGCGGCGTTGTGCCGGGGTCGGTTCGTAGCGGTCGACCGCTGGTGGCAGTCCGGCCACCGGGCAGGCGCACGCGCCCACCACGGTGTGGCCGCCGACCTGCCCTCTCGACGGGGAGGCGCCACCCCGCTGCGGACTCCCGTCCTCGCACGAGCAGCCCTCGTCGCCGACCACGCCGGGTGGTCGGTGCCGATCCGATGGTCGGTGTCGATCCGGTGGTCGGTGTCGCTGGGATGCTCCCCGGCCGGGTGGCGGGTCGTGATCGGGGCAGCCGCGGTGGGCCAGGCGTTGCAGTTGCGGGCGGGTCAGCGTGGCCAGCAGCGCACCGGTGGCGGGGTCGGTGACCGCGATCTGCAGGCTGCCACCGGCCGGGGCTTGCAACCCGCCCGGGCAGAGAGCGTCCAACTGCTCCAGCAGCAGCCGCAGCTGCGCTGCGGTGACCGGGGCACCATCGACCTCCCCGGGCATGACCCGACCCGCTCCACCCCCGCAACCCGCGGGTGGCCCCGCGGCTGCTGGTGCACCCGCGGCGCCGACCATGGCGGCTTCCGTGTCCGTGTCCGTGTCCGCGACTGCTGTCGTGCCGCCTGCTGCTGTCGGGCCGCCTCCTGCGGCTGCTCTCGCGCCGACTCCTGCCGCTCCCGCTGCTGCCGCCCCGGCTGCGGCGCCGGCGGCGGCATCGCTGGCGGCGGCATCGCTGGCGGCGGCATCGGCGGCTGCTGCGGCGGGGGCTGCGGCGGGGGCTGCGGGGGCTGCGGCGGGGGCTGCGGGGGCTGCGGCTGCGGCCGCAGCTGCCAGGGTCGGGAGCGGGGCGTGCACCGTCAGGTG
>NZ_JAAGWK010000039.1 GCF_010685995.1 Goekera deserti | reverse complement strand
CTCGATGGTGGCGTTCAGCGCCAGCAGGTTCGTCTGCTCGGCGATCGCGGTGATCACCTTCACCACCTGGGCGATCTCGGCCGAGCTCTCGCCCAGCTTCGCCACCGTGGTGGTGGTGGCCCCGGCGACCTCGACCGCGCGCCGGGCCACGGTGGCGGCCTGGTTGGCGTTGCTGGAGATCTCCCGGATCGCGCCCTCCATCTCGCTGGACCCGGCCGCGACCGTGTCCACGCTCATCGCCACCTCCCCGGCGGAGGTGAAGATCCGGTCGGCCTGGGTGGCGGCCGCCTCGGCGTTCGTGCTCATCGCCGTCGCCGTCTGGGCCATGGCCGCCGACGACGCCGCCAGGCCGGCCGCCGACGAGCGCACCAGGCGCATCACGTCGGCCAGCGACTGGACGGTCGAGTTGAGCGCCCGCCCGACGGCGCCCAGCTCGTCGTCCCGGCGGACCACCACCCGCGCCGCGAGGTCACCGGCGGCGACCCGGTCCAGCGCGGTGCGGATGTCCTCCACCGGCCGGATGACGCTGCGTGCCACCGCGAGGGCCAGCACCAGCGCCGCGGCCAGTCCGACGACGGCCACGGCGATCGTGAGCGTGCGCGCCGCCTCGAAGGAGCTGCGGGCCGCCTCGGTGGCCTCGGCGGCGTGCTGCCCGAGCACCGTGGCCGCCTGGACGAGGGCGTCGGTGGTCTCGGCCTGGAACCCGTCGAGCGCCGCGATCGACGAACCGCGGGCAGCCACGTCGCCGGCGGCCACGGCCGCACGTACGGCGTCGAAGGTCGTGAGGTAGTCAGCGCGATTGGTGATGAACCGCTCGAGCTGCTCGTCGGCGGCGGGGATCAGCTCCGTCTCCTGCAGCCGGGCGACGCCGGCGTCGATGCTCGCCAGGGCTCCCTGCGCCTGCTGCCTCGCGGCCTCCACCGCCTGCGGCGGGACCCCCGGGAGGCTGGACCGCGCCGTGGAGGCGACGTACACCCACCAGTCGACCTGGATGGCCCGGAACGTGTCCAGCGGAACGGTGCCCTCGCTGTACGCCTGGTCGGCACGCTCGCTGAGCGCGGCCATCCTCGCCACACCCAGCCCGGTCACGACCACGGTGACCACGGCCAGCACGAGGATCGCGCCCAGCAGTCGGCTGCGCAGGCCCAGCCGGCTGCTGATCCCACCCGGGTGACCGGCCGAGCCGGGGTCGGACGGGGCGGGTCGGGGCGCGACGGACACGGTTCCTCCGGGGAGCGGTGGACGGGGACCGGATGGGCACCGGACCGGGCCGGGCACCTCGCCCGGCCACTGTCCTTTCGGTCCAGGACCCCCGATCCGACAGTCGAACTCCCACCGGACCGCTCGGTTCCGTCGAACGTCGCAGCGCGGCCGGCCGGCTCAGCCGTCCGCGGGGTCCCGGCGGCGCAGCACCGCGGAGACGGCGAGCACACCCAGGCCGACGGCGGCCAGCCCGGTGCCCACCAGGCTGGGGGCGGTGTAGCCGAGGCCGGCGGCGATGACCAGCCCGCCCAGCCAGGCACCCAGGGCGTTGGCCAGGTTGAGCGAGGCGTGGTTGAGCGCGGCGCCGAACATCTGCGCGTCCCCGGCCACCTCCATCAGCCGCATCTGCAGGTTGACCACCAGCACCGAGGTGGCCATCGAGACGCCGAACACGGCAGCGACCAGGGCCACCGGGTGCTCGGCCACCAGGGCGAGCACCGCCAGCAGCACCCCCACCGCCACGAGCGCGCCGACCAGCGAGCGGAAGACGGCGATGTCGGCGAGCCGGCCGCCCAGCGCGGTGCCGAGCACCCCGGCCAGGCCGAACACCAGCAGCACCAGGGGGACCGACCCGGCACTCAGCCCGGTCACGTCGGTGACCAGCGGGGCGATGTAGGTGTACATCGCGAACATGCCGCCGAACCCGATCATCCCGACCAGCAGGGTGAGCAGCACCTGCGGGCGGCGCAGTGCCCCCAGCTCCTGCCGGACGCCGGCGTCCGGGTTGCCGGGGGTGCCCGGCACCACCGCCACCATCGAGACGATGGACAGCGCGGCGAGCCCGACGACCGCCCAGAACGCGGCCCGCCAGCCCGCCGTCTGACCCAGCCAGGTGGCCGCGGGCACCCCGGCCAGGTTGGCCGCGGCCAGCCCGATCATCACCGAGCTCACCGCCCGGCCCCGCCTGTCCGGCGTCACCAGGGCGGCCGCGACCAGCGACGCGACGCCGAAGTAGGCGCCGTGCGGCAGCCCGGCGACGAACCGGGCCAGCAGCAGCGAGCCGTAGGCCGGGGCGATCGCGGTGAGCACGTTGCCGGCGAGGAACGCGGCCATCAGGCCGACCAGCAGGGCGCGGCGCGGCAACCGGGCGCCCAGCGCGGCGATCGTGGGCGCGCCCACCACCACGCCCAGGGCGTAGGCGGAGATGAGGTGACCGGCGGTGGGGATGTCGATGCCGACGCCGGCGGCGATGTCCGGCAGCAGGCCCATCGTCACGAACTCGGTGGTGCCGAACGCGAAGCCGCCGAGCGCCAGCGAGCCGATGGCGAGCACCAGCCGCGCGGTGGGCAGCGGGGCCAGACCCGAGTCGAGCCGGGCCGGGGTGGTCGCCGAGGTCACCGGCGGGGAGGAGCTCACAGCAGGGGCCAAGGGCACGGCGCCCACGACCATTCCCGCGCCGACGGATCGGCCCGGTCAGGTCGACGGGGCCCGGTCAGGTCGACCGGGCCCGGTCAGCGGGGGCGGGACGGGCCGCGCAGCCGCACCAGGTGCGCGGCGACGGCGGCCCGGCGGGGCGAGCTGGTGGGCAGGCTGTCCAGGCACGCCTGCCACACGGTGACGTCGTCGGCGACCTCGGGCAGCCGGGTGTAGCGCAGCAGCAGCTCGGGCCGCCGGCTGCGCAGCACCGCGTGCCGCAGCGCCGCGCCCAGCCGCTCCCGGGCCGTCACCACCCCCGGCGCCGTCGATCGGGGCAGCACCGGTCCGGCGTAGCGTTCCAGCGCCTGCGCGGTGGCACCGCGGACCAGCAGCCGGCGCACCTGGTCCAGGTCGCTGTCCAGCCGACCCAGCAGGCGGTAGGGCCGGGAGCCGACGACCTCGTCCCCCAGCAGCCGGCGCAGCCGGGACAGCTCGGCCCGCACGGTCACCGCGGCGGCCGCACCGGGGTGCACCTCGGCGGCCAGCTGGTCGGCGGTGCGGCCCTCGCCGGCCACCGCGGCCTCGGCCAGCAGCAGCAGCAGCTCGGAGTGCCGCACCGACAGCTCCACCCGACCACCGGCACGGGTGGCGTCCGGCAGGAGGGCGGGACCCGGGGGCAGGGCGGTGGACAGGGCGGGACCCGGGGGCAGGGCGGTGGAGAGGGCGGGACCCGGGGGCAGGGCGGTGGACAGGGCGGGCCCCGGGGGCAGGGTCAGCCGGGCCCGCTCGCGACCGAGCACCTCCAGCAGCGGGGCAGGACGGCGCAGCGGCGGCGGGGCGGGCACCGACCGGTGCTGCTGCTCGTGGTGCAGCCAGCGCAGCTCGGACTCCGCGGCCGCGACCGTGGCCCGCACCAGGGTGAGCACGTGCGGGCTGGCCACGTGGTCGCCGCCGGTCACGTCGATGGCCCCCAGCAGCGCGCCGGTGACCGGGTCGTGCACGGGTGCGGCGGAGCAGCTCCACGGCTGCACGGTGCGCCGGTAGTGCTCGCTGCCGTAGATCTGCACGGCGTGGTCCAGGGCCAGCGCGGTGCCGGGGGCGTTGGTGCCGGCGACGTCCTCGCCCCAGCGGGCCCCCTCGACGAAGTGCATGCCGGCGGCCCGGCTGCGCAGGGCGTGGTCGCCCTCCACCCAGAGCATCCGCCCGCTCGCGTCGGTGACCGCCACGATCATCCGGTCGGCCTCCGCGTCGGCGACCAGCAGCCGGCGGATCACCGGCATCACGGCGGCCAGCGGGTGCGCGTCCCGGTAGGCGATCAGCTCGTCGTCGGTCAGGTCGACCGGGGGCGGGCCGCCGTCCGGGTCGACCCCACTGCCCAGGGCGCGGCGCCAGGAGTCGAGCACCACCGAGCGCACCTGCCCGCCACGCGGCAGGTCACCGGAGGTCACCAGCGCCTCGTGGGCGGCGCGCAGCCGGCGGGTGATCACGGGGCTGGGCGCCCCGTCGGGGAGCGCCAGCCACGGGTTCAGCGGGGCCACGGGGCGTCGTCGCGGCTGCTGTGGCTCATCTCACCCTCATCGTGACCCGTCCTGGAGGATTCCGCCAGCACCCCCTGGTCCGCCGGGGCGCGGGTGGCCGCTCAGCCGGGGCGGCCGGTGGTGCGCGGCCGGGCCGGCAGCAGCGCCCGCACGCTGCGGGCACGCCAGGCACCCAGCCACAGGCCGGCGCCGTAGGCCAGGTCGTCCAGCCGCCGGGCCGCGGCGAAGGGCAGCAGCCCGATCGCCCGGTGGTGCGGGACCCAGGCCGCGACCGCGTCGACGACGGCGGTGGCCAGCAACAGCCGCCGGGCCCGCGGGCCGGCCCCCAGCAGCAGGACGGCGAGCGGCCAGTGGTGCCGGGTGGCCGCCCGGCCGAGCGTGCGCCCGCTGGTCAGCAGCCCGCGGGCGGTCAGTGCCGCGGTCAGCGCGACCGGTGCCGGCCGGCCGGGGACGGCGAGGCGCCGGGCCAGCCGCACCGAGGACACCGCGGCCACGCCCCCGGCCACGCCCGCACCGGTCCGTCCGCCCAGCAGCGCCAGTGCCCAGGCCGCGGCGGCCCAGGGCGCCAGCACCAGCGGGGCCACCGCGTCCCCGTGCCGCCGGGCCAGCAGGGCTGCCCCGGTGCCGTAGAACGCCCGCCGGCGCAGCCAGTCAGCCGGCTCGGTGCGGTGCTCGTGGGCGACCACCGCCGCGGGCTCGTACCGCACCCGCCATCCGGCGGCGGCCAGCCGCCAGACCAGGTCGACGTCCTCCGCGACGCGCAGCTGCTCGTCGAACCCGCCACCCAGGGCCGTGCGGCGGGCCACCAGCGCCGCGCTCGGCACGTACGCGACGGCGGTGTGCGGGGCCACCGGGGCCGGGTGCGGGCCCATGTCCAGCGCGCTGGCCACGCCCTCGTAGCGGGTCAGCCGGCCCGCCCGGGCGGTGGGCAGGCCGGTGATCCGGGGTGCCACCAGGGCCAGCCGGGGGTCGGCCAGGTGGCCCAGCAGCGGGGTGAGCCACCCGGGGGCGGGCACGCAGTCGGAGTCCAGGAAGGCCACCGCGGCGGTGTCCGCCGCCCGCAGGCCCGCGTTGCGGGCCGCCGCCGGCCCCCGGGACGACGGGTGCCGCAGCACGCGCGCCCCGGCTGCCGCGGCGACCGCGGCCACGGCGGCGGGGTCGGCCGAGCCGTCGTCCACGACCACGACGGGCACACCGGCCGTGCCCGGGTCGGCGCGCAGGGCGGCGAGCAGGCGGGCGAGGCCTGCGGTGCGGTCGCGGACCGGCACGACGACGGTGACGTCGTCCGTGCCCGCCCGGGGCCCGGGATCGGGGTGGGCCAGCCCGCCGTCCAGCAGCCGGGCGGCGAGGCCGGCCGTGGCGGCGTCGGTGACCACCAGCCGGTCGGTGGCGAGCAGCGCCCGGGCCCGCGGGGACAGCCGCAGCAGCCGCAGCGGGGAGCCGCCGAGCAGCACGGTGTCGCCGTCCCGGCGGCGGGTGCGGGGGTCCAGCCGGACGGCGGTCCCGTCCGGCAGCCGGTCGAGCGGGCACGGCGGCACGGCGGGGCTGGCGGCGGGCACGGCGACGAGCAGAGCACAGCCGCCCGCCCGGCCGCGGGCGGGCCGGGTCACGACGCCGGGACGGCCGCCGCGGCGGGTGCGGTGCGCACGGCGAACAGTGGCAGCAGCGGGTGCACCAGCGGGCCGATCGCCACGGCGTACAGCACGGTGCCGATGCCCACGGTGCCGCCCAGCAGCCAGCCGGTGCCGAGCACGGTCAGCTCGATGGAGGTGCGCACCACCCGCACCGAGCCGCCGGTGCGCCGGACCAGGCCGGTCATCAGCCCGTCCCGCGGGCCGGGGCCGAGCGCGGCACCGAGGTAGGCGGCGGTGGCCACCGCGTTGAGCAGCACGCCGGCCACCAGCAGCCCGGCGCGGCCGGCCGGGGAGTCCGGCGTGTCGAGCACGGCGAGCACGACGTCGATCAGCACGCCGACCACCACCACGTTGCACAGCGTGCCGACGCCCGGGCGCTGCCGCAGCGGCACCCACAGCAGCAGGACGACGGCGCCGGCGAGCACCGACACGGTGCCGAAGCTGAGGTCCAGGCGCTCGGAGAGGCCCTGGTGCAGCACGTCCCAGGGGTCCAGACCGAGGTCGGCGCGGATCATCAGCGCCAGCGAGGCGCCGTAGAGCGCGAGCCCGAGGAGCAGCTGCACGAACCGCCGGGTGAGCACCACGCCGGCGACGCTACGGCCGCAGTGGCCTGCCCGGAGCGGTCCACCCGGGGTCACTGGACTGCTCGGCGGCCAGGTCGGTCACCGGCCGGGCAGGACGGGCACGTCGCAGGCGCGACAGCGCGGGTCCACCGTGACGAACACCAGGTGCCCGACCGGCCGGTGCGGACACCCGGCTGGCTGGAGGACCGGGGCATCGTCATCCCGGACGACGTCGACGAGTCCACCGAGCAGGGCGAGCGCGACTGGTACGGCGAGTGAGGCTGTTGCTCGACACGCACGTCCTGCTCCTGGCAGGGGCACGAGCCGGGCGACCGGCCTGCCGTGCCGGGAGATGACGACCTCCTCGCCCTCCTCGACCCGCCCGAGCAGTGGGGACAGGTGCGTCTCGGCGTCGTAGACGCTGACGACCTCGTCGCTCACGAGGGCTGGATGGTCACGTCTGGTCAGGGCTGACCAGGTCCTCCTGCGCCCGCACCGCCCCGCTGCGCACGGCCAGCGTGCCGAGGAAGCCGACGGCCAGGGACACCAGCACGCCCAGGTTCGCGTACGCCCAGCTGCCCTCGGTGCCGCCGAGCCCGACCGGCCCGAGCAGGTAGCCCTGCCAGCCCAGCCACTCGGCCAGGCCGTTGGTGACCAGGCCCCAGCCGAGGGCCGTGCCCAGTGCGAGCAGCACCAGCGGCACCGGCTGCACGCTGCCGTAGCGCCCGCGCGGGTCGTACAGCTCCGGCTCGGCGTAGTCCTGCCGGCGCAGCAGCAGGTCGGCCAGCATGATCCCGGCCCAGGCCGCGATCGGGACGCCGAGGGTGATCAGGAACCCCTGGAACTCGACGATGAAGTCCCCGCTGGCGACGAACACCACCCAGATGGCGCCGATGACCATGAGCACGCCGTCCACGGTGGCCGCCACGGGCCGCGAGACGCGCACCCCGGCGGCGAGCAGGGCCAGGCCGGAGGAGTAGATGTCCATGACCGCGCCGCCGACCAGCCCCAGCACCGCGACGACGACGAACGGCACCAGGAACCAGGTGGGCAGCAGCTCACCCAGCGCGCCGACCGGGTCGGCGCCGACGGCCGCGGAGAGCTCCGGGGAGGAGCCGGCCAGCAGCAGCCCGCCGAGCAGCGGCAGGGCGGGGGCCAGCGCCGAGCCGAACGTCGTCCAGCCGACGACGCCGCGGGTGGAGGCGCTGCGCGGCAGGTAGCGGCTGTAGTCGGCGGCGGCGTTGACCCAGCCCAGCCCGTAGCCGGTCATCACGAACACCAGCGCGCCGACGAAGACCGCCGTCGACCCGGCGGGCGCCGAGGTCACCGCCGACCAGTCGACGTCGGGCAGCACCAGGGCCAGGAAGGCCATGGTGAGCACACCGCTGACCACGGTGATCACCCGCTGCATGCGCATGATCACCTCGAAGCCGAGCACGCCGCCGGCGACCACGAGACCGGCCACCACCAGCAGCGCGACCACCTGGGTGCCGGTGCCCCCGCCCCAGCCCAGCTGGGTGAACACCGTGGCCGTCGCCAGGGTGGCCAGCGCGGTGAGCGCGGTCTCCCAGCCGACGGTGAGCAGCCAGGACAGCAGCGCCGGCACCCGGTTGCCCCGCACGCCGAACGCGGCCCGGCTGAGCACCAGCGTCGGGGCCGAGCCCCGCTTGCCGGCGATGGCGATCAGCCCGCACAGCAGGAAGCTGGCCACGATGCCCAGCAGCCCGGCGACCGTGGCCTGCCAGAAGGAGATGCCGAAGCCGAACAGGAACGAGCCGTAGGAGAGCCCGAGCACGCTCACGTTCGCCCCGAACCACGGCCAGAACAGCTGGCGTGGGGTGCCGGTGCGTTCCTGCTCGGCGATGACGTTGATGCCGTTGGTCTCCACCGTCACCCGGGGGGACGGCGTACGGCCGTCCACCGGGAGCGGGCTCCCCGCTGGTGCGTGCGCCACCTGGTGCTCCGTCCGTGCGTCGTGGAGGGGGGTGTGCCCCGTCGACGCCCCGACGTCACCTAGGGTCGGCGCTCTTCCCGGCGCCCGACCCGGCCCCCTCCCCCGCCCGGGCCTCAGTACCGGAAGCGGCCCACCGCGGTGCGCAGGTCGTCGGACATCCGGGCGAGCTCGTCGACGGCGGTGCGGGTCTGGTCCAGGGCGTCGGTGGTGGACGCTGCGGCGGCCGAGACGCCGACGATGTTGGCGGCGATCTCCCCCGTGCCGGCCGCGGCCTCCTGCACCGAGCGGGCCATCTCGGCGGTGGTCGCGGTCTGCTCCTCCACGGCGGAGGCGATGGTGAGCTGGTAGTCGTTGATCGAGCCGATGATCTCCGAGATCCGGCCGATCGCCTCCACCGCACCGGTGGTGTCGCCCTGGATGGCCTGCACCCGGCGGGCGATGTCCTCGGTGGCCCGGGCGGTCTCCTGGGCCAGGTCCTTCACCTCGGTGGCGACGACGGCGAAGCCCTTGCCGGCGTCCCCGGCGCGGGCCGCCTCGATGGTGGCGTTGAGGGCCAGCAGGTTGGTCTGCTCGGCGATCGAGGTGATCGTCTTGATGACGTCGCCGATCTCCAGCGACGAGGCACCCAGGGTGGTCACCGTGGCCGTCGTGGCCTGGGCCTCGGCCACCGCGGTGGCCGCGACCCGGGCGGCCTCGTTGGCGTTCTGGCTGATCTCCCGGATGGAGGCACCCATCTGGTCGGCGCCGGCAGCGACCGTGCCCACGTTCCGGGACACCTCGTCGGCGGCGGCCGAGACCACGCCGGACTGCGCACTGGTCTCCTGCGCGGTCGCCGACATCTGCCGGGTGGACTCGCCGAGGCCCGCGGTGGCGCTCGACACGTGCTCGGCCGAGGCGACGACAGAGGCCAGCAGCGCCCGCAGCGACTCCTGCGCGCGGCTGAGCGAGGCCGACGTCCGGCCGATCTCGTCGCCGGAGACCAGGTCCGTGGCCACGGTCAGGTCGCCGTCGGCCATGGCGTCCAGCGACCGCCGCAGCGAGCGGACCGCGGGGACGATGGACCGCCAGGTGAAGAACATGACCGCCGCGACCAGCACCAGGCAGACCAGCACGACGAGCACGCTGGCGCGGGCCCCGGTGCTGACCGCGTCGTCCTGGGCAGCCTCGCCCTCGGCGACCGCGGCGGCCAGCGCCTCCTTCGCGGCGTCGACCACGTCGTCGGTGACGTCGTTGGCCTCCTGGATCTGCGCCCAGCGGGCGGCCGCGGCCGGCTGGTCGGCGGCGGCGCTCTGCACGTAGCCGGTCATCGCCGCCGTGTAGTCGGCGAACGAGGCGTCCAGCGCGGCGCGCGCCTCGGCCGGGGCCCCGGTCAGCGGGATGGCGTCGAGCTCGGCGAGCAGGGCGTCGACCTTGGCGGTGTCGTCGATCGCGTTGGCCACCTCCGACTGCGGCTCCGGGTTGGCCAGCGAGGCGTAGGCGTCGACCTTGAGCTCGCTGGCCCGCGTGTCCAGCTGCAGCACCAGGGAGTTGGCCGCGTGCAGCCGGGACAGCTCGTCCCCGACGTCGACGGACGTGCTGCTGGCCCACGTCGAGGCGCCGACGATGCCGGTCGCCGAGACGGCGATCGACGCGGCGAGCACGCCGAACTTGGCCGACAGCGACCGGTCGGCGAACCAGCCGGCGCGGCCGGCAGCGGGCGAGGTGATGCGCACGGGCACTCCAGGGACGGGGGGACGGGAGTCCTCGGCGCACCCGGACGGTTCCGGGCGCTCACCCCCAGCATCGGCACCCGGACGGTCGGACGGGACCCGAACGGCGGACCCGGTGGACGAACGTGACCGGGCACCGGGTCGACCGCCACGCACGACTCGCCGTGTCGACACCGGGCGCCTCGATCCGCCGGGACGGTCAGGGGCTGCCGAGCAACCCGGACGGCGGCGGCCCGGGCCAGCTGAGCAGCAGGCCGTCGACGGTGGAGGTGATCCGGGCGGCGAACGGCGGCCGCTGTGCCTCGACGAGGGTGGCGAACGCGCCCCGGCGGGTCACCGGCCCCCCGGCGAAGCCGGTCACCAGGGCCGCCTCGTGCAGGCCCAGCCGGTCGGGGTCGGGGAAGTCGCTGATCACCACCTCACCGGCGGCGGCGAGGGTGGGCAGCACCACGAGCAGCCGGGGGTCGACATCGCCGTCCAGGAGCAGGTCCCGTGCCCCGGCCGCCAGCTGGAGGCCGGTGTTGCCGGCCAGCTCCGCACCGGCCTCCCGCCGCTGTTCCCGGGCGGGGTCCACGGCCGGCGCGGGTCGGCCGGTCGCCGTCGGCGCCGCGGGTGGCACCACCGACGGTGGGCGGCCACCGGGGGCGAGCGCGAGCAGCAGGCAGCCGGCCAGCACCGCCGGGGCCACCCGGGCCGCCCGGCGCACCGCCGGCACCCGGCCGGCCGCCACCTCGACGGCGGCGGTGGTCAGGGTGAGCGCGAGGAACGGCAGGGCCAGCACGTACCCGGCCGGCCCGACCAGCCCCGGGACGGCGCAGACCAGCACCCACACCAGCAGCGCGGTCGCGAACGGCCGGGCCGATGGCCGCTGGGCGACCAGCAGCAGTGCCCCCGCCACACCCAGGACCAGCAGCACCGGGTCCGCCGACCAGGCGACCGACGACGCGAGCGGCCCCGCCGCACCCGCGGGTCGCAGGCCGGCGCCGGCGAGCAGGCCGGTGGCCTCACCGCCCAGCCGGGCCACCGAGGCCACCATGCCGTAGGAACCGAGCAGCACGGCCAGCGTGCCGAGCAGGGTGACCGTCGAGGACGCCCGCTGGGCCGCGGGCGTGTGCCGCCGCAGCAGCCACACCAGGACGGGCACCAGCAGCAGGACGGCCGGCACGGTGAGCGCGGCCACCCCGGCGCACAGCCCGGCCGCGGCCGGGGCCCACCGGGACCACGGCCCGCGCCCCGGACGGAGGACCAGGCAGCAGGCGGCCAGCAGCCACGGCGTCGCCACGGCCTCGGCGGACACGGTGCGGTGCAGCAGCACCGCCTCCGGCGCCAGCACCAGCACACCCACGCCGACCGCGGCGAGCAGCGGTGTCGCACCGAACCGGCGGGCCAGCGACCAGACCAGCGCCACGGTGACCAGCAGGGCGACCACGACCGCCTCCCGGACGGCGAGCACGGCGTCGTCGTGCCGGCCCAGAGCGCCGGTGGCCGCGACCCAGCCCGTCAGGTGCAGGACGGCGCCGGGCGGGCTCCCGGTCCACACGTCGTCGGGGAGCCAGCGACCCTGCTGCGCGGCCGTGGCGACGACCCGCACCCAGGCCGATTCCTGCCCGGCCGCGGCCGAGCCGCCACCGATGGTCAGGACGGCGACGAGCCCGGACACGAGCAGCAGCCCGCCCAGCACGGCCGCGGGCACGACGTCGAGCCGGGCCGGCCGGGGGGCGGCGCCCGAGGACGGGGGGCGCCGGGCCGGACCTGGGTGCGCGGGGCGCCGGGGCGGGTCGACCGGTGTCACGGGTGGGGCGCGGGCGGCATCGGGCCGCTCGGCCCCGCGTCGACATCCGCCACCGGTGAGCGACCCCCCGGCGAGCCCAGGTCGTGGGCTCGCGTGTCGTCCGCGGGCACGTGACCCTGATCCGGGGCGACGTCCGCGCACGAGCCCGAGTTGCCCTGAGCGGTACCCGCGCGCGGGTCGATCGTGTTGCCCGGTGTGGCGGCGTCACCCGGCTCGGTGCCGTTGCGAGCAGCGGACCGGTCCGGGCCGGAGCTGCCGGCCGGGACGCCCGCGCTGGGTACCCGCACGGCAGGAACGGACCGCTGCGGCGCGACCGCGGGCCGGTCCGCCCCGCGGGTCCCCGGCGTCGCGGGGCGCGCCGCGGTCGGACCGGCGGACGGGGTCGCCGGCCGAGGGGCGGCCGGCCGGAAGCGGTCATCAGCCGGCCGACCGGAGTCCGGGCTGCCGGACACCGAGCCGCCGGGGACCGGGCTGCCGGACACCGAGCCGCCAGCGACCGGGCTGCCGGACACCGGGCCGCCGTGGACGGGCACGCCCGCCCCTGAGGTCGCCTCGGGTGCGGGTGGTCGCGCGGCCACCGGTGCGGCCGGCCGGCCGGCGGCCGGCGCGACCGGGGGCCGGCCGGCCGGGGAGACTACGGACGAGCTCTCGCCGGCCGGTGACGCCGGTCGGGCGGGCAGTGCCGGTGAGACCCGATCAGCGAGACCCCCGGCTCCCGGGGCGGCCGTCGAGCGGGCGGGGACCGACGCCGGGCGAGGCGCGGCCGGCCGCATGCCCCGCGCACCGGCCGGTCCGGTGGCCGCGGCCCGTGGCGGCACCGGTGCCGGCAGGGCGGCCAGCGACCCGGACGCCGCCGGCTCGGCCGGCAGCGCCCTGACCGGCTGCGGCTCGTCCGGCGAGGGTCCGACCGTCGCAGACCCGACCGGCGAGCTCCCGGCCGGCGTGGCCCCGACCGGCGTGGGTCCCGGCTGGCGGCGGGTGACGGGCGGGCGGGACCCGGGCACCGGACGGGGGGCCGGGGGCGCGGACCGGGCGACCCGTCCGGCGGGCCGCGGCCGGACCGTCACCCGCTCGGCGAGCGGGGCCGGCCGGGACACCTCGACCCCGGGCCCACCCGACCTCGAACCGCGTGAGGTCGACCCGGCCGCACCCGGACGGCGGAGCCCCGGCCTGTGGACGGGAGACCCACCCGCGGTCACCGGGGCGCGCCGGCGGGCCAGCGCGATGCCGGCGGCCCCGACCCCGAGCAGGGCGACACTGCCGGTGAGCACGACGGAGTCCTGCACGCTCCAGCCGGTACCGGCCGGGTCGGCCTCGGCAGCCGGGGTGGAGGGCACGGCGGTCGTGGCGGGCGGGGCACCGGAGACGGCGCCCGGCGGGAGCTGCTGGACGCTCCCCGGGGGCGCCGGGGGCAGCAACTGGCCGGGCGCGGTGGTCGCCGAGGTCGGGGCCGGCGCGGCGGGGTCGACGACGGCGGCCGCGGGACCCGCGTTCGACCAGACGGCGGTGGCCGCGAGCAGGCCCAGCGCCAGCCGAGACCGGCGGTGAGCAGCAGTCATCGGGTCCGCTTCCTCGAGTGGGTGCGCGCGAGGCTGCACGTCCTCGGTCCAGCATCGGCGCGCCCCCCGGCAGGCGCGGTGTCGAGCGCCCCACATGCCGGGGCGTCGTGACGCTGAGCAACCGTAGAGCGAGGGGGCGTCCACGTTCGTCCCCCGATCGGGGGAGCGGGCCGGGCGACCTCAGCGCAGCCGGCCGTCGCCGTCCACGTGCCAGCGGGTGGCTGCGGCCAGCACCCGGGCCACCATCGCGTCCAGCAGGGCCGCCCCTTCCGCGGCCGAGGCCCCCGCCGGGTCGCCCAGCACCCCACCGGGGCTCACGCCCCGGACGCCCTCCCGGCGCAGCCGGGGCAGCAGCTCGGCCACCGGGGTGGTGACGCCGGGCTCCGCGTGCTCCAGGCGCACGGCAGCTGGTTCCACGTGCACCATCAGCGACGTCTCGGTGCGCCCGGCGTGGGCGTCGCCACCGGGCACGGCGCACGGCACCCAGGCGACGTCCCGGCCCTCGGCACGCAGCAGCGGGACGGCGGCCCGCAGCGCGTCCAGGTTCCCGCCGTGCCCGTTGACCACCAGCAGCCGCCCGGCCCAGCGCAGCGCCGACCGGCCGACCTCGACCAGCACCGCGGTCAGCGCCGCCGTGCCGATGGACACCGTGCCCGGGAAGCCTTCGTGCTCACCGCTGGCCCCGTAGGCCAGCGGCGGGGCGAGCAGCGCGTCCGGCAGCGCCGGCACCACGGCCCGGGACACCGCGGCGGCGACGGCGGTGTCGGTGGCCAGCGGCAGGTGCGCGCCGTGCTGCTCCACCGACCCGAGCGGGACGACGACCAGGGGCTCCCCGGTGAGCTCCGGCCAGCGGGCCCACCCCAGCTGCCGGTCGCGCGGCGCCGCGCCGTCCACCGGTCCCCCCTTCCCTCGACCGTGTAACCCGGCGGAGGGCGGGGCACAGGTCGACCATGACCACCGACCAGACCCGCAAGGTAGCCGAGCTCATCAAGGGCGAGAAGATCGCGATGCTGACCACCCGGGACGAGACCGGGCGACTGGGCAGCCGGCCGATGGCGCTGCAGGAGGTCGAGTTCGACGGTGACCTCTGGTTCTTCGCCGAGCGCGACTCCGGCCCGGTGGCCACCCTGGCGATGCACCCGCAGGTGAACGTGAGCGTCGGCTCGTCCGGCACCTGGGTGTCCGTCGCCGGCACGGCCGTCATCGTCGACGACCCGGCGAAGAAGGAGGAGCTGTGGAACGCCGGCGCCGCGGCCTGGCTGCCGCAGGGCCCCGAGGACGACAGCGTGGTGCTCATCAAGGTCGAGGGCGAGACCGCTGAGTACTGGGACACCCCCGGCCGGGTCTCCACCGCGCTCAGCTTCGCCAAGGCCACGGTGACCGGCGAGCGCTACTCCGGCGGGGAGAACGAGACCGTCGTCCTGCACTGAGCGTCCCGCTCAGCGGTGATCAGCTCAGCTGATCACCGTCCGGCCGGGTTCACCAGCGTTGGTGATCCCGGCCGGACGGTGGTGAGCCCGGACGCCGCATGACACTCAGCGCAGGTCGGCGCCGGCCAGCGGAGACTCATCGCAGATCTTCACCGGGATGCCGGGCATGCCGAGCATCGTCGGCTGGCCGCGCACCGGACCGGTGTGCGAGTGGTCCAGGTGGCTGCGCGGGGTGACCGTGCTGGCGTCCCGGGCGGCCAGCGCCGTCTCGCCGTAGCCCTGCACGCACTCCGGGTCCGGGCCGTCCAGCGGCAATCCGGTGAAGAACTTCGCGGCCATGCAGCCTCCGCGGCAGGCATCGAAGTGCGCGCACTTCGTGCAGGCGCCACCGGTCTGCGGGCTGCGCAGGTCGGCGAACAGCTCGCTGGTCTGCCACACCCGCTGGAAGCCGCCCGGCGAGCGCACGTTCCCGGCGAGGAACTCCTCGTGGATGGCGAACGGGCAGGCGTACACGTCGCCCACCGGGTCGATCAGGCACACCACCCGCCCGGCGCCGCAGAGGTTCAGCCCGGGCAGCGCCTCGCCGAACGCGGACAGGTGGAAGAACGAGTCGCCGGTGAGCACGTTCTCGCCGTTGGCCAGCAGCCACTGGTAGAGGTCCTTCTGCTGGGCCATCGTGGGGTGCAGCTGGTCCCACACGTCGGCGCCGCGGCCGGAGGGCCGGAACCGGGTCAGCCGCAGCTGCGCGCCGTAGGAGTCGGTGAGCGCCTTGAACGCGTCCAGCTGGCCGGCGTTCTCCCGCGTGACGACGACGGACACCTTGGTGTCCTTCATCCCGGCCTCGGCCAGGTTGGCCAGCGCGCGGGTGGCGGTGGCGAAGGAGCCGGTGCCGCGGACGGCGTCGTTGACCTCGGCCGTGGCGCCGTCCAGGGAGATCTGGACGTCGACGTAGTCGGTGCGGGCCAGTTGCTCGGCGCGGGCCTTCGTGAGCTTGATGCCGTTGGTGGAGAACTTGACGCCGACGTCGTGCCCGATGGCGTAGTCGAGCAGGTGCCAGAAGTCCGGGCGCACCGTGGGCTCGCCGCCGCCGACGTTGACGTAGAAGACCTGCATCCGCTGCAGCTCGTCGATGACGCCCTCGGCCTCGGCGGTGGAGAGCTCGCGCGGGTCGCGCCGTCCGGAGGAGGACAGGCAGTGCACGCAGGCCAGGTTGCAGGCGTAGGTGAGCTCCCAGGTGAGGCAGATGGGGGCGTCCAGGCCGTACTCGAACTGGTCGATCAACCGCCCGCCGACGGGCCGTTCCGGTCGCGTGGGCAGCACGGCGGTCACAGTTCCTCCAGTCCGGCCCCGCTGCAGGGGCCCGCCGGGAGCCTGCGAGCGGTGGGGGGCAGCGGGGCCCTCGCTTCGATCATCTGGGAGCGGACGAGGTCGGCCAGCGCCTTCACGTAGGCGCCGCGCTGCGCCTCCGGGACGCCGCAGGCCACCAGCGTGGCCGTGGCCGACGGATGGTCGGCCAGGCTCTCCACCACGCTGACCAGCAGCTTCGACTTCAGGAACGACAGCTTCCGGTTGCCGAAGTGGTAGACGAGCGCGCCGAACGGCTCCGGCCGCAGCGCGACCGACCGGGCCCGCTGCCAGGGCAGGTCGGGGTCGAAGGGCGCGGACTCCCCGGCCGCCGGTGCGGCCGGGGAGGCCACGGCGGCACCGTCGATCAGTACACCCCGCACATGCCGTCGATGGAGACCTCCTCCACGAGCGACTCCTCGACGAGCACCTCCTCGGCGGCGTGCTGGGTCTCCACCTGGGCGTCGGTCTGGTCGGACTCGGGCACGGGGGGCCTCCGGTGAGCTGGGTCACGGATCGGACGCCGGGAACGCTAGTGGCACCGGGTGCCACCGGCAAGGCCGGGCGGCGACACGCCGGGTGCCGGGCCGCCGGGTGGACGATGGCGGCCATGACCGAGGTGGTGACCGACGGTCGTGGGGACACCCGCGCCCGGGTCGAGCGGGCCGCGCTGGAGCTGTTCAGCCGGGACGGGTACGAGCAGGTGACCAGCGACGAGGTCGCCGACGCGGCCGGGATCAGCCGGCGCACCTTCTTCCGGCACTTCCCCACCAAGGCCGACGCGGTGTGGGGCGACTTCCACGCCCACGTCGTCCGGCTGGACGAGCTGCTCACCGCCGGGGACGGCGACCAGCACGTGCTGGCCTCCATCTGCGCGGCCTACGTGCAGGTCAACGACTACGCCGAGGACGAGCTGCCGCTGCTGCGCCAGCGGATGCGGCTGATCCTCACCGAGCCGGCCCTGCTGGCGCACTCGCAGACCCGCTACGCCGACGTCGACCGGGTCGTGGCCGAACACGTGGCCCGCCGGACCGGCGCCGCTGCCGGGTCGCTGGTGCCGAGGCTGGTCGCCGCGACCACCCGTGCCGCCGCCACCACCGCGTTCCAGACCTGGCTGGCCGACGAGACGGTGTCCCTCGCCGTCGCCCTGCACGAGGCCTTCGACGAGCTGGCGGGCGGTTTCCCGGCGCTGGAGGGCCCGCCCGGCTGACGGGCGGTCAGCGGCACGGTGGGGGCGGTCACCGTCGTGCGGGCAGCACCGCGTCATGGCCACGGGGGTCTGACAGGTCCTTGGGAACACAGCAGGCGTGGGTGCGTAGGGACATCGACCCGCAACCGGCCATATGCGCCCCGATGTGGCCGCTTCCGGGCCACTGCGACCGAGCCGCGACTCGGAGGCACGGGACGAAGGGGGTCGCGTTGGCCCGCAGCCGGCCACAAGCGCCTGGCTCCCGGCCGATCGCCGGCCAGTGCCTCAGGGTGGCCAAAAGCCCCCCTCGGGTCACGGACAGGGTCCAGGCGCGGTTGTGCGAGACGGTGCGCGACCCGCTGCCCCGGGTCGGCGCCCGGAGCCCACGATCGGGTGACCGCGCCGGGCGCACGGCGGCGCAGACTGGCGGCATGGAGAGCCTCACCCACCGCGCGTCCGTCGTTGTCCACGCGTCGCCGGAGGCGGTGTACGACCTGGTGTCCGACGTGACCCGCACCGGTGAGTGGAGCCCGATCTGCCGCGAGTGCCGGTGGGAGGACGGCGCGGGCGGTGCGGTCGGCGACTGGTTCACCGGCCACAACGAGACGCCGGAGCGCAGCTGGGACACCCGCAGCCAGGTGGTGGTCGCCGACCGCGGCCGGGAGTTCGCCTGGGTGGTGGGCGGCACGCTGGTGCGCTGGGGCTTCCTGATGGAGCCGGCCGACGGCGGCACCCTGCTGACCGAGACGTGGGAGTTCCTCACCCGCGGCCAGGAGTTCTTCGTCGAGCGCTACGGCGACCAGGCCCCGCAGCAGGTGGCCGAGCGCACCCGCGCGGCGCACGAGGGCATCCCGGCCACGCTCGACGCGGTCAAGCGGATCGCCGAGGCCTGAGCTGCGCTGAGGCTAGCCTCAGCGCGTGAGCGACTCCTCTCGCCCGTTCGGGTCCCTGCTGACCGCGATGGTGACGCCGATGCGGGCCGACGGCTCGCTGGACCTGGACGCCGCGGCCGAGCTGGCCGTGCACCTGGTCGACCACGGCAACGACGGCCTGGTGGTCAACGGCACCACCGGTGAGGCGCCCACGACGCACGCGCAGGAGAAGGCCGACCTGGTGCGCACCGTCGTCGACGCCGTCGGCGACCGGGCGGTGGTGCTCGCCGGTGCCGGCTCGAACGACACCCAGCACGCCGTGCGGATGGCCGAGCACGCGGAGAAGGCCGGCGCGCACGGGCTGCTGGTGGTCACGCCGTACTACTCGCGACCCTCCCAGGAGGGCGTGTTCCAGCACACCGTCGCGGTGGCCGACTCGACCGGGCTGCCGGTGATGCTCTACGACGTGCCGGCGCGGTCCGGGCTCCGGTACGCCCCGGACACCGTCGCCCGGCTGGCCGAGCACCCGCGGGTCGTGGCGGTCAAGGACGCCGCCGGTGACCTGCAGACCGCCACCCGGCTGATCGCCGAGACCGGCCTGGACTGGTACAGCGGCGACGACGGCCTGCTGCTGCCGTTCCTGTCCGTCGGCGCCGTCGGGCTGGTCAGCATGGCCGCCCACCTGGTCGGCGACCAGCTCGCCCAGGTGATCACCGCGTTCGAGGCCGGCGACCCCGCCGCCGCGCGGGCCGCCTTCCTCGCCGCCCTGCCGGCCGTCGACCTGGTCAACGGCAGCGGCAACGGCGCGCTGCGCTCCAAGCTCTGCCTGTCCCTGCTCGGCCTGCTGCCGAGCGCCACCATGCGCCTGCCCCAGGCCGCCGCGGACGACGACGAGGTGCGCGAGGTGCGCGCCGGGCTCGTGGCCGCCGGGCTGCTCGCGGGCTGACCAGGGCGGGCGCCCCGTGACCGACGACCCACTGGCACCCGACGTCGTCGGGCTCCACCCCGACGACGCTGCCCGGCGCTGCTGGGAGCGGGGACTGGAGATCGACGTCCGGGACGAGGGCTGGACGTCGTCCTGGTGGGGGAACGGTCAGCCGTGGCGCGTGACGGAGCAGGACCCAGCGCCGGGCCGCGGCGTGCCAACCGGCCGGGTCGTCATCCAGGCGCGGCCGCGTGGCCCGGCTCAGCGCTGAGATCGCCTATCACGGGGCGGGCCGGCGTCCTCGGCTCCACCCCCGGGCCGCGAGCACCTTGGCGTCTTCGGGCTCAGGTCACGGGCGCGCCGGCCGGCCGGGTCCTCGTCCGGGGGCGGGCCGGCGTCCTGGGCTCGGCGGCGAACCTCCCCATGTCTCTCTGGGCCAATCCCGGAGAAGACCCGGCTCTGAGCTGGGCATTCACCTGGCCACATGGCGTCGAGTGCGCTAGAATTCGAACACCAGTTCGAACACATGGGGAGGTGTCGTGAGCGAGATCCGGTCCGCCATCGACGCCCTGACCACCGACGACCTGCACGAGCTCACCGACGGTGCGGTCCTGGAACGCTGCACGGAGTTGGTGCAGCTGCTCAACCGGGTCGGCGCCGAACTCACCCGCACCGTCCACCACGCCGACGCCACCGGGGCCGCCCAGTACGACGGGATGCGGACCATGGCCTCGTGGCTGCGCGGACACGCCCACTACTCGACGGCTGCCGCCTCGAGCCTGGTCAAGGCCGGGCGGGCCCTGGACCACCTGCCAGCCGTCGCCGCCGCCTACGCCGACGGGCACGTCACCGCAGCCCAGGTCACCGTCATCGCCGACACCGTGACCCCGGCCCGCCTCACCCGCGCCGCCGAGCAGCACATCGACATGGGCCCCTTCGACCAGGCCTGGGCAGTCATCGCCGCCACCCGCCCCCACGACGTGCTGACCACCGCGGTCACCGCCTTCACCCACGCTCTGGACCCCGACGGACCCGAACCCGACCCCACAGACGGCCGCCGCCTGTCGATGTCCACCCACGGCGACGGCAGCGTGTCGGGCCGGTTCGAGTTAGATGCGGTCGGCGGCGAGAAGGTCAAAGCCGCCCTGGAGTCCATCCAGCAGGCCAACCGGCCCGCCGGGGACACCCGCACCCGCTCCCAGCAGCAGGGCGACGCCCTCGTCCAGCTCGCCGACAACCAACTCGCATCCGGGCACCTGCCGGTGCTGCGCTCCCACAAACCGCAGGTCGTGGTCACCATCGACCTCGACGACCTCGTCGAGCCCACCACCGGCCATGGCGCCGCCCGCACCGGCTTCGGCGCCGTCATCTCCGCCGCCCGCGCCCGCTGGCTCGCCTGCGACGCACAGATCACCCGCATCGTCCTCAGCCCCGACGGGCTCCCCCTGGACGTGGGCCGCACCCACCGCATCGTCCCGCCACACATCCGCCGCGCCGTCGAACACCGCGACCAGCACTGCATCTTCGCCGGCTGCACCGCACCCACCCACTGGTGCGAGGTCCACCACCTCCTGGAGTGGGCACTCCACGACGGCGAGACATCCCTGGACAACTCCGCCCTGCTCTGCGAACGCCACCACGCCCAGGTCCACCACGGCTACCGCATCCACCGCGACGACACCGCACCACCCGGCCACCGATGGCACACCTACCGCCCCGACGGCACCGAGATCCACATCGGACCGCCCGTCACCTGACCGCTCACCGGAGCGCGGTGGTCCATGGCCACCGCGCTGCGCGCCCTGACGTCGGCCACAGGTCGGGACACCGCTTGCCACATGTCCCCCGATCAGCTGTGGGCTGGCGCCGACGTCACGGCAGCGAGGATCCTCCACTCACGTGCGCGCGACGAGCGCGCGAGAGCCGTCAGTGCCGTGTGCCCCGATCGGAGTGCCGTGACCGCCGCGAGCGCACGCCCCGTTCCCACCGACCCGAACGTCGTCCGGCGGCACCACCATGGGCCACCCGAGCGGAGCAGTCGCCGGACTCGCGGCGCCCTGCTCCTCTCCATGGCGGCCGTCGCCGTGTCGACCGCCGGCTGCAGCGAACAGACACCCGACCACAACGACGCCGCCTACATCCCTGCCAGCCAGTCCGAGATCCCATCGCTGGACGGGACGCAGTCCTACGCCGTTCCCGCCGGCATCAACGCCGTGAACGGCGACCTGGCGCAACGCGGCGTGCAGTGCCCCTCGTTCGACGAACAGGACGCACCGCCCGCCCTCGAGCAGGCGCTGTGCACCACCCAGGACGGCAGGACCGCGATGATCAGCATCTGGCCGTCGGCCGAGGTCCGGGACGACGAGGTGGCCGCCCGGCTGGACGACCCGGACCCGTGCCTCGTCTCCGGTCGCGACGCTGCCGCATGGTCGGTGGACGCCAGTGCCAGTCCGGAACTCTGCCGGCAGGTCGCCATGGCCCTGGGTGGTGTGCTGGTGCAGGCCCCTGCCCCCTGACCAGGAACACCTAAGACCCCTGACCAGCAGGACCTCAGACCCCCAGCACCGCCCAACCCCGCGCCGGCAGCTCCACCGCCGCGCGACCGGTGCCGGCGTCCCGCAGCGTCCCGACACCGGCCAGCACCGCGGTCGCGCCGGCGGCCGGCAGCACGGCGGGTGACTCGTCCAGGGACAACGCGACCAGCAGCCGCTGCCCGTCGGCGGCCGCCTCGTAGACGAACCGGGTGTTCGTCAGGTGCACCCGGCTGGTGCGGGCGCGGTGCAGCCAGGGGTGCCGGCGGCGCAGGCCGATCAGCTCCTGGTGCAGCGCCTGGGTGCCCGCGCCCAGCGGCGACAGCTCCGCGGGACCCGCCGGGAACGCGGGCCGCACCGCGTCGTCCCCGCCGGCCCGGTCCTCCTTGACGCCGCGGAAGGCCTGCTCGTCACCGGCGTAGACCGACGGCGTACCGCCGGTGGTGAACAGCACGACGACGGCGTGCGGCAGCCGGCCCAGGTCGTCCAGCCGGCTGGCGATCCGGGTGACGTCGTGGTTGCCGACGAAGGTCAGCGGCACGAACGACCCCAGGAACCCGTCGTGCCGGTCCAGCGCGTGCGCCAGCTCGAACAGGTTCGCCTGCTCCAGCGAGCTCCACACCGCCTTCCACAGCTCGTACTGCGTGACCGCGTCCATCCCCGACTCCGCCACGATCCGGGCGTAGTCGCCGTGGATCACCTCCCCCACCACGTACGCCTCCGGGTGCGCCGCCCGTACCCGGGGCAGCACCTGCGCCCAGAACGACGTCGGGACGGCGTACGCCGCGTCCAGCCGCCAGCCGTCGGCACCCCGGTCCAGCCAGTGCGTCATCACCTGCGCCACGTGGTCGACGACCGCGGGCTGCCCGTGGTCCAGGGCCACCAGCGCGCCGTGCCCCTCGAACACGTCGGCGTCCGGCTGCACCCCCGGCCGCCACTCCCCCGCCGGCCAGCGCAGCCGGAACCACGACGCGGTCGGCGCGCCCGGCCCCTGCTCCAGGACGGCGGCGAACGCGGGGTGGGAACGGCCGACGTGGTGGAAGACGCCGTCCATCAGCACCCGCAGCCCGCGGTCGTGGGCGGCCCGCAGCAGGGCGTCGAGGTCGTCGCCGTCACCCAGCCGCGGGTCGACGCGCAGGTGGTCGACGGTGTCGTAGCCGTGGGTCTCCGACGCGAACACCGGCCCGAGTGCGATCCCCGAGCAGCCCAGCTCGACGACGTGGTCCAGCCAGCCCTCGACGTGCCGCAGCCGGTGCACCAGCTCGCCGTCCGCGGCGGGCGGCGCACCGGTGAACTGCAGCGGCTGCAGCTGCCACCACACGACGTGCTCGACCCAGTCCGGCATGTGCCACCTCTCCCGCCCCGGCGTCCACCACGGCCGGGACGACGCTACGGACCCCGCGCCCGGACCGCCCGGTCGCCCGCGCGGTGGACGTAGCGCGGACGTTGCAGGACGCTTCCCATCACGTGCGGCCCGCCCTACCGTGACGGACCCGTGCGCATGCGTCCCCCGGGTGAGCCGGCGTCCGATCTCGACGAGGAGGGACCCGTGACCACCACGGCTGGACCGCGCGTGACCGCCCCTCGTCCCGCCACGATGGCCATCGTGGCGGGGAGGTGATGTCGATCCTGGCGGCAGCGGCGGCAGCGGTGGGCGGTGCCGGCGTCGTCGGCCGGGAGCGGGAGGTCGAGCTGCTGACGGCGGCCCTCGACTGCGGCGCGCACGTGCTGCTGGAGGGCCCGCCCGGCACCGGCAAGACGACGCTGCTGCGCTCGGTCGCCGAGGCACAGTCCGCCGCGTTCGTCTTCGTCGAGGGCAACGCCGAGCTCACCCCGGGCCGGCTGGTCGGCCACTTCGACCCCTCCCAGGTGCTCAGCGACGGCTACTCCGCCGGCACGTTCGTCGACGGCCCGCTCGTGCAGGCGCTGCGCTCCGGCGCGCTGCTGTACGTGGAGGAGGTCAACCGCGTCCCCGAGGAGACGCTGAACGTGCTGATCACGGTGATGAGCGAGGCCGAGCTGCACGTGCCGCGCCTCGGCCGGGTGCGCGCCGAGCCGGGGTTCCGGCTGGTCGCGGCCATGAACCCGTACGACGCCGTGGGCACCGCGCGCATCTCCGCCGCCGTCTACGACCGGGTCTGCCGGCTCACCATGGGCTACCAGAGCGCCGCCGACGAGGCCGACATCGTCGTCCTGCGGGCGCCGGAGGTGCCGGCCGACTGGCGCGCCCAGGTGGTCGACCTCGTGCGGCGCACCCGCGCGCACCCCGACGTGCGCGTCGGGTCGTCGGTGCGCGGCGCGATCGACCTGACCCGGCTCACGGTGTCGCTGGCCCGCTCCCGGCGGACCCCGGTGACCGACTGGCACACCGGCCTGGACGCCGCCCAGGTGGCGCTGTCCGGCCGGGTGCGGCTGCACGAGTCCTGCGCCCGGCCGGCCGAGGACGTCGTCCGGGAGCTGTACGAGGCGGTGTTCGGCGCCGAGCCCACCCCGGACGCCGACGACGACGCCGGGGACGGTGGTGCGCCGGGGGGAGCCTGAGCCCGCCGGGTGCGGGCGAGGAGCCCCCGGGCCCACCGGAGCGGCGGCGGGGCCGGCAGCAGCGCACCACCCCGCGGGCGCAGCTGGCCCGGCACGCCAGCTTCGAGGACGTCTCCCCCGAGGTCGGCGTGCTCGACGAGGACGCCTTCGACGCCGCACTCGCCGCCGACCCGGACGCGGCCCTGGCGATGCTGGCCGACATGGCCATCGCCACCGACGAGCGGCTGCGGGCCGCCGCCCGCCGGCTCGCCGCGCGGATCGTGCTCGACCTGGCCCGCAGGGGCACGGCCCTGGGCCGCGGCATCGGCAGGCTCCGCGCGGTGCCGGCCAGCACGGGCGGCGACCTGGACGTCGACGCCTCGCTGGACGCCGTGCTCGCCGGCCGCGCCGAGCGCCGCCCGCCGGACGCCGACGAGCTGGTCGCCCGGCAGTGGGCCCGCCCCGAACTGGCGCTGTGCCTGGTGGTCGACCGCTCGGGCTCGATGGGCGGTGAGCGGCTGGCCGCGGCCGCGCTGACCGCAAGCGCCTGCGCGTTCCGCGCCCCGGGCGACCACGCGGTGCTGGTCTTCGCCGGCGAGGTCGAGGTGCTGCGGCCGATGGACTCCGCCCGCCCCGCTGCCGCCGTCGTCGACTCGATCCTGGCGCTGCGGGGACATGGCACGACCGCGCTCACCGACGCCCTGTGCGCCGCGGCCGCGCAGCTGGAGCGCACCCGGGCCGCGCGCCGCGTCGTCGTCCTGCTGTCGGACTGCCGCACCACCGACGAGCTCGACCCGGTGCTGATCGCCCGGCGGCTGCCGGAGCTGGTGGTGCTGGCGCCCGCCGGGGACACCGAGCAGGCCGAGGACCTGGCCCGCCGCAGCGGCGCCCGCTGGGCCGCCCTCACCGGTGCCGCCGACGCCCCGGCCGCCCTCGCCGCCCTCCTGGGCTGACCCTCTCCACCGCTCCCACCGACCCGCCCGCGGGACCCAGCGTCGGCGGCGGAATGCCGGGGCGGGCGGGGCCGCTGTAGGGGGCGTGAGCGAGCAGCCCGTGGCCCGGCCGAACCCCGTCCAGTGGCTCTGGTACGCCATGGGCGGCGGGCTCCCCCGTGAGCTGAGCGCGTGGGTGCTGCACGACACCACCACCCGCACGTGGGGGCTGCGGCACATCGTCCGGGCGCTGGTGCAACTGGCCGTGCCGATCGCGGTGGTGCTGCTCGTCGTCCCCGGACCGTTCTGGATCCGGGCGATGGCCGCGCTCGGCGGCCTGATCATGGGGCTGATCTTCTCCATCGCCTACATGCCGGAGACCACCGAGCACCGCGTGGTAAAGGCCGGCTACCCCGCCGGCACCGCCGAGCGCGCGCACGCCGAGGCGTCCCGGCTGCGCGAGCAGGAGGACTCCCGGGCCCGCCGCGCCGCCGCCGCCCGGCGCGCCGAGCGCTACCGCGCCCGCAACAGCTGACCGGGACCCCGCGTCAGGACAGCAGGCGCCCGGCCGGCAGGCACCCGGACCAGCAGCGTCAGGACAGCAGCGTGGCGAACGCGGCGTCCAGGACGTCGAGCGCCTCGGTGAGCAGGTCCTCACCGATGACCAGCGGCGGCAGGAAGCGCAGCACGTTGCCGTAGCTGCCGGCGGTCAGCACGATGACACCCTGCGCGTGGCACGCCCGGGCGATCGCGCCGGCGAGCACCGGGTCGGGCTCGACACCGCCGGGCTGCACCAGCTCCAGGGCCAGCATCGCGCCGCGGCCCCGCACGTCACCGACCTGCGGGTACCGGGCGGCCAGCGCCTGCAGCCGGGGCAGCATGACGGCCTCGATGCGGCGCGCGGCACCGCTGAGGTCCTCGGCCCGCATGGTCTCGATGGCGCCGACCGCCGCGGCGCAGGCCACCGGGTTGCCCCCGTACGTGCCGCCCAGGCCGCCGGGGTGCACGGCGTCCATGATCTCCGCGCGGCCGGTCACCGCGGCCAGCGGCAGCCCGCCGGCCATGCCCTTGGCGGTGGTGACCAGGTCGGGCACCACTCCCTCGGCGTCGCAGGCGAACCAGTCGCCGGTGCGGCAGAAGCCGGTCTGGATCTCGTCGGCGATGAACACCACGCCGTGCGCGGCGCACCAGTCGGCCAGGGCCCGCAGGAACCCCGGCGCCGGGACGACGAACCCGCCCTCCCCCTGCACCGGCTCCACCAGCACCGCCGCGGTGTTGCCCGCGCCCACCTGCACCTCGACCTGCGTGAGGGCCCGGGCAGCGGCCTCGGCCCCGGAGAGGCCGTCCCGGAAGGGGTAGCTCATCGGCACCCGGTACACCTCGCCGGCGAACGGGCCGAAGCGGTGCTTGTAGGGCATCGACTTGGCCGTCAGCGCCATCGTGAGGTTCGTGCGGCCGTGGTAGGCGTGGTCGAACACGACCACCGCCTGCCGGCCGGTGGCGTGCCGGGCGATCTTCACCGCGTTCTCCACGGCCTCCGAGCCGGAGTTGAACAGCGCGCTCTTCTTCGCGTGCGTGCCGGGCGTCAGCTCCGCCAGCGCCTCGCAGACGGCGACGTAGCCCTCGTAGGGCGTGACCATGAAGCAGGTGTGGGTGAACGCCGCCACCTGCTGCTGCACGGCCTCCACCACGCGCGGCGCGGCGTTGCCCACGCTCACCACCGCGATGCCCGACCCCAGGTCGATCAGCGAGTTGCCGTCGACGTCGACGACCACCCCGCCGCCGGCCCGCTCGACGAAGACCGGCAGCGTGGTGCCCACCCCGGCGGAGACGGTCGCCGCGCGGCGGGCGGCCAGCTCACGCGAGCGCGGGCCGGGCACCTCGGTGACCAGCCGCCTGACCTGCTCCACCGCACCGGCGTGCAGCACACCCGTCATGACCGTCTCCTCGCTCGCACCGACCCGTGCGGGCCAGTGTGCCGCGCGGAGCGGGTGCCCGACAGCGGGCACCCGCTCCGTGCGGGCGGGTCAGCCGCCGAGGGTGGTGAGGTCCAGCGGGTTCGGCGGCGCCTCGATGGTCTGCTGCTCGCCGAAGCCGCTGAACATCACCGTGCCGGCTTCGTCGCCGGTGCTCTCCAGCTCCAGCGGGTACGGCTCGCCCTCGGCCGCCACCCGGAGGACGCTGCCGTCGTCCTCGGTGACCTCGACCACCGGCGTGCCCTCGACCTCGGCAGTGGTGACCTCGTCGGACACCACACCCGTGGGGTTGCGCAGCTCGTCGATGAAGCCGGCGAGGGAGAGGTCCTCGAACCCGGCAGCGGCCTCGGGCGGGAGGACCACCCAGACCCCGTCGAGCTGGGGCAGCACCTCGGCCGGGACACCGGAGGACTGCCAGAACGACGCCGGGGCCTTGATGTAGGCGGCGCCGGCCAGGCTGACCAGCTCGATGACGTCGCCACCGATGGTGACCGTGCCCGCGGTGTCGTCGCCCTGGAGCTGGAGGTCGATGTCACCGGCCTGCCCGGCGGTGGTGGTGCTGCCCATCACGCGTACCGAGCCCGCGGTCTCCAGGGCGTCGGCGGCCGCGTCGACGACCTCGGGGCCGGTCTGGTCGGCGAGGCCGTTGCCGGAGTCGCTGCTGGACGGTGCGGCGCTCTCGGCCTCGCCGTCCGTGGACGACCCGCCGCAGCCGGCGAGCAGGACCGCCGCCAGGCCGCCGACGACGAGGTGCTTGATGCGCATGGGACTCCGTTCACAGGGGACGCCCCGCCGCGGCCTCGGCCGCCGGCGGGTCAGGTCCCCCGAGACTCCCACAGGCTCCCCGGCGGGAGCGCGGGCAACGCCGGGAGCCCGGGCTCGGGCAGGTCACCCCCGGCGTGCGGCACGGCGGGCGGGCAGCGCCGCCCGGGCCGGGTCCAGCGGCACCGCGCTGCTCAGCACGGCCGGGCCCAGCCGCAGCGTGCCGTCCGTGAGCGGGGCGCAGCGCACGCCGGCGCGCCCGCGCAGCGCGGCGTGCGCACCGGGGGCGAGCACGACGTCCATCCAGGCGCAGGGCGCGGCGGGACGGCCGCCCTGCAGGAGCACCAGGCCGTCCCCGCTGTCCAGCGCGAACGGCTGCCCGCGCAGCGCCTCCACCTCGGCGCCGCGCAGCACGACGGTGCGGCGCAGCAGCAGCGGGTCGAACGGGCCGGCCCCCAGGTCCGCGGCCACGGCCTCCACCGCCTCGACAGCGAGCACGGTGACCGAGGCGTCCCGGTGCGCGGGCTTCCCGGCGTACCGGTCGCCGACCACGCCGACGCCGGCCCGCACCTGCACCGCGGCGACGCCGGAATCTGTGCCGTACGCCGGGTCCGGCCGGCCGTCGTACCGGTGGGCCGCCGCGACCAGCAGCCCCACCACCTCGACCTCCCGCCGGTGGGTGAGCCCGCTCAGCGGTCGGCCGTCCGGTGGATCGGTCCGCCGACGCCGGTGAGCCGCTCGCCGGTACCGCCCCAGCGGCCGGCGATGATCTCGGCGGCGATGGAGATCGCGGTCTCCTCCGGGGTCCGGGCACCCAGGTCCAGCCCGATCGGCGAGGACAGCCGGCCCAGCTCGGCGGGGGTCATGCCCGCCTCGGCCAGCCGGGCCAGCCGCTCGTCGTGGGTGCGCCGGGAGCCCATCGCCCCCACGTAGGCCACCGGCACCCGCAGCGCCACCTCCAGCAGCGGGACGTCGAACTTCGGGTCGTGGGTGAGCACGCACAGCACGGTGCGCTCGTCGACGCGGCCGGCGTCCACCTCGGCCCGCAGGTAGCGGTGCGGCCACTCCACGACGACCTCGTGGGCGTCGGGGAACCGCCGGGCGGTGGCGAACACCGGGCGCGCGTCGCAGACGGTGACGGTGTAGCCGAGGAAGGCCCCGACCCGGGCGCAGGCGGCGGCGAAGTCGATGGCGCCGAAGACGATCATCCGGGCCCGCGGCGCGAAGGAGGAGACGAACAGGGTGAGCTCGTCACCGCGCCGCTCGCCGTCGTGGCCGTAGGTGAGCGTGGCGGTGCGCCCGGCGGCCAGCATGCCGCGGGCGTCGTCGGCCACGGCGTCGTCCAGCCGCGCCAGGCCCAGCGAGCCGGAAGTGCGGTCCGGCCAGAGCACCAGCCGTCGGCCGAGCCGGTCCGCCGGACCCCGCACCACCGTGACGACGGCGACCGGCTCACCCCGGCCGACGGACGCCGCGATCTCCCCCAGCTCGGGGAAGGACTCCCGGGACACCGACTCGACGTAGACGTCGAGGACGCCGCCGCAGGTCAGGCCGACGGCGAAGGCGTCGTCGTCGCTCACGCCGTAGCGCTCCAGGGTGGGCTCCCCGGTCTCGACGACGTCCCGGGCCTCCTCGTAGACCGCACCCTCGACGCAGCCGCCGGAGACGCTGCCGACCGCGGTGCCGTCCGGGCCGACCAGCATCGAGGCCCCCGCGGGCCGCGGCGCCGAGCGCCAGGTGGCCACCACGGTGCCCATGCCGACGGTCTCCCCCGCCTGCCACCAGCCCACCAGCTCGTCCAGCACGTCACGCACGGAGCACCTCCTGGTCGACCAACGCTCGGCCCCCTTCAGGGGCCCGCCGCGAGCTTGCGAGTGGTGGGGGGCAAGGGGGTCCTCACGCGCGCGCGATCACCCCGGTGAGCTCCTCGAACGCGGCCAGGCTGTGCCCGGCGACGAAGTGGTCGACCGAGGGCAGCGCGGCCTGCATGCCGCCGGTCAGCGGCTGGTACCCGTCCCGCCCCTTGTGCGGGTTGACCCAGACGACGGCGTGCGCCAGCCGGTGCAGCCGGGTCATCTGCTCGGCCAGCAGTTCGGCTCCCCCGCGCTCCCAGCCGTCGCTGCAGATGACGA
The DNA here is from genome assembly GCF_010685995.1 of Goekera deserti. Taxonomy (GTDB): domain Bacteria; phylum Actinomycetota; class Actinomycetes; order Mycobacteriales; family Geodermatophilaceae; genus Goekera; species Goekera deserti. The sequence continues at coordinate 9,735 of NZ_JAAGWK010000039.1, read as the reverse complement.
CGACGGCGCCCCGCGCGGTGCCGCGCCGGCCCCAGCGGTCCAGGAACGCCTGCAGCACCTCACCGAGCCGGGTGCCTCCGGACCAGTCGGGGACGGCGGTGCCGACGGCCGCCAGCGCCCGGTCGGGGTCGCGCAGCCGCAGCTCCCGGGTGAGCCGGGTCAGCCGGGTGCCGACGGTGAACACCTCGGTGCTCGCCGGCCGCGCCCGGACGGCGACGTGCGCGAAGCGCAGCAGCGCGTCGGAGTAGGGGCTCATCGAGCCGGAGACGTCGACCAGCAGCACCACCCGGCGCGGGCGCGGGCGGGGACGGCGGTGTGCCAGCCGGGTCACCTCGCCACCGTCGCGCAGGGCCCGGCGCACGGTGCGTGCCGGGTCGACCCCGCCACGGGCGTCCGGGCGGCGGCGGCGGGACCGGCGCATCGGCGCGGCCGGCACCAGCAGGGCGAACAGCCGGCGCAGCTGGTCGCGCTCGGCGATCGAGAGCTGGCTGACGTCGCGGTGCCGCAGCACCTCGTCGGCGCTGGCCCGGGCAGCGAGGTCCGGGGCGTCGTCGCGCTCCTCACCGGCTCCGGCGTCCACCTGCAGGGGCGCGGACTCGGCCAGCTGCTGCTGCGGGGCCGACGACGTGGCGGGCCTGCGCGGCGCCTCACCGGCGAAGTAGGCGGCGAAGGCGGCGTCGTACCGGTCGAGGTCGTCGGGGCAGGCGCACAGGGTCAGCCGGCCGGCCCAGTAGACCGCGGTGGCGTCCAGCACGTCGAGGTGGCTCGTGGCGGTGAGCATCGCCTCCACCCGGTCCGGTGAGGCGGCCACGCCCGCGTGCCGCAGCGTGCGCGCGAACCCCAGCACCACGTCCACGACGTCCCCCCGGCGCCCCGCGGTGGGGGTGCGGTCGCCGGCGACACGATCGCCACTCCCGGCCCCCTGCAGGGTCCCGCCGCGAGCTCGCTCGTGGTGGGGGGCAGGGGGTCCTTCCTCAGGCGCCACCGAACAGCGCCCCTCGGGCCAGCTGGTGCACCCGCTCGGTGTCCTCCCGGTACTTGAGCACCGCGCCCAGCGTGCGGGCGGCGCGGTCGGGGTCCAGCTCGCGGGCGCCCAGGGTGTGCAGCGCGGTCGCCCAGTCCATCGCCTCGGCGATCCCGGGCGGTTTGAGCAGGTCCAGGCCGCGCAGCCGAGCGGTCGCCCGGGCGACGTCGCGGGCGAGGGTCTCGGTCACCTGCGGCAGCCGGCTGCGCAGGATGGCCACCTCGCGGTCGAAGCCGGGGTGCTCCAGCCAGTGGTAGAGGCAGCGGCGCTTGAGGGCGTCGTGCACCTCGCGGGTGCGGTTGGACGTGAGGATCACCAGCGGCGGGGTGCTCGCGCGGATGGTGCCGAGCTCGGGGACGGAGATGGTGAAGTCGCTGAGCACCTCCAGCAGGAACGCCTCGAACTCGTCGTCGGCCCGGTCGACCTCGTCGACCAGCAGCACCGACGGCGCGTCCTCCAGCGCCTGGAGCAGCGGCCGGGCCAGCAGGAAGCGCCGGTCGTACAGCGAGGCCTCCAGCGCGGCGGTGTCGGTGCCGGCGTGTGCCGCCTCCGCGGCGCGCAGGTGCAGCAGCTGCCGGCCGAAGTCCCAGTCGTAGAGCGCCTGGCTGGCCTCCAGGCCCTCGTAGCACTGCAGCCGGTACAGCGGGCGGCCGGTGAGCTCGGCCAGTGCGTGCGCCAGTGCCGTCTTGCCGACTCCCGCCTCGCCCTCCAGGAACAGCGGCCGGTGCATGACCAGCGCCAGGTAGGCGGCCGTCGCCAGACCCTCGTCCGGCAGGTAGCCGGTGGCGGTCAGCGCCGCCGCCAGCTCGTCCGGACCGCTCGGCAGCGGTGGGTGCTCCCGCGGCGTCCGCACTGTGGTGTCACTCACGACTGGCAGCATCCCACCTGGTCATGCGCCATGCTGTCGCGGGACGTTGCAGCAGGTGGTCGCCGATCACGAGCAGTTCCGTTTGTCGACCCCGGGGCGACGGTAGACCAGCAGTGCGTTGAGACATCAGCGCCGTCCAGCGGCGCAGGTGCTCCCACCCGCTGGTCACCTCGCCCCCCGTGACCCGCGGAGGACATCGTGCTCGCCACCACCCCCGGACCCGTCAGCCCCCGGCGTGCGCCCGCACGCACCCGAGCGGCGCTGCCACTCAGCGATGCCACCCTGCCGGCGATCGCCGCCCGGGTGCCGGTGCCCACCTACGACCGGACCGCGCTGGTGCCCGCCGTGGTGCACATCGGCGTCGGCAGCTTCCACCGCGCCCACCAGGCCCTGTACCTCGACGAGCTCGCCGCCGCCGGGGACACCGGCTGGGGCGTCGTCGGCGTCGGGCTGCGCAGCACCGAGATGGGCGAGGTCCTCAGCGGCCAGGACGGCCTGTACACCCTGGTCGAGCGCGGTCCGGACGGCGAGCGGGCGCGCGTCGTCGGCTCGCTGGTCGACTACCTCCACGCCCCGGAGGACCCGCAGGCGGTGCTCGGCCGGCTGGCCGACCCGCGCACCCGGCTGGTGACGCTCACCGTCACCGGCGGCGGCTACTTCGTCGACGACCAGGGTGCGTTCACCGCCGACGACCCGGACGTGCAGCAGGACCTGGCCGACCCGCAGCGCCCGAGCACCGTGGTCGGGTTCCTGGTCGAGGCGCTGGCCCGCCGCCGCGACACCGGGACCGGCCCGTTCACCGTTCTCAGCTGCGACAACCTGCCCGACAGCGGCCGCAGCGCCCGCACCGCCGTCGTCTCCTTCGCCCGACTGCGCGACGCCGCGCTGGCCGACTGGATCGACACGCACGTCACCTTCCCCAGCAGCATGGTCGACCGGATCACCCCGCAGACCAGCCCGGAGGAGCGGGACGCCTTCGAGCGCACCTACGGCGTCGCCGACCGCTGGCCGGTGCTGAGCGAGCCGTTCCGGCAGTGGGTCGTCGAGGACGACTTCTGTGCCGGGCGCCCGCCGCTGGACCGCGTCGGCGTCCAGTTCGTCGACGACGTCACCCCGCACAAGCGGGTGAAGACCCGGCTGCTCAACGGCGGGCACTGCGCGCTGGGCTACCTGGGCACCCTGGCCGGGCACACCGCCAGCGACGAGGCGACCGCCGACCCGGTGATCGGGGGCTACCTGGAGCGGCTGCTGGTCGAGGAGATCGGGCCGCTGCTGCCGGTCGTGGAGGGCATGGAGCTGCCCGGCTACTGCGACTCGCTGATGGCTCGCTTCGCCAACCCGGCGATCGCCGACCCGCTGGCCCGGCTCTGCCGCCGCGGCTCCACCAAGATGCCGTCCTACCTGCTGCCCTCGCTGCGCGAGGCCCGCGAGCAGGGCCGGCCGCACGGGCTGCTGGTGCTGGCCGTGGCCGCCTGGCTGCGCTACCTGCGCGGCACCGACCTGCAGGGCCGGCCGCTGCAGGTGCAGGACGCGCACGCCGAGCGGCTGGGCGAGCTGGCCCGGCAGGGCGGCGACGACCCGCGACCGCTGCTGGGCGAGCGCAGCGTCTTCGGCCGGCTGGGCGACGACGAGGAGCTCGTCGCCGAGATCGGGGAGACGCTGGCGGCCCTGTCCCGCGACGGGGTGGCCGCGACCGTGGCCGCCTGCCTGATGAACCCCCTGGAGGAGACCCGGTGACCGACCTGGACCTGCCCGCGCTGGGGACGACCACGGTGCTCTGCGACGCCGACGGGAACCTGTTCCCCTCCGAGGAGCCGGCGTTCGTGGCCTCGGCGGGGGTGACCAACGACTTCCTGGAGTCCCTGGGCATCGACCAGCGGTTCACCGCCGAGGAGCTGCGCCTGGCCACCACGGGCAAGAACTTCCGGACGACGGCGGTCGACCTCGCGGTCACCCACGGGGTCGCCCTGGACCCGGCCGTGGCCGCGGGGCACCGGGGCGCGCCCCCGGTGCAGGCACCGGACGGCGACCGCGTGCTCACCGCCGAGGAGCTGGACCGCTGGGTCGCCGAGGAGAAGCGCCAGGTCAGCGCGCACCTGGGCAGCGTGCTGGTGCCCGACCCCGACGTGCTGGAGCCGCTGGGCCGGCTGGCCGCCCGCTACCGGCTGGCCGCGGTCAGCTCCAGCGCCACCGCCCGGCTGGCCGCCTGCTTCACCGCCACCGGCCTGGACCCGCTGATCGCGGCCGAGGTGCGCTTCAGCGCCGAGGACTCGCTGCCCACGCCGACCAGCAAGCCCGACCCGGCCGTCTACCTGTTCGCCTGCGAGCAGCTGGGCGTCGAGCCGGCCGCCGGGCTGGCCGTCGAGGACTCGATCCCCGGTGCCCGGTCCGCGGTCGCGGCGGGCATCCCGACGATCGGCAACCTGCAGTTCGTCGCCCCCGCCGAGCGCGCCGAGCGGGAGAGGCAGCTGCGCGACGTCGGCGTGCTCGCCGTCGTCACCTCCTGGGGCGAGCTGGAGCGTCTGCTGTCCCCCCGCGCAGAGCCGGCCGCCACGGGCTGATCCCACCCCGGCCGCGCGGGGCCCCGCGGGTCGGCTGGACGGGCCGCCCCGCCGGCATGCCCTGACGAACACACGTGCCCACCGGCGCGGCTGGGCGCTGGCGCTCTCCCTGCACGGCGTCGTGCTGGAGTTGCTCGACTCCCCGCAGGGCGACCTCATGGGTGCCGGTGGCGGCCCGCTGGTTCCTCGGCGCCGTCGTCCTACGGGTGCGTCGCCGGGCCGGTCGAGCGGGCTGCGACGTACAGCAGCGCCCGTCCCGAACGAGCCGGGACGAGCGCTGCTGGGGGTCACCGCTGGTGCGGTGCCCGGTGGTACGACGAGATCAGCGACCGACCTTGCCGTCGTTGTCGCGGTCGAGAGCGTCCTTCGCCTTGTCGACGAAGCCACGCTTCTCACCGGTGGTGCCCTGCTGCATGCCCGTGCCCTGGATGCCGTCGGTGTCAACCTGCTCCTTGCGGACGGTCTCGCTGACGGTCTCCTGGTCAGTCACCGTCTGGGTGTCCAGTCGCACGCGCTCGACCGGCACGGCCTCCTTGGCGACCACGGGGCGCTCGGCGTGCAGCGTGACCTCGTGCTCCTCCTCGGAGATGGCCGGGCCGTCGTAGGCCGCACCGCGGTTGGCGTCGGTGATCGGCTCGCGCTCGATCCGCACCTCCTCGCGGGACACCGGCACGGTCTGCGTCACGTTCTCGCTGACCACGTACTTGCGCAGCCGGGCCCGGCCGACCTCGGTCTGCTGCGTGCCGACCTGCAGGCGCTCCTCGGAGAGGGTCATCGCGTCGTCGGTCGTCGGGCCGGACGTGTCGTGGCCCTTGGTGCCGTGCGTGTTCAGGTCGGTGTCCGAGCGGCCGGTGCCCATGCGGTCGGTGTCCGTGCGACCGGAGGAGAACTCCGTCGTCTCGGTGCGACCCGTGGTGCCCATGCCGGCGGTGCCGGTCGTCATCGTGTTCGTCGTGTCGCTGCCCATGCTGTAGTGGCGGTACAGCTGGGTCTCCTCCTCGGGCGACAAGTGGCCCTCGGTGTCGATGCGCGGGGCGTCCTTCACGGCGGCCTTGGACACCGGGACCCGCAGGCCGTCGTCGGTGAGATCGGCGTCGCGGATCGGGACGAACGACTCCTTGGACCCGAACAGACCCGTCTTCACGGTCACCCACTCGGGGTTGCCGGTCTGGTCGTCCAGGAAGACCTCGGAGGCGGTGCCGATCTTGTCACCGTCGTTGTCGTACACGGTGTTGCCGATCACGCGGTTCAGTGAGTCTGTGCCGATCATCGTCATCGTTCCTCTCGCGGTGGGACGTTCGGACTCCGTCATGGGTGTCCACTCCCGGGGCAGCGGAAACAGGGGAGATCACGGCCGATCCGGCTCCGGGCGTGTCTGTGTGCCGCCAGGAGGGCGCCCCAGGTAGCGAACCAGCAGGTCAACCGGCGTGTCATAGAACACAGCCAGTGTGACCGCAGCGTGCTGGACATCTGCTGTCCACCGTCGGTCGGGCGTGTCGCGGCGCGCCGCCGCTGATCCGGCGTCCGGTGTGCCCAGCATGGAGGGATGCCACCCCGCTCGCCGTACGACGACCTGGTCCACCCCCGGACGCAGAAGAAGGCGTCACCGGAGGTGGCCGCCGAGCGTGACCTCGTGGTGGAGGACCCCAGCACGGGCTTCGTGGGCGCCGTGGTGCGCTGCGAGAAGGACGTCGTGCACCTGGAGGACCGGTTCGGCAAGGTGCGCGGCTACCCGCTGGGCCCGGGGTTCTGGGTCGACGGCCGGCCGGTGGTGCTGGTGCGGCCCAAGCAGGCCATCCCGGCCGGGCCGTTGCGCAGCGCCTCCGGGTCGACGTACGTGGCAGGAGGCCGCGCCCGGGTCGCCCGCGCGGGCCGGATCTACGTGGAGGGCAAGCACGACGCCGAGCTGGTGGAGAAGGTCTGGGGCCACGACCTGCGCGTGGAGGGCGTCGTCGTGGAGCCGCTGCACGGCGTGGACGACCTGCCCTCGATCGTGCGCGACTTCCGGCCGGCCGCGAACCGGCGCCTGGGTGTGCTCGTCGACCACCTGGTCACCGGGTCCAAGGAGACCCGGATCGCCCAGGACGTCATGCGCTCCGGGGCGGGCGGGCAGCACGCACTCGTGGTCGGCCACCCGTTCGTCGACATCTGGCAGGCCGTGAAGCCGGCCGTCGTCGGCATCCGCGAATGGCCGACCGTCCCGAAGGGCCGGCCGTGGAAGGAGGGCGTCTGCGCCGCGCTGGGTTGGGAGGACGACACCGGCTACGTCTGGGCGCAGCGCATCCTCGCCCGGGTGCGCACCTGGACCGATCTGGAGCCACTGCTCATCGGCCGGGTCGAGGAGCTCATCGACTTCGTCACCGAGGACGCCTGAACGACCCCACCCTCCGCGCGGCTCGCAGCGATGTCCTTGACGGAACCCGTCAGCACCGCCATTGTGTCAATCAACTGAGTCATTGACACGACGGACGGACGACTGATGGCACTGCTCCCACTCTTCGTCCTGCTGCTCCTCGCCGTCGCAGTCGGGGTGGGGGCCAGCGCCGTCCGCGGGGCACCGCCGAGTGCGGAGCTCGCCGTCGCTGCCGCGCGCCAGCATGCCCGGTGGACGGCGGCCGCCGCCGCCCTGTTCGGCGTCGCCGCGGCGGTGGGCACCGCGGCGGTCGGTACGGCGAACGACTCGTTCGGCCCGGCCAGCGACGGCGTGACCGCGCTGCTCGTCCCGGTCGCCTTCGGCCTGGTGCACACGACGGTGCTGGCGATCGGCGAGCTGACCTGGCCCCGACCGGTCGGCCAGGTGCGCCACGCGCAGCTCGTCCGGCGCGGGCTGCTGGACGCTGCACCCCGCAGGCTGGTGCGGGCAGGCACGGCGACCGTGCCCTTCGCGGCGCTCGTGCTCGGGGCCGGTGCGCTGCTGGCCGACGCGGACGGGCGGACCTTCTCGGTGACGGCCGCCGGCGGGGCTGTGGGCGGGGCCGCCAGCCCGTTCGCGGGCGCCGACTACAGCACGCCGGCGGCCCTCGGACTGCTCGCGCTCGCGATGGCCGCACTCGTCACGCTGCGCATCGTGGCCGAGCGTCCCGCGGTGTCCACCGGAGACGACCGCATCGAGGCGGCGCTGCGCGCCGCGTCCGCGCACCGAGTGCTCCGCGGCGCGGTCGGCAGTGCCCTGATCGTGGTCGGCGGGCTGCTCGCGGTCAGCGGGCTGGCGCTGCGCAACGCCTCGACCGGGGCCGGCGACACGGCGCGGGCCTACGGTCTGGACGTCGGCGTGCTCACCGGGGCGCTGCCGGTGACCGGCGCCGTCCTCGGCGTCCTGGGACTGGCGCTGGCGCTGGCGGGTCTGGTGCTGTGCGCGTGGTGCGCTCCCGCCGTGCCGGCCGACCGGCAGCCCGCGCTCGGCGCGTGACCGTCCCGCCTCGGCTGGACGTGTCCGTCGACGTCACCGGACCGGTGCCGCCCTTCGAGCAGATCCGCAGCCAGATCGCGGCCTACGTGGACAGCGGGTTGCTGCCGGCCGGCTCGCGGCTGCCCACGCTGCGGGCGCTGGCCGCCGACCTCGGCGTCGCCGTGGGCACGGTCGCCCGGGCTTACACCGAGCTGGAAGCCGCCGGCATGGTGTCCAGCCGTCGACGCACCGGCACCGTAGTCCTCGGGCCGCAGGTGGACCGCTCCCCGACCACGGCGACCCCGCCCGGGTACGACCGGGTGCTCGCGGCAGCCGCCCAGCTGGCCCGGGTGGCGGCCGACGTCGGCGTGGACGACGAGACGGTGCTCGCCGTGGTCCGCGCCGCCCTGCTCACCTCGTCGCACCGCACCGCCGGCAACCGCTGACCCGGTGCCGCGGCCGGCGACGTCCTCCCCAGGAGAGTCGGTCCTCCTGCAGCAGTGCTGCCGCAGGAGGACGGACTCCCGTGCACCCCCTGATCAACGCTGCGACCAGCCGGGGCCCCGTGCTCAGCCAGGGATGTAGTTGAAGGTGTCCGGGTCCGGGCCGGTGCGCTCGTCACGGTTCAGCGCGTCGATCGAGGCGACGTCGCCCTGGCCCAGCTCGAAGTCGAAGATCGCGAAGTTCTCCTCGATCCGGCTGCGGGTGACCGACTTCGGGAACACCACGTCGCCGCGCTGCACGTGCCAGCGGAGCACGACCTGGGCCGGAGTGCGGCCCACCCGCTGGGCGATCTCCACCAGGGCCGGGTCGTCCAGCACCTTGCCCTGCGCGATCGGCGACCACGCCTCGGTGACGATCTGGTGCTCGGCACCGAACGAGCGCAGCGGCTCCTGGGTCAGGTACGGGTGTACCTCGATCTGGTTGACCGCCGGGCGCACCGTGGTCTCCTCGTGCAGCCGCTTGAGGTGGTGCTCGGTGAAGTTGGACACGCCGATGGCCCGGCAGCGACCGCTGGAGTAGATCTCCTCCATGGCCTTCCAGGTCTCGACGTAGCTGACCTCGATGCCGGGCAGCGGCCAGTGCACCAGGAACAGGTCGAGGGTGTCGAAGCCCAGGTCGGCCAGGGTCTGGTCGAAGGCCCGCAGCGCGGCGTCGCGGGCGTGGAAGCCGTTGTTCAGCTTGCTGGTCACGAAGACCTCGTCGCGCGGGAGCCCGGAACGCCGGACGGCCTCGCCGACCTCCTTCTCGTTCCCGTACATCTCCGCGGTGTCGATGTGCCGGTAACCGACCTCGAGGGCGGTGGTGACCGCCTCGACGCAGTCCGCCGGGTCGATCTGGTAGACGCCGAACCCGAGCTGCGGGATCTCGACGCCGTTGTTCAGGGCGATGGTGGGGACAGAGCTCACCAGGGGGTCCTCCTGTGGTCGTGGGGCGGATCTCGCCCGGGGGGGACCGTCACGGGGGCGGTCGACCTCGCACCCGGCCCTACCCACCGCCCCGGCCCGGACACCTGGCCTCCCCACGACGGCATCGGGCGGCCCGCGGTCGTCCGCGAGCCGCCCGGACCTGCCGGTCGTGCCCTGCCCTGTCGTGCCCTGCCCTGCCCTGCCGTGCCGTGCCGTGTCGTTCCGTGTCGTTCAGTAGGTGAAGCGGGCCACCGAGCCGCGCAGGTCACTGGCCATCCGGGACAGCTCGTCCACCGCGACCCGGGTCTGGGTCAGCGCCTGCGTGGTCGAGGTGGCGGCGGCGGAGACGCCGGTGATGTTGACCGCGATCTCCCCGGTGCCGGCCGAGGCCTCCTGCACCGACCGGCTCATCTCGTTGGTCGTGGCCGTCTGCTCCTCCACCGCACTGGCGATGGTCAACTGGTAGTCGTTGATCGACCCGATGA
>NZ_JAAGWK010000008.1 GCF_010685995.1 Goekera deserti | reverse complement strand
GGAGCTGGCGCAGGAGACCGCGCGGGCGACCGAGGACATCGCCGGGCGGGTGGCCACCATCCAGTCGGACACGGCGCAGGCGGTGACCGCGATCGACGAGATCTCCACGGTGATCGGGGAGATCAACGACTACCAGGCCTCGATCGCGGCGGCGGTGGAGGAGCAGACGGCGACGACGAACGAGATGAACCGCAACGTCGGCGAGGCGGCCGGGGGGTCGCGGTCGATCGCCGAGAGCGTCTCGGGGTTGGCGGCCAACGCGCAGCAGACGCACGTGCAGGTGGCGGCGGCGCAGGCGGGCGCGGACGAGCTGGCCCGGATGGGTGCCGAGCTCGAGGCGGCGGTGGCCGGCTACACCGTCTGAGGCACTCCCGCAGGCAGCGCGGCCGTCGTCCCCTGCCGGGACGGCGGCCGTCCTGCAACACGGGTGCAACGTTGCCGCCGTCCTGGTCTGCGGACGGTTGTGCGGCAATGATCCGCAGAAGCGGACCACTTCCGCGTTGACACCCGTGTGCACGGAGGTAAATGCCGATGTGGGCGTGGGTGAGCGTGGCCTAAGTCATGTGTCGCTTGACACACTCCGGGCGGCATGGCGGTCGGTTGGCTGCACGTCTGCGACGAAGCGGAGAGCTCGATGACCCAGATCACCGTCCGGGTCGACGGAGTGTCCTACACGGACGACGTCGAACCCCGCACCCTGCTGGTGCACCACCTGCGCGAGCAGTTGGGCAAGGTCGGCACCGTCGTCGGGTGCGACACCAGCAACTGCGGCGCGTGCACCGTCCACCTCGACGGGCAGAGCGTGAAGTCGTGCACCGTGCTGGCCGTCCAGGCCGACGGCAGCGAGGTGACCACCATCGAGGGCGTGGCCGAGGGGGGCGTCCTGCACCCGGTGCAGAAGGCCTTCCACGAGATGCACGGGCTGCAGTGCGGCTTCTGCACCCCCGGGATGATCATGGCCTCGATCGACCTGCTCAAGGAGAACCCGAGCCCCAGCGAGCTGGAGATCCGCGAGGGCATCGAGGGCAACCTCTGCCGGTGCACCGGATACCAGAACATCGTCCGGGCCGTGCAGCAGGCCGCCGGCGAGATGGGCTCGCACGGCACCCACACCGCACCGGAGACCACGGGAGCGCAGGCATGACCCTCGTCGACGAGCCGCAGACCGAGCCGGCCAAGGAGATCGGGCAGGCCCGGCGCCGCAAGGAGGACGCCCGGCTCATCACCGGGAAGACCACCTGGACCGACAACATGGTGCTGCCCGGCATGCTGCACATGGCGGTGCTGCGCAGCCCCGTCGCGCACGCCACGATCAGCCACCTCGACGTGTCCGCGGCCCAGGCCCGGCCGGGCGTCGTCGCCGTCTACACCGGGGCCGACCTCGCCGACGAGCAGGGCTCCATCCCCTGCGCGTGGCCGGTCACCCCCGACATGGTCAACCCCGGGCACCCGTCGATCGCCGTCGACCGGGTCAACCACGTGGGCGAGGCGGTGGCCCTCGTCGTCGCCCGCAGCCGCACCGCGGCGGTCGACGCGCTGGAGGCCATCGACATCGACTACGAGTCGCTGCCGGTGGTGCTGGACATGGAGCAGGCGGTGCAGGAGGGCGCCGACCTGGTGCACGCCCACACCTCCTCCAACACCAGCTACCACTTCGTCTTCGATGCCGGCGAGGCCGGCACCGGCACCGACACCGACCAGGCGTTCGCCGACGCCGAGGTGACCGTGAGCCGGCGGTTCGTGCAGCAGCGCCTCATCCCGGCGTTCATGGAGCCACGCTCGGTCGTCGTCCAGCCCGTCGGCGACAACTACACGATGTGGTCGGCCACCCAGGTGCCGCACATCCTCCGGGTGATGCTCGCCAGCGTCACCGGCGTGCCCGAGCACAAGCTGCGGGTCATCGCCCCCGACGTCGGCGGCGGTTTCGGCGGCAAGCTGCAGGTCAACCCGGAGGAGATCCTCTCGCTGCTGGTCGCCCGCCGGCTCGGCAAGCCGGTCAAGTGGACCGAGACCCGCAGCGAGTCGCTGATGACCGCGCACCACGGCCGCGACCAGGTGCAGTTCATCGACGTCGCCGCCGACCGCGAGGGCAACGTCAAGGCGCTGCGGGTGCGGCTGCTGGCCGACATGGGCGCCTACCTGCGGCTGATCACCCCCGGCGTGCCGGCCCTGGGCGCCTTCATGTTCCCGGGCATCTACAAGTTCCCGGCCTACCGCTTCGAGTGCGACGGCGTGTTCACCAACAAGGTGCCCACCGACGCCTACCGTGGCGCCGGCCGCCCGGAGGCCACGTTCGCCATCGAGCGGATCATGGACGAGCTCGCCGTCGAGCTCGGCATGGACCCGCTGGAGCTGCGCCGCAAGAACTGGATCAACGCCGACGAGTTCCCGTTCACCACCGTGGCCGGGCTCTCCTACGACAGCGGCGACTACGGCATGGCCACCGACCAGGCCCTGGAGCTGCTCGGCTACGACGAGCTGCGCGCGGAGCAGCAGCGCCGCCGCGAGGGAGGCGACCCGGTCCAGCTGGGCATCGGCTTCTCCACCTTCACCGAGATGTGCGGCCTGGCCCCCTCCCGGGTGCTCGGCTCGCTGGCCTTCGGCGCCGGCGGCTGGGAGCAGGCCTCCATCCGGATGCTGCCCACCGGCAAGGTCGAGGTCGTCACCGGCTCCACGCCGCACGGCCAGGGCCACGAGACGGCCTGGAGCCAGATCGTGGCCGACTCCCTCGGCGTCCCGTTCGACGACGTCGAGGTGCTGCACGGTGACACCGCGATCTCCCCGCGCGGGCTGGACACCTACGGCTCCCGCTCGCTCGTCGTCGGTGGCACCGCGGTGGTCAAGGCCGCGGAGAAGGTCGTGGCCAAGGCCCGCAAGGTCGCCGCGCACCTGCTGGAGGCCAGCGAGGACGACCTGGAGTTCCGTGGCGGCTCGTTCTCCGTCAAGGGCACCCCGGGCGCCAGCATCCCGATCCAGCAGATCGCCGGGGCGGTGTTCGCCGCGCACGACTACCCGGAGGGCATCGAGCCCAGCATCGACGCCGAGGCCACGTTCGACCCGGAGAACTTCTCCTTCCCCCACGGCACGCACATCTGCGCCATGGAGGTCGACACCGAGACCGGGCACGTGACGATCCGCAAGTACGCCTGCATCGACGACATCGGCACGATCGTGAACCCGCTGATCGTCGAGGGCCAGATCCACGGCGGGCTCGCCCAGGGCATCTCCCAGGCCCTGTACGAGGAGGCGATCTACGACGCCGACGGCAACCTGACCACGGGCACGTTCGTCGACTACCTGGTGCCCTCGGCGATGGACCTGCCGCACTTCGACACCGGCAACACCGTGCACCCGGCGACCAGCAACCCGCTGGGCGCCAAGGGCGTCGGCGAGGCCGGCTGCATCGCCAGCACCCCGGCCGTCGTCAACGCCGCGCTGGACGCCGTCCGGCACCTCGGGGTCACCGACATCCGGATGCCGCTGACCCCGGAGCGGGTCTGGCGGGCCATCCACCTCGGGGGGGACGGCGGCGACCGGGCCGCCGAGGGCAGCAACGCCTACGGCGGGGCCCGCACCACCGAGTCCGGCGTCGAGTCCGCGACCGGCACCCAGGGAGGAGCCCAGTGATCCCCGCAGCGTTCGCCTACGCACGCCCGACCACCATCGAGGAGGCGCTGCAGGCCATCGCCGACGGCGGGGACGACGTCAAGGTCCTCGCCGGCGGGCAGTCGCTGATCCCGGTCATGCGCCTGCGGCTGGCCGCCCCGGAGACGGTCGTGGACCTGACCCGGGTGGCCGAGCTGCGCGGGGTGTGCGAGGACGGCGACCACCTGGTGATCGGTGCGATGACCACGCACCACGACATCCTCGTCGACCCGCTGATCGCCGCCTACGGGGCGCTGATCGCCGAGGCCACCGAGACCGTGGCCGACCCCGCCGTCCGGCACCGCGGCACCTTCGGTGGCGCGCTGGCCCACGCCGACCCCGCCGGTGACCTGCCCGCGGTGGCCCTGGCGCTGGACGCCGAGTTCGTCATCGCCGGCCCCGGCGGCGCCCGCCGCACGGTCGCCGCGGCGGACTTCTTCGTCGACTACCTCACCACCGCGCTGGAGGACGGGGAGCTGCTCGTCGAGGTCCGGGTGCCCAAGCTCGGTGCCGAGTGGGGCGTGCGCTACGAGAAGTTCAACCGGGTCGCCCAGGCCTGGTCGATCGTGGCGGTCGCCGCGGCGGTGCGGCACGAGGCGGGCCGGATCGTGGAGGCCCGCATCGCGCTGACCAACATGGGGCCCACGCCGATCCGGGCGAAGGCCACCGAGGCGGCACTGATCGGTGTCGACGTGAGCCTGGAGACGGTCACCGCCGCCGCCGCGCAGGCCGCCGTGGGCACCAGCCCGAGCAGCGACCTCAACGCCCAGGCCGACTACCGGGAGCACCTGGCCCAGGTGCTCACCAAGCGCGCCGTGCTGGCGGCCGCCGGCATCTGAGCACGATCGGGGGTGCCGTCACGCCGCCCGGCGGTACGGCACCCCCGCGCACCCACGCCAGACGGCCCTTTCCGCGATGATGGCCGGTCGTCGTCCCGGACCCAGCGGCCCTTTCCGCGGAAATGGCCGGTCGTCGTCCTCGACCCATGGCCCTTTCCGCGAGAAGGGCCGGTCGTCGTCGCGGACCCATGGCCCTTTCCGCGAGAAGGTCCGGTCGTCGTCGCGGACCCACGGCCCTTTCCGCGGGAAGGTCCGGTCGTCGTCGCGGACCCAGCGGCCCTTTCTGCGAAAATGGCCGGTCGTCCCGGACCCAGCCGCCGTGTGCGCGGTCAGGGCTGGTCGTCGACCCGGGAGGTCGGGGGGTGGGGGGCGCGGTAGCGTCGGCACACCGTCGGCGAGCACCGTCTCGTCGCCCGGCCCGCCCCCTCGACCGGGGCCGGCGGCCGAGCGGCCCATCTGCGGAGGTCCCCATGCAACTCGAGAACTCCTTCACCGTCCCGCTGCCGATCGACGAGGCATGGCGCGTCCTGCTCGACATCGACCGGATCGCCCCGTGCATGCCCGGTGCCGCCCTGGACTCCGTCGACGGTGACGACTTCACCGGTCGGGTCAAGGTCAAGCTGGGGCCGATCAACCTGACCTACGCCGGCAAGGGCTCCTTCATCGAGAAGGACGAGGCCGCGCACCGGGCCGTCATCGACGCCCGCGGCAAGGACCAGCGCGGCAATGGCACCGCCGCCGCCATCGTCACCGCCACGTTGGCCGCGGAGGGCACCAGCACCCGGGTCGACGTGCTCACCGACCTGAACATCACCGGACGGCCGGCCCAGTTCGGCCGCGGGGTCATGACCGACGTGGGCAACAAGCTGCTCGGCCAGTTCGCCGACAAGCTGGCCGCCCAGCTGGGCGAGGGCGACGCGCAGGGCGACGCCGACCGGGCCGCCGCCGCGGCGTCGTCACCCGCGGAGTCGCCCGCCGTCGCGGCGTCGTCGCCGGCCGGGACCGCTGCGGCCCGCCCCGCGGCGACCGTGGCCGGCGCGGTCGAGGAGGCCGCCGCCGGGCTGGCGTCGGTCCCCGGCGACAACGTCGTGGCCGGGGCCGCGCGATCGGCCGGCACCGCCGCCCGCAAGGCCGCCGCGAAGGCCGCCGACCAGGCGCAGCCGGCTGCCGCGTCGAGCACGGGCAACACCACCGCGGACCTGCCGCCGGCCAGCACGGCCCCGAACACGGTCGCCGACCCCGACTCGGGCACGCAGATCCCGACCGGACCCACGCTGTCCGTCGCCAAGGCCCCGAGCCGGCCGCCGACGGGCACCACCGCGCCCCCGAGCCGCCCCTCCACCGCGGGCCCGGCCCGGAGCACGCCCACCGCCGCCCCGCGGCCGCGCGTGGTCACCGAGCCCGAGCCGATCGACCTGCTGGAGGTCGCCGGCGGCGCCGCCGTCACCCGGTTCGCCGTCCCGGCTGCGGGTGCGGCCGCACTGCTGCTGCTGGTTCTCCTGGTCCGCCGCTCCCGCCGCTGACCGCACGCCCCCGCGGGGACCGCGCACCAGGACCGACACGAACCCCCCGCAGAGATGGCCATCTCTGCGGGGGGTTCGTGTCGGTCCTGTCTGGAACGCCGGTCAGGTGAGGGCGGTGAGCCAGGGGACGACGGCGGCGGCCACCGCGGCGGTGTCCCGGCTCAGGGCGTGGTCGCCGGGCACCGCGGCGACGACGGCGCCGGGCCGGCCGGCCAGTGCCGCGCGCACCTCGGCGGGCCCGCCGAACGCGTCCCGCTGGCCCTGCACCAGCAGCATCGGCACCTCGACCAGGGCGAGCTCACCCGCCCGGCTCTTCTCCGGCCGCTTCGGCGGGTGCAGCGGGAAGGCGAGCGTGAGAACCCCGGCCGCGCCGTGCTCGGCGGCGGTGCGGCAGGCGACCCGGGCCCCGGCGCTGCGCCCGCCCTGCACCAGCGGACCGGTCAGGTCGCCGGCGGCACGCAGCCCGGCGACCACTGCGCGCCAGCCCTCGTCCAGCCGCGGCGGGGCCGGGGCGATCCGCCGTCCGGCCACCCGCCACGGCTGCTCGACGCGCAGCACCTGCCAGCCCGCGCCGGCTGCCGCGGTGGCGACGGCGACCAGGTCGGGGGCGTCCACCCCGCCGCCGGCGCCGTGGCCGAGCAGCAGCGTGCCCACCGCGGCGCCGTCCGGGCCGTCCCGGTGCACCCGCGCCGGGCCCAGCGGGGTGTCGACCGTCCGCGGCGGGCCGCTGTCGGTCAGGCCCGGACCAGCGGCGAGCGGCGCAGCGGCGGCAGCGCGAACCCGTCGGCGACGGCGGCCGCGAGCTCCAGGTAGGCGCGCTGCGCCGGTGCGCCGACCTGCGACAGGTCGATGAGGCCACCGGTGACCAGGTGGCTGTCGTACGGGATCTCCACGACGGCGCGGCAGCGGGCCGCGAAGTGCTCGCGCAACAGCTCCATGTCGACGTCGCCGGTGTTCGGCCGCACGCTGGAGATGACCGCGACCGAGCGGGAGACCAGCTCCTCGTGGCCGTGCGCGATCAGCCAGTCCAGGGTCTTGCTGGCCCGGCTGGCACCGTCCACCGACGGCGCGCCGACGACGACGAGGGAGTCGGCGATGGCCAGCGTCCCGGACATCGCCGAGTGCAGCAGGCCGGTGCCCGAGTCGGTGAGGATGATGTTGAAGTAGCGGGCCAGGATGTCGGCCACCGCGCGGTACTCGGCCTCGCTGAAGGCCTCCGACAGCGCCGGGTCCTGGTCGCTGGCCAGCACCTGCAGCCGGCCGGCCAGCGAGGTGTAGGCCGACACGTCGGTGAACGAGCGGATGTCGTCGATGGCGGCCAGCAGGTCGCGCACGGTCACGTCGACGACGTTGGTCAGCCGCTCGGCCAGGGTGCCGGCGTCGGGGTTGGCGTCGACGGCGACGACCCGGTCCCCGCGGTGGTGGGCCAGCGTGAGGCCGAGGCAGGACGTGGTGGTCGTCTTGCCGATTCCGCCCTTGAGCGACACCACGGCGATCCGGTTGCTGCCGCGCACCGGGGTGGTCACCCGGGAGACCAGCGCCCGGTGCTCCTGCTCCGCGGCGGACAGCCCCGGGTTGTAGGTGCCGCCGGTGGCCCTGTGCACGAACCGGCGCCAGCCACGGGTCGGCGCGTCGGCGCGGGTGCGCAGCAGCGACTGGCTGGTCAGCGCCGGCGGCGGGCCCGGACGGTCCGCAGTAGCAGCAGCAGCAGCGGGCGCGGCAGCGGGCCCCGGCTCCGGCCGGGCGCCCGGCGCCCAGGCCTGCGGGTCGGGGCGGCCCGGCTGCGGGTGGCCGGCAGCGGGCTGCTGCGTCCAGCCCTGCGCCGCCGGCGGCACCGGCGGGCGGCCGGGCAGCGGCCGGGGCGGCGCGAACGGCAGCACCGGGACGGCGATGGTCGGGCCGGCGACGGGCGAGCCGGCGACGGGCGGGCCGGCCTCGGCGCGCGGCGGGTCGCCGGCGGACCAGGCGGGCTGCTCCCAGGCCGGCTGCTCCCAGGCGGGCGTCGACGCCCAGCCGGGCTGCTCCCAGGTGGGCTGCTGCCAGCCGGGCTGCGCCCAGCCACCGGCCGGCCGGGCGTCGTCGCTGGCCGGCTGTGCCGAGCGGTCCCAGGCCGGCGCGCGGTCCCAGGCCGGCGCGTCGGCCACGTCGGGAGCGTCGGCCGCAGCGTCCGCGGGGACGGCGGCCTCTCCTGCGTCCCCGCCGTCCAGGGCGTCCCCGGGTGTGGTGCCGGCGTCGTCCGCTGCCGGGGCGGCGGTCGACCCGCCGGCGCCCACGGTGTCCGAGGTGCCGGCGGTGTCCGAGGTGCCAGCGGTGACCGGTGCGCCCGACCAGCTGGCGACGCTGGCCTGCCAGCGGCCCTCGTCCGTGCTGCGTACCGGGGTCTCCGACGAGGGTGCCGCGGGCTGCTCGCCGTCGGGAGTGGGGCGGTCGTCCTGGCGCTCGGACACGAGAGCTCCCTCGGCAGTGGGCGGTGCGGGTGGCGGAGCGGCCACGCTAACTCGACCGGTACTGCCCGGGCTCGCTCACTCACCCGGTCGGGGGGAGTGCCCGCGACCCCGCCACGAGGTGCGCCGGGGACGCGAGCCGCGGGTGGGCCCCGACCCGCCGCGGCGGCCGATCGGCCCGACCGTCCGCGGCCCGCATCAGTCCCGGGCGTCGGTGTCGCCCGGGGTGCGGTCCTCCCGGCCGGCCCGGTCCCGCTGCAGGTAGGGCAGCACGCCGCGGCGGTAGATCATCCACGCGACGCCGCCCACGATGGCCGCGTAGATCAGGTAGTTCACGTAGTGCAGGTAGTCGTAGACCAGGTCGCCCACCGCGACGCCCAGCCCGATCAGCACGCTGTTCCAGATCAGGCTGCCGGCGGTCGTGTAGACCAGGAACTGCGGCCACGGCATCCGGACGACGCCGGCCGGCACGGACACGAAGCTGCGCACGATGGGCACCATCCGGCCGAAGAACACCGCTGCCCGGCCGTGCCGCTCGAACCAGGCGAAGGTGCGCTCCACGTCGGAGGTCTCCACCAGCGGCAGCCGGTCCAGGAACGCGCGGGACCGGACCGGGCCGAGCGCCCGGCCGATCGCGTACAGGAAGGCGGCGCCGAGCACCGAGCCCAGGGTCGCGAACAGCACCACCGGCACGAACGACATCTCGCCCTGGTTGATCAGCACGCCGGCCGCGCTGAGCACGACCTCGCTGGGGATCGGCGGGATCACGGTCTCGATGAAGATCGTCATCCCGACGCCGACCGGGCCCAGTGTCTGGACCAGGTCGAGCAGGACACCGGTGATGCCGCCGGAGTCGGACGCGGTCGCGGCGAGGACGGTCATGGGCCCACGGTATCGGCGGCCCCTCCGCGGTGCCCCGGCGCGGCGCGTCGGCACAGTAGGTTCTGTAGGCATGCTCCAGCGCTTCGCAGCCCGCGCCGTCGTCGTCGGCGACCGGGCCGGCACCGTCGTCCCCGATGCCGTGGTCGACGCCGAGGACGGCGTGTTGACCTGGGTCGGGCCGGCCGCCGACGCCCCACCGGCTGCCGACGGCGCCGAGCTGACCCGGCTGCCCGGCGTGCTGGTGCCCGGCATGGTGAACACGCACTCGCACGCGCCGATGGTGCTGTTCCGCGGGCAGGGCGAGGGCCTGCCGCTGGACCGCTGGCTGGCCGAGGTGATGTGGCCGCGCGAGGCCCGGCTCACCCCGGACGACGTCGAGGTGGCGATGACCGCCGCGTCGGCGGAGATGCTGCGGCACGGGGTCACGACCAGCGTGGAGATGTACTTCCACCCGGACCGGATCGCCACCGCGGTGCGGGCCACCGGGGCGCGGGCGGTGATCGCCAACCCATTGATCGGGCTGCCCGGGTTCGGCAGCTTCGAGGAGCAGCTCGACACCGCGGTGCGGCTGTCGGCCGGCTCGGACGAGCAGGTCGAGTACGGCATCGGCCCGCACTCGGCCTACACCGTGCCGCTGCCGGTGCTGCGCGACGCCGCCGCGGCCGCCCGGGAGCACGACCTGCTGCTCACCGTGCACGTCGCCGAGACGGCAGGAGAGGGCGACGAGCTGCTGGCCACCCACGGGCTGAGCGTGCCGCAGCTGCTGGCCGCGCACGACGTGCTCGGCGGGCGCGTGCTCGGCGCGCACTGCGTGCACATGGACGACGCCGACCTGGCCTTGTGGCAGGAGTACGACGTCGCGGTGGCGCACTGCCCGGGCAGCAACACCAAGCTGGCCAGCGGCACCGCCCGGCTGCGGGACATGCTCGACGCCGGGATCCGGGTGGGCATGGGCACCGACGGGCCGGCGTCCAACGACAACCTGGACCTGTTCGAGGACCTGCGGCTGGCCGCCCAGCTGGCCCGGCTGCGGGAGCGGGACGCCACCGCGCTCACCGCCCCGGAGGCGTTCTGGCTGGCCACCGGCGGCGCCGCGGCCGCCGTCGGCCGGCCCGACCTGGGTCAGCTGACGGTCGGCCGGCGGGCAGACCTGGTGCACGTGGACACCGACGACATCGCGTTCGTTCCGGTGACCGAGCCGGCCGACCTGCTCACCCACCTGGTGTGGTCGGTGGGCTCCCGGCACGTGCGCGACACCTGGGTGGCCGGGCGCCAGGTGGTCGCCGACGGCGTGTCGCTGACCGTCGACGAGCCCGCCCTGCGCGCCGACGTCCAGACACGGGCGATGCGCCTGGCCGGTCGCTGACCGTCGGCTACGGTGCTGGCGTGGTCGAGGCGGGGCTGCCGGCGGTGGACATGTGGACCGATGGCGCGTGCAAGGGCAACCCCGGCGTCGGCGGCTGGGGCGCGCTGCTGCGTTCGGGTCCGCACGAGCGGGAGCTGTTCGGCGGGGAGCCCGCCACCACGAACAACCGGATGGAGCTGACCGCGGTCATCGAGGGGCTGGGTGCGCTGAAGCGCCGGTCGGCGGTGCGCCTGCACGTCGACTCCACCTACGTCATGCAGGGCATCCAGACCTGGATCGCCGGCTGGAAGCGCAACGGCTGGCGCACCTCGGCGAAGGCGCCGGTGAAGAACGTGGACCTCTGGCGTGCCCTGGACGCCGCGGTCGCCGAGCACGAGGTGACCTGGACCTGGGTCAAGGGCCACGCCGGCGACCCCGGCAACGAGCGGGCGGACGCCCTCGCCAACCGGGGCGTCGAGCAGGTCCGATCCGGCACCGCCCGCTGACCTGCCGTCACCCGTGCGGGGGGCAGCGGGCCGGTACACGCTCAGGGGTCGGGGGCGGTCCACCGATGTGCAGGTGGTGACCACTGAGACGGTGTCCCTCGACGAGCGGGTGCGGCTGCTGGACGAGCTGCTCGCCGAACCGAACGCGCTGCTCGTCGCCATCGCCGCCGACGGGCACCTGGTGGCCATGCCGGCTTCGGTGCCGGTGCCGGCCGGGCGGGTGCTGCAGCTGCCGCCGGACCGCGCCACGATGCTCGACGTGCTCGTCGAGGACGACGCCGTCCCGATCGTGCACGCCTGGGTCGACCACCTGCGGTCGGGGGCGAGCAGCGCCGTCGTGCACACCCGGAGCGATCCGCTGTCGCCCCGCCAGCTGTCCTTCCTGGACGTGCGCGAGCAGTACGGCGTCTGCATCGGTGCCCTCGGCCGGGCGCTCGATGACCTCCCCGCAGGGGACGGCCACACCACGATCACCGTGTCGCGGCGCCCCCGCAGCTGCACCGTCGAGGCGACCCCCATGGGCGTGTTCACGGGCATCGAGGAGCGCACCACCGGCATGCTCGGCTGGACCGCCGAGCAGATGGTGGGCCAGAGCTCCCTGGACTTCGTCCACCCTGACGACCAGGGGCGGGCGATCGACACCTGGATGGAGATGCTGGCGCTGAGGAGCTCGCAGCGCACCCGGATGCGGTACCGCCGCTCCGACGGCAGCTGGGTGTGGGTGGAGTCGGAGTGCACCTTCCGCGCCGGGGAGACCGAGGACGAGGACTCCGTGCTCAGCTACCTCAACGACGTCTCCGACGAGATGGCCGCGCAGCAGGCGCTGGAGCAGCAGGCCCAGCTGCTGCGCCGGGTCTCCGAGTCGATGCCCGTCGGCATCGGCCAGCTCAGCGTCGCCCGCGAGCTGGTCTACGCCAACACCCGCCTGCCGGCAGTGCTCGGCCTGGACCGGGTGGACCGGCTCGCCGACGTCCTGGGTGTGCTGTCGGAGGAGGACGTCGCGGCTCTGGACGCCGCGCTCGACGCGGGGACGGCCACCGGTGGGAGCACCCGGCTGGAGGTGCGGCTGGACCACGAGGGCGAGCACCCACGGGTGTGCTCGGTGATCGTCACCCCGCTCAGCGACCGGGAGGGCGCCCCCGGCGCGCTGCTGTGCTTCACCGACGAGACCGACAGCGTGCGGCTGCGCGAGGAGCTGACCGCCAAGGCCACCTTCGACGTGCTGACCGGATGCCACAACCGGGCGTCCACGATGACGGCGCTGGAGAAGGCGTTGCTGGTCGACGACGGCCTGACGGCGGTGGTGTTCATCGACCTGGACCACTTCAAGCCGATCAACGACACGCTCGGCCACGCCGTCGGCGACGAGGTGCTCGCGGCCACCGCCACCCGGCTGGGCGCGGTGCTGCGCGCCGACGACGTGCTCGGCCGGATCGGGGGCGACGAGTTCCTGGTGATCGGCCGGCGGATCGGCTCCCCGGACGCCGCGCTCAGCCTGGCGCAGCGGTTGCAGGACGCCCTGGTCGTGCCGCTGGAGCTCAGCGCCGGCACCGTCACGATCGGCGCCAGCATCGGCGTCGCCCGAGCCGAGCCGGGCGTGGACGCTGTCGACCTCACCAAGCGTGCCGACGCCGCGATGTACCAGTGCAAGCAGCAGCGCCTGGGCGCCCCGGTGCTCTACGACGGCGCCTGACGCTCACGCGCCGGGCCGTCCTGACCCGCAGGACCGGGCTGGACCCAGGCGAGACCCGGTCGACCCTGGCACGGTCAGTGCGCCGTGCCGAGCAGGACGCTCGTGATGCCGACGAGCGGCACGAGCACGAGGGCCCAGCCCTGCCAGGTCTGCGGTCGCAGCCCCACGCCGACGCGCTTCGGGCCGAACCACGGCTTCTGCTCGCCGGTCATCTCGATCTCCTCCAGCCGTTGCGGTCGTTGCACAGCCCATCTGGTGCCCTGACGGTCCACCCGGCCCCGCGGGCGGTCAAGGCGCAGGGGGCGTCCGAGGCGCACCTGACAGCCAACTGACAGCGGCTGCACGGGACGTCCCCACCGGCCGACACGCGTGGCAGGCACGTCACGCGCGCAGCGAGATGGTCTCG
Source organism: Goekera deserti (assembly GCF_010685995.1). Classification (GTDB taxonomy): domain Bacteria; phylum Actinomycetota; class Actinomycetes; order Mycobacteriales; family Geodermatophilaceae; genus Goekera; species Goekera deserti. The sequence continues at coordinate 201,409 of NZ_JAAGWK010000008.1, read as the reverse complement.
CCCCGGCGGACCGGGCGCAGCGTGCCGGGCAGCCGCCGGTCGGCGACCTCGGCCACGAAGTCGCCCAGCGGCGAGGCGAACCGGCTGTAGTCGTCGAAGTGCACCGGGACGGTGAGCGCGGGCCGGAGCAGCTCGACCAGGTCGGCGCCCTGGCGGGCGTCCATGGTGACGGTGACGCCGAGGGCCCTGGTGCCGCCGAGGTGCGGGATGGCCACGTCCAGCGGACCGCAGCGCTCCAGCACGTCGGCGAGGAACGGCCGGAACAGCGTGTCGCCGCTGATGTAGCCCCGCCAGCGCACCTCCGCGCCGTCCCCGGCGTCCCGCACCAGCTCCAGCACGCTGCCCATCACCGGGGGCAGCAGCTGCGCCAGCGGGCCCGGGCCGTGCACGCCGGGCACCGCGGTCACCCGCAGGCTCGACGTCCCCCGGGTGAAGGTGTGGGTCTGCCAGGGCTGCAGGTCCGAGGTGGCCGAGAAGCCGCGACCGGCCAGCTCGCGGGCGGCCGCCGGGGTGGTCACCACCGGCACCGCGGGGTCCAGCGACCGGGTCGCGATGCGGTCCCAGTGGTCGTCGTGCAGGTGCGAGAGCACGACGCCGTCCAGGTCGGGCAGCTGGTCGGGCAGCAGCGCGGGGTCGGTGAGCCGCGTCGTCCAGAGGCCCTTGCCGAGGTACGCGCGCTGGCCGCGGCGCAGGAAGTTGGGGTCGGTGAGCAGGGTGAACGGCCCGATGCGCAACAGCATCGTGGCGTTCCCGCCGAAGGTCATCTCGACGGAGTCGTCGGGGGACGCGGGGCCGGCCGACGGTGCACTGGTCATGCCGCGCCCGTACCCGGGCGGCTGGTAGACAGTCGGGGTGACGCAGATCCGGACCGTCGACGCCTCGTTCCTCGCCCTGCCGCTGTCCGCGCTCACCGACGCCGCGCTCACCCGGGCCCTGGACCTGGGCTGCGAGCACGCCGACCTGCGCGTCGAGCGGATCCGCACCCAGACGATCCGGCTGCGGGACGCACGCGTGGAGGCCTCGGCCGACGGGGAGGACCTCGGCCTGTCGGTCCGGGTGGTGCACGAGGGCACCTGGGGCTTCGCCGCCGGCGTGGTGCTGACCGCGGCCGAGGCGGTCCGGCTGGCCGAGGAGGCCGTGGCGGTGGCCCAGGTGTCGGCGGCGATCAACACCGACCGGGTGGAGCTCGCCCCCGAGCCGGTGTACCCCGACGCCGAGTGGGTGTCGGCCTACGACGTCGACCCGTTCGAGCTGCCGGACACCGAGAAGGCCGGCCTGCTGGTCGAGCTGTCCGAGCAGCTGCTGGCCGCCGACGGCGTCGAGCACGTGCAGAGCGACTGCATGCACGTCAAGGAGCTGAAGTACTACGCCGACACCGCCGGCACGCGGGTGCGCCAGCAGCGGGTGCGCATCCACCCGACGTTCACCGCGCTCGCCGTCGACCGGGCCACCGGTGCCTTCGAGTCGATGCGCACGCTCGCGCCACCGGCCGGGCGCGGCTGGGAGTACCTGACCGACGGCGCCTACGACTGGCGCGGCGAGCTCGCCGAGCTGCCGGAGCTGCTGCGGGAGAAGACCAAGGCCCCGTCGGTCGAGCCGGGCCGTTACGACCTGGTGGTCGACCCGTCCAACCTGTGGCTGACCATCCACGAGTCGGTGGGGCACGCCACCGAGCTCGACCGCGCGCTGGGCTACGAGGCGGCCTACGCCGGCACGTCGTTCGCCACCGTCGACCAGCTCGGCTCGCTGCAGTACGGCTCACCGCTGATGAACGTGGTCGGTGACCGCACCGTCGAGCACGGGCTGTCCACCGTCGGCTGGGACGACGAGGGCGTGGCCGGTCAGAGCTGGGACATCGTCCGTGACGGTGTGCTGGTCGGCTACCAGGTCGACCGGAACACCGCGCGCAAGGGCGGGATGGAGCGCAGCAACGGGTGCGCCTTCGCCGACTCGGCCGCGCACGTGCCGGTGCAGCGGATGGCCAACGTGTCGCTGCAGCCCGCGCCCGACGGGCCGTCCACGGAGGAGATCATCGCCGGCGTCGACCGCGGCGTCTACGTCGTCGGTGACAAGAGCTGGTCGATCGACATGCAGCGTTACAACTTCCAGTTCACCGGCCAGCGGTTCTACCGGATCGAGGGCGGCCGACTCGCCGGCCAGCTGCGCGACGTCGCCTACCAGGCCACCACCACCGACTTCTGGGGCTCGATGAGCCGGGTCGGCGGCCCGCAGACGTACGTGCTGGGCGGGGCGTTCAACTGCGGCAAGGCCCAGCCCGGCCAGGTGGCCCCGGTCAGCCACGGCTGCCCGAGCGCCCTGTTCGAGAACACGGCCATCCTCAACACGGTCACGGAGGGCGGGCGATGAGCACCACACCGCAGCAGCTGGTGGAGCAGGCGCTGGCCGCGTGCACCGTCGACGGTCAGGTCACCTACGTCGTCGAGGGTTCGGAGGCCAATCTCCGCTGGGCGGGCAACAGCCTCACCACGAACGGCGCGATGCGCTCACGCCAGGTCGTGGTGATCTCCTTCGTCGGCTCGGCCGCCGGCACGGCCACCGCCACCGTGGCCCGCACCGGCACCCCGGACGTCGCCGCGCTGGTCGCGGCCAGCGAGCAGGCGGCCCGGGACGCGTCCCCCGCCGAGGACGCGATGCCGCTGATCGGCGAGGTGCCGCCGGGCTCCGGCGCCTGGGACGACGACCCGGCCGAGACCTCGATCGGCGTGTTCGCCGAGTTCGCCCCGGCGCTGGGCGAGGCGTTCGGTGCCGCGCGTGGCCGCGGTGAGCTGCTGTTCGGTTTCGCCGAGCACCAGATGACCAGCACCTACCTGGGCAGCACGACCGGCCTGCGGCTGCGGCACGACCAGCCGACCGGCCGGGTGGAGCTGAACGGCAAGAGCACCGACCTCACCCGCTCGGTGTGGGCCGGCGTGGGCACCCGGGACTTCTCCGACGTGTCGGTGCCGGCGCTGGCCGCCGAGGTCGAGCAGAAGATGGCCTGGTCGCAGCGGCGGGTGGAGCTGCCGGCGGGGCGCTACGAGACGCTGCTGCCGCCGTCCACGGTGAGCGACCTGATGGTCTACGCCTACTGGACGATGGAGGCCCGGGACGCCGACGAGGGCCGCAACGTCTACGCCCGGCGCGGCGGCGGCAACCGGATCGGCGACCGCCTGGCCACGCTGCCGCTCACGCTGCGCAGCGACCCGCACGAGCCCGGCCTGGAGTGCGCCCCGTTCCAGGTGGTGGGCGGCTCGTCGGGCTCGGCGTCGGTGTTCGACAACGGCATGGCCACCCCGGCGATCGACTGGATCCGCGACGGAGTGCTGACCAACCTCGTGCGCCCGCGGGCCTGGGCGCGGCAGCAGGACGCACCGGCCACCGCGGCCCTGGACAACCTGGTGCTCGAGCACCCCGGCGCCACGGCCGGGCCGGCGGAGATGATCGCGGGCACCGAGCGCGGGCTGCTGCTCACCACGCTCTGGTACATCCGCGAGGTCGACCCGCAGACTCTTCTGCTCACCGGACTGACCCGGGACGGCGTGTTCCTGGTGGAGGGCGGCGAGGTGACCGGCGCGGTGAACAACTTCCGGTTCAACGAGTCCCCGGTCGACCTGCTGGGCCGGGTCACCGAGGCCTCGCGCACCGAGCGCACCCTGCCCCGGGAGTGGAACGACTGGTTCACCCGCGCGGCGATGCCGATGCTGCGCGTGCCGGACTTCAACATGAGCTCGGTGTCCCCGGCCAGCTGACCTCTCCGCCCAGCTGACCTCTCCGCCCAGCTGACCCTCCGCGGGCCCGCTGGGCCTCGTCCGCCGTGCCTCGTCCGCCACGCTGGGTCCGCCGCGCTGGGTCCGCTGCGCTGGGTCCGCTGCGCTGGGTCCGCCCCTCGGCTGGGCTCCGCCACCGCGGAGGCATCCACCCGGGCCGCGCCGCGGGTGGCCGGGGGTGGAGCTCACCCCGCACGCAGTTGTGCTCTGCTCGCGTATGCCGAGCAGAGCACAACTGTCCTGGGTGGCTGGGTGGCTGGGTGGCTGAGGGGCTCGGAGGCAGGGCGGCTCGGGGGCAGGGTCGGCCGCGGCCCGTCGGCCGCGCGGAGTCCCGACTCGACGTCGGTGAGCCGGTGACCCGGCGCCACTGCGGCGCAGAGGTGCAGCCAGGACGTCGGGGGGGGCCAGCCGGCCGACGAGTCTGCCCTGGGCCGGTTGACCAGCCAGGGTCGGCGGGACGAGTCGGCCGGCTGACCAGCCAGGCCTGCAGGACGGGTCGGCAGGCGTGGTCGGCCGACGGCGCGTCCGCTGGCGGGTGTGGTGTGCGGTGATCGACACGCCGCCGTCATCCCCGTGCGGCTCGGTGCGGGAACGGCAACACGATCTCGTTCCGGACGTCACCACGGCGACACGTGCGCCCACCAGGGTCTTCTTCATGACGACGGGACAGCGGGGACGGCGGGTGCACGACGCGCACCGGCACCTGGGCGTCCTGCCGGCGCACCCGTTCTACGACGGGCCGCCGATCAACCCCGACACCACCGCCCGGGCCACCATCGCCGAGCTGATCGCCGACATGGACCGCGAGGGCACCGAGCGCGCCCTGGTCATCCCGAACTACGGCGTGCCCGACCCGACGGCGTCCTTCGCGCTCAACGAGCTCGTGGTCGAGGCCGCGCAGCACGACGACCGCATCCGCGCCGGCCTGTGGACCAGCCCCCGCCCGCAGGACGCCGTCGCCACCGAGAAGGCCCTCGCGCTCGCCGGTGAGCAGGGCGTCACCGCGCTCAAGCTCAGCTTCCTGCTGGGCGGCCGGGTCGACGACGAGGCCTGCCTGCCGCAGCTCGACGCCATCTTCGCCACCGCCCGCACGCACGGGCTGGTGGTGCACGTGCACACCAGCCCGGGTGCGGCCAGCGACATCGACGAGATCGCCGGCCTGGTCGAGCGCCATGCCGACGACGTCGCCCTGCACCTGGTGCACATGGGCGGCGGGATGAGCGGCCACATGAAGCTGATCGGCCAGCACTTCTTCCGCTGGATCGCCGAGGGCAAGCGGGTCTACACCGACACCAGCTGGGCGATCGGCTTCGCCCCCCGCTGGTTCGCCGCCGAGATCGAGCGGCACGGCACCGGCCACGACCGGGTGCTGTTCGCCAGCGACCAGCCCTGGGGCGACTTCGAGGGCGAGCACGCCCGGCTCGCCGCCGCCGTCGGCGACGGGGAGCTCGCCGACCACGTCTTCCGCCGCAACTTCGAGGCCCTCCACGGCCTCGGCTGACCCACCCACCCCGAGAAGGAGCACACCGTGACCCAGACCCTGCCCGCCACCGGCACCACCCCGCTCGCCACGCCCGAGGACCTGAAGGCGAACGCGGCCGCGAGCCTCGCGGAGATCCCGCACCCCTCGCTGGCCAAGGGCAGCAACCTCTATGGCTCCACCAAGATCTTCCCCGACTACAAGGCCGGCGAGGGCGAGAGCTACCTGACCCTGGTGCACGGCATCGCGCACGAGTCCTCGGTCAGCTTCGTGGCGATCCTCCAGGCGCTGCGCGCACTGCGGAAGGGCTACGAGTCGGTCCTCTACTTCTACGGCCCGGCCGCGATGAACGCCATGGCCACCCGCGGCTTCCCGACCACCGGCGACTCCGCCTTCCCCGGCGAGCAGAACATCAACGGCCAGATCGAGAAGTTCATCGAGGAGGGCGGCACCGTCTACGTCTGCCGCTTCGGCCTCTCCCTGCACGGCCTGCGCGAGGAGGACCTCATCGCCGGCACCATCCCCTGCCACCCGCTCGACGTGCAGGACGCGCTGATCCACTACGCCCGCAAGGGCGCCATCATCAACTCCACCTACAACCTCTGACCCCGCGATGACCTCGACGACCCAGGACGCGATCGCTCGGGACGCGGGGGCACCGAGCCCGGCACGGGTCTCCACCAGGGTGGACGTCGCGATCCTGGGCGTCCGGGTCGACGCCGGCGTCACCCGCCGGGCCGGGGCCGGCCCCAGCGACGACGGGCACGTGCTGCTCGACGGCCGGGGCGCCGCCCTGCCGATCAACGCGATGAGCCCCTACTCGATCAGCGGCGGCCGGCTGCTGCTCGACGGCGCCGACCTGGGCCTGGACGCCGAGCCCGTGACGCGCCCGCTGTTCTACGACCTCACCACCGCCGACGGCGTCCGCTACGAGCAGCTGGCCCGGCTGCACGGCGCCGACGTGCTGGCCACCACCGTGGTGCAGACCTGCATCCGCTACGACGCCGCCGACCGCTGCCGGTTCTGCGCCATCGAGGCCTCGCTCGCCGCGGGCAGCACCACCGCGGTGAAGTCGCCGGCGCAGCTGGCCGAGGTGGCCGAGGCCGCCGTCCGGCTGGACGGCGTCCGGCAGATGGTGATGACCACCGGCACCACCAACGGCCGCGACCGGGGCGCCCGGCACCTGGCCCGCTGCGTGCGGGCGGTGACCGAGGCCGTGCCCGGCCTGCCGGTCCAGGTGCAGTGCGAGCCGCCGGCGCCGGACGACCTGGCCGCCATCACCGAACTCAAGGACGCCGGGGCCACCGCCATCGGCATCCACGTCGAGTCCCTGGACGACGCCGTCCGCCGGCGCTGGATGCCCGGGAAGGCGACCGTGCCGATGAGCCAGTACGAGGCGGCGTGGGACGAGGCGGTGCGCGTCTTCGGCCGCAACCGGGTCTCCACCTACCTGCTGGTCGGGCTGGGCGAGGACCCCGACGAGCTCGTCGCCGGCGCGCTGCGGCTGGCCGACCGGGGCGTCTACCCGTTCGTCGTACCCTACCGGCCGCTGGCCGGCACCCTCGCGATGGCCGACGGCGTGGGCGCCCCCGACCCGGCCGTGCTGCAGGACGTGACCACCCGGGTCGCCGCCGGGTTGCGGGCCCGGTCCATGCGCGGGGCCGACCAGGGCGCAGGCTGCGCGGCCTGCGGTGCCTGCAGCGCGCTCCAGGCGGCCGGCGCGTGAGGAGCTGGCTGCCCGGCTCGCCGCCCACCGGCGCCGAGCTGGCCTCGCTGGAGCGCAACGTGCTGCTGGTCGACCACCGGCGGGCCCCCGCACCCCCGGCCTGGCACGTCGAGCAGGCCGACGACGACGCCGTCCGGGCGCACCGCCGGCTGCGGCAGGCCGCCTTCGTCGACGACCAGGGCCTGTTCGCCGGCACCGACCTCGACGGCACCGACGACGACCCGCGCACCGTGACCCTTGTTGCACGTGGAACACGTGGGACGGTCCTGGGCGGGGTGCGGCTCGCGCCGGCCGACCCCGGGGCGCCGGACGTGGGCTGGTGGACCGGCTCCCGGCTGGTCGTGGCCCCTGGGTCACCGCGCGGCACCGGACCGGCCCTGGTGGCCGCCGCCTGCGCCCGGGCGGAGCAGGCCGGCGCGCTGCGCTTCGACGCCACGGTGCAGGACCGCCATGCCGCGATGTTCGCCGGTCTGGGCTGGCGCTCGACCGGCGCCACGGTGCTCGGCGGCCGGGCGCACACCACGATGACCTGGCCGATCGGCCGGCTCGCCGCCCTGGCCGCGGCCACGAAGTCCCCGCTCGGCGGGCTGCTGGCCGGGTTCGGTGCGGCGGCCGGTGGCCTGGGCGGCAGCGGCTTCGTCGGCGACGACGGCGCCCCGGTGCCCGGCACCGACGTCGTCGCCGCCTGCGACGCGATCCTGCCCAGCATGGTCGAGCGTGACCCGGAGTGGGCCGGCTGGTGCGGGGTGCTGGTCAACCTCAACGACCTGTCGGCCATGGGCGCGGCACCGCTGGGGCTGCTGGACGCGGTGGGCGCCCGGGACGCCTCGTTCGCCGCCCGGGTCGTCGCCGGGCTGCGGGAGGCCTCGCAGGCCTGGGGTGTGCCGGTGCTCGGCGGGCACACCCAGTTCGGCGTCCCGGCGTCCCTGTCGGTGACTGCGCTCGGCCGCACGTCGCGGCCGGTCCCGGCCGGCGGGGGGCGGGCCGGACACGAGGTGCGGCTGACCGCCGACCTCGGCGGTGGGTGGCGGCGCGGGCACACCGGCCGGCAGTGGGACTCCACCAGCACCCGGACGACGGCCGGACTGCAGACCCTCTGCAGCGTCGTGGCCCGCACCGCGCCGGCCGCGGCGAAGGACGTCAGCATGGCCGGCCTGGTCGGCACCCTCGGCATGCTCGCCGAGGCCAGCGGCTGCGGAGCCGAGCTCGACGTGGCCGCCGTGCCGCGACCCGAGGACGCCACCGTCGGCGACTGGTTCACCTGCTTCCCGGGGTCGGCGTTCCTGACCACCGACGTCCCCGGTGCGCCGGTCGCGGACGCCGGACCTGGAACCACGGCCACCTGCGGGCGGCTCGTCCCCGGACGCGGCGTGCACCTGCGCTGGCCCGACGGCTCCACCACCCCCGCCCTGCCCGGTGCCGTCACCGGCCTGGGCCCAGCCTGAGCGGAGTGCCACGGCCCAGGAGACCTGGCCGCCCGCACTCCACCCCCGCCCCCACCGACAGGAGCACCCCATGACCGGACCGATATCGGTCGCCGCCGTCGCCGAGTCCTTCGGCCGCGACCTGGACGCCGCCTTCGCCCGGATCGCCGAGCTGCTGGACGACGCCCGCGCCCGCGGCGTCCGGCTGCTCGCCCTGCCCGAGGCCACCCTCGGCGGCTACCTGGCCGACCTGGGGCAGACCGGGGTGGCCGCCGTGCCGGCCCGGGACGCACTGCCGCCGGCGCTCGACGTCGACGGGCCCGAGGTCGCCCGGCTGGCCCGGCTCGCCGGGGACGTCGTGGTCACCGCCGGGCTGTGCGAGTCCGACGGCACCCGGCGGTACAACACCGCGGTCGCCGTCACCGGGGACGGCGTGATCGGGGTGCACCGCAAGGTGCACCAGCCGCTGGGCGAGGCCAACGCCTACGCCGCCGGCGAGGGCTTCCGCGCCTTCGACTCACCGGTCGGCCGGATGGGCATGATGATCTGCTACGACAAGGCCTTCCCGGAGGCCGCGCGCACCCTCGCGCTGGACGGCGCGGAGGTCATCGCGTGCATGTCGGCCTGGCCGGGCTCGCGCACCGACGCACCCGCAGACCTCGCCGCCGACCGCTGGACGCGCCGCTTCGACCTCTTCGACCAGGCCCGGGCCCTGGAGAACCAGGTGGTCTGGCTGTCGGCCAACCAGGCCGGCACCTTCGGGTCGCTGCGCTTCGTGTGCAGCGCCAAGGTCGTCGGCCCCGGCGGCGACGTGCTGGCCAGCACCGGCACCGCACCGGGCACGGCGGTGGCCGAGGTCGACGTCCGGGCGCTGCTGGACGGCGCACGCCGCTCGATGGCGCACCTGCGCGACCGCCGTCCGGACGCCTACGGGGTGCTGGCCGGTGTCTGAGCAGACCAGCTGGGGCACGCCCCGGCGCCCGTTCCCGAGCTCGGTGCCGGTCGCCGTCGTCGGCGGTGGGCAGGCGGGCCTGTCGATGTCCTGGTGCCTGACCCGGCGCGGCGTCGAGCACGTGGTGCTGGAGCGGGCGACGGTCGGCCACGAGTGGGCCGACGCCCGCTGGGACACCTTCTGCCTGGTCACGCCGAACTGGCAGTGCCAGCTGCCCGGCTGGCCCTACCGCGGCGACGACCCGGACGGCTTCATGCTGCGCCAGGAGATCGTCGACTACGTGCGCGGCTACGCGGCGTCGTTCGACCCGCCGGTGCAGGAGGGCGTCTCGGTCGAGGAGCTCACCCCTGCACCCGGCGGCGGCTACCTGCTGCACACCAGCGCCGGCACGATCACCGCCGAGCAGGTCGTGGTGGCGACCGGCGGCTACCACCGGCCCGTGGTGCCGGCCTTCGCCGGCTCGCTGCCGGCCGCGGTGCACCAGCTGCACTCCCAGGACTACCGCAACCCGGCGCAGCTGCCGCCCGGGGACGTGCTGGTGGTGGGCACCGGGCAGAGCGGCGCGCAGATCGCCGAGGACCTGCACCTGGCCGGGCGCACCGTGCACCTCGCCGTCGGCCCGGCGCCGCGGATCGCCCGCACCTACCGGGGCCGCGACGTCGTGGCCTGGCTGCACGACCTGGGGCACTACGACATGCCGGTCGAGGAGCACCGGGACGGCGAGGCCGCCCGGCTGGGCACCAACCACTACGTCACCGGCCGGGACGGCGGGCGGGACATCGACCTGCGCGCCTTCGCCCGCGACGGCATGCGCCTGTACGGGCGGCTGAACGGCGTGGAGGGCGGCACGCTGCGGTTCGCTGACGACCTCACGGCCAACCTGGACGCCGCCGACCGGGTCAGCGAGAGCGCGAAGGACCTCATCGACCGGCACATCGCCGCCGCCGGCATCGACGCCCCCGTCGAGCCCCGGTACACCCCCGTCTGGACCCCCGGGCCCGACCACCCCACCACCCTGGACGCCGCCGCCGTGGGCAGCGTGGTGTGGTGCATCGGCTTCCGGGCCGACTACAGCTGGGTGCGCGTGCCGGTGTTCGACGGGCGCGGCTACCCCACCCACCACCGCGGGGTCACCAGCGTGCCGGGGTTCCACGTGCTCGGGCTGCCCTGGCTGCACACCTGGGGCTCGGGCCGGTTCTCCGGGATCGCCCGGGACGCGGAGTTCCTCGCCGAGCACGTCGCCGGCCGGTCCTCGGCGGGCGCCGCGTCCGGGCTGCGCCGCGACCTGGCCCTGGCCGCGGCGGCACCGGCAGCCACCGTCGGCTGACCGCGGTGCGGGTGGCGGCGGTGGCGGCGCACTTCGGCCGGGACGTCGAGCAGTGCCTGGCCAAGATCGAGGGGATCGTCGCCGACGCGCGCGGCCAGTCCGTCGACCTGCTGGTGTTCCCCGACGCCACGATCGGCGGTTACCTGGGCGGCCTGGGCGGGACCGACGACACCGGGCTGCCCCCGGCTCTGGACGCGGACGCGCCGGAGCTGGGCCGGCTGGCCCGGGCGGCGGGGGACATGGTGGTCTGCCTGGGCTTCCGTGAGCGCGCCGGCGGCCGGCACCACAACGCCGCGGTCTGCCTGACCGGCGACGGCGTGCTCGGCCGGCACCGCAAGGTGCACCAGCCGGCCGGCGAGCTGTCGGCCTACCGCGCGGGCGACCGCTTCGACGCCTTCGACACCCCGGTCGGCCGGATCGGCCTGCTCATCGACTACGACAAGACGTTCCCGGAGTCCGCGCGCACGCTGGCCTCCGGCGGCGCGGAGCTGATCGCCTGCCTGTCCGCGTGGCCGGCCAGCCTGACCAACCGTGCGCCGCGGCTGGTGCAGGACCGGCAGTCCCGGCTGTTCGACCTCTACGACTGCGCCCGGGCGGCGGAGAACCAGGTCGTCTGGGTCTCGGCCAACCAGACCGGGACGATGGGCCGGCTGCGGTTCCTCGGCCAGTCCAAGGTGGTCGGCCCCGGCGGCGAGGTGCTGGCCCGCACCTGGGCCAAGGCCGGGCTGGCGGTGGCCGACCTGGACGTCGCGTCGGAGGTGGGCCGCTCCCGGCTGGTGCTCTCCCACCTGCGCGAGCGCCGCCCGGAGGCCTACCGGTGAGCGCGCCGTTGGAGATCGCCCTGCTGACCTACTCCACCCGGCCCCGTGGCGGGGTGGTGCACACCCTGGCACTGGCCGAGGCGCTGGCCCGGGCCGGGCAGCACGTCACGGTCTGGTCGCTGGCCCGCGGCGGCGACGCGTCGTTCTTCCGGCCCGTGGACCACCGGGTCACGGTGCGGCTGGTGCCGTTCCCCGACGTCCCGGGTGAGGACGTCGGGCCGCGGATCCTGCGCTCGATCGCCGTGCTGGGCGCCGCGTACGCCGACGCCCGGGACGGCTACGACGTGGTGCACGCCCAGGACTGCATCACCGCGAACGCCGTCGGCGACTGCCTGCGCACGGTGCACCACCTCGACACGTTCAGCACCCCCGAGCTCGCCGCCTGCCACGAGAAGGCGATCGTCACGCCGCGGGCGCTGGTCTGCGTGTCCGCGGCGGTGGCGGCCGAGGTCGCGGAGGGGTGGGGCCGCACCGCGACCGTCATCCCCAACGGGGTGCAGGCCGGCCGGTTCGAGGCGGCGGCCGGGCCGGCGGGTGCCCCGGCCCGGCAGCGCTGGCGCGAGCAGCTCGGTGGCTACGTGCTCGCCGTCGGGGGCATCGAGCCGCGCAAGGGCACCCTGGACCTGGTCGAGGCGATGGCCCTACTGAACCGGGCCGAGGCGCGGCGGGGGCGCCCGGCGACCCGGCTGGTGGTGGCGGGCGGGGAGACGCTGTTCGACTACCGGGACTACCGGGCCCGGGTCGAGGCGCGTGCGGCCGCCCTGGGCGTGCAGCCGCTGGTGCTGGGCCAGGTCGACCACGAGGAGCTGCCCGCGCTGGTGGCCGCGGCCCGGGTGCTCGCCTTCCCCTCCACCCGGGAGGGCTTCGGCCTGGCGGCCATGGAGGCCCTCGCCGCCGGGGTGCCGCTGGTGACCCGCGACCTGCCGGTGCTGCGCGAGGTGTTCGGCCCGGCGGCGGTGTTCGCCGGCGACCCGGCCGGCCTGGCCGCCGCGCTGCTGGACGCGGTCGACGAGGCCGGCCGGGCCACCGCCGACGGTGCCCGGCGGCAGGCGGCCGGGCGCGCCCTGGCCCGGGCGCACAGCTGGGACACCGCCGCGCAGGCCCACCTGCGGCTGTACCGGGCACTCGGGTGAGACCCGTCTGCCGGGTGGGACGCACGGTGCGCGACATGGCGATGTCCTGCCGTCCCACTGTGACCGGACTGTCACGTCTCGCTCACACATCGTGGGGGCGCCACGCCGGAGCGGCATGGCATCGTGAACGCAGGCGAACGGCAGTACCCGGACTGTGGCTCATGTCAAACCGACACGACCGAGAATTCTCATCTCGGCTCTACTCGTCGGGCCGCGTGCCGATACACACTGCACGACATGGCCGAGGAGGCAGGATCATGATCAGGAGCACCAAGCCGTCGATCTTCCGGGTCGGGGACGTGCGCGACGACGGCACCGCCGTGGTCGTCTCGGGGTGGGGGCTGGGCATGTGCTCGGCCGGCTGCGCCTGCCATCGCGATCCCGTCGGCGGCCAGCTGGCCATCGACGAGGACGCCGGCTCCGGCATGCTGGGCCTGGTCTCGCACAGCGAGGACGTCTGCGACTGCTGCGAGCCCTGGACCGCCGACGAGCTCTCCGGCATCCTGCGTGACCTCGCCGCTGTCGAGGCCCTGGTCTCCCAGGAGCCCCTCGCCGGCTGACGGTGCACGCCGGGCGCACCCGGCGTGGTCGCCGGTCTGCAGGTGTGCCCGCCCGGCGCCGCCGGGTAGGGCTGCGGCATGTGGACACGAGCCGTACTGCGCGGCGCCCTGGCCGGACTGGCCGGGGTCGCCGTGATGACCGCCGGGGAGAAGCTGGAGCAGCAGGTCACCGGCCGCCCGGACTCCTACGTGCCCGCGCGCACCCTAGTCGCCGTCACCACCGGCCGGCGCCTGCCCGGCCGGGCCCGCCCGCTGGTGCCCAACCACCTGATGCACTGGGGCACCGGCGCTGCCGTCGGTGCGCTGCGCGGCGTCTGGTCGGCCGCCGGGCTGCGGGGCTGGCGGGCGTCGGCCTGGCACACCTCGGTGCGGCTGGCCACCGACCAGACCCTGGAGAACGTGACCGGCGTCGGTGCGCCGCCGTGGACGTGGTCCCGGCGCGACCGGGTCGTCGACGTCGCCCACAAGGCCGTCTACTCCTTCGTCACCGGTGCGGTGGCCGACCGTCTGGTGCCCGAGGTGCCGGCCCGGGCGCGCACCCGCGGCCTCTGGGACTGACCTCCCCGCGACCCAGCACACGGTTCGCGGCTCGTCAAGAGGTTCTTCGGTCCGCCCCGCGTGGCGTGCACACGATCTCGGTGTGTCGCCCTACGGTTCGTCACGACACGCGGTGGATCGCCCTCCGCGTCGACCGACGAGCACGGAGGACCACGGTGGACCGCAACCGGACGACGGCCCGATCCTGGGCCCGCTCTGCCGCGCTGGCGCTCACCGTCGGCATCGCGGTGACCGTCTGCGCCCCGACGGCGTCCGCCACGCCCGCCGCCCCGGCCGCCCCCGCTCCGGCCGCCCCCGCCCCGGCTGCCGAGCCCAGCACCGCGGCTGAGGCGGCCACGCTGGTCGCCCGCTCCGGCCAGCAGCTCGAGGCGCTGGCCGAGCAGGTCAACGAGGCCCGCGAGCTGGCCGGCCAGCAGCTGGCCGCCGCCGAGGTCGCCGCCGGCCAGGCCGCCACCGCCCAGGCCGCCGTCGACGCCTTCGCCCCGCAGCTGCGGGCCATCGCCCAGCACGGCTACGCCGGCAACCACCGCTCCCGCCTGGAGGTGCTGCTCACCAGCAGCTCCGCCGACGACCTCGTGCAGCAGCTGGGCATGCTCGACGTGCTCGCCGCCGAGACCGACGACATGATCACCCAGGTCGCCGCGGCCCGCCGCACCGCGCTGGACGCCCAGGCCGCCGCCGACGCCGCCGCCGCGGCCGCGCAGGGCACGGTCGCCACGCTGGAGGGCCAGCAGCGCGACCTGCAGGCCCAGCAGGACGGCTACGAGGCCGACTTCGCCCGGCTCACCGCCGCGCAGCGCGAGCGGGTCACCACCGTCCTGGCCGGCCCGACGCTGGCCGCGCCCACCGCCGCCGCCGTGACGGCCTCCGCCGCCGCCGCGCCCACCGAGGCCGCCGGCGTCGCCGTGCAGACCGCGCTGGCCCAGGTCGGTGACCCCTACGTGGTCGGCGCCGTCGGCCCGAACGGCTTCGACTGCTCCGGGCTGACCATGTTCGCCTACGCCGCGGCCGGGGTGTCGCTGCCGCACTCCAGCCGCAGCCAGTCGCAGATGGGCACCCCGGTGTCCCGCGCCGACCTGCAGCCCGGTGACCTGGTGTTCTTCTACTCCCCGGTCAGCCACGTGGGCATGTACATCGGCAACGGCCAGATGGTGCACTCCAGCGTCACCGGCCGCCCGGTCGCGGTGACCAGCGTGGACAAGTCCGGCTACGTCGGCGCCCGCCGCGTCACCGCGTGACGGCTCCCTCGTAGGGTCCCGCCGCGAGCGTGCGAGTGGTGGGGGGCGAGGGGGTCCTCATCCCTCGCGCATGCCCCAGGGGCTGCCGTAGGCGGTGAGCAGGTCCAGGAACGGGACGGCGTCGAAGGCCTCCGGGCCGAGCACGCCGCTGCCGGTCCAGGCGCCGGTGGCCAGCAGCTCCAGGGCGACCACCGGGTTGACCGCCGTCTGCCAGACCACGGCCTGGGCGCCGTACTCCCGCATCGACCACTCGTTGTCCACCACGTGGTAGAGGTAGACCTCCCGCGGCTCGCCGTCGGTGCCGGTGCCGGTCACCCACAGCCCGGCGCAGGTCCGGCCGGTCATCAGCTCGCCCAGGCCGGCCGGGTCGGGCAGTGCGGCGGCCACCACGTCGCGCGGTGACACCTCGACCCCGCCGACCCGGATCGGCGTCGTCGAGTCCAGGCCGGTGGCGTGCAGGGCCTTGAGCACGCCGATGAACTCCGCGCCCAGGCCGTACTTGAAGGTCACCCGCTCGGCCTGCACCCAGCGGGGCATGAGCAGGACCTCCTCGTGCTCCACGTTGACGCACTCGACCGGCCCGATGCCCTCCGGGAACTCGAACACCTCCGGCTCGCTGAACGGCGGCGTGGTGAACCAGCCCCGCTCGCGTTCCCACACCACCGGCGGGTTCAGGCACTCCTCGATCGTCGTCCAGATGTTGAAGGACGGGGCGAAGTCGTGACCGCGGACGGTGATGTCCGAGCCGTCGCGCACACCGAGCTCGACGATGTGGGAGAACAGGTGGTCGGCGGCGTAGCGGGCGAACACGTCGGACAGCCCGGGCTCCACGCCGATGCCCACCAGGGCCAGCCGGCCGGCCCGCTCCCACTCGGCGGCCAGCGCGAACTGCTCGTCGCCGAGCTTCACCCCGGTCAGCGTGTGCGGGTGGTCGGGGTGCGGGTGCGACAGCGACATCGCCATGTCCAGGTAGTGGGTGCCCGCCGCCAGCGCCGCCCGGAACAGCGGCATCACGAAGCGCGGGTCGGTGGCGTTGACCAGCACGTCGCAGGAGTGCTCGGCCAGCAGTGCCCGGACGGCGTCCTCGTCGGTGGCGTCGACCCGAGCGGCGGTGAACCGCGGGTCGCCGGTGGCGGCCACCGCCTTCTCCGCCCGGGCGAGGTCGAAGTCGGCCACCACCAGGGTGTCGAAGAACGGGCGCCGGGCGGCGATGCCGGTCAGCGCACTCCCGACGCCACCGGCGCCGACGAGCAGGATCCGCATGACTGCCCCTTTCGTGGGTGGCGCCACCCTAGCGACGACTTCCGTCGTCGGGAGGGCGTCCACCCACGAGAGACCTTGTGCAATGGCTCTCCGGCTGCGATAACCGTCGCATGACGAGCCCGGACCGTGCCCCGGCAGAGCTGCGCCGAGGGGCCATCGGCTTCGTCGACGCCCTCGTGATCGGCCTCGCGTCGACGTCGCCCGCCTACTCGCTGGCCGCCGTGATGGGCGCGGTCGTGGCCCTGGTCGGCGTCTACGCCCCCGGGGTGTTCCTGGCCTCGTTCCTGCCGATGCTGCTCATCGCCTCAGCGTTCTACTACCTGAACCGCGCCGACCAGGACTGCGGGACGACGTTCTCCTGGGTCACCCGGGCGATGGGGCCCTGGTTCGGCTGGCTGGGCGGCTGGGCCATCTCGATGACCGGCGTGCTCGTCATCGGGTCGCTGGCCGAGGTCGGCGTCCGGTTCGGCCTGCTGTCCCTGCAGCTGGACGGGATCGCCGACACCACGTGGGCGGTGCGCACGCTGAGCGTGCTGCTCATCCTGGCCATGACCGCGGTCTGCGTGATCGGCACCGAGGTCAGCGCGCGGTTCCAGAACGTGCTGATCATCGCCCAGGTGGTGGCCCTGCTGGCGTTCGCGGCGGTGGCGCTGGTCAAGGGCCTGGGTGGCGACGCCGTGGAGGGCGGCGGCCTGTCGCCGTCCTGGTCCTGGCTGAACCCCTTCGGGGCCGGTGGCGCCGCGCTCACCGGGGGCCTGCTGCTCGGCGTGTTCATCTACTGGGGCTGGGAGTCGGCGGTCAACCTGACCGAGGAGACCCAGGACTCGGCGTCTGCGCCGGGCCGGGCCGGGGTGGTCTCCACCGTCGTCCTGCTGGTCACCTACCTCGCGGTCGCCTACGCGGTGCTGGTGTACAGCGGCACCGACTACCTGGAGGCCAACGCCGAGGAGGCCGAGGACCTCTTCGTCCTGCTGGCCCGGGACGTGCTGGGCGGCTGGGACTGGGTGCTGCTGCTGGCGATCTCCACCTCGGCCATCGCCTCCACCCAGACCACGATCCTGCCGGCCTCGCGCACCGGGCTGTCGATGGCCCGCCGGCACGCGCTGCCGCCCGGGCTGGCCCGGATCCACCCCCGGTTCCGCACCCCGGACGTGTCCACCTGGACGGTCGCCGGCATCGCCAGCGCCTGGTACGTCGTGGTCAACCTGATCAGCGAGAACGCCCTGTTCGACTCCATCACGGCGCTCTCGCTGCTGATCGCCTTCTACTACTCGCTGACCGGCATCGCCTGCGCGGTGTTCCACCGGGACCGGCTGACCCGCAGCGTGAGGGACGCGCTGCTCATCGGGGTGGGTCCGCTGGTCGGTGCGGGCCTGCTGATCTGGCTGCTCGTCGAGTCGATCGGCGACCTGTCCGACCCGGCCAACTCCGACAGCGGCGTCGCCTGGTTCGGCCTGGGCCCGCCGCTGGTGATCGGCATCGGCATCTTCGCCCTCGGCATCGTCGTCATGCTGTGCTGGCGGGTGCGGGACCGCCGCTTCTGGACCGAGCAGCGGACGACGGCCGACCGGCTCGAGGCCGACGTCGCCGCCGGCCGGTCCGGAGCCAGCGTCGTCGACCCCGCCCCGTGACCGGCGCACGACCCACCGACCCGACCACCGTGAGGACCGAGAACCCGTGAGCATCGTGCTGGGCTACGACGAGTCGCCGGGTGCCCGCCGGGCGCTGCAGATGTCGATCGACCTGGCCGGCCGCCTCGACGAGCCGCTGGTCCTGGTCTACGGCGCCGCCCCACCCGGCACCGTCGGGGAGGAGTCGGGCGAGCACGCCCGGGCACTGGCCGAGGTCGGCGGCACCGCCGTCGCGCACGCCGTGGCCGAGGCGGACGCGGCCGGGGTGCGCACCGTCGTCGAGGTGCTGGACGCCAAGCCCGTCGCGGCCCTGCTGGACGCCGCCGACCGGCACGACGCGCGGGTCATCGTGGTCGGCACCTACGGCGAGAGCCCGTTGCGCGGTGCCTTCCTGGGGTCGGTGAGCTACAAGCTGCTGCACCTGTCCACCCGCCCGGTGCTCTGCGTCCCCGCCGAGGCCGGGTAGCACCGACGCCGTCAGACCGGGCGCCAGACGCGCAGCGAGATCGAGCGCATCTGCTCGCTGAAGCGGCCGCTGGGGCTGGCCCGGGCGAGCAGGGCGCGCAGCTCGGCGTCGTGCTCGGCGAACCGGTCGCCGAACAGGTGCGGTGCCGAGCTGGACAGCGAGTGCACCGAGGCGGCGACCTCGTCCAGGCTCCGCTCCACCACCCGGCCGGGCACCTCCAGCCGCTGCGGCCCGGTGAACCCCGCCGCGCGGTAGACGGCGTCCTCGTCGCCCGGCGTCCCGGTGACCACGCCCTGCCCGGCCCGCCGGGCGGGACCGAGCCTGCGCCGTACGAGCTGCGCGATCTCGGCGCGGGGCGGCCGCGGCCAGGGCAGCGGGCCGTCGGGGTCGATGCCCTCGTGCGTCGTGGCACCCACGTGGACGACGACCCCACCCGGGGTGAGCATGTCCCGCACCGTGGCCGCGACGCGGGGCCGGTCCAGCCAGTGGAAGGACTGGGCGAAGGTGACCACGTCGACGGGTGGCAGGTCGGCCGGCAGCTCCTCGGCGCGCAGCTGCCGCCAGCGGACGGCGCGCACGCCGGCCGCGGCGGCGGCCCGCTCGGCCTCGCGCAGCATGTCGGCGTCGGCGTCCAGGCCGACGGTCTCGGCGAACCACGGCGCGAGCAGCAGGGTCAGCGATCCCGGCCCGCAGCCGACGTCGAGCAGCCGCCCCGTCCCGTCCCAGCCGAGCGCCCCGGCCAGCGCGCCGGCGAGCTCGGCCGGGTAGCCGACCCGGCCGGTGGCGTAGTACGCGGCGCTGCCCGCGTACAGCGTCGGGTCCCAGCTCCGGCCTGCCCCGTCGTCCACCGCGCTGCCTAGAGGCGGGCCCAGGCCTCGGTCAGCACGCTGCGCAGGACCTCCTCGATCTGGTCGAACTCCTGCTGACCGGAGGTGAGCGGCGGCGCGAGCTGGATGACCGGGTCGCCGCGGTCGTCGGCGCGGCAGTACAGGCCGGCCTCGAACAGCGCCTTGGACAGGTACCCGCGCAGCAGCCGCTCGCTCTCCGCGGCGTCGAAGGTCTCCTTGGTGGCCTTGTCCTTGACCATCTCGATCCCGTAGAAGTACCCGTCGCCGCGCACGTCGCCGACGATCGGCAGGTCGAGCAGCTTCTCCAGGGTGCGGCGGAAGGCGCCCTCGTTCTCCAGCACGTGCTGGTTCAGGCCCTCCCGCTCGAACACGTCCAGGTTGGCCAGCGCCACCGCCGAGGACACCGGGTGCCCGCCGAACGTGTAGCCGTGCGGGAACGTGGTGGTGCCCTGCAGGAACGGCTCCATGACCTTGTCGCTGGCGATCATGGCGCCGATCGGCGAGTAGCCCGACGTCATCCCCTTGGCGCAGGTGATCATGTCCGGCACGAAGCCGAACTTCTCGCAGGCGAACGTGGTGCCCAGCCGGCCGAAGGCGCAGATGACCTCGTCGCTGACCAGCAGCACGTCGTGCCGGTCGCAGATCTCGCGCACCCGGTCGAAGTAGCCGGGCGGCGGCGGGAAGCAGCCGCCGGCGTTCTGCACCGGCTCCAGGAACACCGCGGCCACGGTGTCCGGGCCCTCGAACTCGATGGCCTGCTCGATCTGGTCGGCGGCCCACCGGCCGAAGGCCTTCGGGTCGTCACCGAAGTACGGCGCGCGGTAGATGTTGGTGTTCGGCACCCGGAAGGCGCCGGGCACCAGTGGCTCGAAGTCCTGCTTCATCGCCGGGACGCCGGTGATCGACAGCGCTCCCTGCGTGGTGCCGTGGTAGGCCACCGCCCGGCTGATCACCTTGTGCTTGTGCGGCTTGCCCGTCAGCTTGAAGTACTGCTTGGCCGCCTTCCACGCCGTTTCGACCGCCTCGCCGCCGCCGGTGGTGAAGAAGACCCGGTTCAGGTCGCCCGGGGCCGCGGCGGCCAGCCGGTGGCTCAGCTCGATCGCGGCCGGGTGCGCGTAGGACCACAGCGGGAAGAACGCCAGCGTCTCGGCCTGCTTCGCGGCGGCCTCGGCCAGCTCCCGGCGCCCGTGCCCGGCCTGGACGACGAACAGCCCGCTCAACCCGTCCAGGTACTGCTTGCCGCGGTCGTCCCAGATGTGCACGCCCTCACCGCGCACGATCACCGGCGGCGGGGCGGTGGCGTAGCCGCCCATCCGGGAGAAGTGCAGCCACAGGTGGTCGGTGCTCCCCGGGCCGTAGGGCGAGTCCGGTGCGGTCACGGGCTGCTCGGTGGTGGTCATGGGGTGCTCCCTCGTCGGCGGCCCTCGTCTGCGGGATCCGTCGTCAGATCGGGAGGGCGCGGTGGGAAGCGTAGCGCCGAGACCCTTCGACTGACGAGGACGTCGTCAGCTGTGCGGGCCGCGGCCCTCGCGCAGCAGCTGCACGGCGGCCGCCACCCGCCGCGCGCGGGTGACCTCGGTGGCCGCGGTGTGCACCCGGTGGCACAGCGCGTACCGGTTGGTCCGGTCCAGGGCGTCGTAGGCGGCGCGCAGCGCGGGCTCGGCGTCCAGCGCGGCGGCCAGAGCGGGCGGGACGGTCATCGTGGCCGGGCCCGGGTACGCGCGGTCCCAGCGCCCGTCGGCCCGGGCGGCCTCGACGGCGGCCAGCCCCGCCGGGCGCATCCGGCCCTCGTCGACCAGGCGGGCCACGGTCTGCACGTTCTTCTGCGACCAGATGCTGCGGGCCCGCCGCGGGGTGAACCGCACCAGCCACCACGTCTGGTCCAGCCGGTTGCTCTGCCCGTCGATCCAGCCGTGGCACAGCGCCACCTCGACGGCCTCGGCCGGGGTCACCGACGGGACACCGGTGCCCTTCTTGGCCAGCTTCAGCCAGATCCCCGGCGAGCGGGCGCCCTCGGCGGCCAGCCAGGCGTCGAACGCGGGGGCGTCGGGGAAGGCGCGCTGCTCCAGGTCCGTGGGCACCGTCATCGGCCCAGCCTGGCGGTTGCCGCGCCGTCCGTCGAGGGGGTGCGCCGGGGTCTGTTCGGCGGCGGCGCGCTGCCCTAGGGTCACCGCTGCCCGTGGGGGCGAGCTGCGGAGGGGTGGTCGTGAGGTCGCTGGTGCTGGGGGCGGCGCTGCTGCTGGTCGCCGGGTGCGGGGAGACCGTCGACGGGTCCGCCGACCCGGCTGCGGGTGCCACCGCGGAGACGTCCGCCCGGCCCTCGCGCACCCCGGCGCCGGGTGCCGGCGGGGGTGCGCAGCCGCCCTGCACGGGGGCGGCCTGCGACGAGCCGACCTCGTCGGGGACCCCGGCCACCGAGGAGCCGGTGTCCGACGAGCCGGCCGGGGACGACGCGCCGGGGGTCAGCCCGGTCGACGTGGCCTGCGCGCCGTTCACCAGCGCCGTCGACTCCTTCGACGCCGTCGCCGGCAGCGCCTTCCCGGGTGGCCTGGTCACCGAGTTCGGGTCGCCCGAGGCGATCGCCTGGCTGGACGCCACCGTCGACGAGGTCGTGGAGCGCTGCGGCTACCAGGTCATGGTGGACATCGCGGGGGAGTACCCCGAGGAGGTGTCGCCGGTGCTGCTGAACTCCGCCGTGGTGGCCCTCGACGAGGTCTCCGACCTGCCCCCGGACCTGCTCTGCCAGGACGTCGAGGCGCGCGGCATGGGCGCCAAGGACGCCGTCGACTACTGGTTCCTCTGGCAGCTGCCCGCGGCCATGGACGCCGACGCCGACGGGGTGCCCTGCGAGACGGTGTGGCCCGACGCCGCGGAGTGGCTGCCGCAGTACTGATCCCGCGCACCCAGCGGTCGTTGCACCCGTCGTCCTGCGGATCGGCGGGGGACAGGGCAGGGTGGGCCGGACGACGACGCGGGGGCGGTGGGGCATGACGCAGGGACCCGGGCCGAGCGCGCTCTGGCTGGTGCGCCACGGCGAGAGCCAGGGCAACGTGGCCGACGCGCGGGCGCACGAGAGCGGCGCGGTGCGGCTCGGACTCGACGTCCGCGACCCCGACGTGCCGCTGTCGGACACCGGGCAGGGCCAGGCCGACGCGCTGGGCCGCTGGCTCGGCACCCTGCCGGACGGGGAGCGGCCCACGGCGGTGCTCAGCTCGCCGTTCCTGCGTGCCGCCACCACCGCGCAGCGCGCCGTCGGGGCGGCCGGGCTGGACCTGGCGATCCGCTACGACGAGCGGCTGCGCGAGCGCGACTTCGGCGCCTTCGACGGCATGACCGCCGCCGGCATCCGCGCCGAGCACCCCGCCGAGGCCGAGCGCCGCGCGCTGCTCGGCAAGTTCTACTACCGGCCGCCGGGTGGGGAGAGCTGGGCCGACGTCGCCCTGCGGGTGCGCAGCCTGCTGGCCACGGAGTCGCAGCAGCTCGACGGCGAGCGGCTGGTGATGGTCGCGCACCAGGCGGTGGTGATGGTGTTCCGCTACGTGCTGGAGGAGCTCACCGAGCAGCAGCTGCTGGAGGTGGACGCCCGGGAGCAGGTGGCCAACGCGTCGGTGACCCGGTACGAGAGCGACGGCAGCGGCCGGCTGGTGCTGACCGAGTTCAACGGCGTGGCCCACCTGGACCGCGCCGACGAGGACGTGACCGAGGAGCCCGATGTCCCCGCGCCCGCCTGACTCCACGCTGGTCTCCCCGCAGGTGCTGCGGGACTGGCGGCTGCCCGAGCCCACCGGCGGCAAGGAGTCCCGCGGCTCGGTGCTCGTGGTCGGCGGCAGCTCGGAGACCCTGGGCGCGGTGCTGCTGGCCGCGGAGGCCGCACTGCGCTCCGGGGCCGGCAAGCTGCAGGTCGCCGTCCCGCGCAGCGTGGCCGGGCTCGCCGCGCTCGCCCTGCCGGAGGCGCTGGTGCGCGGGCTGCCGGAGACCGACGCCGGGGCGATCCGCGCCGACGCGGCGGAGCTGCTGCTGGACCTGGTCGGCAGCTGCTCGGCGCTGCTGGTCGGGCCGGGGATGGTGGACACCGGGCAGACCAGCGACCTGGTCGGCCGGCTGCTGCCGGACCTGCAGGCCGGCCTGGTGCTGGACGCGCTGGGGCTCGCCGCGGTCACCGACGACACCAGCTGCCTGCACCACCTGGACGGGCGCGTGGTGCTCACCCCGAACCCCAAGGAGCTGGCGCTCACGCTGCACGTCGACCAGGACGACGTCGACGACGACCCGGCCGGCCACGCCCGGCAGCTCGCCGACCAGGCGCAGGCCACGGTCGGCCTGGGCGGGGCGACGTCCTGGATCGCGGCGCCGGACGGCCGGCTGTGGCGGGACGAGAACGGCGGCGCCGGGCTCGGCGTCTCCGGCTCCGGGGACGTGCGCGCCGGGGTGACCGCGGGCCTGCTCGCCCGCGGCGCCGAGGCCGAGCAGGCCGCGGTGTGGGCCGCCCACCTGCACGGCCGGGCCGGCGAGCGGCTGGCCGCCTCGGTGGGCCGGCTGGGCTTCCTCGCCCGCGAGCTCCCCCCGCAGATCCCCCGCGTGCAGGCCGAGATCGACCTCTGACCCGCTCCGCCCCGCCTCTGCCCGCTCTGCTGCCGGTGATCATGGACCTGCGTGAGCGACACGCCGGGGTGTCGCTCACGCAGGTCCATGATCGCGGGCCTGGGGGCGGGGGCGGGGGAGGGGCGGGGGGTTCGGGGTGACAGCGGGGCGGGTGGGCGGTAGGCAGGTGCGGTGACCGACCCCTTCATCGCCGAGCTCGACTCCGGCGCACCCGTCATCCACCCGGACGCCTTCCTCGCCCCCACCTCGGTGGTCGTCGGCGCGGTGACGATGGGCGCCCGCTCCAGCATCTGGTACGGCGCCGTGGCCCGCGCCGACCTGGAGCGCATCGAGATCGGCGCGGACTCCAACGTGCAGGACGGGTGCACGCTGCACTCCGACCCCGGTTCCCCGCTGATCGTGGGCCGCGGGGTGACCGTCGGGCACCGCGTGGTGCTGCACGGCGCGCGGGTGGACGACGACGTCCTGATCGGGATGGGCAGCGTGGTGATGAACGGCGCGCACATCGGGTCCGGGTCGATCGTGGCCGCGGGCGCCGTCGTCACGCAGGGCACCCAGGTGCCGCCGCGCTCGCTGGTCGCCGGGGTGCCGGCGAAGGTGCTGCGGCCCACCACCGACGACGACATGCTGCACATCCAGGGCAACGCGATCAGCTACACCGACCGGCTGATCTCCGCCCGGCACGTGCGCCGGGTGCGCCCCCAGCCGCTGCCGCCGTCCGGCAGCACCCCCGGCGACGGCATGCCCTGACGCCCACCGCCCCACCGCGCCGCGCTGCGCCACGCCGCCACGATCGACACGAACAGCCCGCCAAGATGGCCATCTTGGCGGGCTGTTCGTGTCGATCGTGACCGGCTGACCGGCTGACCGGCTGACTGCTCGCGGGCGGGTCAGGGGGAGGTCAGGAAGGTGCGGAGGCCGTCGAGGAGGCGGTCGACGTCGTCGTCGTCGGTGTAGGGCGCGAGGCCGGCGCGGAGGCCGCCGGTGTCGCCGAGGCCGAGCCAGCGGGAGGCCTCCAGGGCGTAGAACGACCCGGCGGGGGCGTTCACCCCGCGGTCGGCGAGCCAGCGGTACGCGTCGGCGGCGTCCCGGCCGTCGAAGGTGAGCAGCAGGGTGGGGGTGCGGTGCGCCGCGCGGGACCACAGGGTGACGCCGGGCAGCGCGGCCAGGTCCTGCTCCAGCCGCAGGCGCAGCGCGTCCTCGTGCTCCTCGACCGCGGACATCGACGCCAGCAGGCGGGCGCGCCGGTCGGTCGCGTCGCCGGGCGGCTGGGCAGGGCCGAGGGAGGCGAGCAGGTCGACGGCGGCGGTGGTCCCGGCGAGCAGCTCGTAGGGCAGGGTGCCGAGCTCGAACCGCTCGGGGACGGCGTCGGTGGAGGGCAGCAGCTTCGCCGGGTGCATCCGGGCGAGCAGTTCCGCACGGCCGGTGAGCACGCCGCAGTGCGGGCCGAGGAACTTGTAGGGCGAGCAGGCGTAGAGGTCGGCGCCGGTGGCGGCGACGTCCACCGGGGCGTGCGCGGTGAGGTGCACGCCGTCCACGGCGAACAGGGCGCCGGCGGCGTGCACGGCCGCGCCGATGGCCGCCAGCGGGGGCCGGGTGCCGATCAGGTTCGACGCGCCGGTCACCGCGACGAGCCGGGTGCGCTCGGACAGCTGGGCGGCGACGTCGTCGGCGGTGAGCTCGCCGGTGGCCGGGTCGAAGCCCACCCAGCGCACGGTGGCCCCGGCGGACTCGGCGGCGTGCACCCAGGGCCGGATGTTGGCGTCGTGGTCGAGCCGGGTGACGACGACCTCGTCGCCCGGGCCCCAGTCCTGGGCGAGGGTGCGGGCCGCGTCGTAGGTCAGCTGGGTCATGCTGCGGCCGAAGACGACGGTCTGCGGGTCGACGCCGAGCAGGTCGGCCATCGCCGATCGGGCGCCGGTGACCACGTCGTCGGCGGTGCGCTCGGCAGCGGTCACCCGCCCCCGGTTGGCCAGCGGCGACAGCAGCGTGTCCCGGACGGCGTCGGCGACGACGTCGGGCACCTGCGTGCCCCCCGGCCCGTCGAAGTGCGCCGCCCCACCCCGCAGCTGCGGGAAGTGCTGCCGGAGCCCCACCACGTCGTAACCCATCCACCCACCCTAGGCAGCCCCCCGCTCGGCGACGACCGGGCGCC
The DNA here is from genome assembly GCF_010685995.1 of Goekera deserti. Lineage (GTDB taxonomy): Bacteria > Actinomycetota > Actinomycetes > Mycobacteriales > Geodermatophilaceae > Goekera > Goekera deserti. The sequence continues at coordinate 175,458 of NZ_JAAGWK010000008.1, read as the reverse complement.
CCGACGTCCGGACCTCACCGAGTGGTGCCCGAGCGAGCGGGACCCGGAGGGTCCCCGAGCGAGCGGCTGCAGCAGCTCACCCCGAGCCGGGGACCGCTCCTGGCCGCGGTCGGAGTCCGCAGGACGACCGTCAATACCGGAAGCGCGACACCGTCCCCCGCAGGTCGCTGGCCATCCGGGACAGCTCGTCGACCGCGATCCGGGTCTGGCCGAGGGCCTCGGTGGTGGTGGTGGCGGCCGCGGACACCCCGGTGATGTTCCGGGCGATCTCCCCGGTGCCGGCGGCGGCCTCGAGCACCGAGCGGCTCATCTCCTGGGTGGTGGCGGTCTGCTCCTCGACGGCGCTGGCGATGGTCAGCTGGTAGTCGTTGATGGAGCCGATGATGCCGCTGATCCGGCCGATGGCCTCGGCGGCGCCGGCGGTGTCGGCCTGGATGGCGACCACCCGGCGGGAGATCTCCTCGGTGGCCTTGGCGGTCTCCTGGGCGAGGTCCTTGACCTCGGTGGCGACGACGGCGAAGCCCTTGCCGGCCTCCCCGGCCCGGGCCGCCTCGATGGTGGCGTTGAGGGCGAGCAGGTTGGTCTGCTCGGCGATGGAGGTGATCAGCTTGACGACGTCGCCGATCTCCCGCGAGGACTCGCCGAGCTTGAGCACGGTGCCGTTGGTGGTCTCGGCCTCGGCGACGGCGCTGGCGGCGACCCGGGCGGCCTCGTTGGCGTTCTGGCTGATCTCCCGGATGCTGGCGCCCATCTGCTCGGCACCCGCGGACACGGTGCCGACGTTGCGCGACACCTCGTCGGCGGCGGTGGACACGACGCCGGACTGGGCGCTGGTCTCGTTCGCCGATGCGCTGATCTGGGCCGCGGACGCGCTCAGCTCCTCCGAGGACGCGGCCACGGCCTCGGCGGAGGCGACCACGGAGCTCATCACCCGGCGCAGCCCGGCCAGCGCGGTGCCCAGGCCGGCGGCCATCCGGCCGAGCTCGTCGCCGGACCGCACCTCCGGCTCGACCGTGAGGTCACCCTCGGCGAGCGCCTCCAGGGACGCCTGCACCGAGCGGACGGCGCGCAGCACCTGCCGGACGACGACGGTGGCGAGCACCCCGGCCAGCACCATGCCGACGGCCAGCGCGATCCAGAGGGTGCGCCGGGCGCTGGTGGCCTCGGCGAGGCCGGCTTCCGCGTCGGCGGTCGCGTCGATGCCCTGCCGGGCCTGCTCGGCACCGAAGGCGTCGGAGGTCGCCCGGCCGGCCTCGGCCAGCGGGCCGGTGGCCAGAGCCAGGCTGGTCACCCGGTCACCGGCGTCCGCGGTGGGCACCACCTGCTGGTCGACCAGGGTGTAGTAGGCGGTCAGCTGGTCGTGCACGGGGTCGAAGTCGCCGGGGTCGCCGAGGGTGTCCAGGTAGGCCTGCTCCTGGTCCAGCAGCGTCTGCCGCCGCTCGGCGAGGTCGGGGCGCAGCTCGGCGCGGGTGGCCTCGTCGGAGAGCGCGTACAGGATGTACCGCGCCCGGTCGCCCTGGAAGGTGCGCTGCAGCTTCCCCAGGGTGTCCAGCGGCACGATGCTGCCCTCGTTCAGCTTCACCTCGGCCGCGGCGAGGGTGTCGATCTTGTCGACGGCGAGCACGGTGACGCCGACGGCCACCGTGCCGAGCAGTGCGAGGGACGCGCCCATCTTCACGGCCAGGGGCCGGTCGGTGAACCAGCTGCCCCGGCGGCTGGTCTCGGCGGTGTGTCCCATGGCGTCTCCTCGGTCTGCGGGACGGGGGTGCCTCCGCACCACGCGGCACGCCGTCCCGTCGACGTCCGCGACCGGGCGCGGGTGCGCGACTCGGTGTCCGGGAGTCTGCTGTGCGGACCCGCCGCGCCACGGGTGGCGCGCTCACCTGTCACAGGACCGTTGTCCCGCGGCCGCCGACCCCACCCCGCCGGCACGACTTGTCGACGGGGCGCCGCGTCCGGGGGGTGACCGAGCGGGTCAGTGGGGTGCGGTGTCCCGGCGTCCGGCGTGTGCCTCGGTCAGCAGCCGCTCCCTGAGGTGCGGGTGGTGCAGGTCGAAGGCGGGCCGCTCGGACCGGATGCGCGGGATCTCGATGAAGTTGTGCCGCGGGGGCGGCGAGGACGTGGCCCACTCCAGGGAGTTGCCGTGGCCCCACGGGTCGTCGCGCAGGGCCGGCTGCCCGTACTTCCAGGACGTCACGACGTTGTAGAAGAAGGGGATCGTCGAGGCGCCGAGGACGAACGACCCGATCGTCGAGAACGTGTTCAGCGTGGTGAATCCGTCGGTGGGCAGGTAGTCGGCGTAGCGGCGCGGCATGCCCTCCGAGCCCAGCCAGTGCTGCACCAGGAAGGTGGCGTGGAAGCCGATGAAGGTGAGCCAGAAGTGCAGCTTGCCCAGCCGCTCGTCCATCATCCGGCCGCACATCTTGGGGAACCAGAAGTAGATGCCCGCGTAGGCGGCGAACACGACCGTGCCGAACACGACGTAGTGGAAGTGCGCGACGACGAAGTAGGAGTCGGTCACCTGCCAGTCCAGCGGGGGGCTGGCCAGCAGCACGCCGGTGAGGCCACCGAGCAGGAAGGTGATCATGAAGCCGACGGCGAAGAGCATCGGTGCCTCGAAGGTGATCTGCCCGCGCCACATGGTGCCGATCCAGTTGAAGAACTTGATGCCGGTCGGGACGGCGATCAGGTACGTCAGGAAGGAGAAGAACGGCAGCAGCACCACCCCGGTGGCGAACATGTGGTGGGCCCACACGCTCACCGACAGCGCGCCGATGCCGATCAGGGCGAAGATCATGCCCTTGTAGCCGAACAGCGGCTTGCGGCTGAACACCGGGACCACCTCGGAGATGATCCCGAAGAACGGCAGCGCGATGATGTAGACCTCGGGGTGGCCGAAGAACCAGAACAGGTGCTGCCACAGGATGGGCCCGCCGTTCGCCGCGCTGAACACCTGCGCGCCCAGGTGCCGGTCGGCCAGCAGCGCCATCAGGGCCGAGGTCAGGATCGGGAACGCCAGCAGGATCAGCACGGCGGTCACGAACGTCGCCCACACGAAGACCGGCATCCGGAACATGGTCATCCCGGGCGCCCGCAGGCAGACGATGGTCGCGATGAAGTTGACCCCGCCGAGGATCGTGCCGAGGCCGCTGACCACCAGCCCGGTGATCCACAGGTCGCCGCCGGCGCCGGGGGAGTTGGTGATGTCCGACAGCGGGGAGTAGGCGGTCCAGCCGAAGTCGGCGGCGCCCCCGGGGGTGAGCAGGCCGCTCAGCACGATGAGCACGCCGAAGAAGAACAGCCAGTAGGACAGCGCGTTAAGCCGCGGGAACGCCACGTCGGGCGCCCCGATCTGCAGCGGCATGATCAGGTTCGCGAAGGCGAAGAACAGCGGGGTGGCGAAGAACAGCAGCATCAGCGTGCCGTGCATGGTGAACAGCTCGTTGTACTGCGTGGGGGACAGGTACTGCAGCCCCGGCCGGGCCAGCTCGCCGCGCATGAGCAGCGCCATGACCCCGGCGACGACGAACACGGTGAACGACGTGGCCAGGTACATCAGGCCGATCGTCTTGTGGTCGGTGGTTCGCAGCAGCATGCCCAGCCGTGATCCCCGCGCCGGGGCGGGGACGGCACTCGGCCGGTGCACGATGATGCTGGGGGCGATCGTCACGCGGGACTCCAGACGCTGGCGGCGATGGTCCGCGACCGCGGGCGACGGCGAGTATGCGCCCGCCGGCTGAGCGCCCGGAGCCGGCTGTCAGGCCTGTGACCTGCGGTTGTGTCCTGTGTGGGCGGCCCGTGCCCGCGCTGTCCACAGGCTGTGCGACGTGCGCGTCGCTCAGGTGCCGAGCAGCTCCCGCACCAGAGCGCCGACGGCGTCCAGCTCGATCAGGAACCCGTCGTGCCCGTGCGTCGACGGCACCACGCGCAGGCCGACGCCGAGCGCGTCGGCCACCCGCTGCTGCTGGGCGACCGGGTACAGCCGGTCGCTGTCGATGCCGGCGACCGTGGCGCGGGCGGTGACCCGGCTCAGCGCGGCCTCCACGCCACTGCGGTGCCGGCCGACGTCCCAGGTGTTCATCGCCTCGGTGAGCACCACGTAGCTGCCGGCGTCGAAGCGGCCGGCCAGCTTGGCGGCGTGGTGGTCGAGGTAGGAGGCGACGGCGAACCGGCCGTCGTCCTGCACGTGGGTGCCGAAGCGCTGCTCCAGCTCGGCGGCGCTGCGGTAGGTGAGGTGCGCGATCCGCCGGGCGGTGCCCAGCCCGTCGACCGGGCCCTCCCCGGCGGGGTAGTCGCCGCCGGCCCAGCGGGGGTCGCTGCGGATGGCGGTCTGCTGGGTGGTCTGGGTGCCGATCTGGTCGGCGCTCGCCGCGGCGGCGGAGGCGAGGAAGAACAGAGCCTCGACCCGGTCGGGCCGGGAGACCGCCCACTCCAGCACCCGCATGCCGCCCATCGAGCCCCCGACGACGGCGGCCCACCGGCCGATCCCCAGCGCGTCGGCGAGCGCGGCCTCCACGGCCACCTGGTCGCCGATGGTGACGGCGGGGAAGCGCGAGCCCCACGGTGCCCCGTCCGGCGCCCGGGACGACGGCCCGGTGGTGCCCTGGCAGCCGCCCAGCACGTTGGCGCACACGACGAACAGGCGGTCGGTGTCCAGCGGCGCGCCGGGGCCGACCAGACCGTCCCACCAGCCCGGCGTGGGCTGGCCCGGCCCGGTCGGCCCGGTGACGTGGCTGTCGCCGGTGAGCGCGTGCTCGACCAGCACCGCGTTGCCGGCGTCCGGGGCGAGCTCGCCCCACGTCTCGTAGGCCACCCGCACGGCCGGCAGCTCCCCGCCCCGCTCGAGACGGAACGGTCCGTCGAGGTCGAGGAGCTGGCGGTCGCCGGTCGGGTCGCCCTCGACCCAGCCGCCGGAGCGGGCCGTCGTCCGGGGCGCCGTCCCGGCACCCCGGACGACGGTCACGTCAGCTGGTCTTCGCCGCGCGGAAGCCGGCGTCCAGGTCGGCGAGGATGTCGTCGATGCCCTCCAGCCCGACGGCCAGGCGCACCAGGCCGGGGGTGACGCCGGTGGTGAGCTGCTCCTCCGGGGTCAGCTGGGAGTGCGTGGTCGACGCCGGGTGGATGACCAGGCTGCGCACGTCGCCGATGTTGGCCACGTGGCTGTGCAGCTCCAGGGCCTCCACGAACGCCTTGCCGGCCTCGACGCCGCCCACGATCTCGAAGGCCAGCACCGCGCCGGTGCCCCGGGGCGCGTACTTCTTGCCCGCCGCGTGCCACGGCGAGGACGGCAGCCCGGCGTAGTGCACCGACTGCACCTCGTCGCGCGCCTCCAGCCACTCGGCGACCCGCTGCGCGTTGGCGATGTGCCGCTCCATCCGCAGCGACAGCGTCTCGATGCCCTGGACGACGAGGAACGCGTTGAACGGCGAGATGGCCGGGCCCAGGTCGCGCAGCAGCTGCACCCGGGCCTTGAGCGCGAACGCGGGTGCGCCCAGGTCCTTGTAGACCACACCGTGGTAGGTCGGGTCCGGGGTGGTGAAGCCGGGGAACTTGCCGCGGGACCAGTCGAAGTTGCCGCTGTCGACGATGATCCCGGCGACGGCGGTGCCGTGCCCGCCCAGGTACTTGGTGGCCGAGTGCACCACGATGTCGGCGCCGAACTCGATGGGCCGGATGAGGAACGGCGTGGCCACCGTGTTGTCCACGATCAGCGGGATCTCGTTGCGGTGCGCGACCTCGGCGACCGCGGCGATGTCCAGCACGTCGCCCTTGGGGTTGCCGATCGTCTCGGCGTAGAGGGCCTTGGTGTTCTCCTGCACCAGCGCCTGCCAGGCCGCCGGGTCGTCGGGGTCCTCGACGAAGGAGACGGTGATGCCCATCTTCGGCAGCGAGTGGTGCAGCAGGTTGTACGTGCCGCCGTAGAGCGACGCCGACGCCACGATGTGGTCACCGGCCTCGGCCAGGTTGAGGATCGCGAGGGTCTCCGCGGCCTGCCCCGACGAGACGGCCAGCGCGGCGACGCCGCCCTCCAGGGACGCGACGCGCTGCTCCAGCGCGTCCTGCGTCGGGTTCATGATCCGGGTGTAGATGTTGCCCATCTCGGCGAGGGCGAACAGGTCCGCGGCGTGCTGGCTGTCGCGGAACTGGTAGCTGGTCGTGGCGTAGATGGGCAGCGCGCGGGCGCCGGTGGTGGGGTCGGGGCTCGTGCCGGCGTGGATCTGCCGGGTCTCGAAGCTCCAGCTCTGCGGGTCGGACATGCGCCATGGCCTCCTGTGATCAGCGGAGTCCCGCGGCGCACGGAGCTCCGTCCTTGCCGGGCGGCGGGTGCCGTCCGACCGGCTCTTCCCCTGGGAGCACCTCAGACGGAGTAGAGGTTGCCGGGCAGCAAGCCAGGTGCTTGTCGCTGCCTCTCGTGAGCCACCGCGATGATAGGACATCGCGCGTGCGGCAGTCTCTGGGTGTGCGCGCACTGGTCTTCGAGGAGTTCGGCGGCCCGCTGGTCGTGCGGCAGGTGCCCGACCCGTCCCCGGCCACCGACGGTGTCGTCGTCCGGGTGGAGGCCACCGGGGTGTGCCGCAGCGACTGGCACGCCTGGTCCGGGCACGACCCCGACGTGGTGCTGCCGCACGTGCCCGGGCACGAGCTCGCCGGCACCGTGGCCGCCGTGGGTGCGGGGGTGCGGCGCTGGTCGGTGGGCGTCCGGGTGACCGTGCCGTTCGTGTGTGCCTGCGGCAGCTGCCCGCCCTGCCGGGACGGCGACGGCCAGGTCTGCCTGCGACAGACCCAGCCCGGGTTCACGCACTGGGGTTCCTTCGCCGAGCTGGTCGCGCTGGACGCCGCCGACGTCAACCTGGTGGCGCTGCCCGACGGGCTGCCCGCCCGCACGGCTGCCGCGCTGGGCTGCCGGTTCGCCACCGCGTTCCGGGCGGTGACCGGGGTGGGCCGGGTGCGCCCGGGGGAGTGGGTGGCGGTGCACGGCTGCGGCGGGGTGGGCCTGTCGGCGGTGCAGGTCGCGGTGGCCGTGGGCGCCCGCGTCGTGGCCGTCGACGTCAGCCCGGGTGCGCTGGCCCTGGCCCGGGCGATGGGCGCCGAGCACACGCTCGACGTGGGCGGCCAGGCGGACGACGGCCCTTCCCGCGGAAGTGGCCGGCCGGACGACGGCCCTTTCCGCGGAAGTGGCCGGGTGGAGGGCGGCCCTTCCCGCGGAAGTGGCCGGCCGGACGACGGCCCTTTCCGCGGAAGTGGCCGGCCGGACGACGGCCCTTTCCGCGGAAGTGGCCGGGTGGGCGACGTGGTGGCAGCGGTGCGCGAGCTGACCGGGGGCGGCGTGCACGTCTCGCTGGACTGCCTGGGCTCCCCGGCCACCTGCCTGGACTCGATCCGCTCGCTGCGGCCACGCGGCCGGCACGTGCAGGTGGGGCTGCTGCCGCCGTCGCTGGGCCGGCCCGCGGTGCCGATGGAGCTGGTGGTGGCCGGGGAGCTCGCGGTGCTGGGCAGCCACGGGATGGCCGCGGGCGACTACCCGGCGATGCTCTCGCTGATCGAGGCCGGCCGGCTCGACCCTGCCGCGCTGGTCACCCGCGAGCTGGACTTGGACGGCGCGGGCGCCGCGCTCGCTGAGGTCGGCCGGGCCCCCGGCGTCGCCGTGATCACCTCGTTCGGCCGGCCCGCGCCGTGAGGTGGCTGGTCGTCGCCGGGGTGGCCGTGGCGGTGTGGGCGCTGCTCTGCCTGGTCATGGTGGTGCTCGCCAAGCGGCTGCCGCCCGGGCTGCTGCGCGAGGTGCTGGAGTTCCTGCCGGCCTGCGTGAGCACCGCCCGCACCCTGCGCCGGGACGGCGCGGTGCCCCGCCGGGCGAAGGTGGCGCTGGGGGTGGCGGTGCTGTGGGTGCTCTCGCCGATCGACCTGCTGCCGGAGTTCCTGCCGGTGATCGGCCCGCTGGACGACGTCGTCGCGGTGGTGCTGCTGTTCCGCTACGCGGCCCGGAGCATCCCGCGCGAGCGGGTGCTGGCGGCCTGGCCGGGGGAGCCCCGGCTGCTGCTCCGGGTGCTCGGCGCCCCGGCGCGCTGACCGCCGGTCGGTCGCCGGGTGCCAGTGGCGGGCCTCCGGGCCCGACCCCGCCCACCGACCGCACGACGTCGGCGGCGAGCGTGCGCAGCTCGACGTCGCACCCCTGGGACCCGCGCCGCAGGACCTCGAACGCGGCGCCGGCGGAGCACCACTGCCGGGCCACGAGGATGCCGATCGCCTGGTCGATGGTGGAGCGCGAGGTCGGCGCGCCGGCCGGCTGGTCACCGCGCCGGTCGCCGACGGCGAGCCGGCGGCCTGCGCCGCCCAGCGCAGCAGCTCGATCTCCCGCCTCCGGGCCGAAGACCGGCGGCGCGGTGGCGTAGAGGTCCAGCGCACCGACGACCTCCCCGGGCAGGCCCACCGGGACCGAGGGCACCGAGCGGACGCCGTCGGCGAGTGCGGCGGCCGGGTAGACGCCCCAGCGGGTCCCCGCGGCCATGCCCGGCACCGGCACCGTCGCCGCGGCGGACATCGCCTCCGGGCACGGCCGCTCGGACGCTGCCCCCCGCAACGGCCCCTCAGCCGGTGGACCCGGCGTCGTCCCCCGGCACGTCGTCGGGTGCCTGGCTGGTCGGTGCGGGCGCCGAGGTGCGTGGAGCGCTGGTCTCCGGCGCCCCGGACGTGGGTGTCGCGGACCCGGAGGTGCCGGTCGGGGTGCTCTCCTCCGCCGAGGTGGACGTCGGGGTCTCCGGCTCGGTGGTCGTGGCCGGTGCCTCCGACGTGCTGCGGGGCGTGGTCGCGGTCGGCGTGGCCGGCGCCTCGCTGGTGGTCTCCGGCGCCGGTGCCGGGGCGGGCACCGGCTGGTCCACCGACGTCTGCGTGGTGCCCGGTGCGGGCGGCACGTACGGCCGGACGTTGAGGTACAGGGTGTAGGAGGCCAGGAAGAGCAGGCACAGCACGACCGTGGAGGTGCGGGCCCGGCCCAGCCTCGCCGGCACCCGGTCCAGCCAGGCCCGCACCGCGTTCGGGGTGGGCGGCGACGCCGCGCTCTGCCCCGTCCCGGCGGCGGGGACGGCCCGGGTGGGTGCACCACGCTCGGCGCCGGAGCCCTCGGGGCCGGTCACGTGCGCTCCCTCGTCGTCTTCTTCGCGGGCGGGGGCGTGCGGGGGATCATCGTGGTGGACGGCGCCGTGCTCGCCGGTGCACCCGCGGACGCAGGCGTGCTGCCCTGCCGGTGGTCCCCGTCGCCGTCGGTGCTCAGGCTGGAGTCGACGATCAGGCCGGCCCGGCGGAACTCCTTCACGACGCGGGCGCGCAGGTCCCGGCCCACCTCGAACTGCTTGCCGGGCAGCGTGCGGGCCACCATGCGCAGGTTGACCTGGTCCAGGCCGAGGCTCTCCACGCCCATCACGCTGGGCTCGTCCAGCAGCAGCGGCTTCAGGTCGGGGTCGGCGAAGGCCTGCGTGCCCACCGCGTGCAGGATCTCGTTGACCCGGTTGACGTCGGTGGTGGCCTGCACCGGGACGTCGACCACGGCTCGCGCCCAGTCCCGCGACAGGTTGACCACCTTGACGATCTGGCCGTTGGGCACGGTGATCACCTCGCCGTTGCTCGAGCGCAGCCGGGTGATCCGCAGGGTGACGTCCTCCACGGTGCCGGTCGCCTCGGTCGCGGCGCCGGTCGCGGTGATCGACACGACGTCCCCGAAGCCGTACTGCCGCTCGGTGATGATGAAGAAGCCGGCCAGCAGGTCCTGGACGATCCGCTGCGCGCCGAAGCCCAGACCGACACCGAGCACGGTCGCCGGCAGCGTCAGCCCGGTGACCGGGACGCCCAGCCGGTCGAGGACCAGGATCACGGCCAGCGTGTAGATCAGCACGATCGCCACCCAGCGCAGCACCTGGGTGACCGAGTGCCGGTGCTTGGCCGCCTCCGAGCGCACCAGCGCGTCGCCGCCGGTGGACGCCTGGTCGATGCGGGTGGTGATCCGGTCACCGACCCAGGTGGCGAAGCGGGCCAGCAGCACCGAGCCGATCACGATCAGCACGACCTCGAGCCCGCGGCCGGTGATCCAGTCCTGCACGTCCGAGGGGAGGCCGATCGCGCGTGTGTCCATCAGGGTCGAGCCTCCCGTGCCGGGCGCCCGGACGCCACCCTGACGCAGGGGATCACAGCGGCTGCACGGGTCCGCGGCCCGTCCCGGCAGCGCGCCGGGACGGGACCGGGCAGGTCAGCGGCGGGCGGTGTCGTCGTCCAGTGCGAGCTCCTCGCGGCGCACCTGGCCGCTGACCTGCTGCTGCTCCTGGGTCCAGCTGGTGGCCAGCCGGACCCGCTCGACCGGCACGCGCCGGGTCTGCACGACGGGCTCCTCGCCGTGCAGGGTCACCCAGCCGGTGGCCTGCTCGCCGACCCGGCCGGCCGGCGCCGTCGCCTGCCCCGTGCTCTCGTGGTGCGGCGGGAGGTACTCCACCCGGGCCACCTGCCGGGTGACCGTCACCGGGACCATGACCTCCTCGGTCACCGTCTCGATGCGCAGCACCGCGCGGGAGTACGGGGCCACCTCCGTGCCCACCGACAGCCGCTCCTCCGACAGGGTCATCGCCCCGTCCCCGTCCAGGGAGCGCGCGCCGGCGTCGGCGGCCTGGTTGCCGGCGAAGCCGTAGCCACCGGTGTCCGCGGCGTGCCGGCCGGTCGAGCCGACCCCGCGGTAGTGGTCCTGCAGGGCGGCCAGGTGGTCGGCGTCCAGGTGGCCGCGGCCACCCAGCCGGGGCGCGGTCTGCACGGCCGCTGCGTCCACCGGCAGCCGCAGCGAGGAGCCCTCCAGCTGCGCACCGGTGGCAGGGGCGACGGCGTCACCGCCCACGACCACCCAGCTGAGCTGACCGGTGGCGTCGTCGAGGAAGACGGCGTCCACGGTGCCGAGGGGTGTGCCGAACTGGTCCTCGGCGCGCGCACCCTTCACGGACGAGACGGCGGGGTCTACGGACATCTGCTCGGTCCTCTTCCAGTCGTGGGGCGGGGTCGTCATCGAATCCGCAGCCCTCAGTCTGGGGCCGCGGGCGCCGGAGGGCGCGTCGGGACGAGGGGGTCGGGAGCGGCGCGCGGACGGGGCACCATGACGGCGTGACCGATGTGGTGTCCTGGGCCCGCGGGCTCGCCGACGAGGTGCTGTTCCCCGCCGCGGGCGAGGTGGAACGTGCCGGCCGGGTGCCGTCGGGCCACCTGGCCGCTCTCGCCGACGCGGGGCTGTACGGCCTCACCGGCCCGGCCGACGCCGGTGGCCTCGCCGCCGACGCGCTCACCGTGCAGACCGTGGTCGAGCTGCTGGCCGGCGGTGACCTGGCCACCACGTTCGTCTGGCTGCAGCACCTGGGCGTCGTCCGGCTGGTCGCGGATGCACCCGGCCCGCTGCGCGCGGCGCACCTGGAGGACCTGTGCGCCGGTCGGCTCCGCGCCGGCATCGCCCTGCAGGCCGCCAACAGGCCCGGGCCGCCGGCGGTGCGCGCCCGGCTCGACGGCGGTGACGTCGTCCTGGACGGTGCGGTGCCGTGGGTGACCGGCTGGGACCACGTGGACGTCGTCCTGGTGGCCGCCCGCACCGCCGACGACGACGTCGTCCTGCTGCTGGTCGACGCCGTCGCCGGCGGCACGCTGGCGGTGCGGCCGCAGACGACGGTCGCGGTCACCGCCAGCGCCACCGTGGACCTCACCCTGCGCGGGCACCGCGTGCCGGCCGGCCGGCTGGTGCTGCAGGTGCCTTTCCTGCGCTGGCGGGCCGGTGACCAGGCCGGCCTGCGGCTCAACGGCTCGCTGGCGCTGGGGGTGGCCGGGCGCTGCGCCCGCTCGGTGCGCGAGCTGGCCGCCGACCGGCCGGCGCTCGGCGCCCTGGCCGAGGCCCTGACCCGCGCCGTCGACGACGCCCGGCGGACCCTGGACACCGCGGCGCCGGCCGAGCTGCCCGCCGCCCGGGCCGCGGCGTCCGCGCTGGCGCACCGGGCGAGCGGGGCGCTGGTCACCGCCGCGGGCAGCGCTGCGATCGGGGCCGGTCACCCCGCCCAGCGGCTCGCCCGGGAGGCGCTGTTCCTGCTCGTCTTCGGCAGCCGCCCCGCCGTCCGCACCGCCCTGCTCGACCACCTCACCCCCTGACTCCTGCCCGAGAAGGCCCTCCCTACTTCCGCCCGGGAGAGTCCGCCTGCCTTGTGCCCGAAGAAGTCCGCCTGACTTATGCCCGAAAAAGCCCCTCCTGACTTCTGCCCGAAAAAGTCGGGAAGGGGGCGGGACGGGGCGGCCAGGTGCGGCGGCCGGGGGTGTCAGGCCTGGCCGTGGCCGGCGGCGGCGTCGGCGGCGATGGCGGCGATAGAGGTCTCCAGCCGGGCGTGGTGCCGCCCGGACGCCTCCAGCAGGCTGTGCTCGTCCCGGGCGGTGAACGCGGCCAGCATCTCGCTGTGCTCGGCGTGCATGGCCCGCCGCTCGGCCTCGGGCACGTGCGCCATCGGGCGGCACAGCTCGGTGGCGTCCCAGGCGGACTCCAGCACGTGCCGCAGCCGGTGCATCCGGGCCGGGGCGACCAGCGCCAGGTGGAACGCCCGGCTCTCCCGGTGGTAGGCGGCCTGGTCGCCGCGCTCGACGGCGGCGTCCAGCGCGGCGAAGGCGGCGCGCGCGCAGGCGTCGTCCTCGGGGCCGGCGGCGGCCAGTGCCGACGACAGCGCCGCGGTCTCCAGCAGCCGCCGCACCACGTACAGCTCCCGTAGCTCGGCGGCGGTCAGCCGGGCGACGGCGTACCCGGCGTGCGGCCGGTGCACGACCAGCCCCTCACCCACCAGCGTCATCAGCGCCTCGCGCACCGGGATGCGGCTGACGCCGAAGTGCGTGGCCAGGTCGTCGACCCGGATCGGCGTGCCCGCGGGCACCTCCCCGCCGCGCAGCATCCGGTGCAGCTCGGCCAGGATGTCGGCGTGCCCCGCGCCGGGCGGGCGCGCCCGCAGGACGGCGGTCAGCGCCGAGTGGCGTCGCGGGGCACCGGTCACCGGGGGACTGTGGCCCGGCGGGGGTCCGGCGCGCCAGTCCCCGGCGCACGGTCCAGCGCGGCGAGGGTGTCCGCCGGCAGTGGTGCGAGCTCCTGGCGGGTGCTGGTGGCCAGGCCCAGGGTCACCAGCGACTGCGCCAGCACCGTCGCGGCGGTGACCCCGTCCACCACCGGGACGCCGAGCCGCTGGCCCAGCCGGACGGTCAGGTCGGCCATCCCGGCGCAGCCGAGCACGATCACGTCGGCGTCGTCCTCGGCGAGTGCGGCCCGGCACTCGGCGAGCACCCGCTGCTCGGCGGCCGAGCCCGGCCCGTCCAGCTCGAGCACCGGCACCTCGCAGGCCCGCACCGCCCGGCAGGCCTCGGCCATGCCGTAGCGGACGGCCAGCTCCTGGGCCCGGGCACGGGTGCGGCCCAGCGTCGTCACCACGCTGAAGCCGCGCCCGAGCATCGTGGCCAGGTGCATCGCCGCCTCGGCGATGCCCACCACCGGCCCGCGCGCCACCTCCCGGGCGGCGTCCAGACCCGGGTCGCCGAAGCAGGCGATGACGTGCCCGTCGACGCCGGCCCGCTCACCGGCGGCGACGGCGGCGAGCATCCCCGGCACGGCGAGCGCCTCGTCGGTGTGGCTCTGCAGCGACGCGGGGGCGCCGGTGTTGGTGACCGCGCTGACCGACGTGCCCACCGCCGCCACCCCGCGGGCGGTGGCGGCGATGGCGTCGGTCATGGCGGCGGTGCTGTTCGGGTTGATGACCTGCAGGAGCATCGTCGGTCCTCGGTGGGTCGGTCGTCAGGACGTGGCTGCGCCGTCGGAGACGCCCGCGTCGGCCGGGTCCAGCTGCGGCATCATCGGCCGCACCCGCTCCAGCCCGGCGAAGCACAGGAAGCCCAGCGCGCAGCCGATGAACCAGCCGTAGTCACCGACCGAGGCGAACAGGGTCAGCAGCACCGTCGGCACGCCCGCGGCGACCACCGCTACGACCGCGTTCGGGTTGTAGCCGCCGCGGAACCAGTACCGGCCCGCGGGGCTCATCGAGTACATGTCGTCGACAGCGACCCGCTGCTTCGCGGCGAGGTAGTAGCCGGCGATGAGGATGCCGAACAGCGGGCCGATCAGGCTGCCGAGGATGCCCAGGGTGAACCGGATGCCCTCGGCGCTGTCGTACCAGTTCCACGGGGTGAGCAGCACCGAGCCGACGGCGGCGATCATGCCGCCGGTGCGCCAGCTGATCCGCTGCGGGGACACGTTGGAGAAGTCGAACGCCGGGGCGATGAAGTTGGCGACGATGTTGATGCCCACCGTGGCGGTGACGAAGGTGAGGCCACCGAGCAGGATCGCGAACGGGGTGTCGATCGCCTCCACCGTGGCGATCGGGTCGGTGATCAGCCGGCCGAACACCGGCACCGTGGCCGAGGCGCACACCACGGTGAGGACCGAGAAGAAGAGGAAGTTGACCGGCAGGCCGAGGAAGTTGCCCCGCTTGACCGCCTCGAAGCTCTTGCCGTACCGGGCGAAGTCGCCGAAGTTCAGCATCGGGCCGGAGAAGTAGGCCACCACCAGCGCGATCGCACCGATCATCGCGGAGACGCTCGCCCAGCCGGTCAACGTCTCGCCGGTGTGCAGGTCGAGGTCGACGTTCGACCAGCCGGCCTCGGACACCAGGTACACGGCCAGGATGATCATGACGACGTAGACGGCGGGGCCGGCGAAGTCGATGAACTTCCTGATCGTCTCCATGCCCCGCCAGAACAGCGCCGCCTGCGCCACCCAGAGGACGGCGAAGGAGATGTAGCCGAGCGCGCTCAGGCCGAGGAACGAGTGGTCCAGCAGCGCCGCGGAGCTGGGGAAGAACTTCAGCCAGATGATGTTCAGGCTGGTCGCGGCCAGGAAGGTCTGCACGCCGTACCAGGCCACCGCGATGAGCCCGCGGATGATCGCCGGGATGTTCGCGCCCTTGACGCCGAACACCGCCCGGTTGATCACCGGGTAGGGCACGCCGGTCTTCTGGCTCGGCTTGGCCACCAGGTTGGTGAAGACCTGCACGATCACGATGCCGACGATCAGCGCGATCAGCACCTGCCATCCGGCGATGCCCAGGGCGAACAGGCTGCCCGCGGTCACGTACCCGCCGACGCTGTGCACGTCGGACATCCAGAAGGCGAAGATGTTGTACGAGGTCCACTTCTGCTCGCGCAGGGGCGCGAGGTCCTCGTTGGTCAGCTGCGGGTCGTAGCCCGGCTTGACGATGCTCGCACCGGCCAGGTGCTCCCCGGTGCCGACGATCGGTGTCGCGACGTGGCTGGACTGTGATGAACGTGTGGTGGCCATCGCGTGAGCTCCCCTGGTCGGTTGCGCCAGGACGCTAGGGACCGGGTGTTGCCCCTCGATGACACGAGCGATATATCTCCGGCGGGGGTGCCGCCGGCGCGGTCAGCGGTTCAGCCGGCGGACCGGGACGACCATCGGCGTCCCGGTCACCGGGTCGGGCACGACCCGGGCCTCGAGGTCGAAGACGTCGGCCAGCAGCTGCTCGGTGAGCACCTCCGCCGGCGTGCCCTCGGCCACCAGCACGCCGTCCTTCATGGCCACCAGGCGGTGGGCGTAGCGCGCGGCGAGGTTGAGGTCGTGCAGCACGACGACGACGGTGCGCCCGCGCTCGGCGTGCAGCCGGGCCACCAGCTCCAGCACGTCGATCTGGTGGGAGAGGTCCAGGTACGTGGTCGGCTCGTCGAGCAGCAGCAGGTCGGTGCCCTGGGCCAGCGCCATCGAGATCCAGGCCCGCTGGCGCTGCCCGCCGGACAGCGCGTCCACCGGCCGGTCGGCGAGCTCGGCCATGTCGGTCCACTGCAGCGCCTCGGCGACCACCGACTCGTCGTCGGAGGACCACTGGCGCAGCCAGCTCTGGTGCGGGTGCCGGCCGCGGGCCACCAGGTCGGCCACGGTCAGCCCCTCGGGCGCCACCGGTGTCTGCGGGAGCATGCCGAGCACCCGGGCGACGTCCTTGGTGGGGGTGCTGGTGATGGCCCGGCCGTCCAGGACCACCTGGCCCGACGTGGGGCGCATGAGCCGGCCCAGGGCGCGCAGCAGTGTCGACTTGCCGCAGCCGTTGGGCCCGACGATCGCGGTGAAGGAGCCGTCGGTGAGCTCCAGGTCGAGCCGGTCGACGACGACGTCGGCGCCGTAGGCCAGCCGGACGCCGTCGGCGGCCAGCCGGACCCGTCCGGGGCCCCGGGCGGTGGTGGTGCGGTGCGGGATCGTGGCGGTCATCGGACACGGCTCCTTCGGCTGACCAGCAACCAGATGAGGTACGGCGCCCCGAGGACGGCGGTGACGATGCCCACGGGGAGGGCGACGGGCAGGACGGTGCGGGCCACCAGGTCGGCGCCGACCACCAGCAGGGCACCGAGCAGTGCCGAGGCCAGCAGCGGCGGCCGGGAGCCGCCGGTGAGCCGGACCGCGATCTGCGGCACGACCAGGGCGACGAACTGGATCGGGCCGGCGGCCGCCACGGCTGCGGCGGCCAGGGCCACCGCGACCAGCAGCACCAGGGCCTGCGACCCGGTGACCCGGATGCCCAGGCTGCGCGCGGTGTCGTCGCCGAACTGGAGGGCACCCAGGGTGCGGCTGAGCACCAGCGCGGCCGGCAGCAGGACGGCGAGGGCCAGGGTCAGCGGCAGGGCCTGGTCCCAGCCGCGGGCGTTCAGCGAGCCGGTGATCCAGACGTAGGCGGCGGTGGCCTCGGCGATGTCCGCGCGCACCAGCAGCCAGTCGGTGAGCGCGGTGCAGATGGCCGAGATGCCGATGCCGACGAGCACCAGCCGGTAGCCGTCGATGCCGGTCCGCCAGGCCAGCAGCACCACCAGGGCGGCAGTGGCCAGCGCGCCGACCAGCGCGGCCAGCGGCAGGCCGGCGCCGCCGAGCAGCCCGGCGGCGGCGGAGCTGCCGCCGCCGAGGGCGAGCACGGCCACCGCGCCGACCGAGGCGCCCTGGGTCACGCCCAGCACGTCGGGGGAGGCCAGCGGGTTGCGGGCGAAGGTCTGCACCAGCGCCCCGGACAGCCCGAGCGCGATGCCGACCAGCACGCCGACGACCACCCGCGGCGCCCGCAGCTCCAGGACGATGAACTCCGCCGCCGGGTCGCCGAGCCCGACCATGGTGCGCAGCACGTCGGTCAGCGCGATCGGGTAGTCGCCGCGGCCGATGCTCAGCGCGGAGACCAGCACGAGCAGCGCCAGGACGACCACGGGCACGGTGAGCTGGCGGCGGCGGTAGGTGGCCGACAGCGGCCCGGCCCGCAGCACCCGGCGGGGCCGCTCCTCCGGGTGCCGCTGCGGGGGCTCCGGGGTGCCGGACCGGGGCGTGACCTGGGTGGCGGTCACAGCGCGGCCAGCCGGCGGCGGCGGATCAGGGCGATGAAGAACGGCGCGCCGACCAGCGCCAGCACGATGCCGACCTGCAGCTCGCCGGGGCGCACCACCACCCGGCCGATCACGTCGGCGACCAGCAGCAGCGCGGCGCCGAGCAGGGCCGCGTACGGCACCAGCCAGCGGTGGTCGGGGCCGGTGAGGGAGCGGGCCACGTGCGGCACGACCAGGCCGACGAAGGCGATCGGCCCGCAGGCGGCGGTGGCCGCGCCGGTGAGCAGGGTGATGCCGGCGATGCCGGTGCCGCGGGCCAGCCAGATGCGCTGGCCCAGCCCGCGGGCGACGTCCTCCCCCAGTGCGAGGGTGTTCAGCGCCGGCGAGTTGACCAGCGCCAGCACCAGCCCGACGGCGATGAACGGGCCCACCTGCCAGGCGACGTCGGCGTCCCGGCCGGCGAGCGCGCCGACCACCCAGAAGCGGAAGCTGTCCAGCGTCTGCTGGTCGCTGATCAGCACCGCGCGGACCAGGGCGTACAGCAGGTAGGTGAGCGCCGTGCCGGCCAGCGCCAGGTTGACCGGGGTGGCACCGCCGCGCCCGCGCGAGCCGATGGCGAACACCACGATGCTGCCCAGCAGCGCGCCGCCGAAGGCGAACCAGACGTACTCCGCGGGCGAGCCCACCCCGAGCAGCGTGATGGCCAGCACGACGGCGAACGAGGCGCCCGCGGCCACGCCGAGCAGGCCCGGGTCGCCCAGCGGGTTGCGGGTGTGGCCCTGCATCAGCGCCCCGCCGGCGCCCAGCGCGAGCCCGACGAGCACGCCCAGCACGGTGCGCGGGACCCGCAGTTCCCGGACGATGACGGCCTCGTCGCTGGTGAGCGTGGAGTCGGTGAGCGCCTGCCAGACCGTGCCCAGCCCGATCGACCGGGCGCCGACGGCGACGCTGAGCGCCATGGCGAGCACGACCAGGCCGAGCAGCAGCAGGAGCCCGCCCCCGCGGCCCGCCGAGCCGCCGAGCAGCCCGGCGCGGGGGGCCTGGTCGGCGGTGACGGCCGCGGGGCGCGTCGTCGTCCCGGCTGCCATACGGCCTCCTCGATCGGTCAGGGAAGGCTCACCTTACCGGTGGGGCGACTCCTGCGGTGACCAGGGCGGCGAGCTCGCGGTAGGCGGCGGCGTCGTCCAGGCCGGTGGCGGTGGCGATCTCGCCGCGGTGGATCGCACCCATGACCTGGGTGACGGCGGCACCGACGAAGGCCGCGTGCACCGGCCGGATGGTGCCGGCCCGCACTCCGCCGGACACCAGCTGCCGCACCCGCCCGGCGGCCAGCTGGGTGTTGCGCTGGTAGATCTCCCGGGTGGGCGCGAAGGCGGACATGTCGGCGAAGAACGCCGCCGACGCCGGGCCCAGCTGCTCGCTGACCGCGAGCAGGTACTCGCCCAGCTGCCGGCGGTGGTCGGTCGGGCCGGCCGCGCGGCTCTCGACGGCGAGCGTGGCCCGCTGGAAGAACCGCCGGACGGCGGCGACGACCAGCTGCTCCTTGCTCGCGGCGATGCCGTAGAGGGTGGACTTGGAGCAGTGCAGGCGGCGGGCGATCTCGTCCAGGGTGAGGTGCCGGAACCCGTCGGCGAGCACGACCGCGACCAGCTGGTCCAGTACCTCGGCGCGCCGGGCCGTACCGCGCAGGGTGCCCGTGCTGGTCATCGGTCCTCCTCGGCGGCTCCCGGCACCGACGGAGCGGTACTGCGTACAGTCCGACAGTACTGATCCGCGTCCGCCGGCCCATCGGGTGGACCGACCTGGGGGTGCTGCATGCCGGTCCGTCGACTCGTCCCGACCCAGGAGGCCGCCGACCTCCTCGAGCTCACCCGGGACCTCGCCCGGTCGGAGCTGGCGCCCCGGGTCGTGCAGGCGGAGGCGAGCGAGACCTTCCCGCGCGAGGTGTTCCGCACGCTGGGCCGGGCGGGCCTGCTCGGCCTGCCCTACGACGAGTCGGTCGGCGGCGGGGGCCAGCCCTACGAGGTCTACCTCCAGGTGCTGGAGGAGATCGCAGCGGTGTGGGCCAGCGTCGGCGTCGGGGTCAGCGTGCACGGGCTGTCCTGCTTCGGGCTGGCCACCGTGGGCACGCCGGAGCAGCAGCGCTGGCTGCCGGAGATGCTGGCCGGTGAGCTGCTGGGCGCCTACTGCCTGTCCGAGCCGCACGCCGGCTCCGACCCCGCCGCCATGCGCACCCGCGCCGTCCGGGACGGCGACGAGTACGTGCTGACCGGGGAGAAGGCGTGGACCACGCACGGCGGGCAGGCCGACTTCTACAAGGTCATGGCCCGCACGTCCGACCACCGCTCGCGCGGCATCTCCTGCTTCCTGGTGCCCGGTGACGCCCCCGGGCTGTCGGCGGACCCGGCCGAGCACAAGATGGGCCTGACCGGCTCGACGACGGCCACCATGCGGTTCGAGGGCGTGCGCATCCCGGCCGAGCGGCGGCTCGGCGAGGAGGGGCAGGGCCTGCCGATCGCGCTGGCCGGCCTGGACGCCGGCCGGCTGGGCATCGCCGCCGTCGCCACCGGCCTGGCACAGGGCGCGCTGGACGACGCGGTGGCCTACGCCAAGGAGCGGGAGACCTTCGGCAAGCCGATCATCGACCACCAGGGCCTGGGCTTCCTGCTGGCCGACATGGCCGCGGCGGTGGAGACGTCCCGGGCGATGACGCTGCACGCCGCCCGGCTCAAGGACGCCGGCCTGCCCTACGGCCAGCAGGCCTCGATCGCCAAGCTGGTGGCCACCGACAACGCGATGAAGGTGACCACCGACGCCGTCCAGGTGCTGGGCGGCTTCGGCTACACCCGGGACTTCCCCGTGGAGCGGTACATGCGCGAGGCCAAGGTCATGCAGATCTTCGAGGGCACCAACCAGATCCAGCGCCTGGTGATCAGCCGGGCGCTGGCCACCGGTGTCACCGGCGCCACCACCGTCCTCGGCGCCCCCCAGCCCGCGCTCGTGAGCTGAGACCGACGGCGCGGAGCGCCCAGGCCCCGGCCCACGAGCCAGCTGGAACGGCCCCGCTGCAGGGACCCGCCGCGAGCTTGCTCGTGGTGGGGGGCAGCGGGAAGAAGGACCCCCGTGCCCCCCGGGGCGAGCTGACGCTCGCCCCGGGCCCCTGCACGGCGGCCTAGAAGACGATGACGCCGCGGATGTTCTTGCCGGCGTGCATGTCCTCGTAGGCCTCGGTGACCTGGTCGAGGGTGTACTCCTTGGTGATCAGCTCGTCGAGCTTGAGCTGACCGGCCTGGTACATCGCCAGCAGCCGCGGGATGTCGGCGTGCGGGCTCATCGCGCCGATGATCGCGCCCTGCAGCCGCTTCTGCATGAGCGTCAGGTCGAACATCGAGATCGGCGCCATGTCGGCCATGCTGCCCAGCCCGGTGGCGACGACGGTGCCGCCCTTGCGGATCGACGCCAGGCCCTGAGCCGGGTGCTCGGGCTTGAGCACGCCGACGGTGATGATGCAGGAGTCGGCCCCCTGGCCGTTGGTGATCGACTGGACGAACTCGGTGGCCTGCGCGATGTCCTCGTAGGTGTGCGTGGCGCCGAACTCCTGCGCCTTCTCCCGCTTGAAGGGCGTCGGGTCGACGGCGACGACGTTGGTCGCGCCGGCGGCCACCGCACCCTGGACCGCGTTGATGCCGATCCCGCCGATGCCCATGACGATCACCGTGTCGCCGGGCTTCACGCCGGCCGCCTTGACCGCCGAGCCGAAGCCGGTGGGCACCCCGCAGCCGACCAGCGCCGCGGACTTCAGCGGGATGTCCTTGTCGATCTTGACGACCGACGCGACCGCGGCCGTCGTGTACTCCGAGAACGTCGAGATCCCGCACATCTGGCCGACGTCCTGGCCGTCCAGGTGCATCCGGAAGTCGGTCGGGTCGTCCGGCCGGGAGCCCACCAGCAGGTTGGCGCCGGTGTCGCAGAGGTTGAAGTCGCCTCGCCGGCAGGCCGGGCACCGCCCGCACGAGGGCACGAAGGAGAAGACGACGTGGTCGCCCTCCTCGAAGCCGGGGGTGTCCGGGCCGACCTTGGTCACCACGCCGGCACCCTCGTGTCCGCCGCAGAAGGGGTAGGTGAACACCTGGAGGTCACCGGTCTGCAGGTGGTCGTCGGAGTGGCACAGCCCGGAGGCGGCCAGCTTCACCTGCACCTCCCCGGTGCGCGGGTCGTCGAGCTGCAGCTCGACGGTCTCGTAGGTCCCGGGGGACGAGCGGATGATCGAGGCGCGGGTCGTGACGGGCATCGTTGCTCCAGTGCGGTCTCGTGGCACCCGGTGTCAGGTGCTCGAGCCGGAGCGTAGATCGCTGCACGCCCTGTGGGGTGATCGGGGTCACGCCGATCGGCTCCATCGCAGGGACCGGCCGTTCGCGGAGCGGACGGTGGGGGGCGACGGGGTCCTCCTCCTACGCTCGGCGCCATGTGCCGCAACATCCGGACCCTGCACAACCTCGACCCCGGCACCACCGACGACGAGGTGCGTGCCGCCGCCGTGCAGTACGTGCGCAAGGTGAGCGGGTACGCCAGGCCCTCGCAGGCCAACGCTGCCGCCTTCGACCGTGCGGTGGCCGAGGTCGCCGCGGTCACGGAGCGGCTGCTGGCCGAGCTGGTCACCTCGGCGCCCCCGCGGGACCGCGAGGTGGACGCCGCCCGCGCCCGCGAGCGCGCCGCCGTGCGCTACGCCCGCTGAGCCGGGCGCGGCGCGTCCGGCAGGATGCGCCGGGGCGGGACCTCCGACCCTGCCGGGAGTGCCGGTCGGGGGCTACGGTCAGGCCACGGCACCTCCGCGGCCGGCCGCGCGACGGGCTCAGGTCCGGCGGTTCTGCAGACAGCCGCCGGGCCGCTCGGCCCCGTGCAGGGTCCCGCCGCGAGCCCGCGAGTGGTGGGGTGTCGCTCAGACCAGGAAGCGGTAGGCCGTCGTCCCGGGCGCCAGGTGCTGGATCCGCAGCGGGCTGTCCTCGATCCGGCGCAGCAGCGCCGGCAGGCCGTCCACCGAGCCCAGCTCGATGCCGGTCAGCGCCGCCCCGGTCTCCCGGTTGTCCCGCTTGACGTACTCGAACAGCACGATGTCGTCGTCCGGGCCGAGCACCTCGTCGAGGAAGCGCCGCAGCGCACCCGGCTCCTGCGGGAACTCGACCAGGAAGTAGTGCTTCAGCCCGCGGTGCACCAGCGAGCGCTCGACCACCTCGGCGTACCGGCTGACGTCGTTGTTGCCCCCGGACAGCACGCACACCACGGTCGAGCCGGGGTCGACGGTCACCGCGCCGGACGCCACGGCGGCCGTGGCCAGCGCCCCCGCGGGCTCGGCGATGACCCCGTCGACCTGGTACAGCTCCAGCATCTCGGTGCAGATCGCGCCCTCGGGGACGGCGACCAGCTCCGCGCCGCAGTCGCGGACCAGCGGGAAGGTGACGTCGCCGACCCGGCGCACGGCCGCGCCGTCGACGAAGGTGTCCAGGTCGGCGAGCTCCACCGGGCCGCCGGCGGCCAGCGCCGCGGCCATGCTGGCCGCGCCGGCGGGCTCGGCACCGACCAGCCGGGTCTCCGGCGCGTGCTCGCGCAGCCAGCTGCCGCAGCCGGCCAGCAGTCCGCCCCCGCCCACCGGCAGGACGACGACGTCCGGGGCGTGGCCCGGCCGGCTGCCCTGACCCCGAACCTCTGCCAGCTGCTCCAGCACCTCCACGGCCACGGTGGCCTGGCCGGCGACGGTCGAGACGGCGTCGAAGGCGGGCACCAGCGTCGCGCCGGACTCGGTGGCGTACGCCAGCGCGGCGGCCGCTGCCTCGTCGTAGCTGTCGCCGACGACGACCAGCTGCACCCACTCCCCGCCGAGCGCGGCGATCCGCTGCCGCTTCTGGCGGGGCGTGGTGCGCGGCACGAAGACGTGGCCGCGCACGCCGAGGGTGCGGCAGGCGTACGCCACGCCCTGGCCGTGGTTGCCGGCGCTGGCGCACACCGCGCCGGCGGCCCGGCCGGCGGCGTCCAGCCGGCTGATCGTGTTGTAGGCGCCGCGCACCTTGTACGAGCGGCCCACCTGGAGGTCCTCGCGCTTGACCCACACCGCAGCACCCGTCAGCGCGGAGAGCCGGGCGTGCCACTGCAGGGGAGTGCGCTCGGCGACGCCGGCCAGCCGGTGCACGGCCGCGGTGACGTCGGCGGAGGTGACGGCGGCGACGTCGGCGGAGGTGGTGGTGCGCACGTCGGTCACCGGCCCATCCTCGCTCAGCCGGGCCGGGAGGCGGCGGACCGCGCGCGGTAGGCGGCCACGTGCTCGCGGTTGGCGCAGGTCTCGTCGCAGAACCGGCGGGAGCGGTTGCGGGTCAGGTCGACCAGCACGTCGGCGCAGTCCGGCCGGGCACAGGTGCGCAGCCGGGACAGCTCGCCGGCCCGCACCAGGTCGGCCACGGCCGTCGCGGCCTCCACGGCCATCCGGATCTCCAGCGGCGCGTCATCGGAGGTGGCGTGCACGTGGTAGCCCCAGTCGTCGTGCCGGACCAGCTGGGGCAGTGCCCGCCCCTCGCGCAGCAGCCGGTTGACCAGGGCGACCACCTGGTCCTCGTCGCCGGACCACAGCCCGCGCAGCACCGGCCGTAGCGCGCGCACCCCGGCCAGTTCCTCGTCGTCCGCGCGCAGCCGGCCGGTCCAGCCCTCGGCGGCCACGAAGGCGGCCAGTGCGGGCAGGTCGGCGAGCCCGTCCGGTGGGCCCAGGGTGTTCACCAGGGCCGCGGCCGCCGACAGGCCGGCCTCGGTGTCATGGGCGAAAGCCATGATCACACCTTACAGCTGCTAGGGTCAGGCACAGGTCAGGAGCGTCGGGCTCGTGACCACTGACAAGCGAGGTGGTGCGACGTGGACCGTCGATCCGGCTGGCTGCTCGCCCTGCTGTCCGCGGCGGCCTTCGGCACCTCGGGCGTGTTCGCCAGCGCGCTGCTGGACGCCGGGTGGACGGCCGGCGCCGCCGTCACCGTGCGGGTCGGGGTGGCCGCCCTGGTGCTGAGCCCGCTGGCCCTGCTGCAGCTGCGCGGGCGGTGGTCGCTGCTGCGCGGCAACCTCGGCGGCGTCCTCGCGTTCGGGGTGTTCGCGGTGGCCGGGTGCCAGCTGACCTACTTCCTGGCGGTCTCCCGGCTGTCGGTGGGCGTCGCGCTGCTGCTCGAGTACTCGGGCGTGGTGCTGGTGGTGCTGTGGGCCTGGGCGCGCACCGGGCAGCGGCCGTCGGCGGTCACCACCGCCGGCGTGGTCGTCGCCGTCGGCGGGCTGGTGCTGGTGCTCGACGTCGCCAGCGGCGCCCGGATCGACGCGCTCGGCGTGGTCTACGGCCTGCTCGCCGCGGTGGGCCTGGCGGTCTACTACGTGGTCTCCGGCCGCACCGACGACGCCCTGCCGCCGCTGGTCACCGCGTGGGCGGGGATGGCCGTGGGCGCCGGCGTGCTCGGCCTGTCCGCCGCCGTGCAGCTGCTGCCCTGGTCCAGCGGCACCGCCGACGTCGTGCTCGCCGGCCGGACGACGAGCTGGCTGGTCCCGGTGCTCGGCCTGGCGCTGCTCGCCGGGTCGCTGGCGTACGCGTCCGGTGTCGCGGCGGTGCAGCGCCTGGGCTCGCGGCTCGCCTCGTTCACCGGGCTGACCGAGGTGCTGTTCGCCGTGCTGTTCGCATGGGCCGTGCTGGACGAGCAGCCGGGGGTCGTGCAGGGCATCGGTGCCGTGGTGGTGCTGACCGGGATCGTGCTGGTCAAGCTGGGGGAGCGGCCGGTGGTGGCCGCGGTCGACCAGGTGGGCCCGGTCGACCTGCCGGTGGACAGCGCCCGCCGCTGACCGACCGGGCCGGTGGTCGACGGGCAGAGGTGCCGGCGCGCCCCGCGGGTCGGCACCGGGTCGCTCAGATCTGCAGCGGGTCGGCGCCCGGGTCGAGCGTGATCACCTGGCCACCGACGTCCACCCGGTCCACCGACCGGGTGTCGTCCACGACCGCGCCCCAGCCGCCGGGCAGCGGCAGCACGGCGGGGGGCACGGTGCCGGTCGAGGCGGACAGCGTCGCGTCGGGGGTGCCCGCCGGTGCGGCCACCACGACCAGTGTCGGGTCGGCCGTGGACTGCGTGTCGTACAGCGAGCACCCGGCGGCGACCACGAGCGTGTCCAGGTCGGTGCCCGCCGGGTGCAGCGCGGAGCCGCACGAGGCCAGGCTGCTGCCGTTCGCCTCGACCCGGACCCAGCCCGCCGCGGTGACCACCGCTCCGTTGGGCAGCGTGACGGCGACGACCACGCCCTCCGCCGACATGGCGCCCTCCGCGGCGAACGTCCCGGAGCCGAGCACCGTCACCGTGACGTCGTCGCCGGACCAGCCGGTGGCCGAGGTGGCGGAGTCGGCCACGTGGTGCACGGCGTCCGCGCTGACCACGGTGCCCGATCGCGGGGGCGGGGGCGGGGGTGGCGCCGGTGCAGGCGTGGACCAGGACCCGAAGGAGGCGAACCGCGGTTCCGAGGTGACGCCGTCCCGGGTCACGGTGAACCGGACCCCGGCGGCCGTCGTCCGGACGATGGGGGTGGCGGCCACGCCCCGGCTGGTCTCCACCGGCCGGTAGGAGCGGCTCGCGGTGCCGTCCGGGGCCACGTCGACGCCGGGGCTGATCGCGATCTCGTCGTCCCGGCCGGCCAGCACCAGGACGGCCAGCGCGCCGTCCGCCTCGGCGGTCAGGCCCAGTGCCCCGTCTGCTGTGGCGGAGGACGACATCGAGGCGACCTCCAGGTCCGCGGCCGGCGTGCCGGCCGGGCCGGTGAACAGCCGGCTCTCCACGCTGCCCGGTGACCGGGCTGCGACCAGGACCCACCGCAGCCCGGCGGCGTCGCCGGCGAACACCACCCGCCGGTCCGAGCTCTCCTCGGGTGATCCCGGCTCGCGGGCGAGCACGGCGTCGAGGAAGGCCCGGTCGTCGGCCAGCGAGCCGCGGGTGGGCGCGCCGTACAGGTCCCCGAAGTCCGGCAGTCGCGGGCCGGCCGGCGGGGCCGAGGCGACGGACGAGCCCTGCGGTGTCGCCGGCCTGTCCGGCGCGAGCACGGCGCCGGCGACCAGCGCCACCGCGACCGCCGCCACGCCCACGGCCCGCCGGCGGCGCCCGGCGACCCGGTCCCGCACGCCGCTGACGGCGGCCTCGTCGTCCAGCGTGCTGTGGTCGCCGAGCGCGGCCAGGCCGTCGAGCCGGGCGCCCAGCGCGGACGGGTCGGGCACCTCGGCTGCGAGCTCGCGTTCGGCTGCGGCCAGCAGGCCGGCGGGGTCGGGCTCGCCCAGCAGCCGGCCGACGTCCGCCGCGGCGAGCCCCTCGTGGTGCCGGAGCACCACGGCGGTGCGGGCCCGGTCCTCCAGCCGGTCCAGCGCGGCCAACAGCCGGTGGGCGGCCTCTGCGTCGGCCTCGGCGACCCACCACGGCGCCGCCGAGGCCCCGGTCACGGTGCCGCCCCCGCGGGACCACCGGCCCCACCGGCCGAGGTGGGCCCGCACCAGCCCGGTGAGGGCGGCGTCCCGGCGCGCGCCGGCGTCCGCGTCGTGGGGCAGCCGCCGCCACACCGGACGCGCCGAGACCAGCGCCCGGGTGACCAGGTCCGCGGCCGGGGCGTCGGCACCGGTCAGCAGGTACGCGGTGGCCAGCAGCGGGCGCCGCTGCTCGGCGACGAACCGGTCGAGCGACGGTGCCGGGTCCACGATGTCTCCTCGCCTCCCGGGCGCGGCCGGCGCGCTCAGGAGCAGTGTGCCCCGAGCCCGGTGCCGGGTGTCCGGTGCCTGCTCCCCCAGGCCACCTGCGCGCCGCCCGAGGATGACGCGGCGCACGACCGCTGGGCGGGAGCCCGCGCCGGCGTGCTCCCCGTCCCACCCGGACCCGCCTCGCTGCGGTCGGAGCCGACCCCGGCGGTCACCCCGCCCAGGCGGGGGCCGGGCCGATGCCGACCCGGTACCGCGCCGCCTCCTCCGAGGGACTGTGGCTGCCCAGCGCCAGCTGCAGCCCGCGCAGCTGTGCGCGGGTGACGGCGAGCTGCCCGCGCTCGGGCAGACCCCGCACGCCCCGGCCGGGCACGCCGGCCAGCGGGGCGACGGTGGGGGAGACGAGCAGGGCCGCGGCGGCGCTGAGTCCCCGGTAGAACAGCTGCTCCGGCGGGCTCAACCCGGGCGGGCCGGCGAGGAACCGGCGCAGGTCGGCCGGCACCGGCTCCAGCACCGGCGCGTACGCGGCCAGCGCCTCGGCCAGCTCGCTCTCGCTGGACGGCAGGTCGGTGGCGCCCAACCGCTCGGCGCTGCGCGCCCACTCGGCGACGTACGTGTCGGGCCAGCGCGGGCCGAACCGGCCGCGGAGGTCCCGGCCCACGGCGGCCTGTGCGGCGAGGAAGGCGTCGGTGAACGCCAGGTGCACCCAGCGCAGCAGGTCCGGGTCGCCGGCCGAGTAGGCCCGGCCGTCGTCGGTGGTGCCGCGCACCCGGGTGTGCATGCCGCGGACCCGCGCCGACTCCCGCTCCGCCAGCTCCGCCGAGCCGAAGGTGCTCACCACCAGCCAGCGGGCGGTGCCGGCCAGTCGCGCCCAGGGGTCGAGCTGGTAGGCGGAGTGCCGTTGCACCCCGGCCAGCGCCAGCGGGTGCGCACCCTGCCCGAGCAGGGCGCCCACCCCGCCGACCAGCGTCGACAGGTCACCGTGCACGTGCCACACCACGCCGTCCGGCTCGAACCAGCCCTCGCCGGTGCCGACCAGGGCGATGTCACGCACCCAGTCCGGCGCGCCGGTCGGGTCCCCGGACACCCGGGCGCGGAACGCCCGGCGGGCGAGGTCGGGCAGGTTGCTCGAGGGCAGCGACGGCACCGAGCCCAGGATGCCACCCTGCCCGCGCCGACCTGTCCTGCTCCGGCCCGGACGGGAGCCGGTGGGCCCCGGCCGCCGGGGCCCGTCGACGCCGGCAGCGGTCAGATCGCGCGCCAGGGGCCGCTGGTCCGCTCCTGGTCCGGCACCGGTGCGAAGACGTTGCCGTCGGTGGGCGGCACGCTGTCCCGGGCCATGCCGAACACCTTCAGCAGCGGCCCGACCAGCGCGTCGTACACCGGTGGCAGCAACCGGAACCCGGCGATGACCAGCGGGTTGGCGATCCCCGCCTGCTTGAGCCTGCGCGGGTGCCCGACCCGGTCCAGCACCGCCCGGGCCACGCGTTCGGGGGTGTACACCGGCGGCGGCGGGTGTCCGGTGTTCCCGAGCACGGTCGCGGCCTGGTAGTAGATCGGGGTGTTGACCCCGCCGGGGGCCACCGCCGACACGTGCACGTCGGGTGCGTCCCGGGTCTCCTGCTGCAGGGTGCGGATCAGGCCCAGCTGGCCCCACTTCGCGGTGCAGTAGGCGCCCATGGTCGGTGCGGTGACCGACGCCAGCAGCGAGCTGACGATCACCAGGTCGCCCCGGCCGCGGGCCCGGAAGGCCGCCAGGGCGGGCCGGGCGACGTTCGCCGTCCCGTGCACCGCGGTGTCCACGACCTGCTCGAACACCTCCGGCGACAGGTCCTCCACGCGCCCGTAGGCCATCACCGTCGCCGCGTGCACCACCAGGTCCAGGTGGCCGAAGGCGCTGACCGCGCCCTCGACGGCGGCGGTCACCCCGGCCCGGTCGTTGACGTCCACGGCGGCCACCTCCACGGCGCGGGCGCCCGCGGCCTTGCACTCCTGCGCAGCTTCGGCCAGCGACTGCTCGCTGCGGGCGAGCAGCACCAGGCTGGCGCCCTGCTGCGCGAGCAGCACCGCCGTCGCCCGGCCGATGCCGCTGGAGGCGCCGGTCACGAGGGCAACCCGGTCGTCCGTCATCTGATCGTGCTGCTGCTGGGCCACCCGCTCCGCCTACCCCGCCTCCGTGGGCCCCCAATCCGCTTTCTGTACAGAAAGCGCAGGGGAGTTGCCCGGCAGGACCGGCAGGGACTCCCCGCCATGATGGCCAGCGTGGCGGGGAGGGCTACGCTCCGCGGCTGTCGAGAGGGGTCCGGACGACGGATCCGTCGTGGGGAGGGCCGGACGATGACGTCCCGCGAACAGCGGCCGGTGGTGCTCGACGACCTGTCGCGGGCCATCATCGAGCAGCTCCAGGAGGACGGGCGCCGCCCGTACGCCCGGATCGCCGAGGCGGTCGGGCTGAGCGAGGCTGCCGTCCGGCAGCGCGTGCAGCGGTTGCTGGACGCCGGGGTGATGCAGATCGTCGCGGTGACCGACCCCCGGCAGGTGGGCTTCGCGCGGCAGGCGATGGTCGGCATCCGTACCCACGGGGACACCCGCGTGGTCGCCGACGCCCTGGCCGGGTTCGAGGAGGTCGACTACGTGGTCATCGCCGCCGGCTCGCTGGACCTGCTGGTGGAGGTGGTCTGCGCCGACGACGACCAGCTGCTGGACACGGTCAGCCGGATCCGTGGCGTCGCCGGCGTGGAGTCCACCGAGACGTTCCTCTACCTCGGCCTGCGCAAGCAGACCTACGCCTGGGGCACCCGCCGGCCCGAGCAGACCGGGGACGCCGTCCTCTGACGGCTCCGGCTCAGGCCAGCGTGTCCGCGGCCCGGGTGACGAGGTCCAGCCCCAGCTGCACGTTCAGCGGGCCGAACACCGACAGGCCCTGCGCCAGCTCCCCCTGCGGGACGACGACGACCCGGCCGGCCTGCACCGCGGGCAGCTGCGCGTACAGCGAGAGCCCGGCGAGCTCGGTGGAGGCGGCGGCGCCGGCGCTGTAGTCGACCACCAGCAGCACGTCGGCCGGGGCGAGCCGGCCGATCTCCTCGATCGAGTACTCGACACGCGGCTCCTCGGGGGTGGCCGCGGCAACCAGGTCCTCGACCAGGCTGAAGCCGGCCCGCTGGAACAGGTCGACGGTCGGGATGGTGGCGTCGCCGAAGACGTAGAACGCGGTGGTGTCGTAGACGGCGAAGACCCCGACGGTGGCCCCGGCCAGGTCGCGGTCGGCCAGGGCGGCGGCGATGGTGCGGTCGGTCTGCTCGATCAGCTCGTCGGCCTCGGCGCGCAGGTCCAGCGCGTCGCCCACGATGCGCAGGTTCTGCCGCCAGTCGAAGGACGCCACCTGGAGCACGGGGGCCAGCGGCGTCAGGGTGTCCCGCGCGTCGCCGATGAAGGTGTCGCCGATGATCAGGTCCGGCCGGCTCGCCGCGATCGCCTCGATGTCGGGCTCCTCGCCGACCGGCAGCCGCTGCACGTCCGCGCCGGCGTCGCCGAGCCCCCGCAGGGCCTGCTCGTGCCACGGCCAGGACACCGTGGGGCTGCCGGTGTACTCGGCGAAGTCGCGCAGGCCCATCTGCACCGGCGCGACGCCGAGCGCGAGGACGGCGTCCAGGTCCCACACGTTCTGCCCGCACGCGATGCGGCGGGGGCGGGTCGGGATGACGACGTCGACGCCCGCGCCGTCGGTGACCGTGCGCGGGTAGGCGTCGTCCCCGCCGCCGGCCGCCTCGCGGGCCTCGTCGGTGCCGCAGGCGGCGAGCAGGGCGGTGAGCGCGAGGCCCGCGCCCAGCAGCGTCCGGCGGGTGATCGGGCGCTCGGGGGCGATCAGGGTGCTCATCGGACTCCTTCATGATCATCGAGAGAAGGGCAGGCTAACCTGACCGGGTCGCACGCAGGGTGGTCGCCTCGACCAGGGCCCGCGCGACCCACCACATCGACGACGGGAGACCCCGGGTGCCGACGACGGCTCGCGCCGTGCTGCGCCGGGCGCTGCGCCGGCACCCCCGCCGGCTGGGCACCGCGGCCGTGCTGCTGTCGCTGCACCAGGCCTGCGAGGCGCTGGTGCCGGTGGCCATCGGGCTGACCATCGACCGGGCGGTGGCGACCGGGTCGCTGCCGGCGCTGGCCGCCTGCCTGGGCGGGACGGCGGTGCTCTTCCTGGTGCTCTCGCAGGCCTACCGCTTCGGCGCGCGGGCGGTCGTGGCGGCCTGGTACCGGGAGTCGCACCAGCTGCGGGTCGAGCTGGCCGGCCGGGTGCTCGACCCGCACGGCCTGCGCGGCGCCCCGGCCACCGGTGAGCTGCTGTCCATCGCCACCTCCGATGCCGAGCGCACCGGCCGGGTGTTGGAGGCAGCCGCGGTCCTGGTCGCCGGCACGACCGCGCTGGTGGTGTCCGCGGTGAGCCTGCTGCTGGTCAGCGTGCCGCTGGGCATCGGCGTGCTGGTCGGGACGCCGATGCTGGTCGGTGCGCTGCAGCTGCTGGCGCCGCTGCTCACCCGGCGCACCGCCGCCCAGCAGGCCGACGTCGCGCGCACCGCGGCGCTGGCCACCGACCTGGTGCAGGGCGTGCGGGTGCTGCGCGGCATCCGCGCCGAGGACGCCGCCACCGAGCGTTACCGGCGCACCAGTGCCACCGCGCTGCGCTCGACGCTGCGGGCCGCCGGTGCGGTGGGCGCCTACCGCGGGGCCACCGTGCTGGGCAGCGGGCTGTTCCTCGCCGCGGTGGCCGGCGTCGCCGGGGCGCTGGCGCTGCGCGGTGACCTGACCGTGGGCGAGCTGGTCACCGTCGTCGGGCTGGCCCAGTTCCTCGCCGAGCCGGTCGGCCTGCTCGGCTTCGCCGGGCAGAAGGTCGCCGAGGCGCGCGCGTCGGCGGCCCGGATCGCCGGGGTGCTCGCCCTGCCCGCCGCGCACGAGGCCGGGCAGGTGCCGCGGCCCGGCCCCGCCGAGCTGCACCTGCGCGACGTGCGCGCCGGCAGCCTGGCCGGGGCGACGCTGCACGTGCCGCCCGGTGAGCTGCTGGGCGTGGTGGCCCCCGACCCCCGGGACGCCGAGTCGCTGGTCGCGCTGCTGGCCGGGCGGCTGCCGGCCAACGAGGGGTCGGTGCTGCTCGACGGCGTCGACACCCGCGCCCTGGCGCCCGGGCACGTGCGCCGCGCGGTGCTGGTCGAGCCGCACGCCGTGGTCCTGTTCGAGGGCACGGTGCGCGCGGCCCTCGACCCGGCCGCCGAGCGCGACGACGCCGCCGTGCTGGCCGCGCTGGAGGCCGCCGCGGCCACCGACGTCGTCGTCCCGGCCGGGTTGGGGCTGCCGGTCGGCGAGCGTGGGCGGTCGCTGTCCGGTGGGCAGCGGCAGCGGGTCGGGCTGGCCCGGGCGCTGCTGCGCGACCCCGCCGTCCTGGTGCTACACGACCCGACGACCGCGGTGGACGCCGTCACCGAGGAGGCCGTCGCCGCCGGGCTGGTCGCGGTGCGGCACGACCGGGCCCGGCTGTGCCGCAGCACCGTCCTGGTGACCAGCAGCCCGGCGCTGCTGGGCCGCTGCGACCGGGTCGTGGTGCTCACCGGGGGCCGGGTCACCGCCACCGGCACGCACGCCGAGCTGACCGGCCGGGCCGACTACGCCGCGGCCGTGCTGCGGTGAGCACCTCGACGCCGCAGCCGGCCCTGCTGCCGGTGGCGACCGGCCGGCGGGCCGCCCGGGTGGTGGCTGCGCACCTGCGCCGCAGCCCGGGGCAGAGCGCGCTCACCATCCTGCTCGCCGTCGCCGCGGCCGGCGCCGGGCTCATCGCCCCGGCGGTGCTCGGCCGGCTGGTGGACGCCGTCCCCGACGGGGGCTCGGTGTGGCCGTTCGTGGCAGCGCTCGCCGGGGCCGCGGTGCTGGTCGCGGTGCTCACCGGGCTGTCCACGCTGCTGATCAGCCGGCTGGGGGAGACGGTGCTGGCCCGGCTGCGCGAGGCCGTCGTCGACCGTGCCCTGCACCTGCCGTCGGCGACGCTGGACCGGGTGCGCGGCGGGGACCTGCTCGCCCGGGTGGGCGACGACGTCGCCGAGGTGGCCGAGTCGGTCACCACCGGGCTGCCGCAGGTGATCGGTGCCGGGCTCACCGTGCTGCTCACCGTCGCCGGGCTGGGCGTGCTGGACGGGCGGCTGGCGCTGGCCGGGATCGCCGTCGTCCCGCTGTACCTGCTGGCGCTGCGCTGGTACCTGCCGCTGTCGGCCCCGCTCTACGCCGCCGAGCGGGTGGCGATGGGGGAGCGCTCGCAGGCGCTGGTCAGCTCGGTGCAGGGCGTGGACACGGTGCGGGCCTACGCCGACGAGCCCCGGCACCGGGCCGTGGTCACCGACCGCTCGGCCCGGGCACTGGAGCTGGGCCTGCGGGTGTTCCGGCTCTACAGCGACTTCGGCTGGCGGATGAACAGGGCGGAGTACGTCGGGCTCGCCGCGGTGCTCGGGGTGGGTGCCTGGCTGGTGCGCGACGGGGCGGTGACCGTCGGCGCGGTGACCACCGCAGCGCTGCTGTTCCACCGGCTGTTCGGCCCGCTGGGGCTGCTGCTGTTCACCTTCGACGACGTGCAGAGCGCCGGCGCGAGCCTGGTGCGCCTGGTCGGGGTGGCCGACCTGCCCGCGGCGGACCCGCCGACCCGAGTGCCCTCGCCGGCCCGGCCGGCCCTGGAGCTGCGCGGGGTGTCGCACCGCTACGAGGACGGCCCGCTCGTGCTGGACGACGTCGACCTGGTGCTGGCGCCGGGGGAGCGGGTGGCGCTGGTGGGCGCCAGCGGCGCGGGCAAGACCACGCTGGCCGGGGTGCTGGCCGGCTCGCTGACCCCGACGGCGGGCACGGTGCTCGTCGACGGCCGGGGAGTGGACGACCTGCGCGCGCTGGTCGGCCTGGTCAGCCAGGAGGTGCACGTGTTCGCCGGCACCCTCGCCGAGGACCTGCGCCTGGCCCGCCCGGGCGCCACCGACGCCGAGGTGGCCGCCGCGCTGGACGCCGTCGGGGCGCACTGGGTGGCCGCGCTGGCCGACGGCACCGGCACCGTGGTGGGCGAGGGCGGGCACGAGCTGACCGCGCCGCAGGCCCAGCAGGTGGCGCTGGCCCGGCTGGTGCTCGCCGACCCGCCGGTGGCCGTGCTGGACGAGGCCACCGCGGAGGCCGGCAGCGCCGGCGCGCGCGACCTGGAGGAGGCGGCGACGGCCGCGACCGCCGGCCGCACCACGCTGGTGGTCGCCCACCGGCTCACCCAGGCCGCCCGGGCCGACCGGGTGGTGGTGCTGGCCGCCGGCCGGGTCGTCGAGCAGGGCACCCACGCCGAACTGGTCGCCGCCGGTGGCCGGTACGCCCGCCTGTGGGCGGCCTGGACTGCCCGAGGCTGACCCCCGGTCGGTCCCGCGGGTCCGGTCGGTCCGGCGGGCTCGATCGGTCCGGCGGGCTCGATCGGTCCGGCGGGCTCGATCGGTCCGGCGGGCTCGATCGGTCCGGCGAGCTCGGTCAGTCCCGCGAGACCGACCCGGCCACGACGGTCGGCCGGGGGGCGGCAGCCTCGTCCAGGCACTCGGTGTCCCGCCCCTCGAACTCCGGTACCGGGTGCGGCCGGGCGATGTGGAAGCCCTGCGCGAACCCGACGCCACGCTCCCGCAGCAGGGCGATCGTGGCGTCGTTCTGCACGAACTCCGCGGTGACCTCCTTGCCGAGGCCGCGGGCCATGCCCACGATGGCGTCGAGCATCACCAGGTCGGTGCTGGACTCGGGCAGGTCCTTGACGAACTCGCCGTCGATCTTCACGCCGTCGAAGTGGAGGTGCTTGAGGTAGTAGAAGGACCCGAAGCCGCTGCCGAAGTCATCGAGGGCGAAGCGGCAGCCGGCGTCCCCCAGCCGGGAGGCCAGCGTCCGGGCCAGGCTGGTGTTGCCGACGGCCGCGGTCTCGGTGACCTCGACGATCAGCCGGGACGGGTCGAACGCCGCGCCGGACACCTGGTGGCAGATCCGGTCGATGAGCGCCTCGTCGGTCAGCGACGCACCGGAGAGGTTGATCTCCACGCTGCGGGTGTCCCCGGCGGCGTGCCGCAGCTCCAGCAGCTGGATCGCCCGGGAGAACACCCAGCTGTCGATGCCCTGCACCTGGCCGAAGCGCTCGGCCACCTCCAGGAAGTGCCCGGGCAGGACCAGCGAGCCGTCGGCGTCCACCATCCGCAGCAGCAGCTCCGACCGGTCGAACCGCCCGGTGGCGAGGTCCAGGATCGGCTGTTCCCACAGCTGGAAGCCGCCGCGGTCCAGCGCGTCGCGGACCCGCTCGGACCAGCTCAGCCGGGCGCGCATCCGGGCGGTCCCGTGCACGGCGCCGTCCGCGCTGGCGACCCGGTCGCGGCCGGTCTCCTTCGCCTCGTACATCGCGATGTCGGCCTGGGCGAGCAGCGCGTCGGCGTCCACCACGGCGTCGGTCGGCGAGATCATCGACACCCCGATCGAGGCGGCCGCGCGGACGGACCGGTCCATCACCTGCACGTGGGCCTCGTCCCGGAGTGCCTGCAGCAGCGACTGCGCGAGCGCCGAGGCGCCGGCCTCGGAGGTGTGCGGCAGGAGGACGCCGAACTCGTCGCCGCCCAGCCGGCCCAGCACGTCGGTGCTGCGCAGCCGGCTGGACAGCACGCTGGCCACGGTGTGCAGCAGCCGGTCGCCGGTGGCGTGACCGTAGGTGTCGTTGACGAACTTGAAGTGGTCGAGGTCGACGACCAGCAGCGCCGCGGTCTCGCCGTAGCGGTGCACCGTGGCCACCATCCGGTCCAGCTCCGCCCCGAACCGGTGCCGGTTGAACACGCCGGTGAGGGAGTCGTGCTCGGCCAGGTGGCGCAGCTGGCTCTCCCGGTGCCGGTCGTCGGTCACGTCCCGCAC
This sequence comes from Goekera deserti, assembly GCF_010685995.1. Classification (GTDB taxonomy): domain Bacteria; phylum Actinomycetota; class Actinomycetes; order Mycobacteriales; family Geodermatophilaceae; genus Goekera; species Goekera deserti. Next base: position 139,406 of record NZ_JAAGWK010000008.1, on the reverse strand, counting down.
CTGGACGACGCAGTGCAGCGGCTGCCCGGCCTCGTCGTGGGTCAGCGAGATCATCACGTGGGCCCAGAACTCGTGGCCGTCCTGGTGCAGGTAGGGCTGCTCGAGCTCGACGCTCGGCTCGCGGCCGGTGAGCAGCTCGCGCAGCGCGTCCCGGGTGTCCTCCCAGTCCGTGCGGTGCACCAGCAGGTCGCGGTAGGCCGTCTCGCGCAGCGTCTGCTCGTCGCGGCCGACGAGCCGGCAGAGGGCGGGGTTGACCTGCAGCACCCGGCCCAGCTGGACGGTCTCCGGGTCCAGCGCGTAGAGGCCGACCCCGGCCGGGGCCTCGTCGAAGACGGTGCGCAGGTGCTCCTCGAGCTCGTGCAGCTCGCGGGCCTCGGTCTTGGTCATGATGCTCAGCGACAGCCGGTGGTGGGCGACGGCGATGAAGAGCCCGCCGCCCACCACCTGGGCCACGTGCGGCAGGACGTGCTGCCACAGTGCCGTCAGGCCGCTCCCGCCCACGGCCACCCCGTGCCCCGGGGCGGCCGAGGTCTCCTGAAGGGCGGCCACGGCGATCATCACGTGGGTCACCGCGCAGCCGGCGAAGAACGCCGCCGCCCCCCACCGCGCCGCCTGCACGGCCCGCCCCTGGCGCAGGGCCAGCCGGGCGAGCACCGGGACGACGCCGAAGGCGATCACCGCGTACTGGAGGGCCACGACCAGGGCGAGTGCGGCCACGAGCTGGTGCACGACGACCTCCGGGGCGCAGCGGGCTCACTCGCGGGCGGGTGTGCGCCGGAGGCCCTCTGCTCGGGCTCCGGAGAACACTAGCCGCTGCCGATTGATCACGGCCAGTCCGGCCGCCGGGTGTCGCAGCGGCCCGGGTCAGCCGTGGCCGAGCGTGCGGACGCCCTGCTGCGCGCCCGTCGTGGTCGTCGTGACCCGCTCCGTGCGGGTCAGCTGGTGACCGCCACCGCGGCGAGCACGCCGGCGAGTGCGGTGAGCCCGAGCGCTGCCGGGATGCTCCGCGGCAGGTCCTTCGCGCCACCCACCCGGTCGTAGAGCGGCTGGAGCCGGCGCCGCACCCGGTCGCCGTAGAACCGGCCGACCGCGAGCAGCACCAGGCACGGCAAGCAGTACACCAGGGCGTACCCGGCGAGCACCGCCAGCCCGGGCAGCGGCTCGACCCCGGCGCTGACCAGGCGCTCGATCGCGATGAAGTAGGGGAAGGCGTTGGGCAGGTCCACCCCGGTCACCAGGGCGCCCAGCGGGACGGCGGTCAGCGGGGAGAACCACGACGGCAGCGTCACGGCCGCCCGGTGGCGTGGCCAGAGCCTGCGGACCGCGGTCACCAGCAGGATCAGCGCCGCGAGCCCGAAGGCCACCCGGCGCACCCACACCAGCCCGCCGGTGACGGACTCCGCGGCGGCGTCGGCGGCCAGGAACACCACCACGCCCAGCAGCAGCACCGTCAGGTAGGCCCCGGCGACGAAGCTCAGCGCGCTGGCCACCGGACGGCGCACCGGCAGGAGCAGGACGAGGACCACCGCGCCGGTGGTCGCCGGGTTGAGCGAGTCCAGCGCGGCGAGGCCGGCGATGGCGAGCAGCAGCCCGGCGCTCACCGGCCGGACCTGACGAGGTGCAGCACGGGCCCTCCACGAAGTCAGACTGATGCGTCTCTGATAAGTGAGACGCTACCGTACGACTTCGTGCTTGAGCCCGAAAAAGTCAGGGAGGGGGTGTCGTGGCAGGGACGGGGGAGGGGCGGGTGCGTGCGGACGCGGCGCGCAACCGCGAGCGCATCCTGGCCGTCGGTGCCGCCGAGCTGGCCCGGGACCCGCACGCCACCCTGGAGGACGTCGTCCGGGCCACCGGGCTCGCCCGGGCCACCGTCTACCGGCACGTGCCCAGCCGGACGGCGCTGGTCGACGCGGTGGTCGACCGCGCCCTGGCGGTCGCCGCCGACCTGCTCGCCCGGGGCCGGCCCGCCGACGACGACCCCGAGGTGGCCCTGGCCCGGCTGACCCGCGCCGCCTGCTCGGTGGGACCGGAGGCGATCGTGCTGATCGGCCTGCTGGTCAGCGGCTCCTCGACCGTGCCCGACCTCGCCACCCGCCCGGACGCGGTGCGCATCGACCGGTTGGTGCACGACCTGGTCCGCCGCGGTCAGGCCGCCGGCGTGCTGCGCGACGACGTCCCCGCCCCGTGGCTCGCCGACCAGTGGTTCGCCCTGCTGCAGAGCGCGGTCGTGCACCCGCCTGCCGACGGCCGCGACCCGGCCGACCTGGTGTACGCCGTCTTCCGGGACGGCGCCTGCGGCCCGTCGGCCTGACGGCCGGGCGCCGGTGCGCCTGGTGGTACGTCCTCGCTCCGTGCAGTTCAGCGCCGGCGCACGTCGTGCGGGGCGGTCCGGGCGCCGTGCCGCGGCGGCCGGGCGCCGCTGGCGAAGGCCAGCCGGATCACCCGGTAGCGGTGCGGGCGGTGCGGTGCGAGCAGCTCGTGCAGCCGGGCGTCGTCGGCCCGGCGTTCCCCGGCGAGCACCCAGGCGACCAGCGAGGGGATGCTGGCGTCCCCGGTGATGACGGTGTCCGGGTCGCCGAAGGTGGAGGTGGCCAGGCAGCTGGTCGTCCACGGCCCGACGCCGCGCACCGCGCCCAGCGCGGCCAGCGCGGCGTCCCGGTCCAGGACGGGCTCGGTGTGCAGCCGGTGCGCCGCGCGTGCCGCGGTGACCAGGGTGTCCGCCCGCTGGCGCTCGATGCCGAAGCGGTGCAGGTCGGCGTACCCCAGCCGGGCGACCACCGCCGGCGGCGGCAGCACCACCAGGTGCTCGGCGCCCGGCGCCGGGGTGCCCAGGCCGCGCACCAGCCGGGACCACTGCGCCGCCGCCTCCCCGCGGGTCACCCGCTGCTGCACGACGAACCAGGCCAGGTCGTGCCACAGGGTGCCGGTCGCGGCGATCCGGTCGCCCCGGTGGCGGCGCCACAGTGCGCGCAGCGGGCCCTCGGCCGGGTCGAAGCCGGTCGCGTCGTCGCGCAGACCCAGCAGGTCCGGTGCGCGGTCGGCCAGCCACGCCGCGCCGTCGCCGTGCGTCTCGACCCGGGCCTCCGGGCGGGTGCCGTCCCAGGTGACCACCACGGTGCCCGGGCCCTCCGGGGTGGGGCTGGCCCGCTCGAACCGGCCCGGTGCCAGCCGGAGCGTGGGGTCCCGGGTCAGCATCGTGAACGGCGCCAGGGTCAGCCCCAGGTCGACGTCCCCGGTGGGCAGGGTCAGCGTCGTCACGGCTGCTGCCGGCCGGCCGGGATGGCCACGGAGACCCGGGCGATGTGGTTGGGCACCTCCACGACGTCGCCGACCAGGTGCAGCGCCGGGCACGCGCGGGGCAGCGCGGTCATCACCGCGCGCAGCTGCTGGCGGGCCAGCGCCGTCCCGATGCAGTAGTGCGCCCCGTGGCCCCAGGTGAGCGGGACCGGCGTGCGGGGCCGGTCGAGCAGCACCTCGTCCGGCCGGTCGAAGGCGCGCGGGTCGCGGTTGGCCGCCCCGAACGCCACCCACAGCGGGGCGCCCGCGGGCACCTCGACGCCGTCCACCCGGGTGGCGGCGGCGGTGCTGCGGAACAGGCCCATCACCGAGGTGTCGATCCGCAGCAGCTCCTCCAGCAGGGGCGCGGGGTCGGCGCCGGCGGCCAGGGCGGCCCAGTGGTCCCGGTCGCGCAGCAGCCGGACCAGCATGTTCGACATGGTGCCGACGGTGGTCTCGTGCCCGGCGAACAGGACGTTGGCCAGGTTGCCGACCAGTTCGTCCTCGGTGAGGTCGCAGGTGCCGTCGCGTCGTCCCTCCACCAGCGTGCGGAGGACGCCGTCGTCCAGGCCGGACAGGTCGCCGGTGACGATGTCGCGCACGTAGGCGTCGAACTCGGCGATGTCGGTCATCGCCTGCACCTGGGCCTCGATCGGCAGGCCGGGTACCTGCAGGGCGATGAAGGACGCCGACCAGGCCGAGAACCGGGGCGCCTCCTCGACGGGCAGGCCGAACACCCGGCAGATGGTGCGTGGCGGGAGCCGGCGGCAGACCTGCTCGTACAGGTCCACGGCCTGCCCCTGCTCCTGCACGCGGGCGGCGACCTGCCCGGCGATCTGCTCGGCGTCGGCACGCACGACCGCGTCCAGGGCCTGGACCCGGCGCGGGGAGAAGGCGGCGGTCATCGGGGCCCGCAGCCGGGCGTGCAGCGGGTCGTCGGTGCTGATCACGGCGTAGGCGAACAGCGGCCCGTCGACCGGGTACACCGCGCGGGCCTCCGCGGACAGGTGTCGTAGCGCGTTGTAGCCGCCGCCGGCCGGGAACCGCTCCTCGTCGCCGAGCACCTCCCGGACGGCGTCGTAGCCGGTCACCGCCCACATGCCGATGCCGGGGACGAAGACGGCCGGCGCCTGGGCGCGCAGCTCGCTCATCAGCGCGAACCGCTCGGCGGCGAAGCTCGGGGACATCGGGTCGAAGCGGTCGACGGCCGTGGAGGACATGCGCGCACTCTAGAAGCGCGCACTTCTACAAGTCCAGGGTCGGTAGGGTCCGCGGGACCATGGACGAGGCCGACCGGGCACCGCACGAGGACCCGCGGGTGACCCGGACCCGGGCGAAGGTGCTCGACGCCGCTCGGCAGCTGCTGCTCGAGGTCGGGTTCCTGGACGTCACGATCAGCGCTATCTGCGCCCGCTCCGGTGTCTCGCCCAGCACCGTCTACCGGCACTGGACCACGCGCGAGGAGATCCTCCGCGACGCCTTCTCCGACGCGGCGCTGGTCGGCTACTCACCCGGGCGCAGCCTGCGCGACGACCTGCGCGACTACGCCCTGGCCTTCGCCGACGGCCTGCAGAACTCCTGGGGCCGGGTGGCTGCCACCCTGGTGACCACCGCGGTGGACGACCCGGAGCAGCGGCGGGTGCTGCGGACCTTCGTCGACGGGTACACCGCCGACGTCGCCACCCTGCTCCAGCGGGCGGCCGACCGGGGTGAGCAGGTGGCCGGCCGGGCCGCGGCCGAGGTGGTGGACAGCCTGGTCGGCCCGCTGTTCTACCGGCACCTGCTCCGCGTGCTGCCGCTGGACGAGGACTTCGTCCGCGCCCAGGCCGACCGGGTGCACCGCGAGCTGACCGACCCGGACTGACCCGGCGTCGGCGGCCGGTGCCCCCGTGGCACGGTGGGTGGGTGGGCGGACTCGGTGACCTGGACGGACGGCGGGCGCGGGTGTTCGGCGGGTTCGCCGAGGAGTACGACCGCCGGCGGCCCGGCTACCCCGCTGCTGCGGTGGACTGGCTGCTGCCGCCCGGGGCCGCCGACGTCGTGGACGTGGGGGCCGGCACCGGGAAGCTCACCGGTGCGCTGCTGGAGCGGGGCCTGCAGGTGACCGCCGTGGAGCCGGACCCGGGGATGCTGGCGGTGCTCGGCCGCCGGCACCCCGCGGCCCGCGCGCTGCTCGCCGGCGCCGACGCGCTGCCGTTGCCCGCGCAGAGCGTCGACGCTGTCCTCGTCGCCCAGGCGTGGCACTGGTTCCCGCACGAGGCCGCGGTGGCCGAGGTGCGCCGGGTGCTTCGGCCGGGCGGCTGGCTCGGCCTGGTGTGGAACGCCGCCCGGCCGGTCGAGCCCTGGGAACACCGGCTGGCTCGGCTGGACCCGGACGACGACCCCGACGAGGGCGACGTGGTGCCGGAGACCCCGGAGGTGCCGGGGCTGCCGGCCGGCGAGCTGGAGCACCGCTCGTTCCCGTGGACCTGGGAGGTCACCGCCGCGGAGGTGCGCGCCCGGGAGGCCACGTACTCGGCGTACGCGGTGATGAGCCCGGAGCGCCGGGAGCAGCTGCTCGACGCGCACGCCGCCGTCGTCGCCGCCGAGGCGTCCCGCCGCGGTACGACGATGGTCCCGCTCGGGCAGCAGGCGCTGTGCGTTCGCTGGCGGCCCTGACCGCCGTCCGACGCTGAGCGGGTCCGTCGTCGCCGTGGTCCCCGGTGGGTGTGCTCCTGACCAGTGGCCCTCCGGCGGCCACCAGGACCTTCGGGACGGCCGATCCCGGGCCACTGGTGCACCGCGGTCGGGTCGGTGCCGCTGGCCGCGCGCCGCGTCGCTCTGTCCGCGAGGTCAGCCGGGGGTAGCAGTGGCCCTCCCGCGGCAATGACCACCTCCGAGATGGCCGCAGCCGGGCCAACGCCCGGGTCGGACACCCCTGGCCGGGCAGCCAGGGCCGGCCAGCCGGGGCCGGCCGTCCGGGCCGGGCAGCCGGGCCGGTCACGTCGGGCCGGGGCAGCCGGCACAGGACCACCGAGGGAGCAGTGGCCTCCAGGCGGCCACCCCCCGCCCCCGTAACGGCCGCCCACGGGCCGCTGCTCGGTCGGTCAGCTGGGGTCCGCGGGCCCGGGGGAGCAGTGGGCCGACCTGCTCGGGGGCACGTCGAGGGTGGGGTTGCGGTCGAAGAAGCCCACCGGCGCCAGCTCGAAGGAGACGATGTCGACCGGCATCACCGGCCAGTCCTCGGGCCGGGGCACGTGGTGGATGCCGAAGACGTGCCAGAGCACCAGGTCGGTGCCCACCACCGACCGGCCGGCCTTCGTCCACTCCGGCAGGCCGGCGTCGCGGCGGCTCTGGTTGCAGAACTCGCCGGCCGGCCAGCGCTCGTCGTCGGCGTACGGGGTGACCCACAGCGCGTGCTCGACGACGCCGGCGCGCTGCACCAGCGGGGACGACGGGTCGGCCATCGCCGGGACGGCGGCCCGCGGCACCAGCTTGTAGGCGGTCGGCCGGCCCCACGCGTTGGTGCGCTCGGCGCTGGTCACCTTCCAGGCGCGCTGGGAGGCCCAGTCGACGTCCAGGCCGCCCTCGCGCTCGACCGGACGCTCGCGCTGCACGACGGCCAGCCCGTACGGGTTCCGCTCGCTCACCGGCAGCGCCTCGCTCTCGCTGACCACCACCGTGTTGGCCGGCCCGTCGACCTCCATGTCCAGCCGGGCGACGATGAAGTGCTGGTGGATCGGCGCGTACGTGTGGTCGTCGACCAGCGGCCCGTACGGCGGCACGGTGTCGCCCTCGACGTGCGCGGTGACCATGATCCCGGTGGCGCGCACCTCGCACTGGATGCTGCCGTCCAGGTGGAAGCGCCAGTAGACGAGGTACTCGTAGTTGGCCACCGTGGCGTGGAAGCTGACCACCAGCCGCCGGGAGCGCCGCACCTCCGCCCCGGCGCGCTCGTCCACGTGCTTCCACAGGACGCCGTCGTCCTCCTCGTGCACGCAGATCGCGTTGGCGATCGTGTACGGCTCGCCGGCGCTGTCGTGCAGCACGGCGTCGAGGTAGGTGATCTCGCCCAGGCAGTCGCAGCCCAGCTCCAGGGAGGTGGTCATGAAGCCCAGGCCCCACTCGCCGATGTCGAAGGCGGTGCGCCGGTAGTGGTCCTCGCCCGGGTCGCGGTAGGGCACCACCATCTCGGCGAAGCTCATCCGGTGCGCGATCGGGCGGCCGTCGAAGCCCACCCGGTGCAGCACCAGGCCCTCGCGGTGGGTGAAGCCCAGCCGCATCGACCAGTTCTGCCAGCGCAGCTCGTTCCCCTCGAAGGCGAACGAGACGCCCTCGGGCTGGGTGACCTCGACCGGCCGCAGGTCGGTCCGCAGCACCAGCCCGGGCACCAGGCCGGGCGCGTACTCGCCCATGGTCCCGGTCGGGCGGGTCACCGAGCCGGTGTCCTCGACGTCCAGCAGTTCCATGGAGTTGAGGTCGATCACGAAGTGCAGCCCGTTGACCGGGTGTGCGTACGGGTTGCCGGTGGGCGTGGCCCGCACCCACGTGTCGGTCCAGCCCACCCGCCGGTCGGCGAACCGCGCGGGGATCAGCGAGTGCCCGTAGGCCCACGTGTCGATCAGCACCAGGTCGAGGTCGGTGATGCCGCGGGCGGCCAGCGCCGCCACCACCCGGGGGTGCGCGATCAGCGCCTCGTGCGCCTCGTGCCACTCGTCGACGGTCATGTTGGGCTGCTCGCCGGGCACCGGTGTCCACTCCAGGACGGCGTCGTCGGTGATCGACACCCGCGCGGTGAAGGCGGCGTTCGCGTCCCGGTCGAAGACGACGACGCGTGCCTCTCGCGGGATCGCGTCCCCCGGCTGCCAGCCGCGGACGACGTCCTTGGCCGGTTCCCACAGCTCCATCGACGCGAACCGCCACCGGGCCCCCACCCCCCGGTCCCGGCGCAGCACGGCTGCGGCCTGCCGGAACTCCTCGGCGGTCAGCGGGTCCAGGGGGTGTCTCACGGGGTGTCCCTGTCCGCGAGCAGCGGCAGCGACGGGTCGAACGGCACGCCGGTGCGGCGGCGCGCGATCGCCGACAGGGCCTCCAGCACCACCCGGTTGGCCAGGGCGGCGGTGATGTCGGCGTGGTCGTACGGCGGGCTGACCTCGACGACGTCGATGCCCACCACCGGAAGCTCCAGGCACAGCCGGCGGACGGCGTCCAGCAGCTCCCGCGCGGTCAGCCCACCGGGCTCCGGGGTGCCGGTGCCCGGCGCGTGCCCGGGGTCGCAGACGTCGATGTCGACGGACAGGAACACCCCGTCGCACTCGTCGGTGGCGATCGCGGACGCCTCGGTGAGGCAGGCGGCCAGCCCGCGGTGGCCGATCTCGGTCATCTCGTAGGAGCGCAGGCCCTGGGCGGCCATCCAGGCCAGCGTCTCCGGCGGCGGCCAGTACCCGCGCAGGCCGATCTGCAGGAACCGGTCACCGCGCAGCGCGCCGCTCTCGATCAGCCGGCGCATCGGCTGGCCGTGGCCCCACAGGCTGCCGAACTCGATGTCGCCGGTGTCGGCATGCGCGTCGAAGTGGATCATCGACACCCGGCCGTGGCCGAGCACGTCGGCCACGCCGCCGGCGTCGGCGAAGGCCACCGAGTGGTCCCCGCCCAGCACCACCGGGATCGCGCCGGCCGCGGCCACCGTGGACACCGCCTGGCGCAGCCGGGTCAGCGACGTCTCGATGTGGCCCGGCGGCATCTCGACGTCACCGGCGTCCAGCACCCGCAGGTCGCGCAGCCCGTCGGTGCGCAGTGCGAGGCTGGGGCGGGAGCCGTCGTGACCCAGGTAGTCGGTCGTCCGGATGGCCTGCGGGCCGAACCGGGTGCCCGGCCGGTGCGAGGTGCCCCCGTCGAACGGCGCCCCGATCACCACCACGTCCGCCTCGGCGAACGAGGCGGGGTCCGACAGGTCGCACCGGTCCACGCCGAGGAACGTGACGTCCGGACCGAACTGCGCGCCGTACCGGGTCATGCGCCACCGCCCCCTGGGAGAACCTCCGGACGACGGGGAGCGTAGCTGCGTGCGACCACGGCCGCGGGAAGCGTCGTCCGGAGGTGACACCACGCGCGGAACCCGTGTCGCCGGGGTCGCCGTCCGCGGCAGCGCCGGTGCGGGAGCACCGCTCAGCTCTCGATGTTGGCCATGACGTGCTTGACCCGGGTGTAGTCCTCGAAGCCGTACATCGACAGGTCCTTGCCGTAACCGGAGTGCTTGAACCCGCCGTGCGGCATCTCGGCGACCACCGGGATGTGGGTGTTGATCCACACGCAGCCGAAGTCCAGGCGCCGGCTCATCCGCATCGCCCGGCCGAAGTCGCGGGTCCACACCGACGACGCCAGGCCCAGGTCGACGTCGTTGGCCCAGCGCACCGCCTCCTCCTCGTCGGTGAACCGCTGCACGGTGATCAGCGGCCCGAACACCTCGTGCTGCACCATCTCGTCGTCCTGGCGCAGGCCGGCGACGACGGTCGGCTCGACGTAGAAGCCCCGGTCGCCCTGCCGCCGCCCGCCGGTGGTCACCTCGGCGTGCCCGGGTGCCCGGTCCAGGAAGCCGGTGACGGCGGCCAGCTGCGCGGCGTTGTTCACCGGTGGCACCAGCGCGTCGGCGTCGCCGGCGCCGTTCGCGTAGGTGGTGGAGGTGGCCCGGGCCTGCTCGGTCAGCGCGGCGACGAAGTCCTCGTAGATGCCCGGCCCGGCGAGCACCCGGCTCGCCGCGGTGCAGTCCTGCCCGGCGTTGAAGTACCCGGCGGTGGCGATGCCCTCCGCCGCGGCCGCCAGGTCGGCGTCGTCGAACACCACCACCGGGGCCTTGCCGCCCAGCTCCAGGTGCACCCGCTTGAGGTCCTTGGCCGCCGAGGTGGCCACCTGCACACCGGCCCGCACCGAGCCGGTGATGGCCACCAGCGCGGGGGTGCGGTGCTCGACCACCGCGCGGCCGGTGTCCCGGTCGCCGCACACCACGTTGAGCACCCCGGGCGGGAAGCACTCGGCGGCGAGCTCGGCCAGCCGCAGCGTGGTGACCGGGGTGGTGTCGCTGGGCTTGAGCACGATGCTGTTCCCGGCGGCCAGCGCCGGGGCGATCTTCCAGATCGCCATCATCATCGGGTAGTTCCACGGCGTCACCTGCCCGACGACGCCGATCGGCTCGCGGCGCACCCACGAGGTGTGCCCGGCCATGTACTCCCCGGCGGCGCGGCCCTCCAGCACCCGGGCGGCACCGGCGAAGAACCGGATCTGGTCGACCATCGGCGGCACCTCCTCGCTGGCCGTGAGCCCCAGCGGCTTGCCGGTGTTGCGGCTCTCCAGGGCCACCAGCTCGTCGGCGTGCTCCTCCACCAGGTCGGCGAAGCGCAGCAGTGCCCGCTGCCGCTCCGACGGCGTCACGTCGCGCCAGGTCTCGAAGGCGGTCGCGGCCGCCGCGTAGGCGCGGTCGACGTCCTCCGGGCCCGAGACCGGTGCGGTGCCGAAGACGTCGCCGGTCGACGGGTCGACCAGGTCGGAGGTCCGCCCGTCGAGGGTGTCCACGTGCTCGCCGCCGACGACGTTCCTCAGGTCCAGGGTCTCGCCCACGTGTGCTCCTCCGGGGGTCCGTTCGGCGCCGCCGTCGCACCGCCGCCGGGAGGGGCGACGGTGCCGCGCGCCGTTCCTGCCGCTGATCCCACTGCCGGAGGGTCGGTCTGTCAACGAGAACGGTCCTGGGCGCCGCCGCCGGCTGCGGATCCCGTCGTCCGGACGGGGTGGGGACGACACCCCCGCGACGGGTGGTCTTGACGGGATCTTGACGCCGGCGCGGGCCCGGAGCGGCACGGACCGCCCTACCGTCGACGGGTGTGCCCTGGACCGGGGCACGCGCCCCGCAGACCAGGAGACCCCCCGGTGGCCACGACGACCCAGCAGCAGGACGCCCCCGGGGTCCCCGAGCACCGCCCGGTGCGGGACTGGCTGCTCCAGGGCCTCTCCCACCAGGCGGGCAACCACCCCGGCCCGCACGTCGAGCCCTCCGAGCAGGTGGCCACCAAGCCGTGGTGGAAGGTCATGTGCCTCACCGGCGTCGACTACTTCTCCACGCTGGGCTACCAGCCCGGGATCGCCGCGCTGGCCGCCGGCGTGCTGTCGCCGGTGGCCACGCTGGTGCTGGTGGCGCTCACCCTGCTCGGCGCGCTGCCGGTGTACCGCCGGGTCGCCGCGGAGAGCCCGCGCGGCGAGGGGTCGATCGCCATGCTCGAGCGGCTGCTCACGTTCTGGAAGGGCAAGGTCTTCGTCCTCGTCCTGCTCGGCTTCGCCGCCACCGACTTCATCATCACCATGACGCTCTCGGCCGCCGACGCCACCGCGCACGTGATCGAGAACCCCTACGTGCCCGAGGGTGCCGAGGGGCACCGGGTGCTCATCACGCTGGGGCTGCTGGCCCTGCTCGGCGCGGTGTTCCTGCGCGGCTTCAGCGAGGCGATCGGCATCGCGGTGGGCATCGTGGCCGTCTACCTCACGCTCAACACCGTCGTCGTCGTGGTGGGGTTGTGGCACGTGGTCACGACCGACGGTCTCGTCGGCAGCTGGACCAACGCGGTGAGCCTGGAGCACAGCAACCCGGTGCTCGCGGTGGGCGTGGCGCTGCTGGTGTTCCCCCGGCTGGCGCTGGGCCTGTCCGGCTTCGAGACCGGCGTGGCCGTGATGCCCAGCGTCGCGGGCGACCCCGGCGACACCGAGGCGCAGCCCACCGGCCGCATCCGGGGCACCCGCCGCATGCTGACCACCGCGGCGCTGATCATGAGCGTCTTCCTGGTGACCAGCAGCATCATCACCACGTTCCTGATCCCGCAGCAGGAGTTCGAGCCCGGCGGCGAGGCCAACGGGCGGGCGCTGGCCTACCTGGCGCACGAGTACCTGGGCAACGGGTTCGGCACCCTCTACGACGTCTCGACGATCGTCATCCTGTGGTTCGCCGGTGCCTCGGCGATGGCCGGGCTGCTCAACCTGGTGCCCCGCTACCTGCCCCGCTACGGCATGGCCCCGACCTGGGCCCGTGCCGTGCGGCCCCTGGTCCTGGTGCTCACCGGGGCCGCCTTCTTCATCACCTGGGTCTTCGACGCCGACGTCGACGCCCAGGGCGGCGCCTACGCCACCGGCGTGCTGGTGCTGATGACGTCGGCCTCGGTCGCCGTGACGCTGTCGGCCCGGCGGGCCGGGCAGCGCCGGGCCACCATCGGCTTCGGCGTGATCGCGGCGATCTTCGTCTACACCACGGCGGCCAACGTGGTCGAACGCCCGGACGGGATCAAGATCGGGGCCCTGTTCATCGCGGCGATCATCGCGATCTCGCTGGTGTCCCGGCTGTCCCGGTCCTTCGAGCTGCGCGTCACCGGCGTGGTGTTCGACGAGCGCGCGGAGCTGTTCCTGCGCGACTGCTCCCGGCGCCGGCTGCGGCTGATCGCCAACGAGCCGGACAGCCGCGACGTCGAGGAGTACCGCACCAAGCTGGAGCAGATCCGCAAGGACCACGACATCCCGGACGAGGATGTCGTCTTCGTGGAGGTCACCGTCAGCGACCCGTCGGACTTCGAGGGCGAGCTGGCCGTGCGCGGGCAGGTGGTGCACGGGCGGTTCCGGGTGCTCACCTGCTCCAGCCCGACCGTGCCCAACGCCCTGGCCGCGCTGCTCCTGGCCGCGCGCGACCGCACCGGCGCGCAGCCGCACATCTACTTCGAGTGGACCGAGGGCAACCCGGTCGCCAACTTCCTGCGCTACCTGCTCTTCGGCGTCGGCGAGGTGGCCCCGATGACGCGCGAGGTGCTCCGGGAGGCCGAGCCGGTGCGGGCCCGGCGGCCGCACGTGCACGTGGGCTGATCCGACACGCACGCGCCGACACGCCGGACACGGTGACCGGTGGTGCTCGTGTGACGACTGTGACGAGGGGGACGACGTAGTCTCCTGGTCGGACGGGCGCGGTGCGCCGGTCGGGCGCCAGGGGGAACGAGCACGTGGTCCGAGCACACGAGTGGGACGCGCACCGGCGGTTGGGCCGGGCGTCGGGCACGTCGAGGCCGTGGTGGACGCCGGTCTGCCCCGCACCGGACAGGTCGGTGGGGCTGGACCGCTGGTCGACCGGCCAGCGGGCGGTCGTGCTGGTCCGCGGCGAGCTGGACACGGCCGCGGCCGCACGGCTGGAGGCCTACGTGACCGGCACGCCGCTGTCCGGGCGCTCGGTGCTGGAGCTCGACCTGGCCGGCGTGCCCTGGACCGGGTCGGCCGGGCTGTCGGCGTTCGTGGCCCTCCGGCGCTGGTGCGACGCCCGCGGGGCCACGCTGGTGCTGCGCTCGGTGCAGCCCTCGGTGTGGCGGGTCTTCCAGCTCGCCGGCCTGGACGGCGTCTTCGACACCGAGCCCGGGACCGCCCGCCCCGCGCCCGACCAGGACCTGCTGCTCTTCTGACCCGCCCGCCCGCCCGCCCGCCCGCCCAGCCGGCGGCGACGATCACGGACCTGCGTGAACGCCGTCCCGGCGTGTCGCTGACGCAGCTCCATGATCGCCGGGAGCCGGGGCGGGGTGGTCAGCGGGCGAGGGCCTGCTCGATGGCGGCGCGCACCTCGGGGGAGTCGGGCTGGGTCTGCGGGCGGAAGCGGGCCACGGCCGTCCCGTCGGCGGCGAGCAGCCACTTCTCGAAGTTCCAGCTCACGTCGCCGGCGGTACCGGTCACGTCCGGGACGGCGGCGAGCCGGCGGAACACCGGGTGCGCACCGGCGCCGTTGACGTCGACCTTGCCGGTCATCGGGAAGGTGACGCCGTAGGTGGCGGAGCAGAAGGCCTGGATCTCCTCGGCGGTCCCGGGCTCCTGGCCGGCGAACTGGTTGCACGGGGCGCCGAGCACGGTGAAGCCACGGTGGGCGTACTCCTCGTGCAGTGCCTCCAGCTGGGTGTACTGCGGGGTGAGGCCGCACCGGCTGGCCACGTTCACCACCAGGGTCACCCGGCCGGCGGTCAGCGCGCCCAGGGTGGTGTCCGCGCCGTCCAGCGTGGTGACGGGCAGGTCCAGCAGGTCGCTCATCGGGGCTCCTCGGGTCTGGCGCCGGCGATCGGTGGACGCCGGCGGCTCACCGGGCGAACCCCGGGCCCGGCCGCGCTCTTCCCGTGCGGTCAGCGCCCCAGGCGCCGCTTGATCCGCTCGACCGGGGACGGCGCCGCGGCGGTGCGCTCGGGAGTCGGGCGGCCGGCCGCCTGCCGGTCCAGGTCCATCCACACCTCGCGCCGGTCACGGCGGGTGCGCACCCGGGCCATCGCCTCCACCCGGCGGCGCTGCTCGTCGGTGGCGGTGTGGTTCACCACGGCGAGCTCTGCGTCCCGCATGGCGGCCTCGGCGGCGACCTCGGCCGGCGTCTCGGGCAGGCCCTGGTCGTCGTCCAGGGCGTCGGCCTCGGCGGCGTCGCCCTCGGTGCGATACGGGTTGTCGGCGGGCAGGTTGCCCGACACGCGGCCGTAGGCACCGAGTGCCAGGAGCACCAGGCCGGCGGCGATCGAGAAGAAGACGTTGGGCAGCCGGAACGCCAGCGGGTTGAAGTCGGTCTCCAGGATCGCCAGGTTGGCGAAGGCGGAGACCAGGAACAGGACGCCGACGATCAGCATGATCGTCGAGGCGGTGCGCGCGCTGCGCAGCGCCGCCAGCACCAGCACCGCCGCCGTGACCAGCGAGATCGTCGACAGCAGGCCGTTGGTGGACAGCCCGGCCACCGTCGTGCCCTCGGTGTCGAAGAAGCCCAGCCCGCCGGCGAAGCCCAGGATGCCGAAGACGGCGATGACCGCGGCGACGACGAGCGCGCCGATCCGGTGCACGGTGACCACCTTCTCCGGTGACCCGGTGGAGGTCGCCCCCGCGCCCGGGTTGCCGGTGCGGTTCTCCGCCACCGGGCGCCGGGCCGGGCCGGCACCGCCGTCGCCGGGCAGCTGGGTGGCCCTGGCCACCCCGTTGACCGGCCGGGCCGTCCCCGGTCGTGCGCCGTTGCTCGGTCCACCCATGTCGCTCATGCCACTCCTCAGCGGTCGTGCAGTCACCGGCTGCTCGCGCCGACCCTGTGCGTTCGGTGCGAGCGGACCAATTGGATCGCGCGCCACACGATTCCGCGACACCGCGCCCGCGATCGGCGCCGGACACGGCGTGTCCGCGGGGGAACCGCCGCGCCGGCGGTGGGTCAGGTGAGTGCGCCGGGGTCGTCCGGGACGTCGACGGCATGCGCGACGAGCAGCTCCAGCGGCACGATCTCCAGCGCGCGGGCGTTGGTGGCCGCGAGCACGACGCCGGTCGGGGCGCCGGCCTCCAGCGCCTGCAGCCAGCGGACGGCGACCACGCACCACCGGTCGCCGGGGCGCAGGCCGGGGAAGTCGTACTCCGGGCGCGGGGTGCTCAGGTCGTTGCCGAGCTGACGCTGCGCGGCCAGGAACTCGGCCGACACCACCGCGCAGACGGTGTGGCTGCCGCGGTCCTCCGGGCCGCTGCTGCAGGTGCCGTCCCGGTAGAAGCCGGTCACCGGGTCGACGCCGCACGGTTCCAGCGGCCCGTCGAGGACGTTGCGCTCGCGGCCCGGCTCGGGGGCGGTCACCGGGGCGTCCGGCGCGGCGCCGTCGGGGCGGTGGTGGGCACGGCTGCGCTCCTCGGGGTCGGCGGGGGACCGGTCGCCCGAGCCTGCCAGGCGACCCGGTCGCTGTCGCGCCGACGGCGCGGGTGGCGGGATCGGGGGAACACGGCGACTGTGGGGGGCGTGCAGGTACTGGTGACGGGCGCGTCGGGGTTCGTGGGGAGACGGCTGGCGACAGCCCTGGACGAGGCGGGGCACGAGGTGCGGGCGATGACCCGCAAGCCCGACCGCTACAGCGGGGCGGGTGAACCCGTGGCCGGCGACGTGGGGGACGAGGCGTCGCTGCGCCGCGCGCTGGACGGCTGCCGGGCCGCCTACTACCTGGTGCACTCCCTGGACGACGCCGACTTCGAGGCCCGGGACGCCGCGGCCGCGCGCTCCTTCGCCCGCGCCGCCGCCGACGCCGGCATCGAGCGGATCGTCTACCTGGGTGGGCTGGGCGAGGACTCCGACGACCTGTCCGCGCACCTGCGCAGCCGCCGCCAGGTCGAGCGGCTGCTGGCCGAGACCGGCGTGCCGGTGACCGTGCTGCGGGCCGGCATCGTGGTCGGCCACGGCGGCGTGTCGTGGGAGATGACCCGCCAGCTGGTGGCGCACCTGCCGGCGATGGTCACCCCGCGCTGGGTGCACACCCGCACCCAGCCGATCGCGATCGCCGACGTGGTCCGCTACCTGGTCGGCGTGCTGGAGGCGCCCGAGGCGCGGGGCCGGGTGTTCGAGGTCGGCGGGCCGGACGTGCTGGAGTACCTGGAGATGCTCACCCGGGTGGCGGAGATCCAGAACCGCAAGCTGTGGATCGTGCCGGTGCCGCTGCTCAGCCCGCAGCTCTCCTCCCGCTGGCTGTCCCTGGTCACCGACGTGGACCTGCAGACCGGCCGGTCGCTGATCGACTCGATGACCAACGAGGTGATCGTGCGGGACGACTCGATCCGGCGGGTCGTGCCCTTCGAGCCGATGAGCTACGACGAGGCGGTGCTGACCGCGCTGGGGGAACGGGCCCGGGCCCGCCGCGAGGCGGCCGGCGACAGGCCGCGCCGTGCCGGGCTGCTCGCGCGGGGAGCACGCGGGTGAGCGCCCTGCCGTGGGTGCCGCGCCGATCCTCCAACGCGCTGCGCGACCGGCTGGCCCGCCGGCTGCCGCACTGGCTGGTGGACAAGGTGCCGCGCAACCACCGGGAGAGCGACGAGGCCTTCGCCCGCCGGCGCAAGGTGACCGCCGGGGTCGCCGTCGCCGGGGCCGGCCTGCTCGGGGTGTCGCTGGCGCAGAAGCCGAACTCGACGGCGTTCTACGCGATGACCCTCGGCGTGGCCGGCACCTGGCTCGCCGGCGGGATCGCCTCCGGGCCGCTGCACCTGGGGTGGATGAAGTCCCCGGTGGACACCCTGCACCGGCCGGTGCTCACCCCGGTGGCCACCGGCGTCGGCGCGTTCGGGCTGTTCTTCGCCGTCGCGCGGGTGGCCAAGGCCTTCCCGGTGCTGGACGCCGCCATCACCCGGATCCTGCGGTACGCCCACCAGGGCTCCTACCCGCTGGTGCTGACCACGACGCTGGCCAACGGCATCGCCGAGGAGGTGTTCTTCCGGGGCGCGCTGTACGCCGCGGTCGGCACCGAGCACCCGGTGCTCAAGTCCACCGCCGTCTACGCGCTGGCCACCACCTCGACCCGCAACCCTGCGCTGGTGCTGGCCGCCACCGTGATGGGCCTGCTGTTCGGGCTGCAGCGCCGGGCCACCGGCGGCATCCAGGCGCCGGTGCTGACCCACGTCACCTGGTCGGTGCTGATGCTGCGCTACCTGCCGCCGATGTTCACCGACCGGCCCTCGATCGACGACCCGCGCTCGCAGGAGCACGGCTGAGCGGAGTGCCACGGGCGAGGAGACCCCGCCCGTGGCACTGCGCTCACTCCTGGGCGGCGCCGGCGAACTGGGCGTCGTAGAGCCGCCAGTAGGCACCGCGGGCGGCCAGCAGCTCCCGGTGCGTGCCCTGCTCGACGATGGCCCCGGCCTCCATGACCAGGATCAGGTCGGCGTCCCGGATCGTGGAGAGCCGGTGGGCGATGACGAAGCTGGTGCGGTCGCTGCGCAGCGCGGCCATCGCCCGCTGCACCAGCACCTCGGTGCGGGTGTCCACCGAGCTGGTGGCCTCGTCCAGGATCAGCAGCGCCGGGTCGGCCAGGAACGCCCGCGCGATGGTGATCAGCTGCTTCTCACCCGCCGACACGTTCGACGCCTCCTCGTCGATCACGGTCTCGTACCCGTCGGGCAGGCTGTGCACGAACCGGTCGACGTAGGTGGCCCGGGCCGCCTCCAGCACCTGTTCCCGGGTGGCGCCGGGCCGGCCGTAGGCGATGTTGTCGTGGATGGTGCCGCCGAACAGCCAGGTGTCCTGCAGCACCATGCCCACCCCGGTGCGCAGGTCGGCCCGGGTCATCGCGGCGGTGTCGACGCCGTCCAGGGTGATCCGCCCGCCGTCCAGCTCGTAGAACCGCATGATCAGGTTGACCAGGGTGGTCTTCCCCGCTCCGGTGGGCCCGACGATGGCCACGGTCTGGCCCGGCTCGGCGACCAGCGAGAGGTCCCGGATCAGCGGCACGTCGGGCCGGTAGGAGAAGGAGACGTGCTCGAACGCGACCCGGCCGCGGCGCTCGGTGCGCACCGCCGGCACCTCGGGGTCGGGGGACTGCTCCGGGGCGTCCAGCAGCGCGAACACCCGCTCGGCCGAGGCGACGCCGGACTGCAGCACGTTGGCCATCGACGCGGCCTGGGTGAGCGGCTGGGTGAACTGCCGGGAGTACTGCACGAACGCCTGGACGTCGCCGAGGCTCATCGCCCCGGACGCGACCCGGAGCCCGCCGACCACGGCGACGGCGACGTAGTTGAGGTTCCCGATGAACATCATCGCCGGCATGATGATCCCGGAGACGAACTGGGCCCCGGCGCTGGCGGCGTAGAGGTCGTCGTTCTTCGCCTCGAAGGCCTGCTCGACCTCGCGCCGGCGGCCGAAGACCCGCACCAGCTCGTGGCCGGTGAACGCCTCCTCGATCTGGCCGTTCAGCGCGCCGGTGTGCCGCCACTGCGCCACGAAGTGCCCCTGGCTGCGCTGGGCGATGGCCCGGGTCATCAGCAGCGACAGCGGTACAGTGACCAGCGCGATCAGGGCCAGCAGCGGTGAGATCAGCACCATCACGACCAGCACGCCGACGACGGTGAGCAGCGAGGTGATCAGCTGGCTCATCGTCTGCTGCAGGCTGGTGGACACGTTGTCGATGTCGTTGGTGACCCGGGACAGCACCTCGCCGCGCTGCTGGCCGTCGAAGTAGGACAGCGGCAGCCGGTTCAGCTTCGCCTCGGCGTCGCGGCGCAGTCGGTAGATGGTGCGCTGCACCACGCCGTTGAGCAGCCAGCCCTGCGCGTAGCCGAACAGGGCCGCCACGAGGTAGAGCGCGATGACGCCGAGCAGCACCAGGCCGAGCGCCCGGAAGTCGATGCCCACCCCGGGGACGACGCCCTGCGCCTGGATCAGCGCCGCGGTCGTGTCGTCGCCGGCGGCGCGGGCGGCCGCGACGGCCTGGTCGGCGGACTGTCCGGCCGGCAGCTGCCGGCCGATCACGCCGGCGAAGATCAGGTCGGTCGCGTGACCCAGGATCTTCGGGCCGATGACGTTCAGCGTCACGCTCACCACGCCCAGCACCAGGACGACGACCACGCCGATCCGCTCCGGGCGCAGCAGGCCCATCAGCCGGCGGGCGGACGGGCCGAAGTCCGACGCCTTCTCCGCGGGCTGGCCCATGCCGGCCCACGGCGGGCCACCCCGCCGGGCGGTGGCCATGCCCCGCGCGGCCTGTGCGGTCTCGGCGTCCTGCCGCGGCTTGGTGGGCGTGCTCATGCCACGGCCTCCTGGGCGCTCAGCTGGGACTCGACGATCTCCTGGTAGGTGGGGCACGACTCCAGCAGCTCCTCGTGCCGGCCGATGCCCACGACTCCGCCGTCCTCGAGCACGACGATCTGGTCGGCGTCGGCGATGGTGGACACCCGCTGGGCGACGATCACCACGGTGGCCGCCGCGGTGACCGGCTTCAGGGCGGCCCGCAGCCGGGCGTCGGTGGTGAGGTCCAGCGCGGAGAACGAGTCGTCGAACAGGTACACCTCGGGACGGCGGACCAGCGCGCGGGCGATGGCCAGCCGCTGGCGCTGCCCGCCGGAGACGCTGGTGCCGCCCTGGGCGACCGCGGTGTCCAGCCCGTCGGGCATGGCGCGCACGAAGTCCGCACCCTGGGCGATCTCCAGCGCGGCCCACAGCTCGTCGTCCGTGGCGTCCGGGTTGCCGTAGCGCAGGTTGCTGCCCACGGTGCCGGAGAACAGGTACGGCCGCTGCGGCACCAGCCCGATCCGGCTCCACAGCACCTCCTGGTCGAGGTCGCGCACGTCGACGCCGTCCAGGCTCAGCACGCCCTCGGTGACGTCGAAGAGCCGGGGCACCAGCGAGACCAGCGTGGTCTTGCCGGCCCCGGTGCTGCCGATGACGGCGGTGGTCTGCCCGGGGCGGGCGGTGAACGAGACGCCGCGGAGCACCGGGGAGGCGGCGCCGGGGTAGCTGAAGCCGACCTGGTCGAACACCAGCTCGCCGTCGGCCCGCAGCGGCGTGACCGGTGTGCGCGACGGGACGACGGAGCCCTCCGTGTCCAGCACCTCGGTGATCCGGTCGGCGCAGGCGGCCGCGCGCGGGATCATGATCGCCATGAAGGTGGCCATCATGACCGCCATCAGGATCTGCAGTAGGTAGGCCAGGTAGGCGGTGAGCGCGCCGATCTGCATCTGCCCGGCGTCGATCCGGGCGGCGCCGAACCACAGCACAGCGACGCTGGAGACGTTGAGCACCAGCGTGACCAGCGGGAAGATCATCGCCTGCAGCCGGCCGGCCCGGGTCGCGACGTCGGTGACCTCGACGTTGGCCCGGTCGAAGCGGGCCACCTCCTGCGGCTCGCGGACGAAGGCCCGCACCACCCGGATGCCGGTGATCTGCTCGCGCAGCACGCGGTTCACCGCGTCGATCCGCACCTGCATCTGCTGGAAGAGCGGCACCATCCGCACGATGACCAGGGCGATGAGGCCGGCCAGCAGCGGCACCGAGACGGCGACCAGCCAGGACAGTCCGACGTCGGTCTGCAGTGCCAGCACCACGCCGCCGATGCAGGTGATCGGTGCGGCGACGAGCATCGTGCACGAGAGCAACACCAGCATCTGCACCTGCTGGACGTCGTTCGTCGTCCGGGTGATCAGCGACGGGGCGCCGAAGCGGTTCACCTCGCGCGCGGAGAAGCTGCCCACCCGGTGGAACACCGCCGAGCGGACGTCGCGGCCGAAGCCCATCGCCGTCCGGGCGCCGTACCAGACCGCGCTGATCGAGCCGACGACCTGCACGAGCGTGATGGCCAGCATCCAGCCGCCGGTCGAGAGGATGTAGCCGGTGTCCCCGCGGGCGATGCCGCGGTCGATGATGTCGGCGTTGAGGCTCGGCAGGTACAGCGAGGCGATGGTGCTCACCAGCTGGAGGGCGACCACCGCCAGCAGTGGCTTCCGGTAGGGCTGCAGGTGGGTGCGCAGCAGGCGGATCAGCACGGGCGGGGTCCCCTCTTCTCGGGGTGGTGGGTCTCGGGGTCGTGGGTGCAGCGGTCGGCGAGCATGCCGTCGAGCAGGACGGCGACGATCTGGTCGGCGCTCAGCGGGGCGCCGCCGTTGATCCGCGGGTGGGTGGCGGAGAAGGTGAGCAGCCGCAGCGTCGCCGCGAACTCCATCGGGTGGACCCGCAGCCGGTGCAGGTCGGCGCCGATCACGTCGACCACGGCCACCAGGAACTGCTCGTCCACCGGCCGCGGACCGCGGTCGTCCGCGGCCCTGGGCGCGGACAGCCCGAGGGCGTCGACCAGCGGGAAGATCCCGGACAGCCGCCGCTGCAGGGCCTGCACCACGGCGGTCACCCGGTCCCGCAGGTCGAGCGTCCGGTCGATGGCGGCCAGCTCGCGCAGCAGCGGAGCCGGGTCGAGCACCCGCTCGGCCACCACCCGCACGAGGGCGTCCTTGTCCTCGAAGACGCGGAAGATCGTGCCCTCGGCGACGGCGGCCGCCTCGGCGATCTGACGGGTCGTCACGGCCGGTCCGTGCTCCAGCACCAGCGGCAGGGCGGCGCAGACCAGCGCCTCGCGCCGCTCGTCCGGCGGCATCCGGCGCGCACGACCGGTACGAGGGACCACGGGGACGAGCGTAGATGAGCGCGCACTCACTAACCATCCCTTTTCGCTGAGAGTGGATGTGCGCGCGTTGGAGGGGCCGGGCACGCCGCAGAACCCAGCCGTCAGCCGTGAGAAGGTGCGCAGCGTGGCTCCGGACACTGCTCAGCCCGCCGTACCGGACGTCCTCTGGTCGCCCACCCCTGAGTCGATCGCGGCCAGCGAGCTCGGCCGCTTCGCCGCCTGGGTCGCCGGGCGGCGCGGCCTGGACCTCGGCGACCCCGTCGACTACGACGCCGTGTGGCGCTGGTCGACCGAGCACCTGGACCAGTTCTGGGCCGACGTCGCCACCTGGTTCG
This sequence comes from Goekera deserti, assembly GCF_010685995.1. Taxonomy (GTDB): domain Bacteria; phylum Actinomycetota; class Actinomycetes; order Mycobacteriales; family Geodermatophilaceae; genus Goekera; species Goekera deserti. The sequence goes on along the minus strand of NZ_JAAGWK010000008.1, from coordinate 116,899 downwards.
AGGTCTTCATCGACGTGTCGGACGACGAGGTGCTCACCCGCCGCGAGATGCCCGGCGCCGTCTGGTTCCCGGACCGCACCATCAACCTCGCCGAGCACGCTCTGCGGCCGGCGCTCACCGACTCACCCGCGCTGATCGCCGTCGCCGAGGACGTCGAGCCGGTCGAGATCTCGTGGGCGCAGCTGCGCGGCCAGGTCGGGGCCTTCGCCGCCACCCTGCGCCGGCTCGGCGTGCGGCGCGGCGACCGGGTCGCCGGGTACCTGCCGAACGTCCCCGAGGCGGTCGTCGCCTTCCTCGGCTGCGCCACCATCGGCGCGGTCTGGTCGTCCTGCGCCCCGGACTTCGGCACCCGGTCCGTGCTGGACCGGTTCGTCCAGATCGAGCCGGTCGTGCTGGTCGCCGTGGACGGCTACCGGTTCAACGGCCGCGCGCACGACCGCCGCGACGTCGTCGCCGAGCTGCGCGCGGCCCTGCCCAGCGTCCGGACGACGATCGCCGTCCCCCGGCTGGCGGGCGACCCGCTGCCCGACGTGCTGCCGTGGGCCGAGGCGGTCGCCGACGAGCAGGAGCCCGCCTTCGAGCAGCTGCCCTTCGACCACCCCCTGTGGATCGTGTACTCCTCGGGCACCACCGGCCTGCCCAAGGGGATCGTGCACGGCCACGGCGGGATGGTGCTGGAGCAGCACAAGCAGCAGGGCCTGCACCTGGACGTCGGCCCGGGCGACCGCTTCTCCTGGTACGCATCCACCGCCTGGATCATGTGGAACATCGCCGCGTGCACGCTGCTGCGCGGGGCGACGGTCGTGGTCTACGACGGCGCCCCCGCGTACCCGGCGCTGGACGCGCAGTTCGCCCTCGCCGCCCGCACCCGGCTGACCTACCTCGGCACCAGCGCCGGCTACCTGACCGCGTGCGAGAAGGCCGGGCTGCGCCCGGGGGAGACCCACGACCTCGCCGCGCTGCGCACCATCGGGTCGACCGGCTCGCCGCTGCCGGCGTCGGCGTTCCGCTGGGTGTACGAGGCGGTGAAGCCCGACGTGCTGCTCGGTTCGCTGTCCGGCGGCACCGACATCGCCACCGGGTTCGTCGGCAGCTCACCGCTGCTCGAGGTGGTCGCCGGGGAGCTGCAGCGGCCGATGCTCGGGGTGGCGGCCGCGTCCTGGGACTCCGACGGCCGGCCGGTCGTCGGAGAGCTCGGCGAGCTGGTGGTCACCGGGCCGATGCCGACGATGCCGCTGTACTTCTGGAACGACCCCGACGGTGCGCGCTACGCCGACGCCTACTTCCAGCCGTGGCCCGGGGTGTGGCGGCACGGCGACTGGCTGGAGATCACCGAGAGCGGCACCTGCCTGATCACCGGCCGCTCGGACTCGACCCTGAACCGCGGCGGTGTGCGGATGGGCACGGCCGACATCTACGCCGCCGTCGAGGCCATGCCCGCGATCGCCGACTGCGTGGTGCTCGGCGTCGAGCAGCGCGACGGCGGCTACTGGATGCCGCTGTTCGTGCAGCTGGCACCGGGCGCCGAGCTGACCGAGGACCTGGTGGCGGAGATCGAGGCCGCGGTCCGGGCGAACGCCAGCCCCCGGCACGTGCCCGACGAGGTCATCGTCGTCCCCGGGGTGCCGCACACCCGCACCGGCAAGCGGCTGGAGGTGCCGCTCAAGCGGCTGTTCCAGGGCGTCCCGCCGGAGAAGGCGCTCAACCTCGGCGCCGTGGACGACGCCACCGTGGTCGAGCACTACGTCCAGCTCGCCCGCGAGCGCGGCCCCCGCTGACCCCCCGGCCTGACAGGCCCCCCTCCCGCCAGGATGGCCATCTTGGCGGGGGGTTCGTGTCGGTTCTGGGGCCGTCGGGCAGCCGCCCTCAGGTGACGACCGTCAGGGTGTGGGTGGGGGCGGGACGGCCTTCTCCGGGAGGGTGAACAGCGTGGTGAACCGGCGGGCGGCGTCCCGGTCCCCGGTCATGGTGACGTCGCCGGCGGCCTCGGCGTCGTCCAGCGGGCGGCCGCCGTAGACCAGCCCGGCCAGTGCCTCCGGAGCACCGGTCAGGGTGGCGTCGGGCGAGGGTGCCGTGCCGGGCTCGACGGTGAAGGACCCGTCCGTCACGCGGGCGTGCAGGTCGACGCCGTCCACCCGCAGGCCGTAGGAGGCGGTCAGGCCGGCGGTGCGCGTGGCGTCCACGTTGGTGCGCAGCGAGAGCACGAACGAGGTGACCGACAGCGGTAGGTCCGGGCGGTGGCCGGGCGAGCGCGCGCCCCAGCGGCCCAGCACCGTGATCACCGGCTCCAGGTCGGCGCCGTAGGGGGTCAGCTCGTACACCCAGGAGGCGGCCGGCGGGGGCAGCTTGACCCGGCGCACCAGCCCGGTGCGCTCCAGCTCGGCCAGCCGGTCGCCCAGCACGTTGGTGCTGATCCCGGGCAGGTCGGCCTTGAGGTCGCTGTAGCGCTTGGGCCCGAGCATCAGCTCCCGGACGACGTGCATCGCCCACCGCTGCCCCACCAGGTCCAGCGCGTGGGCCATCCCGCACGCGTCCTGATAGCTCTTCGTCGTGGCCATGTGCAGAGTCTGACCAACGCGATTGTTTTTCACAAGTTGACGCTTGTATTCCACAAGTCAAGGTGGGTACGGTCACCCCACCGAACAGCCGGTCACCCCGACCGGCCCGGACGACGAGGAGACGACCGTGACCGCGATCTTCATCAACCTGCAGGTCCGCGACGCGCAGGCCGCCCGCACCTTCTGGAACGGCCTCGGCTACCCCACCGACGAGAAGTGGGCCGACGAGCGCACCAGCAACGCCACCATCAGCGAGCACATCGTGCTGATGCTGCTGGAGACCGAGCGCTTCGCCGACTTCGTGACCGGCCCCGTCGCCGACGCCGCCGCCGGCACGCGCGCCATCTACTGCCTGTCGGCCGACAGTCGCGAGGCCGTCGACGCGCTCGCCGACAAGGCGCTGGCCTCCGGTGGCGGCGACTGGCAGCCGGCCCAGGACCACGGCTTCATGTACGGCCGCAGCTTCACCGACCCCGACGGCCACGTCTGGGAGGTCATGCACATGGACCTCTCCGCCGTCCCCTCCGGCGACGGCGAGCAGCTCGCCGGCGCCCCCGCCTGACCCCGCGGGGCGGTGCGGCGGGAATGGCCGCACCGCCCGCCGGGTTCCTCCGCCCGACCGCTGCGCCCCGCCGGCGCGGCCCGGCCGCGGGGGGCGACATGGGCTGGTTGCTGGACGCCAGCGTGCACGTGCTGGGTGCCGACATCCTGTGGCGGGAGGTCATCGGCAACACCGTCGGCCTGGCCAGCGCGGTGCTCGGCATGCGCCGGGTCACCGCGGCGTGGCCGGTCGGGATCCTCGCCAACGTGCTGCTGTTCACGGTCTTCCTGGGCGGGGTGTTCGACACCCCGCAGGACACCGACCTCTACGGCCAGGCCGGTCGCCAGGTGTTCTTCGCCGCTGTCGGCGCCTACGGCTGGTGGCGCTGGCACCGCAACCGGGACGGCGGCCCGGCCGTCGTGCCCCGCTGGGCCAGCGGCCAGGAGCGGCTGTCGCTGCTCGCGGCGACCGTCGCCGGCGTCGCGGTCGCCTACGCGGTGCTCGACCGGCTCGGCAGCTACGGCCCGCTGGCCGACGCGTGGATCTTCGTCGGCAGCCTGCTGGCCACCTACGGCATGGCCCGCGGGTACGTGGAGTTCTGGCTGGTCTGGATCGCCGTCGACGCAGTCGGCGTCCCGCTGCTGCTGGACGCCGGCTACTACCCCTCGGCACTGCTCTACGCCGTCTACGGCGGGTTCTGCGCGTGGGGGTTCCTGACCTGGCGGCGGCTGCAGCGCCCGTCGGCGCCCGGCGCCACCGACCCGTCGCTGGAGGCGGTCGGCTGAGCCGGGGCGTGCGCTCGTCCAGGGGTCACTGGACAGTAGGGCGAGACCCCGAGCCCAGGAGCGCCAGACGATGACGTCGACCGACACCCGACCCGCCCCTTCCGGCCCGGCCCCGGACGACGGCGCCTGGCAGCCCCGCCCGCCGGCGCTGACCTCGCCCTGGCACACCCCGGAGCGCGCCGCGCTGCAGGAGCAGGCCCGGCGGTTCGCGATGGACGAGGTGCTGCCGGTCGCCGACGAGCTCGACCCGCAGAAGGGCGAGATCCCGCGGCACCTGCTGGACCGGATGGCCGAGCTGGGCTGGTTCGGCATCACGATCCCGGCCGAGGACGGCGGCCTGGGCCTCGGCGTCTTCGAGTACTGCACGGTCAGCGAGGAGCTGGCCCGGGCCTGGATGAGCGTGGCGAGCATCCTGGCCCGCGCGCAGGGCATGGGCACCTCGGTGGCCGACCCCGGGCGCCGCGCCGACCTGCTGCGCCGCAGCGCGGCCGGCTCCTGGATCGGCGCGGTGGCGCTGTCCGAGCCCGACGCGGGGTCCGACCTGGCCGGGGTGCAGACCCGGGCGGTGCTCGACGGCGACGAGTGGGTGGTCACCGGGCACAAGCGCTGGTGCGGCAATGCGAAGGCCGCGGACTTCATCCAGGTCCTGGTGCGCGTCAGCGACCCGGCGCCGGGGGAGTCCCGCTCGCGCGGGCTGCGCAACCTGCTGCTGGTCAAGGAGCGCGGGTCGTTCCCCGCCGGCCTGACCGGCTACCCGATCGACAAGGTCGGCTACCACGGCTTCCTGACCTGGGACCTGCAGTTCGACGGCGTCCGGATCCCCGCCGACGACCTCATCGTGGCGCCGGGCGACGGAGACGGCGACTCCTCTGGTGGCCAGCAGAGCAGCCGGGCGGGATTCGCCGAGGCGCAGGCGTTCCTGAACACCGCGCGGGTGCACACCGCCGCCCGGGCGGTCGGCCTGGCCCGTGCCGCCGTCGAGGACTCGGTGCTCTACCTGCAGGAGCGCGAGCAGTTCGGCCACCCGATCGGGGACTTCCAGGCGCTGCGCTTCGCGCTGGCGGAGATGGCCGCCGACGTCGAGCAGGCCCGGGCGTTCTACCGCCAGGTGGCCCACCTGCTGGACGAGGGCGTGGCCTGCGAGCGGGAGGCGGCCATGGTCAAGCTGCAGGCCACCGAGATGGCCGTGCGGGTGACCAACCAGGCCATGCAGCTGCACGGCGGCAACGGCTACACCACCGAGCGCCAGGTGGAGCGGCACTGGCGCGACGCCCGGCTGACCACGATCTTCGAGGGCACCAGCGAGATCCAGAAGCGCATCATCAGCGACCGGATGCTGCCGCGCAGCCCGCTGACCTGACCGGGCGGTGGGGTCCCGGGCGGGACCCCACCGGTGCTCAGCGCAGCTGGGTGCGCAGCCGGCGGCAGCGGCCGGCGGTCTCCGCGGCGGCCTCCGCCTGCATCCGGCAGTGCGGCCGCTCGGCCAGCCGGCCGCAGACCCGGGCACTGCGGTCCAGCGCGACGATCGTGGTCTCCAGCGCCGAGCGCACCACCAGGCCGGACGCCGGGGTGTTGCGGGACAGCAGCCGGCGGGTGCACGCGCTGAGGTCGGCGGCGTCCTGGGCGGTGCAGATGGCGGTGCGCAGCTCGGCGGGCTGGTCGTCGCCCATCATGGCCGCGATGCTGGTCAGCGCCAGCGTCTCGTAGCCGGCGAGGGCGTCCAGCACCTCGGCGAGCCGGTCGGGGCTGGCGGTGAGCGGCACGACCCGGGCCTCGGCCCGGAGCATGGCGGTGGTGGTCTTCACGTGGAGCCTCCGGTGGTCGTCCCTGTTGCCTTGCGCAACGACCGCCAGTGGAGTCCCCCGTCCTGGGGAGTTCTCCCTGATCTCGCTGTGACGTCGCTGGCAGTCGCGGCACGCCGAGCGCCGGACCCCTACGGTCGGGGCGTGACCAGCCCCGTCCGCACCGCGACGACCGCACCGGCCGCCGCCCCGGCCCGGCCCCGCCTGCGCGGCGTCGACGTCGCCCGCGGGCTCGCCGTCGTCGGCATGCTGTTCGTGGACAACCGCGGCAACGGCTCGATCGGTGAGCAGTTCGTGCACGCGCCCTGGCACGGGCTGCGGCTGGCCGACGTCGTCTTCCCGGTGTTCCTGCTGGTGGTGGGCGTGTCCATGCCGTTCTCCTCGCGCGCGGCCCGCCCCCGCGCGGTGCTGTGGCGGGTGGTCAAGCTGAGCGTGCTCGGCGTGCTGATCGTCACCGCCAAGTACGGCTGGGGCACCGTCGGTGCCGGGGTGCTCGGGCACATCGCGGGGGCCTACCTGCTCTGCTGGCTGCTGCTGCAGCTGCCCCGGGTCGCCCAGCTGCCGGTGGCCACCGCCGTGCTGGCGGCGCTGGTCGCGCTGGACACGCTGGTCGCCGTCCCCGGCACGGGCAGCGCCTCGGTGTCCCCGGAGGCGTCCTGGGCCCGCTGGTTCGACGAGACCATCGGCCTGCAGTTCTCCGCCGAGGCGCCGCACTCCTACCTGCCCAGCGCGCTGACCGTGTTCCTCGGCGTGCTGGCCGGGCGGGTGCTGCTGGAGCACACCGGGGGCGCCGTGCTGCGCCGGCTGGTGCCGGCCGGTGTCGCGCTGCTGGCCCTCGGGCTCGCGCTGGCGCCGCTGCTCCCGGTGAACAAGCGGCTCTGGACGCCGTCCTTCGTGCTGGTCACCGGGGGCATCGGCCTGCTGGTGCTGGCGGCTGCGTACTGGCTGGCCGACATGCGCCGGGTGCACCGCCCGTTCCGCCCCGCCGAGGTGCTGGGGCTGAACGCGATCGTCGCCTTCGCCGCCTCCGAGCTGCTCTTCCGGGCGCTGCTGTCCGGTGGGGTGCAGCCGGTGGTCGTCGACTGGCTGGCCTCGCTCACCTCGGTCACCGCCGCCGCCTACCTGTACCCGGCGGCCAGCGTGCTGGTCATCTGGGCGCTGTGCGCCGAGCTCGCCCGGCGCGGGATCGTCGTCCGGGTCTAGGTGTGCTGCTGGCACCCCTGCGCGGGCGCCGGCGAGGACCCCCCGACGCCGACGGGGCCCGGCGACCCGCGTGGTGCGCGGGTCGCCGGGCCCCGTGTGCGGGAACCGTGGAGCCGTGTGTCAGAAGCGGAACCGGCCCACCGTGACCCGGAGCTCCCCCGCCATCCGGGACAGGTCGTCGACGGACTCCCTGGTCCGGGTGAGGGCGTCGGTGGTCGACCCCGCGGCCGAGGACACCGCGGTGATGTTCTCCGCGATCTCACCCGTGCCGGACGCCGCCTCGGCGACCGAGCGGCTCATCTCCGTGGTGGTGGCCGTCTGCTCCTCCACGGCGCTGGCGATGGTGAGCTGGTAGTCGTTGATCGAGCCGATGACCGCGCTGATCCGGCCGATCGCCTGGGCGGCGCCGGTGGTGTCGGTCTGGATGGCCGTCACCCGGCGGGCGATCTCCTCGGTGGCCCGCGCCGTCTCCTGCGCCAGGTCCTTGACCTCGGTGGCGACCACCGCGAAGCCCTTGCCGGCCTCCCCGGCCCGGGCCGCCTCGATGGTGGCGTTGAGGGCGAGCAGGTTGGTCTGCTCGGCGATGGAGGTGATCAGCTTGACGACGTCGCCGATCTCGCGCGAGGAGTCACCGAGCTTGAGCACGGTGGCGTTGGTGGTCTCGGCCTCGGCGACTGCGGTCGCCGCGACCTGGGCCGCCTCGTTCGCGTTCCGCGAGATCTCGCGGATGCTGGCGCCCATCTGCTCCGCACCGGCGGCGACGGTGCCGACGTTGCGGGACACCTCGTCGGCGGCGGCCGACACGACCGCGGACTGCGCGGAGGTCTCCTGCGCCGAGGCCGAGATCTGGGACGCCGAGGAGCTCAGCTCGGTGGAGGACGCCGCGACGGCGTCCGCGGACTCGACCACCGATGCCATCAGGCCGCGCAGGTTGGTCAGGGCGGTGTCCAGCGTGGCCGCCATCTGGCCGACCTCGTCGCGCTGGTCGATCGTCGCCGGGTGGGTCAGGTCCCCGTCGGCCAGGTGCTCCAGCGAGCTCCGCACCCGGCCGAGCGCCCGGGTGATGCTGCGGGCGACGAGCAGTCCCAGCAGCCCGGCCAGCACGCTGCCCGCAGCCAGGACGGCGACGAGCGTGGTGCGCGTGCGCTCGTAGGCGGTCTGGGCCTCGGCGGCCTGTGCCGCTGCTTGCGCGTCCGCGACGTCGACGAGTTCCTGCAGGCCGTCGACCACTGCGGTGCTCATCGGGCTCACCGTGGGCATCAGCTGGCCCAGGGCCTGGAAGTCCTTGGCGGCCACGAGCTGGTCCAGCTTCTCGACGACGACCAGGTAGGCCGCCAGGTCCTCCTCGACGACCGCGACCTGCGCCGCCTCCGGTGAGCCGGGGCGCGCCAGGTCGCCGGCGCTCGCCACCGCCGCGCTCAATGCGTCCCGTGCGGCGTCGCGGGTCTCGGTCGCCGTCGCCGCTGTCTGGGGGTCCTTGGCGAACTGGACGGCGCTGGCCGCCACCCGGAACATGGCGTACTGGAAACGTGCCTCCGATGCCAGGCGCGCGCCCACGGTGTGCTGGCCGTACAGCTCCGCCGTCTGGTCGGCGGACGTGGACAGGGCGCGCAGCCCGCCCAGCCCCACCACGAGCGCGACGGTGACGGCCACACCCACGCTGAACAAGATCTTGGTGGTGACCCCGACGTCCCGGGCCGTCCTCGCGAGTCGTGACATCTGTGATCGCTCCTTCGTCGTCGTGCCCAAGCTCCGGCCGCATGCTCGACCGCGCACTCCTGAGGGGGACCCCTCGGGTGCCGTCCGCTGTCATCGGCACTGCGCCGGCGAGTTCGCGCCGGCGAGCACCATCGGTACCGGAACGACGCGGGGGAGGTGCTCGCCGGTCCGCACGGGTGGCCGAGTCGACTCCGCGGAGCGGAGGAGGGTGCGCAGGGGGTCACGGTGTGGCCCCCGGGCGGCCTGCCGGCCGGTTCACCCGGCGACGGCGGCAGCCTGCTCGGCGTCGGAGAGCGCCAGCATCTGCGTGGCGCTGACCAGCGAGATGCCCCGGTCGGCGATGCGCATGAGCGCCTCGGGCAGGGCCGCGACCTCCAGGTCGCGGCGGTGGGCCAGGTCCCGGGCGAACCGCGCGGTGGGGGAGAACGTGCCCCGGCCGATGCCGTCGTGCAGGCAGACGACGTCCCCGGCGTCCACGGTGGAGCCCAGGTAGGCGGCGATCGCGTCCACCGAGTCCAGCTCGTCGGGCCCGCGGGTGCACGACCAGATGTAGGTGTCGTAGCCGAGCTCGGCGGCGACCTGCAGCGCCTGGCCGGTCACCTGGCCGCGGGGCGGGCGGAAGCAGGTCAGCGGGGCGCCGACGACGGCGGCCACCTCGTCCCGGCAGCGGATCAGCTGCTCCCGGGTCTCCGCGGCGCTCAGGTAGGTCAGGTCCTGGTGCGTCCAGGTGTGGTTGCCCAGCTCGTGCCCGGCGGCCACCACCTCGCGCAGCAGCCCGGGGTGCCGGGCGGCGTTCCAGCCCATCACGTTGAAGGTGGCCGTGACGCCGGCCCTGTCCAGCGCGTCCAGCACGGCGCCGGTGTACTCCGGGGTGGGGCCGTCGTCGAAGGTCAGCGCGGCCACCGGCCGGCTCACCGGCATCGACCAGACGACGCGGTGCGTGCCCAGCCGGGCCACGCTCATGCCCTGCGCGGCCGCGGCGGAGGCCTGCAGGTGGCGCCGCTGGGCGACGGTGAACTGCTCCTCCGCCGCCTCGGCCCCGGGCAGCAGCCCGGAGGCGCCGACGGCCAGGCCCGCGGCGGCGCTGCCCGCGCCGAGCAGGAAGCTGCGGCGCGACGGCCTCACGGCGACCGCTCCGGCGTCGACGGCCCGGCGGGCCGGACGGGTCGGCCGCCCGCCGTGGCGGTGGGGCTGGTGATGCGCATGAGGTGTAGTCGGCGGTCCACCGCGGGCTCTTGAGCCCCCGGACGGGTGGCGGGTCAGCCGCCGCCGACCGGCTCCGGGCGGGCCAGGGTGAGCAGCTGGTCGGCCCCGACGAGCCGGATGCCCCGGTCGGCGATCCGGGACAGCGCCTCCGGCAGCGCCCGCACCTCCAGCTCGCGCCGGTCCGACAGCGCCCGGGCGAAGGCCGCGTCGGGGTCGAAGGTGCCCTGCCCGATCCCGTCGTGCAGGCCCAGCACGTCCCCGGCCACCACCGTGCTCCCCATGTAGGCGGCGACCTCGGCCACCTCCCGGCGGTCGCCCGGGCCGCGGGTCACCGACCAGATGTAGGTGTCGTAGCCCAGCTCCGCCGCCACCCGCAGTGCGTAGCCGGTCAGCTCGCCGCGGGGCGGGCGGAAGCTGGTGAACGGCCGGCCGGTCAGCGCCTCCACCTCGTCCTTGCAGCGGACCAGTTCGTCCCGGGTCTGGGCGGCGGTCAGCGTGGTCAGGTCGCGGTGGGTCCAGGTGTGGTTGCCGATCTCGTGCCCGGCGGCGAGCACGTCACGCAGCACCTCCGGGTGGTGCACGCCGTTCCAGCCCATCACGTTGAACGTGGCGCTCACCCCGGCGCGGTCCAGCGCGTCCAGGATCCGTGGCGTGAACTCCGGGGTGGGGCCGTCGTCGAAGGTGATGGCGGCGACCTGCTGGTCCACCGTGGCCGACCAGACCACCCGCCGGGTGCCGTAGCGGGCCACCTGCTCCCCGTCGTCGGCCGCGCCGCCGGCCTCGCCGAACCGCGCCTGGGCGGCTGCGGTGGCGTGGGCGCGCACCCGGTCGTCCTGGTCGGCGGCGAACGCGCCCGCGGCCGCGCCGACGGCGAGACCGGCCACGCCGGTGCCGGCGCCGAGGAGGAACTGCCGTCGGGTGCTCACGAGCGACGATGGAGCACCTGCTGCCTGGACGGTGGCTGGGAGACGGCTGGACGCTGGCAGCGACCTCAGCCGAGCAGCGTGTCGACCACCAGGTACAGGTTCAGCGCGGAGATGCCGGCCGCGATGGCGCCGGCGGTGACGGTGGTGACCCGGCGGTTCACCCAGGCGCCCATGATGCTGCGCCGGGCGGTCAGCCACACCAGCGGCACCAGCGCGAACGGGATGCCGAAGGAGAGCACCACCTGGGACCACACCAGGGCCGTGGTGGGGTCGGCGCCGAGCAGCAGGACGGCGAGCGCGGGGGCCAGGGTGATCAGCCGGCGCACCAGCACCGGCAGGTGGCGGCGCAGGAACCCGGCCATCACCACCTGCCCCGCGTGGGTGCCGACGCTGCTGGCCGCGAAGCCCGACGCCAGCAGGGCGAGCGCGAACGCGAGCGCGGCACCGTCGCCGGACTGCAGGGCCAGGCCGGCGTGCACGCCCTCCAGGCTCATCGCCTCACCGGTGCTGCTGCCGGAGAACAGCTGGGCGGCGACCACGAGCATCGCGGCGTTGACCAGGCCGGCCAGGCCCATGGCGAGCACGACGTCCAGCCGCTGGGCCCGGAGCAGTCGGGCGCGGCCGGCGGTGCTGCGGGCGGCGGTGTGGGTGTCGCCGTAGCGGTGCGGGGTCAGCGCCGAGTGCACGTAGATCACGTGCGGCATGACCGTGGCGCCCAGGATGCCGGTGGCCAGCAGCAGGCTGTCGCCGCCGCCGAGGGTGGGCAGCAGCCCGGCCGAGGCGGCGCCCGGGTCGAGCCCCGCGCCGAGCAGCGTGTAGCCGAAGCCGGCGGCGATGACCAGCAGCAGCGCGGCGATCACCCGCTCGAAGGGCCGGTGGCCGCGGGACTGGGCGCCGAGCAGGACGAAGGCGACGACGGCGGTGATGATGCCGCCCACCGGCAGCGGGACGGCGAACAGCAGGTTCAGCGCGACCGCGCCGCCCACGATCTCGGCCAGGTCGGTGGCGATCGCGACGACCTCGGCCTGCACCCACAGGCCACGGACGACGGGTCGCGGCAGGGTGTCCCGGCAGAGCGTGGCCAGGTCCCGGCCGGTGGCCAGGCCCAGCTTGGCGGTGAGGGTCTGCACCAGCATCGCCATCAGGTTGGCCGCGACGATGACCCACAGCAGTTGGTAGCCGAAGGACGCCCCGGCGCTGGAGTTGGTGGCGAAGTTCCCCGGGTCCACGTAGGCGATCGCGGCGACGAACGCCGGGCCGAGCAGCGGCCACAGCCGCCGCCGGGTCGACGTCCGCCTCGGTGTCCGCCTCGGTGGCCGCCGGGTGGCGGCGGTCAGGCCGACGGGCCGGGTGACGAGGGTGGCGGCCTCGGTGCGGGAGAGGAACACGGGTGCCTCGCAGGGGACGGGAGCGGTGCAGGAGGGCAGGCTCTCCTCACCTGCCCGGTGCACCCGGCCCGCCGGGGCCGACCCGTGGCCCGCCCGGGCCAGCTCCGCGGGCGGCCCGCCGGGCACCGGTCGGGCGGCGTCCGTGCGGATCCGGCCTGACCTACCCCGGGACCCGGGCGCGGCACCCGCGCCGCGGCGAGGTTGGCCCGCGCGGGCCAGGAAGTGCCGCGCAGCGGGTGGCCCGGTCCCGCCCGGGTAGCAGGACCGCGGGCCCGAGACCAGGGCGCGCCGACGACGTGCGGGAGCGCCGTGAGCAGTGCAGCAGCCTCAGGAGGAGCCGGCCGCCCGCCGGCCGTCCTCGCCCCGGTCGAGCCCCACCCGCCCGGCCAGCGCCGCCGCCTCGGTGCGCGTGGACACCCGCAGCTGCCGCAGCAGCCCGGCGACCAGCCGCTTCGCGGTGCGCTCGGAGACGTGCAGCTCGGTGGCGATGTCCACCGTGCTCTGCCCGGCCGCGACCATGCGCCACAGCCGTCGCTCGTCGGCGCTGAGCCGCCCGCTGATGCCGCGGTCCTCGCGCGGGGCGGCGTCTCCCAGGAGCCGGCGCAGCAGCCCGCTGGGCACCACCGCCCAGCCGTCGAGCACCGCCAGCAGCGGAGGCACCAGCAGCTCGGGGTCGCTCGTCTTGGGCAGGAAGGCCTCCGCACCCGCGTGCAGGGCCTCCAGCGCGGTGTCCTCGTCGGCCTGGCCGGACAGCGCCACCACCCGCGCGACGGGCGCGGCGCGACGGATCGCCGCGATCGCCCGGATGCCGCCCGGTGGGGGCATGTGCAGGTCGACCAGGGCGAGGTCCGCGCCGGTGCTGCGCACCAGGGCGGCGGCGGCCGAGGCGTCGTCGGTGGTGCCCACCACCCGCACCCGGTCCTCGCTCACCGGCGGCAGCAGCAGGGCCAGCCCGCGGCTGAACAGCTTGTGATCGTCCACCAGGACGATGCTGATCGGTGGTCGGGTGGGTGGTCCGGGTGCCTCGCGCATGTCGTCTCCCCGTCGTCTCCTGCGGTGCCCACGGCGAACGGCCGGCTCACCGGGGGTGCCCGTGACCGTCGTCGCTGACACGCCGCACGGCGCCCCGGCCCGGGCGGTGGGCCACGCCCTGCGCGAGCTGGCCGCCGCCGTCCGCCGCCGGGGCCGGCGCGGTGCCACCCGGGTCTCCGCGCAGGACGCGCTGGTGCGAGCGCTGTGCCACGACATGCGCAGCCCGCTCGCCTCGCTGGAGGCGCTGCTGCGCCACCTGGACGAGCCGGTCGGGGAGGACGCCTCCCGGCACGCGGAGCTGGTGGACCTGGCCCGCGCCCAGACCGAGCACCTGTCGTCCATGCTCCGCACCGCGGTGGCCACCGGGGGAGCGGTGGAGGGCCGGGCCGGGCTGCGCCGCCGGATGGGCGACGTGCTGGCCGCCGCCACAGCCGCCGCGGGCCTGCCGTCGTCCCAGTTGACGACAGAGTTCGGTGCCGGCGCCGCGGACGTCGAGGTGGCCGACGCGCGGGTGCAACGGATCCTGACCAACCTGCTGGAGAACGCGCACCGGCACGGTGAGGACGCCCCGGTGCGGCTGGTGCTGACCCGGCTGCCGGGCTGGGTGCGCATCTGCCTGTCCCAGCCCGGCGTCCCCGACCGGGTGGCCGGCCACCTGAGCACCGACGCCCCGCCGCAGGACCTCACCGGGCTGGGCCTGTGGTCGGTGCGCCGGCAGACCGCGGAGCTCGGCGGTGAGCTGAGCTGGCACCGGCCGCCGGGCGGCGACTTCACCTTCTGCGTCTGCCTCCCCGACCGCTGACGGAGGCCCCACCCACACGTTGGCACCGGGGGGCCAGCGGACGGCACGGGCGGGCCACCGGGCGTGGGCAGACACCTCCCGAGGCCGCACCAGCAGCCCGTCACCGCGATCGAGGAGATCACGTGTTCACCCACACCCACGCTCTGCAGTTCGAGGCCAAGCCCGACGGGCCCGACCCCGATCTCGCCCGCAAGATGCAGGAGATCCTCGGCGGTCAGTGGGGCGAGATGACCGTCGCCACCCAGTACCTGCTGCAGGGCTGGAACTGCCGGCTGCCCGGCAAGTACAAGGACATGCTGCTGGCCATCGGCACCGAGGAGCTGGCCCACGTCGAGATGATCGTGACCTGCATCGACCGGCTGCTGGACCACATGCCGCTCAAGCCGGACGCCGCCGACCGCAGCAAGGAGGCGGCCGCCGGGTACGGCCAGCACAACCCGCAGCACCCGCTGGCCAACGGCGGCGGCGCGTCCTACATGGACAGCATGGGCAACCCCTGGACCGGGGCCTACGTGACCGCCAGCGGCAACCTGTACGCCGACTTCGCCTACAACGCCTCGGCCGAGATGCAGGGCCGGCTCCAGGTCGCCCGGCTGTGGAACATGACCGACGACCCGGGAGTCAAGGACCTGCTGCGTTTCCTGCTGACCCGTGACCACATGCACCAGCAGCAGTGGCTGGCCGCGATGGAGGAGCTGAAGGCCGACGGGCTCGACGGCATCCCGGTGCCGGAGGCGTTCCCGCTGGAGGAGGAGCTGCCGGAGTTCGCCTACACGTTCATCGACGCCTCCGACGGCCCGGACGCCGCGGCCGGCCGCTGGGCCAGCGGCCCCGCCCTCGACGGCACCGACAACGTGCTGCGCGCCGCCCCGATCGCCGCGCACGCCGACGCGCCGATCCTGCCGCCGGGTGACCCGCGGCTGTACGGCACCCCGCCGGCGCCGATGACCGGTCTGCTGCAGAAGGCCAAGGACGCCCTGAAGTGACCGTCGGCGTCGGCGGCCCGGGTACCCGCCCGGGCCGCTGACGCCGGGTCCCCGCCCCCCGGAGGTCCCCGTGTCCCGCGCCCTGCCCTCGACCCTGCCCGCCGTCCTGCTCACCTCGCTCTACGCCCTCGCCCTGGTCGTCGCCCTCCTGCTCCCCGGCGCCGGCCTGCTGGCCGGCGGGCTCGTCGGTGCCGCCGTCGTGCAGCGCCTGCTGAGCCGTCACCGGGTGCACCAGCTGGCCCTCCGACGTCGTCCCGCGCTCGAGCCGGCGGCGGCCCTGCCCGCCGGCTGACCCCGCGCGACGCCGTCCGGCGGCCTCCCCCGGACGAGGTGCAGGCGTCCCCGCGGGCTCCAGTGCCGCCTCCCGGATGCCGACCCTGCGGCAGGAGCACCCCGACCCGGTGCCGCCGTCGGAGGGAGACCGGTGCACCCGCTGCGCGCCGTACGGTCCACCCGGGTGCCCGGCCGGGTCTGGGTGGCCGTGGCCGTGCTCGTCGCCTGCGCCCGCCCGCTGCTGGGAGAGCCGCTGGCCACCTGGTCCTACGTGGCCGTGGCGGTGTCCTGCTCGGTGGCCGCCTGGGTCGGCGTCCGGCGGGTCGGTCGCGGTTTCACGTCCCTCCGGCTGGTCGCGCTGGGCCTGTCGCTGGCCACCGCCGGTGACCTCGCCTGGTACCTGGTCTCGGTTCGACGGCTTCGTCGACGCAGCGGTGGTGTTCGTGGTCGTCGCCCTGGTCGAGTGGGAACTCGTCGTCGCCGACCTGCTCTCCGACGAGGGGACCCCCGTCGGCGTGCGGCTCGTCTGGGCGTCCTACCCGGTCCTGGACGCCGTCCTGATCGGCCTGGTCGTCGCCGTGACCGTCTGCACCCGCTCGCTGCAGCCCGCCCCGCTGTACGTCGCCCTGGGGGCCGCGCTGTGGCTGGTCTCCGACCTGGTCATGGCGCTGGTCGTCGACGCCGACGGCCTCACCCCGCTGCTGGACGTCGGCTGGCTGGTCGGCGGTCTGCTGCTCGCCGCGGCAGCGTGGTCACCGCTGACGCCACCCCGGGCGTCCGACGCGCGGCCGGTCGACCGGGTGCGGATGGGCATCGTCCTGTCGGCGCTGCTCGTCGCGCCGGTGCTGGAGGTCGTCGCCTGGCTGGGCGGCGCCGACACCGACCCGCTGTCGATGCTCGCCGCCACCGTCGTGCTGCTGGTGCTGGTCCACGTGCGGGCCGACCGGCTGCTGCGGGCGCAGGCCGAGCTGCACGAGGTCATCCGCTCCCGCGCCCGCTACTCCGAGGCGCTGGCCGCGCACTCCTCCGACGCCGTGGTCGTGCTCGACGAGCAGGGCCGCCTCACCCGCGACGCCCCGCTGTTCGCCGCCCTCGCCCACGACCCCCGGGCCGCCGTCGCCGGCGCCGACGTGCTGTCGCTGACCTCGGGGCAGGACGGCGAGGAGGCCCGCGCGGCCTTCGAGCGGGCCCTGCTCGCCCCGGGCCGGGTGGTCACCAGCGAGCTGCGCGGCCGGGTCCGGGACGGCCAGCAGGCGTGGCTCGGCGTCCGGCTGGTCAACCTGCTCGCCGACCCCGACGTGCGTGGCGTCGTGGTCACCATCGCCGACGTCACCGACCGCCGCCGGGCCGAGGAGGACCTGGCCCACCAGGCCTTCCACGACAGCCTCACCGGCCTTCCCAACCGTGCCCTGTTCGACGACCGCGTCACCCAGGCGTTGCACCGGGCCGCCCGCAGCGGCATCGAGCCGGCCGTCCTCTACGTCGACCTGGACGGCTTCAAGACCGTCAACGACACCCTGGGCCACCCCGCGGGGGACCAGCTGCTGCGCGAGGTCGCCGACCGGCTGCGCTGGGCCACCCGCACGGGGGACACCGTCAGCCGCCTGGGCGGCGACGAGTTCGCCATCCTGGTCGAGCGGGGGCACGACCCCGCCGAGGACGCCGCCGCGATGGCGCACCGGCTGCTGGAGGCGCTCGCCGTGCCGGTGCCGATCGACGGCGAGCCGGTCCGGGTGTCCGGCAGCGTGGGCATCGCCCTGGGCGACGGCCAGGCCACCGCCGCCTCCCTGCTGCGCGACGCCGACATCGCCATGTACCGGTCCAAGCAGGCGGGCAAGAGCTGCGCGACGGTCTTCCAGCCGCACATGCGCAGCGCCGTCCTGGAGCGGATGCGGTTGCAGACCGACCTGGTCGACGCCCTGGCGGCCGAGCAGTTCCGGCTGGTGTACCAGCCGGTGGTGGCACTGTCCGACGGGCGCGTCGTGGGCTTCGAGGCGCTGCTGCGCTGGGACCACCCGACACTGGGCGCGGTGCCGCCGGGCACCTTCGTGCCCATCGCGGAGGACTCCGGGCTGATCGAGCCGATCGGTCGCTGGGTGCTCGGCGAGGCCGCGCGCACCGCGGCCGGCTGGCAGCGGGCCCACCCGTCCCCGGTGCCGCTGACCATGGCGGTCAACGTGTCGGCCCGGCAGATCTCCTCCGGCCTGCTCACCGACCAGGTGGTGGCGGTGCTCGCCGAGACAGGCGTCGACCCGTCGTCGCTGCTCCTGGAGATCACCGAGACCGTGCTGGTGGAGGACCCGGAGCGGGCCGCGGAGTGCCTGCGGCAGCTGCACGCCCGCGGGGTGCGGCTGGCCATCGACGACTTCGGGACCGGCTGGTCCTCGCTGAGCTACCTGCGCCAGTTCGAGGTGGACGTGCTCAAGATCGACCGGTCGTTCATCGCCTCGATCACCGACCCGGACGAGGCCCCGGACATCGTGCACGGCCTGGTGGAGCTGGGCCGCACGCTCGGCCTGGAGATCATCGCCGAGGGCGTGGAGACCGAGCTGCAACGCGACCGGCTGCGGGCCGAGCGCTGCGACCTGGTTCAGGGCTACCTGTTCTCCCGCCCGCTGGAGCGCGCCGACGCCGACGCGCTGCTGCGCCAGCAGCAGCCCGCGGCCGCGCTCCCGGTGCCGGCCGCGCCGCTGGACGACCGGGTGACCGTGCCCGGCTCCTGACCGGGCTTCCGCCACACGGAAGTACCCTGGTCGCGGCCGGTGACGCAGCTCACGCTGAGCTGGTCACCCGTCGCGCCAGGCACCAGGAGTCCGCATGACCTCGATCGTCCGGGACCAGTGGTACGTCGCCGCGTACGGCCGGGAGGTCGGGCGGGAGCTGTTCAGCCGCACGATCTGCGGTGAGTCGGTGCTGTTCTGGCGCACCGAGGCCGGTGCGGTCACCGCGATGAGCGACCGCTGCGTGCACCGCCGGTTCCCGCTGTCCCAGGAGCCCAGCCACCTGGTCGGCGACACGGTCGTCTGCGGCTACCACGGCTTCACCTACGGCGCGGACGGCGGCTGCGTCGCCGTCCCCGGGCAGACCCGGGTGCCCCGCACCGCACGGCTGAAGAGCTACCCGGTGCTCGAGCAGGACTCCTTCGTCTGGGTGTTCATCGGCGACCCGGCCAGGGCCGACACCACCCGGGTGCCGCGCGCCCCGTGGCTGGCGCAGCAGGGCTGGACGACGGTCAGCGGCATGGAGCCGCTCGCCGCCCGGGCCAGCCTGCTGGTCGACAACCTGATGGACCTCTCGCACGAGACCTACCTGCACGGCGGCTACATCGGGACGCCGGAGGTGGCCGACACCCCGATCACCACCGAGGTCGACGAGGAGGCCGGGATCGTCTACGTCTCCCGGCACATGGCCGACGCCGAGTGCCCGCCGTTCTACGCCACGAGCACCGGCATCCAGGGGCGGATCACCCGCTGGCAGGACATCGAGTTCACCCCGCCGTGCCTCTACACGCTGCACAGCCGGATCGCCCCGGTCGGCGTGCTGCCGAACGACGACGGCAGCGACCCGGACGCCTTCCACGTCGAGGTCGTCTACGCGATCACCCCGGCGACCGAGTCCAGCACGCACGACTTCTGGGCCGTCGCCCGCGACTTCGCCCTGGACGACGAGGGCGTCTCGGACTTCCTGCGGGAGAGCAACCGCACCGTGGTGCTGCAGGACGTGACCGCGCTGGACGCGCTGGAGCAGGTGCTGGCCGGCGAGCCGGACGGCTACCAGGAGCTGTCGATCAACATCGACACCGGCGGGCTCGCCGCGCGCCGGGTCATCGCCCGGCTCGCCGCCGAGGCGGACGGTGCCGTCCCGGCCCGGCCGGTGGGGGTCACCAGCGCAGGTGCGGCCCGGTGAGCGACCCCGTGGCGAACACCGCGACCACCGCGCCGGCCGAGGTGCTGCCGGGTGAGCGGGTGCTCCGGGTGAGCTGGCTGCCGGGGTCCGACCGGCTGCGTGGCAGCTGCCACTGCGGGGCCGAGTCCGAGGCCGACGACCCGATCGCGATGTGGGAGTGGCTGCTGGCCCACCCCGACCACCCGGCCGCCGGCCCCGAGGCCCCGCCCGAGCCGATCGGCCCGCCGCCGGCGCACACCGTCTCCCGGCGCATCATGATCGGTGCCAGGACCCCGCTGCCCCCCACCGCGAGCACCCTCGCGGCCGGCCCCCGCAGCGCGGCCGAGACGAAGGAGCGCCGTGCACAGCACACATGACGAGGTCGACCTCCGCCTGCGGGTGGCCCGCCGGACGACGGGCGCCGAGGGGGTCGCCGTCCTGGAACTGCGTGACCCGTCGGGTGCGGACCTGCCGGGGTGGGCGCCGGGCGCGCACGTCGACCTGCTGCTGCCCGGCGGCCTGACCCGGCAGTACTCGCTGTGCGGCGACCCCGCCGACCGCTCGTCCTGGCAGCTCGGGGTGCTCCGCGAGCCGGCCGGGCGGGGCGGCTCGGCGTACGTGCACGACGAGCTGCTGGAGGGCACCGAGGTGGACGTGCGCGGCCCGCGGAACAACTTCCCGCTGGTCCCGTCGCCGCGGTACGTCTTCATCGCCGGCGGCATCGGCATCACGCCGATCATCCCGATGGCGGCCGCGGCCGAGCAGGCGGGCGCCGAGTGGGAGTTCCACTACGGCGGCCGGTCGCGCACCTCGATGGCGTTCCTGGACGCGCTGGACGCCGCGCACGGCGACCGGGTCACCCTGCACCCGCAGGACGAGGTGGGCCTGATCGACCTGGACCGGCTGCTGGGGACGCCGCGGCCGGACACGCTGGTCTACTGCTGCGGTCCCGAGCCGCTGCTCACCGCCGTCGAGCAGCGCTGCGCGGCCTGGCCCGCCGGCTCGCTGCACGTGGAGCGCTTCAGCCCCAAGGACGTCGGCGAGCCGGTGCTCACCGGCGCCTTCGAGGTGGAACTGGCGACGTCGGGCCGGACGCTGACCGTCGGCCCGGACACCTCGATCCTCGAGGCGGTGGAGGAGGCGGGCGTGCCGGTGCTGTCCTCCTGCCAGGAGGGCACCTGCGGCACCTGCGAGACCACCGTGCTGGAGGGCGTGGTGGACCACCGCGACTCGCTGCTGACCCCGGAGGAGCAGGCCGCCAACGACACGATGTTCATCTGCGTCTCCCGCTCGGCGGGCGGGAGGCTCGTGCTGGAGCTGTGAGCAGCCGGCCCACCCGTGGTGCACTGCCCGCATGAGCCGGCGGGACCCGGGCCCGCCGCCGGGCGGGCGCAGCGCGGGGGGCAAGCTGCTCGCGGTGCTGGACGCGTTCACCCGGGAGCGCCCGGCGCTCACGCTGTCCGAGCTGGCCCGGGCCACCGGCGTCCCGCTGTCCACGGCGCACCGGCTGGTCGCCGAGCTGTGCGCCTGGGGCGGTCTGGAGCGATCGGCGGACGGCCGCTACCGGGTGGGCCTGCGGGTGTGGGAGCTCGGCGCGCTCGCCCCGCGCGGCCTGGGCCTGCGCGAGGCGGCGCTGCCGTTCATGGAGGACCTGTACGAGGTGACGCACGAGAACGTGCAGCTGGCGGTGCGCCAGGACACCGAGGTGCTGTTCATCGAGCGCTTCGCCGCCCGGGACGCCGTGCCGGTGCTCACCCAGGTCGGTGGCCGGTTCGCGCTGTCGGCGACCGCCGTGGGCCTGGTGCTGCTCGCGCACGCCCCGGCCGAGGTGCAGGAGCGGGTGCTGGCGGCGCCGCTGCACCGGTTCACCGAGCACACCGTCGTCGACCCGCGCCGGCTGCGCGCTGTGCTGGCGGAGGTGCGCCGGGCCGGCTGCGCGGTCAGCGACCGGCAGGTGACCGTGGACGCGGTCTCTGTCGCCGCGCCCGTGCTGGCGCGGGGTGAGGTGGTCGCCGCGCTGTCCGTCGTCGTGCGGGGCAGCTCGGCGGCCGCGGTGCGGTCCGTGACGCCGGGCGTGCGGGCCGCCGCGCGGGCGATCTCGCGCGCCGTGGAACAGGCCGGGCTGACCCCGGAGGTGCTCAGCGCTCAGCCGGCCGGCTGAGCGGTGCGGGCTCGCGTGCCGCGGGTCGGGCCGGGTCGACCCCGGAGGCACTCCGCGCGCAGCCGGCCCTGCGCGCGCCCCGGGTCGGGTGTGGGCCCGGCGGCGGTGAGCCGGGTCCGCGCGTCGCTGATTGGATGGGGGACGACCGCCGGGGGACCCCGGCGGGGACCTGAGGAGGACGACCGTGTCTGCACCCCTGACCCGCCCCGAGGTCGACCCGCCGTCGGGTCCGGCCCCGGACGACCTGGTCATCGAGGACCTGGTCGTCGGGGACGGCCCCGAGGCGACCGCCGGCCAGCTCGTCCGCGCGCACTACGTCGGCGTGACCCACGAGGGCGGCGAGCAGTTCGACGCCTCCTGGGACCGCGGCGACCCGCTGGAGTTCCAGCTGGGCGTCGGCATGGTCATCGCCGGCTGGGACGAGGGCATCGCCGGGATGCGGGTCGGCGGCCGCCGCCGGCTCACCATCCCGGCGCACAAGGCCTACGGCGACCGCGGCGCCGGTGGCGTCATCAAGCCCGGCGCCACGCTGGTGTTCGTCGTCGACCTCGTCGGCGTGCGCTGACCCGTCGGCAGTGCCGCCGGGGGGCGGCTCACGTCCCCCGGCGCGCCGGGTGCGGCTCAGGGCACGAGCTCCGTGTCCCGACCGGCGGAATCACCGAGCCGCCCCGCCGGTTGGCCCCCACGTGCAGATCGAGGTGTGGTCGGACGTGGTGTGCCCGTGGTGCTTCATCGGCAAGCGCCGGCTGGAGGCCGCGCTGGCCCGGTTCCCGCACGCGGCCGACGTCGAGGTGACGTGGCGGTCGTTCCAGCTGGACCCGGCCGCGGTGCCGGGCGAGACGCACCCCACCCTGCCGGCGCTGGCCGCGAAGTACGGCCGCACCGTCGAGGAGATGACCGGCGCCCTGCGGCACGTCGAGGAGACCGCCGCCGCCGAGGGTCTGCGCTACGACCTCGCCCACGGGGTCAGCGGCAACACGCTGCTGGCCCACCAGCTGCTGCACCTGGCCGCCGACCGCGGTCTCGGCGCCGAGGCCGAGGAGCGGCTGTTCTCCGCGTACTTCGAGGAGGGCCGCTCGGTCTTCGACACCGACTCCCTGGTCGCACTCGGCACGGAGATCGGCCTGGACGCCGACGAGGCGCGGGCCGCGCTGACCGACGGCCGGTACCTGGACGCCGTCCACGAGGACGTCGCCACCGCCCGTGCGCTGGGCGCGACCGGGGTGCCGTTCTTCGTGGTCGACCGCGCCTACGGTGCCTCGGGCGCGCAACCGGCCGACGTCCTGCTCCAGCTGCTCACCCAGGCCTGGGCGGCCAGCCACCCGCTGGCCACCGTCCCGGCCGCCGAGGGCTGCACCGACGGCACGTGCGCCGTCTGACCCGGTCGTCCAGCCCCGGCCGGACGGCGCTCGGTCGGCCACGGACGGGCTCGGTCGGGCCGGGCCGGCTCAGTCGCCCGCGGACAGCAGCCGGGGCACCCGGCGCAGGACCGCCTCCGCGTCCGCGGACAGCCGGCGGACGACGTCGGTGGCCGACTCCTCGGCGGTGACCAGCCCGACGGCCTCGCCGGCGTAGAGCGGTGCGTGCTCGACGTCGCCGGACCGCCGGGCCGCGCGCACCTGCTCCTGGGCCGCGGTGTCCCCGCGCAGCGCGTCCTCCCGGCCGGCCCAGGCGCGGGTGAACTCGTTGGTCAGCGCCCGACCGGCCCACCGCTCGGGCCAGGGGACGCCCTGGGCGATGTCGAAGGCGCGGGTCAGCACCGTGTCCTCGCCCCGCGCGGCGCGCACCCGCTCGCGCGCGGCGGGGGTGTTCATCGCCTCGGGGCAGCTCAGCAGCGGGGTGCCCACCCACACGCCGGCGGCGCCGGCGACCAGCACCCCGGCCATCCCGGCGCCGGTGGCGACACCGCCCGCGGCGACCACCGGCCGGTCGGTCGCGGCCAGCACCTCCTGCAGCAGCGGCAGGGTCGCCCGCCGGCCGGTGTGCCCGCCGGCCTCGGTGCCCTGGGCGACGAGCACGTCCACCCCGGCCGCGGTCGCCCGCTCGACGTCGGCCAGCGTGTTCACCTGCGCGGCGACGGCGATGCCGGCGTCGTGCAGCGGGCCGACGAACGGCTCCGGGTCGCCGAAGGACACCGACACCAGCACCGGGGACGCCGCGATCGCCGCCGCCAGCAGCTCGGGGCGGTCGGCGAGGACCCACGCCATCAGCCCGATCCCGAAGGACACCTCCGCCTCGTCCGGGACGCGGGCCTGCTCGGCGATCCACTGCGGCGTCGTCGCCTGGCCGACCCCGATCATCCCGAGCCCGCCGCCCAGCGACACCGCCCGGGCCAGCTCACCGCCGGCGACCCCGGCCATGGGTGCGCCGAGCACCGGGGCGTGCAGGTCGAACCAACGGGTCAGCGAGGTGCGGATCACCCCGTCATGGTCGTCCCCGGTGGGCGCCCGCGCACGGCTGGGCACCCACCGGGGTCGCCCGGCGGGACGGGCACGCCCGTGGCGACGGCCGGGGTCAGCTGGTGGCCGGGCCGCCCGCCTCGGTGCCGGCCAGGCGGCGCAGCAGGTCGTGGCAGCGCTGGGCCCGCGGCGAGTCCTGCTCCATCACCTCGCGGAGGACGAGGCGACGTCGTCCAGGCCGGCGTCCGGGACGTGCTGGCCGTCGTGCCCGGCCTCCAGCGGGTGGTGGTGCACGGGGACCAGGTCGGAGGTGACGCCCGCGCCGACCGCCGGCGCACGCCGGCGCGGGTCGTTGACCTCGAGTGCACTGCAGGTCCCATCCTGTGCCCATGAGCATGGAGGTCACCGCCTGGACGGCGATGTACAACGCGATGCACGCCGAGCAGGACCGGCGCCCGTTCTCCCGCGCGGTGGCCCGGCGGGTGCTCGCCTTCGCCCGGCCGCACCGGGGTCACCTGGTGGCGTTCCTGCTGCTCACCGTGGTGATGGCCGTGTTGGCCGTGGCGACGCCGGTGCTGGCCGGGCGGGTGGTCGACGCCATCGTCGGCGGGGACGACGCGTCGGTGGTGTTCGCCCTGACCGGGCTGATCGCCGTCATCGCGGTGCTGGAGGCCGGCACCGGACTGGTGACCCGCTGGCTGTCGGCCACGATCGGGGAGGGCCTGATCCTCGACCTGCGCACCGCGGTGTTCGACCACGTCCAGCGGATGCCGGTGGCCTTCTTCACCCGCACGCGCACCGGCGCGCTGGTCAGCCGGCTCAACAACGACGTCATCGGCGCGCAGCGGGCGTTCAGCGACACCCTGTCCGGCGTGCTGGGCAACCTGGTCACGCTGCTGCTCACCCTGGCGGTGCTGCTCCGCATCTCCTGGCAGGTCACGTTGCTCACGCTGGTGCTGCTGCCGGTGTTCGTCGTCCCGGCCCGCCGGATGGGTGCCCGGCTGGCCCAGCTGACCCGGGAGGCCGCCACCCACGACTCGGTGATGGCCACCCGGATGACCGAGCGGTTCTCCGCACCCGGCGCCACGCTGATCAAGCTGTTCGGCCGCCCGGAGGACGAGTCGGCCGAGTTCGCCGAGCGGGCCGCGCGGGTGCGGTCCATCGGGGTGCGCACGGCGATGCTGCAGTCGGTGTTCGTCACCGCCCTCACCCTGGTGTCCGCCCTCGCCCTGGCCGTGGTCTACGCCCTCGGCGGCTGGTACGCCCTGTCCGGCAGCCTGGACCCGGGGTCGGTGGTGGCGATGGCCCTGCTGCTCACCCGGCTGTACGCCCCGCTCACGGCGCTGGCCAGCGCACGGGTCGACGTGATGAGCGCGCTGGTCAGCTTCGAGCGGGTGTTCGAGGTGCTGGACCTGGTGCCGCTGGTGCAGGAGCCGGCCGAGCCGCGCAGGCTGCCCGACGGGCCGGTCGCCGTGGAGCTGGACGGCGTGCGCTTCGGCTACCCCGCGGCCGACCGGGTGTCCCTGGCCTCGCTGGAGGAGGTCGCGCAGCTGGACACCCGGGGCGGCGTCGAGGTGCTGCACGACGTCTCCCTCCGGGCGGAGCCGGGCCGGCTGGTGGCCATCGTGGGTTCCTCCGGTGCGGGCAAGTCCACCATCGCCCAGCTGCTGCCCCGGCTCTACGACGTGGACGCCGGTGCGGTGCGGCTGGGCGGGGTCGACGTCCGGGAGCTGTCGTCGGCGACGGTCCGCCGCACGATCGGGCTGGTGACCCAGGACGGCCACCTGTTCCACGAGTCGGTGCGGGCCAACCTGCTGCTCGCCCAGCCGGCGGCGAGCGACACCGAGCTGTGGGACGCGCTGCGCCGGGCCCGGATCGACGACGTGGTGGCGGCGCTGCCCGACGGGCTGGACACCGTGGTGGGCGAGCGCGGGTACCGGCTCTCCGGCGGGGAACGGCAGCGGCTCACCATCGCCCGGGTGCTGCTGGCCCGCCCCCGGGTGGTGGTGCTCGACGAGGCGACGGCGCACCTGGACTCGACGTCGGAGGCCGCCGTCCAGGAGGCGCTGGCCGAGGCACTGGAGGGCCGCACGGCGATCGTCATCGCGCACCGGCTGTCGACCGTGCGCAGCGCCGACCAGATCCTGGTGCTGGAGGGCGGCCGGGTGGTCCAGCGGGGCACGCACGACGAGCTGCTGGCCGCCGGCGGCCGCTACGCGGAGCTCCACCGGACGCAGTTCGCCCGCCCCCAGGCGGCCGGCGCCACCTGAGGGCGGGCCGGGTCAGCTGCCGGGCAGGCCGTCCGCGGCGCCACCGGTGACGTCGCCGCCGCCGGCCTCGTCCTGCTCGGTGGCCGACGTCGGCAGCTCCTCGGCGCCCTGGGCCTCCTCGGCGAGCTCCTGCTCCCCGCTGGCGACGTCGTCGTCCGCCGCGGAGGCGAGGTCCTCGCCCTCGGCCACGGCGCCGGGGTCGGCCTGGAGCGTGCGGGGGTCCTCGAGCGGGTTCGGGACGTCGGGATCGGTGACGGTCATGCCGGTGCCGTGCCCGTTCGCTGCCCGTCCCAACCGGCGCGACCGGGGGCTGGACCGGTCCGTACCGCAACAGGACGGGTCCTGCACCCGCACGGATGGTCCGGTAGACGTCATATACGACACATGCTGGACTGTTCCCCAGTCGACAGGGCGTCGGTAGCCTCGTCTGATCATCGGACACCGGCCCAGCTGGTCGCCGAGCACCCGTTCCAGCACCACCGCAGGTGTGAGAGCCGCACCAGTGCACCCACAGTCAGGAGACGTCATGACGTCCGTGACCACCCCCGGTCTCGACAACGCCCCGACCACCCACGCGAAGCTGCTGTCCTGGGTGCAGGAGGTGGCGGAGCTGACCACGCCCGACCGCGTCGTGTGGGTGGACGGGTCGGACGAGGAGTGGACGCGGCTGACCGAGCAGCTGGTCGCGGCGGGCACCTTCACCCGGCTGGCGGCGAAGCCGAACTCCTTCCTGGCGCAGTCCGACCCCAGTGACGTCGCCCGCGTGGAGGACCGCACCTTCATCTGCTCGGTCGACGAGGCCGACGCCGGTCCCACCAACAACTGGATGGACCCGGCGGAGATGAAGTCGCTGATGACCGAGCTGTACCGGGGGTGCATGCGCGGCCGCACGATGTACGTCATCCCGTTCTGCATGGGCCCGATCGAGGCCGAGTCGCCGATGTTCGGCGTGGAGCTCACCGACTCCGAGTACGTCGTCGTCTCGATGCGGGTCATGGCCCGGGTGGGCACCGCGGCCCTGGAGGCCATGGGCACCGACCGGCCGTTCGTGCCCGCGCTGCACTCCCTGGGTGCCCCGCTGGACGAGGGTCAGCAGGACGTGGCCTGGCCGTGCAGCACCACCAAGTACATCGTCCAGTTCCCCGAGGAGCGGACGATCTGGTCCTACGGCTCGGGCTACGGCGGCAACGCCCTGCTGGGCAAGAAGTGCTACTCGCTGCGCATCGCCTCGGTGATGGCCCGCGACGAGGGCTGGCTCGCCGAGCACATGCTGATCCTCAAGCTCACCAGCCCGCAGCAGAAGACCCACTACATCGCCGCCGCCTTCCCCAGCGCCTGCGGCAAGACCAACCTGGCGATGCTCGAGCCCACCATCCCCGGCTGGAAGGTCGAGACCCTCGGGGACGACATCGCCTGGATGCGCTTCGGCGAGGACGGCCGGCTCTACGCCCTGAACCCCGAGTTCGGCCTCTTCGGCGTCGCGCCCGGCACCGGGTGGGACACCAACCCCAACGCCATGCGCACCATCGAGGCGGGCAACTCGGTCTTCACCAACGTCGCCCTCACCGACGACGGCGACGTCTGGTGGGAGGGCATGACCGACGACGCCCCGGCGCACCTGACCGACTGGAAGGGCCGCGACTGGACGCCGGACTCCGCGGAGCCCTCCAGCCACCCGAACAGCCGCTTCTGCACCCCGATCACGCAGTGTCCGATCCTCGCCCCGGAGTGGGACGACCCGAAGGGCGTGCCGATCTCGGCGATCCTCTTCGGCGGGCGCCGCAAGACCACGATCCCGTTGGTCAGCGAGGCGCGGGACTGGAACCACGGGGTCTTCATGGGCGCCACGCTGTCCTCGGAGACGACGGCGGCGGCCACCGGCGCGGTCGGCGTCATCCGCCGCGACCCGTTCGCGATGCTGCCGTTCATCGGCTACAACGCCGGCGACTACGTCAGCCACTGGGTCGAGACCGGCAAGGGCGCCGACGCCGCCAAGCTGCCGAAGATCTTCTACGTCAACTGGTTCCGTCGGGACGCCGACGGCGGCTTCCTCTGGCCGGGCTTCGGGGAGAACAGCCGGGTGCTCAAGTGGGTCGTCGAGCGCCTGGAGGGCACCGCGGCCGCCGTCGAGACCCCGGTCGGTCACGTGCCCACCCCCGGCTCGCTCGACGTGTCGGGCCTGGGCATGACCGTCGAGCAGGTCGAGTCCGCCCTCGCGGTGGACAAGGACGAGTGGCGCCAGGAGATCCCGCAGATCACCGAGTGGTTCGAGAAGTTCGGCGACAAGCTCCCCGGCACCATGTGGGACGAGCTGGAGATCCTGAAGAGCCGCCTCGACGGCTGACGAGCAGCGCCGCACCGGCCCGTCTCCCCCTCCGGGGAGGCGGGCCGGTGGCGTGTCCGCGTGTCGGGCGGCCCGTCGCGGGGTCTGCCGGGCAGCGGGCCCGCTGCCGGTCTAGCGTTGGCGGGCACACACTCCCGGCGTCGGAGGCTCCCCACCCGTGCCCAACCCGTACCTGCACGTGCTGCGGACGCCGCACGCCCGGGCCATGGCGCTGTCGGCGTTCATCGGGCGGCTGCCGCTGTCGATGATCGGCCTGGGCAGCGTGCTGCTGGTGCAGGACTACACCGGCTCCTACGCCCTCGGTGGCGGTGTCGCGGCGGCCGGCGCGCTGGCCACGGCCGCGTCCGGCCCGGTGATCGGCCGGTTCGCCGACTCGCACGGCCAGCGGCGGGTGCTGCTGCCGGTGCTGGCCCTGTTCGTCCTCGCCGGGGCGGTCTTCGTGACGTCGGTCAAGGCCGACTGGCGGGTGCTGATGTTCCTCAGTGCCGCCGTCGCGGGGGCCTGCCTGCCGCCGGTGTCCTCGATGATCCGGGTGCGCTGGACCCATCTGCTGCGCGGCTCGCCGCGCCTGCCGACCGCGCTGGCCATGGAGTCGGTGATCGACGAGTTCGTGTTCATCGTCGGTCCGGTGCTGGTCACGTTCCTGTCCACCACCGGGCACACCACCTCCGGGGTGGTCACGGCGTTCACCCTCGCCGTCGTCGGCACGCTGCTGTTCTGCGCCCAGCGGCGCACCGAGCCGCCGCCGGGCGGGCACGCCAGCCGCCAGGGCCCCTCGGCCATCCGGACGCCGGGGCTGCGGGTGCTGTTCGTCGTCGGCGCCGCGGTGGGCGCGGTGCTGGGCACCCTGGAGATCGCCCTGGTCGCCTTCGCCGACGAGGCGGGCCAGCGCTCGCTCGCCGGGGTGCTGATCGCCGCCCTGGCCGCCGGCTCGATGTTCAGCGGCATCGGCTGGGGCGCGGTGCACTGGCGGACGTCGTTGCGGCACCGGCAGATCGGCGCACTGGTGGTGCTCACGGTGCTGTCGCTGCCGCTGCTGGTGGTCACCGACATGTGGCTGATGGTGCCGTTCGTGGTGCTCGCCGGCATCGCCGTCTCGCCGTCGCTGATCAACGCCTTCACGCTGGCCGAGGTGCTGGTGCCGCGCTCGGCGGTGACGGAGGCGTTCACCTGGATCGGCACCGCGCTCGCGATCGGGGTGGCGCTGGGGGCCTCGCTGGCCGGCAAGATCGTGGACACCGTGGGCGCCAACGCCGCGTTCCTGGTCGCCACCGTCGCCGCCGCCGTCGCGGCCCTCGTGGTGGTGGTCTGCCGGCACCTGCTCGTCGCCCCGCCGGACCGGACCGAGACCGCCGTCCTGGCGCACTGAGGACGGGGCCCGCTCCGGGCGACACGCAATTCCTACCACGTCGATCGTGTTTGACGGGAGCACCTCCGTCTGGTCTGATCGTCGGGTGACGTCCTCGCTCCGCCTGCACCGCCGGTCCGCCGTGGACCTCGTGCGGGTGGCCAGCGCGCTCTGTCCGGGTCACTGACGCCCTCCGGGGCCATCCGTCCGTCACCCGCCCCACCCCTGCGCCGCGCCTGCCGCCGCGGGACCCGAGCCGCCGAGGACCCCCCCATGAGCACGCACCTGTCCACCGCGCTGCGCGACGCGCACGCCCACCCCGCCACCCACCCGGCCACCCGGCCCAGCTCCGCCGCCGCGCTGGCCGTGGCCATCGGGGTGCGCCCCGACCTCTGGACCGACCTCCTGGAGTTTCGGGAGGAGAGTCGCTGGACGCACCAGTTCGACACCGACGTCCTGGCCGCCTCGCTGGACCCGTCCCTGCACGCCGAGCTGGCCGAGGCCCAGGTCTGGCTGCTCACCTGGCTGCCCGGCCAGGGCACCCCGCTGCACGACCACGGCTCGTCGGCCGGCGCGTTCGCCGTGGCCCGCGGCACGCTCACCGAGCGGGTGGTGGCCGCCGGCCGGCCGGGCGGTGCCCCGCGGCAGAGCACTGCGGACCTGGAGGCCGGCCGGGTCCGGTACTTCGGTGCCCACTACGTGCACCAGGTGGTCAACACCCTGCACGAGCCCGCTGTCAGCGTGCACGTGTACGCGCCCCGGCTGACCCTGATGAACACCTACCGCATCGACGCCCACGGCCTCACCCGCACCGGCACCGAGCGGGCCGGGGTGGACTGGTGACCTCGCTGGCGCAGCGCCCCAGCGGCGCCCTGTCGATCGACGACCTGCTGGCCCAGGCCCGCTCCCGGATCGTCCGGGTCACCGCCCCGCAGGCCGCCGCCCGGGTCGCCGAGGGCGCGGTGCTCGTGGACATCCGCCCCGCTGCCCAGCGGGCCCAGGAGGGCGAGGTGCCCGGCGCGCTCGTGGTCGAGCGCAACGTGCTGGAGTGGCGCTTCGACCCGGCCAGCGCGCACCGGCTGCCCGAGGCCACGGGGTACGACGTCGACGTGCTGGTGTTGTGCTCGGAGGGTTACACCTCCAGCCTGGCCGCCGACGCGCTGCGCTCGCTCGGCCTGCACCGGGCCACCGACGTCGTCGGCGGGTTCTGGGCCTGGGTGGACGCCGGCCTGCCGCACACGCCGGGCAGCGAGCCGCGCGGCTCCTGAGCGCCCGGCCCCGCGCCGGACCGGAGCTGCGTGGGCAGGCCCCCGGGTCGAGCGCGCCTGGCATGCTCGGGCGGTGAGCCGAGCCCGCCCCGCCGCCGGTGGCGGCCGGCTGGTCGACGTGGCACCCGAGCGCCTCGGCGCCTGGCTGGACGGCGTGGCCGACCGGCACGGTGCCTTCGACGTCACCGTCGAGGGCGAGCTGCTGCGGGTCACCTGCGCGGACAGCACGACGCTGGAGCTGCGGGCGCCGTTCGGCTGGGAGCCGGGCGCCGCCTCCCCGCTCACCGCGTTCACCGTCGCCGCCCGGGCACCGCGGCGGGCCGGGGTGCTGCTGGTGCGTCGCGGACGCTGGGCGGTGGGCGTCTTCGACGGCGCCGACCTCGTCGTCTCCAAGGTGGACGCGCGCCAGGTGCAGGGCCGCACCGCGGCCGGCGGCTGGTCCCAGCAGCGCTACGCGCGCCGCCGCGGGCACCAGACCGACGCCGTCGTCGAGCACGCGGTGGAGACCGCGGCCCGGGTGCTCGGCCCGCACCTCGACGGGCTGGCCGCGCTGTTCGCCGGCGGTGACCGGCTGCTGGTCGACACCGTGCTCGGCGACCGCGCGCTGACCGGCGCTGCACCGCTGCGCCGGGAGCCGTTCCTGGACGTCGGCGAGCCGACCAAGGTGGTGCTGCTCGCCACGCCCGGGCAGTTCCGGGCGGTGCGCGTGCACCTGGTGGAGCCGCACGAGCGCCGGTGAGCGCTCAGGTGGCCGCCGGCGCCACCCGGGACGCGGTCAGCTCGCGCACCTCGGCGTAGCGGCGGCGCACCGCCGGCACCGGGTCGGCCTCGTGCACCTCGACGCCGGACGCCGGCCACGGCGGCGGGGCGTCACCGCCGGCGAGCACCCAGGCGGCCTGGCGGGCGGCACCGTCGGCGACGGTCTCCGCCGGCGGCGGGGCCAGCACCGGGACGCCGAGCACCGTGGCGGCGATCTCCCGCACCGCCGCCGACCGGGCCCCGCCACCCACCAGCAGCACCCGGCGCACCGGCGTACCCCCGGCCGCGATCGCGTCCAGCCCGTCGGCGAGCCCGCAGAGCAGGCCCTCGACGGTCGCCCGGGCCAGGTGTGCCGGGGTGGCGGTCGCCTGGGTCAGCCCGTGCACCGCGCCGGTGGCGTCCGGCCGGTCGGGCGTGCGCTCGCCCTCCAGGTAGGGCACCACGACCAGGCCGCCGGCCCCGGCCGGCGCCTCCAGCGCCAGCCGGGACAGCCCGTCGTGGTCCACCCCGAGCAGCCGCGCGGTCGCGTCCAGCACCTGTGCGGCGTTCAGCGTGCACACCAGCGGCAGGAAGTGGCCGGTCGCGTCGGCGAACCCGGCCACGGTGCCGGTGGGGTCGGCCGACGGTGTCGTCGCCACCATCGACACCACGCCCGATGTCCCGACCGACACCACCACGTCGCCCACCTCGGCCGACAGGCCCAGCGCGGCGGCCGCGTTGTCACCGGTGCCCGGGCCCAGGAGCACCCCGTCCGGGGTCTGCCCGGCCTGCTCGGCCGGCCCCAGCACCCGCGGCAGGACGGCGCCGTGCCCGAGTGCCCGCTCCAGCAGGTCGCTGCGGTAGGCGCCCTGCGCCGGTGACCAGTAGCCGGTGCCGCTGGCGTCCCCCCGGTCGGTGACCAGCGCGTCCAGCCCGGGCCGGCCGTCGGTGCCGAGCCCGCCCGCCAGCCGCCAGGTCAGCCAGTCGTGCGGCAGGCACACCGCCGCGGTGCGGGCCGCGGCGTCCGGCTCGTGGGTGGCCAGCCAGCGCAGCTTGGTCACGGTGAACGAGGCGACGGGCACGCTGCCCACGGCGTCCGCCCACTCCTGCCCGCCGCCGAGCTCGGCGACCAGCTCGGCCGCCGCGGCCGCCGACCGGGTGTCGTTCCACAGCAGCGCCGGCCGGACGACCGCGCCGTCGTCGTCCAGGCAGACCATGCCGTGCTGCTGCCCGCCGACCGCGACGGCGGCGACGTCGTCCAGCCCGCCGGCCGCGGCCAGCGCCTGCCGCAGGGCCTGCTCCCAGGCGGCGGGGGCGACCTCGGTGCCCGGCGGGTGGGCTGCCCGGCCCTCGCGCACCAGCCGGCCGGTGTCCGCCTCCCGGACGACGACCTTGCAGGCCTGGGTGGAGCTGTCGACGCCGGCGACCAGGGTGGCCATGCTCAGCGCGCGCCGGTCAGGTGCTCCACGGCCAGCTGCGCCAGCCGCACCACCCCGGCGCCGCGCTGACCGGCGGCGTCGGTGTCGAAGTCCTCGAAGGCCGACCGGTCGGCGAGCAGGTCGGCGAGCGACTCGCCGTCGGCCAGCGTGGGGGTCGCGAGCTCGGGCACCCGCGCGGCGGCCATCGCCTCGGCGACCTCCGGGTCGGCGCGGTAGGCCGCGGCGCGCTCCTTGAGCAGCAGGTAGGTGCGCATGTTGGCCGCGGCGGAGGCCCACACGCCGTCGGCGTCCTCGGTGCGCAGCGGCTTGTAGTCGAAGTGCCGCGGCCCGTCGTAGGCCGGGGCGCCCCCGGGCCCGCCGTTCTCCAGCAGGTCGACGGTGCCGAACGCCGACAGCAGGTCGCCGTGGCCGAACACCAGGTCCTGGTCGAACTTCGGGCCGTGCTGCCCGTTCAGGTCGATGTGGAACAGCTTCCCCTGCCACAGCGCCTGGGCGATGCCGTGGGTGAAGCTGAGATTGCTCATCTGCTCGTGCCCGACCTCGGGGTTCACCCCCACCATGTCGGCGTGCTCCAGGGTGGAGATGAACGCCAGCGCGTGCCCGACCGTGGGCAGGAAGATGTCGCCGCGGGGCTCGTTCGGCTTGGGCTCCAGGGCCAGCCGCAGGCCGTACCCGCGCTCGGTCACGTACCGGGCGAGGGTGTCCAGGCCCTCCCGGTAGCGCTCGAAGGCCGCCTGCAGGTCCTTGGCGGTGTCCACCTCGGTGCCCTCGCGCCCACCCCACAGCACGTAGGTCGCAGCCCCCAGCTCGGCGGCGAGGTCCATGTTCCGCATGACCTTGCGCAGCGCGTAGCGGCGCACGTCCCGGTCGTTGGCGGTCAGCGCACCCTCCTTGAACACCGGGTGGGTGAACAGGTTGGTGGTCACCATCGGCACGACCAGGCCGGTCTCGGCCAGCGCGGCCCGGAAGCGGTCGAGGTGCCGGTCGCGGGCGGCGGCGTCGCTGCCGTGCGGCACGAGGTCGTCGTCGTGGAAGGTGACGCCGTAGGCGCCCAGCTCGGCGAGGCGGTGCACGCTCTCCACCGGGTCCAGCGCGGCGCGGGTGGCGTCCCCGAACGGGTCGCGCGCCTGCCAGCCGACGGTCCACAGGCCGAAGGAGAACTTGTCGTCGCGGGTCGGCGCGGGCGCGCTCATGGGGGCCTCCGGGAGGTGACGGCACGTGCTGTGCAGTGGACCACAACCGGACCGGCCCGGTTCACCGGCCCGGGGGTCCGCCCGGTGTGCGGGCCAGGACCGCGCCGACGGCGGTGGCCAGCTCCTCCCGGGCGCCCACCAGCGACGGGCCGTACCAGGTGAGCAGCCGCCCGCTGACCAGCACCGTGGGCACCCCCGGGAAGGCCTCCGGCCCGTCGTCGGCGGTGAAGGCGTACGGCTCGTCGGGCAGCAGGACGACGTCCGGCCGGAGGTCGTGCAGCCCGGTGAGCTCCCGGTGCGGGTACCGCTCGGCGGTCACGGCGTTCACCAGGCCGAGCCGGGCCAGCACGTCGCCGGTGAAGGTGCGCCCGCCCACCACCATCCACGGGTCACGCCAGATCGGCACCAGGGCGCGGGCCGCCGGCAGCGGAGCCGGGGCCGACCACACCCGGGTGGCCTCGGTGAGCCAGCCCGGAACGCCGGTGCCCAGCGCCTCGGTGAACAGCCGGTGCATCGCGGTCAGCGCCTGGTCCACCGACTCGGTCACCGTCACCCACACCGGGACCCCGGCCGCCCGCAGCCGCTGCACGTCCAGCTCGCGGTTCTCCTCCCGGTTGGCCACCACGAGGTCCGGGGCGAGTGCGGCGATCGCCGCCCGGTCGGGGTTCTTGGTGCCGCGGACCCGGGCGACGTCCAGGCCGGCCGGGTGGGTGCACCAGTCGGTGGCGCCCACCAGCCGCTCGGGCACGGTCACCGCCAGCGCCTCGGTCAGCGACGGCACCAGCGACACCACCCGCCGCGGCGGCCCGGCGAGCTGCACCGCCGTCCCCAGGTCGTCCCGCACGACGCCCACCTGACCCCCGCCTCCTCCAGAACCGACACGAACAGCCCGCCACGATGGCCATCTTGGCGACGCCACGATGGCCATCGTGGCGGGGGGAGGGGGTCCGTCACGGGCTAGACGTTGCGGCGGTACTGGCCGCCGACCTCGAAGAACGCGTCGCTGATCTGACCCAGCGAGCAGTACCGGACGGCGTCCATCAGCGCCTCGAAGACGTTGCCGCCGCCGACGGCCGCCTGCTGGAGCCGGGCGAGGGCGGCCGGGGCGTCGGCGGCGTGCCGGGCGTGGAAGTCGGCCAGCCGGCGCAGCTGCGACTGCTTCTCCGCCTCGGTGGCCCGGGCCAGCTCGACCGTGCCGGGCTCCTCGTCCCCGGCGTCCGGGGCCAGGAAGGTGTTCACCCCGACGATGGGCAGCGACCCGTCGTGCTTGCGGTGCTCGTAGAGCATCGACTCGTCCTGGATGCGGCCGCGCTGGTAGCCGGTCTCCATGGCGCCCAGCACCCCGCCGCGCTCGGCGATCCGGTCGAACTCCGCGAGCACGGCCTCCTCGACCAGGTCGGTGAGCTCGTCGACGACGAAGGAGCCCTGCAGCGGGTTCTCGTTCATCGCCAGGCCCCACTCCCGGTCGATGATCATCTGGATGGCCAGCGCCCGGCGGACCGAGTGCGCCGACGGCGTCGTCACCGCCTCGTCGTAGGCGTTGGTGTGCAGCGAGTTGGCGTTGTCGTAGATCGCGCACAGCGCCTGCAGCGACGTCCGGATGTCGTTGAAGTCCATCTCCTGCGCGTGCAGCGACCGGCCCGAGGTCTGCACGTGGTACTTCAGCTGCTGCGAGCGGGCCGAGGCGCCGTAGCGCTCCTTCATCGCCACCGCCCAGATCCGTCGGGCCACCCGGCCGATGACGGTGTACTCGGCGTCCATGCCGTTGGAGAAGAAGAAGCTGAGGTTGGGCGCGAAGTCGTCGATCGCCATGCCGCGGGCGAGGTAGGCCTCGACGTAGGTGAACCCGTTGGCCAGCGTGAAGGCCAGCTGGCTGATCGGGTTGGCCCCGGCCTCGGCGATGTGGTAGCCGGAGATGGAGACCGAGTAGAAGTTCCGCACGCCGTGGTCGATGAACCACTCCTGCACGTCGGCCATGCAGCGCAGCGCGAACTCGGTGGAGAAGATGCAGGTGTTCTGGCCCTGGTCCTCCTTGAGGATGTCGGCCTGCACGGTGCCGCGCACCGTGGCGAGCACCCGGGCGCGCACCGCGTCCGGGTCCTCGGTCGAGCCCGCCAGCTGCTGGTCGATCGCGGTGTTCAGGAACATCGCCAGGACGGCGGGAGCGGGCCCGTTGATGGTCATCGACACCGAGGTGGTGGGGGCGACGAGGTCGAAGCCGGCGTAGAGCGCCTTCATGTCGTCCAGCGTGGCGATCGAGACGCCCGACGTGCCGACCTTGCCGTAGACGTCGGGACGCGGGTCGGGGTCGCGGCCGTAGAGGGTGACCGAGTCGAACGCCGTGGACAGCCGGGTCGCCGGCTGGCCCTCCGACAGCAGCCGGAACCGCTGGTTGGTGCGGAACGCGTCGCCCTCGCCGGCGAACATCCGGGCCGGCGCCTCGCCCTGCCGCTTGAACGGGAACACGCCCGCGGTGTAGGGGAACCGGCCGGGCACGTTCTCCCCGCGCAGCCAGCCGACCAGCTCGCCGTGGTCGGTGGTGCGCGGCAGCGACACCCGGCGCACCGGGTTGCCCGACAGCGTCCGGCGGGTCAGCGGGGTGTGGATCTCCTTCCCGCGCACCGTGTAGACCAGCTCGTCGCCGGAGTACTCGGCGACGGTGGCCGGCCACTCGTCCAGCAGCGCCGACACCGCGGGCAGCAGCTCGCCCCCGATCTCGCGGGCCCTGGCCGCGGCGGCCTCGGCGGCGTCGCCGTCCAGCAGCTGGGCGGCGGTGGTGAGGTGCTGGCGGCGGCGCAGCAGCTCGGCCTGCTCGGCGGTGGTGCGGTGGTAGCCGCGCACGGCCTCGGCCACCTCGGCCAGGTACCGGGCCCGGGACGACGGCACCACGCTGGTCAGCCCGGACGACGCCCGGACCTCGACCCGCGGCAGCACCCCGGAGCCGAGCGCGAGGCCCTTGCCGGCCAGCAGCGTCTTCAGCTCCTGGAACAGCGCGGTGACGCCGTCGTCGTCGAACCGGGCGGCGCTGGTGCCGAAGACGGGCATCTGCTCCCACGGGGTGCCGAACGCCTCCCGGTTGCGGACCATCTGCCGGGCGACGTCGCGGCGGGCGTCCTCGGCGCCGCGGCGCTCGAACTTGTTGACCGCCACGACGTCGGCGAAGTCGAGCATGTCGATCTTCTCCAGCTGCGACGCGGCGCCGAACTCCGGCGTCATGACGTACAGCGAGACGTCGGAGTACGGCAGGATCGCGGCGTCGCCCTGGCCGATGCCGGGGGTCTCCACGATCACCAGGTCGTACCCGGCGGCCTTCACCGCCGCGATCGCGTGGTCCAGGTGCTCGGGCACCTGCGCGCCGGCGGTGCGGGTGGCCAGCGAGCGGAAGAACGTCGAGGCCCGGTCGCCGGTCTCGAGAGCGTTCATCCGGATCCGGTCGCCCAGCAGGGCG
This sequence comes from Goekera deserti, assembly GCF_010685995.1. Lineage (GTDB taxonomy): Bacteria > Actinomycetota > Actinomycetes > Mycobacteriales > Geodermatophilaceae > Goekera > Goekera deserti. The sequence continues at coordinate 79,185 of NZ_JAAGWK010000008.1, read as the reverse complement.
CCGCCACCGCGTCGGCGGGAGGGGTCGACCGCCAGGACGGCGATCCGCAGCTCGTCCTCCTGGTCCAGCCGCAGCCGGCGGAGCAGCTCGTCGGTCAGCGAGGACTTGCCGGAGCCGCCGGTGCCGGTGATGCCCAGCACCGGGACGTGCCGACGGGCCGCCTCGGTGACCACCCGCGCGGCCAGCTCCGGGGAGCGCCCGGCCTCCAGCACGGTGATCGCCCGGGCCAGGGCCGCCGGGTCGCCGGCGAGCAGCGCGTCGACGTCGGGGCCCGCGGCCGCGAGGTCGACGTCGCACGCCTGGACCAGGGTGTTGATCATCCCGGGCAGGCCGAGCGCCTGGCCGTCCTCGGGGCTGAAGATGCGCACCCCGCGCGAGCGCAGCAGGGCGATCTCCTCGGGCACGATGACGCCGCCGCCCCCGCCGAACACCTGCACGTGGCCGGCGCCGTGCCGGTCCAGCTCCTCGACCAGGTAGCTGAAGTACTCCACGTGCCCGCCCTGGTAGGAGGACAGCGCGATGCCCTGCGCGTCCTCCTCCAGCGCGGCGCGCACCACGCTCTGCACGCTGCGGTCGTGCCCCAGGTGCACCACCTCGGCGCCCTGGGCCTGCAGCAGCCGGCGCATCACGTTGATCGCGGCGTCGTGGCCGTCGAACAGGCTGGCCGCGGTGACGAACCGGACCGGATGGCGAGGGATGTGGAGCTCGGGCATGAGGTCTCCTCGCCGACGGCGTCGGATACGTGGACTTCCTCACAACGTATCCGGGAGATGCTCGGACGTCCACGTATCTCGCGGGTCGACGCTCCGAGGTGTCGACCGGGTCCCCTCCCGCCGGGTCGCACGACCGGGTCGCCAGGCCGGCGTCCCCGCGCCCGGCGACCTGCGGCGGCACTCAGGAGTTCATGTAGTCCAGGTAGTCGTCGTAGCTGGCGATGACGTCCTCGATCTCCACCGTGTCGGGGAAGTCGGCGACGTCCTGGTGCTTGGACAGGAACGTCACGGTGCGACGGACCAGGTCCTCCTCGTCCTCGTCGTCGGCCCCGAGCTTGTCGAGCGCCTCGGGGGTGAGCCGGAACCAGGTCTCGACGGTCTCGCCCTGGTCTTCCAGGCGCACCACGTACTGGTGGTCTCCCTGGCTCTCGATGTCGAAGTCGTCTGGCATGCCCGCAGGCCTACCCGCCGATCGGTCGTCCACGCAAGGCAGGGCCGAGCCGATGCCCCGGAGGTGACGGACGTCGCCACCTGGGCGGACGCCGGGGGTGGACTGCGCCGAGAGCGGACGTCCTGCGCCGAGAGCGGACGAGCCCCCACGCACCGGGGGCCCTCCGGTTGGCTCACCCCCATGAGCACCCAGGGCGATGCCGGACCCGGCGGCCGGGCGGCGGCCGACTTCGCGGGGGAGACCGCCCGTCTCTACCGCAGCCACCGGCGCGACCTCCCGGCCGACCAGGCGCGTTCGCTGGCCAGGGAGCTGCGGTTGCGCGCCGAGGACGTCGTCGTCGACCTCGGGTGCGGGACCGGGCAGCTCGCCGTCCCCCTCCGTCGGCACTGCGCCGGTGTGGTGGCGGTGGACCCGGAGCCGGCGATGCTGGCCGGGCTGCGGGACCGGGCGGAGCCGGGCGTGCTGTGCCTGCTCGGCTCGGACGACGACCTGCCCGTGCTCGGGGAGTGGCTGACCGCGGATGACCCCCTGCGCGGGGTCGGCGCGGCGCTGCCTCGGCTGCGTCGAGACGTTCCCGCGGGAACGTCTCGACACCGCTGGGTGGACGGGGTGACGTAGTTGCTCGGGCACCTGTCGCCGGGGGCCCGACGCGGGTAGCGTCCACCGGCCGTGTCTCACCTCCAGGACCACGAGACCACCGTCCCCGATCCCGTCCTCTCCGCCGAGCGCGCCCACCTGTCGCGCGCGGCCGACTGCCTGTCCCAGATGCGCACCGCCAGCGTCGCCGTCGTCGACGCGGGGGTGGACGCATGGGCCTCCGAGCGGCTCGGCGCCGCCCGCGCCGAGCGGCTGCGCTCGCTGGCCGAGGACACCGGCGTGCCGGCGTTCTTCGGCCGCACCGACACCGTCCCGGGCGCCCCCGCGGGGCCCGAGACCTTCCACATCGGCCGGCGGCACGTGCGCGACGCGGCCGGCGACCCCGTCGTCATCGACTGGCGGGCGCCGATGAGCCGGCCGTTCTACCAGGCCAGCGCCGCCGACCCGCAGGACCTGGCGCGCCGCCGGCGCTTCGGCTTCGCCGACGGCGAGCTGACCAGCTACGAGGACGAGCGGCTGGCCGAGGGCGACGCCCCGGACCCCGACCGGCCCAGCGGGTTGCTGCTGGCCGAGATCGAGCGGCCGCGCAGCGGGCCGATGCGCGACATCGTCGCCACCATCCAGCCCGACCAGGACGACATCGTGCGCGCCCCGCTCACCCGGTCGATCTGCGTGCAGGGGGCACCGGGCACCGGCAAGACCGCCGTGGGCCTGCACCGCGCCGCCTACCTGCTCTACACCCACGGCGACCAGCTGGCCCGCACCGGCGTGCTCGTCGTCGGGCCGAACAGGGCCTTCCTGCGCTACATCGAGGCGGTGCTGCCGGCCCTCGGGGAGATCGAGGTCGACCAGGCCACGGTCGCCGACCTGACCGGCCGGGTCCCGGTGCGGGCCGAGGACCCACCCGAGGTCGCCGTCCTCAAGGGCGACCCGCGGATGGCCGGGGTGCTCCGCCGGGCGCTCTGGGGCGGCATCACCAAGCCGGCCGACTCGCTGCAGGTGACCCTGGCCGGGCGCCGGTACCGGGTGTCGGAGAACCGGCTGGTGCGCATCGTCGACGACCTGCGCCGGGCCGGCACGGCACCGGAGACGGGGTCGGCGGCCGACCAGCAGGTGCTGCACTACGCCGCCGGCCGGGAGCGGCTGGCCATGGCCGTGGCGCAGGAGGCCCGCCGGCAGAAGGAGGAGGGCGGCGGTGCCCCCACCGACGCCGAGACCCGCCGCTGCGCCCGCAGCCCGGAGGTGCGGGCGTTCTGCGACTCGGGCTGGCCCTCCTGGGACGCTCCCGGCCTGGTCGCCGCCCTGTTCACCGACGCCGACCGGCTGGCCCGGGCCGCCCGCGGCGTGCTGACCGACGACGAGCAAGCCCTGCTGCACTGGTCGACGCCGCCGCGCTCGGTGCGCGCCGCCCGCTGGACGGCGGCCGACGCGGTGCTGGTCGACGAGGTGGCCGGGCTGCTGGAGCGCACCCCCGGCTACGGGCACGTGGTTCTGGACGAGGCGCAGGACCTCTCGCCCATGCAGTGCCGGGCGGTGGCGCGCCGGCTGGCCGCGGGCTCGCTCACCGTGCTCGGCGACGTCGCGCAGGCCACCAGCCCGTGGTCGTCGTCCGACTGGTCGCAGACGCTCGCCGGGCTGGGCCGCCCGGACACCGTCGTCCGGCCGCTGACCCGCGGGTACCGGGTGCCCGGGGAGGTGCTCGACTTCGCCAACCGGCTGCTGCCGGTGATCGCCCCGGGGCTGGCCGCGGCGACCGCGGTGCGCCGGGAGCCCGGGTCGCTGTCGGTGCGCGCCGTCGCGGACCCCGCCGCGGCCCTGGTCGACGTGGTGCGCGGGCTCGCCGGCGTCCCCGGCTCGACCGGGGTGGTCTGCGCCGACGACGCGGTGGCCGGCGTGGTCACCCGGCTGCGCGCCGCCGGGCTGGACGTCGCCGCGCTGGCCGACGACGGGTCCGCCCAGGCCCGGCTGGCGGTCGTGCCGGCCACGCTGGTCAAGGGCCTGGAGTTCGACCACGTGGTGCTGCTCGACCCCGCCGCCGTGGTCGCCGCCGAGCCGCGCGGGCTGCACCGGCTCTACGTGGCGCTGACCCGCGCGGTGAGCAGCCTGGTCGTGCTGCACGCCGGTGACCTGCCCGAGGTGCTCATCGGTTGAGAGGACCGCGGAGGGTGCCGTCCCCCGCGGCACTCGCGGTGTCCCGACGGCCCGCCAGGGTCATCCCCCTGGCGTCGGCGCAACGGTCCAGGCGGTCGTGACGGCATGGACTGCGAGGCGCAGCGTCTCGGTCTCGCCGTCGAGCTGGAGGGCGTCGGGGGGCAGGGCGCGTCGGGTCACCAGGCCGTCGAGCACGGTCGCCAGGAACCGGGCCCGCTGTTCGATCCCGCCCGGTCCGATCGCGCCCTCGTCGACGAGGACGGTCAACCACCGTTCGATGCGCCGTCGGCCCAACCGCTCCAACGCGAGGTAGGTGACGGCTTCGTCGTCCGAGGGCGGGGACGCGACGTACGCCTCGTACAGCGCCCCCCAGTGCTGCCGCGCCTGGTCGCCGGCGCCCACCTGGGCGAGGAACAGCTGCAGGCCCGCGACCAGGCGTTCGCTCGGCGTCCTCGTGCGGTCGTCGATCGGGTCGTCGGGGAGGTCGACGTCGTAGAGCCCGGCGATCACCGTGTCGACCAGGGCTCGCTGGGTGGGGAAGAAGTGCCGCAACGACCCGGTGCTGACCTGCGCTCGGGCCGCGACCGCTCGAACGCTCAGGCGTGCCGTGGGGTCCTCGCCGAGCATCGTCGCCGCGGCGATCAGGATCTTGTCCCGCGTTCCCGGTGTCTCCGACCGAGCGGTCATGCCGTCCTCCTGGTGGTCCGTTTCTGTCACAGCGTGCTAGCGTTCGCTCATGCGACTATCACAGTGTAATAGAGCACCGGGTCGGCGGGGAGCACGACGATGACCGATGGCTGGCGGGACCGTCTCGCCGCACGGCGGGTACGCCCGGGAGCCGGTGAGCCGCTGCCACGCTTCCGCTGGTGGCAGCTGTTCGGCAGGTCGCTGCGCACGCTCACGCTGCGCGCACCTGATGGCAGCTCGGCCACCTACGCGGTCGACGTCCGCCGGGCGGGGGACGGCAGTGACGGGGCGGTGCGTGCCCGGCTGTACCTCGACGGTGCGCTGCTCGCCCACTCCACGTTGCCCGCCCGCTTCCCCGTGGCCGGCGGCCACATCGAGGTCGCCGTCGGCACCTTCGGGCTGCGCCGGTGCCACCACGTGCGCGCCGACGGTGGAGAGACCCAGCTCGCCCCCGATCCCTCCTCCGCCGAGGGGCGCCGCGCCCAGCTGCACCGCACGCGTCCCCGCCTCAGCGGGCTCATCGGTCTGGTCTCGGCAGGTCTCGTCATCGCCGGACTGTGCGTGACCGTCCCGCAGCTCCTCCAGGCGGTCTCCCAGGCCCCACCGATCGCCGACTCGATCGGGACCTTCACCTCGCCCGTCCGGCTCCCACCTGCGGCCAGCGTGCTCATCGCGATCGCCGCGGTCATCGGCAGCACCGAACGCGCGCTCCGGATGCGGTCGAGCTGGCTCGACGACCTCGCCAGCTGACCCCCAGAGAGGAACCCATGTCCCACGCCACCGACTACCTGGTCCCCCAGCTCGACGACCCGACACCCCTGGCCCACGTGCCCGCCGCGGTCGAGTACCACCGCGTGTACGCCGGGGACGGACGCCGCGTCGGGCGCGGCGTCCTCGCCATCGTGCTGCTGCTCGCCGGGCTCGTCGGCTCCGCACAGCTGTTCCTGCTCGGCGCCGACCTCATCGACACCCAGGTGCTCGGGCGCACCGGCTCCACGCCGCTGCAGCAGGCCGCCGGTGCACTCTCCCTCGCCGTGCTCATCCCCTGGTGCATGCTGGTCCAGCGCCTGCTCTACGGAGTGCCCGGCCGCTCGCTGCACTCCGTGGCCGGACGCTTCCGGTACGACCTGTTCGCCCGGGCGCTGCTCACCTACGGTCCGCTCGTGCTCGTCGCGATGTCGGTCGCGTCCCTGCTGGAGCCCGGCGAGAGCGTCCCGTGGACGACGGTCGACCTCGTCGCGTCCTTCGTGATCGGGATGCTGCTGACACCGCTGGCAGCGGCCGGTGAGGAGTACGGGCTCCGCGGGTTGATGTTCCGGGTCGTCGGCGGCTGGACCCGCGGCGCGCGTTCTGGCGCGGTCCTCGGGGTGGTGGTCACGACCGTCTTCTTCTCCCTCGTCCACGGCTCGCTCGACCCCTCCATCCTCACCTCCTACCTCGTGCTGTTCGGGTCGATGGCGATCATCACCTGGCGCACCGGTGGGCTGGAGACGGCCGTCGTCCTGCACGCCGTCTACAACGTCACCGCCCTCGTCCTCGCCACGACCCTGCACGTCGATGTCGGCGGGGCGCTGAGCAGTCGGGCAGAGGCGACCGGGTCGGCGGCGCTCCTCGTCCCCAGCGCGGCGTTCGTCCTCATCACCGCCGTCGTCTGGTGGAGGACGCGGACGACCGGCCCGGCACGGACCCCCGCCCGATGAGCCGGCGACCCCTGCCACATCGGGCCCTGCGCCGACTACGCCACGGTTCGACCTGGTCGACCTCGACCCCCTGGCGTGGGCTGCCCGCGCCCCGGTGGTGCAGCCCCTGGTTCTCGTGGTGAGCCCTCCGCTCCTGCGGTCTTGCTCCTGCGGTACTGCTCCTGCTCCTGCGGTGCTGCAGCACCGCAGGAGCGGACGGGACACCGCAGGAGCAGGCCGGCCACTCCGGTGCGGGTGCTGCTCGCGGCCGGGCTGCCGCTGGCGGCCGCGGTGCTGTGGGGGCTCTTCGCCGCACCGCGGGCCGCCCGCGCGTCGGCCGGTGCGCGCGCCGTCGTCCAGGTGCTGGTGTTCGGCGGGGCGGCGCTGGCCCTCGGTGCGCTGTCCGGCACGGCGTCCGGGGTGCTCTTCGCAGTGCTGGCCGCAGGGGACGTGGCGCTGGCGGCGGTGCTGCCGGCAGCGTCCGGTGGGCCGGCGGCCGACCGGTGACCGGCCAGGCGGACACCGCTGCTGATCACCCGCCTACCCTCTGTGGATGGCCGCCTCCCTGCGTGAACTCCTGCGGGCGCCGACCGGCCCCGTCTCGCTGACCGACCTCGACCCCCGCGGCAAGCCGCACGCCCCCGGGGACAAGGACGCCACCCGTGCGGCGATGGTCGCCGACGGCGAGCAGTTGGCCACCCTGCAGGAACGGCTCTACGCCGAGGGCTTCCGTGGCGGCCGGCGCCGGGTGCTGCTCGTGCTGCAGGGCATGGACACCAGCGGCAAGGGCGGCGTCATCCGGCACGTCGTCGGTGCGGTGAACCCGCAGGGCGTCAGCATCGCGGGCTTCAAGAAGCCCACCGAGGCCGAGCTGCGGCACCACTTCCTGTGGCGGGTCCGGCGCCAGGTACCGGAGCCCGGGATGCTCGGCGTCTTCGACCGCTCGCACTACGAGGACGTGCTGATCGGCCGGGTGCGCGCCCTCGCCGCGCCGGAGGTGATCGAGAAGCGTTACGCCGAGATCAACCGCTTCGAGCAGCAGCAGACCGACGCGGGCGTGACGATCGTGAAGTGCTTCCTGCACATCTCGCACTGGGAGCAGAAGGAGCGGCTGCTCGCCCGGCTGGACGACCACGCCAAGCAGTGGAAGTTCGAGCCCGGCGACATCGACGAGCGGGCGCTGTGGCCGGAGTACCAGCGCGCCTACGAGACGGCGGTCGAACGCACCAACACCGACGTCGCCCCCTGGTACGTGATCCCCAGCGACCGCAAGTGGTACCGCAACTGGGCGATCGGGCGGATCCTGCGGGAGACCCTGGAGGACCTGGACCCGCGGCTGCCCGAGCCGACCTACGACGTCGAGGAGCAGCGGCTGCGCCTGCTCGACGAGGGCAACAGCCACTGACCTGCGCGCCGGGACGGCGGCATACCCGGCGGGCTCAGCCGGACGGCGCGAGCCGGTCGTGCAGCGCCTGGGTGGTCAGCCAGCCGGCGATGACCACCAGGTGCAGCAGGAACAGCCACAGCCCCACGGCGACGACGCCGCCCACCACGGTGAGCCCGCCGAACGGCGCACCGATGTCCAGCGGCAGGTCCAGGAACAGCACGAAGCCCTGCAGGAACCCGCTCAGGCAGGCCGCGGTGAACAGCGCCCCCGGCACGACCGCGCGCCAGCGCAGCCGCTCGGGTGCGACCACCCGGAACCCCCACACCAGCGGCAGGGTCAGCGCGGCCAGCACGCTGTAGTAGCCGACGGCCACGCCGGCCAGACCGTAGGCGAACCCCTCGCCCCCCGCGAGGTCGGCCAGCTGCCCGCCGACCAGCAGCAGCGGGTACAGCAGGAACGGCGTGAGCAGCACCAGCGGCAGGATCAGCAGCCGCCCGCGCCAGCCGGTGAGGGTGTCGCGGTGGTCGGTGAACCGCAGCAGCGCCCGCCGCAGCCCCTCGCCGTAGAACGACATCGGGAAGAGGGCCAGCACGATCCGCAGCCAGTCCAGCTCCACCCCGGCCTGGGCGAGCCGGGTCAGCGCGTCTGGGGCACCGATGTCGTCCGGGAGCACGCCGGCCAGCCGGTCGGTCAGCGCCCGGACCTGGTCGGTGGAGGTCACCCGGGCGGTGAGCGCGAACGCCACCGCCAGCAACGGGACGACGGCGATCCCCGCGTAGAAGGTGAGCCCGGCGCCGATGAGGGCCAGGTCGCGGCCCACCAGCCGGCGCCGGACGCCGTCGAGCAGGCCGCGGACCTCCACGCGCACCCCGCGCCAGGGTGGCGGGCGGGTTGCTGCCGGGGGCGCCTGCTCCGGCGTCCGCCCGCGCAGGGTGCTCACGCGCTGGTGTCGTCGTCCGTCCGGTGCTCGGCGAGCTCGCGGGTGGCCATGCCGCCGTCGCCGCCCTCGTCGCGCGGGCCGGGGTGCACGTGCAGCTGAGCGTCCGGGTCGTGCAGCGGGCCGCCGGCGGGCTCGGTGTCGGGCGGGGTGCTGCTCACTCAGGTCTCCTCGGTCGTCGTCGATCCTCTCCAGGATGCCCCACCCGCGCCCGGGCGAACCCCACCCGACAAGCGGCCCTTTCCGCGGAAGTGGCCGGGTGGTGAGGGTCGGGCCTGGTCGAGGAGCGGCCCTTTCCGCGGAAGTGGCCGGGTGGTGAGGGTCGGGCCTGGTCGAGGAGCGGCCGTTTCCGCGGAAGTGGCCGGGTGGGCAGGGTCGGGCCTGGTCGGGGAGCGGCCGTTTCCGCGGAAGTGGCCGGGTGACGGGTCGGTCGCCCAGCGCTTGGGCGTCAGGCCTGCGTTTCCCCGGCGGCCGGTGGATCGGTGGTCACCTGCTGCAGCAGGCCCCAGACGAACCGGGCCCGGGCGCCCGGCAGGTGGACCTCGACGCGGCTGGTCACCCCCGGGTCGACGACGACCGCTCCCGGCAGGTCGGCGACGTCCCCGACGACGTGCTCCCACACCCGCAGCGCGCCCGGCCGGGCGGCGGGCACCGGCGAGCCCGCCGCCCGGACGAGCTGCTCGTCGAGCACGTCCCCGTCCGGCCCTGTCACGACCTGCCAGTCGAGGTGCGGCCACAACGGGAGCCGCCACCGACACACACTGAGAGAAACGTCACCGAAGTTCTCTGCGGTCACCTCGCCCGGAGGGCCGAGGACGGCGGTCCGCAGCGCCAGTCCGCGGGGTGCGCGACGGCTGTGCCGGAGCTCCTGCCACCGCTGGTGAGCGGCCCGCGCCTCGGCCCGGTCGGCGTCCAACCTGGTCAGCGCGGCGGGCAGTAGATCGGGGCGGAGGTCCCCCATCCGCCTCATGAGCACCAGGCAGAACTCCCGTCGCGCCAGACCACGCACGCGGGCGAGCCTGTCACGCCGTGTAACGGACGCCTCGGCGGGTCGCAGAGAGCAGTCCACAACCGGACGGCAGCCGTTTGTCAGTAGTCGTGCTCCGACCTACGGTGTGTCGGTCCGGTCGGGTCAGACCGCTCCCCAGCAGGGGAGCACCGTCCGGACGCCGCCGAACTGGTGGCCGGTGCACATGGCCGGCCCACCGGACCGGGGACCCACCGCAGCACTGGGGTGAAGCGGGGCGATCAGCTGATCGTCACGCCGGGCTACTTCCTGGCCCGAACCCGTCAGCTAACTCGGTAGGCGGCCATGGGAAGAAACGGAGAGTCGCCGCACACATGGCGAGCCCCTGCACGTCTGCCCTCGGCCGGGTCCACCCCGGTCGCCGGGCCCTCATCACCGTCGTCGGCGCCCTCTGCGTCGCACTCGCACCGCTCCCGGCGCTGGCCGCCCCCACCGAGGAGCCCACCAGCTCCGCCGAGGCCGCCGCCCTCATCGCCGCCCGCGGGCACGACCTCGAGGTCCTGACCGAGGAGTTCAACACCGCCCGCGAGACGCTCCTCACCGACCAGGCCGCCGCCGCAGCCGCCGCCGCTGCCGTCACCGACGCGCAGGCCGCGCTGACCGCGGCCCAGGGGCAGGTCGTCGACGTGGCGCGCAGCGCCTACACCGGCAACCAGCTGAGCTCGCTCGAGGCGATGCTGACCAGCGACTCGGCCGACCAGCTGGTCGACCGCGTCGGCACCCTCGAGACGATCGCCGACCACTCCAACTCGGTGCTCGGCACGGCGCAGGCCGCCAACGAGGCCGCGGCCGCAGCGGAGAAGGCGGCCTCCGAGACCGCCGCCGCCGCTGCCGACCAGGTCGAGCGGGTCGCCGCGCAGCAGGCCGACCTGCAGTCGCAGATCGCCGAGTACCAGGCCGACTACGACCGCCTCAGCGCCGAGGAGAAGGCCGCCGCGCTGGCTGCCGCCGCCGCCGCGCACGCGGCCGAGCAGGAGGCGGCGGCCTCCGCCAGCGCCTCGTCGTCGTCCGCGACGTCGTCCGGCTCGTCGAGCGCGTCGTCCTCCGGCGGCGGGTCCTCGACGCCGGCCCCGGCGCCGTCGACCCCGATCGTGGCCTCCAGCGGCGCGGCACAGACCGCCGTCGACACCGCCATGGCGCAGCGCGGCAAGCCCTACGTGTGGGCGGCCAGCGGCCCGGGTTCCTACGACTGCTCCGGCCTGATGCAGTACGCCTACAAGGCCGCCGGCATCTCGCTGCCGCACTCCAGCGCCATGCAGTCCCGCATGGGGCAGGCCGTCTCCCGGGCCGACCTGCGCCCCGGCGACATGATCTTCTTCTACAGCCCCGTCAGCCACGTCGGCATGTACATCGGCAACGGCCAGATGGTCCACGCCCCGACCTCGGGTGACGTGGTGAAGGTCGCCAGCATCGACGTGATGGGCAGCATCACCGCGATGCGCCGTCTCGCCGGCTGACACGCTCCACGCGCCACCACGGTGCCCCGGTCGCCCTCGGTGACCGGGGCACCGTCGCGTCCGGGCCCGCCCCTGGGGGAGACGGATCACAGCCCGGACCGGGACGACGTGCCCGTCCCGGTCGTTGACCCCGGCAGACACCCCGAGCACCCGACCCGAGGACCGAGCCATGAGCGATCGACCCGCCCGCCCGACCGTCGCCCGGGTCTTCGTGGCCGTCGCGATCGCGGAGGCCGTCTCCTGGGCCCTGCTGCTGGTGGGCATCTTCTTCAAGCGCGTCGTGGACGTCACCGACGTCGGGGTCACGGTCTTCGGCCCGGTGCACGGGGCGGTGTTCGTGGCCTACGTCGCCGTCACCCTGGTGGCCTGGCGGACGCTGCGCTGGTCGTTCGGCACGGCGGCCCTGGCACTGCTCGCCTCCGTCCCGCCGTTCACCACGGTGTGGTTCGAGCGGTGGGCGCAGCGCACCGGCCGCCTCCCGCGCCCGGCGCCCGCCCCGGTCGGCTGACTACGGTCGTCGGGTGACCGACCCACTGCCGCCCGCCGGCCAGAGCCCCCTGACCGTGCCGCCGCTGCTGCCGGCGACGGCGCGCGCCCTGCTGGCGCGCACCGCCCGTGTGCAGCGGGACGGCCGCGCGCCCAGCCTGGTCGCCGGGGTGGTGCGCGACGGCGGCCTGGCCTGGTCGGCCGGGCGCGGCGACGTCGCCGAGCCGCACACGGACGTGCAGTACCGGCTCGGCTCGATCTCCAAGACCGTCACCGCGGTCGTCGTCCTGCGGATGCGCGACGAGGGCCTGCTCGGGCTGGACGACCCGCTGGAGCGGCACGTGCCCGGCACGCCGCTGGGGGAGCGGACCGTCGGGCAGCTGCTGTCGCACATGTCCGGGCTGAGCAGCGAGAGCCCCGGCGGGTGGTGGGAACGGGTCGAGGGCGGCTCGCTGGAGGACCTGCGGCTGGACCCCAGTGACGTCGTCCTGGGTGCGGCGCGGCGGTTCCACTACTCCAACCTGGGCTTCGGCCTGCTCGGTGAGCTGGTGCAGCGGCACCGCGGCGCGTCCTGGGCCGACGTCGTCACCACCGAGGTGCTCAGCCCCCTGGGCATGACCCGCACGACCACCCGGCCCAGCGGGCGGGCCGCGGCCGGGTCGGCGGTGCACCCGTGGGCCGACGTGGTGCTGCCCGAGCCCGAGCACGACGCCGGTGTGATGGCCGCCGCCGGGCAGCTGTGGTCGACCCTGGCCGACCTCGGCCGGTTCGCGGCGTTCCTGCTCGGCGACACCGGTGACGTGCTGGCGCCGGGCACGCTGGAGGAGATGGGCGTGCCGGCCGGCGTGGACTCCTCGGCCCCCGGCTGGTCGGCCTACGGGCTGGGCCTGCAGGTGATGCGGGTCGACGGGCGGACGCTCACCGGGCACGGCGGCTCGATGCCCGGCTTCCTGGCCGGGGTGTTCGTCGACCGGGAGGAGCAGGTCGGGGCGGTGCAGCTGGCCAACACCACCAGCGGCCTGGACCCGCTGGTGCCCGGGCTGCTGGCCGACGTGCGCGCCGCCGAGCCGCGCGTCGTCGACGCCTGGGTGCCGTCGGCGCCACTGGTGCCGCTGGACGTGCTCGGTGTCTGGTTCTGGGGCCCCGCGCCGCACGTGCTCCGCGCCCGGTCCGGTGGGCTGCTGCACCTGGGCCCGCTGCCCGGCCGCGCGGGCCGGGCCAGCCGGTTCGCCCCGCGTGAGGACGGCACCTGGGTCGGGCTGGACGGCTACTACGCCGGCGAGACCCTGCGGATCGCGGTCGACCACCTGGACCTGGCCACCTTCGTCTTCACCCGTACGCCCTACGACCCCGCCGCCCCCGTGCCGGGTGGGGTGGACGAGCGCGGCTGGCGCTGAGCGGTACGGGCCTCGCCGCAGGTGCGACGCTGGGCCGATGAGGACGACGAGCAGCCGCGAGGTCTACCGCAACCCCTGGATCCGGGTCCGTGAGGACGTCGTGGAGCGGGCGGACGGGTCGACCGGGCTGTACGGCGTGGTGGAGAAGCCGCACTTCGCGCTGGTGCTGCCCGCCGAGCGGGACGGCTTCTGGCTGGTCGAGCAGTTCCGGTACGCGCTCGGGCGGCGCTCGTGGGAGTTCCCGCAGGGCACCTGGCCGCAGGGCTCCGGCGGCACGCCGGAGGACCTGGCCCGCGCCGAGCTGGCAGAGGAGACCGGCCTGCGGGCCGGGACGCTGCGGCACCTGGGCCACCTGGACCAGTCGCCCGGCCTGTCCACGCAGGAGTTCGACGTCTGGCTGGCCACCGACCTGGTGCCCGGCCCGACGGCGCGGGAGGAGAGCGAGGCCGACATGGTCAGCGCCTTCGTGACCGAGGAGCAGTTGCGGCTGATGGTGCGGGAGGGTCGCTTCACCGACGGGCCGTCGCTGGCCGCCCTCAGCCTGCTCCTGCTGGAGCGCTGAGCCCGCTCAGCCGCGGTCGAACCCGTCCAGCGTGGCCCGGACGACGGCCGCGTAGGCCAGGTGCGGCACCACGTCGCTGACCCGGTCGGTCGCCGACCAGGTGCGCGGGTCGGTGACGCCGAGGGCGGTCATCGGGCCGTTGGTGCCGACCAGCACGCCCACGGTGGTCAGCGTCGTGCCGAGCAGCACCCCGGCCGCCAGCCGGTGGACCGCACCAGCCCGTGACCGGCAGCCCGCGTTCACCAGGGCAGGTAGTAGGTGAGCAGGTCGGCGGTGACCGGCGGGAACAGCGTCTCGAACAGGTCCGCCGAGGAGCGCGGCACGTAGACGTCCGGCCGCAGCGCGGCCAGCCCGCGCAGGCCCCGCTGGCCGAACAACAGTGCCGGCAGCGCGTCCGGTGCGACGCCCGCGCCGCCCCGCGCGCCGGGTGACTGCTCGGGCCCGCCGGTGCGCACCGGGCCCCAGCTGCCGTCCGCGGCGACGTCCCAGCCGTAGGAGGCGCCGAAGGTGGACAGCAGCACCTCGCGTGGCGCGCCCGGTCCGGCGGCGGCCAGCCGGCGCTGCACGACGGGGGTGAGCGCCTGCAGCACCGTGGCGGTGTCGCCCAGGCGCACGTAGTACTGCTCGGGCCCGGCGTCCGCATCGCCCAGCCGTGGCTGCCACGCCGACGACGGCACGGTGCCCACCCGGTCCACGACCCGCAGCGCGGCGCCGCCCGCCTCGTGCACCAGGCCGGCGAGCAGGTCCTCGGCGGCGTCGGCGTCCGTCGCGGCCGCCTCGGCCACCAGCACGTCGTCGTCCGGTGGGGTGGTGCGGGCGGTGGCCACGACCACGCCGTCCCGCTCGAGCACGACCGTGGTGCTCGTGTCGTGCGCCAGCAACCAGCGCCGGCGCGCCGCGGAGTGCGGCACGGTGACGTCGGTTCCGGCCTGGGCGGCGTCCTGCAGGGCGGCCAGGGCCGGCAGGTCGGCGGGGGTGGCCGGGCGCAGCGTGGGCCGGCCCGCGGGCGGGGTGCCGAGCGGCCGGGCCTGCGGGATGTCGATCGCGTACTCGTAGCCGAACAGCCGGTAGAAGTACGGGATCGGCGATCATCACCTGCAGCAGGTGCCCGCGGTCGGCCGAGCGCTGGTGCGCCCAGGCCATCAGCGCGCGCACCAGGCCCCGGCCCTCGTACCCCGCGGCGGTGGCCACCAGCTCGACCTGCCCGGCCGGCAGCGCGACGCCGTCCAGCACGAGGGTCTCGTCGAGCAGCGTGGCGGTGGAGACGACGCGGTCGCCGTCGACCACGACCGCGCAGGACGCCCAGCCGGCGTCCGGGTCGTCGACGACGAGCCGGTGGTCGACGTCGTCGCCCTCCTCGCCGCGCTCGACCAGCAGCGCCTCGACCTGCCCGCGGTCGGCGGGGACGGCGGTGCGCAGCACGAGCCCGCCGGGCAGGGCGATCGGATCGGTCACGCGGTGGACCGTAGGGGCGCCGCACCGCGGCTGCACCCGGTTTTCCGTGCTCAGCCGCCCAGGCCGGCGGCGCGCTCCAGCAGCGGGGTCATCCGGTGGTCGACGAACCGGCGCAGCGCCAGGTTGGTGTCGGTGCGCTGCACGCCGGGGATGGCCAGCACCTGCTCGGTGATCCGCCACAGGTCGTCGGCGTCCCGGGCGACCACCTGCACGAGCAGGTCGGCGACGCCGGACAGCCCGGTCACCTCGAGCACCTCGGGGATGTCGGCCAGCGCGGCGCTGACGTCGGCCAGGCTGCGCTGCACCACGGTCACGGTGACGTAGGCGCCCAGCGGGTACCCCAGCGCCTCCGGGCGCACGCGGCGCTCGAACGGGTCGAGCACGCCGCTGGTCTCCAGCCGGCCGAGCCGCGCCTGCACGGTGTTGCGGGCCAGCCCGAGCTGCTGGGACAGGGCCAGCACCGTGGCGCGCGGGTCGGCGGACAGCGCGAGCAGCAGTCGGGCGTCGGTGGCGTCGACAGCGGGCACGCTGCTCAGTGTGCCACGCCATAAACCGCCCGGACTGATCTCTGTGCTCACTCTGGACGGCGGGTGTTGCGCAGAAAGTGGCGGAGTGGTCTGCTCCGGTGCGCTGAGCGTGGCACCATGTGAGTGGCGCCACACCCGGCGTCGACGTCCGTCTGACCGTGCTCACCGGCGACCCCGGGCAGCACACCAGAGGTAGGGAGCCAGCCGTGACCGCGTTGGAGCACGCCACCGAGGTGGTCGACCCGGTGCCCGGCACCGGGGCGCCGCACCTGCCCGAGCAGCCCGACAGCGGCCCGGAGTTCGTCCAGCTGCTGACCCCGGAGGGCGAGCGGGTCGAGCACCCCGACTACGCCATCGACGTCACCGACGAGGAACTGCGCTCGCTGTACCGCGACCTCGCCCTGGTGCGCCGCTGGGACGTCGAGGCCACCGCGCTGCAGCGGCAGGGCGAGCTCGGCATCTGGGCATCCCTGCTGGGTCAGGAGGCCGCGCAGGTCGGCGCCGGCCGGGCGCTGGCGCCGGACGACATGGCCTTCCCGACCTATCGGGAGCACGGCGTCGCCTGGACCCGCGGCGTCGACCCGCTGCACGTGATGAGCCTGTTCCGCGGCAACGACATGGGCGGCTGGGACCCCGTCGCCACCGGCGTGAACCTCTACACGGTGGTCATCGGCGCGCAGACCCTGCACGCCACCGGCTACGCCATGGGCCTGCAGCGCGACGGCGCCGACGCCGCCGCGCTGGCCTTCCTCGGCGACGGCGCCACCAGCCAGGGCGAGGTGAACGAGGCGCTGATCTGGGCCGCGTCGCTGTCCGCGCCGGTGGTCTTCTTCTGCCAGAACAACCAGTACGCGATCAGCGTGCCGATCGAGCGCCAGTCCCGGGTGCCGCTCTACCAGCGGGCGTCGGGCTTCGGCTTCCCCGGCGTCCGGGTCGACGGCAACGACGTCCTCGCCGTCCTCGCGGTGACCCGGGCCGCGCTCGCCCGGGCCCGGGAGGGCTCCGGGCCCACGTTCATCGAGGCGTTCACCTACCGGATGGGCGCGCACACCACGTCCGACGACCCCACCCGCTACCGCATGGCCAGCGAGCTGGAGGAGTGGAAGCTGCGCGACCCGATCGCCCGGCTCAAGGCGCACCTGGCCCGCGCGGGCATCGCCGACGCCGCCTTCTTCGACGCCGTGGACGCCGAGGGTGACGAGCTCGCCGTGCGCATCCGCACCGGGACGCTGGAGATGACCGACCCGGCCGGCACCGAGATCTTCGACCACGTCTACGCCGAGCAGACCCCCGACCTGGAGCGCCAGCGGGCCGAGTTCGTGGCCTACCACGCCAGCTTCGAGGGGGAGAAGTGACCACGCTGACCCTGGGCAAGGCCCTGAACATGGGCCTGCGCAAGGCCATGGAGGACGACCCGAAGGTCGTGCTCATGGGGGAGGACATCGGCAAGCTCGGCGGTGTCTTCCGGATCACCGACGGTCTGCAGAAGGACTTCGGCGAGGACCGCGTCGTGGACACCCCGCTGGCCGAGGCCGGCATCCTGGGCACCGCGGTGGGCCTGGCGATGCGCGGCTACCGGCCGGTGTGCGAGATCCAGTTCGACGGGTTCGTGTTCCCCGCCTACAACCAGATCGTCACCCAGGTCGCCAAGATCCACGCCCGCTCCCGGGGCCGGCTGCCGATGCCGATCGTCATCCGCATCCCCTTCGGCGGCGGCATCGGGGCGGTCGAGCACCACAGCGAGAGCCCGGAGGCCTACTTCGCGCACACCGCGGGCCTCAAGGTCGTCGCCGTGGCCACCCCGGCCGACGCCTACTTCGGCATCCAGCAGGCCATCGCCAGCCCCGACCCGATCGTGTTCCTGGAGCCCAAGCGGCGCTACTGGGAGAAGGCCGACGTCGACACCGACGCCACGCCCGACCCGCTGTTCCGCTCCCGGGTGCTGCGCGCCGGTGACGACCTCACCCTGCTGGCCTACGGGCCGATGGTGAAGACGGCGCTGCAGGCCGCCACCGCGGCCGAGGACGAGGGCCGCTCGATCGAGGTCGTCGACCTGCGCACCCTGTCCCCGCTGGACCTGGACGCCGTCTACGAGTCCGTGCGCCGCACCGGCCGCTGCGTGGTCGTGCACGAGGCCCCCACCACCCTGGGGCTCGGCGCGGAGATCGCCGCCCGGGTCACCGAGACCTGCTTCCACTCCCTGGAGGCCCCGGTGCTGCGCGTCGGCGGCTACGACACCCCCTACCCACCCTCGAAGCTGGAGGAGGACTACCTCCCCGACCTCGACCGCGTCCTGGACGCCGTCGACCGGTCGATGGGGTTCTGACGCCATGACATCGCTGCGCCAGTTCAGGCTCCCGGACGTCGGGGAGGGCCTCACCGAGGGCGAGATCCTCCAGTGGCTCGTCGCCGTCGGCGACACCGTGGTGGTCAACCAGCCGCTGTGCGAGGTGGAGACGGCGAAGGCCGCCGTCGAGCTGCCCTCCCCGTTCGCCGGCACGGTCACCGAGCTGCTCTACGAGGTGGGGACGACGGTCGACGTCGGCTCGCCGATCATCACCATCGACACCAGCGGCGGGAAGGTCGATGTCGCCCCGGTGCCCGACCCTGCGGCCGGCGACGAACCGGAGGTCGAGGCCGGCCTGATCGGTGGCCCCGCGCCGGGTGGCCGCACCTCGGTGCTGGTCGGCTACGGCCCCCGGAACACCGAGGCCAAGCGGCGTCCCCGGGTCACCGGGTCGGCCGCCGCAGCCCGGGCCACCGCCCCGCAGGTGCTGCCCGGCGCCGACTACGGCACCGGCGTGGCCGAGAAGCCCGCGCTGCTGCCCGACCAGCCCCAGCGCGCCCCCCTGCTGGCCACCGCGCCGGACATGACCGTCAAGCCGGTCCGGCACGGCGGGCTGGAGGTGGGCCGGCAGACCGAGGCCAACGCCCGCGACGAGCTGGCCCCCACCTCCCGCCGGGCCGCCCCCGGCCGGGGCGCCCCGCGCCCGCTGGCCAAGCCGCCGGTGCGCAAGTACGCCAAGGACCTCGGCGTCGACCTCGCCACCCTGACCGGTTCCGGCCCCGGCGGGGTGATCACCCGCGAGGACGTCGACGCCGCCACCGCGCCGTCCTCGTCGTCGCCGTCGTCACCCCTGACTTCTCCGGGCTCACGTCAGGAGGGTGCGGTCGTCCGGGGGACGGCGGGGGAGCAGCGGATCCCGGTCAAGGGCGTGCGCAAGCACACGGCTGCGGCGATGGTGGCCAGCGCGTTCACCGCACCGCACGTCACCGAGTTCCTCACCGTGGACGTCACCCGCACGATGAAGCTGCGCACCCGGCTGGCCGCCCGGCCCGAGCTCGCCGGCGTGAAGGTCAGCCCGCTGCTGTTCGTGGCCAGGGCGGTGCTGCTCGCGGCCCGGCGGCACCCGATGGTGAACAGCTCCTGGGACGAGGCGGCGCAGGAGATCGTGGTGCACGGGCAGGTCAACCTGGGCATCGCGGCCGCCACGCCGCGGGGGCTGGTCGTGCCGAACATCAAGGACGCCGGCTCGCTGCCCCTGGCCGGGCTGGCCGGCGCGCTGGCCGACCTCACCGCGACCGCGCGGGCCGGGCGGACGGCGCCGGCGGACATGACCGGCGGCACCATGACGATCACCAACGTCGGCGTGTTCGGCGTCGACACCGGCACGCCGATCCTCAACCCCGGCGAGTCGGTGATCCTCGCCTTCGGCGCGGTGCGCGAGATGCCGTGGGTGCACAGGGGGAAGATCGCCGTCCGGCAGGTGACGCAGCTGGCGCTGTCCTTCGACCACCGCATCGTCGACGGCGAGCTGGGCTCCCGCTTCCTCGCCGACGTCGGCGCCCTGCTGCACGACCCGGGGACGGCGCTGGCCTTCTGACCCGCGCGACCTGACCCGCGCGACCCTGCGCGGTCCACATGTGACACGAACCGCCCGCCAAGATGGCCATCTCGGCGGGCGGTTCGTGTCGGTTCTGGTGGTCCGTCGAGCCGGTGGTGCGGTCAGGCCGTCACTCGGCGTCGAGGTCCTTGGCGACCATCTCGGCGATCTGGGCCAGGACGGTCTCGTCGTCGCTCGTGACGGTGACGTCGGTGCCCGACTTGGCGCCCAACGTCATGATCATCAGCGGCGAGCCGGCGTCGACCGGGTTGCCGCCGGGCGTGGACAGCGTGACCGGCACACCGGACTTGCTCACCGCCTCTGCGATCAGGGCGGCAGGGCGGGCGTGCAGACCGACGGCGCTGCCGACGGTCACGGTCTGGCTGGGCATGGGGCCTCTCTCTCGTCGTGTGGGACGGATCTCAGGGTGATCGTGTCAGCTCTGGCTGCGGGCCACAGCGGGAGTGTCCTGCCGAGTGGGCTGCACGGCCTCGGCGCGGGGGTCGCCGGCGGCGACGGCTGCGTCGTCACCGGCCTTGCCGCGACCGACGCTCTTGGCGATCGTCACGGCCACGCCACCCACCAGCGCACCGATGAGGACGGCGAGGATGAACAGCACGGCGTTGCTCATCGCGAAGAAGACGAACACGCCGCCGTGCGGCGCTCGCAGCTCCAGCCCGAGGCCGGCCACGATGGCACCGGTGGTGGCCCCACCCAGCATCATCGATGGGATGACCCGCAGGGGGTCGGCGGCCGCGAACGGGATGGCTCCCTCGGAGATGAAGGAGGCGCCGAGCAGCCAGGCGGCCTTGCCGTTGTCGCGCTCGGCCGCGGTGTACAGCTTCGGCCGCAGGATGGTGCTGGAGATGGCCATCGCCAGCGGGGGCACCATGCCGGCGGCCATCACCGTCGCCATGATGACGAGGGGGCCGCTGGTGGCCGCGGCCGTGAGCCCGGTGGTGGCGAAGACGTAGGCGGCCTTGTTGACCGGGCCACCCAGGTCGAAGCACATCATCAGGCCGAGGATGATCCCGAGGAGGATCGCCGAGGTGCCGGTCAGGCCGTTGAGGAAGTCTCCCAGACCGGTGAGCGCGGCGGCCAGCGGGCGACCGAGGAGGACGACCATGAGCCCGCTGGAGATCAGCGTGGCCAGCAGCGGGATGATCACCACGGGCTGCAGCCCGCGAGCCCACGTGGGCAGCTTCCACCCGGCGATCCACTTCGCCGCGAAGCCGGCGATGATGCCGCCGACCAGACCACCGAGGAAGCCTGCGCCCACGGTCAGCGAGACTGCGCCGACGACGAAGCCCGGCACGATGCCGGGCCGGTCGGCGATCGCGTAGGCGATGTACCCCGCGAGCGCCGGGACGAGGAAGCCGAAGGCCGCTTGGCCGAGCACGGTGCACAGGGCGCCGAGGTAGCCGAGCAGCCCGTCGTTCAGGCCCTCGAGCGGAGCGGCGCTGGGCAGGTTGAAGAGGGTGTTGTTCAGTGCCCAGTTGGCCGCGTAGCTGGCCCCGTCGGCGGAGCTCGGGTCGGGGTTCACGATCTGGTACCCGCCGAACAGGAAGCCCAGCGCGATCAGCAGCCCACCCGCGGCGACGAACGGGATCATGTAGCTGACGCCGGTGAGCAGCCAGCGGCGGATCTCGGTGCCGGTGCCCGGCTTGCCGCCGGCGTTCGCGGCCGCGGCGTCCCCGCCCCCGCCGCCCTCGACGCGGCGGGCGTTCGGGTCGTCCGCGGCGGCCAGCGCCTCGCGGATCATCACCTGGGGCTCGTTCATCGCCCGCTTGGTGCCCGACTGGATCACCGGCTTGCCGGTGAACCGCTCCTTGTCCTTGACGCCCACGTCGACGGCGAAGATGACGGCGGCCGCATTGCGGATCACCGCCGGGTCCAGCGGGGTGGAGCCCGAGGAGCCCTGCGTCTCCACGTGCAGCTCGACGCCCATCTCCTTCGCGGCCGCGGTCAGCTTGTCGGCGGCCATGTAGGTGTGCGCGATGCCGGTCGGGCAGGCGCTGACCGCGACCAGCGAGCGGCCCGCCCCGGCCGAGGCGGTGTTCGCCGCGGCCGGCGCGGCGGCTGCCGCAGCGGTGGCACCGGCCGCGGCGCCACCCGGGGCGGCGTCCGCGGGCGCCGGCGGCGGGGAGACGACGTCCTGCACCAGCTGCACGATCTCGGCCGGCGTCGTCGCCGCGCGCAGCGAGTCGGTGAACTCCGAGCGCACCAGGGCGCGGGCCAGGGCGGTGAGCAGCGTCAGGTGGTCGGCGTCGCCGTGCTCGGGGGCGGCGATGAGGAAGACCAGCTCGGCCGGGCCGTCCGGGGCGCCGAAGTCGACCGCCGGGCGCAGCCGGCCGAAGGCGAGTGATGCCTGGGTGACCGCGGCGGAGCGGCAGTGCGGGATGGCGATGCCGCCGGGCAGGCCGGTGGCCGCCTTGGACTCGCGGTCCATCGCGTCGCCGTACAGCCCCTCGGCGCCGGTGGCACGGCCGGCGTCGGCGACGAGGGTCGCCAGGCGCCGGATGACGCTGCCCTTGTCGGCACCGAGGTCGGCGTCGAGCGCGACCAGTTCGGTGGTGATGAGTTCGGACATGGGTGGTTCCTCCGGCGTCGGTGGTTCAGCGGTCGTCGCGGCCGGCGGCCGGGACGGGGACGGGGACGGCCGGGTGCTCGACCGTGGTGATCGGGGGGCCCGGGACGACGCGGACGAGCGAGCCGTCCACCTGGTCGGGGGTGGGCACCGCGGAGCCGGGCAGCGAGGCACTGGCCGACCCGTAGGCGACGGCGTTGCGCAGCCGCTCGTCCGGGGCCGCGCCGGCCAGGTCGGCCAGCAGGTAGCCGGCCAGGCTGCAGTCCCCGGCGCCCACGGTGCTGCGCACGGTGACCGGCGGGGGCGTGGCCGACCACAGGCCGCCGTCGGCGGTGGACAGCATCGCGCCGTCCCCGCCGAGGGTCAGCAGCACCGAGTGCACGCCCCGCTCGTGCAGGGTGGCGACCGCGGCCAGCGCGGCGGCCGGGTCGGCCACGACCTCGGCCTCCGGGACGCCGGCCAGCTGGGCCAGCTCCTCGGTGTTCGGCTTCAGCAGGTCCGGGACGGCGTCCCGGCCGGCGGCGAGCAGGGCCAGCAGGGGCGCCTCGGAGGTGTCCACCGCGATCCGGGCACCGGTGTCGCGCAGCGCCCGGACGAGCGTGGCGTACCAGTCGACCGGCGTGCCGGCCGGCAGCGAGCCGGAGAGGACCACCCAGCGGGCGCCGGCGGCGTGGCCGCGCAGGGCCTCGGTGAGGGCGGCGCGCGTCTCGGCGTCCAGGGCGTTGCCGGGTTCGTTGAGCTTGGTGGTGGTGCCGTCCGGCTCGACCAGCGTGTAGTTGGTGCGCACCGCCCCGGCCACCGGCACGGTGGCCAGTCGCAGGCCCAGCCCGTGCAGCGCGGTGACGATCGGGTCGTCGGCCGCGGCCGGCAGCACCGAGACGACGTCGGCCCCGGCCGCGGCGACCGCGCGCGACACGTTGACGCCCTTGCCGCCGGGCTCGGTGCTGCTCACCCCGAGGCGGGCGACGCTGCCGCGGTCCAGCGGCCCGGGCAGCACCAGGGTGCGGTCCAGGCTCGGGTTGGCGGTCAGCGTGACCATCTGGCTCATGCGACGAGCACCTCGATCCCCTGGTTCTCGAGTTCGGTCACGGTCTCCGGGTCGGCGCCCGCGTCGGTGACCAGGACGTCGACGTCCTCGGCCGACGCGAAACGCACCAGGTGCTCCCGGCCGAGCTTGGTGGAGTCGGCCAGCACGACGACGCGCTGGCCGGCGCGGACCATGGCCCGCTTGACGGCGGCCTCGGCCTCGTCGGGCGTGGTGAAGCCGTGGTCCGGCGTCAGCCCGTTGGTGCCGAGGAAGGTGACGTCGACCCGCAGCTCGCGCAGCGCGGCCTCGGTGGTGCTGCCGACGGCGGTCTGGGTGACCCCGCGGACCCGGCCGCCCAGCACGTGCAGGCCGATCCCCGGCGACGCGGCCACCCGGGTGGCGATCGGCACGGAGTTGGTGACGGCGAGCAGGTCGCGGTCGCCGGGCAGCAGGCCGGCCAGGGCCGCGGTCGAGCTGCCCCCGTCCAGCACGATGCTGCCCCCCGCCTCGGGCACCAGCGACAGCGCCAGCGTGGCGATGGCCAGCTTCTGGGCGGGGTGGCTGCCGCGCCGCTCGGCCAGCCCGGGCTCGGTCACGCTCAGCGCCGCGGTGGGCACCGCGCCGCCGTGCACCCGGCGCAGCATCCCGGCCCGCTCGAGCACGGCGAGGTCGCGGCGGACCGTCTCGGTCGTCACCCCGAACCGCTCGGCGACGGCGGTGACGGCGACCCGGCCGCGCTGGGAGACCAGTCCGGCGATCGCGTGCTGACGTTCCTCGGCGTACACCCCGTCTCCTCCCGTCACCTGACTCGAGCCCGAAAAAGTGCGGATCGTCGACCTGGTCCACCGTGCGTGGTCCGGAGTCGTGCGGACGTCCGGCAGGTGGAGTGCCGGGTGTGTGGTTTTCGGTGCCCGCTTGTGTTGTTCTACGTGGGATCTGGTGGGATCGTCAAGAGGTATCGGTGATCCGGGTCACCGGGACGGTCACAGCCTGCTCGTCGTGAGCCCGGGTTGCACATCCGGGCCGGGTGGGTGGCGGCGGCGGGGGCGGAGGAGCACGATGCTCACCAGGCATGACCGGCGCCACACCCAGCAGTGCCGCCGTCGTCACCGACCAGCGCCGCCGACGTCGCAGGCGCCAGGCGTCCACCGCGAGCGAGGAGCGAGAACACGATGTCGATCACCAGTCCGGTCCGGGGCACCACGTCGGGCAACACCGCGGACGGCGGCACGCCGGTCGTGCTCGCCGGCACGCCGGTCGTGCCCGGGGTCGCACTGGGCCCGGTGATCCGCCCGGCCGGCGCCGTCCAGCTGCCCGGGGACGACGAGAGCCCGGTCGCCGAGGACGCGCGCCCGGCCGAGAAGGCCCGGTTCGCCGCTGCCGCCGAGCTCGTCGCGGGCCGGCTGGCCGACCGTGCCGCCGCGACCACCGGGGTGAGCGCCGCGGTGCTGGCCACCACCGCGGGCCTGGCCCGGGACCGCGGCCTGCTGTCCGCGGTCGAGCAGCGCATCGACGCCGGCGCGTCGGCGCCCGTCGCCACCGTCGCCGCGGCCACCCAGTTCGCCGACCTGTTCACCAGCCTCGGCGGGCTGATGGCCGAGCGGGTCACCGACGTGCTGGACATCCGGGACCGCGTGGTCGCCGAGCTGACCGGCCAGCGGGAGCCCGGCGTGCCGAACCCGGACGTGCCCTCGGTGCTGCTCGCCGACGACCTCGCACCCGCCGACACCGCGGGCCTGGACCCGACGCTGGTGGTCGCGCTGGCCACCCGGCTGGGCGGCTCCACCAGCCACACCGCGATCATCGCCCGCCAGCTCGGCCTGCCCTGCGTGGTCGGTGTGGGCGGTCTGGACGACGTCCCGGTGGGCGCGACCGTGCTGGTCGACGGCGAGCAGGGCACGGTCACCGTCGACCCTGACCCGGCCCGGGCGCAGGCCCGGGTGGCCGAGGCCGCCGAGGTGGCGGCCGCGCTGGCCACCTACCGGGGCCCGGCGCGCACCCGGGACGGGCACGCCGTGGCGGTCCTGGCCAACGTGCAGGACGGCGCCGGCGCGCAGGCCGCCGCGGCCGCGCACGCCGAGGGGGTCGGGCTGCTGCGCACGGAGCTGGCGTTCCTCGGTCGCGCCGAGGAGCCGACGGTCGACGAGCAGGCGCAGGGCTACGCCGCGGTGTTCGAGGCGTTCCCGGGCCAGAAGGTGGTGCTGCGCACCCTCGACGCCGGGTCGGACAAGCCGCTGGCCTTCGCCACCCCGCCGGACGAGGCCAACCCCGCGCTCGGCGTGCGTGGCCTGCGCATCGCCCGCCGCGACCCGGGCCTGCTCACCCGCCAGCTGGACGCCGTCGCCCAGGCGGCGCGGGCCACCGGGTCCACGCCGTGGGTGATGGCGCCCATGGTGGCCACCGTCGCCGAGGCCGCCGACTTCGCCGCCGCGGTGCGCGAGCGCGGCCTGGTGCCCGGGGTGATGGTGGAGGTGCCGTCGGTGGCCGTGCTGGCCGACCGGTTCCTGGAGCACCTGGACTTCCTGTCGATCGGCACGAACGACCTGTCCCAGTACACGCTGGCCGCCGACCGGCTGTCGGCCGACCTGGCCGACCTGACCGACCCGTGGCAGCCGGCTCTGCTGGCCCTCGTGGCGGCCACCGCCGCGGCCGGGCAGCGGGCCGGCAAGCCGGTGGGCGTCTGTGGTGAGGCGGCGGCGGACCCGGCGCTGGCCTGCGTGCTGGTGGGTCTGGGCATCACCTCGCTGTCCTGCGCGGCGTCCTCGGTGTCCGGGGTGGGCGCGAAGCTGGCGACCGTGGACCTGGCCACCTGCCGGCGCGCCGCCGAGGTGGCGCTGGCCGCGGCCGACCCCGCTGAGGCCCGTGAGGCCGTGCGCGCGGTGCTCGCCGGCTGACCACACCGGCTCGCCATGCGGCCCGCTCACCCCACCGGGGGAGCGGGCCGTCGGCGTCTGCGGGGTGGGCGGTGAGGCGTGGGTCACCGGGGTCGGCGCCTGCGGCCGGGAGCCTCACCCGATCGGGGTGAACGGTGGGTGGGGTGCGTCACTTCGGGACTGTTTCTGCGTCCATCAGGTGAAGTTCCGATGGTCACCTACCGATGTGACCTGTGTTCCGTAGGAACATAGGAGCTGTCACCTGGGTTGAGTCAGGTGGCACCACACCGCACAGAGAACAGAGAGCAGGACCGAGATGAGCAGCGTGACCTCCAGCTGGCGTCAGCGTCGGCAGGCCGCCCGTACCCGCCGCGCCATCGACCGCGCCCTGGCCCGCACCAGCAGCCCCGCCATGCGTGACGACCTGCTGACCCTGGCCAACGGCAGTCTGCCGTCGATGTACGTGCGCTGACCCAGCGCCGGCACTGACGCCGTCGTCCCCCCTCGGGACGTGGCCGCACACCGACCCCGGTGTCCTCCCCCCGCGGGAGGACCGGGGTCGACTGCTGTCCGGGGCCGGTAGGGGGGCCGGACGCGCGGACCGGCCGGGGACTCAGGCCTCGCGGAGCCGGGCGCGCAGCGCGGCCTGCTCGTCGGGGCCGAAGCCGTGCTCGGTCAGCCAGCCGACCGGCCCGCCGTGCAGCTCGTCGAGCACCTCGAGCACCCGGCGCATCGTCCCGGCCTGCGGGGTGTGACTGGCCACGTCCCGGGAGGCCATGTCCTGGGCGTAGGTGGGGCTGGTGGCCAGCTTGGCCACCAGGGCGTCGATGACCTCGGCGGTCTGGGCGTAGTCGGCGACGATCGCCTCCCGCTCCACCCCGGCCACCGCCAGGGCCAGGGCGACGACGACGCCGGTGCGGTCCTTGCCCGCGGCGCAGTGCACCACCGCGGCGCCCTCCCCGGAGGCCAGTGCCCGCAGCGCGCCGAGCACGTTGTCCCGCCCGTCCACCAGGTAGCCCAGGTAGGCGCGCACCGCCGGGTGCTCCTGCTCGGTGCCCTCGGCGACCTGGCGCGGCAGCAGCGACTCCGCCCAGCCCGTCGTCAGCTCGGGTGCCGGGGCGTCCGGCTCCTCGGCGGCGAACACGTCGGTGCGCTCCCCCCGCTCGGGCAGCAGCGTGAAGTGCCGGTGCACCACCGAGGGCACCTCCCGCAGCGGCCCGCGGCCCTCCAGCAGCACCTCGGCCGTGGTGCGCAGGTCGATCACCTGGCGCAGGTCCAGCTCGTCGACCAGCCGGCGCACGTCGGCCTCGGACAGCGTCTGCAGGTTGTCGCTGCGCAGCACCCGTCCGCTGACGGTCGTGCCGCCGTCGGTGGTCGGCAGGCCACCCAGGTCGCGGGTGTTCGTCGTCCCGTCGAGCGGGGTCCAGCGGTCGGTGCCGGTCTGCTGCGTCACCACCCGAACCTACGTCGCCCAGGTGGACGGCAGGTGTCCGGTCCTGATGGGACCGGTGACCTCAGACGACCAGCGACAGCAGCAGGACGCCGGCCAGGCCGACCACCGAGATCAGCGTCTCCATCACCGACCAGGTGCGGATCGTCTCGCCGACCGTCATGCCGAAGTACTCCTTCACCAGCCAGAACCCGGCGTCGTTCACGTGGGAGAAGAACAGCGAGCCGGCGCCCACGGCCAGCGCCAGCAGCGCCACGGTGGGCTGGTCGAGGCCCTCGGCCAGCGGCGCGACGATGCCGGCGGCGGTGATGGTGGCCACCGTGGCCGAGCCGGTGGCCAGCCGGATGGCCACCGCCACCAGCCAGCCCAGCACCAGCGGGGACAGCGACGCGCCCTCGGCGGCGTCGGCGATCAGCCCGCTGATGCCCGAGTCGACCAGCAGCTGCTTGAACCCGCCGCCGGCGGCCACGATGAGCAGGATGCCGGCGATCGCCGGCAGCGCCCCGCCGACGGTGTCCGAGACCTTCTCCCGGCCGAAGCCGACCGCCGTCCCCAGCGTCACCATGGCCACCAGCAGGCCGATGAGCAGGGCGATCACCGGGGTGCCGAGCACGTCGGCGACCGACCGCAGGGCGCCGCCCTCGTCCAGGGTCAGCTCACCGACGGCGCCGAGCATCATCAGCACCACCGGCAGCAGCACCGTGGCCACGGTCGCGCCGAAGCCGGGCTGGCGACGGGGGTGCTCGTCGACCGGCTCGCCGGTGTCGCCGAGGTCCTGCTCGTCGCTGCCGCCGGCGCCCGCGGTCCCGGTCTCCCGGGTGCCGGCCGCGGCGCCGACCAGGGCCCGCGGCGTGGCCACGTGCACCCGGTCGGCGATGAAGCTGCCGAACAGCGGCCCGGCGATCACGACGGCGGGCACGGACAGGACCAGCCCGAACAGCAGCACCAGCCCGAGGTCCGCGCCCAGGGCGTCGATGGCCACCAGTGGGCCTGGGTGCGGCGGGACGAAGCCGTGCAGCACCGACAGGCCCGCCAGCGCCGGGATGCCGACCGTGAGCACCGGCTGGCCGCTGCGCCGGGCCACCAGCAGCACGATCGGGATGAGCAGCACCACGCCGATCTCGAAGAACAGCGGGATGCCGATCAGCGCCGCCACCCCGCCCATCGCCCAGGGCAGCGCCCGCGGGCCGACCCGGTCCACGATCGCCGTCACCACCCGGTCGGCGCCGCCGGAGGCGGTGAGCAGCCCGCCGATCATGGCGCCCAGCGCGATGAGCAGGCCCACGCTGCCGACCGTGGAGCCGACCCCGGCGGTGAAGCTGGTGACGATGTCGGCCGGGGCCACGCCGGCCAGCGCGCCGAGGGCCGCCGAGCCGAGGATCAGTGCCAGGAACGGGTGCACCTTCAGCACGGTGATCAGCACGACCACCACGGCGATGCCGACGAGGGCCGCCGTGACCAGCAGGGCGGAGCTGCCGGTGTGGTCCACCTCGGCGGCGAGGACGGTCGGCCGGGCGGCCGCGAGCAGCGTCATGACCGGCAGTGTCGACCGGGTGGTTGCTGCCAGCAACCCGTGGGCGAGCTGCGCGCACGCTGCCGGTCACGGGTGGGGCATGAGGTCTGTCATGCCCCACCCGTGCGGTTGCCCGGGCAGCTGGTGAGGCCACGCACCTGTGCCGGGGCCGATCCGGCGGCATCGTCGGAGGTGCGTTCGAACAGACGGCCCGACCGGGGCCGCCGGACGCGACGAGGAGGCTGTCGTGGCCGTACCCACCGCACCCGCACCGGCCCCCGCGGGCACCGCCCGCAGCACCGCGCCCGCCGTCGAGGTGGTCGACCTGCAGCGGCGCTACGGCGACTTCACCGCCGTCCGGGGCATCTCCTTCGAGGTCCACCCCGGGGAGGTCTTCGCCCTGCTCGGCGTCAACGGGGCCGGGAAGACCTCGGCGCTGGAGGTGCTCGAGGGCCTGGCCGACCCCGACGGTGGCAGCGTGCGCGTGCTGGGCGCCGACCCGGTCGCCGAGCGGGCCCGCGTGCGCCCGCACCTGGGCGTGCTGCTGCAGTCCAGCGGGCTGCCCGGCGACCTGACGGTGGCCGAGACGGTGCGCACCTGGGGCCGGACGCTCACCGCACCCCGCCCGGTCGACGAGGCACTGGACCAGGTGGGGCTCACCGGCCGGGCCGACGTGCGGGTGCGCAGTCTGTCCGGTGGTGAGCGCCGCCGGCTGGACCTGGCCCTGGCCCTGCTCGGCCGGCCGAGCGTCGTGGTGCTGGACGAGCCGACCACCGGGCTGGACCCGGAGAGCCGCCGTCAGGTGTGGCGGCTCGTGCAGGACATGGTCGCCGGCGGCGCCGCCGTCGTGCTCACCACGCACCACCTGGAGGAGGCCGAGGAGCTGGCCGACCGGGTCGCCGTGCTCAAGGCCGGGCAGATCGTGCTCAGCGGCACCCAGGCCGAGATCGCCGAGACCCAGCCGGCCACCATCCGCTTCACCCTGGACGAGGGCGCCCCGCTGCCGCCGCAGCCGGCCGGCGTCCAGGTGGTGTCCACCGCGCCCCGCGTGGAGTGGCACACCCGCGCCCTGCAGCCCGTGCTCGCCGACCTGCTCGGCTGGGCCGCCCGGCACGGCGTCGTGCTGCACGCCCTGCACGCCCGCGCCGCCTCGCTGGAGCAGGCCTTCCTCGCCGTCGCCGACGGCACGCACGACGCCGCCTGACCCCCCCCACCCCGCAGACCCCAGGAGCAGAGATGACCGCCACCCTGACCACCCCCACCGACCAGCGCGGTCCCAGCCGCGCCTCCCGCGTCCGCGCGCTGGCCACCGCGGAGACCCGCCTGCTGCTGCGCAACCGCACCGCGGTGGTGAACTCCGTGCTGCTGCCGCTGCTGCTCGTCGCCGCGATCCCGTTCCTCGGCATCGGGGAGGACATCGCCGGCTTCGGCCCGACGCTGGTGATCAGCGGCGCCGCGGTCGCCCTGGTGTTCCTCGTCTACTACAACACCGTGACGACGTTCGTGGCCCGCCGCGAGGACCTCACCCTGCAGCGCATGCGCACCGGCGAGCTCACCGGCCTGGAGGTCCTGGTCGCCACTGCTGCGCCCAGCGTGCTCATCGCCCTCGGGCAGGTGCTCCTGACCGGGGTCGGCGTGCTGGCCATCGGCCGGTGGGAGGCCCCCACGGAGTACGTGCTGCCGCTGGTCGCCCTGTTCGCCGGCGCGGTGCTCGTCGTCCTGCTGGGTGCGGTGAGCACCGCCTTCACCCGGACGCCGGAGAGCGCCCAGGTGACCACGTTCCCCTTCGTGATGATCGCGCTGCTGCTGTCCGGGCTGATGATCCCGCTGGCCTCGATGCCCGACCAGCTCGCCCAGGTGGCCCGGCTGTTGCCGATGACCCCGGTGGTGGAGCTGCTCCGGCTGGGCCTGGCCGGCCAGGCCTGGGACGGCGCCACGGTGGACGCCGCCGGGGCCTGGGCTGCCGGCCTGCAGCCGCTGGGCGTGCTGGTCGCCTGGCTGCTGCTCGGGTCGCTGGCCGCGCGCCGCTGGTTCCGCTGGGCGCCCCGTCGGTGACCAGCGCCACCCGCTCCGGTCGGTACGGCAGCATGGCTGCCGTGCCGACCGTCTCGCGCTGGTGGAGCAGCCGCACCGACCCGCAGCGGATCGAGCTGTACACCCGCTCGTCGTTCTACAGCTTCGCCTGGGGCATGCCGCTGCTGGCCCTGCTGGTGCTCGCCGCCACCGGGCCGAGCAGCGTCGTCGACGTCGTGCCCTACCTGGGCTGCGTGGCGGTCACCGCGGTGCTCTGCTGGGTGCTGACCCGCGCCGGGCTGGCCACCCGCGAGTCCGGGGCCCGGGTCGACGCACGGCTGGTGACCGGGGCCTGTGCCGCCGCCCTGCTCACCTCCGGCGTGGCGCTGGCCACCCTGCGCTTCGAACCCCGGGGTGACAGCCAGGCGCTGCTGTGGGCCACCGTGCTGGCACCGCTGTCGGTGCTCTGCGTCCTGGCGACCGTGTGGGAGACCCGGCGGCTGGTCCTCGCCGCCGTCCCGGTCGGCGTGCTGGCCGGGACGGCGGTGCTGCTGCTCGGCGACCCGGCTCCGCAGGCGCTGCTGCAGGGCGTCGTGCTGGGGGTGACCGCGATGTTCCTGGCGGCGTCGTTCCGGTTCACCGTGTGGCTGCTGGACGTGGTGCTGGAGATGGAGCGCAGCCGGGGCGTGCAGCTGCGGCTGGCGGTCGCCGAGGAGCGGCTGCGCTTCGCTCGCGACCTGCACGACGTCATGGGCCGCAACCTGTCCGCGATCGCGGTGAAGGGGCAGCTGGCCGAGCAGCTGGTCCGCCGGGGCCGCGAGGGCGCTGCCGAGGAGGTCGCCGACATCAGCCGGATCGCCGAGGAGTCGCTGCGCGAGGTGCGCGAGGTGGTGCGCGGGTACCGCAGCACCGACCTGACCAGCGAGCTGACCGGCGCCCGCTCGGTGCTCCGTGCCGCCGGGGTGAGCTGCACCGTCACCGGTGAGGACGTCGGTGGCACGCTGCCCGACGAGGCGCAGACGGCGCTCGCGTGGGTGGTGCGGGAGGCGGTGACCAACGTGCTGCGGCACAGTCGGGCCACGACCTGCACGATCGTGCTGCAGCGCGAGGCCGGGGAGGCGGAGCTGACCGTGCGCAACGACGGGGCACCCGAGGGGGCGCCGGCCACCCACGGCAACGGCCTGACCGGGCTGGCCGAGCGGCTGGGCAGCCGTGACCGGCTGCGCACCAGCGCCGGGGGCGGCTGGTACGCCCTCACCGCCCGGGTCTCCGCGTGAACGCCCCGGGTGCCGGGCCGATCCGGGTCGTGCTGGCCGACGACGAGAACCTCATCCGCTCCGCGCTGGCCGCCCTGCTGACCCTGGAGGACGACGTCGAGGTGGTCGCCCAGGCGGCCTCGGGTGCCGAGGCGCTGGCGATGGCCCGGGCGCACACCCCCGACGTCTGCGTCCTGGACCTCCAGATGCCCGACCGTGACGGCATCAGCGTGGCCGGGGAGCTGGCCACCGTCGTGCCGGGCTGCGCGGTGGTCATCGTGACCGGCCACGGCCGTGCCGGGCACCTCAAGCGGGCGCTGGAGGCCGGCGTGCGCGGGTTCCTGCCCAAGACGGTCAACGCCGCGGTGCTCGCCGACGTCGTCCGGACCGTGCACCGCGGCGGCCGCTACGTCGACCCGGAGCTCGCCGCGGAGGCGATCAGTGCCGGGGAGAGCCCGCTGACCCCGCGGGAGGCCGACGTGCTGGAGCTCGCGGCCGGCGGTGCCCCGGTGGAGGAGATCGCCGCCCGGGCGCACCTGTCGGCGGGCACGGTGCGCAACTACCTGTCCGCGGCCGCCACGAAGCTGGGCGCGCCGAACCGGCACGCGGCCGTGGAGACCGCGCGCCGGCACGGCTGGATCTAGGCGGTCCGGCGGGGGAGCGCCCGGCGGGGAGCGCCCGCCTCAGCCGGAGCTGTTGCCCGACCGGACGACCGAGTCGTCGTCCTGGGCGTCGTCGTCGGTGGTGAGCGTGACGTCCCGCTCGCTGCCGTCGCTCCGGTTGTCGCCGGTGCGACCGTCGACCAGGTCCTCCTCGGCGTCGGC
Organism: Goekera deserti; assembly: GCF_010685995.1. Classification (GTDB taxonomy): domain Bacteria; phylum Actinomycetota; class Actinomycetes; order Mycobacteriales; family Geodermatophilaceae; genus Goekera; species Goekera deserti. The sequence continues at coordinate 46,245 of NZ_JAAGWK010000008.1, read as the reverse complement.
CGTGTCGGGGGACTCGCCGTAGCCGGTGCTCTCGCTCATGGGTCTCCTCGGGGGTGGGGCCCCGGTCCTGCCCCGCCACCGGCCCCCTCGAACACGACGGCGCCGCCTCCCCGGGGGGAGACGGCGCCGTGACGCGCTGCGGCCGGCTCAGAAGGCGGCCTCGTCGACCTCCATGAGGGAGTTGTCCGTGGTCTCGACGATCTGCCGCTCGCTGGTGATCTTGGGCAGCACCTGGGAGGTGAAGAACCGGGTGGCGGCGAGCTTGCCCTCGTAGAACAGCCGGTCCTTCTCGGTGACCTCGCCGGCCAGCGCGGTCAGCGCCACCTCGGCCTGCCGGACCAGCAGCCAGCCGGTCACCAGGTCACCGGTGGCCAGCAGCAGCCGGGAGGTGTTCTGGGCGACCAGGTAGAGAGCCTTCATGTCGTCGGTGGCGCCGCCGAGCTGGGTGAACATCGCCGACAGCATCGCCTGCACGTCGGCCAGTGCGGTGCCCAGCAGCGCGCGCTCGACCTTGAGCCGGCCGTTGCCCGCCTCGGAGTCCAGGGTGGCCTGGATCTGCTCGGCCAGCCAGGTGAGGGCGACGCCGCCGTCCTTGACGATCTTCCGGAAGAAGAAGTCCTGGCCCTGGATGGCCGTGGTGCCCTCGTAGAGGGTGTCGATCTTGGCGTCCCGCACGTACTGCTCGATCGGGTAGTCCTGCAGGTACCCCGAACCGCCGAGGGTCTGCAGCGACTCGGCCGAGAGCAGCTGGCTGGCCCGCTCGGAACCGTAGCCCTTCACGATCGGCAGCAGCAGGTCGTTGACCTTGGCCGCCAGCTTCGCGGCGTCGCTGTCACCGCGGCCCGCGGCCTCCTCCTCCAGCACCTGGTCGCGGAAGGAGGCCGCGTACAGGTACAGCGCGCGCATGCCCTCGGTGTAGCTCTTCTGCAGCATCAGCGAGCGCCGCACGTCGGGGTGGTGGGTGATGGTCACCCGCGGGGCGTCCTTCGTGGTCGCGGTGAGGTCGGCGCCCTGCACCCGGGTCTTGGCGTACTCCAGGGCCACCAGGTACCCGGCGGACAGGGTGGCGATGGCCTTGGTGCCGACGAACATGCGGGCGTGCTCGATGATCCGGAACATCTGGGCGATGCCCTCGTGCACGTCGCCGACGAGCCAGCCCTTGGCCGGCACCGGGCCCTCGCCGAAGGTGACCTCGCAGGTCGCGGAGACCTTGAGGCCCATCTTCTTCTCCACGTTGGTGACGTAGACGCCGTTGCGCTCGCCCAGCTCGCCGGTCTCGGCGTCCACGTGGAACTTGGGCAGCACGAACAGCGACAGGCCCTTGGTGCCCGCCCGCGCGCCCTCGGGGCGGGCCAGCACCAGGTGGACGATGTTGTCCGTCAGGTCGTGGTCGGCCGAGGTGATGAAGCGCTTCACGCCGAACAGGTGCCAGGAGCCGTCCTCCTGCTGCACGGCCCGCGTGCGGCCGGCGCCCACGTCCGACCCGGCGTCGGGCTCGGTCAGCACCATGGTGGCGCCCCAGCCGCGGTCGATCATCAGCTGGGCGAACTTCTTCTGCTCGTCGTTGCCCATCTCGTACAGCGTGGCGGCGAACGACGGCCCGGAGCCGTACATGAACGCGGCCGGGTTGGCGCCGAGCATCATCTCGTAGGCGGCCCACCGCATGCTGACCGGGGCACCGAAGCCACCGAGCTCCTCGGGGAGCTCCAGGCGGAACCAGTCGCCGTCCATGATCGCCTGGTAGGACTTCTTGAACGACTCGGGCAGCGTCACCGAGTTGGTCGCGGGGTCGAACACCGGCGGGTTGCGGTCGGCGTCGGCGAACGACTCCGCGACCGGCCCCTCCGACATGCGGCGGATCTCGGCCAGCACGCCCCGGGCGGTCTCGACGTCCATCTGTTCGAACGGGCCCGTGCCGAACCGGTCCTTGGTGTCGAGGAACTCGAACAGGTTGAACTCGAGGTCGCGCAGGTTGGCGGTGTAGTGGCTCATGTGGAAAGGCTCCCGGCAGCAGACGAGGCGGGTGACTTACTCGCCAGTAACAAACGATATTACCCACTGGTAAGCGGCAGCAAGGGGCATCGACTCGAACAGGGGGTGCCCCGCACGTCGCACAGCTTCTCCACCATGTCGACCAGATCACTGAGGTATCTGCTGCCGGACCCTGGCGGAGCGGCCACGGGTGGGGCACTCTCGGCGTCGTGAGCCGTGCCGACCTGGAGCCCTTCTGGCCCGGCCGACGGCTCGACGCCTTCGACGGCCTCTGTCGGGCGGCCGCACGCCCCGCGCCGGAGCCACCGGTCGAGCCCTGACGTCCCGGGCTCGGCCGGCGCCGGTGCACGTCTGCGGGGAGTGCGGCCACCGGGACCGTCCGCACGTCCCCGCCGTCCCCCGGAGCACCCGTACGTCCGTCACCGACGCGCTCGTCGCCCACAACGCCCGTTACGCCGCCACCTCCACCGGCCCGCTGCCCCTGCCCCCGGCCAAGCGCGTCGCCGTCGTCGCCTGCATGGACGCGCGGATCGACAGCGTCCGCGGATTCGTCTTCGACGTCGCGACCGGCCGCCTGGCCGAGGTCGTCTGACCCCCATCGCCAGGAGCCCACCATGACCAGCACCCGCACCAAGCCCACCGTCGTCCCGTTCACCCACACCGCGACCGGCACCGGGGTGGCCCAGCGCGTCACCGTCGGCGGGGACGCCGGGCACGTCGTCGACGTCGACACCCACCCGGCCTTCGGCGGGCAGGACGCCGCCCCGAGCCCGCTGTCCTACGTGCTCGCCGCGCTGAGCAGCTGCAACCAGATCACCGCCAGCATCGTGGCGGGCGAGCTGGGCGTCGCGCTGGGCGCGTGGTCCTTCGAGGTCGGCGGCGACCTCGACACCGCCGTCCTGGTCTCCGGTGCCGACGGCAACGCCAACTTCGACTCCGTCCGCCTGGTGGTGCGCGTGCAGACCGACGCCACCCCCGAGCAGTTCGACCGGCTGGTCGCCGAGACCGAGCGGCGGTGCCCGGTCACCCAGCTGTTCCGCCGCAGCGGCCTGGTGTACGAGAGCACCTGGACGGCGACTCCGCTGGCCGGCTGACCAGCTGACCGTGGGCCCCCGGTGGGGCCCACGGTCCGGCGGCGTGTCGGACCGGCCTCACCGCTCTCGGGCGGCCCCGTCCGTCGCCCGGACCCGGCCCGGCCGGGGGCGACCGTCCGCTCAGTCGTCCAGGGCGGGGCCGGCCTGGTGGTCGGGGTGCCCGGCGGTGCGCTCGCGCTGCTTCATCCGCGCCTCGAACACGTGCCGGTCGCCGCCGGCGAGCTCCTGGCGGGCCCGCTCGTCGAAGGCCCGGAAGGTGCTCCAGTAGGTGGCGTCGTAGTCCTCGACGATCTGGAAGGTCCACCGGTCGGCGATCACGTTGCGGCCCACGAGGTCACGCTCCAGGTCGTCGGCCAGGGCGTCCTGGCCGGCCTTGCGGAACAGCTCCACGGCGTCCTGCAGGAGCAGGTCGGCCTTGCCGCTGTGCTGGTGGAAGCCGTAGAGCTGGCCGCGGGCCTGCTCCACGGTCTCCAGGGCCTCGGACAGCTTGCCGAGGCCCTCCACGGTGGTGTCGTCGAGGTCGGGGCGGGATCGGTCGGTCACGGGGTGGGTCATCTCCGCCGCGGCCACCGGGCAAACCTGCCGGTCCGTGGCTCCCACCACGGTCGCGGGCGACCGGCTCAGGTGCCGGCGACCGCCGCGTCGACGAGGCGCTCGGCGAGGTCCCGGCCGTGCGAGGCCGGGCCGTCGGGGCCCAGCAGCCCGCCGGAGAGGTACATGCCGTCGATGATCAGGTGCACCTGCGCGGCGAGGTCCTCCGCCCGGGCCGGCACGAGCTCGCCGGCCAGGCCGAGCAGCCGCTCGTGCAGCTCGTACTTGTAGTCGGCGGCGGCGCTGCGGGCGGGGTGCTGGGGGTCGTCGTACTCGCTGCTGACGTTGGTGAACGGGCAGCCGCGGAAGCCGGTGCGGGTGACGTCGGACTCCACGGCGTCCACGACGGACAGCAGTGCGGCCCGGGGGTCGCCGTCCAGCCGGTGCAGCTCGGCGTCGATGAAGGCGAGCACGGTGGCGGCCTTGCGGGAGAGGTAGGCCCCGACGAGGTCGTCCTTGCTCTTGAACAGCCGGTAGACGGTCATCTTGCCCAGGCCGGTCTCCCGGACGAGCTCGTCCATGCCCACGCTGCGCGAGCTGCGCGAGGCGAACAGTCGCTCGGCGGTGTCCAGCACGATCGCCTGACGCTCCTCGCGGGAACGGCGGATCGGCGTGGGTCCGTCGTCGGACGGGTCGAGGGGGAGCGCAGCGGCAGTCACGGGGCGATCGTGCAGCACCGCCGTGACGGATCAGTCCACGGCGCGCCGGTGACTACACGACGGCGCAGCGTCGTGTGCGACCAGGGGGTCGCGGGGTGCGGCGGAGGTGTCCGGGACGGGTGGGACCGGCTCGTCCGCTGCCCGGCGCCCGGTGCTCGGCGGGTGGGGGACGGGGCTTGCCCGCGTCCGCCCGGCGGTCAGGTGCGGCGGATCCGGCGGGGGTTGGCGAGCGAACGGGCCGTGGTGCCGGAGGAGCTCTCGTTCGACGACGCCGTCTCGCCGTCGGCGGAGCGGGTGGCGGTCTCTACCTCGCGCTGGGTGTCGGGCATGTGCACACACTGCCCGCAGCGGCCGCCGAGGACCACCCCCCGCGGGGGGTCGTGTCCGCCGGCACCCGAGACGTCGATCACGGTCTCCCAGGACGGGGGGGCGGAGCGAGGGCCCACCTGGGGGCACCCCGGTGTGTAGCCTCGTCCCCCATCTCCCGGCCGGGCCGGGAGGGGGCCGGCCGGCCCCGGGGCCGCGCGGAGGACGTGTGCATGTCGATCGGTGACCACGACGTCGTGGGGATCGAGGGTGGTGCTCCGGAGTCGGCGGCCCGCTGCCGGCCGCTGCGCCGCGACGCCGAACGCAACCGCCAGGTGATCCTGCGCGTGGCGGCGGAGGTCTTCGCCGAGCGCGGGCTGGACGCGGGCTTCGACGAGATCGCCCGACGGGCCGGGGTCGGGGTGGGCACCGTCTACCGTCGCTTCCCCGACCGGGACGACCTGGTGGCCGCCCTGTTCGAGCAGCGCGCGGCCGAGGTGGTCGCGTCGGCCGAGCGGCTGGCCCGAGGCGAGGACGCCTGGGCGTCGCTGTGCACGTTCATCGAGGAGCTCGCCGCCCTCCAGGTCGCCGACCGCGGCCTGCGCCAGGTGATCGCCGAGGCGGCGACGTCGGCGGAGCGCTTCGCGGAGGTGCACGAGCGTCTCGGCGGGGCACTGCGGGGGATGGTGGAACGGGCCCAGGCCGCCGGGGACCTGCGGCCGGACGTGACCGCCGAGGACATCCCGGTGCTCAGCCTGCTGGTCTCCTCGCTGTCCTGCGGCGGCCAGGACCCGGTCCTGTGGCGGCGGTACCTGGGCGTGGTCCTGGACGGCCTGCGTGCGCACCGCCCCGCGGCGACGCCACTGGCCGTCGGCCCGCTGGACGACCAGCGTCTGCACCAGGTGATGATCGCGCTCAGCCAGCGCCGCCAGCGCTGAGTCCCCCGGCCCGGCCGGGCGACGACGTGCGGTTTCCCGGTCGGCATCCCGCGGTACCGCCCCCTGGCCGGCGCACACCCGTCGGCGCACCAGTCGAGAGGCAGGGCGATGGCACAGCACGACCCGGACGAGACGCGCAGCGAGTTCGGCGAGGCGGTCAACATGACCGCGGGCGAGCTGGAGAAGTGGTTGGAGACCGAGCAGTCGCAGGCCGTCGGGCAGAAGTCCGGCGGGTCGGGGGAGTCGACCGGCCACGAGTCGGGCCGGCGCATCGTGCAGCTGCTGCACACCAAGAAGGCCGACCTCACCGAGGACGACCTCGCGCACATGCGGAAGGTCACCGGCTACGTGAAGCGGCACCTGGCCCAGGAGCCCAGCCACGAGGACGTCGAGACCTCCAAGTGGCGCTACTCGTTGATGAACTGGGGCCACGACCCGCTGAAGCAGGGCTCGCGGACGTAACGTGCTGGCGGTGCCCCGTCCCGAGCCGGCCGGCCCGACGCCGCTGCCCCGCAACGACCCCCGGCAGTACGAGCAGCTGGACGACCAGTGGTGGACCCCCACCGGTGGGTTCGCGATGCTGCACTGGCTGGCCGCCTCCCGGGCCGAGCACCTGCCACCGGCGCCGCACCCCGGCGCGCTGCTGGTGGACCTGGCCTGCGGTGGCGGGTTGATGGCCCCGCACGTGCAGCGGCTGGGCTACACGCACGTCGGCGTGGACATCGGGGCGGCGGGCCTGCGGCAGGCGCAGGCGCACGGGGTGGCCGCCGTCCGGGGTTCGGTGCTGGCGGTGCCGCTGGCCGACGGGTGCGCGGACGTGGTGCTCGCCGGCGAGGTGCTGGAGCACGTGCCGGACCCGGCCACGGTGCTCGCCGAGTGCGCCCGGCTGCTGCGGCCCGGCGGCACCCTGGTGCTCGACTCGATCGCCCGCACCCGCACCGCGGACGTCGTCGCGGTCCGGATCGCCGAGAAGCTCCCGGGTGGACCGCCCCCCGGCATCCACGACCCGGCGCTGTTCGTCGACCGCGCCGCGCTGCTCGCGGCCGCCGACCGGGTCGGCCTGGAGCTCCGGCTGACCGGCATCCGGCCCTCGGTCCGGGACCTCGTGGCCTGGCGCCGCGGTCGGCGCGACGTCGTCCGGATGCGGCCGATGCGCTACTCCGGCGTGCTCTTCGCCGGGTACGGGCACCGGCGCTGACCAGCACACCGGGGCGCCCGCACGTACGGTCGTGCCCGTGACCCCCCGTCCCAGCTTCCGTCCGGGAGGACCGCACGTGAGCGACCACGACCGCCGCGACGCCCGGCGCACGGCCAGCACCCCGCCCGCCGGCGGCCCGGCATGAGCACGGCCGTCGTCACCGGCGCCGGGCACGCACTCCCGGCCGCCGCGGAGCAGCGGGTGATGTGGGACGGCTACTTCGCCGGGCACTACGCGGGGGTGCGCGCAGCCGAGCGCGTGTTCATGGGCGCCGGGGTGCGCACCCGGCACGCCGTGGTCAACCCGATCGACGAGGACATCTCCGACTGGAGCACCGGCGCCCGGATGCGGCGCTACCTGCCGGAGGCGCTGCCGCTGGGCAAGCAGGCCGTGGCCGGAGCGCTCGACGCCGCCGGCCTCGCCCCCGGGGACGTCGGGCTGTTCGGCGTGGTCACCTGTACCGGCTACGCGACGCCCGGCCTGGACATCCGGCTGGCGAGCGACCTGGGCATGCCGTCGGACCTGCAGCGGCTGCTGGTCGGCCACATGGGCTGCTACGCCGCGATCCCGGGCCTGGCCGCCGTCGGTGACTTCGTCACGGCCCGGTCCCGGCCGGCGGTGCTGCTCTGCGTGGAGCTGACCAGCCTGCACGTTCAGCCGGCCCGGGCCGAGCTCGAGCAGGTCGTCTCGCACGCGCTGTTCAGCGACGCCGCGGCCGCCGTGGTGCTGGAGCCCGGTGCCGGCCGCGGCCGCCGGCTGGCCGGGGTGGTCGCCCGCACCGACGCCTCGACGTCGGACCACATGACGTGGGACGTCACCGACCTCGGCTTCCGGATGGGCCTGTCCCCGCGGGTGCCCGACGTGCTGTCCCGGCACGTGGGTGACGTGGTGGACGAGCTGCTGCAGGGCGCCGGCCTGCGGGTGGAGGACGTCGCCGGCTGGGCGGTGCACCCGGGTGGTCCGCGCATCCTGGACGTCGTCCGGGACGGCCTGGGGCTGGCCGAGGAGCAGATGGGCCCGTCCCGGCGGACCCTGGCCACCCACGGCAACTGCAGCTCGGCCACCGTGCTGCTGGTCCTGGAGGAGCTGGGCGACGTCGACGGCCCGGTCGTGGTCATGGCGTTCGGGCCGGGGCTGACCTTGTACGCGGCCCTGCTGCTGCCTGCCTGACGCTCCGCTGAGGTGGTGCGCCGAGTCGCCCGACGACTCGGCGCACCAGCCCCGTGCAGGTCAGGCGCGTGCAGGCTGCGCCGGCAGGATGTGGTCGCCGACCTTGTCGGTGCTCAGGCACAGCGAGCAGACGTGGGCGCCGTGCGTCTGGCAGGCGGCCATGTCCGGGCGCTCGTAGTCCTGGTCGCAGACGTGGCAGTGCAGCACCAGGGCCGAGGGGTTGCCGTCTCCGTCGAGCATCGGGGCGTCGATGCCGTCGTCGGTGCGGCGCAGGTAGTACCGCCCCTTCGTGGCGACGGCGATGACCGGCGGCAGCACCAGCGCCAGGCCGATGGCCACCAGCGGGGAGTACGGCGCGATCGTCTCGCCCAGGCCGCCGAAGAACACCAGGATCGAGACCCCGGCGGCGACGAGCATCGACACGAAACCGACCGGGTTGACCGCGTAGAGCATGCCGCGGCGGAACTCCGGCTGCTCGGGCGAGATGCCCAGCAGGTACTTGTTGATCGCGATGTCGCTGGCGACCACGACCACCCAGGCGATGCCGCAGTTGGCGTAGAAGCCCAGGATGGTGTTGAGGAAGTCGAACATGTCCGCCTCCATCAGCACCAGCGCGATGGCCAGGTTGACGCCGAGGAACACCAGCCGGCCCGGGTAGGTGCGGGTGACCCGGGTCCAGGAGTTCGTCCAGGCCAGCGAGCCGGAGTAGGCGTTGGTGACGTTGATCTTCACCTGGCTGATCACCACGAGGACGACGGCCAGGGTGAGCGCCAGCCAGCTCGGCATCATGTTCTCGTAGGTCTCCAGGAACTGCTGCACCGGCTGGTTGGCGATGTCGGCCCCGTCGGTGACGTTGGCGATGATGTAGACGGCCAGGAAGAGCCCGACGACCTGCTTCACCGCGCCGAACAGCACCCAGCCGGGCCCGGCCAGCACCACGGCGGTCCACCAGCGCCGGGAGTTCTCCGGTGTCTTCGGCGGCATGAAGCGCAGGTAGTCGATCTGCTCGGCGATCTGGGCGATGAGCGACAGGCACACCCCGGCCGCGAGCAGGATCGAGCCGACGTCGGTGCCGCCGTTCCCGCTCTCGCCCTGGTAGGCGAAGAAGTCGTCGATCGACTCGGGGTTGGTGACCACCAGGTAGCCGAAGGGCAGCACCATGAGCACCAGCCACAGCGGCGTCGTCCAGGTCTGGAGCTTGGTGAGCACCTTCATGCCGTAGATGACCAGCGGGAAGATGATGATCGTGGAGACGGCGTACCCGAGCCACAGCGGGACGCCGAGCCCCAGCTCCAACCCCTGGGCCATGATCGAGCCCTCGAGGGCGAAGAAGATGAAGGTGAACGTCGCGAAGATGACGTTGGTGACCACCGAGCCGTAGTAGCCGAAGCCGCTGCCGCGGGTGATCAGGTCGAGGTCGAGGTTGTACCGGGCCGCGTAGTAGGCCAGCGGGAAGCCGGTCAGGATGATCACCACCGCGAACAGCGCGATGCCCCACAGGGCGTTGGTGGTGCCGTAGCTGATGCCGATGTTCGCCCCGATGGCGAAGTCGGCCAGGTAGGCGATGCCGCCGAGGGCGGACACGGCGACGACGCTGGTCGACCACGTGCGGTAGCTGCGCGGGGCGAAGCGGAGGGTGTAGTCCTCCAGCGTCTCCCGGGTGGCGGCGTCGACCGACCGCACTGCCGGTGTGCCGGTGTCCGCGGTCGGTCGTGTCTCGCTCTGCGTCATCGCTGTCCCCCTGGCCGGCGGTACCTGCTCGTGCCGGGGGACGGTAGGGACGGCGTGTTGCCTGTGCGTCACCGTGTCGTCTCGTTCAGCTGGCCGGGACCGCACAGTGGTGCGGAGACGACGAAGGCCCGGCCGGGACGCGGTACTGCGTCCGGGACGGGCCTGTCAGGGGAGAGCGGGTGACGAGAATCGAACTCGCACTGTCAGCTTGGGAAGCTGATGTTCTACCATTGAACTACACCCGCGGCGGCTCGTGAGCCTGCATGGAGCACTCTAGCAAGCCCCCCGCGACCCCGGTGACGCCCTCCGTCCGGCTCCCGGCAGACTCCGGGGATGAGCGATCCCACCGACCGCTACGCCGGTTTCCCGCCCGGGTTCTTCGACCGGGACGACCCGTCCCCGGACACCGAGTTCTACGCCAGCGCGCGCTTCGTGACCCACATCGACGAGCCGGCCATCGAGGCCGTCGGCGACCTGTACGCCGAGCTGGGCCTGGACGGCCGGGCGCCCGCGCCGCGCCGCGTGCTGGACCTGATGTCGTCGTGGGTCTCGCACTTCCACGAGCCGCCGGCCGAGCTGGTCGTGCTCGGCATCAACGAGACCGAGCTGGCCGCCAACCCCGCCGCCACCGAGCGGATCGTGCAGGACCTGAACACCGACACCCGCATCCCGCTGCCCGACGACGACGTCGACGGCGTCGTCTGCTGCGTGTCGATCGACTACCTGGTGCACCCGATCGAGGTGCTCGGCGAGGTCGCCCGGGTGCTCCGGCCCGGCGGCACCGTGGCGATCACCTTCTCCAACCGCTGCTTCCCCACCAAGGCCGTGCACGGCTGGCTGGCCACCGATGACCAGCAGCACGGCACCGTCGTCGCCGAGCTGCTGCGCCGCACCGGCGGCTTCAGCGAGCCGCTCATCGAGCTGCGCACCATGCCGGGCGAGGGCGACCCGCTCTACGCGGTGACCGCGACGGCCCGCTGAGCGTTCACCGCACCGCGGTGTGTCGCTCCAGGAAGTCGAGGATGCGGGGCCACGCCTCGCCGGCGGCGGAGGCGGAGTAGGCGAAGTTCGCACCCAGCGGCACCACGCCGAACAGCTTGTGGTCACCGGTGAGGAAGGAGTGCCCCGCCCCGTCGTAGCTGCGCACGTCGTGCTCGACGTCGGCGACGGTCAGCCGGGCCGCGAGGGCGTCGCCGGCGCCGGGCAGGACGGTGTCCTCGGCCCCGAAGGACCCGATCACCGGTGGGCAGCGGGTCAGGTCGACGCGCTGGGCGGGCAGCCGGCCGTAGTTGTCGCTCACCGCGCGCAGCCCGGCCGGCCCCAGCGAGCCGAGCAGCAGCGCGAACGCCCCGCCCATGCAGAAGCCGATCGCGGCGGTGCGGTCGGCGTCGACCTCGCTGCGCGAGCGCACCCACTGCTGGACGGCGAGCAGGTCGTCGGTCACCGCGCCCGGTGCCCCGGCCAGCATCTCCCGCATCGACCGCACCAGGCAGCCGACCTTCACCCCGGCGCTGAACAGGTCGGGCACGATCGCCACCCAGTCGCGATCGGCGAAGCTCCGCCCCACGGTGGTGATCTCCGGCGTCAGCCCGAACGCCTCGTGCACCACGACCACCGCCGGCCAGCCGCCCGCCGGGGGCTCACCCGCCGGCAGCAGCAGCTGCGCGTGCAGCGCGCGGCCCCCGGCGAGGGGCACGGTCACGTCCTGGGGGTCGGTGGTCACGTCCGGACCCTGCCTCCCCGTGGGCCTCGGCGCCAACGGACTGTGTGCGGCGTCACGGCGGGCGTGACCCGGTGCGCGGGCCGACCGGCCTCGGCCCCGGCAGGTGCGTGCCCCCAGGCACCACGCGCCCGACGAAACCGGCGGATGAGAGGACTCTCATCCGGATGTCATGCGGCCGGGCGTGCCGGCCGTCCACGCTGGTCGCGTGACCCCACGCCGCCTCGCCACCTGGCTGGCCGGTGCGGTGCTGCTCGTGGCCGTGCTCGTCGTCGGCGTGGGGGCGCTGCGCCCGGCGTCGGTCGAGCGGGGGCCGTCGCCCGCGCCCATCACGGTGCCGGCCCCGGCGGGCACGCCCGGCGGCCCCGGCGAGGTCGGTGTCCCCCGGCCCAGCGCGGGTCCCGGCGCCCCCACCGCCGGGCCCCCACCCGGCGGGTCGGCACCCGGCGGGTCGGCCGGATCCGGCGGCGTGGTGCAGCCGCCCCCGGTCGACGACGACGGCGACGGCGACGACGACGACGCGGACGACGACACGGGTGAGGACGACGACGGGTGACGGGGACACCACCGGCCCGCGCGACGTTGGGCAGCCGGTGAGCGCAGTCCAGCAGGGGAGCCGTCGGCGGTGGGCGCCCCGTGCTGCCCGGACGCGGATCATCGGCTGGGTCCTGCTGCTGGTCATGCTGTCGCTGGCCGTGGTCACCTTCGTCACCTGGCGGCTGCTCATCCGAGCCACCGACGAGCGGATGGACGCCGCGCTGCGCGCCGAGGTCACCGAGTTCTCCGCCCTCACCCTGTCCGGCTTCGACCCGCTCACCGGGCAGCCGTTCACCGGGGTCGACGCCGTGCTGCGGTCGGTGATCACCTACAACCTGGCCCGCCCGAACGAGAAGTTCCTCGGCTACGTCGACGGCACCTACCGGTTCCAGAGCCGGATCGAGGCCCCGGTGCTGCTCAGCGAGGACGCCGCCTTCACCCGGCTGGTGGGGTCGGTGACCAGCACGCAGGCCGGCAGCTACGACAGCGGCGCCGGTGAGGTGCTGTACCTCGCCGTCCCGGTGTCCCTGCAGGGCGACCCGCAGCGCGGCGTCGTCGTGGTGGCCTACTTCGCCGACCAGGAACGCGAGCCCGCGGCGCAGACCGCCCGGCTGATGCTCGGCGTCGGGGCGCTGACCACGCTGGCCGCGGCCGGCGGCGCCTGGGTGGTGGCCGGGCGCATCCTCCGGCCGGTGCGCGACGTCGCCACCACCGCGCAGGGGATCACCGAGACGGACCTGTCCGGCCGCATCCCCGTCGAGGGCCGGGCCTCCGACGAGCTCACCGACCTGGCGCACTCGGTGAACGCCATGCTCGACCGGGTGGAGACCGGGGTCGCCGCCCAGCGGCGCTTCCTCGACGACGCCGGCCACGAGCTGCGCACCCCGATCACCATCGTGCGCGGCCACCTCGACGTGCTCGACCCGGCCGACCCGGCCGACGTCCGGGAGACCGTGGCGCTGGTCGACGACGAGCTGGACCGGATGAACCGCATCGTCAGCGACCTGCTGCTGCTGGCCCGGGCCGAGCAGCCGGCGTTCGTGCGGCCGCAGCCGGTCGACGTGGCGGCCCTCACCGCGGACGTGTTCGACAAGGTGCGCCGGCTGGGCGACCACGCGTGGGTGCTGGAGGACGTCGCCCAGGTGGACGCTGTGCTGGACCCGCAGCGGGTCACCCAGGCGCTGGTGGCGCTGGCCGACAACGCCGCCCGGTACACCGACGCCGGCGGGCGGATCGCGCTCGGCAGCCGGCTGTCCGCGGACGACCTGCGGTTCTGGGTGGCCGACAGCGGACCCGGCGTCGACGCCGGCGACCGCGAGCGCGTCTTCGAGCGCTTCGCCCGGGGCCGGTCCGGTGCCCGCCGCTCCGACGGCGCCGGCCTGGGCCTGTCCATCGTCACCGCCATCGCCGGCGCCCACGGCGGCCGCGTCGTGCTGGACAGCGTGCCCGGCCGCGGCGCCACCTTCACCCTCGTGCTGCCGGCCGACCTCGCCCCACCGGCGGGCGACAGCAGCGACACCGTCGACGACGCCACCGCGACCGCGGACGTCCCCGAACCCGTCGGAGGCACGCTGTGACCACAGGACTGTGAGCAGGATCCTGATCGCCGAGGACGAACCCCGGATCGCCTCGTTCGTGGAGAAGGGGCTGCGGGCCAACGGCTTCAGCACCAGCGTCGTCGGCGACGGCCTGACCGCGCTGGACCGCGCCCGCACCGGCGAGTTCGACCTGCTGCTGCTGGACATCGGGCTGCCGGTGCTCGACGGCTTCTCCGTGCTGCGGGCGCTGCGGGCCGAGCGCAGCACCATCCCGGTGGTGGTGCTCACCGCGCGGGACAGCGTGCAGGACACCGTCGCCGGGCTGGAGGGCGGGGCCGACGACTACATGGCCAAGCCGTTCCGCTTCGAGGAGCTGCTGGCCCGGGTGCGGCTGCGACTGGCCCCGGACCGGCAGGTGGCCGAGCTGACCGTGCTCGCCGCCGGCGACCTGTCGCTGGACCTGCGCACCCGGCGGGCCCGGGTGGGTGAGCGGACCATCGACCTGTCGGCCCGCGAGTTCGCCCTCACCGAGACCTTCCTGCGCCACCCCGGGCAGGTGCTGGCCCGGGAGCAGCTGCTCAGCCACGTGTGGGGCTACGACTTCGACCCGGGGTCCAACGTGGTGGACGTGTACGTGCGCTACCTGCGCAAGAAGCTGGGTGCGCACCGGATCGAGACGGTCCGCGGGATGGGCTACCGGCTGGCCGGCTGACCGCCGCGCACGCCGCGGCCCCCACCCCCGTACGGCGGGGGCGGGGGCTGCGGGCCGGGCGGTCAGTCGTCGGGCGTCGTGTCGTCCGGGGTGGCGTCGTCGGGGGTGGCGTCGTCCGCGGTCGCGGTGTCGGGGGTGGTGGTGTCCGGGCTCGCGTCGTCCGGGCTGGCGGTGTCCGGGCTGGCGTCGTCGGCCGAGTCGACCGCGCTCTCCGCGGGGGAGTCCGCGGACTCCGGGGAGGCGTCGGCCGGGCCGGCGCCGGGTCCCGCGTCGGCCGGGGCGTCGGTCACCGAGATCGACGGCTGCGAGCCGGTGCGGTCGTCGTCGGCGAGCGCGACACCGGTGCCGGCCAGGCCGAGCCCGGTGAGGGCGGCGCCGAAGGTGACGATCTTCCAGGTGGCGGGGCGGGCGTTCACGGGGGTTCCTCTCCTCGGTGGTCGTGCTGACAGGAACCAGGTTCGGCGCCGCGGGTGAGCCGGGAGGGAGAGCTCGATGAGTGCTCTCTCATCGCTCGTCCGCGCTGCTCAGCCGCCGGTCAGCGCGGCCTCGGCCAGGGCCAGCCGGGCCTCGGTGCGAGCCGGCCAGCCGGCCTGCTGCACCCGGAACGGCCCGGTCGCCAGGCCCAGCAGCACGGCGGCGACCCGGGCCCGCAGTGCGTCGTCGGGCCAGCGGCCGGCCAGCTCGGCGGTCCAGGCGGCCCGGGTGCGGATCACCGTCGCCGGGTCCGGCAGCAGCTGCTCCAGCACGGCCAGGTGCGCCAGCAGCGTCGCCCAGTCGTCCACCCGGTGCCCGGCCCCGGCGGTGTCCACGTCCAGCAGGCCGGTCACCGCGCCGTCGGTGACCAGCAGCTGGGCCTCGTACAGGTCGCCGTGCACGGGCACCC
Organism: Goekera deserti; assembly: GCF_010685995.1. Lineage (GTDB taxonomy): Bacteria > Actinomycetota > Actinomycetes > Mycobacteriales > Geodermatophilaceae > Goekera > Goekera deserti. The sequence continues at coordinate 31,176 of NZ_JAAGWK010000008.1, read as the reverse complement.
GCTCGTGCCGGCCGGGGTCCACGCCCTCCAGCGCCGCGCAGAGCCGGTCCAGCCGCGGGCGCAGGTGCGGCGCCACCATGCCGAGCACCGCGGCGTGCCCGCGGGCCCGGCCGAGCGCGTCGCCGGGGGCGTGCCGACCCGGGGCCGGCAGGTCCAGCGCAGCGGCCGGCAGCGCGTCGAGGACGGCGTCCACCGCGGCCAGGTCGGGCAGCCCGGCGCCGTCGCCGGCCAGCAGCGCACGCATCGGCGTGCCCGGCAGGCCCGGGAGCACCAGCACCCCGTCGGGGGTACCGGCCAGCACCGGCGGCACAGGGGCGCCGCTGCCGAGCACGGCGTGCCGTTCGGCCAGCGGCGCGGCGGCCCGGGGCCGCACCACCTTGAGGTACCAGGTGCCGCGGGCGGAGGTCACCTCGACGACGGCACGGCGGCCGGGCCGGTAGGCCCGCAGCCGCAGCCGGGCGTCCTCGGCGGGCACGCCGAGCCCGGGCAGCCGAGCGCGCACCGCCGCGGCCGACGTCGCCCAGGCCAGCGCCGGCAGCGCGGGGTCGTGCGGCCACCGCCACAGGCCGACCTCGACGGTGGTCCCCGACACGTCCCCGGCCAGCACCGCGGCGCCGTCCGGGATGCGGCTGCCGGTGGTGGCCGCCAGGGTGTCCCGCGCGGGCCGGCCGTCGGCGGTGACCAGCGACGCCGCGTACTGCACGATGGCCGCGCCGTCGGGCTGCAGGGTGACCGAGGTGGCGCGCAGCGACCGCAGGCCGGCTCCGGTGGGCGCCAGCGCCGCCGACCAGAGGTCGACCGCGGCCTCGCCGAGCAGCAGCTGCAGGGACGGCGGCCACCCGGCGGCGAGCGCGGGGGACGCGGCGGGGGCGAGCAGGCTGGTGGTCACCCCACCACGCTGCCCGCGCCGGATGAGCCGGGGATGAGAGGCGGATGTGCGGGTGACCCCGGCCGTGGCCCACCGCGGGCGTCAGTAGGCTCCGCGCCATGCTGCTGTCCGACCGCGACATCTCGGCCGCGATCGCGGAGGGCCGGCTGGGCATCGAGCCCTTCGACGCCGGGCTGGTCCAGCCCTCGAGCATCGACGTGCGGCTCGACCGGTTCTTCCGGGTGTTCAACAACGCGCGGTACACCCACATCGACCCGGCGCTGCAGCAGGACGACCTGACCAGCCTGGTGGAGCCCGACGGCGACGAGCCGTTCGTGCTGCACCCGGGGGAGTTCGTGCTCGGGTCCACCCTCGAGGTGGTGCGCATCCCCGACGACCTGGCAGCCCGGCTGGAGGGCAAGAGCTCGCTGGGCCGGCTGGGGCTGCTCACCCACTCCACCGCGGGCTTCGTCGACCCCGGGTTCACCGGTCACATCACCCTCGAGCTGTCGAACGTGGCGAACCTGCCGATCACCCTGTGGCCGGGCATGAAGATCGGGCAGCTGTGCCTGTTCCGGCTGTCCAGCCCGGCGGAGCACCCGTACGGCTCGTCGGTCTACGGCTCCCGCTACCAGGACCAGCGCGGCCCCACGCCGTCCCGGTCGTTCCGGAACTTCTCCCGCGCCGAGACGCGCCGCCCGGCCCCGCCCGTCTGAGTCAGTCCCGCAGCCGGCCGGCCGGCTCCGACAGCTCGTCGTCGACGTAGCGCTCGCGGCAGGCCACCCACCCCGCCACCGCCAGGACGGCGACGCCGCCCAGGCACAGCGCGAACATGCCCTCGTAGCCGCCGGTGATCCCCCGGGCGACGCCGACCAGCAGCGGGCCGCCGGCGGCGAGCAGGTACCCCCAGCTCTGGGTCATCGTGGACAGCGCCGCGGTCGACTCCGGGGTGCGGGCCCGCAACGCGAGCAGCGCCAGCATCATCGCGAAGGTGCTCATGGCCACGGCGAGCAGCAGCATCCACACCACGGTCGCCGTCAGCGGGGCCACCATCAGGCCGGTGAAACCGGCGACGTAGCAGCACAGGAACACCGCGAGCATCGGCCGCTGCAGGCGCTGGCGCACGGTGAGCGCGGCGACCACGGCGTTCAGCGGGATGCTGGCGATCGAGTTGACGCCGAGCAGGAGCCCGGCCGTCGAGGCGGCCATGCCCTGGTCGCGCAGGTACTGCGCCGTCCAGCCGATGACGATGTAGGCCTCCATCGCCTGGACGCCGAAGAAGACCACCATGGCCCAGGCCAGCCGGCTGCGGAACAGCATCCGCATGCGCACCGCCGTGTGCCCCTGCCGGGACGCCCCCGGCCGCGCCCGGACGGCGAGCCAGCCCACCGCCGCGACCAGGGCCGGCACCGCCCAGATGCCCAGCGCCCAGCGCCACCCGTCGGCGCCCAGGCTGCCGGCCACCGGCGCCGTGCTGATCGCCGCGGACGCGCCGCCCACGGTCATCGCGGTGCTGTACGCGCCGACCAGCAGCCCGACCCGGGTGGGGAAGTGGCGCTTCACCAGCCCGGGCAGCAGTACGTTGCCCAGCGCACCGCCCACCATCGCGCCCACCGTGCCCACCACGAAGACGCCGAACGAGTCGGAGAGCGCCCGCAGCAGCAGCCCGGCGGTCATGGACAGCAGGGCGGCGGCCAGCACGTGGGAGTCGCGGAAGCGCGCGGCCAGCGCCGGGCCGGTGAACCCGATGAGGGCGAAGCAGAGCACCGGCAGGCTGGTGATCACCCCGGCCGCACCGCTGGAGATGCCCAGCCCCTGCTCCACCTCGTCCAGCACCGGGCCGACGCTGGTGACCGCCGAGCGCAGGTTCAGCCCGGTCAGCACGATCGCCACGCCGATCAGCACCAGGCCGCGGCCGGCGGTGCCGGTGGTGGTGGTGGGTGCGGGTGCGGTCACGGCGTCGATGGTCCCTCCCGCGCGCGACCGGTCGTGCGGTGGGTCGGGCGCCCGCCCTCAGGTGGCGAGAGGCCCACCGACCCGGTCCGCCCGCGGGGTGGCCCGCGGGACGCGGTGCCAGACCAGCCGCTGCACCGACAGGGTCAGGTACGCCGCCACGAGGATGCCGACCAGGTTGATGGCCAGCTGCGCGGTGGCCGCCCAGAACTCGCCGGCCCCGCCCAGGGCCAGCGACAGCGCCATGTCCGCGGCCGCCGGGACGGTGGTGACGGAGATGAACACCCCGACCAGCGCACCGGACTTCGACGACGTCAGCGACAGCACGCCGGCGACACCGGCCAGCACCGCCACCACCCACGACCAGCGGTCGGGCCGGGTGATGAAGCCGGTGGCCGGCCGGGCGGCGTCCAGCAGCTCGGGGCCGTACCAGCCCAGCCACCGCCCCAGCAGTGCGACCACGGTGGTCACGACGATCGCCGCCGCGAACCCGGCGAACAGCGTGACCGCCGCACGGCGGGCGGTGTTGGGCCGCCGGGCCACCGCGGACACGGCCAGCGCGGCCAGCGGCGCGAACTCCGGGCCCAGCACCATCGCACCGATCACCAGGATCGCCGAGTCGTTGACGATCGCCACCCCGGCGAGCAGCGTGGCGATGGTGAGGAACGCCAGGTAGGAGCCGGACAGGCTGGAGTCGGCGTCGGTGGTGCGCACCACCTGCTCCCAGACGACGGCGTCCGCACCGTCGCCGGGGGCCTGCTCCTCGGCCCGCTCGGCCGGGCGGGACACCGCGGCGTCCACCGCCTCGATGGCGATGCCGCCGTCCTCGTCCACCCCGAGCCCGCGCAGCGCGGCGATCAGCCCGTCGGCGGACTCCCGGGCGACGTCGACGAGGAACAGGTCGCCGGGCGGCTGGATCGAGCCGCCGGGCACGATCGCCAGGTGCGCGCAGCCGCAGTCGGCGGCGAACAGCTCCCGCACGGCCTCGGACCGGTCGGTGGGCACGGTGACCCGCAGGTGGAGCAGCATGCCGTCACTGTGCCGGATCGTGCCGCCCGGCCGGGAGACGCCGGCTGCGCCGTCACCCCGGCGAGCTGACGGTGACCGTGCGGCGGGCCACGGGCGTGGCGCTGCCGTCGTCGGCCAGCCGCAGCAGGACGAGCTCGTGCGGCCCCTCGGCGGCCGGGGCGGCGAGCACCAGCGAGGGGCTCACGCACTGCGTCAGCTGCAGCGCGGGGCCGCTGTCGGTGCTCTGGTACTGCACCGTGCTGCCGGCGTCGCCGCGCACCGGCTCGCCGTCCAGGGTGACCACGTACCGGACGCCGTCCGGTCCGGTGAGCCGGTACTGCAGGACCGCACCCGGCTCCACCGGGTCGGGCTGGGCCGCGATGCCCGGCGTGGTGCAGTCGGCGGTGAGCGGGACGTCGCCGGTGCCGCGGCCGTTCACCAGCGCCAGCACACCGAACGCCACGATCGCCACGGCGAGCCACACCCAGTGGTTGCCCCGGCGGATCGGCTCCCGGTCGTCGGAGGCCAGGGTGCGCTCGTCGTTGATGTCCCGGGCGATGTGCATGCGCGAGCGCCGGTTGGCGGACCGCAGCTCGGGGTCCTCCCGGCCGCGCACCCCGCCGAAGATGAAGCTCACCGGCCCAGTGTCCCCCCGGCCCCGGCCGGTGGTGCCCGGTCCGGGCGACGGTGTGCCCGGACCGTTCCAGGCATCCTCAGAGCCAGCACACCAGGCACAGCTGCCTGGCCGGCGCGAGACGCGGCGCGGCGGGCGGCACACCCGGCGCGGCCGGGGCCGCGCTGGTGACCACCGCCGCGCTGGAGGAGTGCTGCGCGGTCTCCGGGCGCAGCTCCCCGGTCAGGCCCAGCACCCCGGCGCCCAGCCCGCTCACCAGCAGCATCGCCGTCCTGCTCATCGAACCCGTCCTCCTCGTCCGTCCCGGCCGCCGGCCGGGCCCCTCGCCCCAGGTGGAGCTCCCGACGGCCCCAGTCTCAGTGGGGCTGCCGGGTGCTGCCAGCGGGAGGACCTGGGATGTCCGGATCCGGACACGCCCCGTGCTCAGAGCCAGCCGTGCTCGATGGCGCGCAGGCCGGCCTGGAAACGGCTGGTGGCGCCCAGGTGCTTCAGGATCGAGGACACGTAGCGCCGGAACGTGCGGTCGGTGACGCCCAGCCTGCTGGCCGCGACCTCGTCGGTGACCCCGGAGCTCATCAGGTGCAGCACCCGGCGTTCCAGCGGCGTCGGCGGTCGCACCCCGGGCACCGCCGCCGACGGAGCCTCGTCCAGCGGGCTGGCGTTGTCGAACAGGGTGTCCGCCAGCCGGTGCAGGCGGCGCACCAGCGTGGGGTCGGTGGTGAACACGGCCCCCGCCGCGAGGGAGGCGTTGTCCACCGGCACCACCGCCTCCCGGGCGTCGGCGACCACCAGGCGGTGCGGGACCCCGCCGGCGACGCGGATCTCCGCGCCCACCGCGGCCAGCGCGGCGGCGTAGGTGCGCAGCTGCGGACTGGACGCGGCCTCGGCGGAGTACACGACGCGCACCCGGACGCCGCGGGCCACCAGCTCCAGGTCCGAGGCCAGGTGCGCGTCCAGCGCCGGCCCCTCGGGGACGGCCCCGGCGTGCAGTGAGACCAGTTCCTCGCCGACCTCGCGGCCCAGCCGCTGCAGCCGCTCGGTCAGCTCCGCCCGGTCGGCGACGGTCACCGACGTCCCGGACGGCCCGCGCTGCTGCTCCAGGCTGCCGGAGAGCGCCAGCCGGGCACGCAGCAGCCGCTGCGCCGCGGCCGTGCCGGGTGCCTCGGCCAGCCGGCGCAGCGTCGCGGTGCTGCCCAGCCCGACGAGTGCCGCACCGTCCGGGCCGGTGGTGAGCCGGGCCAGCCCGAGCTGCACCAGCGAGGTGAGCGCCGCCGGGCCCCCGGGCGCGGTGGCCAGCGAGCGCTGCAGCGCCCCGGCCTCGAGCTCCCCGGCGCTGAGCAGCCGTTCGAACAGCTGGACCGTCGAGGGCGTCAGCTCGTGCAGGGCGGCCACGCGGGCCAGTGTGCACCGCCCGGTGGACTAGAAGTCCAGCTCGGCCCGGTCCGGGGGCAGCGGGACGGCGCGGCCGTCGAGCAGAAAGTGGAACGGCAGGCCGTGGGCGGATCGCGGGTCGGGCCCGGACATGGCCTGCAGGTGCAGGTGCGGCTGGCTGGAGTTGCCGGAGTTCCCGCACCGGCCGAGCACGGCACCGGCCGGTACGCGCTGCCCGGGTGCGACGGTGGCCGACCCTCGCTGCACGTGGGCCAGCAGGACGTGCACCCCGTCCGCACCGCGCACCACCACGTGGTTGCCGACCACGCGGCGGATCCCGCCGAGGCTGCGCAGGGCCGCCTCCACCAGCAGGTACGCCGCCCCGGTCAGCCCGCAGCGGGCCCGGTGGTCGCGCATCCCGTCGACCACTGTGACCACCTCGCCGTCCACCGGGCTCAGCAGCGGTGCGCCGAAGGTGACGAAGCGCTCGGGCCGGGCGAACGGCCCGCCCCCGGGGTGGTCGAGGTCCTCGCTGCGGGCGAGGTCCACGGCGTAGGTCTGCGCGTAGGTGTGCAGTCCGTGGCTGGGCACCGCGCTGGTCGGGCTGTTCAGCGCGGTCCACCGGCCGGCCGCGACCGGGGCCAGGCCGGTGGAGGTCAGGCCCGCGGCGGGCGGCCGGCGTCCGGACAGCCTGTCGGTCAGCCCGGCACCCAGCAGGTACGACCCCGGGGCGCCCAGCGCCAGGACCGCGGCCGTCCGCCAGGCGGCGTCGGGCAGCAGCAGGGCCGCCACCACCGCGGCCACGAGCAGCAGCGCCCCGACGGCCGGCCGGCCGGGCCCGGTGCCCGCGCTGGGCACCGGGACGTCCACCGCGGGCGTCGTCATCTGGTCCCGCGCCGTGGTCACGGGGTGACCTGACGCAGCTTGACCAGTGCCTCCAGGGCCGCGCTGTAGAGCTGGATGCTGTCCCGGTTGAACGAGCGCATGGCCGTGCGCAGCTCCTGGAAGGCGCTGCTGATGGCGTCGTCCAGGTCGGCGGTGTCGATGGTGGGCACGTGCTTCCTCCTCGGTGGTGTCCTGCGGTCGCCGCTCGACGGAGCGGCCGGATCGGTGGAGCGGGCCGGTCGGTGGGCTGGTCAGCCGGCGAGTGCGACCGGGCTCAGCTGCTGGTCGGCCAGCCGCCGGTACAGTTCGTCGTCGTCCATCAGCCGGGCGTGCGGGCCCTGTGCCCGCAGCCGGCCGCCCTCCATGACCAGGATGTGGTCGGCGCTCATGGCGGTGGACATGCGGTGCGCGACGGTGATCACCTGGCAGCGGTCGCCGAGTGACGTGACGGTCTCCCGCAGCGCCCGTTCGCTGTCGGAGTCCAGCTGGGAGGTGGCTTCGTCCAGCAGCAGCACGCTGGGCCGGGTCAGCAGCGCACGGGCCACGGCCAGCCGCTGCCGCTGGCCACCGGACAGGCCGACGCCGGCCTCGCCGAGGCGGGTGTCCAGCCCGTCGGGCAGCGCCGCGACGACGTCCTCCAGGTGGGCGGCGCGGACGGCGTCCCGGACCTGCTCGTCGTCGGCGTCCGGGCAGGCGTAGACCAGGTTCTCCCGGAGCGTGCCGCGCATCAGCGGGCAGTCCTGCTCGACGAGGGCGATCCGCGACCGCCACTGCGCGAGCGACACGTCCCCGGCGTCCTGGCCGAGCAGCCGGACGCTGCCCTGGTCGGGGGCCATGAACCGCTCGACCAGCTGGAACACCGTGGACTTGCCCGCCCCGGAGGGCCCGACGACGGCGGTCACCCCGGTGGCCGGCAGGGTGAAGGACACCCCGTCGACGGCCGGGGTCGCGGCGCCCTCGTACCGGAACCCGACGTCGCGGAACTCGACGGCCGGCGCGCCGGCCCGGGGGTGGCCGGCGATCGCGGTACGGCCGTCGTCCTCCTCCTGCTCGAGGTCGGCGAGCTCGACCACCCGCGCGATGGCCGCCCGGCCCTGCTGCACCTCGCCCAGCCCCATGAAGAAGAGCACCAGCGGGGACACCAGGTAGAACAGGTACATCACGAACGCGGTGAGGTCGGCCAGCTGCAGCGTGCCGGTCGCCGTCCGGGCGATGCCCCAGGTGATGACCACGGCGAGGGACAGCTGGGTGCCGACGTTGATCGCCGGCAGGAACATCGCCGACAGCCGGGTCACCCGGATGCCGCTGCGCCGGGCGTTGCCGGCCAGCTCAGCGAGGTGCTCGCCCTCCCGGTCCTCGGCGCGCGAGGCCTTCACGGTGGTGAGCGCCCCGAGCACCCGCAGCAGGCCGGACCCGTAGGCGCTGGTGTCCTCGCGGTTGCAGGTGGCGGCCCGGCGCACCGCCCCGGCCAGCAGCAGCCCGGCCCCGGCCGCGAGGCCCAGGCAAGCCAGCGCCGCCAGCAGCAGCCGCCAGTCGATCCAGGCCATGGCCACCACGCAGCCGACCACGGTGAACGCGGAGGTGACCATCTGGGCCACCGACGAGGACAGCGCGAGGCGGGCCAGCGAGGTGTCGGCCAGGGTCCTGTTCATCACGTCGCCGTGCTCCAGGCGCCGGAACGCCTCCAGCCGGGAGCGCAGCAACCGGCCGGTCAGCGTGGTGCGCATGTCCAGCACCATGTTCTCGCCGGCCAGGCCGATCAGGTACACGTTCAGGGTGGCCAGCACGGCGTCGGCCACGAACAGCAGGGCGATGCCGACCACCGGGCCGGTCGCTGACTCCCCGGCGCTCACGTTCGCGATGAGCCGGCCGAGCAGCACCGGCTGCAGCAGCATCGCCGCCGTCCCGGCCAGGCCGACCAGCACCCCGGCGGCGAGCAGGCCCTTCTGCCGGGCGGCGACGGCCCGGATCCTCATGACCGCTCCTGTCCGCCCAGCCCCGCGGCGAGCACCACGGCGACGCCGAGCGCACCCAGCACGGCCGTCACCGGCACGGCACCGCTGGACTCGTCCCGGAGGACGACGGCCAGCACGGGCAGGGCGAAGAAGAACGCGACCACGAACGAGGTCGAGCGTCGGCGGGTCAGCACGGCAGTCCTCCAGTGCGGTCGGTGGGGGCAGCACCGCTCCCGGCGCGGCAGCGGTACCAGTCGTAGGGCTCGTGCGGGCCGGCCGGCTCGACGTGCACGTCGGTGAAGCCGGCCTCGGCGAGCAGGGCACGCACCTCGTCGGGTGCGATCAGCAGGACCTGCTCGCTGAAGTGCACGGACGGTGCGTCGAGCGGGTCGACGGTGGTCCCGGTGGTGAGCCGGTCGCCGTCGACGTCCACGGTGCAGGTGGCGGTGCCCGCAGGGTCCTCGGTGGGGATGGTGACCGGGCCCAGGTCGGCCAGCTGCCGGTACAGCGGCACCGAGTAGAGGTCGAAGCAGAAGGCCGCACCCGGCTCGAGCACCTGCCGGACGTGGGCCAGTGCCGCGCCGAGCTCGGCGCGGGACCGGACGCAGGCCAGTGACCCCAGCGTGGCGTACGCCGCCTGGAAGCGGCCGGTGAGCGGGAGCCGGTGGCGGACGTCGGCCTCCACCAGGTCCAGATTCGCGGGCAGCTCCTTGGCCCGCAGCCGGGCCAGCATGGCCGGTGAGTTGTCCAGGCCGACCACGCGCTCGGCCAGTGCTGCCACCGGCAGGGCCACCCGGCCGGTGCCGACCCCGAGCTCCAGCACCCGCGCACCGGTGACGGCCGGGCGCAGCCGTTCCAGGGTGGGGCCGACCGGTATGTTCCGGGAGATGAACCAGTCGTAGACCGAGGCCACCTCGGGCCCGTACTGCACGTCGGCGGTCATGCCGCACCCCGCAGCCGGGCCGCGGTGGCGCCGTCGCCGGCGACCGGCCGGTAGTCGAAGACCATGTCGTACTTGGGGTCCTCGCTGTGGTCGTAGCCGGCGTAGCGGACCAGCAGCACCTGGAACAGCGGGTAGCCCGGCTCGGGGGTGAGCCGGTACCGCACGAAGTCGCAGATCAGGTCCCGGGCGGCGGCGGCGGCCGTGGCGCCCTTCGCCGTCTTCTCCGGGCCGTTCACCAGGGCGGCGGCGACGTCGAAGACGGCCTTCTCCGTGCGCCGTCCGGGGAACCAGAAGGCGTGCGTCAGCTGGCGGGGGGCGCTGGTGAAGACCTCGCGCCACTCGGTGTGCTCGGTGAGGTCGGCCGAGGCCAGCCGGTAGAGGAAGTGCTGGTCCTCCACGGCCGGGTTCGGCGCGAAGAACCGCCAGTTGGGGATGAGCACGCCGGTGCCCGTCCGGTCCAGGCGGCGGACCCGGTCGTAGCTGCGGTCGGGGTGCTGGCCCAGCACGCTGGCCACGAACCAGCCGGCGAAGACGGCGGGCACTGCGTGCTGCAGCACGGTGCTGCGGGTGAGCGTCACGATCGACCTCCGACGGGGGTGAGGGGACGGCGGGCACGGCTCGCCCGGTCCAGCAGGGCGGTGATCTCGGCCGCGGTGGCCGCGGCCGGGGCTGCCGCGCCGAGGATCGACAGGTGGTCGCTGCCCGGCACCGTGCGCACGTGACCCCCGGAGCCGCTGGCGACGTACTCGTCGTAGAGGTCGCGGTGCTCGGGGGTGCCCTGCAGCGTCGACTCGGCGGCGGCCACCACCACCGGGACGTCGAGCTGCTGGAGTTCGCGCCCGCCGTCGACCATGAACGCGTAGGCGTAGGCCCACTCCCGCCGCGCCGCGCGCCAGGTCGACGACGCGGACACCTCCAGGCGCAGCGCCCGCCGGTGCGGGTTGTCCGCGGCGTAGGCGAACAGGTTGCGCTTGTCCAGCAGCAGGCCGCAGCCCAGCACCGCCGAGCCCGGGCCGAGCCGGAGGGTCAGGTCCATGCCGCGCGAGCCCGAGCGCTGGGCCATCGAGTGGTGCAGCTCGCGCGGGTGCGTGGGGTCGACCAGGACGACGCCGTGCACCCGGCCGGGCATGCCGGCCGCCGTCCGGTGGGCCAGGTAGCCGCCCATCGAGTGGCCGGCGAGGACCGTCGTCCCCGCCGGGTCCGAGGCCTCGGCTACCACCTCGGCGAGGTCGCCCACGGACTCCTGGAAGCAGTACCGCTCGGGGCACCGGCGCAGCGACCGCCGGTAGCCGGCGCGGTCGACCAGCACCACGGTCGTGCCGGCGTCGACGTGGTCGGCGACGAGCAACCAGGCCGACGAGGTGTTCATCAGACCGGCCTCGCAGACCACGGTCCCGCCGCCGGGCCGGCCGCGGCGCACGTGGTAGGAGACGAGGTTGCCGCTGCCGCAGCGGCGCTCGTGCCGCTCGAACCCCGGGTGGTCGGCGAGGTGCCGCACCGAGGCGTAGGCGTGGTGCACGAGGCCGGCGCCGAGGCTGCCGGCCAGGCCCAGGGCGGTGAGCGCGGGGAACGTGGCCGCGGTCATGCCGACGCCCCCGTCCGCCGGGCGAGGGCCCGGGCCGCCGGGTAGGTGGCGAGGAACGCCCAGGCGAAGCGGGACAGCCCCATGAACCGCGCGTTGGCCAGGTGGAACAGGCCCATGGTGGCCAGGCCGGCCTCGATGAACCGCCCCCGCCCGAGCAGCAGCAGCGGGAAGCCGCACTCCATCGCCAGCACGCTGTGGCACAGCAGGCGGGCCGCGGCAGGGTGCCGGTCCAGCTGCTCGAACAGCCACCGGTCGCCGTAGGTCTGGGTACGCATGATGCCGCGCAGGGCCTCCCCGGACCGCCACGCGTCACCGGGCAGCTTGGCCCAGCCGGACGCGCCGTAGGAGAGCACGGTCTGGGCGCCGATGAACTGCACCGCGGCCCAGCGTGTCGCGTCGCTGCCCCCGGCCCGGCCCAGCGTGGCCGCGGACTGCACGAGGAACGAGACCTGGTCCGAGCCGTCGGTGCCGAACAGGTGCCGCGGGTAGAGCACCAGCTGCGTTCCGACCAGCCAGGCGTTGGCCAGCAGCCGGGACCGGTTGCTCCGGCGCGGCGCGACGAGCACCCCGGCGGCGACGACCCGCGAGGCGTGCAGCGCCTGGGTGACCGGTTCCCGCGCCACGAGGTCGCGGACGGCCTGGCCGAGGCGGGTCTTGGACCGCACCTGCTCTCGGGTGTGCTCCCACCCGTTCAGCCCACCGGGCCGGCGGTCCTCCGGGCGGACCATGTACTCCACGCTGGAGAGCAGGTGGGTCACGGCCGACAGTCGCTCGGCGGTGCTCAGGGGTTGGTCGAATGCGGTGCGGGCAGCGGTGAGGGCCGGCTGCAACACGGTCGTCACGTCGTCTCTCCTGCTCTTCGGTGCCGGCGGCCGCCGTCGGCCGCGAGGGAGGGGCTGCGGGTGCGGGGGTGGTGGGTCCCCGTGGTGTCGGGGACCCACCACCGGGGGTCACTTCTGCGCGGTCTTGACCGCCACACCCACACCGGCCGCGCCGGTGAGGATGGCGCTGGCCTTGGCGCCGGCCACGACGCCGGCGGCGAAGGCGGCCGGCGTGGCCATCACCGGCGAGGCGGTGAGGACCGGGATGCCGGGGGAGAGGGACCGGCGGAGGGACGGCTCTGCGTTGACCTTGTTCAGCAACATCTGTGGGCTCCTGTGTCTGACCGTGCGGGAGGGGGGTGCCGGTGCCCGGCGGGTCGCCGGCCCGGCGGTGGCGTGACCGGGGTCAGCCGGTGGCGACCTTGTAGGCGACGTAGGCCGCACCGGTCACCGCGCCCGCGCCGACGACGGCACCGGCCGCCTTCGCCGCGCCCGCGGCACCGATGGCGGCGAACGCCGCCGGGGTGGCCATGACCGGCACGAGGGTGCCGGTGGCCGTTGCGGGGGAGAGTGCGGCGCTCAGGGCCGGCTCCGCGTTCACCTTGTCCAGCAACATGTGTCCTTCTCCGTCTCCGAGTCGGGGTCCGTCGCGACCGTTGCGGTCACCTCGACTGTGGACGGGGACACACCCCACGGACAACGCGGACGGCGGTCGACGTCCGGATCCGGACACGGCCGTCCGTCGGTGTCCGGTCCCGGACACCGACGGAGCGCGCGGGGTCGGCGGGTGTGCGCCCGGGCAGCTCCGGCGGGCTGACGCACCCGGCGCCGGGCGCCGGTGAGCCCGGCGCCGTCGGGCCTCTGGAGTGCCCGGCGCGGTGTGCCGGTGGGTCCCGCGGAGCGACCGGTGCGGTGGTGTCAGAAGTCGCCGGTGACCCCGTTGGCCGGCAGCTCGGCCACGCCCGAGGCGCCGTCGACGTGGAAGGCCACGCCGGTCGCCCGCCGCGGGTCCGGGCCGTCCATCGCCTGGACGTGCACGTGCGGCTGGGTGGTGTTGCCAGAGTTGCCGCAGCGGCCCAGCGGGTCGCCGAGGCCGACCTGGTCGCCCGGTCGGACGGTGACGCTGCCGCGCTGCAGGTGGGCCACCAGCACGTGCGGTGACCCGGCTCCGCGGCGCCCCCAGGCGGGCAGTGCCCCCGTCTCCTCGTCGGTCGCGCGGACGATGACGTGGTTGCCGAGGACCCGGTCCATCCCTGCGACCGAGCGCAGCATCGACTCCGGCAAGAAGAGGGCGAAGCCGAGCAGCCCGCGGCGGTTGCGGTGGTCGCGCCGGCCGTCGCGGGCGCGCACGACGGTGCCGGCGACCGGGCTGCAGACCGGCGTCCCGAACGAGCCGAAGTCCTCGGGCCGGCTCAGGGCCGGGCCCGGGCGCCGGAGGTCACCCTCGGCGAGCAGGTCCACGGCGTAGGTCTGGGCGAAGGCGTGCGTGCCGTGGCTGGGCACCTTGCTGGTGGGGCTGTTCAGCGCCTCCCAGCGCCCGCGCACCACGGGGCCGATGACCAGCGGCGGCCGCTGCCGGTCCGCCGCCGGCGGGCGCTGCAGCAGCGGGATCGACGGCGAGACCAGCAGGTAGACGCCGGGGACGAGCAGCGCCGCCACCACGGCCAGCTCCCACCCCGCGTCGTCGTCGACCAGCACGGCGACCAGGAGCCCGGCGGCCGCCAGCGCCAGTCCGAGGGGGATGCGCAGGAAGGGGGACACGGGCCCCGACCCCTCAGTGCTCGGTGAGCGGGGAGCCGGCACCGGCCGGGTCGTCGGGCTCGGTGCCGACGCCGGGGCCGGACCCGGTCCCGGGCGTGCCGACTCCTGCCATGGAGCGCAGCAGGATCTGGCTGACGTCCAGGACCTCGACGTGCTCGCTGGCCTCGCCCTTCTGCTGCTTGCTGGTCACCGCGTCGCTGAGCATCGTGATGCAGAACGGGCAGGCGGTGGAGATGACGTCCGGGTTCAGCTCGAGGGCCTCCTCGGTGCGGTTCACGTTGATCCGCGACCCGATCTTCTCCTCCATCCACATCCGGGCACCGCCGGCGCCGCAGCAGAAACCGCGGTCCTTGCAGCGGTGCATCTCCTGCGTGCGCAGGCCCTTGACGGAGTCCAGGATCTCCCGCGGGGGCGTGTAGACCTTGTTGTGCCGGCCCAGGAAGCAGGGGTCGTGGTAGGTCACCTTGCGGTCGATCGGGGTGACCGGGGTGAGCCGGCCCTCCTCGATCAGCTGACCCAGCAGCTGCGTGTGGTGCACGACGTCGTAGTCGCCGCCGACCTGCGGGTACTCGCGGTTGAGCGAGTTGAAGCAGTGCGGGCAGGTGGCCACGATCTTGCGGCGGCCGGGCTCGCGGCCCTCGAAGACGGTGTTCAGCGTCTCGACGTTCTCCATGGCGAGCTGCTGGAACACGAACTCGTTGCCCATCCGGCGGGCCGGGTCGCCCGAGCAGGTCTCGCCCGAGCCGAGGACGGCGAACTCGACGCCGGCCATGTGCAGCAGCTCGGCGACGGCCTTGGTGACCTTCTTGGCGCGGTCGTCGATGGCGCCGGCGCAGCCGACCCAGAACAGGTACTCGACGTCGTCGTCGATCTCGCCCTCGACCTTGCGGACGGGGAAGTCCAGGTCCTTCATCCAGTCCTCGCGGGCGCTGCCGCCCACACCCCACGGGTTGCCCCGGTTCTCCAGGTTGCGCAGCATCACGCCGGCCTCAGAGGGGAAGTTGGACTCGATCAGCACCTGGAAGCGGCGCATGTCCATGATGTGGTCGACGTGCTCGATGTCCACCGGGCACTGCTCGACGCAGGCGCCGCAGCTGGTGCAGCTCCACAGCACGTCGGGGTCGATGACCCCGCCCTCCTCCAGCGTGCCGACCAGCGGCCGCTCGGCCTGCGCGTCGTTGGTGCCCTGGATGCGGGAGAACCCGGAGTACCAGGTCTGCTCGGCCGACGGCTGCTCCGGCTGCATCGTGGACTCACCGCCGGCGTCCTCGCCCTTGCCGTCGCCCACGGTGCGGGCGCCGACCAGGTACGGGGCCTTGGCGTAGAGGTGGTCCCGCAGGTCCATCACGACCATCTTGGGCGACAGCGGCTTGCCGGTGTTCCACGCCGGGCACTGGCTCTGGCACCGACCGCACTCCGTGCAGGTCGTGAAGTCGAGCATGCCCTTCCAGGTGAAGTCCTCGATCTTGCCGCGGCCGAAGACGGCGTCCTCGTCGGGGTCCTCGAAGTCGATCGGCTTGCCACCGGAGGTCATCGGCTGCAGCGGGCCGAGCGCCGGGGCGCCGGCGGCCTCGCGCTTGAAGTAGATGTTGAAGAAGGCGCTGAACCGGTGCCAGGCCACGCCCATGGTGAGCGTGCGCGAGATGACGATCAGCCAGGCCAGGCTGACCACGATCTTGACGAAGGCGATGACGCTGACCAGGTCGGCGTTGTCCGGGAACAGGTTCGACAGGGCCGTGGACACCGGGTGCGACCAGCTCGGCGCGTCGTCGATGCCGCTGGCGATCTTGGCCGCGCGGATCGACAGGATGCAGAGCCCGATCACCAGGACGACGGCCTCGACGAAGTAGCCGCGACCCTGGTTGGAGCCGGTGAACCGCCCGTTGCGCCCGGTGCGGCGCGGGTGGTCCTGCTGGCGCCGGATGATCAGGTAGACGATCCCGAGCACCGTGCCCAGGCCGATGAGGTCGACGAACAGGTTCCAGACGCCCCAGTTGCCGATCAGCGGCAGGTGGAACTCGGGGTGGAAGACCTCGCCGAACGCCTCGACCAGGGTGAGGAACAGCCCGTAGAAGCCGACCATCACGAACCAGTGCGCCGCACCGATGGCCGACCACTTGAGCATCCGGGTGTGCCCGAGCGACTCGACCGCGAGGGTCTTCAGCCGGGTGCCGACCGGGCCGGAGCGGCTGCTGTCGGGTTGGCCGGTCTTGATGACGGCCAGCATCTTGCGCACCGCCAGGGTGGCCATGGCGGTCGCGACGACGAGCAGCAGCACGCACAACGTGCCCAGGACGATCTGCAGGGGACCCACGGTGTTCCTCTCGACTGGCAGCGCGCTGGGGGTTCGCGCACACACCTCCCGCGCACCCTAGCTACCGGACCAGCAGGTTACTCACCGGTAACCACCTCGTGCCGGGCACTTCCTGTGAGGCGCGCCGCACCGCCCGGTTCCGGTACGTCGCCCGGGGTCCTCGTGAGCGTCGCCCGGGGGTCTCGCGGCCGGCGGCGGTGGGTCCGGTGGGGGCTGACAGCGGGTGACCTGGGGGCCGGCGGCTGGGCAGGCCGCGCGAGCAAGAAACCAGAGATGTGACCGCGATCTCAGCCCACGGCACGGACCCGGGGAACACGGTTTCAGGGCATGCCGTTACGGTGGGCAGGAAAGTTGAGCGCGGTCGGCGCAAGGCGCCCTGGGGACAGGGTCGCAGTGCCCCGGGACCCCAGGGGAGTGCCCCCGGCCGCCCAGCTCCCCGGCCAGCACCACCACGCACACGGAAGAGAGGCCATCACCCATGGCACGAGCAGTCGGCATCGACCTCGGCACCACCAACTCCGTCGTCGCCGTCCTGGAGGGCGGTGAGCCGACGGTCATCGCCAACTCCGAGGGCTCCCGCACCACGCCCTCGGTCGTGGCCTTCGCCAAGAACGGTGAGGTGCTCACCGGCCAGTCGGCGAAGAACCAGGCCGTCACCAACGTCGACCGCACGATCCGCAGCGTCAAGCGCGAGATCGGCACGACGTGGAAGACCGACGCCATCGACGGCAAGCAGTACACCCCGCAGGAGATCAGCGCCCGCATCCTGCAGAAGCTCAAGCGCGACGCCGAGACCTACCTGGGCGAGCCCGTCACCGACGCCGTCATCACGGTGCCGGCGTACTTCGAGGACGCGCAGCGCCAGGCCACCAAGGAGGCCGGTGAGATCGCCGGCCTGAACGTCCTGCGCATCGTCAACGAGCCCACCGCCGCGGCGCTGGCCTACGGCCTGGACAAGGGCGAGACCGAGCAGACCATCCTGGTGTTCGACCTCGGTGGCGGCACGTTCGACGTCAGCCTGCTGGAGATCGGCGACGGCGTCATCGAGGTCAAGGCGACCGCCGGTGACAACCGTCTCGGTGGCGACGACTGGGACCAGAAGGTCATGGACCACCTGGTCAAGACCTTCAACGCCGCCAACGGCATCGACCTGTCGAAGGACAAGCTGGCCCTGCAGCGGCTGCGCGAGGCCGCCGAGAAGGCCAAGATCGAGCTGTCCGGCGCGCAGTCGACCAACATCAACCTGCCGTACATCACCGCCGGTGCCGACGGCCCGCTGCACCTGGACGTCACGCTCACCCGCGCGGAGTTCCAGCGGCTGACCCAGGACCTGCTGGACCGGGCCAAGGCCCCGTTCAACCAGGCCGTCCGGGACGCCGGCATCACCGTCGGGCAGATCGACCACGTCGTCCTCGTCGGTGGCTCCACCCGGATGCCCGCCGTGTCCGACCTGGTCCGCGAGCTCACCGGGGGCAAGGAGCCCAACAAGGGCGTCAACCCCGACGAGGTCGTCGCCGTGGGTGCCGCGCTGCAGGCCGGTGTGCTCCGCGGCGAGGTCAAGGACGTCCTGCTGCTCGACGTCACCCCGCTCTCCCTGGGCATCGAGACCAAGGGCGGGATCATGACCAAGCTGATCGAGCGCAACACCACGATCCCGACGAAGCGCTCGGAGATCTTCACGACGGCCGACGACAACCAGCCGTCCGTGCAGATCCAGGTCTTCCAGGGCGAGCGCGAGATGGCCGCCTACAACAAGAAGCTCGGCATGTTCGAGCTGACCGGTCTGCCGCCGGCGCCCCGCGGCGTCCCGCAGATCGAGGTGGCCTTCGACATCGACGCCAACGGCATCGTCCACGTCCACGCCAAGGACCTCGGCACGGGCAAGGAGCAGTCGATGACGATCACCGGCGGGTCGGCCCTCCCGAAGGACGACATCGAGCGGATGATGAAGGACGCCGAGGCGCACGCCGAGGAGGACAAGCGCCGCCGCGACGAGGCCGAGACCCGCAACCTGGCCGAGTCGCTGCAGTACCAGACCGAGAAGTTCCTCGCGGAGAACGGCGAGAAGATCCCCGAGGACAAGAAGACGGAGCTGGGTGAGGCGCTCGGCGTCCTGCGCGGTGCCCTCGGTGGCTCGGACATCGCCGCCATCAAGACGGCGCAGGAGAACGTCGCGCGGATCTCCCAGGAGGTCGGTGGCGCGCTCTACGCCCAGCAGGCCGACGCCGGCGCCGCCGGTGCCGCCCCCGGTGGGGCCGACGCACCGACGGGCTCGACGACGACGGGCAGCGACGACGACGTCGTCGACGCCGAGATCGTCGACGAGGACAACGACCGCAGGTGACCGCCCGGCCGGCCCGGCCCGCACCCCGTGAGGGGACGGGCCGGGCCGGCCACGGCACTCCCTCGCTGAGCACCTGACAGGAGAGCAGATGAGCGAGCAGGACATCCCGGCCGAGGGCGACGAGCTCCCCACCGCCGGGACCGAGGACGACGGCGCCCGCCAGCTGGCCGAGCGCACGGAGGACCTGCAGCGGGTGTCGGCCGAGTACGCCAACTACCGGCGGCGCGTCGAGCGCGACCGCGTGCTGGTGCTCGACCAGGCCGCCGAGCGGTTCGCCGCCCAGCTGATCCCGGTCGTCGACGACATCGAGCGGGCCCGGGAGCACGGTGACCTCACCGGTGCGTTCAAGGTCGTCGCCGACCGCGTGCTGGGCCTGCTGGACGGGCTGGGCGTGGAGGGCTTCGGCGCCCCCGGCGACCCGTTCGACCCGGCGTTCCACGAGGCCGTCATGCACGGCACCTCGCCCGACGTCCAGGTCCCGACCGCGACGACGGTGCTCCGGCAGGGGTTCCGGCGCGGGGACCGGGTGCTGCGCCCGGCGATGGTCGGCGTGAGCGACCCGGAGTCCCCGGCGGCGGCGGCGGAGCCGGCCCCGTCGGTCGACGGCCAGCCCCCCGTGGCCGCGGCGACGGACGAGCCGGCGGACGCCGGCCCGGCCGGCACGAGCTGAGCAGCTCCGCCGCACCGGACAGGCCGGTGGCCGGCCCCCGGGCCGGCCACCGTCATCCCACGACCACGAGAGGGGGCGCCCGATGAGCACCCGGGACTTCATCGAGAAGGACTACTACGCCGCGTTGGGCGTCGCCAAGGACGCCGACGCGGCGACCATCAAGAAGGCCTACCGCGCGCTCGCCCGTGACCTGCACCCGGACAAGAACCCGGACAACGCGGCCGCCGAGGCGCGCTTCAAGGACGTGTCGGAGGCCTACGACGTCCTGTCCGACGCCAAGCGGCGCGCCGAGTACGACGAGGCGCGCCGGCTGTTCGGCTCCGGCGGCTTCCGCCCGGGCGGCGCCGGCGGCTTCCCCGGCGGTGCGGCAGGTGGCGGCCAGCCCTTCGACCTCGGCGACCTGTTCACCCAGGCCGGTGCCGGCGGCCGGGCGGGTGGCGCCGGCGGCATCGGTGACATCTTCGGCGGGCTGTTCGGCGGCGGTGCCGCGGGCGGCCCGCGCGGCCGGAGCCAGGCGGCGTCCGGCCCGGCCCGCGGCCAGGACGTCGAGACCGAGGCGACGCTCTCCTTCGACGAGGCCGCGCTCGGGGTGACCGTCCCGCTGCGGATGGAGAGCCCCGGCACCTGCCCGACCTGCCACGGCAACGGCGCCCGCCCCGGCACCTCCCCGCGCACCTGCCCGGTGTGCCAGGGCGCCGGCGTGACCAGCCGCAGCCAGGGCGCGTTCGCCTTCTCCGAGCCGTGCCGCGAGTGCCGCGGCAGCGGGTCGGTGGTCGACGACCCGTGCCGCGACTGCAAGGGCAGCGGCGTGACCACGCAGACCCGCACCATCACGGTGCGCATCCCGGCCGGGGTGAAGGACGGGCAGCGGATCCGGCTGGGCGGCAAGGGCGCGCCCGGCCGTCGCGGTGGCCCGGCGGGCGACCTGTTCGTGGTCGTGCACGTCTCCGGCCACGACCTGTTCGAGCGCAAGGGCGACGACCTGCTGCTCACGGTCCCGGTGACGTACCCGGAGGCGGTGCTCGGCACCACCCTCACGGTGCCCACCCTGGACGGCGTCGTGTCGCTCAAGGTCCCGGCCGGGACGGCCAGCGGGCGCACCTTCCGGGTGCGCGGGCGCGGCGTCCAGGCGAAGTCGCACGCCGGTGACCTGCTGGTGACCGTCGAGGTCGCCGTGCCCTCCCGGTTGAGCCCCGCGGCCCGCGCGGCGGTCGAGGCGCTCGCCGCCGAGCTCGTCGACGACCCCCGGCCGGAGGTCACCGCAGCGGTCGTCGCAGGGACCCGGTCGTGACGGCCCCGGCCGACCGGTCGGCGCCGCGCAGCATCGCCGAGGACGCGCCGGTGTTCGTGATCTCCGTGGCCGCGGAGCTGGCCGGCATGCACGCGCAGACGCTGCGGCAGTACGACCGGCTCGGGCTGGTCAGCCCGGGCCGCACGGCCGGGGGCGGCCGGCGCTACAGCCCGCGCGACGTCGCGCTGCTCCGGGAGGTGCAGCGGCTCAGCCAGGAGGACGGCGTCAACCTGGCCGGCATCAAGCGCATCATCGAGCTGGAGTCGCAGGTGGAGGCGCTGCAGAGCCGGGTGCACGAGCTGCTGGACCAGCTCGAGCGGTCCGAGCACCTGCGGTTCGCCGCCGAGGCCGCCGTCCGGTCGGGGTACCACGGGGACCTGGTGCCACGGGTGGCGTCGAGCTCGGCACTCGTCGTCTGGCGGCCGCGCGCCGACCGGTGACCCCCACGGAACGGGGACGGCGCGGAACCTGTGAGGCCCACCGCACGTGGTAGAGGACGTGACCACCTCGACGACGGTCCCGGCCCGGGCGGCCTACGTGGACCTCGAACGCGAAGTCGCCCTGCTGCTGCGGCGGGCGCGGGCCATCACCACGCGCCTGGCCGGGGAGCTGCACCGCGGGCTGGACGGCGCCGCCTACGGCCTGCTGGTGCTGCTGGACGACTCCGGCCCGCTGCGGGCCAGCGACCTGGTGGCGAAGCTGGGCCTGGACAAGAGCACGGTCAGCCGCCAGGTCGCCTCGCTGGTGGCTGCCGGCCTCGTCGACCGCGCGCCCGACCCCGACGACGGCCGCGCCCACGTGCTGTCGACGTCACCCGAGGGCCACCGGCGGCTCAGCGAGATCCGGGACGCCCGGCGTGCCCGTTGGGAGGCCGACCTGTCGGACTGGCCGTCCTCCGACGTGGCCACCCTGGCCGAGCTGCTGGGCCGGCTGAACCGCCTCGGCGAGGCCCGGGAGCTGAAGGAGCGCGGTGTCCCCGACCCGGCGCACGCCCCGGGCGGGGCCCTGCACCGCGACCGGTAGGTCCCTGGCCGTGCGTGCAGCGGTCAGCCGGGCACCATCCAGTCCAGGACGGCGGTCGACTGCAGCACCACGATCACGCACGTGGCCAGCACGTGGTCGGCGGCGACGACCTGGGCGACGGCGAAGGGACCCCGGCGACCAGGGCCACCGGCTCCTCACCTCGTCGTGCGCAGGGACACCGGTGCCGGCCCGCGCGGGGGCCGCGCTCAGCGCTGGATGCCCAGCCCCCGGACGGGGATGCCGCGGATGGACGCGTCGAGCACCTCGACGGTGTGCGCCAGGCCGATGCGGGTGCCCTGGCGCTCCAGCGAGGACGCGACCTGCATGAGACAGCCCGGGTTGGCCGTGACGAGCAGCTCGGCGCCGGTGTCGGCGATCGTGCGTGCCTTGCGGTCGCCCAGCTCGCGGGCGGGCTCGGGGTTGAGCACGTTCCAGATGCCGGCCGAGCCGCAGCAGATCTCCGGGTCGGCGATCTCCCGCAGCTGCAGGCCCGGGATCTCCCGCAGCAGCGCGCGGGGCTGCGCGCGGACGCCCTGGGCGTGCGCCAGGTGGCAGGCGTCGTGGTAGGCGACGGTCATGTCGACCGGGTGCCGGGGGGCGACGGTGCCCAGCTCGGCGAGCAGCTCGGACACGTCGCGCACCGAGGCCGCGAAGCGGGCCGCCCGCTCGGCGTAGGCGGGGTCGTCGGCCAGCAGGTCGGCGTACTCCTTCATGCTGGACCCGCAGCCGGCGGCGTTGACCACCACGGTCTGCACGCCGGCCCGCTCGAAGGCGTCCACGGTGGCCCGGGCGAAGCGCTCGGCCTCCTCCTGGCGGCCGTTGTGCACCGACAGCGCCCCGCAGCAGCCCTGCCGGCGGGGGATCAGCACGTCGCAGCCCTCGGCGGCGAGCACCCGGGCGGTGGCGGCGTTGACGGCGGGGAAGAACTCGCCCTGCACGCAGCCGGTGAGCATCCCGACGACGGCCCGCCGCTGGCCCACCGCCGGCACCCGCTCGGGCAGCTTCTCCCGCCTCTCCAGCGGCGGTGCCAGGGCCTCCATCGCGGCCAGGGTCGGGGCGAGCCGGTCCAGCACCTTGCTCCGCCGCAGCATGCCGGACAGCCCGCTGGCCTGGTAGGCGCGCAGCGGCCCGCGCATCGCCCGCAGGCGCCGCTTGTAGGGGAACAGCGCGAAGATCGCCGCGCGCAGCGCCCGCTGGCCGGCCGGGCGCTGGTGGTGCCGCTCGACCTGCACCCGGGTGGCCTCGATGAGCTCGTCGTACTGCACGCCGGACGGGCAGGCGGTCACGCAGGCCATGCAGCCCAGGCAGGCGTCGAAGTGCTGCACCATCGTGTCCGACAGCGGCGCGCCCTCCAGCCCGGCCTTCATCAGGTCGATCCGGCCGCGCGGGGAGTCCATCTCCTCGCCCCACAGCGTGTACGTGGGGCAGGTGGGCAGGCAGAACCCGCAGTGCACGCAGTCACCGATCAGCGCGGCCGACGGCGGGTGCTCGGTGTCGAACGCCGGACGCACCGCGGGCGTGCCCACCGGCACCGGCCCGTGCGCCTGGGCGCCGGTGCCCGGGGGCTCCTCGGGGGGCAGCTGCTGCCGGGTCTCCCCGGTGGAGTGGACCATCAGATGCCTCCCACGAACCGTCCGGGCGCCAGCCGGCGCTCCGGGTCGAACCGTTCCTTCACGCGGCGCATCAGGTCGATCGCCGGGACCGGGCCCCAGGTGTCCACCGCGGCCTCGACCTCCGGTGCGGCGTCCAGCACGACGAGCGCGCCGCCGGCCGCGGCGCAGGCCGCCCGCAGCGGGCCGAGGACGGCGGCCACGGCGTCCGGGCCGGCGGTGGCCGGCAGCGCGCCGTAGAGCACGCCCGCGCCGGCCGACCCGCGCCAGCTCAGCGTCGTCCCGGCGTCGGTCGCGGCCCGCCGGCCGGCGTCGAGCGCACCGGCCACCCCCGACAGCGCCACGGTCGCCTTGAGCGCGGTCGCGCGGCCGGTCACGCCGTCGTCGTCCCAGGGGTACCGGCCCCAGCCGGCCGGGGCGGTGCCGGCCGCGGTGCCGCCGCCGAGCAGGCCGGTCAGCGCGGCCGTCCGGGTCTCGACGCCCGCGGGGGTGCCCTCGAGCAGCACGCCGAGCGAACCCGCGCCACCATCGCCGTCGCCCGGCCAGTCGACCTCGACGGCGGCCGGGACGAGCTGGGAGTGCACCACGCGCTGGGCGAGCTCCTGGGCGCGCCCGGCCGAGTCGACGCCGACGGTGACCCACTGCCGCGCGGGGGCGACCGGGTGCAGCCGGAACACGGCCTCGGTGACCACGGCCAGCGTGCCGAACGAGCCGATGACCAGCTTGCCCAGGTCGTAGCCGGCCACGTTCTTCACCACCCGGCCACCGGCCCGGGCCACGACGCCGTCGGCCCGCACGACGGTGACGCCGATGAGCAGGTCGCGCGCGGTGCCCACGGCGAGCCGGCCCGGGCCGCTGCTGTTGGTGGCCAGGGTGCCGCCGATGCTGGACCCGGGCACCGGCTCGTCGAGCGCCAGCCGCTGCCCGGCGGTGCCCACGACCGCCTGGACGTCGGCGAGCAGCGCGCCGGCCTGGGTCTCGACGACGAGGTCGCCGGCGGCGTGGTCGAGCACCGCGGACATCCGGCTGAGGTCGACCACCAGGTCGGCCCGCTCCGGCGCCCGGCCCCACGTGCTCTTCGTGCCCCGGCCGCGCGGGACGACGGCGAGCTCGTGCCCGGCCGCGGCGCGCAGCACCTCGCCCACCTCGGCGGTGCTGGCCGGGCGGGCGACCAGGGAGGCGGGCACCCCGTCGACGGCGTCGGCCGCGGTCGCCTCCCGGACGTCGTCGCAGGCGCCGGACAGCGCGGTCCGGGCGGCGTCCAGGCTGACCGTGTCGCCGGTCGGGGCCATCAGAACGCGTCCGCCAGGCCCGCCTCGACCAGCGGGTGCGCGTGCTTCCTCTTCCCGGGCACCTCACCGCACAGCCGGGGCGTCGGGAAGAGCTTGCCGGGGTTGCTGATCCCGTCCGGGTCGAACGCGCAGCGCACCAGCTGCATGGTGTCCAGGTCGTCGTCGCTGAACATCCTCGGCATGTACGCGGCCTTGTCCACGCCGACGCCGTGCTCGCCGGTGATCGACCCACCGTGGTTGATGCAGAGGTCCAGGATCGCCCCGCTGACCTGCTCGGCGGCCTTGCCGGCTCCGGGCTGCGCGTCGTCGAAGAGCACCAGCGGGTGGAGGTTGCCGTCGCCGGCGTGGAACACGTTGGCCACCCGCACCCCGGAGGACGACGACAGCTCGGCGATCGCGCGCAGCACCTCGGGCAGCGCGGTCCGCGGGATGACGCCGTCCTGCACGATGTAGTCGGGGCTGATCCGGCCCACCGCGGCGAAGGCGCTCTTGCGGCCCTTCCAGATCAGGGCGCGCTCGGCGGCGTCGGTGGCCGGCCGCAGCTCGAAGGCGCCGTGCTCGGTGCAGAACCGCTCCACCTGCGCGTACTCGTGCTCCACCTCCACGGCGGCGCCGTCCAGCTCGATGACCAGCACCGCGCCGGCACCCGCGGGGTAGTCGCAGTGCACCGCGGCCTCGGCGGCCTCGATGGCCAGGGCGTCCATCATCTCGATGGCGGCCGGCACGATGCCCGCGCCGATGATCGCCGAGGTGGCCGCGCCGGCGTCGTCGGTGGAGCGGAAGCCGACCAGCAGCGTGCGCACCTCCTCCGGCAGTCGCACCAGCCGGACGACCGCCGTCGTCGCGATGCCGAGCGTGCCCTCCGAGCCGACGACCGTGCCGAGCAGGTCGTAGCCGGGGGAGTCCGGGGCCAGGCCGCCGAGGGCGACGACGTCGCCCTGCGGGGTGACCAGCTCCGCACCCAGCACGTGGTTGCTGGTGAACCCGTACTTCAGGCAGTGCGCGCCGCCGGAGTTCTCGGCGAGGTTGCCGCCGATGGAGCAGATCTGCTGGCTGCTCGGGTCGGGCGCGTAGTAGTAGCCCTCGCCCGTGACGGCCCTGGTGACGGCCAGGTTGATCACGCCGGGCTCGACGACGGCGCGCTGGTCGGCGCGGCGGACCTCGCGGATCGTGCGCATCCGGGAGGTCACCACCAGCACGCCGTCGGCCCGGGGGAGTGCCCCGCCGGACAGCCCCGTGCCGGAGCCGCGCGCCACGAACGGCACGCCGTGCGCGGCGCAGGCCCGCACCACGGCGGCCAGCTGCTCGGTGGTCTCCGGCAGCACCACCAGCGCGGGGGTGACCCGGTAGTGGGCCAGGCCGTCGCACTCGTAGGTGCGCAGCTGGGTGGGGTCGGACAGCACTCCGGTGACCGGCAGGACGGCGCGGGCCACGCGACCCACCGCCTCGATGCCCGCGCTGTGGCGGTGGGCATCGCCCGTGGCCGAGGTGGCCTCGGGCGGGGTGTCGCCCGGCACCGGGCCGGCCGTGGTCGTGGTGCCGTGCGTGACGCTCATGAGGTTCCGCCTTCGCTGCCGGACCTGCTGGGTGTGCGCCCGTCGGCGGCCCGGGAGCGGGTCCCGGCCGCCGGCGGGGTACGTCAGGGCATGCGCTCGTACGCCGGGACGGTGAGGAAGTCGTGGTACTCCTCGGAGAGGGCCATCTCGGTGAACAGCGCCCGGGCGTCGTCCCAGCGGCCACCGGCGAAGGCGTCGCCCCTGGCGTCGGCGATCACCGCCATCTCCTCCTCGATCAGCCGCTCGACCAGCTCGCGGGTGACGGCCTGCCCGTCGGCCAGCCGGACCTGGTTGTTCAGCCACTGCCACACCTGGCTGCGGGAGATCTCCGCGGTGGCGGCGTCCTCCATCAGGCCGTTGATGCCGGCCGCACCCGACCCGCGCAGCCACGACTCGACGTACTGGACGCCGACGCTGATGTTGGCCCGCAGGCCGGCCTCGGTGACCTCACCGGGCGTGGCCTTCACGTTCAGCAGGTCCGCGGCGGTGACGTGCACGTCCTCGCGCAGCTTGCCCAGCTGGTTCGGCTCGTCCCCGAGCACCTCGTCGAAGGCGTCCATCGCGGTCTGCACCATGCCGGGATGGGCCACCCAGGAGCCGTCGAAGCCGTCGCCGGCCTCGCGCGTCTTGTCCTCGGTGATCTTGTTGTACGCGAACTCGTTCTTCGCCGGGTCCTTGCTCGGGATGAACGCCGACATGCCGCCCATCGCGTGCGCGCCGCGCTTGTGGCAGGTGCGCACCAGCAGCTCGGTGTAGGCCCGCATGAACGGCACCGTCATGGTGATCGAGTTCCGGTCGGGCAGTGTGAAGTCCTCGCCCCGGGTGCGGAAGGTCTTGATCACGCTGAACAGGTAGTCCCAGCGGCCGGCGTTGAGGCCCGAGGAGTGCTCGCGCAGCTCGTAGAGGATCTCCTCCATCTCGAACGCGGCCGGGTAGGTCTCGATCAGGCAGGTCGCCCGGATGGTGCCGCGGGGGATGCCGAGGTGGTCCTGGGCCAGCAGGAACGCGTCGTTCCACAGCCGGGCCTCGAGGTGGCTCTCCATCTTCGGCAGGTAGAAGTAGGGGCCCTGGCCGCGGTCGATCTGCTTCTGCCCGCAGCTGACCAGGTAGAGCGCGAAGTCGACCAGGCTGCCGGACGCCGTCTCGCCGTCGACGGTGACGTGCTTCTCCGGCAGGTGCCAGCCGCGGGGCCGGACGATGATCGTCGGCAGTTCGTCGTCGGGCTTGAGCGTGTAGCTCTTCCCGGCGTCGTTGGTGAAGTCGATGGTGCGGTCGATCGAGTCCATCAGGTTCAGCGGGCCGTTCACGACGTTCTCCCACAGCGGGGAGTTGGCGTCCTCCTGGTCGGCCAGCCAGCACTTCGCGCCGGAGTTCAGCGCGTTGATGGTCATCTTGCGGTCCGTCGGGCCGGTCATCTCCACCCGGCGGTCGACCAGGCCGGGCGCGGGCTCGGCCACCCGCCACGAGTCGTCGTCCCGGATGTGGGCGGTGTCGGGCAGGAAGTCCAGGGTGCCGCCGGCGGCGAGTGCCCGGACGCGCTCCTGCCGGGCCTCCAGCCGCTCCCGGCGCCGGCCGCCGAGCTCCCGGTGCAGCAGCGCGATCAGCTCCAGCGCACGCGGTGAGAGGACCTCCTCGAACCGGGGGCCCATCGGGCCGGTGATCTCCACACCGTCGACCGTGCTCATCGTTCTCCCTCGTGTGCTCGCCGGTCGACGACCAGGCGATCTGGTGCGCTCCCACGATGCGGAAACGACTCGCTGATTGGTGGAAACCGTATCCTCCGTCACAACACCGGGCAACACCGCCGGGTCGTGCGCGTCAGGAGCAGTGGTGCCCGGAGGTGGCTCGGACGGGGTCCAGTCCCTGGAGCGTGCCTTCCTGCTGCTGGAGCTCATGGCCGAGGCCGGCGGCGAGGTGGCGCTGTCCCGGCTCGCGGCCGAGAGCGGCCTGCCGCTGTCGACGATCCACCGGCTGGTCCGCACCCTGGTGGCTCGCGGCTACGTGCGCCAGCTGCCCTCCCGGCGCTACGTGCTGGGCCCTCGGCTGGTCCACCTGGGCGAGAGCGCCGCGCGCCGGCTGAGCACCTGGGCCCAGCCGCACCTGAGCCGGCTGGTGGACTCCACCGGGGAGACCGCCAACCTCGCCATGCTGGACGGCGACCGGGTGGTCTACGTCGCCCAGGTGCCCTCCCGGCACTCGATGCGGATGTTCACCGAGGTCGGCCGGCGGGTGCACCTGCACTGCACCGGCGTCGGGAAGGTGCTGCTGGCCCAGCTGCCTCCGGCAACGGCGCGCGAGCTGCTGGTGCGCGGCGGCATGCCGGCCCGCA
Source organism: Goekera deserti (assembly GCF_010685995.1). Taxonomy (GTDB): domain Bacteria; phylum Actinomycetota; class Actinomycetes; order Mycobacteriales; family Geodermatophilaceae; genus Goekera; species Goekera deserti. The sequence goes on along the minus strand of NZ_JAAGWK010000008.1, from coordinate 2,963 downwards.
CGCCCGCCACGGTCACCGACCCCGACCGGTTGCTGGCCCAGCTGCCGGGCATCGCCGGCCAGGGGCACGCAGTGGACGACGGCGAGCAGGAGACCGGGGTGCGCTGCGTCGCCGTCCCCGTGCCCGGGGGGCCGCTGATGACCGCGCTGTCGGTGAGCGGGCCGGAGGGGCGCGTCACCCTGGCGGACGTGCCCCGCATCGTCGCCCTGCTCAGCGAGGCGGCCGCCGCGCTGGCGGCCGAGCTGGGCGAGGAGGCCGGCGACCCGGTGCGCTGAGGGTCAGCGCGGCCAGGGCAGGCCGTGCACGTCGACGTCGGCGTCGACGTCCCAGTTGGTCACGAGGTCCTCGGTGATCTCCGGCAGCCGGACCAGGATCCGTTGCTCGGCGATCCGCTGGTCGATCGGCGAGGCGACGATCCGAGACACCGTGTCCGGGTCCTGGGCGATCAGCTCCTGGTAGCGGGGCAGCGCGTCGTGGGTGATGTAGTCCCAGCGGGATTCCCGGTCAGCGACGTTGAAGTCCGGCAGCGGGGTGGTCACCTCGGCGCTGAGCGTCGTGTCCACCAGCAGACCCGGGAACGTGACCGAGCCGCCGAAGTCCAGCGGTGAGTACTCGCCCGGGGTGCGGGTGCCCGGCACCGACGCCGAGCCGATGACGCTCATCCCGTAGGTGAACCCCTCGCCGACCAGCCCGTGGTGGTCGCGCATCTGCTTGTACTGCTTGTCGATGATCTGGTTCTGTTCGCGGTCGGAGAACTGGACGGTGGCGGCGGCGATCCGAGACGGGTCGCCGGACTCGATGCCGGACCAGGCCTGCTGGGTCTTCCGGTCGACCAGCCCGGCGGTGGCCATCGTGTCGATCCCGTCGGTGCCGTCGGCCAGGTACGCCTCGTGCATGCCGCCCTGGTCCATGAAGATGTGCTTCTGCATGGCCAGGAACTGGGTCTCGAACCACGCCAGCTCGCCGTCGCCGACATCGGCGAGCGCGGCCAGGGCGCGGACCTCGCTGGGCAGTGCCTCCCGCAACGGCTCCGGGAGCTCCTCGATCCGGTCGCCGACCTCCCGCGCCAGGTCGCGCAGCATGTCCAGGTCCTGGAAGCCGGCGGCGAACGTGGGGCCCACCATGTTGGCGAAGCCCAGCCACTGCAGTTCCGGGTGCTGGGCGAACAGGTCGCCGTAGTAGTCGTAGACGGCGTTGATGGTGCCCGGGTTGCCGTCCACGCCCAGGCCGGGATCCCAGGTGGCGAGGTCGATCCCGGCCCGGTCGGCGGCCAACACTGCGTAGTACTGCGCCAGCAGGGGCTTCATGTCCACCGCGGGCAGGCCGGCCGCCTCCGCAGCTTGCTTCAGCCGGCGCAACTGGTCCGCATCCAGCGGCAGCTGCGTGCTGGGCCCGCCGGCATGCAGGCCGTCCTCGTTGTCCAGCTCCGCGGCCAGCGCGTTCGGGCCCTCGTCGAGCTCCTCCAGGGCCACGTAGCCGAGGTCGGAGAGGCTCTTCGTGTAGCCGATCAGGGCGACCTCGTAGTCGACGACCAGCCCGGAGATCACCGCACCACGCGCCTGGACGGCGGCGACGGCGTCGGCGACGTACCCGGCCTCGACCGCGTCCCTGTCCTCCGGAGGCAGCTGTCGGCCGAGACCGGAGAGAAAGGAGTTGTACGCCGCGATGACCGCGTTCACGTCGCCGACGAGCCCCTCCAGCTCGAGCTGCGCGGCATCGGTGCCCCGGTCGAGGTCGGCGGCGACGCTGTCCAGGATGCGGGCGATCTGGGTCAGTTCCTCCGGGCTGCTCTGCAGCGAGCGGGCCTGAGCCTGGAAGTCCACCGGGGACGAGCCGTCCACGGTGTAGCCCTCAGCGACGTACTCGTCGGCCCGGCTCTGGCTGGCCCGGGCGTCGTCGGCGTCGCCGGCGGCGGACCAGAACGCGGTGGCCAGCGTCTGGATCTGGGCCGGGTCGCCACTGGCCAGCTTCTCGGTCAGCGCCCACGGGTCGATGCCGGCGGCGGCGGTCAGCGACGCCTGGTCGAACGGCATCAGCCGAAGGTGAGCTGGTAGCGGACAGACCCGGCGTGCGGGCCGGCCTGGCCCAGGGTCATGTCGACTCTCACGTCGATGGAGACGCCGGGTGCGACCGGGCGGTCCCAGGACCGCTGGACGCGCTCGCCGGAGGAGCCGGGGGAGCCCCAGGGGTTGGGTGTGCCGCTCGCCGAGGGAGTGAGGGTGGCGGTGACCTCGGCCGGGTCGATCCCGAGCAGGGCGGCGGAGGCCTCCAGGCGCTGGCGGGTCTCGGCCTCACTGCCGAACTGGTGGACCTCGGCGGAGGTGGGGGGGCCGTCCGGTCCGGTGGCCCAGGCCCCGAGGTCGTCCGCGACCCAGCTGAGCTCACCGGTCGGCAGGGTGACGTCGATGACGAACACGTCGCCGGGGCGGGTGGGCACCAGTGCCGAGCGGTAGCCGGGCAGGAAGGCCAGGGCTTCCCGGTCGGGTGGGCTGGTGAGGTCCAGCGGCATCCGGCCGTCGACGAGGACCCGGTCGATCGCGGGGTTGTGGTAGACGTCCACCTCGAACTCGTAGAGCACCTGCACGCTGTCGGCGAAGGAGCGCAGCTGCACCTGGGCGGACAGCCAGTCGTCGACGAACCCGTACAGCACCCCGGCCTGGGGCACGGGTGCGTTGCCGCTGACCGACAGGCCCGGGGTGACCCGGGTGATGTCGGCGGGGTCCAGACCGAGCAGCGGGGCGTCGGCGAGCAGGCTGGCGGTCACGTCCTCACCGAGGGCGAACTGGCGGTTGATCGAGAAGAACTTGGGCTCCCGCGGGCCGTCGCCGTAGCTGTCGACACCGCCGGCGCCGTCGGTGTCGATCGAGACGATCCCTGCCGGGATCTGCAGGGTGCCGGTCGGCAGCTGCACCGTGACGGCGAAGTCTTCCTCGTCGGCCTGGTAGGCCTTGAAGTTTCTCTCC
>NZ_JAAGWK010000007.1 GCF_010685995.1 Goekera deserti | reverse complement strand
GCTGACCGACAGGCCCGGGGTGACCCGGGTGATGTCGGCGGGGTCCAGGCCGAGCAGCGGGGCGTCGGCGAGCAGGCTGGCGGTCACGTCCTCACCGAGGGCGAACTGTCGGTTGATCGAGAAGAACTTGGGCTCCCGCGGGCCGTCGTCGTAGCTGTCGCCGCCGGCGCCGTTGATGGCGATGTTGACGATGCGGGCGGGGATCTGCAGGGTGCCGGTAGGCAGCTGCACGGTGACGTCGAGGTCCTCGTCGTCGGCCTGGTAGGAGCGGGACTGGCGGTCGCCGGTCATCCCGACGTCCGCGCGGGTCGGC
>NZ_JAAGWK010000006.1 GCF_010685995.1 Goekera deserti | reverse complement strand
GGGGCGGGTGGTGAGGTCGAAGGAGAGCCGGTTCCCGTCCAGCACCGACCCCGGCGCGTTGTTGCCCGAACGCAGCTGCACCACGGAACAACCTCCGGTGAGGACACACACGACGGCGAGCACCAGCGCCACGACGACGCCGGGACGTGGTCGGCGCCCGGCGGGCCAGGGGTCCATCAGGCGCTGCACCTCGATCCGTCTCGGGGACTGCAGCTTCCCAGGTCGGAGCGGGTCGGGCGTGCCGGATCGCCCATTCGGGGGACCCGGTGACGCATGGTCGAACGGCATCAGCCGAAGGCCAGCTGGTAGCGGACCGACCCGGCAAACGGGCCGGCCTGCCCGAGGGCCACGTCGACGTCCACGGTGATCGAGATCCCAGCTGCGACCGGGCGGTCCCAGGACCGCTGGACGCGCTCACCGGAAGAGCCGGGGGACCCCCAGGGGTTGGGTGTGCCGCTCGCCGAGGGAGTGAGGGTCGCGATGACCTCGGCCGGGTCGATGCCCAGCAGGGCCGCGGAGGCGTCCAGTCGCTGGCGGGTCTGCTCCTCCGTGCCGTTCTCGTAGACCGCGGCGCCGGTCGGTGGGCCGTCCGGGCTGGCGGCCCATGCCGCGAGGCCGCCCGCGGTCCAGGTCAGCTGACCGCTCGGCAGGGTGACGTCGATGAGCACCACCTCGCCGGGG
>NZ_JAAGWK010000005.1 GCF_010685995.1 Goekera deserti | reverse complement strand
AAGGAGAGCCGGTTCCCGTCCAGCACCGACCCCGGCGCGTTGTTGCCCGAACGCAGCTCCACCACCGAACAGCCCCCAGAGAGCACACACACAGCAGCGAGCAACAACGCGATCACCACGCCGCGGCGCCGCCGTGCCCAGGGCGGGGGGCAGGGGGGTGCGCTGGCCAGCTTCTCGGTCAGCGCCCACGGGTCGATGTCGGCGGCGACCAGTGACGCCTGGTCGAACGACATCAGCCGAAGGCCAGCTGGTAGCGGATCGACCCGGCGAACTCATCGGCGCGGCCCAGGGTCATGTCGACTCTCACGTCGATGGAGACGCCGGGGGCGACCGGTCGGTCCCAGGACCGCTGGACGCGCTCGCCGAAGGAGGCCTGAGAGCCCCAGGGGTTGGGCGCTCCGCTCGTCGACGGGGTGAGGGTGGCGGTGACCTCGGCCGGGTCGATCCCCAGCACGGTGGCGGCGGCGTCGAGGCGCTGGCGGGTCTGCGCCTCCGTGCCGTTCTCGTACACCTCTGCACTGATCGGTGGGCCGTCCGGTCCGGTGGCCCGAGCCGAGAGGCCGTCTGCGGTCACGGTCAGCCGACCGGTCGGCAGGGTGACGTCGATGGTGAACACGTCGCCGGGACGGGTGTTCACGTAGGCGTCGCGGTAGCCGGGCAGGAAGGCCAGGGCTTCCCGGTCGGGTGGGTGGGTGAGGTCCAGGGGCATCCGGCCGTCGACGAGGACCCGGTCGATCGCGGGGTTGTGGTAGACGTCCACCTCGAACTCGTAGAGCACCTGGACGCCGGTCTCGAACGAGCGCAGCTGCACCTGGGCGGACAGCCAGCCGTCGACGAACCCGTACAGCACCCCGGCCTGGGGCACGGGTGCTTTGCCGCTGGCCGACAGCCCTGGGGTGACCCGGGTGATGTCGGCGGGGTCCAGGCCGAGCAGGTCTGCGTCGGCGAGCAGGCTGGCGGTGACGTTCTCGCCGGGGGCGAACTTGCGGTTGATCGAGAAGAACTTGGGCTCCCGCGGGCCGTCGCCGTAGGCGTCGACACCGCCGGCGCCGTCGGTGTCGATCGAGACGATCCTCGCCGGGATCTGCAGGGTGCCGGTCGGCAGCTGCACCGTGACGGCGAAGTCCTCTTCGTCCCGCTGGTAGGCCTTGAAGTTCTTGTCGCCGGTCATCCCGACGTCCGCGCGGGTGGGGCGGGTGGTGAGGTCGAAGGAGAGCCGGTTCCCGTCCAGCACCGACCCCGGCGCGTTGTTGCCCGAACGCAGCTCCACCACCGAACAGCCCCCGGAGAGCAGACACACAGCGGCGAGCAGCAACGCGATCACCACGCCGCGGCGCGGCCCCGCCCGGAGCCCTGACGGGTCCATCCCGCTGCACCTCGATCCGTGTCGAGACTGCAGCGTCCCAGGTCGGAGCGGGTCGGGCGTGCCCGATCGCCCGATCGAGGGACCCGGAGACGCGACCGGCCCGCCCCCCGGAGGGAGACGGGCCGTGCAGCTCGGCGTCCGGCCCCGTGCAGGGGCAGAGGCCCGTCGTCAGACGAGCGCGGCGTCCAGGGTGATCTCGACGCCGGTGAGGGCCTTGCTGACCGGGCAGCCGGCCTTGGCGCCCTGCGCCGCCTGCTCGAAGCCGGCGGCGTCCAGGCCGCTGACCTCGCCGCGCACGGTGAGCGCGATCCCGGTGAGCTGGAAGCCCCCGCGCGCCTCGTCCGGACCCAGCGAGACGTCGGCGGAGACCTCGAGGCTCTCGGTGGTGCCACCGGCCTCGGCGATCATGGCCGAGAGCTGCATGGCGAAGCACGCGGAGTGGGCGGCGGCGATGAGCTCCTCGGGGCTGGTGGTGCCCGCGGCCTCGTCAGCGGCGCGCTTGGGGAACGAGACGTCGTAGGTGCCGACCTTCGAGCTGCTCAGCTCGACCTGGCCGGAGCCCTCCTGCAGGCTGCCGTTCCATGCGGTGCGTGCGGTGCGCGTGGGCATCGGTTCTCCTCCTCGACGCGGGGTGACTGCGGGTGCAGCCACGACCGGGTGTGCCCCGATGTGTCGTGCACAACCGCCTCAGCGGACCGGCGTGTTCCCCGGCGTCATCGCGCGCTGGGCCAGCACCCGCAACCGCTCCTTGAGCTCGTCGAACTCGGTCATCCCGAGACCGAGGGCGTCGATCATCTCCTCCGAGATGGCCATGCCCTTCTCCTCCAGCGCGCGACCGGCGTCGGTGAGGGTGATCGAGACCGAGCGCTCGTCCTCCACGCGCCGGGCCCGGCTGACCAGCCCAGCGGCGGTGAGCCGCTTGAGCAGCGGGGAGAGGGTGCCGGAGTCCAGGGCGAGTCGGGCACCCAGTTCACCCACGGTCTGGTCGTCGCGCTCCCAGAGCAGCATCATGACCAGGTACTGGGGGTACGTCAGCCCGATCTGCTCGAGCATGGGCCGATATCGACCGGTGACCGCACGGGATGCCGCATAGAGGGCAAAGCACAGCTGGTCGTCGAGTGCCACGCTGGGTGGCCGGACGTCCGTCATCCTCACAGCGTAGGTCTCCCGGCCTGCTCGTGCGCGGATCCGCGTCACGGCTCACACCACGTCGTCGATCCGGAGTTGAGCGGAACAGGCTCAACCCCGCTGCCGTTGCACGTGTCGACGCCGCGGCCCGACACCCGCGGCACACCGGAGCACCCGCATCGAGAGGACTCTCTCCGCCGTCATGGAGAACAAGCTCACCACCCGCTCGCAGGAGGCCTTCACCTCCGCCCAGCGCCTCGCCGTCGACCGTGGGCACGCCGGCCTGGAGCCCCTGCACCTGCTGGTCGCCCTGCTCCAGCAGGGCGACGGCATCGCCGGACCGCTGCTGCAGGCGGTCGGCGCCGACCCCGCCGACGTGCGGGCCAAGGCCGACGCCGCCCTCGCCCGGATGCCGCGGGTCAGCGGGGCGACCGTCGCTGCCCCCGCGCCCTCGCGCGAGCTGCTCCGGGTGATCAACCTGGCCGGCGAGCAGGCCGGCGCGCTGGGCGACGAGTACGTCTCCACCGAGCACCTGCTGGTCGGGCTGGCCGCGGCCGGCGGTGAGGCCGGCTCCGTGCTGGCCGCCGCGGGCGCCACCCAGGAGACGCTGCTGGCCGGTTTCCGCACCGTGCGCGGCAGCCGCCGGGTCACCACCGCCGACCCGGAGAACACGTACCAGGCCCTGGAGAAGTACGCCGTCGACCTGACCGCCCGCGCCCGCGAGGGGCGGCTGGACCCGGTCATCGGCCGGGACACCGAGATCCGCCGGGTGGTGCAGGTGCTCTCCCGGCGCACCAAGAACAACCCGGTGCTCATCGGTGAGCCCGGGGTGGGCAAGACCGCCATCGTCGAGGGGCTGGCCCAGCGGATGGTCGCCGGCGACGTGCCGGAGAGCCTCAAGGGCAAGCGGCTGATGTCGCTGGACCTCTCCTCCATGGTCGCCGGGGCCAAGTTCCGCGGCGAGTTCGAGGAGCGGCTCAAGGCCGTGCTGCAGGAGATCACCGACTCCGCCGGCGAGATCGTCACCTTCATCGACGAGCTGCACACCATCGTCGGCGCGGGGGCCAGTGGCGAGTCCGCCATGGACGCCGGCAACATGATCAAGCCGATGCTGGCCCGCGGTGAGCTGCGCATGGTCGGCGCCACCACGCTCGACGAGTTCCGCGAGCACATCGAGAAGGACCCCGCGCTGGAGCGGCGCTTCCAGCAGGTCTTCGTCGGCGAGCCCTCGGTCGAGGACACCATCGGCATCCTGCGCGGGCTCAAGGAGCGCTACGAGGTGCACCACGGCGTGCGGATCACCGACGCCGCGATCGTCGCCGCCGCGGCGCTGTCGGACCGCTACGTCACCGCACGGTTCTTGCCGGACAAGGCCATCGACCTGGTCGACGAGGCCGCCAGCCGGTTGCGCATGGAGATCGACAGCCGCCCGGTCGAGGTCGACGAGGTCGAGCGGGTGGTGCGCCGGCTGGAGATCGAGGAGATGGCCCTGGCCAAGGAGGACGACGAGGCCTCCGCGCAGCGGCTGGTCGCCCTGCGCGAGGACCTCGCCGACCGGCGCGAGCTGCTGGACGAGCTGACCGCCCGCTGGCAGCAGGACAAGGGCGCCATCGACCGCATCCGGCAGAGCAAGGAGGAGCTGGAGGCGGTGCGCTCCGACGCCGAGCGCGCCGAGCGGGACGGCGACCTGGCCCGCGCCGCCGAGCTGCGCTACGGCCGGCTGCCGGGTCTGGAGAAGGAGCTGCGCGCCGCCGAGGCGTCGGTGGCGTCGGGGGAGTCGATGCTCAAGGAGGAGGTCGGCCCGGACGACATCGCCGAGGTCGTGCAGGCCTGGACCGGCATCCCGGCCGGGCGGCTGCTGGAGGGCGAGACGGCCAAGCTGCTGCGGATGGAGGACCTGCTCGCCGAGCGGGTCGTCGGGCAGGCCGACGCCGTCCGGGCCGTGGCCGACGCGGTGCGCCGGGCACGGTCCGGCGTGGCCGACCCCGACCGGCCGACCGGCTCGTGGCTGTTCCTCGGCCCGACCGGGGTGGGCAAGACCGAGCTGGCGAAGGCGCTGGCCACGTTCCTGTTCGACGACGAGCGCGCCATGGTGCGCATCGACATGAGCGAGTACTCCGAGAAGCACTCGGTGGCCCGCCTGGTGGGCGCCCCGCCCGGCTACGTCGGCTACGAGGCCGGCGGGCAGCTCACCGAGGCGGTGCGGCGGCGTCCCTACACCGTGGTGCTGCTCGACGAGGTGGAGAAGGCGCACCCGGACGTGTTCGACGTCCTGCTGCAGGTGCTGGACGACGGCCGGCTCACCGACGGTCAGGGGCGCACGGTCGACTTCCGCAACACGCTGCTGATCCTGACCTCCAACCTGGGGTCGCAGCTGATCACCGACCAGTCGCTGGACGACGAGCAGCGGCGCCAGGCCGTGCTGGGCGTGGTGCAGCAGCACTTCAAGCCGGAGTTCCTCAACCGGCTGGACGACGTGGTGGTCTTCCGGTCGCTGGGCACCGACGAGCTCGCCGGCATCGTGGACATCCAGCTGGGCGTGCTGGCGCGCCGCCTGGCGGCCCGCCGGCTCAGCCTGCAGGTCACCGACGCCGCCCGCGAGTGGCTGGCCATCACCGGCTTCGACCCGGTCTACGGCGCGCGCCCGCTGCGCCGGCTGATCCAGGCCACCATCGGTGACCAGCTCGCCCGTGCCCTGCTGGCCGGGGAGATCCGGGACGGTGACACCGTGCTGGTCGACGCGCTGGACGCCATCGGCGGCGCCCCGGGTGCCTCCGGGTTGCGGGTCACCCGCGCCGGCTCGGCGCCCGCGGCGGCGCCGGGCAGCGAGCTCGCGCTCGACTGAGCGGCGGCGTCCACGCCCGCCGGCCCCGTGCCGGCGGGCGCTGACCATCACCCGATGGTGCGTCGTGCTGGCGTCCGGGGCTGCGAGACGGCAGGGTCCGGTGTGACCTGCCCATCTCAGGAGGAGTTCCGATGACCGCTGGTCCCCAGCCCCCCTACGGTCAGCAGCCGCCCGACGGCCAGTCCGGCCACGGCCCGTCCGGGTACGGCCCGCCGCCCGGCCCCGGAGGCTCCTGGGGAGCCGCCCCGCCGCCGCCGGAGCCCACCCGGTCGACCACGCCCACGGCCCGCCCGAGCACGGTGCGCACCGGCATCTACGCCCTGGTGGCCAACGTGGTCATCGGGCTGCTCGCCTCCGTGCTGACCTTCGGCTCCCTGGACAGCCTCGCCGAGGACGCCGCGCGAGACGGCGGCATCTCCGTGGCGGACGCCCGCACGGCCGTCGTGATCGGCGCGGTCATCGGCCTGGTGTTCGTCGCCCTCTACTGCGTCGTGCTCTGGTTCGCGTGGCAGGGCCGCAACTGGGCCCGCATCGTGCTGTTCGTGCTGGGTGGCCTGAGCCTGCTGTTCGGCCTGCTCGGGCTCGCCAGCGCGGGAGGCGTGCAGCTGCTGCTGTCGGTGGTCCAGCTGGTCCTGCTGGCGGTCGGCATCGTCTACCTGGCGCTGAAGCCGTCCAGCGAGTGGTACCGGGCGGAGAAGCAGCGGCGATCGGGCGCCCAGTACTGACCGTGACCCCGCCCGGCCGGGCAGGAGCCCGGTCGGGCGGGTCGGTGGCTGTGACAGCCGCCACGGAGCTGGTGTCGGCCCGCCGCCGAGAGCAGCGTCGCGAGAGCACGCAACTGGTCGGTTGACCTGCAGTTTCGGGCATCGGAGGCACGTCCGGGCGCTGTTCGCACGCTGTGTGGTGGCTGGCAGCAACATGGTCGTTACGCATTCGTGATGAACCTTTGGTCCTCAGCCAGCGAACGTCCAGCGTGACCATCACCGAGCAGGCCCCGGCAGCACCGGCCGGCAGCGAGCCCCAGGCGCCCCGCGCCGGGCGGGTGCTGCGCCGGGTGCTGGCAGCCCTCGCGGGCCTGCTCGCCGCCGCCGTCGCCCTGGGCGTCGCGGAGCTCGTCGCCGGACTGATCGGCCGGGCCTCCTCGCCGGTCGTCGCGGTCGGCGACGCGGCCATCACGCTCACCCCCGAGTGGGCCAAGGACTTCGCCATCCGGAACTTCGGCGAGAACGACAAGATCGTCCTCGTCGGCGGCGTCTTCGTGGTCATCGCCCTCCTCGCCCTGGCGATCGGCCTGGTCTCGTTGCGCAGCCGGCTGGCCGGAGTGCTCGGACTGGTCGTCTTCGGTGCCGTGGGCGTCCTCGCCGCGGTCACCCGCCCGGTCAACGGACTGCTCGACGGCCTGCCCTCGGTGGTCGGCCCGCTCGTCGGCGCGGTCGCCCTGCTCTTCCTGATCGCCCCCCTCGTCGCCCCCCGGACGCCGGCTCCCGCGACGCCGGGCGCACCGGGCGCCGCGGCCCCCGAGGCCCCGCGGAAGCACGCCGACGAAACCGTGATGGAGCAGCTCCGCGAGGTGCTGGCCTCCGGTGACCGCAAGGGCTTCGCCCTGGACCGGCGCCGCTTCTTCCTCACCAGCGGGGTGGCCGTCGGGGCCGCCGTCGTCACCGGTGGGGGCGGGCGGCTGCTCCAGCGCCGCTTCTCCGTGGCCGGCGACCGGGCAGACCTCGCGCTGCCGACCCCGTCGTCCGCGGCGCCGGCACTGCCGGCCGGCGCCGACCTGTCGACGTCGACCCCCGGCCTGACGCCGCTGTTCACCAAGAACTCGGACTTCTACCGGGTCGACACCGCCATCACGGTGCCGCAGCTGAGCCCGTCGTCCTACGAGCTGACGCTGCGCGGGATGTTCGACTCCCCGCGCACCTACAGCCTGCAGGACCTCTTCGAGCGCGACGACGTCATCGAGCGGGACATCACGCTCACCTGCGTCTCCAACGAGGTCGGCGGCACGCTGGCCAGCACCGCCCGCTGGATCGGCGTCCCGCTGAAGAACATCCTGGAGGAGAACGGCATCCAGTCCGGCTCGGACCAGCTGGTCTGCCGCTCCAGCGACGGCATGACCATCGGCACGCCGACCGAGAGTGCGCTGAACGTCCCCGACGCGATGCTCGCCTTCGGGATGAACGGTGAGCCGCTGCTGGTGGAGCACGGCTTCCCGGTGCGGATGCTGGTCCCCGGCCTCTACGGCTACGTGTCGGCCTGCAAGTGGCTGACCGAGATCGAGGCCAGCACCTACGACGCCTTCGACGTCTACTGGACCGCCCGCGACTGGGCAACCGACGCGCCGATCAAGGTCTTCTCCCGGGTCGACACCCCCGCGCCGCTGGGCCGCTTCCCGGCCGGCCGGGTCGCCATCGCCGGCGTCGCCTGGGCGCAGACCCGCGGCATCGCCAGCGTCGAGGTCCAGGTCGACGGCGGTGCCTTCACCCCTGCGCAGCTCTCGCCCGAGGTCAACTCGGACCTCTGGCGCCAGTGGGTGCTCCCCTACGACTTCGCCCCCGGCCAGCACTCGATCACGGTGCGGGCCACGGACGGAGACGGCACCACCCAGACCACCGATCGGGCCCGCCCCAAGCCGAACGGCGCGACCGGGCTGCACACGATCCAGGTCATCACCACCTGACCCCACCGGGTCCCCACAACTCGTCGTCGGCCACCCGGCCGGAGGCGCTTCCGGGTCACCACTGACCGGTCACACCTGCGACACGCCGTCGCACGAGAAGCACGAAGGAGCTCCACCGTGAAGAGCAACCTCATGACCCGCAGCGCCGCACTGGCCGGCGCCGCCGCCCTGGCCCTCACCCTGAGCGCCTGTGGCTCCGACGACAGCGACACCGCTGCCGAGTCGACCAGCGCCGGGACGTCGTCCTCGTCGTCCTCCGCTGCCGCCACCACCACCGAGGCCGCTCCCGCCGCCGACGCACCCTTCGGTCCGGGCTGCGCCTCGGTCCCCACCACGGGTGCCGGTTCGTTCGACGGCATGTCGGCCGACCCGGTCGGCACCGCCGCCGGCAACAACCCGCTGCTGTCGACGCTGGTCACCGCCGTCACCGCCGCCGACCTGGGCGACACGCTGAACACACTGTCCGCGGCCACCGTCCTCGCGCCGGTCAACGACGCCTTCGCCGCCATCCCGCAGGATGCGCTGCAGGCCACGCTGGCCGACGTCCCCGGGCTCACCAAGATCCTGACCCACCACGTGATCCCGGAGCGCCTGTCGCCGGAGCAGCTGGCCGGCACCTTCACCACCGCCGCCGGCGACGAGGTCACCATCACCGGTTCCGGTGAGAACTTCAGCATCGACGCCGCCGGCACCCTGCTCGGCACCAGCCCGGCCACGGTCATCTGCGGCAACGTGCAGACCGCCAACGCCACCGTGTACATCATCGACCAGGTCCTCAAGCCCGCTGCCTGATCGACTGATCGCACCCCTGCCGGCTCGCTGAGCCGGTGACGCCAGGGCCGTTGCCCGACCTCGTGTCGGGCAACGGCCCTGTCTCGTTCGGGGTCTCGGTTCCGCGGGCGGTGGCCCCGGACAGGACGGTCGCGAACGCCGTCCACGCGGCGTACGGGACCAGCGCGGGGCGGCTCACCCGGGCAGTCCGACCCACCGAGTCGACCGTGGACCGGGTCGGCTCGGCGCTACGCTCCGCAGCGGTCAGCCTGACCGCCGTCCCCGTGTGGACCGGATGTCGTCCTGGAGGGGAACGCCGCCGTGGCGGATCGTTGGTCGAGCCGTCCAGGGCCTCCAGAACACCGTGTGGCCCCACGGCCGGTGTCACGCACGGCTGCTGTCGTCTGGAGCAGTGCGATCTTCGTGGTGCTCTACGCCTACGTAGCGCTCCAGTACCACCCCTTCGACATCGGCGAGCACTGCGAGCTCCACTACGGCCAGCCGTTCGACGCGAAGGCCTACCTCGAGCTGAGTTCCGACATACCGGTGCGCCAGTTCTGCAACCCCACGTTCGACATGGTCCCCGCGTACATCAACCCTGTTCTCGCGATCTCGCTCAGCGCCGTGGTCATCTCACTCGGTCGCTGGCTGCGGCAGCACTTCCGATCCCGCACGTAGGCGAGCGCATCGTGCTGGCTGTGCGCGGGCCGTCGATCGGGATCGATGGACGTCGTACCTCCGGGTCCGCCGGGTGCTCGTCCGTCCTCCGGACCGGACGCGAGTCGCTCGACGAGCGGTGACCGGCGGCATCGACCCCCGTCGTGGTCCCGCCGGAGGCCTCAGTTGCGGCGGGCGATGGCCCCGGACAGGACGGTGGCGAACGCCGTCCACGCGGCGTACGGGACCAGTGCGGCCGCCGCCGGGCGGCTCACCCGGGCCGCCCGGCGCACCAGGTCGACCGTGGAGACGGTCAGCGCGGCGCTCTCCACCGTGGCCGCCCAGGGCCGGTGCGCCCGGAAGAACAGCGGCGTCCAGGCGGTGTTCAGGGCCAGGTTCGCGCCGTAGGCGCGGGCGAACCCGGCGCGTTCCCGGCCGGAGCTGCGGGCCAGCACCTCGCCGCCGCTCCAGGCGATGCCGGCGTAGAGCGCCGTCCACACGATGCCGAAGGTCTGCGGCGGCGGGTACCAGGACGGCAGGTCCAGCCCGCGGAACCACCGGCTGTCGGCGTCGGTGGCGAGCCCGCCGGTCACCGCCGCCCCGACGCACAGTGCTGCGGCCGCGGTCCGGTCCCGGGTGCTCGTCATGCCCGCCATGGTGCGCCTGCCGGCCGGTGGACCGCCCCTGTGGCGCCCCGCCGGGTCTCCTAGGGTCAGGCCATGACCGCAGCGACCGCCCATCCCGACCGTGACCGGCTCCGGCAGCTCATCGTCGACCTGGCCGTGGTGCACGGGAAGGTCACCCTGAGCTCCGGTCGGGAGGCCGACTGGTACATCGACATGCGGCGCCTCACGCTGCACCACGAGGGCGCGCCGCTGGTCGGCCGGGTGATGCGCCAGCTCACCGGCGACCTGGTCTACGACGTCGTCGGCGGGCTGACGCTGGGCGCCGACCCGGTGGCCACGGCCATGCTGCACGCCGCCTCCGACGGCGCCGGGTTCCTGGACGCCTGCGTCGTCCGCAAGCAGGGCAAGGCGCACGGGCTGCAGCGGCGGATCGAGGGCCCGGACGTCGCCGGCCGGGCGGTGCTCGTGGTCGAGGACGTGTCCACCACCGGCGGCAGCCCGCTCACCGCCGTCGAGGCCCTGCAGGAGGCCGGCGCCGAGGTGATCGCGGTGGCCGTCGTCGTCGACCGCGGGGCCCGGGCCGCCGTCCAGGCCGCCGGCCTGGAGTACCGCGCCGCGTTCGAGCTCGCCGACCTCGGCCTCGCCTGACCCCGGCCCGCCTGGCCCCGGCCCGCCTGGCCCCGGCCCGCCTGACTTTCGCCCGGAGGAGTCAGGCGGGGCGGTGGCGGCGGGTGCGGAGGTACTCGACGCCCACCGGCACCAGCGAGAGCAGCACCACCAGCAGGGCGAACGCCTCCACGTGCGCCCGGACGACGTCCACCCCACCCAGCCAGTACCCGAGCACGGTCACCCCGGCGCCCCACAGCACACCGCCGACCACCGAGTACAGCGCGTAGGCCCCGAAGCTCATCCGGGAGGCCCCCGCCATCACGGTGGCGAAGGTGCGCACCACGGGCACGAAGCGGGCCAGCACGATCGTGCGGGCACCGTGCCGCTCGAAGAAGGCGTGCGCCCGGTCGACGTGGGCGGTCTTGAAGAAGCGGCCGTCCTCGCGGTGGAACACCGCCGGCCCGGCCCGGTACCCGATCGCGTAGCCGACCAGGTTGCCCGCGATCGCCGCCAGCGGGATCAGCACCAGCAGCACCCACAGCGGCGCGAGGCTCACCCCGGCGATGCCGCCGGCCGCGATCAGCCCGGCGGTGAACAGCAGGGAGTCCCCGGGCAGGAAGAAGCCGACGAGCAGCCCCGTCTCGGCGAACACGATCAGCAGCACGCCGGCCAGGCCGAAGGCGTCGAGCAGGTGCTGCGCGTCCAGGAGCTGGGGCAGGGCCTCGGTGGTCACCGGCGCACCGTAGGGGCGCATCCTGGGAGACGGCTGGACGGGCACGGTGCCCGGGACGGGGTCACCGTACCGTCGCACGGGTGACCGTCACCACACCCAGCTGGGTCGCCGACCTGCGCGCCGCACTCGGCACCGACAGCGTCCTCACCGACCCCGACGTCACCGCCGGCTACTCCCGCGACCAGGCGATGTTCGCCGAGGCCGGGGTCCCCGCCGCCGTCGTGCTGCCGCGCAGCACCGCCGACGTGGTCGCCGTCATGCAGACCGCGTCGCGGCACGGGGTGCCCGTCGTCCCGCGGGGCGGCGGGTCCGGGCTGGTCGGCGCGGCCAACGCCGTGGACGGCGTGATCACCCTGGTCACCACCCGGATGGACGCGGTGCTGGAGGTGTCGGCGACCGATCGGCTGGCCGTCGTCCAACCGGGGGTGGTGACCCGCGCGCTGCGCGACGCCGTCGCCGGGCTGGGGCTCTACTACCCACCGGACCCGGCCAGCTACGACTGGTGCACCCTCGGCGGCAACCTGGCCATGGACTCCGGCGGCCTGTGCTGCGTCAAGTACGGCGTCACGTCCGACCACGTGCTCGGCCTGGAGGTGGTGCTGGCCGACGGTCGCGTGCTGCGCACCGGCCGGCGCACCGTGAAGGGCGTCGCCGGGTACGACCTGACCCGGCTGTTCGTCGGGTCGGAGGGCACCCTCGGCGTGATCACCGAGGCCACGCTGTCGCTGCGGCCCGCCCCGGCGACCCCGGTCACCCTGGTGGCCTCCTTCGCCAGCACGGCGCAGACCGGCCGGGTGGTGCAGCGTGTGGTCACCGAGGGCCTGGTGCCGAGCATGCTCGAGGTGATGGACCGGACCTGCATCCGCGCCGTCGACGACCTGATGCGCTCGGGCCTCGACCGGGACGCCCACGCCCTGCTGATGGCCCAGTCGGACGCCGGCGGGGAGGCCGCGGTCGCCGAGATCGCCGCGTTGACCCGGATCTGCACCGACGAGGGTGCCGACCTCGTGCACTCCACCGACGACGCGGGCGAGGCCGACCTGCTGCTGGCCGCCCGGCGGATGGCCTGGCCGGCGCTGCAACGCCTGGGCAGCGGCCTGCTGCTGGACGACGTCGCGGTGCCGCGCGGGCGGATCGCGGACTTCATGGACGGCTGCCAGCAGGTCGCCGTCCGGGCCGGGCTGGTCGTCGCCGTGGTCGGGCACGCCGGGGACGGCAACATGCACCCCACCGTGGTCTTCGACCAGACCGACGCCGACCAGCGCACCCGCGCCCACGAGGCCTTCGACGCGATCCTGGCGCTGGGGCTGGAGCTGGGCGGCACGATCACCGGCGAGCACGGCGTGGGCCGGATCAAGACCGAGTGGCTGGAGCGCGAGCTCGGCCCGGTGTCGATGTCGGTGCACCGGGCGATCAAGGACGCACTCGACCCGCAGGGCCTGCTCAACCCCGGCACGATGTTCCGCCGCGCCGCCGTCGGCGACCTCCCCGCCGTCGCCTCCGCCCAGGCCTGAACGAGGAGGGCGCGGGGCTGGGAGGGTGGGGGCATGAGCCAGCAGCGACTCGTGGTCATCGGTGGGGACGCGGCCGGCATGTCGGCGGCCGCGCAGGCGCGGCGGCTGCGGAGCGTCGACGAGCTGGACGTCGTCGTGCTCGAGCAGGGCCCGGACGTCTCGTTCTCCGCGTGCGGCATCCCCTACTGGGTCGGTGACACGGTGGGCTCCCGCGAGGAGCTGATCGCGCGCACCCCGGCCGAGTTCGCCGCCGGCGACATCGAGGTGCGTACCGGCACGCGGGCCACCGAGGTCGACCTGGACGCCGGGGTGGTGGTCACCGGCGGGGGCGAGCGGCTGGGCTGGGACCGGCTCGTGGTGGCCACCGGCGGGCGGCCCAGCCGGCCGCCTGTCCCAGGCCTGGACGCCCCCGGCGTGCACGGCGTGCACCGGCTGGCCGACGGCGCCCGGATCCGCGGCGTGCTGGACGGCGGCGCCCGCCGGGCCGTGGTGCTGGGCGGGGGCTACATCGGCCTGGAGATGGCCGAGCAGCTGCAGGGCCGCGGCCTGGAGGTGACCGTCGTGCTGGCCGACGACCTGCCGATGCAGTCCCTCGACCCGGACATGGGCCTGCGGGTGTGCGAGCACCTGGGCTCGATGGGCATCGACGTGCACCCGGGGGAGGCGGCCCGGGAGATCGAGCTGGACGGCGCCGGCACCGCACGCGCGGTGCGCACCGACGCCGGCTCGTACGCGTGCGACCTCGTCGTCCTGGGGCTGGGCATGGGCCCGGAGGTGGCGCTCGCCGACGCCGCCGGCCTGCAGCTGGGCGTCACCGGCGCGATCGACGTCGACGCCACCCAGCGCAGCCGGTCCCACCGGCAGGTGTCCGCCGCCGGCGACTGCGCGCAGACGTTCTCCCGGATCACCGGCGAGGCCGCGCACGTCGCCCTGGGCACCCACGCCAACCGGCAGGGTCGGGTCGCGGGCTCGGTGATCGGCGGCCGCCCGGCGCGGTTCGGCGGCGTGCTGGGCACGGCGATCACCAAGGTGGGCGACCTGGAGATCGGCCGGACCGGGCTCTCGTCGGCGGAGGCGGAGAGTGCCGGCTTCGCGTACACCACCGAGACCGTGCAGAGCACCACCCGGGCCGGCTACTACCCGGGCGCCACCGGCATCACGGTGAAGGTGCTGGCCGAGCGCGGGTCGGGCCGGTTGCTCGGCGCGCAGGTGCTGGGTGGTGCGGGCGCCGGCAAGCGGGTGGACGTGTTCGCCACGGCCCTCTGGGCGGGCCTCACGACCGACGAGCTGGCCGCGGCCGACCTCTCCTACGCCCCGCCGTTCTCCCCGGTGTACGACCCGGTCAGCGTCGCCGCCCGGGTGGCCGGCCGGTCGTCCCGGGGCTGACCCGCGACGGACCCCGGCCGCGCGGCACCCGGGGATGCGCGGGGACGGTCCGTCCCACTGTCCGGCGCACCCGGCGAGCCGGGATACTGACCGCGAGCCCTGACCCGATGCCCACCACCGAACCCCTGGAGCGTCCCCGTGCCGATCGCGACCCCCGAGGCCTACGCCGACATGCTCGACCGGGCGAAGGAGGGCGGCTTCGCCTACCCGGCGATCAACTGCACCTCCTCCGAGAGCGTCAACGCCGCCCTCAAGGGCTTCGCGGACGCCGGGAGCGACGGGATCATCCAGTTCTCCACCGGTGGTGCCGAGTTCGCCTCCGGCCTGGGCATCAAGGACATGGTCACCGGTGCCGCGGCGATGGCCGAGTTCGCGCACGTGGTCGCCGCGCGCTACCCGGTGCAGATCGCCCTGCACACCGACCACTGCCCCAAGGACAAGCTGGACAGCTACGTCCGCCCGCTGATCGCCCTCTCCCAGGAGCGCGTGGACGCCGGCAAGGAGCCGCTGTTCCAGTCGCACATGTGGGACGGCTCGGCCATCGACCTCGACGAGAACCTGCAGATCGCCGCCGAGCTCATCGAGAAGACCGCGTCGGCCAAGATCGTGCTCGAGGTGGAGATCGGCGTCGTCGGCGGCGAGGAGGACGGCGTCGCGCACGACATCAACGAGAAGCTGTACACCGCCGAGGGCGACTTCGTCGCCACCGCGAAGGCGCTCGGGTTGGGCGAGAAGGGCGTCTACCTGCTGGCGGCGACCTTCGGCAACGTGCACGGCGTCTACAAGCCTGGCAACGTGAAGCTGCGGCCGGAGATCCTCAAGCAGGGCCAGGACGTCGTCTCCAAGGAGCTGGGGCTGCCCGAGGGCAGCAAGCCGTTCAACCTGGTCTTCCACGGCGGGTCGGGCTCGGCGCAGTCGGAGATCCGTGAGGCGCTGAGCTACGGCGTGGTGAAGATGAACGTCGACACCGACACGCAGTACGCCTTCACCCGCCCCATCGCCGGGCACATGTTCAGCAACTACGACGGCGTCCTCAAGGTCGACGGCGAGGTGGGCGTGAAGAAGACCTACGACCCGCGCACCTACATGAAGCTGGCCGAGGCCTCGATGTCCGCCCGCGTGCAGCAGGCCTGCGAGGACCTGCTGTCCGCCGGTCAGAGCAAGGGCTGATCGACGTGACCCACGCGCACCACAACCTGCTCGGCGAGCCGCCCGCCACGAAGCTGCCCACCAACCCCGAGGCCGACGCCGCGCTCGCCGCGGGCACGGCCCCGGCCGAGGTGGCCGCGGCGCACCCCACGGTGAGCGCTGCCTGGGCGGCGCTGGCCGAGGACGCCCTGCAGCGGGGTGCCACGATCGAGGCCTACGCCTACGCCCGCACCGGCTACCACCGCGGCCTGGACGCGCTGCGGCGCAACGGCTGGAAGGGCTTCGGCCCGGTGCCGTGGTCGCACGAGCCCAACCGCGGCTTCCTGCGCTGCGTGCAGGCCCTCGCCGCCGCCGCGGACCGGATCGGCGAGGCCGACGAGGCCGCGCGCTGCGCCCAGCTGCTGGGCGACTGCGACCCGTCGCTCCAGCGGTGATCAGCTGAGCTGATCACCGTCCGGCCGAGCTCACCAGCGTTGGTGCACTCGGCCGGACACTGCTGAACCCAGCTGATCCACGCTGCGGGTGCGGGTGCGGGTGCGGATCAGCCCGGCGGGGTCAGCGGGGCAGGTCGGGGTGCAGCTGGCGCAGCGTCTCGGTCAGCCGGCGCAGGTCGTCCCCGCCGGCCAGCAGCCGGGTGAGGTCCTCGACGTCGACGTCGTCGCGGGTGAGGTTGCTGGCCACCTGCCCGTGCGCCATCAGCACGTAGTGGTCGCCGACCAGGTGGGCGTACTGCGGGTTGTGCGTCACGAACACCACCGCCAGGCCCCGGCCGCGCGCGGCGACCAGCGACTCCAGCACCAGGGCGTGCTGCGCCACGGTGAGCGGCGCGGTCGGCTCGTCGACCACCAGCGCCCGGGCCCCGAAGTGCAGCGCGCGGGCGATCGCCAGGCTGTGCCGCTCCCCGGCGCGCAGCGCGCTCGCCGGGGCGTCCGGGTCGATCCCGGTGACGCCGATCCGGGCCATCTCCCGCACCGTGGTGTCCCGGGCGGCGTCCAGGTCGAGCTGGCGGAACGGCCAGACCCCCCGGGTCGGCTCCGCGCCGAGGAAGAAGTTCCGCCAGACCGACATCACCGGCGCCACCGCGAGGTCCTGCCACACGGTGGCGATGCCGGCCGCCCGGGCCTGCCCCGGCGTGCGGAAGCGGACCGCCTGGCCGTCCAGCAGCAGCTCGCCCTCGTCGTGCCGCTGCAGGCCGGACAGCAGGGCCACCAGGGTGGACTTGCCCGACCCGTTCTCCCCGAGCACGCAGGTCACCTCGCCGGCGCGCAGCGTCAGCGAGACCCGGGACAGCGCGGCCACGCTGCCGAAGCGTGCGGTGACGCCGCGCAGCTCCAGCAGCGGCGCGACGGCCGGGACGGCGGCACTGCCGAGCGCGGTGCTCACGACCGGGGCACCGCGAGCAGCCGGCGGCGCACGATGCTGTTGGCCAGCAGGGCCAGCAGCAGCAGGACGCCGAGGAAGACCTGGAACCAGCGCGGGTCCCAGCCGGCCAGCACGATGCCCTGGCTGGCCACCGCGTACAGCAGCGAGCCCAGCGCCGCGCCCACCGCGGAGCCGTAGCCACCGGTGAGCAGGCAGCCGCCGATCACCGCGACCACCAGGTACTGGATCTCCGAGCCGAGCACCGGGTCGACCTGCACCCCGCGCAGCCGCACCAGGCCGAGCGTGCCGATCAGCCAGCCGGCGGCCGCGGTGCCCAGGAACAGCAGCACCGTGGTGCGCGCCACCGGCACGCCCAGCTCGCGGGCGGCCTGCGGCGCGCCGCCGCTGGCGAACACCGCGTTGCCGAACCGGGTGCGCCAGAGCAGGAACCCGGCCAGCGCGGTCACCAGCACCCACCAGAGCAGGGCCACCCGGAACCGGCCGTCACCGACCTGCAGGGTCGCCCCGAACACCCGGCGGGCCGACTCCCAGCCAGCTGCGGCGCCCAGCCCGCCCACCCGCGAGGTGCCCGCCACCGCCGACGCCACCGCCAGGGACGTGCCCTGCAGCACCAGGAACGTGGCCAGGGTGACCAGGAAGCTCGGCAGCCCGGTGCTCACCACCAGCAGCCCGTTGACCGCCCCCATCAGCAGTGCGGCGGTCAGCGAGACGGCCAGCGCGGGCCAGATGCCCCAGCCGGCCTCGGACACCAGCAGGGCGGTCACCAGCGAGCTGGCCACGGAGATCACCCCGATGGACAGGTCGAACTGCCCGGCGACCAGCAGGACGGCGACCGCCACGCTGCCGATGCCCAGCAGCGAGGCGATGTCCAGCACCGACGCCAGACCCCCGGTGCTCAGCAACCCGGGGGACTCCACGCCGAAGAAGGCCACCACGGCGACCAGCCCGACCAGCGCACCCAGGCTGGGTCGGGCGAGCGCCTCGGGCAGCAGCCGGTGCCCGGGCGCCGGGGGCTGCGGCGCGGGGCGGAACGGGCCGAGGACCGCCCGGCGCGGCGCAGTCACGACCCGGTCCGGCGGGGGCGGCGGGACGACGGCAGCGGAGCCTCCTCGGCGCGGGTGTGCGCCCAGTGTCCACGATCGGCACCGCTCCCGGCTCCCCGGGCGGGCCCCGTCCGCACGCCCGGGCGCGGCGGACGCGGGGCTGGGGGGACAGGTCCGCCGTCAGGGGCGGAGCCGCCAGCGCACCCGGTCGTCGGCGTACCAGGTCCAGCGGCTCACCGGCCTGTCCAGCAGGACGCCGTCGCGCCACACCCGGGCCGGGTCGCAGGCCACCTGGAGGACCCGGCCGGTGCTGCGCCGGGCCGGCCGCAGCGGCACCGTCACCACCGCCACGCTCAGCGTGTCCGGCGTCGACCGGTCGGGCCGCACCTCCAACCGGCTGACCTCGCCGTCGGCGACCCGCGCGTCGTCGTGGTGCGCCTGGGCGCCGAACCGGGCGGGGCGCCGGAACCGGCTCGGGGCCGGGTCCGCCGTGGCGGCCAGCCGGCCGTGCTGCAGCAGCACACCACCGTGGTCGTCGCGCACCAGACCCAGCTCCCGCTCGCCGTCCGCGGCGCCGATGCCCAGGTCGCGGGCCAGCCCCCGGGACGCCGGGTCGTCGGCCGGGTCCCACCCCAGGGACACCGCGGGCAGTCGGCCGGCCTTCCACAGCGCCGCGAGCGCGGCGGCGAGCGCGGGCACCGGCCCGCGCACCAGCACGTGCTCGGCGTCCTCCAGCACGGCGGTGACCGTGCTGCGCGGGGGCGCCGCGGCGGGATCCGACCCGCGCAGGTCGAGTTCCCTCATCCGCATGCGGATACCCTGCCACCTGCCATCCGGGGACGGTCCGGTATCGATGTGAACGAGGTGGACGACCCATGCCCGCAGTTGTGCTGATCGGCGCCCAGTGGGGCGACGAGGGCAAGGGCAAGGCCACGGACATCCTGGGCGAGCGGGTGCCCTACGTCGTCCGCTACCAGGGGGGCAACAACGCCGGCCACACCGTCATCACCCCCGACGGTGAGCGCTACGCCCTGCACCTGATCCCGTCCGGCGTGCTGACGCCGGGCTGCACGCCGGTGATCGGCAACGGCGTCGTCGTCGACGCCGAGGTGCTGATCGGTGAGCTCGCCGGCCTGGAGGAGCGCGGGGTGGACACCTCGCGGCTGGTCATCTCCTCCGACGCGCACCTGATCATGCCGCACCACCGCGCCCTGGACCGGGTCACCGAGCGGTTCCTCGGCAAGTCCAAGATCGGCACCACCGGGCGCGGCATCGGCCCCTGCTACGGCGACAAGGTCGCCCGGGTGGGCATCCGCGCGCAGGACCTGCTGGACATGGACTCCTTCCGCGACAAGGTCGAGGCCGTGCTGCGGGAGAAGAACCAGATCCTGGTCAAGGTCTACAACCGCAAGGCCATCGACGTCGACGAGGTGGTCGCGGAGTACTCGGCGTACGCCGACCAGCTGCGGCACCGCATCGTCGACACCCGGCTGCTGCTGGCCCACGCGCTGGGGGCGGGGGAGTGGGTGCTGCTGGAGGGCTCCCAGGGCACCCTGCTGGACGTCGACCACGGCACCTACCCGTACGTGACGTCGTCGTCCCCGACCGCGGGCGGTGCGTCGGCCGGCTCGGGCATCGGCCCCACCCGGATCGAGCGGGTGGTCGGCATCCTCAAGGCGTACACGACCCGCGTCGGCTCCGGCCCGTTCCCCACCGAGCTGCACGACGCGAACGGCGAGTACCTGCGCAAGCAGGGCGGCGAGGTGGGCGTCACCACCGGCCGCGACCGCCGCTGCGGCTGGTTCGACGCCGTGATCGCCCGGTACGCCAGCCGGGTCAACGGCATCACCGACTTCTTCCTCACCAAGCTCGACGTGCTGAGCTCGCTGGAGACGGTGCCGATCTGCGTGGCCTACGACGTCGACGGCGTGCGGCACGACGAGATGCCGATGACCCAGACCGACTTCATGCGGGCCACGCCGGTCTACGAGGAGATGCCCGGCTGGTTCGAGGACATCACGCACTGCCGCCGCTTCGACGAGCTGCCGGCCAACGCGCAGGCCTACGTCCTCCGCCTGGAGGAGCTCTCCGGCGCCCGGGTCAGCGTCATCGGCGTCGGCCCCGGCCGTGACGAGAACGTCGTCGTCCACGACCTGCTCGACTGAGGAAGGACCCCGCCGCCCCCCACGACGCGCTCCGCGCGCCGCGGGCCGCTGCAGCGGGGCCTGCGCTGCCCCCATGACGCGCTGCGCGCGCCGCGGGCCCCTGAAGCAGGGCCTGCGGCGCCGCCCACGACGCGCTCCGCGCATGTGGCCCCCTCGCAGGGTCTCGCCGCGAGCCTGCGAGGGGTGGGGGCGAGGGGGTCCTTCGTCAGACGCCGCGGCGGGCGGTGACCAGCTCGCGGGTGGCGACGGTGACCTCGGCGCGGGCGGCGACGGCGATGTCGGGGTGGTCGGTGATGACCCCGTCCAGGCCCAGCGCCCACAGCAGTGCGACCTCGGCGCGGGCGTCACCGAGCGCGGCCGGGTCGGTGCCCTGGCGCA
Source organism: Goekera deserti (assembly GCF_010685995.1). Classification (GTDB taxonomy): domain Bacteria; phylum Actinomycetota; class Actinomycetes; order Mycobacteriales; family Geodermatophilaceae; genus Goekera; species Goekera deserti. The sequence continues at coordinate 353,169 of NZ_JAAGWK010000005.1, read as the reverse complement.
GGTGCAGCGGCAGGTACGCGTTCTCCGCGCGCAACGTCCACACGAACACGCAGAGACCGGCCCGGTGTGCCTGGCTGACCAGGTCCGAGACGCCCACGAGGTTCTGCTCGGCGTCGCGCACCAGCACCCGGCCCTTGCCCGGTCCGACGCCCTGGGCGTACGTGGAGACCTCACGCAGCCCGGCCGGGGTGACCATGGCGTCGTGCTCGTCGCCCTCGTCGTCGACCAGCTGCACCATCCGCGGACCGTGCTCACCCAGCTGGGCGCGCAGCCAGCGCAGCGCGGCGGCGTCGAAGCTCTGCAGGACGACCGGGCCGTCCTCGCCCGTGGCGTCCAGCCGGCGCAGTTCGTCGGCGACGAGCCGGGTGTAGGGCATGCCCTGCTCGGCGTACCAGGTGGGGTGCTTCAGCTCGGCCAGTACCCGCACGCGGCGCTGCGGGGTGGAGCGCCGGCGCACCAGGGCGACGATGTCGGCCAGCGTGAGGATGCCCTCGGTGCCGTCGTAGGCGGTGTTCAGCGGCCGCAGATGGGGGTTCTTCTCCACCGCGCGCAGGGTGCGCAGCTCGGCGAGGGTGAAGTCCTCGACGAACCAGCCGGTCTGCTGCTTGCCGTTGACCACCTGGGTGCGGTGGCGATCGGCGAACTCGGGGTGGGCGGCGACGTCGGTGGACAGGGAGAGCTCGTTCTCGTGCCGGGCGATCAGTGCGCCGTCGCGGCTGAGGACGATGTCGGGCTCGATCAGGTCGGCGCCCATGTCGATGGCGAGCTCGTAGCTCGACATCGTGTGCTCGGGGCGGTAGCCGGGTGCGCCGCGGTGTCCGATGACCACGGGAGCGGCCGGACGACGCTGGGTACGGACGACCATCTGGTCGGTCTCGTGCATGACTCCATCGCACCCTCTGAAGGTGTCCGATGCACGAACGACATCCTTACGCATGCCGAAAAATCGGCAGACGGAGCGCTCACCTGCAGAGCACCATGACCCCTGTGGCAGACATCTCACTCCTCGGGTGGAGATCCGGGCGCGTGTCGCGTTTCGACGGTGCCGAACCGGCCCGGGTGGCCCGCGTGGACCGCGGCCGGCTGACGGTGCTCGGCGCGTGCGGCCCGGCGCGGGTGGTCCCGTCCGCGGCGCTGTACGCCGACGACTCCGGGGGCCCGGCCGTCGGTGACTGGGTCGCGGTGCGCGGCGAGGTCGCCGTCGAGCTGCTGCCCCGCACGTCGGCGTTCACCCGCACCGCCGCTGGGCGCACGTCGGCACCACAGGTGGTGGCGGCCAACATGGACGCCGTCCTGGTGGTCGACTCGCTGGCCGGCCCGCTGCGGCTGACCCGCATCCAGCGCTACCTCGCCGTGGCCTGGGGCAGCGGCGCGAGCCCGGTGGTGGTGCTCACCAAGGCCGACCTCTGCGACGACGACGACGCCGAGGTGGCGGCGGTGCGCGCCGATGCGCCCGGCACGCACGTGCTGGCGGTCAGCTCGCTCACCGGGCAGGGCGTCGACGCCGTCGCCGCGCTGCTCGGGCCCGGGTGCACCGGGGCGATGGTGGGGCCCTCCGGTGTCGGCAAGTCCAGCCTGCTCAACGCCCTGACCGGCGGCGCGGTGGCCGACACCCGGGAGGTGCGCGACGACGGCCGCGGCCGGCACACCACCACCGCGCGGCAGCTGCACCTGCTGCCCGGCGGTGGGCTGCTGATCGACACCCCGGGCATGCGCGAGCTGGGCCTGCACGACGACGCCGACGGCCTGGACCGGGCCTTCGCCGACGTGGCCGAGGCCGCCGGGCAGTGCCGGTTCCGGGACTGCGAGCACCGCACCGAGCCCGGCTGCGCGGTCGCCGCGGCCATCGACGACGGCGTGCTGGACCCCGACCGGCTGCGGTCCTGGCGCAAGCTGCAGCGCGAGTCCGAGCGCCAGCAGGCCCGGGCCGACGCCCGGGTGCGGGCCACCCAGCAGGCCCGGGCCAAGGCCCTGGTCCGCTCGGTGCGCACCTCTCGGGCGGGCCGCGGCGCCACCCGCTGAGCCGCGCCGACCGGGGCGCCGTCGTCCGGTCGGTAGATTGCCTCCCCGTGCGCGTGCTCGTGATCGGCTCCGGTGCCCGTGAGCACGCCTTGTGCGTGGCTCTCCGACCCGACCCCGCGGTCGACGCCCTGGCGTGCGCGCCGGGCAACGCCGGCACGGCCGCGGTGGCCGAGCCGCTGGTGGTGGTCCCCGACGACCCCGCCGCCGTCGCCGCGCTGGCCGTGGCGTGGCGCGCCGACCTCGTGGTGGTCGGACCGGAGGTGCCGCTGGTGGCCGGAGTCGCCGACGCCGTGCGCGAGGCCGGCATCGCCTGCTTCGGGCCGTCGGCGCAGGCCGCCCGCATCGAGGGCTCCAAGGCCTTCGCCAAGCACGTCATGGCCGCGGCCGGGGTGCCGACGGCGCGCGCGTGGGCGGTCGGCGGCGAGGCCGAGCTGCACACCGCCCTGGACGAGTCCGGCGCCCCGTACGTGGTCAAGGACGACGGGCTGGCCGCGGGCAAGGGCGTGCTCGTGACCACCGACCGGGACGCCGCCCTCGCGCACGGGCTGGCGGTGCTGGGCGCCGGGCACGCGGTGCTCGTGGAGGAGTTCCTCGACGGCCCCGAGGTGTCGCTGTTCGCCCTGTGCGACGGCGTCACGGTGCGGCCGCTGCTGCCGGCCCAGGACCACAAGCGCCGCGACGACGGCGACGGCGGGCCCAACACCGGCGGCATGGGCGCCTACGCGCCGCTGCCCTGGGCCCCGGCCGATCTCGTCGAGCGATGCGTGACCCGGGTGCTGCAGCCCACCGTCGACGAGATGGCCCGCCGCGGCGAGCCGTTCGTGGGCCTGCTGTACGCCGGGCTGGCGCTCACCTCGCGCGGCCTGCGGGTGGTGGAGTTCAACGCCCGCTTCGGCGACCCGGAGACCCAGGTCGTGCTGCCGCTGCTGGAGACCCCGCTGGCCGGCCTGCTGCACGCGGCCGCCACCGGCACCCTCGGTGAGCAGCCGCCGCTGCGCTGGCGGGACGGCGCCGCGGTGACCGTGGTCGTGGCGGCGCCGGGCTACCCGGAGTCCCCGCGCACCGGCGGCGTGGTCACCGGCGCCGACGCCGAGGGCGTGCTGCACGCCGGCACCCGCCTCGCCGCGGACGGCACCGTGCACGCCGCCGGTGGGCGGGTGCTCGCCGTCACCGCGGTCGGGGCGGACCTGGCCGGAGCCCGCGAGCTGGCCTACGCCCGGGTCGCCGGTGTCGGGCTCGCCGACGGCCACTGGCGCACCGACATCGGCCTGGCCGCCGTCGAGGGCCGGATCGTCGTCCCCGGGTCCTGACCCCGGCCCCCCGACCTCCAGGCACGGTGAGCGCGCGAACTGGGGGCACAGAAGGCGCGCGAGCTGTGGTGGGAGGGGAAGGTCACCCGGGGTGGCCGTCGGTGACGCCGACGACGGGGGCGGCCCGGCCGACCAGGGGTTCCGGCGGGCGCGGGCCCTCGGTGCGCCGGGCGAGGTAGGTGCCGGCGACGTTGAGGCAGGCGACCAGCGGCACCGAGATCAGCGCGCCGAACACCCCGCCGACCAGCAGTCCTGCGGCGATGGCGAGCACGACGGCCAGCGGGTGCACGCGGACGGCCCGGCCGAGCAGCAGCGGCTGCAGCACGTGCCCCTCCAGCTGCATGATCGCCACGATGACGCCCAGCACCACCAGGGCCTTGATCGGGCCGACCGTGACCAGCGCGACGAGCACCGCCACCGTGCCGGCCAGGAACGACCCGATGATCGGGATGAACGCGCCCAGGAACACCAGCGCCGCCAGGGGCAGGGGCAGCTGCACGCCGATCACGAACAGCGCGATGCCGATGAGCACGGCGTCCACCAGCGCGACCAGCGCGGTGGCCCGCACGTAGGACACCAGCGTGCGCCAGGCCCGGCGTGCGGCCTCGTCGAGGTAGGCCCGGGAGTTGCGCGGGGCCAGCCCGACGAACCACAGCCAGATCGAGCGACCGTCCTTGAGGAAGAAGAACAACGTGAACAGCGCCAGCACGAAGCCGGTGAGCACCTCACCCAGGGTGGCCGCGGTGGTGAGTGCGCCGGCGGTGAGGGTGTCCCGGTTGTCGACGACGCTGCGCTGGACGGTCTCCAGGGCGGCGTCGATCTGCGCCTGGGAGACCGGGAAGTTGTCGGTGACGAAGTCCTGCACCCGGGTGATGCCCTCACCGACCTGGTCGGCGAGGTCGGTGTAGCCGGCGGTGAACCGCTCGATCACCAGCGTGACGATCCCGGCGACGGCACCGACACCCACGATCAGCATCGCCGTGGCGGCCAGCGAGTGCGGCCAGCCGCGGCGCACGAGGAACGCCGCCCCCGGCTGCAGCAGCGCGGCCAGCAGCAGCGCGACGATCACCGGGACGACGACCACGGCCATCATCGCGGCCACCACCAGCAGCGCGTAGAGCGCGGCACCGACGAGCAGCACCCGCCACGACCAGGCGGCGGCCAGGCGCAGGCCGTTCGGCACCTGGGTCTGCACCTGCTCGGGCCGGTCGGGGGCGAGCAGGCTGCCCCGGCTGCGGTCGCGCTGCCCGGCCGGTCGGCGGGGACGCACACCACCCTGGGGCGGGCCGCTGGTCCCACCGGCGTCGGGTGCGTCCGGGGCGGGGCTGCCCAGCGGAGGTGCCTGCTCACCGGGCTCCGGGGTGCCCGCGTGCGGGACCTGCTCGACGGGCGGGTCGGCGCCGGGCGGGGACGGGCTGAAGGCGGTGGTGCGGCCGAAGGTGGCCACGTTCTCGTCGTCGTCGTACTGCCCGTCGTCGGGCTCCAGGTGGCCGTGCCGCTCGTCGTCCATGACGAGCACGACCCGCCGCTCGGGGAAGGCGTAGGGGTCGTACTCGCGTGCCGCACGGATGCGTGCCCTGGCCCGGTCGAGGACGTGCGTGGCGCGTCGGAGCATCGTGACCTCGGTCTGCTGGGCCGGTGTGCTCCGGCGGGTGGTCGGGTCCGTCCAGGGTGGTGCGGTCGGGCCGGGGCAGGGTGCCGTGGGCGGTGCGGGAGGATGGGGTCGTGTCTCGAACAGCTGACCAGTCGAACCTGGTACCCGCATGATCGACCGCTACACCCTCCCCGACATGGGCCGGGTCTGGAGCGAGGCGCACAAGTACGCGCTGTGGTGCCGGGTCGAGACGCTGGTGCTGGAGGCGCACGCCGCCGCGGGCCGGGTGCCGGCCGACGTGGTCGAGCCGGTGCGCGCTGCCGCGCCGCCCACGCCGGAGCGGGTGGCGGAGATCGAGGAGACCACCCAGCACGACGTCATCGCGTTCCTCACCGCCTGGGCCGACAACACCGAGCCCCGCTCGGCCGCGGCCTACGTGCACCACGGCATGACGTCGTCGGACCTGCTGGACACCGCGCTGGCGGTGCAGCTCACCGACGCCACCGACGTGCTGCTGGCCAAGGCCGACCGGCTGGTCGCCGCGCTGCGCGACCACGGGCTGGCCCACCGGCACACGCTCAAGGTGGGCCGCACGCACGGCGTGCACGCCGAGCCCGACGTCTGGGGCCACCGGGTCGCCGACCTGGCCTTCGCCATGGCCCGCTCCCGGGACCGGCTGCGCGCCGCCCGCGCGGCGGTGGGCGTGGTGGCCATCTCCGGCGCCGTCGGCACGTACTCGCTGATCGACCCGTCGGTGGAGCAGCAGGTCGCGGCGGCGCTGGACCTGCGGGCGGCCGACGCCTCCACCCAGGTGGTGCTGCGCGACGGCATCAGCGAGTGGGTGTCGGCGCTGGCGATCATCGCCACCGTCTGCGAGGCGGTCGCGCTGGAGGTGCGGCACGGGCAGCGCACCGAGGTGCGCGAGCTGTCCGAGGCGTTCGGCTCGGGCCAGAAGGGCTCCAGCGCGATGCCGCACAAGAAGAACCCGATCCGCTCCGAGCGCGTGGCCGGGCTGGCCCGCGTGGTGCGCGCGGCGATCGTGCCGGTGATGGAGGGCATCCCGCTGTGGCACGAGCGGGACATCTCGCACTCCTCCACCGAGCGGGTGTTCCTGCCCGACGCCGCGATCACCACCGACTACCTGCTGCACCTCACCACCGGCCTGGTGGAGAACCTGGTCGTCGACGCCGAGCGGATGCGCGCCAACCTCGACTCCACCGGCGGGCTGATCTACACCTCGGCGGTGCTGCTGGAGCTGGTGGAGGCGGGCATGGGCCGCGAGCAGTCCTACGCCCTGGTGCAGGCCGCGGCGATGCGCACGTGGCAGGGCGGTACGCCGTTCCGCGAGACGCTGCGCGAGCAGGCCGCCGACGCCGGGGTCACCCTGGACGAGGCCCGGCTGGACGGGATCTGCACGCCGGAGCGCTACGTCGCCAACCTGGACCCGCTGTTCGAGCGGCTGGCCGCGCTCTCGTGAGCGTGCCGTTCGAGCTGGTCGCGCGAGGCAAGGTCCGCGAGGTCTACGCCGTGGACGCCGACCGGCTGCTGCTGGTGGCCTCGGACCGCATCTCCGCCTACGACCACGTGCTGCCCACCCCGATCCCGGACAAGGGCCGGGTGCTCACCGGGCTGTCGGTGTGGTGGTTCGAGCAGCTGGCCGACGTGCTGACCGCGCACGGCGCCACCCACCACCTGCTGTCGACGACGGACGTGCCGGCCGAGGTCGCGGGGCGGGCGATGCTGGTGCGCCGGCTGGAGATGGCCCCGGTCGAGTGCGTGGCCCGCGGCTACCTGTCCGGCTCCGGCACGGTGGAGTACCAGCGCACCGGCGCCATCCGGGACGTCGTCCTCACCGCCGGGCTGGTCGAGGGCTCACGGCTGCCCGAGCCGGTGTTCACCCCGTCGACCAAGGCCGAGGCGGGCGAGCACGACGAGGCGATCACCTTCGCCGACGTCGTGGCGGCCGTCGGCACGGAGCAGGCCGAGGCGCTGCGGGACCTGACGCTGGCGCTCTACACCCGGGCCGCGGAGATCGCCGAGGCCGCCGGGATCGTGCTGGCCGACACCAAGTTCGAGTTCGGCACCGTCCCCGGCGCGTCGGGGCTGGTGCTCGGCGACGAGGTGCTCACCCCGGACTCCTCGCGCTTCTGGCCGGCGGTCACCTGGTCACCGGGCGCGGCCCAGCCGTCCTTCGACAAGCAGTACGTGCGCGACTGGCTGACCGCCTCGGGCTGGGACCGGGTCTCCCCGCCGCCGGAGCTGCCCGGGGACGTGGTGGCCGCCACCCGGGAGAAGTACGTCCGTGCCTACGAGCTGCTGACCGGCCGGCCCTTCGGCTGACCGCCTAGACGTGGCCCTGCGCCCGCAGCTCGCGCAGGTGGGCGAACACCCGGGCGCGCAGCACGTCCTGGTCCTTCTGGGCCAGGTCGGTGAACCGCACGGAGGCCTCCCACGCGCCGTCGGTGCGGGGGTGGGTGCGCACCAGCTCCGCCCGGCCGGCGACGACGGTGCCGGCCACGTCCACGCTGACCTGCATCGGGCTGCCGGCGTCGCGGGGGCGCAGCCCGCGGGCGTCGGTGGGCGGGGTGCGGAACACCGCGCGCAGCCCGCCCTCGCTCAGGTCGACGGCCCACCCGGTCTGCTCCTGCCCACCGGCGACCGCCCGCACCGGCAGCCGCAGCGAGGACCGCACGGCGTCCCGTCGCTGCGTCGGCACCGCCGGCCCGGTCACCTGCAGTGCCCAGGTCGGTTCGTCGCCGGGCCGCACGGCGCGCAGCTCGACCGGTAGGCCGAGCAGGCCGGCCGGCCCCGGCCAGACCAGCTGCAGGGCCGCACCGACGTCCAGCCGCACCCGGGCGCCGGACCGCAGGCGGCCGGCGGACACCACCAGGTGCTCAGCGCCGGACTCGTGCACGACGCCGGTCACCGGCTCGGCGGCGTCGGCACCGAGCACGTCGACCACCTCGCGCGCCCCCGGGCGCAGGTCGCCGGGTCCGTCCGCCATCGCCTGCCGCCCTCGTCCGGGACTCAGACCAGACCGCGCGCGCGGGCGGTGCGCAGCAGGCTGAACACGTGCGCCCGGATGCGGTCGGCGGCCCGCTCGGGGAGGTCGACGAAGGCCAGCGACCACACGTGCCGCTGGTCGGTGGAGCGGTGCACCCGGACCAGGCGGGCCGCCGTCACCAGCAGGCCGGTGTCCAGCTCGAGCCGCAGCTCGACGGTCGTGCCGACGCCGGGCGCCGCGCCGGCGTCGCCGGTCGCGGGGTCCAGCGCGGGGTGCGGGCGCAGCGCGCAGCGCGCGCCGCCCTCGCTGAGGTCCAGCGTCGCGCCCTGCAGCTCGACCACCGCGTGCACGCTGTCCCCGGAGTAGGTGGCCACCCCGGAGGCGAACCGGATGGTCACCGGCACGCCCGCCGGTGCGCGCACCGCGTCCCGCCGCTGCGACAGGCCGACCGGCCCGACGACGACGAGCCGGCAGCTGCCGTCGGCGTCCACGTCGCGCAGCTCCGCCCGGGCGCTGCGCCGGCCGTCGGCGGCCTGCCAGCTGAGCTCCACCAGGTCGCCGCTGCGCAGCCACACGGCCTCGCCCGTCTCGTCCAGCGGGCGGCTGACCAGCACCGTGCCGCGCTCGACCTGCCGCACCCGGCCGGTCAGCCCGCCGTCCTCGCCGAGCCGCACGAGCACCACCCGGCTGGACACCTCGGGGTGCGCCGTGTCGGTGCCGGGGCGCGCGTCCTCGGACTGCGTCGTGGGCACGCGGCACCTCCTGCGGACCGGCCCTGCGGGGAGCAGAGGGAGGCCTGGAGGGTAGCGACCGGGACGGCCGGCAGGGGTCGGACGCGCGGGGCGGGACGGTGCCGTCACCGCCGGACGGCGCCCTGCCGGGACGGTGGCGCCGGCCCCGACGGTACGGTGGGGCACGTGCCCCGTGTGGTCGTCGACGTCGTCCTGAAGCCAGAGATCTCCGATCCCCAGGGTCAGGCGGTCCTCGGAGCGCTCGGCCGGCTGGGTCACCCGGGGGTGACCAGCGTCCGCCAGGGCAAGCACTTCGTCCTCGAGGTCGAGGGCACGCCGGATGCCGCCGAGCTGCGGCAGATCGCCGAGACGCTGCTGGCCAACCCGGTCATCGAGGACGTCGAGCTCCACCTCCCCAGCGACTAGAGAGAACCCCTGTGCGCATCGGTGTCATCACCTTCCCGGGCTCCCTGGACGACGTCGACGCCGCACGCGCGGTGCGGCTGGCCGGCGGCGAGGCCGTCGCCCTCTGGCACGCCGACGACGACCTGAGCGGGGTGGACGCCGTCGTCCTGCCGGGCGGGTTCTCCTACGGCGACTACCTGCGGGCCGGTGCCATCGCCGCCCGGGCGCCGCTGATGCGCTCGGTGGTGGACCGGGCCCACGCGGGGTTGCCCGTGCTGGGCATCTGCAACGGGTTCCAGGTGCTCTGCGAGGCGGGCCTGCTGCCCGGGGCGCTGACCCGCAACGGCCACCTGCACTTCCGCAACCGCGACCAGGCGCTGCTCGTCGAGCGCGCGGACACCGCCTGGACGTCGGCGTACACGACGGGGCAGCGGATCGTCGTCCCGGTGAAGAACGGCGAGGGCCGGTACGTGGCCGCCCCGGCCGAGCTGGACCGGCTGGAGGGCGAGGGCCGGGTGGTGGTGCGCTACGCCGACGGCAACCCCAACGGCTCCTCCCGGGACATCGCCGGGGTGACCAGCGCCGACGGCCGGGTGGTGGGCCTGATGCCGCACCCGGAGCACGCCGTCGAGGACCTCACCGGGCCCTCGGTGGACGGCCTGGGCTTCTTCACCTCCGTCCTCTCCTCGGTCGTGACCGCATGACCGCCCACCCGACTTCTCCGGGCACGAGTCAGGTGGGCGGTGTCCCCCAGCTGGACACCGTCGAGCTGGCCGCCACGACCGCCGACACCGAGCAGCCCTACGCCGAGCTGGGCCTGCGGCCGGAGGAGTACCAGGAGATCCGTGAGATCCTCGGCCGCCGGCCCACCACCGCCGAGCTCGCCATGTACTCGGTGATGTGGAGCGAGCACTGCTCCTACAAGTCCTCCCGGGTGCACTTCCGGCACTTCGCCGACCTGCCCGCCAGCGACGCCCTGCTGGTCGGGATCGGCGAGAACGCCGGCGTGGTCGACGTCGGCGACGGGTACGCGGTGACCTTCAAGGTCGAGTCGCACAACCACCCCAGCTACGTGGAGCCCTACCAGGGCGCGGCCACCGGCGTGGGCGGCATCGTGCGCGACATCCTCACCATGGGCGCCCGGCCGGTCGCGGTCATGGACTCGCTGCGCTTCGGCGCGGCCGACGCCCCGGACACCGCCCGGGTGCTGCCCGGCATCGTGGCCGGCGTCGGTGGCTACGGCAACTGCCTGGGCCTGCCCAACATCGGCGGGGAGCTGCTCTTCGACGACTGCTACCTGGGCAACCCACTGGTCAACGCCCTGTGCGTCGGCGTCATGCGGCACGGCGACATCCGGCTGGCCAAGGCCGAGGGGCTGGGCAACAAGGTGGTGCTCTTCGGGGCCCGCACCGGCGGTGACGGCATCGGCGGGGTGTCGGTGCTGGCCAGCGAGACGTTCGACGCCGAGGGGCCGGCCAAGCGCCCCGCGGTCCAGGTGGGCGACCCGTTCACCGAGAAGCTGCTGATCGAGGCGTGCCTGGAGATCTTCGCCGCCGACCTGGTCACCGGCATCCAGGACCTCGGCGGCGCCGGGCTGTCCTGCGCCACCAGCGAGCTGGCCAGCGCCGGGACGGGCGGCATGCACGTCGACCTGGACACCGTGCCGCTGCGCGACTCCACGCTGACCGCCGCCGAGATCCTGATGAGCGAGTCGCAGGAGCGCATGTGCGCCATCGTGGAGCCGGCGAAGGTGGAGGAGTTCCTCGCCGTCTGCCGGAAGTGGGACGTGCTGGCCACCGTCATCGGTGAGGTCACCGACGGCGACCGGCTCACCATCGACTGGCACGGCGAGCGGATCGTCGACGTCCCGCCGCGCACGGTGGCGCACGGCGGGCCGCTCTACCACCGCCCGATGACCCGCCCGGCCGACCTGGACGGCCTGCAGGCCGACGCCCCGCCGTCGTCCTCGGCGGACCTGCGGGCCGACTGGCTGGCGGTCGTGTCCTCACCCGACGGCGCGGACAAGAGCTGGGTGACCGAGCAGTACGACCGCTACGTGCGGGGCAACACCGTGCTCGCCCAGCCCGAGGACGCCGGGGTGCTGCGGATCGACGAGCAGACCCACCGCGGGATCGCGCTGTCGCTGGACGGCAACGGCCGCTTCGCCCGACTCGACCCGTACACCGGCGCGCAGCTGAACCTGGCCGAGGCCTACCGCAACGTGGCCGTGTCCGGTGCCCGCCCGCTGGCCGTCACCAACTGCATGAACTTCGGCTCGCCGGAGAACCCCGAGGTCATGTGGCAGTTCGCCGAGGCCGTGCGCGGCCTGGCCGACGGCTGCCGGGCGCTCGGACTGCCGGTCACCGGCGGCAACGTGAGCCTGTACAACCAGACCGGCGACACCGCGATCAACCCGACGCCGGTGATCGGCGTGCTCGGCGTGCTGGACGACGTCCGCCGCCGGGTGCCCACCGGCTGGCGGGCCGACGGCGAGACCGTGCTGCTGCTCGGGGAGACAGGTGCGGAGTTCGGCGGCTCGGCGTGGGCCTCGGTGGTGCACCGCCACCTGGGTGGTCTGCCGCCGGCGCTCGACCTGCCCGCCGAGCAGGCACTGGCCGGCCTGATCGGCACCCTGGCCACCGACGGCACCCTCAGCTCGGCCCACGACCTGGCCGACGGCGGGCTGGCCCAGGCGGTCACCGAGTCCGCGCTGCGCCACGGCACCGGGGCGCGGCTGCGGCTGACCGGTGACCTCACGGCGGCGCTGTTCGCCGAGTCGGTGGCCCGAGCCGTGGTCACCACGACCCGGCCGGACGCCGTGCGGGCCGCCGCCGCGGCGGCCGGGGTGCCGGTGACCGAGCTGGGCGTGACCGGCGGCGACGCGTTGGTGGTCGAGGACGTGCTGGACCTCCCCCTGGCGGAGCTCCGCGCGGCCTGGTCGGCGACCCTGCCCGCGCTGTTCGGCTCCCCGGAGGCCGCGGTCGGCACCGTCCCCGCCGGCACCGTCCCCACCAGCTGACCCCCCACCCCGCCAAGATGGCCATCGTGGCGACGGGTTCGTGTCGGAAATGGCGGTGAATTCGTGGCGGTGAGTCCGTGGCGGTGACGGCGCCGATCTCGGCGGAGCAGCTGCGCGCCGTGCTGGCGCCGGTGCTGCCCTGGCTGGCCGGGGAGGCCGACCAGCCGGCCCGGGCGGTGCTCGGCCCGGCGGTCAAGACCTCGGCCCGCTGGCTGGCACAGCAGGTGCCCGGGCGGTCGGTGGAGGTGCGGGTGCCACCGCACGTGGCGGTGCAGTGCGTGCCCGGTCCGCGGCACACCCGCGGCACCCCGCCCAACGTGATCGAGACCGACGCCGCCACCTGGCTGCGGCTGGCCACCGGCCTGCAGACCTGGGACGACGCGGTCACCGCGGGCCGGGTGCACGCCAGCGGCAACCGGGCCGACCTGTCCGAGCACCTGCCGCTGCCGCCGCTGCGCCGTCCGCGCGGGTGACCGGCGGGGCGGTCCCGCCTCCGGGCCCGGACCTATCCTGAGACCCATGTCACCCACCCCGAGGACGACGTCGTGAGCCGCGCCGCGGAGGACGTGGCACCGCCGGTCCCGGCGGACAGGCCGGGCGGCGCTCACTGGCTGCGGGCGGAGACCGGGCGCCTGCTGGAGTTCGCCGCCCGCTCGCGGCACCCGGTCGCCGGGTTCGGCTGGCAGGACGACGCCGGTGCCATCGACCCGGACCGACCGGTGGAGCTGTGGATCACCTGCCGGATGACGCACGTCTTCGCCCTCGCCGTGCTGGACGGGTACCGCGAGCACGCGCCGCTGCTGGACCACGGGATGGCCGGCGTGCAGGCCATGCGGGACGCGAGGTCGGGCGGCTGGCACAGCGCCGTCGGCCCGGCCGGCCCGGTGCCGGGCACCAAGGAGGCGTACGCGCACGCCTTCGTGGTGCTCGCCGGTGCCAGCGCGACGCTGGCCGGGCACCCGGCGGGGCCGGCGCTGCTCGGCGACGCGCTGGAGGTGACGACCGGGCGCTTCCTGGGTCCCGACGGCCTCGTCGTCGACACCTGGGACGAGGGCTTCACGACGCTGGACGCCTACCGCGGGGTGAACGCGAACATGCACGCGGTGGAGGCGTTCCTGGCCGCCGCGGACGCGACCGGTGACCGGGCCTGGCTGGACCGGGCGCTGGTGATCGTGGAACGGATCGTGCACGGGTTCGCGGCGGGCAACTCCTGGCGGCTGCCGGAACACTACGACGAGCAGTGGCAGCCGCTGCTGGAGTACAACCGGGAATCACCGGCCGACCCGTTCCGGCCCTACGGCGCGACGATCGGGCACGGCCTGGAGTGGAGCCGGCTGGCGCTGCACCTGCACCACGCGCTGGCGGCCGACGCGCCGGCCTGGCTGGTGGACGACGCCCGCCGGCTCTTCGACGCCGCGGTGACCGACGGCTGGGACGCCGACGGCGCCACCGGGCTGGTCTACACCGTCGACTGGACCGGCACCCCCGTGGTGCACGAGCGGATGCACTGGGTCGCGGCCGAGGCCACCGCGACGGCGGCCACCCTGTTCGCGGTGACCGGCGAGGACCGGTACGCCCGGTGGTACGCGGACTGGTGGGCGTGGATCGAGGAGCACCTGGTCGACCGGGAGCAGGGGTCGTGGCGGCACGAGCTGGACCGGCACAACCGGCCGTCGTCCACCGTGTGGGCCGGGAAGCCGGACGCGTACCACGCCGTCCAGGCCGTGGTGCTGCCCCGGCGACCGCTCGCGGTCTCGGTCGCCGGGGCGCTCACCCGCACCCCGCTCGACGGGACCTGACGGAACCGGCCCGGCACCCTGGGTGGGTGCCGGGCCGGTGCGTGCCGAGGAGCGGTCAGCCGGTGAAGAGGCTGCTGGCCGTCTTGACCGTCTGGAACAGGCCGTAGGCCAGTGGGACGCCGACCAGGGTCCACGCCAGGGCGATCAGTCCGACCGGCGTGTGCGTGGTCCCGCCCGGCCCGTGGTCGTGGCCGTGCCCGTGGTCGTGGGTCTGACCGGGGCCGTGGTGGTGCCCGTGGTCGTGCGAGGTGGCCGGGTGGCTCATCGGGCGGCGCTCCGTTCCGGGGTCGTGCGGGTCTCGGCGTCCGTGCTGGGTTCGTGCCACTTGCTGTCCACCGGCTTGACCAGCAGGTTGGCTACGAAGCCCACGGCCAGCAGGCCGACCATGATGAACAGGGCCGGGCGGTAGTCGGCCGCCACCAGCTCACCCGGCGTCCCCTGGGTGTCGAGCACCCGGTTGACGATGAGCGGGCCGGCCACACCGGCGGCCGCCCAGGCGGTGAGCAGCCGGCCGTGGATGGCGCCCACCTGGTAGGTGCCGAACAGGTCGCGCAGGTAGGCCGGGATGGTCGCGAAACCGCCGCCGTAGAAGGACAGGATCAGCGCGGCCAGGACGACGAACAGCCAGGTGGCGCTGCTGCCGACGGTGGCCAGCGCGACGTAGAGCACCAGGCCGACGCCGAGGTAGACCATGTAGATGGGCTTGCGGCCGATGAAGTCCGACGTCGACGACCACACGAACCGGCCGGCCATGTTGAACAGCGAGAGCACGCCGACGAACCCGGCGGCCGCCGTCGCGGCCACGGTGGAGGTGTCGCCCTCGCGGAAGAAGTCCTGGATCATCGGGGCTGCCTGCTCGAGGATGCCGATGCCGGCAGTGACGTTGCAGAACAGCACGACCCACAGCAGCCAGAACTGCTTGGTCTTGATGGCGTTCCCGGCCGACACGCTGTTGGTGGTGACCAGTGCCTTGGAACGGATCGTCGAGGGGTCGAAGCCGTCGGGCGTCCAGCCCTCGGCCGGGACCCGGACGATGAAGGCGCCGAACATCATGAAGACCAGGTAGACCAGGCCCAGGGTGAGGAAGAGCATCGAGACCGCGCTGCCGCTGGGCGTGGTGCCGGCCGTGCCGTCGTAGGCCGGGTCGTAGAGGCTCATCAGCTGGCGCGACAGCGGGGTGGCGATGAGCGCGCCGCCACCGAAGCCCATGATCGCCATGCCGGTGGCCAGGCCCGGGCGGTCGGGGAACCACTTGATCAGCGTGGAGACCGGCGAGATGTAGCCGATGCCCAGGCCGATCCCGCCGATGACGCCGTAGCCCAGGTACAGCAGCCACAGCTGGTCGGTGGCGATGCCGAGCGAGCCGACGAGGAACCCGGACACCCAGAAGCAGGCGGAGGTGAACATCGCCGCCCGGGGACCGTTGCGGTCGACCCAGGTGCCGAACAGCGCCGCCGAGAGCCCGAGCATGACGATGGCGATGGAGAACACGATGCCGATCGCGGTCAGGCTGGACTCGAAGCTCGACACCAGCGCGGTCTTGTAGACGCTGGTGGCGTAGGCCTGGCCGATGCACAGGTGCACGGCGAGGGCGGCCGGCGGGATCAGCCACCGGTTGAAGCCCGGGCGCGCGACGATGCGCTCCCTGGCCAGGAAGGCGGGTACTGCCACGGGGTCCTCCGGTGCGGCGGGGCCCGCGCACCTGGGTGCGGGCGTGGTGGGGCCTGTGACCCAGGCCATGCGACGGGGAGCACGGTACGTCGGGCGCGACCAGGTCGCGCGTCGACGAGATCGGATCGATACCGGGCCGTTCCCGGACCCGGTCGTCCGCGCTCCCGCGGGGCGGAACACGACTGCTGGCCGTCAGGAACGACACATAGGCTCATCGCCATGCCATACGAGGTGAAGGGCGTCGTCGCCCGCAGCAAGGGTGCCCCGGTCTCGATCGAGACGATCATCGTCCCCGACCCCGGACCCGGTGAGGCCGTGGTCGACGTCCAGGCCTGCGGGGTGTGCCACACCGACCTGCACTACCGCGAGGGCGGCATCAACGACGAGTTCCCGTTCCTGCTCGGCCACGAGGCCGCAGGTGTGGTCTCGGCGGTGGGGGACGGCGTCACCAACGTGGCTGTCGGCGACTACGTGGTCCTCAACTGGCGGGCGGTGTGCGGGCAGTGCCGGGCCTGCACCAAGGGCAAGCCGTGGTACTGCTTCGCCACCCACAACGCCGCGCAGAAGATGACGCTGGCCGACGGCACCGAGCTGTCACCGGCGCTGGGCATCGGCGCCTTCGCGGAGAAGACCCTGGTGCACTCCGGGCAGTGCACGAAGGTCGACCCGGCCGCCTCGCCGACGGCCGCGGGCCTGCTGGGCTGCGGCGTCATGGCCGGGGTGGGTGCCGCCATCAACACCGGCGGGGTCGGGCGCGGGGACACGGTGGCCGTGTTCGGCTGCGGCGGGGTGGGTGACGCCGCGATCGCCGGCTCCCGGCTGGCCGGCGCGGGCACGATCATCGCCGTCGACATCGACGACCGGAAGCTCGAGTGGGCCAGGGGCATGGGCGCCACGCACACCGTGAACTCGAAGGAGACCGACCCGGTCGCCGCGATCAAGGAGCTCACCGGTGGCTTCGGCGTCGACGTGGCCATCGACGCGGTCGGGCACCCGGCGGTCTACCAGCAGGCCTTCGACGCCCGCGACCTCGCCGGCACCGTGGTGCTGGTCGGTGTCCCCAACCCGACCATGGAGATCACCTTCCCGCTGATCGAGCTCTTCGGCCGCGGCGGTGCGCTGAAGTCCTCCTGGTACGGCGACTGCCTGCCCAGCCGCGACTTCCCGATGCTGATCGACCTGTACCTGCAGGGCCGCTTCGACCTCGACGCGTTCGTGTCCGAGACGATCGGCCTGGGCGACGTCGAGGCCGCGTTCGAGAAGATGCACCACGGGGACGTGCTGCGCTCGGTCGTGGTGTTCTGATGGCCGTGCGGATCGACAAGGCCGTGGTCAGCGGGGTGTTCAGCCTCGACGGGCAGGACTTCGACGTCGACAACAACGTGTGGCTGGTCGGGGACGACACCGAGGTGCTCGTGCTGGACGCCCCGCACGACGCCGGCCCGATCCTCGAGGCGATCGGCGGGCGGCGGGTCACCGCGATCGTGCTGACCCACGGGCACAACGACCACATCTCCGCGGCCGTGGCGCTGCGCGAGGCCACCGGGGCGCCGATCTGGACCCACCCTGCCGACCGCATGCTCTGGGACGTCGTGCACCCGGACGCCGCCCCGGACCACGAGCTCGCCGAGGGCACCACGTTCCAGGTGGCCGGCGTGACGCTGACCGCGCTGCACACGCCGGGCCACTCGCCGGGCAGCACCTGCCTGCACTCGGCCGACCTGGCCACGGTGTTCACCGGGGACACGCTGTTCTGCGGTGGGCCCGGTGCCACCGGGCGCAGCTACAGCGACAAGCCGACCATCCTGACGTCGATCCGGTCGCGGCTGCTGACCCTGCCCGGCGACACCGTGGTGCGCACCGGCCACGGCGACGACACCACCGTGGCGGCCGAGGTCGGCAACATCGCGTGAGTCCGCTGGGGCGTCGTGCGCACGCCGCCCCAGCGGGTCACCCGTCCACCGCGGAGCACCCGACCTAGATTCCTGCCCTGCCGCTCAACCCCGCCGGGGTCGGCGAGCGTGTCTAGGAGTTGTGCGGCCCGCTGGGGCTGCCGGGGGCAGGAGTTGCGGTGGCACGCGAGTTCGACGACGACTTCAGCGAGTTCGTCCGGCGGTGGTCGCCCGCGCTGTTGCGCGTGGCGTTCCTGCTGACCTCCGACCGGGGGGAGGCGGAGGACCTGCTGCAGACCGCCCTGCTGAAGACCTCCCGGCACTGGGACCGGCTGGCCGACCGCGAAGCGGCCTACCCGTACGTACGGCGCGTGCTGGTCACCACGCACACCAGCTGGCGACGCCGGCGCCGCGTGCACGAGACGCTCGTGGACCAGCTGCCCGAGCGCGGGTACGGCGACGACTCCGGCTCGCTCGGTGCCGGTCGGGCGCTGCAGGCGCTGGAGCAGCTGCCCCCTCGGATGCGCGCCGTCGTCGTGCTGCGCTGCTACGAGGGCCTGTCCGAGGCCGAGACGGCCGAGGCGCTCGGCTGCTCGGTCGGCTCGGTGAAGAGCCACTCCTCCCGCGGGCTGGCCCGCCTGCGGCTCCTGCTCGAGGCACCCACCCCCGCGGAGGCGACCCGATGAACGACCACGACCTGGAGCTGGCCCTCCAGCGCGACGCCGACCTGGTCGGCGAGCCCGCTCCGGACCTGCTCGACCAGCTCTCCCGGCGCCGCAGCGACCAGCGGCGCCAGCGGATCGGTGGGCTGGCCGCCGTCGCCGCTGTCGTCGTGTTGGCTGCCGGGGTGCCGCTGGGCCTCTCGGCAGCCGCTCGCTCCGGCGGTCCCGCTGCCGAGCCGACGACCACGGTGAGCCCCGCGGCCCCGACGTCCCCGACGGCCCCGACGCCCGTGCCCACGCCCTCGGCGGCGCCGGCGACCCCGGTGCCGACGACGGCGTCCGCGCCGGCGACGCCGTCCGGCACGACGGCTGCACCGTCGACGATCCCGGCACCCCCGCCGTCGGCCCCCACCAGCACGACGACCAAGCCGACGACCAAGCCGACGACGGCGCCGACCCCGGCGGCTCCGGCGACCGCGGGCACGACCGACTGCCCGAGCTTCGCGACGCTGCAGGCGGCGATGCAGGCCGGCGCACCCGCCGCGGCGGACACCACGTACGCCATGGACGCGCGGTACTACGGCCCGGTGTGCTCGGGGGACTGGGCCGGCGCCGGCTACTCCCGCGCGTACACCGACCCGGCGACCGGCGAGGTGTTCCCCGACGGCGAGGCCGGGCTCTTCCACCGGGTCGGCGGCCGCTGGACACTGCTGGACCGGACCGCCTCGTGCGACGACCCGGCGATCCCGCGGCCGGTCTGGGAGCGGGCCTGCAACGTCGACTAGTACGTGCAGTGCGGCACCGGGTCGGGACGGCGTCGTGAGCGCCACCCCGAGCTGCGTCCGAGCAGCTCCGGGCCGGTATCGGGGACGGGTGCCCCGCGGAGCCGGACGACTGTCGCACGACCTCGACCCCCCGGACCCCGGCCCGCACGGGGTTGCCGACTCAGCGCTCCGTGGTGGCGAGCGCGCCGGGGGGCTCCGGTACGACGTCCCAGGTCACCGGCACCCGTCGCATGACCAGGGCGCAGTCCAGCGTCGCGCTGCCGGCCGGGAAGCGGCTGGTGTCGTCGAAGAAGCTCGACCGGGAGTGCACGACCCGGCCTGGGTCGACCCGCCAGGCCCGGGTGCACAGCCGGATGCCCTCCAGGTGCACGCCGTCGCGGCGCGGCGACCACCCGACAGCTCCCTGCTCGAAGAACGCCGATGCCTGCGCCACGTCGTCGAACAGGTGGCTGCCCTCCAGGGTGGGTGCCACCGCCACGCGCACGTCGACGGACGCCCCACCGTCGGTGGACCGGAAGGCCACCTGCAGGTCGTCGTCGGTCTCGCTGACGGTGAACCGCGCCCGCGAGTGCACGCCGGGGAACACCCGGCCGCCCAGCAGCACGGTCAGTCGGGAGTCGCTGTCGCGGCGGGGGATGTAGACGCCGGTGTGGCTGCCCGTGTCGTCCTCCCACTGCACGGCGATCCGGTGGGCCGCGTTCTCCGTGGTGAGACCGATGGCCGACGGCAGCCGTCGCAGGTGCAACCCGCCCAGCCGGATGAGGCAGATGCCGGCCACGCCCGCGCCGTCGACCAGCTGGGGGCGGAGCCCGGCGGGCAGCAGTGGCTGCAGCACCTCCGGGTCGACCCGGTAGTTGACCAGCAGCCGACGCTGCACCTCACCGACCATCTGCGGCATCGCCATGGCCGGATCCCAGGGGGCTCCGTGCCCCGGGGGCAGGCAGAACCGGGCTCGCCTCGGTCGTCGGAGGTGTCGCGCGACACCACGCCCGGGGCTGCGCCACCAGGTCGCGCCGGTACGGTGGACGCCGTGCCCCGTGGTGATGGACGGCTGACGCACGACCTCGACCCCTCTGCTCCCGGTCCGCAGGACGCCTGTGGCGTCTTCGGCGTGTGGGCACCGGGGGAGGAGGTCGCGAAGCTCAGCTACTTCGGCCTGTACGCGCTCCAGCACCGCGGGCAGGAGGCGGCCGGGATCGCGGTGTCCGACGGCGCCTCCGTCGTCGTCTACAAGGACCTCGGGCTGGTCAGCCAGGTGTTCGACGAGCCGACGCTGGGCAGCCTGCGCGGCCACATCGCCGTCGGTCACGCCCGGTACAGCACCACCGGTGCCTCGACCTGGGAGAACGCCCAGCCGACCTTCCGGACGACGGACTCCGGCACCGGCCTGGCCCTCTGTCACAACGGCAACCTGGTGAACACCGCCGAGCTCGCCAGCTGGGCCGCCGACCAGGGTGTCAGCGGCGCCTTCACCTCGACCACCGACTCCGACCTGGTCACCGCCCTGATCGCCTCCTACCAGGACCTCTCGGTCGAGGCGGCGGCGATGCAGGTGCTGCCGAAGCTGCGCGGCGCGTTCAGCTTCACGTTCATGGACGAGAACACCCTCTACGCCGCCCGGGACGCCCAGGGTGTGCGCCCGCTGGTGCTCGGCCGGCTGGAGCGCGGGTGGGTGGTGGCCAGCGAGACGTCGGCCCTGGACATCTGCGGCGCCTCGTTCGTCCGCGAGGTCGAGCCGGGCGAGCTGATCGCCATCGACGAGGACGGGCTGCGCTCCCAGCACTTCGCCGACGCCAAGCCGAAGGGCTGCGTGTTCGAGTACGTCTACCTGGCTCGCCCGGACACCACGATCTCCGGCCGCGGCGTGCACGCCGCCCGGGTGGAGATCGGCCGCCGGCTGGCCCGCGAGCACCCGGTCGAGGCCGACCTGGTCATCCCGGTGCCGGAGAGCGGCACCCCGGCCGCGGTCGGCTACGCCGAGGCCTCCGGCATCCCCTACGGCCTGGGCCTGGTGAAGAACTCCTACGTCGGGCGCACCTTCATCCAGCCGAGCCAGACCATCCGTCAGCTGGGCATCCGGCTGAAGCTCAACCCGCTGCGCGACGTCATCCGCGGCAAGCGGCTGGTCGTCGTCGACGACTCGATCGTGCGGGGCAACACCCAGCGCGCGCTGGTCCGGATGCTCCGCGAGGCGGGCGCCGTCGAGGTGCACGTGCGCATCTCCTCCCCGCCGGTGAAGTGGCCGTGCTTCTACGGCATCGACTTCGCCAGCCGGGCCGAGCTGGTCGCCAACGGGCTGGACGTCGACGGGGTGCGCGCCTCGATCAACGCCGACTCGCTGGGCTACGTGTCGCTGGCCGGCATGATCGCCGCCACCGACCAGCCGGCGACCCGGCTCTGCACCGCGTGCTTCACCGGGGAGTACCCGATCCCGCTGGGCGAGCCGGAGCTGCTGGGCAAGCACGTGCTGGAGGGCATCGGCCGCCGGGCCAGCCTGCCGCTGGTCGACGGCGACCGGGTGACCGAGCCCGCCCCGGCCCGCGCGGTCAGCGGCTGGACCGGTCAGCAGGCCGGCAGCGCCACGGTGCCCGGCGGCGCCGACGACGCGCTGCTCCGCCCGTGACCGAGGGGTTCACCTACGCCGCGGCCGGCGTCGACATCGACGCCGGGGAGCGCGCCGTCACCCTGATGCGCTCGGCGGTCGAGGCCACCAACCGGCCCGAGGTGGTCGGCGGGCTCGGCGGCTTCGCCGGGCTGTTCGCCCTGGACACCGCCCGGTACACCCGGCCGCTGCTGGCCTCCTCCACCGACGGCGTGGGCACGAAGATCGCGATCGCCCGGGCGCTGGACCGGCACGACACCGTGGGCATCGACCTGGTCGCGATGGTCGTCGACGACCTGGTGGCGTGCGGCGCCGAGCCGCTGTTCCTGCAGGACTACGTGGCCTGCGGGCGGGTGGTGCCCGAGCGGATCGCCGCGATCGTCACCGGCATCGCCGCGGGCTGCACCCAGGCCGGTGCCGCGCTGGTGGGCGGTGAGACCGCCGAGCACGGCGACCTGATGGGCGCCGACGACTACGACCTGGCCGCGACCGCGGTGGGCGTGGTGGAGGCCGACGCGGTGCTCGGGCCGGAGCGGGTGCGCGCCGGGGACGTCGTCGTGGCGATGCAGTCCTCCGGCTTCCACTCCAACGGCTACTCGCTGATCCGGCGCGTCGTCGCCTCGGCCGGGCTGGACCTGCACGCCACCCCCGCCGGGCTGCACCGCACGCTGGGCGAGGAGCTGCTGGAGCCCACCCGCATCTACGCGCTGTCCTGCCTGGCGCTGGTCGCCGAGCTCGGTGTCGACGCGGTGCACGCCTTCGCGCACATCACCGGGGGCGGGCTGGCCGGGAACACCGCGCGCGTCGTCCCCGAGGGGCTGGTGGCCGTGCTGGACCGCAGCACCTGGTCGCTGCCGCACGCCGTCGCCCTGCTCGAGGAGCACGGCGTGCCGCGCACGGAGTCCGAGCGGGCCTTCAACTGCGGCGTCGGGATGGTCGCCGCCGTGGCGCCCGAGGCGGCGCAGCGCGCGATCGACCTGCTGCAGGGGAACGGCGTGCCCGCCTGGGTCGCCGGGGAGATCGGCACCCGGGCCGAGCCCACCGACCCCGTTGCGCGGGCCGTCGGCGCCTACCGCTGACGATCGCCCTCAGCTCCACGCCTGACGGCCAGTCCTGCACGGAGGACCCGGTGAGGCGCGGCCACTCCCGCGCACAGGGCCGGGGAGCTGCGGCCATTCCCGCGGGAAGGGCCGCAAGCGGCGGCCACTTCCGCGCACAAGGCCGGGGGGGAGGCGCGGCCACTTCCGCGGGAAGGGCCGGGCGGTGCGGCCACTTCCGCGGGAAGGGCCGGGGGAGGCGGCCACTTCCGCGGAAAGGGCCCGGGCTGGCGGCCACTCTTGCGGGGAGGGCCGGCGAGGGGCGGGCAGTTCCGCAGGGAGGGCCGGCGGGGGGTGGCCACTTCCGTGGGGAGGGCTGTGTGGGACGGCAGCACGACGACACCGCCGCCCGGGTGGGCGACGGTGTCGGGGTGCTGGTGCTACGGGTGGGTCAACCGGCGCGGGTCAACGGGTGGCTGCCCAACCGTCGTCCGCGTCGTCGTCCGGCGCCCACTTGTCGTCGTAGGCGTCGTCCTCGGCATCGTCGTCCTGCGCCACGTGGGCGGAGTACGTCGACTGCTGGCCACCGAGCTCGCGCTGGAGCGCGGTGAGGTCGGTGTTGGGTGAGCTGTACTTGAGCTCACGGGCGACGCGTGTCTGCTTCGCCTTCGCTCGGCCGCGCCCCATTGGCTCGACCCCCTCATGACAGAGAACGGGCGTCCAGCTCTGGGCTTGGACGGCCCGAGAGGAGACCCCGACTGAGTGACTGTGTCCTGTGTGGAGCTTACGACACGGATCGACCGACAGCACACGTCCGGGTCCCGTGCCCCCTCCGGGGGAGGGGTCAGGTGACGCAGCTCTCAGCGAGGGAGGCGGATCGTGGCGAGCCGGCCGACCTGCGCGATGCGGTCCTCGGCGAGCCGGTCGGCGGCCACGGCGGGTGACTCGTCCCGCTCGGCGGCCGCGGTGAGCACGCGCAGCGTGGCGTCGAAGATGGTCGTGGCGCGCGCCTGCGCCCGGGCGAAGTCGAAGCCGTGCCGCTCGTCCTCCACCTGGATCACGCCACCGGCGTTGACCAGGTAGTCCGGGGCGTAGAGCACGCCGCGGCGCTGCAGCAGCTCCGCGGTGCCCGCGTGCGCCAGCTGGTTGTTCGCCCCGCCGCAGACGATCTCCGCGGGCAGCACGGCCACCGTCTCGTCGTCCAGGGCGCCGCCGAGGGCGCAGGGGGCGTAGACGTCGTGCGGGGTGCGTACCAGGGCCGCGGTGTCCGGGGCCACGGCCACGCCGGGGTGCCGCTCCCGGACCCGGGTCACCGCACCGGGGTCGACGTCGGTCACCACCACCGAGGCGCCGTCGTCGACCAGCCGGTCGACCAGCCAGGAGCCCACCTTGCCGACGCCGGCCACCGCCACCGTGCGCCCGCGCAGCGTGGGGCTGCCCCACCGGTGCTGCGCGGCCGCCCGCATGCCCTGGAAGACGCCGAAGGCGGTGAGCACCGAGGAGTCGCCGCAGCCGCCGTTGACCAGCGAGCGGCCGTGGGCGAACCGGGTCTCCCGGGCCACGACGTCCAGGTCGGCGTTGGTGGTGCCGACGTCGCAGGCGGACAGGTAGCGCCCGCCGAGGGACTCCACGAACCGCCCGTAGGCCCGCAGCAGCTGCTCGGTCTTGTCGGTGCGCGGGTCGCCGATGATGACGCCCTTGCCGCCGCCGAGGTCCAGGCCGGCCAGGCTGTTCTTGTAGGCCATCGCCCGGGACAGCGCCAGGGCGTCGGTGACGGCGTCCTGCTCGCTGGCGTAGGGGAAGAAGCGGGTGCCGCCGAGCGCCGGCCCCAGGGCGGTGGAGTGGATCGCGATCACCGCCCGGAGCCCCGACGCGCGATCGGAGCAGAAGACGACCTGTTCGTGCCCGGAGCCCATGACGTCCACGTTCCGAGCCTAGGCAGCCCGGCTCACGGGTCGACGAGGGTCATCTCGACCGTGTACCCGTCGGCCCGGTAGTGGTGCCGGGCGAACTCGACGGCGCGGCCGGAGTCGTCCCAGCAGGTGCGCTCGACGACGAGCACCGGCGCGCCGGGGTCCAGGCCCAGCCGGCCGGCGGTCTCGGCGTCGGCGCCCTCGGCGCTGATCTGCTGGCTGGCCACCCGCAGGTGCACGCCCTGGGCGCGGAGCACCTCGTACAGCCCGTGGTGGGTGAGGTCGGCGTCGGCGGGGAGCAGGTCGGCCGGCAGCCAGTTGTGCAGCACCGCCAGCGGGCCGTCGTCGACGCAGCGCAGCCGGCCGAGGGTCACCACGTCGGTGCCCGGCGCCAGGCCCAGGGTGAGGGCGACCTCGGCCGGGGCGGGGCCGGTCTCGTGCAGCAGCACCGTCGTCGTCGGGTGCTGGCCGGAGCGGACCAGGTCGTCGTGCAGGCTGGAGAGCCGGACCGGGCGGCGTACCCGGCCCTGCACGACCTGGGTGCCCACGCCGCGGCGGCGCACCAGCAGCCCCCGCTCGACCAGCGACTGGATGGCCTGGCGCATGGTGGGCCGGGACAGGCCGAGCCGGTCGGCGAGGGCCACCTCGTTCTCCAGCCGGTCGCCGGGGGCCAGCGTGCCGCTGTCGATGGCGGCCTCGATCTGCTGCGCGACCTGGAAGTACAGCGGCACGGGGCTGGAGCGGTCCACGTCGAAGGGCAGCACGGGCACCTCCCTCCGGGCGTCGACGGCGACAGGATCGTGCGCCCTGGCACCGAGGATGTCCATATGTCCTGACATGTTGACATGACCAGTGGCCCGGACCACACTCCACGATCGGGTGGCCCGGGAACGGGCCCGGGTCCGAGCAGGGGACGACGAGGAGAAGACATGCGGGTGGGGCTCATCGGGAGCGGCCGGATCGGCGCCTTCCACGCACGGACGCTGATCGGGCACCCGGGCGTCGACTCGGTCGTGCTGGCCGACGCCGACGCCCCCCGGGCCCGCGCCGTCGCCGCCGAGCTGGGCGCCGACGCGGTCGACACCACCGACGAGCTGTTCGACGCCGGACCGGACGCCGTGGTGGTCGCCGCCGCCACCGCCGCGCACGCCGGGCTGCTGCTGCGCGCCGCGGAGGCGGGCCTGCCGGTGTTCTGCGAGAAGCCGGTCGCGCCCTCGGTCGTGGAGCACCTGGCGGTGATGCACGCCGTGGAGGCGGCCGGGATCGCGGTGCACGTGGGCTTCCAGCGCCGCTTCGACGCCGGGTACGCCGCCGCGCGGGCCGCCGTCCGCTCGGGCGAGCTGGGCTGGGTGCACACCCTGCGGGCCGGCACGCTGGACCCGGCCCCGCCGCCGGCGGCGTACGTGCCGCTGTCCGGCGGGCTGTTCCGCGACTGCTCGGTGCACGACATCGACGCCGTCCGGTGGGTCACCGGCACCGAGGTGCGCGAGGTCTACGCCACCGGTGCCAACCACGGGGCGGACTTCTTCCGCGAGGCCGGCGACGTCGACGCCGGTGCCGCGCTGCTCACCATGGAGGACGACGCCTTCGCGCTGCTGTCCGGCACCCGGTACAACGCCCGCGGCTGCGACGTCCGGCTGGAGGTGCTCGGCTCGCTGGACTCCGTCTCGGTGGGGCTGGACGACCGGCTGCCGCTGCGCTCGGTGGAGCCGGGTGTCGAGTTCCCCGCCGGCCGGCCGTGGGCGCTGTTCATGGAGCGCTTCGAGCCGGCCTACCGCGCCGAGCTGGCCGCCTTCGTGCAGATGGCGGCCGGTGAGCGGGAGAGCCCGTGCACGGTGCGCGACTCGCTGCAGACGGCGCTGGTCGCCGAGGCGTGCGAGGTGTCCCGGCGCGAGCGGCGCCCGGTGCAGCTGGCCGCGCTGGCCGCGGAGTACGACGTCCTGGTGAGCGCACCGTGACCGCCGGGCGCGGCGGCGTGCTGGACCGGGTGGCCGGCGCGCCGATCTCCTGGGGCGTGTGCGAGGTGCCCGGCTGGGGCCATCAGCTGGCCGTCACCCGGGTGCTCGCCGAGATGCGCGACGTGGGCCTGGTGGCCACCGAGTTCGGCCCGGACGGCTTCCTGCCCCCCGCCCCGGCCGACAAGGCCGCCGTGCTGGCCCAGCACGGGCTGCGGGCGGTCGGGGAGTTCGTGCCGGTCGTGCTGCACGACCCCGGGGTCGACCCGGTGCCGGTGCTGGACCGCGCGCTGGACGGGCTGGTCGCCGCCGGCGCCGACGTCGTGGTGCTCGCCGCCGTCACCGGTGGGGAGGGCTACGAGAACCGCCCGGTGCTGGCGCAGGCCGACTGGGACCGGCTGCTCCGGGCGCTGGACTCACTCGCCGCCCGGGCCGCCGACCGGGGCGTCACCGCCTGCCTGCACCCGCACGTCGGCACGATCGTGGAGCGCGCCGAGGAGGTGCGCCGGGTGCTCGACGGCTCCGGCGTGCCGCTGTGCCTGGACACCGGGCACCTGCTGATCGGCGGCACCGACCCGGCCGCGCTCGCCGCCGAGGTGCCCGACCGGGTGCGGCACGTGCACCTCAAGGACGTCGACGACGCGTGGGCGGCCCGGGTGCGCGCCGGCGAGGTCGGCTACGCGGCCGCCGTGGCGGCCGGCATGTACCGCCCGCTGGGCGCCGGCGACGTCGACGTGGCCGGCATCGTGACCGGCCTGGAGGGCGCCGGGTACGACGGCTGGTACGTGCTGGAACAGGACACCGTGCTGAGCGCGGACCCCGCGCCCGGCGCCGGGCCGGTGGGCGACGTGGCCGCGAGCCTGACCCACCTGCGGTCCCTCGCATGAGCTGGGACGTGCTGACCATGGGACGGGTCGGCGTGGACGTCTACCCGCTGCAGGTCGGCGTCGGGCTGGAGCACGTCGAGACGTTCGGCAAGTTCCTGGGCGGCAGCGCCACCAACGTCGCGGTCGCCGCCGCCCGGCACGGCCGGCGCACCGCGGTGGTCACCCGCACCGGGGCCGACCCGTTCGGCCGGTTCGTGCACCGCGCGCTGGCCGAGCTCGGCGTGGACGACGTCTTCGTGACCGACGTGCCGGGCCTGCCCACGCCGGTGACGTTCTGCGAGGTCTTCCCGCCCGACGACTTCCCGCTCTACTTCTACGGCCGCTCGCCGGCGCCGGACCTGGCCATCGCGGCCGACGAGCTGGACCGGGCGGCGATCACCGCCGCCGGCGTCTTCTGGACGACGACGACCGGGCTGTCCGCCGAGCCCAGCCGGTCGGCGCACCACGCCGCGTGGGCCGCCCGGGGCCGCCGTCCGCTGACCGTGCTGGACCTGGACTGGCGGCCGGTGTCCTGGGACAGCCGGGAGCACGCCACCGCAGAGCTGGCCCGCGCCCTGCCGCAGGTGACCGTGGCCGTGGGCAACCTCGACGAGTGCGACGTCGCGGTCGGCGAGCGCGAGCCGCACGCGGCGGCAGCCGCGCTGCTGGCGCGCGGCGTCGAGCTCGCCGTGGTCAAGCAGGGCCCCGCCGGCGTGCTGGCCGTGACCGCCCACGAGACCGTGCAGGTGCCGCCGGTGCCGGTCGAGGTGGTCAACGGGCTCGGCGCCGGCGACGGCTTCGGCGGCGCGCTGTGCCACGGGCTGCTGGCCGGCTGGCCGCTGGAGCGCACCATCCGCTTCGCCAACGCCGCCGGTGCCGTCGTCGCCGGCCGGCTGGAGTGCTCGACCGCCATGCCCACCACGGCCGAGGTCGAGGCCGCGCTGGAGACCGCCGGTGTCTGACGCCGCCGCCCGCGACCTGGACGACGTCCGGGAGATCCGGGCCCGGCACCCCGAGGTGGTCGCCGAGGCCGCCGCCCGGCGCCGGCGCCGCCCGCTGCTCGGCGACAGCGGCCGGCTGCTGCTCGTCGCCGCGGACCACCCGGCGCGGGGCGCCCTCGGCGTCCGGGCCCAGCACACCGCGATGGCCGACCGGGTCGGCCTGCTCACCCGGCTGCGCACCGCCCTGGCCCGGCCCGGCGTCGACGGCGTGCTGGCCACCGCCGACGTGCTGGAGGACCTGCTGCTGCTCGGTGACCTGGAGGGCAAGGTGGTGGTCGCCTCGATGAACCGCGGCGGCCTGCAGGGCGCCGCGTTCGAGCTGGACGACCGGTTCACCGGCTACGACGTGCCCTCGATCGTCGCCGCTGGTTTCGACGGCGGGAAGATGCTGACCCGGATCGACCTGGCCGACCCGGGCACGGTGCGCACCCTGGAGGCCTGCGGGCGGGCGGTCACCGAGCTGGCCGCGGCCCGGCTGATGGCGATGGTGGAGCCGTTCTGGTCGCACCGGGACGCCGACGGCCGGGTGCGCACCGTGCTGGACGCCGATGCCGTGGTGCGCTCGGTGACGGTCGCGGCGGGCCTGGGCGGCACCAGCGCGCACACCTGGCTGAAGCTGCCGGTCGTCGAGGACATGGCCCGGGTCATGGCGGCCACCACGCTGCCCACGCTGCTGCTCGGCGGTGACCCCTCGGCCGCGCCGGCGGAGACCTTCGCCACCTGGGACCGGGCGCTGGCGCTGCCCGGCGTGCGTGGCCTGGTGGTCGGCCGCGCCCTGCTGTTCCCGCCGGACGGCGACGTCGCGGCCGCCGTCGACGCGGCCGCCGCGCTGGTGCGGGGCGCGTCGTGAGGCTGCACCACCGCGCCGGCACCCTGGCCCGCGGCGACTGGGCCCTGGACCTGGACCCCGAGCGCGCGGGCTGGGACCACACCGGGCTCAAGGTCGCCGAGCTGGCCCCCGGCGGCTCGATCACCGTCGACACCGGCCCGGACGAGGTCCTCGTCGTCCCCCTGGCCGGCTCCTGCACGGTCACCGTCGGTCCCGCGTCCCGCCACGATGGCCATCGTGGCGGACAGGAGATGTCGTTCCTGGTGGCGGGACGACGCTCGGTGTTCGACGGGGCGACCGACCTGGTGTACGCCGGGCGGGGCAGCACGGTCACCGTCACCAGCGAGGCCGGCGGACGGTTCGCCGTCCCGACGGCGCGGGCCGCGACCGACCGCCCGGCCCGCTACCTGCCGGTGGACGGCGTCCCGGTGGAGCTGCGCGGGGCCGGGTCCGCCTCCCGCGAGGTGCGCGACCTGGGCACCCCGGCCGCGCTGCCCGACGCCGACTCGATCATCGTCTGCGAGGTGCTCACCCCGGCCGGCAACTGGTCGAGCTGGCCGCCGCACAAGCACGACGAGGACCGGCCGGGGCAGGAGACCGTGCTGGAGGAGGTCTACTACTTCGAGCTGTCGACGCCCGGCGGCCTGGGCTACCAGCGGGTGTACGGCACCGCCGACCGGCCGCTGGACCTGCTGGCCGAGGTCCGCTCCGGTGACGTCGTGCTGGTGCCGCACGGCTGGCACGGGCCCTCGATGGCCGCACCCGGCTACGACCTGTACTACCTCAACGTGATGGCCGGCCCGGGCGCCGAGCGGGCCTGGCGGATCTGCGACGACCCGGAGCACACCTGGGTCCGCGGCACCTGGGCCGACCAGCAGGTCGACCCCCGACTGCCCTTCGGGAGCGCGCCGTGACGAGACTGACCGTCGCCCAGGCGCTGGTCCGCTTCCTGGCCGTGCAGCACAGCGAGCGGGACGGCGTCCGGCACCGGCTGGTGGAGGGCTGCTCGGGCATCTTCGGCCACGGCAACGTGGCCGGCGTCGGGCAGGCGCTGCTGGAGGACGAGCTGGCCGCGGTGCAGGCCGGGCGCACCCCGGGGCTGCCCTACCGGCACGCCCGCAACGAGCAGGGCATGGTGCACACCGCGGTCGGCTTCGCCCGGATGCGCAACCGGATGAGCACCCTGGCCTGCACGTCCAGCGTCGGGCCCGGCGCCACCAACATGGTCACCGGGGCGGCGCTGGCCACGGTGAACCGGCTGCCGGTGCTGCTGCTGCCCGGGGACACCTTCGCCACCCGCGCCGCCGGCACCGTGCTGCAGGAGCTCGAGCTGCCGGCCGGCCCGGACGTGCAGGTCACCGACTGCTTCCGGCCGGTGTCCCGGTTCTTCGACCGGGTCAGCCGGCCCGAGCAGCTGCCCAGCGCCCTGCTGGGGGCGATGCGGGTGCTCGCCGACCCGGCCGAGACCGGCGCGGTCACCATCGCGCTGCCGCAGGACGTGCAGGCCGAGGCCGCCGACTGGCCCGAGGAGCTCTTCGCCCCGCGCACCTGGCACGTGCCCCGGCCGGTGCCCGAGCCGGCCGCGCTGGCCCGCGCGCTGGACGTGCTGCGCAGCGCCCGCCGCCCGTTGGTGGTCAGCGGGGGCGGCACGGTCTACAGCGAGGCCACCGAGGCGCTGCGGACCTTCGCCGAGGCCACCGGCTCGCCCGTGGCGGAGACCCAGGCCGGCAAGGGGTCGCTGCGCCACGACCACCCGGCGAGCGTCGGCGCGATCGGCGCCACCGGCACCACCGCGGCCAACGCGCTGGCCGCCGAGGCCGACGTGGTGCTGGGCATCGGCACCCGCTGGCAGGACTTCACCACCGCCAGCCGCACCGTGTTCGCCGCCCCCGGCGTGCGGTTCGTCAACGTCAACGTGGCCGGCTCCGACGCCGCCAAGCACTCCGGCGTCGCCCTGCTGGCCGACGCCCGGGTGGCCCTGGAGGCGCTCACCGAGGGGCTGGCCGGCTGGCGGGCCGACCCCGCCTGGACCGAGCGCGGCACCCGGCTGGCCGCCGCGTGGGACCGCACCGTGCAGGCCAGCCACGAGCTGGGCCACCGCCCGCACCCGGCGCAGAGCGAGGTGATCGGCGCGGTCGAGGCCTGGACCGGCGACCGCGACGTCGTCGTATGCGCGGCCGGGTCGATGCCCGGGGACTTGCACCGGCTGTGGCGCACCCGGGACCCCAAGGGCTACCACGTCGAGTACGGCTTCAGCTGCATGGGCTACGAGATCGCCGGCGGCCTCGGCGTCGCGCTGGCCGCCCCGGACCGCCGAGTGGTGGTGATGGTCGGCGACGGCTCGTACCTGATGATGCCCACGGAGATCGCCACCGCCGTCGCCGAGGGCGTCTCGATGACGGTCGTGCTGGTGCAGAACCACGGCTACCAGTCGATCGGTGCGCTGTCGGAGGCGGTCGGGTCGCAGCGCTTCGGCACCCGGTTCCGGTACCGCGGCCCCGGCGGGCGGCTGGACGGCGACCTGCTGCCGGTCGACCTGGCCGCCAACGCCGCGAGCCTGGGCGCCACCGTCCTCCGGGCCGGCACGCTCGCGGAGTTCACCGAGGCGCTGGCCGTCGCCGGGCGCACCGAGGGCGTCGTCGTCGTCGAGGTGCTCACCGACCCGTCGGTGCCCGCGCCGGACAGCGGGGCCTGGTGGGACGTCCCGGTCGCGCAGGTGTCGGCCCTGTCGTCCACCATCGAGGCCGCGCACCGGTACGCCCGGGCGAAGCCGGCCCAGCGGCACCACCTCGCCCCGGCGCTGCCGGACACGATCGGAGAGCCCTCGTGAGCATGCGCACCGTCCCGCACTGGATCGACGGCGCGGAGACACCCGGCGGCGGCGCCCGCCGCAGCACCGTCTTCGACCCGGCCACCGGTGAGCAGCAGGCCGAGGTGGTGCTCGCCGAGCAGGCCGACGTCGACCGGGCCGTGGCCTCCGCCGTGACCGCGGGGCTGAGCTGGGCGCAGTCGTCCCTGTCGGCCCGCACCAGGGTGCTGTTCCGCTTCCGCGAGCTGGTCGACGCCGCCGCCGACGAGCTCGCCGAGCTGGTCAGCTCCGAGCACGGCAAGGTCGTCTCCGACGCACGCGGGGAGGTGCAGCGCGGCCTGGAGGTCGTGGAGTTCGCCTGCGGCATCCCGCAGCTGCTCAAGGGCGACTACTCCGACCAGGTCTCCGCCGACGTCGACTCGTTCTCCTTCCGCCAGCCGCTCGGCGTCGTCGCCGGGATCACGCCGTTCAACTTCCCGGTGATGGTCCCGATGTGGATGCACCCGGTGGCGATCGCCTGCGGCAACGTTTTCGTGCTCAAGCCCAGCGAGCGCGACCCGTCCGCGGCGCTGGCCGTGGCCCGGCTCTGGCAGCAGGCCGGGCTGCCCGACGGCGTGTTCAGCGTCGTGCAGGGCGACAAGGTGGCCGTGGACACCCTGCTCGACCACCCGGACGTGGCCGCCGTCTCCTTCGTGGGCAGCACCCCGATCGCCCGGTACGTGCACCAGCGCGCGGGTGCCGCGGGCAAGCGGGTGCAGGCCCTGGGCGGCGCGAAGAACCACGCCGTCGTCCTGCCGGACGCGGACATGGCGCACACCGCCGCCCAGCTGACCGCCGCCGCCTACGGCTCGGCCGGGCAGCGCTGCATGGCGGTGTCGGCGACCGTCGCGGTCGGCGACGCGGCCGACGCGCTGGTCCAGGCGCTGGCCGCGCAGGCCGACGCGGTGGTGCTCGGGCCCGGCCGGGACGCCGGCAGCGACATGGGCCCGGTGATCACCGCCGCCGCCCGGGACCGGGTGGTGGCGATGGTCGACTCCGGCGAGCGGGAGGGTGCCCAGGTGGTGGTGGACGGCCGCGGCCGCTCCGTGGCCGGGCACGAGGGCGGCTTCTTCGTCGGCCCGACCCTGCTCGACGGTGTGACCCCGGACATGGAGGTGTACCGCGAGGAGGTCTTCGGCCCGGTGCACGTGGTGCTGCGGGTGGACACCCTCGACGAGGCCATCGCGCTGGTCAACGCCAACCCCTACGGCAACGGGACGGCGGTGTTCACCGCCGACGGCGAGAGCGCCCGGCGGTTCCAGCGTGGCGTCACGGTGGGCATGATCGGGGTGAACGTGCCGATCCCGGTGCCGATGGCGTACTACTCGTTCGGCGGGTGGAAGGACTCCCTGTTCGGCGACCGGCACGTGCACGGTCCGGAAGGGGTGTCGTTCTACACGCGCGGGAAGGTGGTCACCGCACGCTGGCCGCACGTGGCCCGGCCGGTGACGGCGAGCATGCAGTTCCCGACGTCCACCTGACCGCCCGCGGGAGCAGCCCGACTCCCGCCCCAGACCACCGTGGACACCACGTCCACGCCCCGGCGACGCGACGCTGCGCCGTACACACAGGAGGAAAGCACCGATGGCAGTTCCCAAGCGGTTGATCGCGCTCCTGGTCGGGGTGCCCCTGGCACTCACGGCCTGCTCCAGCGGGGACGACGAGCCCGCGGCGTCCGGCGGCGGGAGCGGGGACGCCGACCTGTCCTTCGCCGTCGTCACCCACGGCAGCGCGGGCGACGCCTTCTGGGACGTCGTCAAGAACGGTGCGGACCAGGCCGGCGAGGACCTCGGCGTCTCGGTCGACTACCAGTCCGACGGCGACCCGGGCCGCCAGTCCCAGCTGATCGACTCCGCGGTCAACCAGGACGTCGACGGCATCGTGGTGTCCATGGCCAACCCGGACGCGCTGCGCGAGTCCGTCGAGGCCGCGGTCGCCGCCGGCATCCCGGTCGTGACGATCAACTCCGGTGCGGCGCAGTCGGTCGAGTACGGCGCGATCGGCCACGTCGGGCAGGACGAGACGATCGCCGGCCAGGGTGCCGGGGAGCGGCTGCGCTCGGAGGGCGCCACCTCGGTGCTGTGCGTCGTCCACGAGGCCGGCAACATCGGCCTGGAGCAGCGCTGCGACGGCGCCTCGACCGGCCTGGGCGCCCCGGTGCAGACCCTGCAGGTCGACATCAACGACCTGGCCGCGGCCCAGACGACGATCACCTCGCAGCTGCAGACCGGCGACGTCGACGCGATCCTCACGCTGAACTCCAGCGTGGCCCAGGTGGCGGCCGCCGCCGTCGGGGACGCCGGCTCGCAGGCCACCGTGGCCACGTTCGACCTGAACTCCGACGTCATCTCCGGGATCCAGGACGGCACGATCGGCTTCGCGGTGGACCAGCAGCAGTACGAGCAGGGCTACCTGCCGATCGTGATGCTCAAGCTGTACGCGCAGAACCTGAACACCGTGGGCGGTGGCCAGCCGGTGCTCACCGGGCCCGGCATCGTGGACGCCGACAACGTCGACCAGATCGCCGACCTCGCCTCCTCCGGCACCCGCTGACCGCCGCGGGGCGCCGCCGGTGGGCGGCGCCCCGCGACCGGGACGGGGACCATCGGGTGCGTCACCCCGCACGGCGACGCCGTCCGGTCGCCTGTCCGCACCGTCACACCGCACCAGCGCCCGGGTCAGCCCGGGGAGGGAGCCCGCCGTGAGCACGTCCACCACCACCGCCGCCGAGCCCGGCGCCGCGCCGTCCCCGCCGCCGGGGCCAGCCGGCGCCGGTGACGAGCGGGTCGCCCGCGTCGGCGTGCTCCGCAAGCTGCTGGTCAAGCCCGAGCTCGGGGCGCTGATCGGCGCGCTGGTCATCCTGGTGTTCTTCGCCGCCCAGTCCAGCACCTTCCGGGACATCAGCGGCGTGGCCAACTGGCTGGACCCGGCGTCGACGATCGGGATCATGGCCATCGCGGTGGCCCTGCTCATGATCGGCGGCCACTTCGACCTGTCCGCCGGTGTGATGACCGGCACGACAGCGCTGACCGTGGGCATCTGCACCACCCAGCTGGACATGACCGTGTGGGCGGCGATCGCCGTGTCGCTGGCGATCGCGCTGTCCATCGGCTTCCTCAACGGCTTCCTGGTGGTGCGCACCAAGCTGCCCAGCTTCATCATCACCCTGGGCAGCTTCCTCATGCTGCAGGGCCTGAACCTGGGCCTGACCAAGGCGTTCACCGGCACGGTCACCGTCGGCGGCATCGACGACTACGACGGCTACGACTCCGCCCGGGCGGTCTTCGCCTCCACCGTCACCATCGCGGGGCAGCAGTTCCGGATCGCCATCCTGTGGTGGGTGCTGTTCACCGTGCTGGCCAGCTACGTGCTGCTGCGCACCCGCTTCGGCAACTGGGTGTTCGCCACCGGGGGCGACGAGGTGGCCTCGCGCAACGTCGGCGTGCCGGCCGCCCGCACCACGATCACGCTGTTCATGACCACCGCGGCCGCGGCCTGGTTCGTCGGCACCGTCTACGCCGTCCGCACCACGTCGGTGCAGGCCAACATCGGCATCGGTCAGGAGCTGATCTACATCGTCGCGGCGGTCATCGGCGGCTGCCTGCTCACCGGTGGCTTCGGCTCGGCGGTCGGGGCGTCGCTGGGGGCGCTGATCTTCGGCATGACCCAGCAGGGCATCACCTACCTGGGCTGGGACACCGACTGGTTCTACTTCTTCCTCGGCGCGATGCTGTTGCTCGCCGTCCTGACCAACCAGGTGGTCCGGCGCTACGCCGAGTCCGCCCGGGCCTAGGAGCACACCGATGACCGACACCCTGCCCACGCCCGGTGCCGCGGCGGCCGGTGCGGGGGACGCGCCGCTGCTGGAGGTCCGCTCGGTCGGCAAGACGTTCGGCAGCGTGATCTCGCTGCAGGACGTGTCCACGGTGGTGCGGGCCGGCCAGGTCACCTGCGTGCTGGGCGACAACGGCGCCGGCAAGTCCACCTTCATCAAGATCCTGTCCGGGGTGCACCAGCCGGACTCCGGGTCGCTGGCGATGAACGGGCAGCAGGTCACCTTCGGCTCCCCGCGCCAGGCGCTGGACGCCGGGATCGCCACGGTCTTCCAGGACCTGGCGATGATCCCGCTGATGGCCATCTGGCGGAACTTCTTCCTCGGGTCCGAGCCGACCACCGGCTGGGGGCCGTTCCGGCGTTTCGACAGCGCGACGGCCAAGGAGGTCACCCGCCGCGAACTCGGCGCGATGGGCATCGACATCCGGGACCCCGACCAGCCGGTGGGCACGCTGTCCGGCGGCGAGCGGCAGTCGGTGGCGATCGCCCGCGCGGTCTACCACGGCGCGAAGGTGCTCATCCTGGACGAGCCGACGTCCGCCCTCGGCGTCAAGCAGGCCGGGGTGGTGCTGCGCTACATCGCCCAGGCGCGCGACCGCGGGCTCGGCGTCGTGTTCATCACGCACAACCCGCACCACGCCTTCCCGGTGGGCGACCGGTTCCTGCTGCTCAAGCGCGGGCGCAGCCTGGGCGACTTCGCCAAGGGCGAGGTGACCCGGGACGAGATCACGTCGATGATGGCCGGCGGCGCGGAGCTCGACGAGCTGGCGCACGAGCTCGAGCGGCCGGGCGACTGACCAGCCCGTTCCTGAACTCTCGGAGAACGCTCTGCGTGTTGTCTAGGTTACTGGTGGTGCGGGTGGGACTGTAGGGACAGATCCCCCCGTCCTCGTTCCGTCCCAGGGAGTCCATGTGCTGCAGCGCCGAACGGGTGCACCCGTGCCGGGTGCCCGCCGTCCGGGCCGCGCTGCCCTGCTGTCGGTGCTGGTCACGGTGCTGCTCACGCTCGGCGCGGCGCCGGCGACGGCCGCCCCGGAGCCGCCGCCCAACCCCACCGACGAGCAGATCGGTGCCGCCAGCCAGGCCCAGCAGGCAGCGGCGGCCGAGGTCGGCCGGATCGCCGCGCTGGTCGCCGACGCCGAGGGCCGGCTCGAGCAGGCCCAGTTCCAGGCCGAGGCCGCCGGCACCGCCTACCTGGCGGCCGAGGAGGCCCTGGGCATCGCCCAGGCCGAGGCCGACCGCGCCGCCGCAGCCTCCCAGGCCGCGGCCGACGCCGTCGCCGTGGCGCAGGTGCAGCTGGGCGACATGGCCCGGGACAGCTACATCAGTGGCGGGTCGACCACCTCCACGCTGGCCCTGCTGGCCGCCGAGGGCCCCAGCGAGCTGCTGCAGCAGGCCGCGATCCTGGACTACGTCACCGCCAACCAGGTCGACGTGCTGGACGCCCTGCAGGTCGCCCGGGTGCAGCAGGCCAACGCCGACCGGATCGCCCGCGCGGCCCGCGACGAGACCGCCGCCGCGGAGGCCGCCGCGGCCGAGGCCAAGCAGGTGGCGGAGGACCAGCTGGCCAGCCAGCAGGCCGTGTTCGAGGAGGTGACCGCGCAGAAGGCCGAGTACGAGCGGCAACTGCAGGACGCCGAGGTCGCGCTGCTGCAGCTGCAGGGTGCCCGCGACGCCTACGGCCAGTGGCTGGCCGCCAAGCAGGCCGAGGAGGCCGCCGCCGCGGCGGCCGCCGCCGAGGACCAGGCGCGCACCGCCGCTGCCGCCCGCAGCGCGCGCGGCGCCGGCGGGACCGCCGGCCAGGCACCCACCCCGGGGTCCGCGAACTACGTCAAGCCGGCGTCCGGGCGGGTCAGCAGCTGCTTCGGCTCCCGCTGGGGCACCACGCACTTCGGGGTGGACATCGCCGCCCCCATCGGCACGCCGATCTACGCCGCCACCTCCGGCACGGTGCAGCGGGCCGGCGCGGCCAGCGGCTTCGGCCAGGCCGTCTACATCCGCGGCGACGACGGCGCGGTCACCGTCTACGGCCACGTCAACTCCTACTACGTCGAGGCCGGGGAGCGGGTGTCGGCCGGCGAGGAGATCGCCGAGGTCGGCAACCGCGGCCAGTCGACCGGCCCGCACCTGCACTTCGAGGTGCACCCAGGCGGGCTGATGTACGGCGGCCAGACCGACCCGGTGCCGTGGATGAACGCCCGCGGCATCAGCCTCGGCGGCTGCGGGGGCTGACGGCCGGGCGTTACCGTCCCGGGGTGACCGCACCCGTCGACCCCCGTGCCGGCTGGCAGCTGCCCGCCCCGGGCACGATGCCGCGCACCGCCCAGCTCGAGCCGCTGGTCACCCGGGTGCTGGCGCCGAACGCCTCCGGCATGACCCTGGACGGCACGAACACCTACCTGGTGGGCGCGCCCGGCAGCGGCCAGGCGGTGGTGGTCGACCCCGGCCCGGCCGACGACGCGCACCTCGCCGCCGTCGAGCAGGCGCTGGCCGGCCGGGACGCCCGCGTGGTCGCCGTCCTGGTCACCCACCACCACGGCGACCACGCAGAGGCCGCGCTGCCCTGGGGCGCCCGGTTCGACGCCCCGGTCGCCGCCGCCTCGCCCGGCGTCGCCGGCCCGGGCGGGCGGGTGCTGGCCTCCGGGGAGCAGCTCGCGCTGGCCGGGACGACGCTGGGCGTGCTGGCCACCCCCGGGCACTGCAGCGACCACCTGGCCTTCCGGCTGGAGTCCGGTGCCGTGCTGGTGGGCGACCACGTGCTCGGCCGCGGCACCTCGGTGGTCACCCACCCCGAGGGCAGCGTCGTGGACTACCTGGACTCGCTGCGCCGGCTGCACGACCTGGGCCCGTCGGCGCTGTACTGCGGCCACGGGCCGGAGCTCACCGAGGACCCCACCGCGGTGCTGGACTACTACCTGGCCCACCGGGCGTACCGGGAGTGGCAGCTGCTGGCCGCGCTGGTGCCGGGCGCGCGGACCGTCGCCGAGCTGGTGGCCGAGGTGTACGCCGCCGTCCCGCGGGAGGTGTGGCCGGCGGCCGAGCAGTCGACCCGGGCCACCCTGGCCAAGCTGCGCGCCGAGGGCCGCGTCGTGCCCGGCGCCGGCGACTCCGTCCGCCTCGCGACCCCCTGACCCGCCGCCCTCGTCCCCCTCCCCGCGCAGTCTGTACAGGCGGCGCGGCATCCTGCCCCGCTTCCTGGACAGGAAGCGCGAGATGGTCGCCGGCGACCGGCCCGGGGGCGTGCGGACGCGTGGTCGTCACGTCAGCGCAACGCTGCTGGGGCAGGGTGCGCCCGTGACCCGACTGCTCGTGACGAACGCCGTCCTGCTGACCTGCGACCCCGACCGTCCCCCCGCCTTCCGCGGCTGGTTCACCGTCGGCGACGACGGCCGGATCACCGGGGTGCACGAGGGCGACCCGGGGCCGGAGGTGACCGCCGAGCGGGTGCTGGACGTCGCCGGCGCGCTGGTCGGGCCGGGGTTCGTGTCCTCGCACAGCCACCTGTTCACCTCCGCCAGTCGGGGCATGGCCGCCGACCAGTCGCTCTACGGCTGGATCGAGGGCATGACCCGCTACACCGAGGCCGCCGACGCCGAGGACGTGTACTGGTTCACCCGGCACGGGGCCCAGGACTTCCTGCGCAACGGCATCACCACCGCCTTCGACTTCACCGACCCCGACCTGGCCTTCGAGCGCCAGTCCGCGGGCGTGGCCTCCTTCGTCGCGGCCCTGCCGGACACCGCCTACCAGCACGCCCAGCTGCGGGCCAGCCTGGACGCCGGCCTGCGCTCGGTGCACAGCGTGATGCTCGGGCAGGGGGCGGTGCCGCAGGCCGACGCGCTGGCCCAGCTGGACGACGTCGTCGGGATGGCCGCCGCCTTCGGCGACGACCCGCGGTTCCTGCGGATGGCGGTCAGCGGTGCCGTGCAGTGGGCACCGAGCCCGGCCGCGGCGGACCTGGAGCTGGCCGCGATGCGCCGGCACGGCCTGCTCAACCAGCCGCACCTGCTGGAGACGCCGCACGAGGTGGAGCTCCAGCGCTCGAAGTTCGGCTGGTACCGCGATGCCGGGGTGCTCGGGCCCGACGTGGTGTTCGGCCACTTCATCCAGACCGACGAGGCGATCATCGCCACGTCCGCCGAGGCCGGCTGCGGGGTGAGCTGGCAGCCGATGAGCAACGGCCGGCTGGCCAGCGGCGTCACCAGCATCCCGGAGATCCGGGCAGCCGGCATGCGGGTGGGCATCGGCCTGGACGACCAGTCCTGCACCGACGTCTCCGACCCGTTCAGCAACATGCGCACCGGCATCGCGCTGCTCCGCGCCACCTACCGGGACCCGGCCGCCATGCCGGTGGGCGACATGCTGACCCTGGCCACCCGAGGGTCGGCCGAGGTGCTGGGCGTCGACGACCGGGTGGGCAGCCTGCGGGTGGGCCGGTTCGCCGACTTCCTCGTGGTCGACCCCCGCGACCCCGACACCGGCCCGGTGTGGGACCCGGTGGCCACCTACGTGCTGGCCTGCTCGCTGCGCAACCTGCACCAGGTCTGGTCCGGTGGCGTGCAGGTCGCCGACGGTGCCCGACTGGTCGACCCGCAGGCGGGTGAGGTGGTCAGCCAGACCCACGAGCGGATGGCCCGGCTGGCGGCCGCCGTGGGCTGATCTAGCGTCGGGAGGGTGAGCATCGACGTGCCCGTGGTCACCGCGGCCGACAGCGAGCGGGACCAGCGGCGGGTGGCGGCCGAGCTGGGGCGGCGGGGGATCGGGCGCGGCGACCGCCTGGTGGTGTCCGCGTCGGCGTCCCCGGCGCTGCTGGCGGTGGTGCTGGGCGCGCTGCGCACCGGCGTCGTCCCGGTGGTGCTGGACCCCGGGCTGCCGCCGGGGGAGCGGGCCGCGCTGGTCGCGGACGCCGACCCGGCCCTGGACGTCGCCGACGAGCCCGCCCGGCTGCTCACCGGCGAGGCCACTGCGGAGCTCGCACCGTGGCCGCTGGCCCGGCCGATGCACTACACCTCCGGCACCACCGGACGCCGCAAGGGCGTGTGGTCCGGCGTCCTGGACGACGCGGACGCCCGGGCGCTGTCCGCCGAGGAGATCGACCTGTGGGGCTTCACCGCCGCCGACCGGCACCTGGTGCTCTCCCCGCTGCACCACTCGGCGCCGCTGCGGTTCGCGGTGCACACGCTGCTGGCCGGCGGCGAGGTGCTGCTGCCCGGCCCCTTCGACGCCGCCCGCGCGGCACAGGTGGTCACCGGCCTGCGCCCCACGACGACGTTCTGCGTACCGACCCACCTGCAGCGGCTGATCGCCCGGGACGACGTCGACTGGTCGTCCTTCCGGGTGCTGGCGCACGCCGGTGCACCTTGTCCGGAGCCGGTGAAGCGGGCGGTGCTGGCCGCGCTGCCCGCGGGGTCGGTCTGGGAGTTCTACGGCTCCACCGAGGTCCAGTTCACCGTGTGCTCGCCGGCGGACTGGCAGGCGCACCCGGGCAGCGTGGGCCGGGCGCGGCCGGGGCGCCGGCTGGAGACCGACGAGCGCGGCCAGCTGTGGTGCGCGGTGCCGCGCTGGGCGCGGTTCGAGTACTGGCGGGCGCCGGAGAAGACCGCGGCCGCCTGGCGGGGCGACCGGGTGACCGTCGGCGACCTGGGCCGGGTCGACCCGGACGGCCTGGTGTGGCTGGACGGCCGGCGGGAGGACCTGGTCATCTCCGGCGGGGTGAACGTGTACCCGGCCGAGGTGGAGGCGGTGCTGGACGCGCACCCGGGCGTGGTGGAGAGCGCGGTCGTCGGCGTGCCGGACGACGACTGGGGCCAGCGGGTGGTCGCCGCCTACGTCGGGGACGCCGACCCGGCCGAGCTCGCCGCCTGGGCCCGGGAACGGCTCACCGCGGCCAAGCGGCCCAAGAGCCTGCACCCGGTGGGGGAGCTGCCCCGCACCTCGACCGGCAAGGTGCGCCGCCTGGACCTGCCCGCCGTCCTCGGCCTGTGACCGCCGTCCC
This sequence comes from Goekera deserti, assembly GCF_010685995.1. Classification (GTDB taxonomy): domain Bacteria; phylum Actinomycetota; class Actinomycetes; order Mycobacteriales; family Geodermatophilaceae; genus Goekera; species Goekera deserti. The sequence continues at coordinate 311,395 of NZ_JAAGWK010000005.1, read as the reverse complement.
GCCGCCCCCGCCGGCGGCCGCCGGCCCGCCAGGACCGACACGAACTCCCCGCCAAGATGGCCATCTTGGCGGGCGTGTGGGGGAGCGCTGGGACGTCGTGGTGGTGGGGGCGGGGTCGGCCGGGTGCGCGCTGGCGGCCCGGCTGGTGGACGCCGGCAGGCGGGTGCTGCTGCTGGAGGCCGGGGCCGACCACGCGCGGCCGGAGGACTTCCCGGCCGCGGTGCGGGACGCCGCGACGATGGGCGCCGCGGTGCCCGGGCACCCGGCGAACTGGGACCTGGTCGGCGAGCTGACCGGTGAGCTGCGCTGGCCGGTGCCCCGCGGGCGGGTCGTCGGCGGGTCCAGCGCGCTGAACGGCACCTACTTCGTCCGCGGCACCCCGGCGGACTTCGACGGCTGGGCCGCGGCGGGCAACGACCTGTGGTCCCACGACCGGGTGCTGCCGGCGTTCGCCCGGTCGGAGGCCGACGCCGCCTACGGGGACCGGCCGGGGCACGGCGCGCACGGGCCGGTGCCGGTCACCCGCAGCACCCGCCCGCACCCGGTGACCGACGCCTTCGCCGCGGCCTGCGACGAGCTCGGCTTCCCGGAGGAGCCGGACAAGAACGCGGGTGGGCCGCCGGGCCACGGGCCGCTGCCGGTCAACGTCGTCGACGGCGTGCGGGTGAACGCGGCGATGGCGTACCTGTCCCCGCGCCGGGGACGGCCCGGGCTGACCGTGCGCGGGGACACCCCGGTGACCCGGGTGGTCGTCGAGCGCGGCCGCGCGGTGGGGGTGCAGACCGCGGCGGGGGTGGTGCACGCCGACGAGGTGGTGCTCGCGGCCGGCGCCGTCGGCTCGCCGCATCTGCTGATGCTGTCCGGGATCGGTCCGGCCGCGCAGCTGCGGACCGCCGGCGTCCCGGTGCTGGTCGACCTGCCCGGGGTGGGCGCGGAGTTCAGCGACCACCCCGACCTCTACGTCACCTGGCGCCCGGCCCGGCGCACCCCGATGCCGCGCGGCCTGCTGCCGCTGGCCAGCGCGCTGAACACCGCGGCGGCCGGCTCCCGGGCCGACGGCGACCTGGAGGTGATGCCCTGGCTGAAGCCGTTCAGCCGGGTGATGCTGTCCCGCGCGACCGGCTCGCCGCTGTCCGGCGTCGCCGACGTGCTGCGCCGGCCCGGCCCGGCGCTGCGGGCGCTGCGGCGTTCCTCGTCGTCCCGGCTGCTGGACCAGGCGCGGCGGCGCGACGACCTGTACCTCGGCCTGGCGCTGCAGCAGGAGGACAGCCGCGGGCTGATCTCGCTGGTCAGCGCCGATCCGGCGGTGCAGCCGCGGATCGAGTACCGCTACCTCACCGAGGAGAGCGACCGGCGGCGGATGCGGGAGGGTGTGCGGCTGTGCGCCGAGCTGCTGCGCACGGCCGCGTTCGCCCCGCTGGTCGCCGAGCGCACCGGGCTCGCCGACACCGAGCTGGACGACGACCGCGCGCTGGACCGCTGGGTGCGCCACCACCTGGCCACCGCGGTGCACCTGGCCGGCAGCGCCCGGATGGGCCCGGAGTCCGACCCCGGCGCGGTGGTCGACCAGCACCTGCGGGTACGGGGGGTGACCGGGCTCCGGGTGGTGGACACCTCGGTGATGCCCCGGGTCACCTCCCGCGGGCCCGCGGCCACGGCGGTGATGCTCGGTGAGCGGGCCGCCGAGCTGATGGCCGGCGCCGGGTGAGCGCCGGCCCCCGGGCGGCTCAGACGGTGGTGCGCCCGGAGACGCGGGTGCGCTCCAGCTCGGCGACGAGCGCGTCGGCCATGGCCTGCAGCTCGGCGGTCTCCTCGGCGGTCCAGCTGCGCGCCTCGGAGCCGATCAGGCAGTAGTTGCCGAGCACCTGCCCGCGGGAGGTGACCAGCGGGACGCCCGCGTAGGTGCGCACGCCGTCCTGGTCGACCAGCGGGTTGGTGCGCTGGATCACGTCGGAGTGCGCGTCGGGCACGATGTAGGCCTCGCGGGTGCGCACGCTCGTGGCGCAGAACGACCACTCCAGCGGGGTGCCGCCCACCTCGGCCAGCCAGCCCTCCAGGCCGTGGCTGCCGGCGAACTGCTGCGAACCCTCCAGGACGATGCTGACCAGCCCGATCGGGGCCCCGAAGCGCTCGGCCACCCGCCGCGCCGCACGGTCCAGCCGGGCGCGTGCTGCGTCGGAGAACAGGTCCAGGTCGAGGATCTCCGCCATCCGCGCGGTGTCCGGCACCCGCCCGCGCAGCAGGGACTCCATCGACCGGCGGGCCCAGTCGGTGGGCAGCGCCGTCGTCTCGTGGGTGGACAGCGCGCGGTAGGTGGCCACCCGGATGGCGAGTGCCCGGCCGGCCAGCCCGACGGCGCCCGGGCGGGCGGCCACGGCGTCGGCCAGGGCGGTCATCTGGTCCAGGTCGAGCAGGTACGCGCCCTCGGGCACGCCCGCCTCGGCGCAGACCTCCGCCCACAGGGCGTCGACGTCCTCCCCGGTCAGCGAGGTGAGTGCCGTGCGCGCGTCGTCGGTGGTGGGTGCCGACATCCGGTGGCTGGGCAGGCGAGGCAACGGCACGCGGGGCTCGGTCACCTTGTGGTTGTCGGGAGGGTCGCCCCGGAATCCAGCCGAACCGCCCGGCCGTCAGCGGACGGAGCGCATCTCGCTGGTCGTCGGGGTCAGCGGGGCCCACGCGTCCGGGTGCGGGCGGCCCTGGTCGGCGACCCAGGAGGGCATCCGGGGGTCCCGGGACCCGCCGGTGCCGCGGCGGTCGGCCGGCCGGGCGCTCAGCCGGACGATGAGCGCGAGCAGCAGGAGCAGGGCGACGAAGGTGCCGCCGAGGAGCAGGAGCGTGGAGACCATGGGTGTCAACCTATGGTCGGGAACGATCCGTCCTCGGCAGTCCGGGCGGGCAGAAGTGGCCGAAGATGACCGGCATGACCTGCGACAACTGACAGGCGCGTTCAGCTGACGGCGGGCACCAGCGGGACGAGCCGGTTCCAGCGGGCGATCTCGCAGCCGTTGCTGCGCTGCACCGTGGTGTCCACCTGCTGCCCGTCCCGGGTGCCGGTGACGACGGCGGTCTGCGGGCCGCCGAACACCTGGCTGCACACCGTGTCCCCGGCGACCGGGTCGAGTGCTGTGGCGCCGCCCGCCGCGAGCGCGGCGCACGCGCCCGCCGGGTCCGGGTGGTCCCCGCCGTCCGGTGCGCACCGCAGCGTCCACGTCTGCTCGGCGTCCTCGCCGCCGGAGCGCACGGTGACCGTCAGCTCGGTGCCCGACGCCGGTGCCGGCTCCGTCGTGCTGCCGCCCGCTCCGGACGGGGACGACGGGACGGCCGCGGTGCCCGCCGGGGGCTCGTCGGAGCCGCAGCCGGACAGCGCCACGGCGCCGGCGAGCAGGACGGCCGGGAGCGCGCGGGTGCGGTGCGGGGAACGGTGCACCCACCCACGGTAGGTGTCCCGGGCCGGGCCGACGAGGCCGGTGCGGCCGGCGGGAGGAGCGCGGGGTCACCGTCGCCGGGGGTTGCTTCCGGCAACCGGGCAGGCATGCTCGTCGGTGTCCGGCACCGAGCAGCGACGAGGAGGTCACCGTGGCGAGTGCGCAGCCCGCCCCCGAGGCGACCCGGCGGGAGCTGCTGCCCGGCGTCACCCGCCGCGCGGCCCTGCTCGTGGTCGCCGTGCTGCTGCTCCAGCTGGGGTTCGTGCTGAGCTACGTCGGCGCCTTCCACGACCCCGAGGCGCGCCGCATCCCGGTCGCGGTGGTGGCGGCCCCCGACGCCCCCGCGGGCACGGCGCAGTCGGTCGCCGGCCAGCTCGACGCCATCGACGGCGCCCCGCTGGACGCCCAGGCGGTCACCGACGAGGACGACGGCCGGCGGCTGCTGCGCGAGCGGCAGGTCGACGGCGTCTTCGTCCTGGGCCCGGGCGGCGCGGACCGGCTGCTGGTCTCCGGTGCCGAGGGCGGCGCGGTGAGCACGGCGCTGACCGAGGTGTTCGGCCGGGTCGAGGAGAGCCAGCAGCGCACGCTGACCACCGAGGACGTGCTGCCGGCCGGGCCGGGCGACGCCCGCGGCCTGAGCGCGTTCTACCTGGCCGTCGGCTGGGTGGTCGGCGGGAACCTGGTCGCCTCGATCATCAGCATCAGCGCCGGGTCGCGGCCGCTCACCCGGCAGCGCGGCGTCGTGCGGCTGGGTGCGCTGGCCGTGTACGCGGTGGCCTCCGGCCTGGGCGGGGTGCTCGTCGCCGGACCGCTGCTGGACGCGCTGGAGGGCCCCCTGCTGCCCCTGGCCGCCTTCGGTGCGCTGCTGGTGTTCTCAGTGGGTGCCTTCACCACCGCGCTGCAGGTCTGGACCGGGACGATCGGCATCGGCGTGGCCATCCTGCTGTTCGTCGTCCTGGGCAACCCGAGCGCGGGCGGTGCCTACCCGGCGCCGCTGCTGCCGCCGTTCTGGGCGGCCATCGGGCCGTGGCTCCCGCCGGGCGCCGGGACCAGCGGCGTGCGCGGCATCGCGTACTTCGACGGCGCCGGGGTCGGGCAGGCGGCGCTGGTGATCGTGGCCTACGCCGTCGTCGGGATCGTCGCCACCCTGCTGGGCTCCGGGCGGCACCGTGCCGCCGACGCCCCCGCCGAGCGGCTGGACCCGGTCCCCGCCTGAATCCCGGCGGGGCGTCAGCCGATCGGGAGGCCGGTGTAGTTCTCCGCCAGCTCGCGGGCCGCCGCCTCCGACGTGCACACCCGGCGCAGCTGGGACAGGGCCAGCTCGGCGTCGAAGTCGTCGCCGGACCGGTGCAGCATCGACGTCATCCACCAGCTGAAGTGGGTGCAGCGCCAGACCCGGGCCAGTGCGGTGTCGGAGTAGGCGTCGACCAGGTCGGTCTCCTTCTCCTGCAGCAGGCGCACCAGCGCCGTGGCGAGCACCGTGACGTCGGCGACGGCCAGGTTCAGGCCCTTGGCGCCGGTCGGCGGCACGATGTGCGCGGCGTCGCCGGCCAGGAACAGCCGGCCGCGGCGCATCGGCGCGGAGACGAACGAGCGCATCGGGGTGATGGACTTCTGCGAGATCGGGCCGGTCCGCAGCTCCCAGCCGGGGTGTGCCATCCGGGTGGCCAGCGCCTCCCAGATCCGGTCGTCGGACCAGTTGTCCACCGAGTCGTCGTTGTCGACCTGCACGTAGAGCCGGGACACCGACGGCGAGCGCATCGAGTGCATCGCGAAGCCGTCGGGGTGCCAGGCGTAGACCAGGTCGTCGGTCGAGGGCGCGACGTCGGCCAGGATGCCCAGCCAGGAGAACGGGTAGGTGCGCTCCCAGGTGCGCCCACCGGCCTGGGCGACGATGGGCCGGGAGACGCCGTGGAAGCCGTCGGTGCCGGCGATCACGTCGCACTCCAGCACGTGTGGCACGCCGTCGGAGTCGGTGAACCGGATGCGCGGGGAGTCGCCGTCGACGTCCTCGGGCTGCACGTCGGTGACCTCGAACAGCAGCGGCGGGCCCCCGTCGAGCTGGGCTGCGACCAGGTCCTTGACCACCTCGGTCTGCCCGTAGATCCACACCGTGCGACCGCACAGCGCGGGGAAGTCCAGGTGGTGCTTGGTGCCGGGGAACTGCAGGTGGATGCCGTGGTGCTCCATGCCCTCCCGGTGCAGCCGCTCGCCGAGACCCAGGTCGGTCAGGGTCTGTACCGAGTGCTGCTCCAGGATGCCGGCGCGCACCCGCGCCTCGACGTAGGACCGCGAGCGGTTCTCCAGCACCACGGAGTCGACCCCCTGGGCCGCGAGCATCCGGGACAGCAGCAGACCCGCCGGGCCGCCGCCGATGATCCCCACCTGAGTGCGCATGCCGCTGAGTGTGACGTCGGCAACCGTGTAGGGCGAGCCCCGCTCCCGTTCAGTGGAAGCCCGGGGTGCGGAGCACGGCCCGGCCGATGCCCCGGGCGGCGACCTCGAGCACCGGCACCAGCCGGGCGAGGTCCCGCCGCCGCACCGGGACGACGATGCCCAGTGCCGCGACCACCACCGGGCCGGCCGCGCGCTCCACCGTCACCGGGACGGCGACCGAGGCCGTGCCCAGGGACATCTCCTCGGCGGTGCGGCTGTGGCCGCGCCGGGCCACCTCGGCCAGCTGGTCCCGCAGCACCGCCGGGTCGACGACGGTGTGCACCGTGGCGCGCGTGGGCGCGGCCAGCGCCGCGTCGACGACGGCGTCCGGCGCCGCGGCCAGCAGCACCTTGCCCACCGCGACGGCGTGCAGCGGCAGCCGGCTGCCCACCTGGCTGACCACGGGCACCGACTCCCGGCCGGAGATGCGCTCGACGTACAGCGCGGTGAGCCCGTCCCGGACGGCGAGGTGGACGGTGTCCCGGGTGGCGGTGTGCACGTCGAGCAGGAAGGGCAGGGCGACCTGGCGCAGCTCCAGCTGCACCGGCGCGAGCAGGCCGAGGTCCCAGAGCTTGCGGCCCACCTCGTAGCGGCCGTCGGCGCGCCGGGACAGCGCCCCCCAGCTGGTCAGCTCGCCGACGAGCCGGTGCGCGGTGGCCAGCGGGGTGCCCGAGCGGTCGGCGAGCTCGGTGAGCGACAGCCGCGGGTGGGCGGTGTCGAAGGCGTCGAGCAGCCCCAGGGCGCGCGAGGTGACCGACCTGCCGAGCTGGGCGCCGCCGCCGGCCATGCGTCCGTCCTTCCGCTGGACGAGAGAGTCGTCTTGGTCACGGTAGGCGCCCGCCGTACGGTCGCGCCATGACGACGACCGACCGGGGCCGCGCGCTCCCCCGCCAGGAGGGCCCCGCACTGCCGCGGTACCTGCGCGAGCCGGCCGAGCGGCGCACGCCGCTGGCCTACCCGGGCTACCGCAGCACGGCACTGCGGGCGCCGCTGCGCACCCCGGTCGACCTGCCGCACCGGCTCACCGAGGTCACCGGCCCGCTGCTCGGCGAGGACCTGGTGACCCCGGCCGACGCCGACCTCACGCTGCGGATGGGCGGCGAGGCCCAGGGCCAGCGGATCATCGTCTTCGGCCGGGTGCTGGACAGCGACGGCCGCCCGGTCCCCGACGCGCTGGTGGAGGTCTGGCAGGCCAACGCCGCCGGGCGCTACCGGCACGTGGTCGACAACTGGCCGGCCCCGCTGGACCCGCACTTCGACGGCCTCGGCCGGGTGATGACCGACAGCCTGGGCCGCTACGAGTTCACCACCGTGAAGCCGGGCGCCTACCCCTGGGGCAACCACCACAACGCCTGGCGCCCGGCGCACATCCACTTCAGCCTGTTCGGCCGCGCCTTCCCCCAGCGCCTGGTCACCCAGATGTACTTCCCCGGCGACCCGCTGTTCGCCCAGGACCCGATCTTCACCTCGATCCCCGCGGCGGCCCGCGACCGGGCGATCGGCACCTTCGACCTGGACCGCACCCAGCCGGACTGGGCGCTGGCCTTCCGCTGGGACATCGTGCTGCGCGGTGCGGAGCAGACGCCCTTCGAGACCGAGGACGACGGGGACGTGGCATGAGCAGCGACTACGTCTCGCCCCAGGTCCGGGGCGCCGTCGAGGGCAACGACCGGCGGCCCGGCACGCCCCGGCGGGGCAGCGGCTTCCTGGACGAGCCGCTCCGGCTCGGGCTCACCCCGAGCGCGACCGTCGGCCCCTACCTGGCCATCGGCCTGACCTGGCCGGACGGCCCGTTCGCGGTCGCCGAGGGCACCGCGGGTGCGGTCTGGCTGCGCGGCCGGGTCACCGACGGCAACGGGGACCTGGTCCCGGACGCGATGATCGAGACCTGGCAGGTCGACCCGGACGGGCACGTCGACCACCCGGACGCGCCGCCCGGCCCCGGGCCGGTGCCCGGATTCCGGGGCTTCGGCCGGTCGTCGACCGCGGAGCCGGCCGGTGAGTACGGCATCCTCACCCTCAAGCCCGGCCGGGTGCCGGACGGCCAGGGCGGCCTGCAGGCCCCGCACGTCGACGTCTCCGTCTTCGCCCGGGGCCTGCTCGACCGGGTGGTCACCCGGATCTACTTCGGTGACGAGCCCGAGGCCAACGCCGAGGACGTCGTGCTGCGCTCGCTGCCCGAGGCCGACCGGCAGACGCTGATCGCGACGCCGACCCAGGACGGCTACCGGCTGGACATCGTGCTCCAGGGAGACCGCGAGACCGTCTTCTTCGCGGTGTGACCCCGGTGCCCGGCCGTCCCCACCTGACTTCTCCGGGCTCCAGTCCGGGGTCTCGCCCGTCCTCACCTGACTTTTTCGGGCTCAAGTGCGGAGTGCGGGCCGTTCCTCACCTGACTCCGCCGGGCTCGAATCCGGGGTGCGGCGGGGGCAGACGCGCTGCACGGCCGGGCTCGGGTGGGACGAGGGGCAGCGGAGTGGGCAGGATGGGCGCGTGATCAGGCTCTTCGACGGCACGTTCGCCCGCGGCGGTGCGGCTGCGGCCGTGTCCGACACCGCCTGGTTGCACGCGCTGCTGGAGGTCGAGGCGGCGCTGGCCCGGGCCGCGGCGCGCACCGGCCTGGTGCCGGCCACGGCGGCGGAGGCCGTCGCCGAGGCCTGCGCCGCCCCGGAGCGGCTCGACCTGGCCACCCTGGCCGAGCGGTCGGCGGACGCCGGCAACCCGGTGCCCCCGCTGGTGCGGCTGCTGACCCAGGCGGTGGGCCCGCAGGCCGCCGTCGCGGTGCACGTGGGCGCCACCAGCCAGGACGTCGTGGACACCGCGCTGGTGCTGCTGGCCCGCCGCGCCGTGGCCGCCATCGAGGCCGACCTCGCCGCCGCCGCGGACGCCGCCGCCCGGCTGGCCGCCGAGCACCGGGACGACGTCGTCATGGGCCGCACGCTGATGCAGCAGGCGCTGCCCACCACGGCCGGGCTCAAGGCGGCCGGCTGGCTGGCCGGCCTGGACGGCGCGCGCGACCGGTTGCGGGCCGTCGTCGCCGGCCTGCCGGTGCAGTACGGGGGAGCGGTGGGCACGCTCGCGGCCAGCCGCGGCTCGGGGGTCGACCTGCGCGCGGCGCTGGCCGCGGAGCTCGGGCTGACCACCACGCCGGTGCCGTGGGCCACGGTCCGGTTGCCGGTCGCCGACCTGGCCGGCGCCCTGGGTGCCGCGGCGGGCGTGCTGGCCACCGTCGCGCTGGACGTCGTGCTGCTCGCCCAGAGCGAGGTCGCCGAGGCCGCGGAGAGCGGTGAGCAGCGCGGCGGGTCCTCGGCGATGCCGCACAAGCGCAACCCGGTGGCCGCCATCTCGGCGCGGGCCTGTGCCCGGCGGGCGCCCGGCCTGGTGGCCACCCTGCTGGCCGCGATGGAGCAGGAGCACGAGCGCGCGGCCGGTGCCTGGCACAGCGAGTGGCCCACCCTGGGTGACCTGCTGACCAGCGTCGGCTCCGCGGCGGCCTGGCTGGCCGACAGCCTGGGCGGGCTGCGGTTCGACGTGGACCGGATGGCCGCCACCGTCGCCGCCGCCGGCGACCCGCAGCTGGCCGGCGCGCTGGCCGATGCGCTGACGCCGTCGCTGGGTCGTGCCGCCGCGCACGACGCGGCGGCCGCCGCCGTGCGGGAGGCGTCCGTCACCGGGTTGCCGCTGACCGACGTGGTGCTGGCCCGCGGCGACGTGGACGGCGCCGCGCTGGTCGCCGACAGCACGCCGGACGTCGGCGAGGCCGCGGCCCAGGTCGACGCCGTGCTGGCCCGGCACGTGGTGCGCGCGCAGAGCGCGGCCGGCCCGTACCCGTCCGAGAACACCCCGGCAGAGACGAGGACCGAGTGACCGCCGTCGAGGTGCACGCGACCGTGGAGGGCCCGGCGGGCGCGCCCGCCGTGCTGCTGTCGAACTCGCTGGGCTCCACCCTGGAGATGTGGGACCCCCAGGTGCCGGTGCTCGCCGAGCACCTGCAGGTGGTGCGCTACGACACCCGGGGCCACGGCCGGTCCCCGGTCGGGGACGGCCCGGGCACCGGCGGGGCCACCGTCGACGACCTCGTCGACGACGTCGTGGCCCTGCTGGACCGGCTCAACCTGGGCCGCGTGCACGTGGCCGGGTTGTCGATCGGCGGCATGACGGCGCTGCGGCTGGCGGCGCGCGAGCCGGAGCGGGTCGACCGGCTGGCGGTGCTGTGCAGCTCGGCGTACCCCGGCAACCGGGAGGGCTGGCTGGAGCGGGCCGCCACCGTCCGGTCCGCCGGCACCGGCTCGCTGGCCGAGACGGTGGTCGGCCGGTGGCTGACGCCGGCCTACGCGGCCGCCCACCCGGAGCTGGTGGACCGGCTGCGGGCCATGGTCGCCGGCACCTCCGACGAGGGCTACGCCGCCTGCTGCGCGGCCATCGCCGACCTGGACCTGCGCCCGGACCTGCCCCGGATCACCGCGCCCACCCTGGTGGTGTCCGGCGCGGACGACCCGGCGCTGCCGCCGGAGCACCAGGAGGCCATCGCCGGGCCGATACCGGGCGCCGAGCTGCTCACCCTGTCGCCCGCGGCGCACCTGGCCAACCTGGAGCAGGACCGACGGGTGAGCGACGCGCTGCTCGCCCACTTCACCGGAGGACCCCGATGACCGACCCCGAGAACCCGCCCACCACCGACGACGAGCGGCGCGCGGCCGGCATGCGCACCCGGCGCGAGGTGCTGGGCGACGAGCACGTCGACCGCGCCGTCGCCGGCGTCACGCCGCTGACCGCGGACTTCCAGGACTTCATCACCCGGGTGGCCTGGGGCGACGTGTGGCAGCGGCCGGGGCTGGACCTGCGCGAGCGCAGCATGCTGACCCTGGCCATCACCGCGTCGCTGCGGCACTGGGACGAGTTCGCGCTGCACGTGAAGGCGGCCGTGCACAACGGCCTCACGGACGCCGAGATCGCCGAGGTGTGCCTGCACACCGCCGTCTACGCGGGCGTCCCGGCGGCCAACCACGCCCTCGCGGTGGCCAAGCCGCTGCTCGCGGAGCTGCGGGGCTGAGCCCGGCCCGGCTGCCGGGCAGCCGGGCCCGTCCCGCTAGCCGGCCGGGATCTCGACCGGGAACTGGACGGTCGCGCCGCCGAAGTCGAGCACGCCGCCGTCCACGTAGGTGCCGACGCCGCCGAACACCAGCGTGCCGGTGGTGAAGTCGGCCGGGACGTCGAAGCCGGTGGCGATGAACAGCGGGTCCGCGGCGAGGTCCTGGGAGCCCACGACGGTGCCGTCGGGCAGCACCAGCGACCACAGCGAGGACGGCGAGCGGCCACTGGTCGACCCGGGCAGCCCGGTGGTGCCCTCCTCGTCCAGCATCAGGAACGCCCGGTCCGGGGCCGAGGGGTAGACGGTGACGCCGGTCCCGGGGAACCACTGCAGGCGCACCTCGTTGACGGTGACCGACAGCGTCACCGGCGTGGGCACCGGCAGGCCGGGGGAGGTGCCGTTGCCCGACAGCGACTGGTTGGCGTCGACCAGCTGGCTCACGTTCGTGCGGGTCAGCACCACGATGTTGCCCGCCCCGGGGGCGCCGTCCAGCAGCGACAGCGTCTGGGTGAACGCGCCGTCCACGACGACCAGGTCGGCCAGCGTGACGTCGGCCGGCGCGCTGACCACCGCCTCGACCGTGGCTCCCGGCGTGACCAGGGCCGGGTCGACGGGCACGGTGTCGGCCTCGCCGACCCGGTAGCCCAGCGACGGCGGGACGTCGGAGACGCCGGCGCCGCCCTCCACGGTGTAGCGGACGGCCAGGAACACCTCGCCGTCGGCCGGGCGGCGGGCGTCGTCGCCGTTGCCGACCCGGTCGGGGCGGGCGAGGCCGGTGACGGTGATCGCCGCGGCCGGGCCGACGAGCGTCGCGGGTCCGGTGGGCTCGGTGAAGTCGAGGTCCTCGAAGGGGCCGGCGAGCACCGCGCCCGGGTCGGCCGCGGGTGCGGTGGGCACCTCCAGGCCGCCGGCGCCGTCCGGCGGGGTGCGCCCGTCGGGCCGGGTGAGCAGCTCGCTGTTCGGCAGCGCCGACGGGTCGGGGCTCTCCGGCTCGTCGCTGACGGTCAGCCGGGCGTCGCCGCTGCCGTCGTCGGCGGTGAGACCGAAGCGCAGGTAGGCCTGCTCGGGGTCGCCGTCCACGAAGAGCACCGGCCCGCACACGGCCGAGTCCCGCACGTCGGAGCCGTCGCCGGTCTCCTCGAACCAGCAGGCCGAGGAGTCGTTGGTGACGCCGTTGCGCTCCTCGGCGTAGGCGGTCAGTGCCTGCTCGGCGTCGGAGAGCACGGACTCGGGCTGGGCGATGGTGCGCCCGTCCCACGTCGGGGAGTCCGGGCGCAGCAGCAGGAACAGCCCGCCGGCCACCAGTGCGAGCACCACCACCGCGGCGAGTCCGATGAGCAGCGGGCGCTTCGAGCGCCGGGGGGTGGCGATCGGCGGCACCCAGGCGGTCGCCGACAGGCCCGGCGCCGCCTGCTGCACGCGGGTCTGCTGCTGGTCGTCGGCCGGCCAGCCGGCCGGCGCACCGGGCTGTCCCCACGACTGCGGGCCGCCGGCCGGCTGCCCCCACGCCGGCGGGGCGCCCGGGGCCTGCCCCCATGCCGGCGGGGCGCCAGCCGGCTGCTCCCAGGCCGGCGGGGCGCCGGCCTGCTGGCCCCAGCCGCCGGCGGGGGCGGCCTGACCCCAGCCCTGCCCGGGCTGCTGGGTCGGGGCCGCGGCCCCCCAGCCGGACGGCGGACCGGCGGGCTGGCCCCACTCCGGCTGACCCTCGGCCTGCCCGCCCCGGCCGGGACCGGGTGCGGGCTGCTGCACGGTGCGGTCCCACGAGGGCGGGGCCGGGGTGGCGGGCTGCCACGGGTCGGGGTCCCCGGCCGGCTGCTGCCACGCCGGCTGCTGGCCCGGGGCCTGCTGCCCGGTCCAGGGGCCCGGCTGCCCGCCGGGAGGCTGCTGGCCGTACGCCTGACCGCCGGACGGCTGCCCGCCCTGGGGGTGACTGCCGTGCGGGAGCTGGGTGCGTCCGGCCGCCGGAGGCGGCGGTGGGGGCGCCAGCCGCCGGATGTCGGCCACCGCGTCCGGGCCGGCGGGGTCGGCCGGCGCGGGCGCAGCCGGCCCACCGTCCGGCCGGTGCTCGTCGGCACCCTGTCCCCCCGGGACCTGGTCCTGCCTCGGTCGTTCTCCGCCGTGCTCGGACACGCTTCCTCCGGGAGCTGCTGCGCCCGGCCGGTCCACGATCCGCCAGCCGGCCAGTCCGCCGACGCTAACCGACCCGGACAGCGCCCTCCAAGCTGCCGCGGCACCTGCGTGGCAGGTCTCCTCCGTAGGGGTGGCGCCGCGCGGGCCGCTCAGTCGGCGGCGTGCCCGTCGGTGCGCAGGGCGACCGGCCGCCGGGCGCCGGCGGCAGTCTCGGCGGCGGCGTCCTCGGGGGCTCCGGACAGAGGACCAGTGTCCGGCTCGTCGTCCGGGTCGGCCTCGGACTCGGGGTCCTGGTCGGCGGGGGCGAGCACCGCACCCGGCAGCCGGACGGTGAACGTGGTGCACCCCGGCACGCTCTGCACCTGCACGGTGCCGCCGTGCGCGGCCACCACCGCGTGCACGATGGCCAGGCCGAGGCCGGTGCTGCCGGCCTCCCGGCCGCGGGACGAGTCGCCCCGGGCGAACCGCTCGAACACGTGCCCGACCAGCTCGGGCGGGATGCCGGGGCCGTCGTCGACGACCTGCAGCACCGCCCAGTCGCCCTCGGTCCGCAGCCGCACGGTCGCGGTGGTGCCCGCGGGGGTGTGCGTGCGGGTGTTGGCCAGCAGGTTGGCCAGCACCTGGTGCAGCCGAGGCTCGTCGCCGGGCACCAGCACGCCGGCGTCGGGCAGGTCGAGGCGCCAGTGGTGGCCGGGCCCGGCGGCGTGCGCGTCACTGACGGTGTCCACCGCCAGGGCGGAGAGGTCGACCTCGCCGGCGGTGATCTCCCGGCCGGCGTCGAGCCGGGCGAGCAGCAGCAGGTCGTCGACCAGCACCGACATGCGCACCGCCTCGGACTCCACCCGGCGCAGCGCGTGACCGACGTCCGGGGGCACCTCGGTGCCGCTGCGCCGCACCAGCTCGGAGTAGCCGCGGATCGAGGCCAGCGGGGTGCGCAGCTCGTGGCTGGCGTCGGCGACGAACTGGCGCACCTGGGTCTCCGAGGCCTGCCGGGCGGCCAGCGACGTCTCGACGTGGTCCAGCAGCCGGTTCAGGGCCGCGCCCACCTGGCCGACCTCGGTGTGCGTGTCGGTGTCGGCGGGCGGCACCCGCTCCACGAGGCGCACCTCACCGCTGGACAGCGGGAGCTCCGCGACGCGGGTGGCGGTGGTGGCCACCCGGTGCAGCGGGCGCAGCGTGCGACGGATGACCAGGTAGGCGGTGAGCATGGCGCCCACCAGGGCCACGGTGCCGATGGCGATCTCGACGGCGACCAGGTTGCCGACCGCCTGCTCGGTGCGTCCCAGGGGCAGCCCCAGGACGTCGACCGTGCCGGGGGCGGTGGTGCTGCTGCGGGCCACGACCCGGTAGCTGCCCAGCTCGCCGCCGAGGTCCACGGTCTGCGGGCCCTCGTCCGGCGCCAGCCCGGCCACGAGTGCCTTCTGGGCGGTGGTGAGCTCGACGTCGGTGCCGCGGTCGCCGATGACGCCGGCCTGCGTGCAGACGCCCTGGACGACGCGGGCGCCCAGGGTCTGCGCGTCCTGACCGCGCACCCCGAGGAACTCCGGGCCGGGGTACCCGTCGCCATCGCCATCGCCGCCGTCGTCGCGGCCGCCGGGCGACGCCATGGGGGGTGGGTCGCGGTCGTCGACCATGGCGGCCCGGCTGACGGCGTCGGCGAGCCGGCTGTCCACCTGGGACCGGAGCTCGCGCTGCACCGCCGTCGTCGCCACGAGGGCGACGAGGGCGAGGGCGACGACCAGCGGGACGAAGAACGCGAGGAGCAGCCGCGCCCGCAGCGACAGGCGTCGCTGCGTCGAGGGGGGCGCGGACCGCTCCGCCATCAGACGGCTGGCTTGATCACGTAACCCGCGCCCCGCAGGGTGTGGATCATCGGGCTGCGGCCGGCGTCGATCTTGCGGCGCAGGTAGGAGATGTAGAGCTCGACGATGTTGCCCTGGCCGCCGAAGTCGTACTGCCACACCCGGTCCAGGATCTGCGCCTTCGACAGCACCCGCTTCGGGTTGCGCATCAGGTAGCGGAGCAGCTCGAACTCGGTGGCGGTGAGCCGGATGTCGGTGCCGCCGCGGGTCACCTCGTGGCTCTCCTCGTCCAGGGTCAGGTCGCCCACCACGAGCAACCCGTCGTCGGACACGGTACGGCTGGTGCGGCGCAGCAGTCCACGGAGACGTGCCGCGACCTCCTCCAGGCTGAACGGCTTGGTCACGTAGTCGTCGCCGCCGGCGGTGAGCCCGGCGATGCGGTCCTCCACGGCGTCCCGGGCGGTCAGGAAGACCACCGGCACCAGCGGCTGGTCCGCGCGCAGCCGGCGCAGCACCTCCAGGCCGTCCATGTCGGGCAGCATCACGTCCAGGACGACGGCGTCCGGGCGGAACTCGCGTGCCTGGGTGACGGCGGCGGCGCCGCTGACCGCGGTGCGCACCTCCCAGCCCTCGTACCGCAGCGCCATCGACAGCAGCTCGCACAGCGACTGCTCGTCGTCGACGACCAGCACCCGGAGGGCGGAGCCGTCCGGCCGGGTGAGCTGGGCGCGGGCGGTGCTCGCGGGGGACTGGGACACGGGCGCTGCGGTCGTCGTCATGGGCACACTGTGCGAGCCGACCCTGCCCGTTCCCTGTGTGCGCGCCAGGAAGTGGCTGGAGGTGCCCGGTGCGGGCCTCAGTGCCGCTCCACGTCCAGGTCCAGGGCTCGCGCCGGGCAGGCGGCGACGGCGCGCCGGGCGCTGCGGTGCAGCCCGGCCGGGAGGTCGCCGGGTGCCAGCAGGGGGAACCCCCACTCGTCCAGGGTGATCCGCTCGGGCAGCAGCTCGGCGCACACCCCGTGACCCCGGCAGCCGATCGGGTCCAGGACCAGGCGCTCGGCCCGGCTCACGCCCCGCTCCCCAGCGGCAGGAACGGGGCGGTGCCCGGGCGGGCGCGGCAGCAGCCGGACGCGTGCACCGCCAGCTCGGGCTCGAAGACCCGCAGCGCGCTGGCGACCAGGCGCACGCTGCCGTCGGGGTGCGAGCACGCCCCGCGGCCCACGACGAGGCCGCACCAGCGGCCCAGGTCGGCCAGCAGTCCCGGGTGCGGCGGGCCGGGCCGGGCCAGCGCCTGCAGCGCCGCGGCGATCCGGGGCAGCCCGTTCAGGCAGGGCCCGCAACGGCCTGCCGACTGCTCGGCCAGGTGGCCGACGACCCGGGCGGTCTCGACGAGGCCGCAGCGGTCCTCGGGCAGCGCGGCCAGCACCCCGGCGCCCAGCGCGGCGCCCACGCCGGCCAGCTCCGCCGGCTCCAGCGTCACCCCGGCGGCGGTCCCGACGGTCAGCCAGCTGCCGTGGTACCCGCCCACCAGCACGGCCTGCACGCCGGTGGCGAGCGGGAGCACCGCGTCCAGCCGGGCGGTGAGCGGGACGTCGGCGACGTCGACGGGCAGCCCGGCGGCGTGCCGGGTGACCAGAACGCCCGCCGCGGCCCGCCGGTCGCCCCGGGCCAGCAGCGCCAGCCGGGCCAGCGTCTCGACGTTCTGCACCAGGGAGGGCCGCCCGGCCACTCCGCGTTCCCGCACCGGGGGGCGCTTGCTGCGGGGCAGCGGCGGGCCGCCGTCCACGACCGACACCAGCGCGGACTCCTCACCGGCCAGGAACCGGTCGGGCACGGCGACCAGCCGCACGGGCACCGGGTCGGCCCGCTCCGCGAGGTGCCGCTCCAGCACCGCCACGACCGGCCCGGGGACGGCGAGCACGGCGTCGTCGGCGCCGGTCGCCGCAGCGACCAGCTGCAGCCCGTCGAGCACGAGGTGCGGTGCCCGGGCGAGCAGCACGGCGTCCTTGTGCGCGGCGGGCTCGCCCTCCGCCCCGTTGCCGACGACGACCGCCCGGCGCCGGCCGGCGTGCGCCGCACCGGCCACCGCGCGGAGCTTGACCGCGACCGGGAAGCCCGCGCCGCCGCGGCCGGTCAGGCCGTGCGCGGCCGCCAGGTCGGCGACCGCGTCCGGTGCTGGCGGCCGCAGCGGTCCGTGCACCGCGAGGTGGGTGGCGAGGGTCGGGTCGCCGGCGGCAAGCAAACCGGGGGAGAGCACAGCGGTCACCGTTCAGCCGTTCCGGAAGGTGCCGACGGGTGTGCCGCCGGCGACGGGGGACGAGGCGGCCAGCGCGGCGCGTGCCCGCTCGGCGGCGGGCAGCGTCCGCAGTCGGGAGCCCAGCGCGACGGCGGAGGCTGCCAGCACGGCCACTGCGCACCCGACCGCCGGGACGAGGGCCCAGCCGGACCCCAGGTCGGTGCCGGTGCCCAGGCCGTGCAGGAAGGCGATCGGCCAGAGCAGGTACGACGTCAGGTGCACGGCCCGCCACAGCCCGGCGGGCAGCCTGCCGCGCAGCAGGCTGGTGCCCACCACGAGCAGCACGAGGTCCAGGGCGATCGTGCCCAGGCCCACCCAGGGCGTGCGGTAGCCGCTGATGTACGGCACCACGGCGTCGACCGGGCCGACGTCCACGTAGCCGTCGACCACCGCGGTGACCACGTGCACGGCCAGCAGCACCGCGGAGAGCAGCGCGACGGAACGGTGCAGGCCGACGACGCCGAACCGGGGCAGGCCGGGCAGCCGGGCCTGCCGCTGCACCGCGACACCCAGCACGATCGTGAGCGTCATCGTCAGCAGCAGGACCAGCCCGGTCGACCGGTTCAGGTACCAGAGCAGGCTGCTGTCGCTCATGCGGCCGACTCCGCGGGCCAGCCGCCGACGGTGAGCACCGCGCCGTCCTCGGTGACCAGCCGGGCCGGTACCCGGACCGCCCGCAGCCACGGCCAGGCCCCGTCGCCGCGCACCACGGTCGCGGTGCTCACGGTGTTGGCGTCCACGCAGCTGCCGGCCGCCACCGAGACGGTGCGCCAGACGGGCCGGGCGGGCAGGCCGGTGCGCGGGTCGAGCAGGTGGTGCAGGTGCAGTCCGGCCTGCTGCCAGCGCCGGGCACGGGTGCCGGAGGTGGCCAGGCCACCGGAGCGCACGGTCACCACGGCGCACGGGCCGGTCGGGCGGCGGTCCAGTGGGGCGGTCACGTCCTCGACTCGCACCCGCCAGCCCCCGGCCGGGGCGGGGCCTGCCACGGCGACGTCCCCGCCGATGGCGACGAGCACGCCGCTGCCGGTCGCCGCGGTGATCTCCGCCGCGGCCCGGTCGGCGGTCCACGCCTTCGCGGTGGCCCCCAGGTCGAGCAGCACCCCCGCGGGCACCCGCACCCGGCCGGCCGCCCGGTCCAGCTCGACGGTGTGCCAGCCGGGCGCCGGCACCACCGCGGGCTCGGCGCGGGCGCCGGTCCCGAGCGGGTCACCGTCGTGGGCGAGGGACACCAGGGCCCCGCCCACGGTCGGGTCGACGTCCCCGTCGGTGAGCTCGGCGGCGCGGAGTGCGACCGCGAGGGCCTCGGCCAGCAACGGGCTGACCGGGGTCCACCCACCACCGGCGCGACCGAGCAGGGACAGCTCCGAGTCGGCCCGGAACCGGCTGCAGGCCCGGTCGACCGCGGCCATCCGGCGGGTCAGCAGCGCCCGGCCCGGCGCGAGGGCCGCCGGGTCGGTGACGACCAGGCGCACCCGGCAGGTCCAGGCCGACCACTCGGCGGCGGCGGTCACGAGGCGCCGCTGGAGGCGTCCGCGTGGTGGCCGGTGGACGCCCCGGGCGCGTCCCCGGCCGCGATCCCGCCCGCCTGCGTGCTGCCGTCGGCCGGGTCGGTGCCCGTCGTCGCGGCCTCGGTGTCCGACGCGACGGCCACGGTGAGCGCGCCGGTGCCCACCACCACCGCGGCGGCCAGTGACGCGGTGAGGACCCGCAGCCGGCGCAGGCCTCGCTCGCGCGCGGCCACGGCCTCGGTCCGGCCTGCGGCGTCCGGGTGCTGCACGTGCGGCGAGTCCGTCATCGCGGCTTCTCCCCTGGTCGACGGCGTCGGTCACCGAGGACGATGGGTGCGGCGGTACGGCGTGGCCTGGGGCTCGCCTGTGGCCAGGGTGTGAGGGTGCCGGTGGACGACGCTGGCGGGTCGGCACTGCGGGGTGGGCTCGCGGCCGGTCGTGCGTGGAGGGGTGGCCAGGGGCGGGGTCGAACCGCCGACCTCTCGCTTTTCAGGCGAGCGCTCGTACCGACTGAGCTACCTGGCCCAGCACCGGGGCCAGCGTCGTGCGCTGGCGCCTGCTGGCGACCCTGACGGGACTCGAACCCGCGACCTCCGCCGTGACAGGGCGGCGCGCTAACCAACTGCGCTACAGGGCCTTGATGTGGTGCTGTGCAGTGCTGAGGAGCTGTGCGATCGTGCCGTACTGCGTGCCCCCAACGGGGTTCGAACCCGTGCTACCGCCTTGAAAGGGCGGCGTCCTGGACCGCTAGACGATGGGGGCTCGTGGTCGCTGGAGGCAGTGAGAACCATACATGGCCCCTCCGGTCCCCGTGACCACCCCCCTGGGAGTGTCCGCCGTGTCCGCGGTGTCGGCCGGCGGACACGAGCTCGGATGACGCACGCAGCGTGTGCGGACGGTGACAAGCTGACGGCATGAAGCGTCCCTACGCCGTCCTCGTCGTCGCGGGTGTACTGGCCGCGGGCTGCACGGCCGACCAGGGCACCGAGAACGCCGGCGCGACCGGCAGCGCCACTGCCTCCCCGTCGCCGGCAGCGCCGTCGTCCGGCGGACCGGGAGGGCCGGCGGTCACGGGCGAGCCCCCCTTCCCCGCGGACGCCGAGCCGGACGCCAGCGACGGCGGGCCGGTGGCCGGCGGCGGGCTGACCGTCTCCGACGTCCGGGTGGCGGCGCAGGACGGCTTCGACCGCGTGGTGTTCGAGTTCGGCGGCACCGGAGAGCCCAGCTGGGACGTGCGCTACGCCGAGCAGGCGACGTCGCAGGGCAGCGGTGAGGTGGTCGACGTGCCCGGAGCCGAGGTTCTCCAGGTGACGCTCGGCGGCGTCGGCTACCCGTACGAGACGGGCGTGACGGAGTGGTCCGGGCCCGAGCCGCTCACCGCCCCGGACACCGGTCGCGTGGCGGGGGTGGTGTTCGATGCGACCTTCGAGGGCCTGTCCACCGCCTTCGTCGGGACGTCGGCGCGTGCCCCGTTCCGGGTCTTCACCCTGACCGGGCCGACGAGGGTGGTGGTCGACGTGGCCGACGCCGGCTGACCCCCGCCGGTCGTGGTCAGCTGAGGCTGGCGGTGACCTCGATGCCGTCGTCGGTGACCGAGGTGCAGGTGATGGACAGTGGCCCGGCCTGCACGCTCTCGCCCTGGGAGCAGGAGACGCTCTGGTCGCCCACGCGCAGCTCGGCCCGGCCGTCGGTCGTGCCAGCGAAGGCCAGCGACTGGCCGAGGATCTCCGCGGAGGCGTCCTCGCCCGACAGGCTGGCCGTGCAGGAGCCGCCGGAGCAGCTCACGTTGCTCGACGTGCAGGCGGTCAGCGACAGCACGGCGAGCGCGCCGGCGAGGGGTCCGAGGACCAGGCGGGTGCGGGTCGTCGTCATGCCGAGGACCCTAGGGCGCCCGCACAGCCGGCGCAGAGGACGGCGCACGGCGCCCGGGGTGTTGCGCCGGGTGGGTCAGACGGGGGTTCCGGTGCCCACGCGGCCACGCCCGGTGCGGGCGCCGACGGTGGTGAGCTCCGGCCGGGTCGACTGGGGCGAGGGCACGCGGGCAGCCGACGCGGCCGGCACCGCGACCGGTGACGGCTGCTCGGCGGCCGGGGCGCCGGTGGCGGGCGCGGGCTTGAACACCCAGGCGCGCAGGGCCACAAAGCGGACCAGGCCGATGCTGCCGGTGACCGCGCCGATCAGCAGCAGCTGCACGACCGCGGAGGTCTCGCCGACGACCTGGGTGAGTGCCGCCAGGCCGACCGACGTGGCGACGAGGCCGACCACGGCCAGCCCGCCGCCCTCGAGCTGGGCGGTGAGCCAGGTGACCCGGCCGCCGGCCTGGAAGGTGAGCAGCCGGTGCAGCTCGTTGGCCAACACGGTCGACCCGATCGCGCCCGCCAGGTTCGCCGTCTGGGCGTCGACGCCGCTGAGCAGCAGGAACAGCAGCACGTAGACGGCGCTGGAGACGCCGCCGACGAAGGTGAACCGGACGAACTGGGAGGCGGTGCTGCTGCCCCGGAGGAACCCGGCGACCCGTGACCCCGTCGACCGCACCGCTCTGCTGCACGCCGCCCACGCCCGCGCCACGCCGTGACCCAGCACGTCCACCGCGGTGGCGGCGTAGCGGGTGGGGCAGGTCATGGGTGCTCCGGTCGACTGCGCTGTGACGGGTGTGGCCTGAGGGTACTTCGCATCCAACCTGGACACCGGTTGTGTATTCCCACCATCGGGATGCGGAACGGTTCTCTTGACCCCTCTGGATGAGATCTTCCCGACCCCTCGGGATGAGACTGTCAGGAAGCCCACAGCACGTCAGCCGTTTTACGCACAGCCGGTCCGCCGATCATCCGCACATGGGCACCCTGGACCGACCGGACGTCCCGACCTCGCCGACGGACTGGCTGTTCCACCCCGAGGTCGCCCGGCTCGTGGTGCTGGCCCGCCGTCCAGCGGGGGCCGACGCCGTCCGCTGCGTGGTCTCCGACGCCGTGTGGGGTGACGTGGTGCGGCTGCTGCGTTGGGCAGCGAGCGCCGACCGGTCGGCGCCGGACGTCGCCGCGCGGGCGCGGTGGCGGCTGGCGGTGGACTGCTACGACCTGATGCGGCGGCTGCCCACGCTGATCGACGAGGTCGACGAGCAGTGGGTGAGCCTGCCCGACGACCCGCTCCCGGACGACGCCCCCGCGCCGGCCGAGCAGCTGCGCGAGGTCGCGGCGGAGCTCACCGCCGCGCTGGTGGCCGACGCGCAGGTCTCGCTGTTCGAGGTGGGGCTGCTGGTCAACCGGCTGGGGGCTGCTGCCATCGCCGCGTCGGTCGACGGCGCGGACTGGAGCGAGCTGGGCTGAAGGGGCGGTCGACCTGCGCGTCGACGGGGCAGCGGCAGGGTAGGGGCGGCGCATGAGCCTGCTGAGCGTGCTGGACCGGATCGCCGACGTCTCGTCGATGGACAGGGTCGTGAGCCCGGTGCAGCGCGCGGTGAACGCGGTGCTGCGGCCGCAGGCGCTCAAGGACGCGCTGCACGGCACGTGGCTGGGCCACCCGGTGCACCCGGTGCTCGCCCAGGTGCCGGTGGGCACGTGGCTGTCGGCCGGCGTGCTGGACCTGCTGCCCACCACCCGCCGTGCCGCCACGGCGCTGATCGCCACCGGGGTGGCCGCGAGCGTGCCGACGGCGATGGCCGGTGCGGCGGACTGGTCGGAACAGGACCCGGGCGTGCGCCGGCTGGGGCTGCTGCACGCCGGGATGAACGTCGTCGCGCTCGGGCTGTACGTCGGGTCGCTGCGCGCCCGCCGGCGTGGGGCCGGCGGGCTCGGCCTGGTGCTGAGCTACGCCGGGTTGACGCTGGCCGGTGGGTCGGCGGCGATCGGCGGTCACATGTCCTACGCGCAGTCCTCCGGGGCCTCGCACTCGGTGACGGCGGCCCGGACCCTCGGCCACGACTGGATCGACCTGGGCCCGATGGACGACCTGCCCGAGGGGCGACCGGCGCTGCGCACCGGGGACGCCGCCGGGTCACCCGTGCCGCTGGTGGTGGTGCGCCGCGGTGGCCGGGTCAGCGTGTTCCTGGGCGCGTGCTCGCACCTGGGTGGGCCGCTGTTCGAGGGCCGGGTGGAGCAGGTGGGCGGCCGCGACTGCCTGGTCTGCCCGTGGCACGAGTCGGCGTTCGACCTGGACGGCGGCGACGCGGTGCGGGGCCCGGCCGGCGTGCCCCAGGAGCCGCTGGAGGTGCGCACCGAGGCCGGTCACGTGCTGGCGCGGCTGGCCGGGCGGCACCGGGAGGGCTGACCGGCCCGCTGCCCGGGCCTACGCTCCGCCGCATGAGCGGGGCCGGCGTCCGGTGTGTGCTGCTGCTGGTGGCACTGGCGGTGGCCGGCTGCTCGTCCCCGGCGGCCGAACCCGCCGCCCCGTCGTCGTCGTCGGTGGTCGCGTCGCTGCCGGCCGTGCCCGGCATCTCGGCCGAGGTGGTGCGGCTGCGCACCGACGAGGCGGTGGGCGGGCAGTTCCAGCTGCGGGTGACCAACACCGGCGACGGCCCGTTCACGGTGACCTCGGTGGCACTGCGGTCACCGGGCTTCGACGCCGACCCGTCCCGCGCCGTGGACGTCGACATCGATGCCGGGCGGACGATCGACCTGCCGGTGCGGTACGGCAGTGCCCGCTGTGCCGACACCGCCGGGCCGGCGGGTGCCGCGCTGGACCTGCGCCGGGCGGACGGCTCCACCGCGCAGGTGCTGGTGCCGCTGACCGGCGGCACGCTGCAGCAGGTGTTCGACGAGGAGTGCGCCCGCCAGCAGCTCGCCGCCGCGGTGACGGTGACGCTCACCCCGCTCACCGACACCGGCGACGCCGTCACCGGGACCGTGCTGCTCACCCGCCGCGCGGGCGACGAACCGGTGCAGGTGACCGCGCTGGGCGGCAGCGTGCTCTACCACGCCGACCCCACCGGTGAGCTGCCCGCGAGCCTCGCCGCGGGCCGGCCGGCGCTGGAGCTGCCGGTGGCGTTCACCGCCGCCCGCTGCGACCCGCACGCGCTGGCCGACGCGAAGAAGCCGTTCGTGTTCCCGCTGACCGTGGTGGTCGGCGACCGGCCGCCGGTCGCCGTCGACCTGCCCGTCGACGACGCCGCCCGGGCGGTGCTGCAGGCCTACGACCTCCGGGCGTGCGCGGCCGGCTGAGCAGCCCCGGCTGGCACACTGGCGGGCGTCGGCTCCGGGCTCGGGGCCGCCGCGGGCCTCTAGCTCAACTGGCAGAGCAGCGGACTTTTAATCCGCGGGTTGTGGGTTCGATCCCCACGGGGCCCACCGCGCTCGACCGGCGGAGCGGTCTTCCTGCTGGTTGCAGGGCGCCCCGCGGCGGGTGCATCGGCGGCTGCGGCGTTCCCGCGGGAACGCGGTCGGGATCCGAGGCTCGCCGACGTTCCCGCGGGAACGTCGGCGCGGAGACCGTGACCTGTCTCGTGCGACTCCAGCTCGCTCCTCGGACCGCTCGCACCACCGGTCACTGAGTCCGTCAGGAGCGGCACCGACGAGGTCGACGCGCTCCTGACGGACTGGCTCACCAGCCTGGACGCGTGAGCGCCCCGGCGCCGACGTGACGACGAGCATGCTGTCGTCCGTGGACGCGGAGTGGGACGACGCGATCTCGCTGAGGCTGACCAGCCTGGCGCTCGGCGCCACCGGGCGGCTGAGCGACGACCTGGTGCTCGGCATCGCCGTCCGGGGGGCGTTGCTCCTCGACGTGGCCCTCCGCCGCCCGACGGCCGTCCGCGGGGACGTCGCCGGCGACGACGTCCGGCCGACCGGCTTCCCCCCGGCAGACCGTCTGCTGCACGCGCCCGGCCGGCCGCTGGTGACGCTGCTGCGGCGGGGGCGGGTGGACCAGTTCGACCTGGCCGCCGAGCACGTCCGGCGGGGCAGCTGGACGCGTACCGGGAGCCGGCTCCGGCCGCGGTACCGCGACGAGACGGTCGAGAGGACACAGCGGGACGCGGCGACGTCATGGCACCCCGGGTGGGGGCCGGCGGACGCGGCGCTGGCAGCCTGCGCCGGGGAACTGGGCGTCCTGGACGCGGGGCGGACCAGGCCCAGCCACGAGCTGCTGCGGGCGACGGCGACGCTGCGCCCGCTCGTGGAGCTCGTCGTCCGGCACGTCCGCGACAACGTCGAGGCCGCCAGCGACGGTGGCTGACCGGCCGCGCAGCCGGGACCCCTGGCGGTGGTCCCCGCCCGTCGTGCTGGGCTGTGACCGTGGACCCGAGCCTCAGAGTCCGACGCTCCGCCGTCCTGGTGACCGGGATGTCCGGCACCGGGAAGTCGACGGTGCTGGCCGAGCTCGCCCGGCGGGGCCACCGGGTGGTGGACACCGACGACCCGGGCTGGATCGTCGCCACGCCGGACGGCGCCGAGCCGACGTGGGACCTGGAGCGGGTCTCGGCGTTGCTGGCCGGGCACCGGGCGGGCCGGCTGTTCGTCGCCGGGTGCGTGGCGAACCAGGGCACGCTCTACGACCGCTTCGACGCCGTCGTGCTGCTCAGCGCACCGCTCGACGTGCTCCTCGCCCGGGTCGCCGACCGCGCCAACCCCTTCGGACGACGTCCGGAGGACCGCGCGCGGATCGCCGCCGACCTCGCCGAGGTGGAGCCGCTGCTGCGTGCCGGTGCCGACCACGAGCTCGTCACGACCCAGCCGCTGGAGGCGGTGGTCGCGGCCCTGGAGGACATCGCGGCCGACCCGGTGCCGTGACGGCGGATCCGGTGGACGGCCACGCCGGGCAGTCGCACCGGCCGCTCGCACTGGCGTCGCCGGCGGGCCGCCGACGTCGCTGAGCGTGACCAACCGGCGCGCCGGGTCATCCCGTGCGCGGGCGGCCGCGGGTGTCGTCCGGCGCGCCGGTCCAGCGCCACGCCGCGCCCCCGGACGGCCGTTCCACGGCGACCGTCACAACCATGTCGACTCGGCCGTGAGCTGGGCATTCCCTGATCCTGGGTCTGGGCCGTGTCGACAAGGCGGCGACCTCGATGCGGGTCGTCGGCTGCTGCGGCGGGTAGCGCAACGATTGGGTGTCGGGCCCGTCACCGACGCCGTCCGGGGCGTCGTCGGGCCCGCCGTGGCGCCTACGTTCTGCACACGTCAGCGGCACTCCCCAGCCGCGACGGGACCGCCCGAGGAGCTCGCGTGAACGCGCCCACCGCACTGCCCGCACCGCCCCCTGCCACCTGGCGCAGCAGGACCGGTGACCCGAGCGCCCGCCCCACGACCGTTGCCGGGCAGGTGGCGTGATGCTGCTCTGGCCCCTCGTCGCCGTCGTCGGCTTCTGCGTGCTCGCTGTCCTCGTCGTCGTCCTCGGCGCCAGCTCCACCGCCCGCTACGAGTTCGAGCGCAACCAGGTGCGCGCGGCGCGCGCCACCGCACCCGCTGCCGGCCCGCAGGACGCCGTGACCCACTCCGGCGCGCAGCGGGCCCCGGCCGCCGCGGACGGCGGGCAGCAGCCGGCCGCGCAGCGCTCGGCCGTCGGTGTCGCCCACCACCCGGCCGGTCGTCGGCTGGGCGAGCCGGCGTCGCCCCCGGCCTGGTGGCTGCTCGACGACACCGCGGACGCCCCCGGCATCCGGGTCGTGGCCGGGCCCTTCCCCGACCGGATCGCCGCCGAGTGGGCCACGTTCGCCGACGACGCCCCGATCGGTGCCCGCGTCGAGCACGGCGTCCTGCGGCCCGACGGCACCTGGGTCCGCCGCCAGCAGCCCGCCGAGCAGGCATGGCTGGTCGCCCTCGGTGAGCAGCTGGACCGGCTGGGCGACGTCTGGGACGAGCTGCTCACCGACGACGACGCGCTCACCACGCTGGTCGTCGAGGTGGCCGCCGCCCTGGTGGAGGCCGGCCTGCCGCTGCACGACTGTGCCGGGGACGGCGCCGCCGGGGGCGTCTGCCTCTCACCCGGCCACGGCGGGGTGCTGGTCAGCTGGCACCAGCACGAGCGGATGGGCGTGGAGCAGGTCCGCGGCAGCGCCCTGGGCAGCGCCGTGCAGTCGACGATGAACGTGGCCGTCGCCGACCTGCTGTCCCAGCTCGGGTTCGCCGTCGAGGCCGTCGGCACGTCGGGCTGCTCGCTGGTGACCAGCGCCGCCTGAGCCCGCCGCCCGGGTCAGCTGCCGACGGTGGCCCGGGCCCCGTCCCAGCAGACCTCGGACGGGTCCCGCGGCGGGGAGAAGAGGAAGCCCTGCGCGCGCCGGCAGCCCAGCCGGCGCAGCAGGTCCGCCTGGGCCTGACGCTCGACCCCCTCCACGACCACGTCGAGGCCGAGCTCGCGGCCCAGCCCCAGCAGCGCCCGCAGGAACCGCTCGGCCCCCGGGTCGGTGTCCACGTCGCGCACGAAGCCCCGGTCGATCTTCAGGCTGCCCAGCGAGATCGACCGCAGGTGCAGCAGCGAGGAGTAGCCGGTGCCGAAGTCGTCCAGGGACAGCTCCACGCCCAGGTCACGCAGCCGGCGGCTGGCGGCCGTGGCCGCGGCGACGTCGGCCAGCAGTGCGTCCTCGGTCACCTCGAGCACCAGCTGCCCGGCCGGCAGCCCGTGCCGGGTCAGCGCGGCGTCGACCCGGTCGGGGAACGCCGGGTCCACCAGGTCGACCGGGCAGACGTTGACCCCGATCGTGATCGGGGTGCCCCGCTCCCGGGTCCACCGGGCCGCCTGGGCGCAGGCCTGCTCGAGCACCGCCTGGGTCAGCGCGGGCAGCAGCCCGCTGCGCGCGGCGACCGGCACGAAGACGTCCGGGCCGATCGGGACGCCGTCGTGCGTCCACCGGGCGAGCCCCTCGAACCGGGTGACCGGGCCGCCGTCCAGGTCGACGACCGGCTGGTAGTGCAGCCGCAGGGTCCCGTCGGCGATCGCCCGACGCAGCGGCTCCCGCAGCAGCAGGTCACCCGCCCCCGGCAACGCCATGGCCGGGTCGTGGTGCACGGCGCGGCCCTTGCCCTGGTGCTTGGCTGCCCGCAGCGCCACCTCGGCCTGGGTCAGCAGCGTGTCCGCCGGCACCGCGCCGCGCCCGTGCGGCAGCTCACCGATGCCGATGCTGGCGCGCACGGTCACTTCCAGACCGGCGACGGTGAAGGGGCGGGCCAGACCGGCCAGCACCCGCGCCGCCACGGTGCCCGGGTCGGCCCCGTCCTCGAGCAGGACGGCGAACCGGTCGCCGCCGAGCCGGGCGAGCAGGGCGCGGTCGGGGACCAGAGCGGCGACCCGGCCGGCGACGTCGACCAGCAGCTGGTCGGCGTCTGCGTGCCCGACGGTGTCGTTGACAGCGGTGAAGTCGTCCAGGTCGACCTTCAGGACCGACAGGCTGCGTGCCACGGTCCGCCGCGCGTCGAGCGCCTCGGCCAGCCGGCGGTGGAACGTGCCCCGGTTGGGCAGGCCGGTGAGCTCGTCGTGCCGGGCGCGCAGCAGTCGTTCGGCCTCCCGCTGCCGGGCCTGCGCCAGCAGCACGTCCCGCTGGAGCACCTGCTCCAGCAGGGCCGCCATCAGGGCGAACTGCGGCGCCTGGGCGGCCAGCGAGGCCTGCTGCGGGAGGGGGTCCAGCCCGCAGAGCGTGCCGAAGAGCCGGCCGTCGGCGGCGCGGATCGGGATGCCGACGTACGCGCCGATCGGCTTCCGTCGGGCGATGACCGTGGTCGCGTACGCCGGGACCGCGCTCACGTCCGGGGCGACCCGTGGGCCCGCGCCGGCGATCATCTGCTGGCAGATCGACTCCGACCAGGCATGGGAGCCGCCGGCGTCCGCGCCGTAGGCGTCGTCGCTGACGTACAGGTAGACCTGGCGGTCCTCGACCTGCTGGCACACCGACCAGGAGGCCATCGGCGCAGAGGTCTTCAGCGTGGCGACGACCTGCGCGCAGGCATCGGGGAAGGACAGGGGTGACACGGCTGGCTGCATGCTCCACCTCGGTGGGGACAGATGACGTCCCCACCGTGAACGGCAGCCGAGCGCCCGGGCTGGAGCAACGCAGTCCCCGGGGCGGGCGCGTCTCACCCCGTAGGGCAGGTCAGGCGCCCGCGAACTCCGTCCAGCCGGGCCCTTCGAACAGGGTGGCCTTCTGCTCGGAGGTCAGCGTTCGGGCCCCGTCGAACGGCTGGCGGACCTCGCGGGGCAGCATGCTGTCGATCAGCCAGCCGTCCGGCGTCCAGGTGACCAGGCCGCCGATGCAGAGCCAGCGGTCCTGGAAGGTGTCCCCGTAGGGGGCGATCACCTCGATCATCACGGCGTCCGGCGTCTGCTCCGACCCCGACCAGCCCAGCCGCCGGTAGGCACCCGCGGTGGCCTCGAAGCGCTGGCCCCCCGGCTCGGCGAGCAGCGCGACCGTGTCGCCCAGCCCGGGGTACACCGTGCCGGTCGACAACCGGCGGAACGCCCCGCCGGACACCTCGGCCGCGGGGGAGCCGACCAGCCAGACGACGTACTCGGTGAAGGCGGTGACGGCGCCGTCGAGGGAGCGGTCGGTGCCCAGCGGGATGTCCTGCCCCAGCCACACGACGTCCATGTCGACCCGCGCCGTGCCCACCGGCAGTCCCACCCCGACGACGCCGGGCGGCGGGGCGCCGGTCGGGGCAGGGCTGCCCGGGGGAGGCGTGGTCGAGGTCGCCGTCGAACTCGTGGGGCGGGCTGCCGGCGGGGTGGTGGTCGCCGGGGTGCCGGCGGACGACGGTGCCGGCTCCTGCGCGGGCCCGACCGCGGCGAAGCCGACGGCGGCGGTGAACGCCAGCACGGCGGCCGTGACGGTCAGCGGGTCCACGCGCCGGCCCGGCATGTCGGTGCCCCCTGCCCGCGGCTGGCCGGGTCGTGACCGCCCGGTGGGGAGCAGGGTCGTGCCGGTGCCGTGCCGGTGTCAAGCAGGCGGTGCGCCGCCGGTCAGCGGCCCATGATGGTGCCGTCCGGCGTGGAGTACGGCCCCACGGAGCGGGGCACGTCGCCCTCGCAGATCGGCAGGCCGTCCGGCCCGGCGTCGCAGGAGAACGACGGCTGCTCGACCTCGGTCGTCTCGGCGGGGTCGGCGCCTGCGTCGGTGTCGCACGCGCTGCCGGTGCACCCGGCGTCCTCGGCCTCGTCGGCGGCGGCGGAGCGGGCGGCCGACACCGCGGCTGCCTCCTCGGCGGCGGCCGCCTCCTCGGCGGACCGGGCGGCTGCGTCGCGTGCTGCCTCCGTGTCGTCGACGGTCTGCACGACCTCGGTGCCGGCGTCGTCGGTCGAGGAGACCTCGGACGGCGCGACGCCGGAGCGGGTCCCCGCGGAGGTGTCCGCGGTCCCGGTGCAGCCGGTCAGCAGGACGGTGGCGCCGGTGAGGACGACGAGCAGCGTGCGGCGCATCAGCGTGTTCTCCATCGGTTGCAGCTGGTGACCACTGTGCGGCCCCGGCCCGCGGGAGACCAGACGCAGGAAGTGACAGGACGCATCGCCCGGCACGGCAGATCTCGTCGCTGCACGTGGTCAGGCGACCACAGTGGGACGTCAGCTGAGCGGGAAGGGGGACTGCCACCACGGGGGCCGGTCGGACAGCTCGACCGAGGTCACCCACTTCACCCACCAGAAGCCACGCCGGCCCGGCGCGACCAGGCGCACCGGCGCGCCGTGCCGGGCGGCCAGCGGTGCGTCCCCGGCGTCGGTGGCGAGCAGCAGCCGGTCCAGGTCGTCCAGCGGGAAGCGGTGGCGTAGCCCGTCGCGGACCGCACCAGCACGCTCCGGGCTCCGGCGCCGGCGACGGGGGTCAGCAGGGCCGACAGCGGGACGCCGGTCCAGTCCTGGGTGGAGAACCAGCCGGACGTGCAGTCCAGCGTGACCCGCCGGGTGGTGCGCGCGGGGTGCCGGCGCAGCTGGCCGACGGTGAGCTCCCCGCCGCCGGTCACCGTCACGCGCCAGTCCGCCGTCGCGACGTCCGGGGTCCGGTCGTCCAGCCAGATCGTCGAGGGCATCGCCGCCGGCCGCAGCGAGCCGACCTCGTGCGAGCCGGTGAACCGGCGTCGCCGGCCGGGCAGGCCCACCACGTCGACGGCGACCTCGACGGCGGCGTACCCGGCGACGGCCAGCGCGCCCAGCGTGCCGGCCCGCAGCAGGGCCCGCCGGGACAGCAGGTGCCCGCGTCCCGGCGTCCGCGCCCCGCCCGGCCGCCGCGGCCGGGTGCCGCGGGCCACGGCGTGCCACACCACCATCGGGGCCAGCAGCACGGCCAGCGCGATGTGCACCCAGAGCACGTGCTGGCCGGCCAGCGAGGTCACCAGCCCGGTCGAGGACGCGACGCCGACCGCGATCGTCGCCAGCGCGAGCGCCGCCATCACCAGCGCGAGCCAGCGGCTGGCCCGACGGCGGCGCAGCCCGGCGCGCACCACCCGGCGCTTCCACGGCAGCAGCAGCACCGTCAGGACGCCGAGCACGCCGTGCACCGCGGCCACCGCCCAGCCGCCGGCCGCACCGGTCAGCTCGGACACCGTGCCGCTGGCGTACGCGGCCAGCAGCACCACGAGCAGCGCCGTGTTGGTGACCCGGGTGGAGGCGCGGAACAGCCCGCGCCGGCCGCGCAGCCGCAGGGACCCGCCGCTCACCGGTGTGCCGCCGGGCTCTCCGGCCGGTGCGCGGCCGGGGGCCGGTTCGCGGGGGGCCACGTCGGCGATGGTGTCACCGCGGGGGCGGGAGGGGGGCGGAACGCAGGCCGCCACATCAGCGCAACCGATCACGCTCCGTGGTCGACAGGCCGTCCAGGGCCGTTGGTGGTGACTCATCGTGACCCGGTGGGGGTGTCCAGGCATTGCCCGGCGCACCCGGATCGGATGCAGTGCACCTCCCGGCAGCGTGGCCGGCAGCCCCGAACGCCGAGACGAGCACCCGCCCCCGAGCCTGGGGCCCGACGCCGAGGACGACCGCACCGTGACCAGCCCCACCGCCCTGTACACCAGCCACGTCCGCCCCTGGACGGGCGAGCTGCTCTCCACCCTGCGCCTGGACGTGACCTACACCCGCGGCGAGGGCGACTGGCTCTCCTGCGACGACGGGTCCGGCCCGCCCCGGGTGCTCGACGCCCTCGGCGGCTACGGCGCCAACCTCTTCGGCCACCACCACCCCCGGTTGCGGGCCCGCATGGTGCAGCTGCTCGGCGACGGCGTGCCGGTGCAGGCCCAGGGCTCGATCAGGCCGGCCGCCGCCGAGCTCGCCCGGGAGCTCTCCGACCGGGTCGGCCGCGGCGTGGCCGACTACGTCGTCACCTTCGCCAACAGCGGCGCGGAGACCGTCGAGGCCGCCCTCAAGCACGCCACCCTGGAGTGGCGGGAGCGCGCCGCGGAGCGCCGGCAGCGGCTGGCCGAGCTGGCCGGGCACGTCGTCGCCGCACACCCGGAGACCGGCGAGGCGCAGCTGGCCACGCTGCGCGGGCTGGGCTACACCGGTGGCACCCGCACGGCTGACGCGGTGGCCTTCGCGCTCCGGCTGGAGGACGCGCTGGTCGCCTCGACGCCGCGCTCCCTCGCCCTGGACGGCGGCTTCCACGGCAAGACCACCGGTGCCGTCCAGCTCACCCACCACGCCGCCTACCGGGCCGACTTCGACAGCGGGTCGACGCTGTTCGTCGGCGCCGGCGGGTCGATCGAGGACCGGCTGGCCGCGTGCCGGCGCACCGTCGTCGAGCTGGGCGTCGGCGAGCACGGCCCGGAGTTCACCGCGGTGCCGGTCACCACCGCCGTCGCGCTGTTCGTGGAGCCGCTGCAGGGCGAGGCCGGGGTGCGCCCGCTGCGCGCCGAGCAGCTGCAGGAGCTGGCGGCCGCGGTGCGCGCCGAGGGCGTGCCGCTGGTGCTCGACGAGATCCAGAGCGGCATGGGCCGCACCGGCACGTTCTGCCACAGCGAGCAGCTGGGCGTCCGCGGCGACTACGTACTGCTGTCCAAGAGCCTCGGCGGCGGGCTGGTCAAGACCGGCGCGCTGCTCGTCGAGCGCAGCCGTTATCGGCCCTCCTTCGGCCGGCTGCACAGCTCCACCTTCGCCGAGGACGACCTCAGCTCCGGGGTCGCCCTGGAGGCGCTGCGGCTGCTGGACGACGACGACGTGCCGGCCCGCGCGGCCGCCACCGGCGCGTGGCTGATGGCCCGGCTGCAGGAGCTCCGCGAGCGCCACCCCGGCGTCGTCGCAGAGGTGCGCGGCGCGGGCCTCATGATCGGCATCGAGTTCACCGACCAGGCCGGGACCTCCTCGGCCACGATCCGCACCCTCGTCTCCCAGGACCTGCTGGGCTACGTGCTCGCCGGGTACCTGCTGCACGGGCACGGCGTCCGGGTCGCGCCCACCCTGTCCAGCCCCCGCACGCTGCGGCTGGAGCCGTCCTACCTGCTCACCGAGGAGGACGCGAAGCTGGTGGTGGCCGCCCTGGACGGCGCGTGCGAGGCACTCGGCAAGGCCAACGCCTTCCACCTGGTCCGGCACCTGGTCGACCCCGCGGCCGTCGGCGGGCACATCACCGACCACCGCGAGCCGCTGCGTTCCGACGCCCTGGACCCGGCGCTGCCGCAGGTGGCCTTCGCCGCCCACTCGGTCACCTCGGCGCACCTGCCGCTGTTCGACCCGAGCCTGGCCGGCTTCACCGAGGCCCAGCTGGACGACCTGATGGAGCGGATCGCCCCGCACGTGGAGCCGGAGTTCCACGAGCGGATCACGGTGCGCTCGACCACCGGTGCCGCCGTCCAGCTGAACTTCCTCGCCGTCTTCTCCTCCTCGGCCCGGATGAGCCGGGCCCTGCGGGAGGACGTCGCCCCCGTGCAGCGGCTGCTCACCACCGCGGTGGACCAGGCCGTCGCCGCGGGCTGCCACACGCTGGGCCTGGGCGGCTACCACTCGATCCTGACCCGCAACGGCCGCTCGCTGCCCCCGGACCGCATCGCGCTGACCACCGGCAACGCGCTCACGGTCGGCATGGGGCTGCGGGCCATCTGGCAGGCGGCCGACGAGCGCGGGATCGTGCCCGAGGAGTCCTGCTTCGCCGCGCTCGGCGCGAACGGCAACATCGCCAGCGTCTACAGCGAGCTGGTCAGCGACCGGGTGCCGCGGATGCTGCTGGTGGGGCGGCCCGGCCGCGAGCAGGCGCTGCTCGGCGCGGCCCTGCGGGTCTACGGCCGGGCGCTGCGCCGGCTGCGGGACGCCACCGACGCCGGGACGACGGCGTCCCTGACCGGCGTGGCCGGGGTGCTCGCCGGTGTGCCGGCCGCCCGCGCCCTGGCGGCCGCGGCGGACCCGGCGAGCCCGGGGCAGATCGCGCAGCTGCACGACGCGCTGGCCGGCCTGGGCGACCGGGCGCCCGTGCGGCTGGCCACCGACGTCGCCGCGCTCGCCGACGCCCAGCTGGTGCTGGGTGCCAGCAACGCCCCCGACCCGCTGGTGTTCCCGGACGTGCTCGGTGCGGGCCCGGTGGTGATCTGCGACGTCTCCGTGCCGATGGACACCGACGCCTCGGTGCTGCGGGAGCGCCCCGACGTCACCGTCATCCAGGGCGGGGTCGTGCGGCTGCCGGAGAACCCCGACTTCCGGATCGGCGGCATGCCGCTGGAGCCCGGGCACGCGTTCGCCTGCATGTCCGAGACGATCCTGCTGGGTCTGGAGGGCATCACCGAGCACTACAGCTACGGCCGGATCTCCGCCGAGCAGGTGGAGGAGATCACCCGGATCGCCGACCGGCACGGCTTCGCGCTGGGCCGGCCGAAGACCGAGATGAGCTACTGAGCCCCGGTCGGCCGCCGTCGGGTCAGCGGCGGCGGTCGACCAGCACGAAGGCGAGCAGGCCGAGACCGGCGAGCAGCAGCACCAGCGGGCCCCAGGGCCAGATCCCGCCGGTGTCGCCCTGCAGCAGCTGGTACCCGCCGAAGCCGGCGACCAGGGCCGGGACCGCCACCCACCAGAGCGGTTGGGCGCGCCCGGCGGGCTGGTCCAGTCCGGTCGGGTCAGGCTCGTCGTCGGGGCTGGTCACGGCTGGACGGTAGCGAGCGACCGGTGCCGGCGGGCGTGTGGTCCCGCGCTGTCGGTGGGCTCTGACAGCATCCCGCCGTGCGCATCACCAGGCGGGTCATGTCGCCCGACGAGTTCTGGACGCTGATCGACCTGCTGGACGGCGGCACGGGCGACGCGGACCTCGAGCGGCTGACCGGGGCGCTGCGGGCGCTCGGCCGACGCCGGGCCCGCGCCTTCCAGGAGCGACTCGCGCAGGTGCTGTTCGACCTCGATCGCGAGGTGATCGCCGACCAGCCCGTGCGCTACGTGGACCAGGAGCCGGACGACGAGCCGATCCCGATGAGCGACGACGCCTTCCTGTACGTGCGCGCCGAGGTCGTCGCCCGGGGCCGGGCAGCCTACGAGGCCGTCCTCGCCGACCCCACGGAGCTCGTTCGCAGCCTGTGGACGGGGGAGGCGGAAGGTCTGCTCTACGCCGCCGACGAGGTCGCGGGGGACGACGTCGACACCCGGGTGTCCTACGAGACGGCCTCGAACACGCGCCACTGGTCGCCGCCGGTCGAGCCGGAGCGTGAGGCGTGGGACGTCGGGCCGCGTCCGGTGGTGGTGGACTGCCGGGACCTGTCCCGACCGCTCACGGGGGAGCGCCCGTTGCCTGACGGCACCTCCGTGCCGATCGTGCAGTACGGGCAGCCGGGCTGGCTGCGGTACGAGGAGAGCTACGAGCTGACCGTCGCGCTGTCCCGGCCGGTCGCCGTGCACGGCGGTCTGCCGCCGGACGTGGGTGCGGCCTCGCTCGACGTGCGCATCGACGTCGGTGACCGGTGGTCACCGACCCCGGCGGTCGGTCCACCGACCGTTGACGAGGAAGCGGACCGGGGCACGGTCCGCCCGGTGACCGTCGCCGTCCCGCACGAGGTCGGTGCGTCGTGGACGGCGGACGAACGTCGGCGGGCACTGCTGGCTCTGGGCGCGTCGTGCGTGCTCGCCGTCCTGCCCGCGGAGCACGGTGCGGTCGACGAGCTGCGCGCCCTCCACCGGGCGGGGGCCGACCTCCTGCCAGGCTGAGCGGGTCAGCTCAGCGAGGCGGCGACCAGCGGAGTCATGGTGACGTCGGGGTTGTTCTGGGCGAAGCTGCCCATCGCCCAGCGGTCGGTCCAGAGCACCAGCAGGTCGCCGTTGGTGCGCTGCACGACCTCGGCACCGCGGGCCTTGGACAGCACGGGCGCGGACTCGGCGTCGGTCAGCCGGGCCAGCTTGTAGTCCAGGTGCTGCAGGGTGATCGCCGCGCCGAACTCGGTCTCCATGCGGTGCTGTGCCACTTCGAACTGCATCGGCCCGACCACGGCGAACACCGGTGCGCCGTCGCCGCGGCGGTCGGAGACCAGCACCTGCACCACGCCCTCGCTGTCCAGCTGGCCGATTCCGCGGCGGAACTGCTTGTACTTGCCGGTGTCGGCGATGCGGGCGACGGCGAAGTGCTCGGGCGCGAAGGAGTCCAGCGGTGGGAAGGTGACCGGGCGCGCGGAGTACAGCGACTCGCCGACCGACAGCGCCGAGGCGTTGACCAGCCCGACGACGTCGCCGGGGTAGGCGGTGTCGATGCTCTCCCGCTCGCGGCCGAACACCTGCTGGGCGTACTTGGTGGCGAACGGCTTGCCGCTGGCCGCGGCGGTGACCACCATGCCGCGCTCGAAGACCCCGGAGCAGACCCGGATGAAGGCCAGCCGGTCGCGGTGCGCGGTGTCCATGCCGGCCTGCACCTTGAAGACGAACGCGCTGAACGGCTCCTCCAGCGGGCGGGGCTCGCCCTTCTGGTCCGGCCGGGGCGTCGGGTGCGGGGCGTGCTCGACCAGCACGTCGAGCAGCATCCCGACGCCGAAGTTGCTCACCGCGGAGGCGAACAGCACCGGCGTGCTGATCCCGGCCAGGAACGTCGACTCGTCGTGCTGGGCGCCGGTGGCCTCCAGCAGCTCGCTCTCCTCGACCGCCGTCGTCCAGACGTCGCCCTCGCGGGCCAGCGCCGCCTCCGCGCTCAGCGTCTCCTCCGGGGCGACGGTCGCACCGCCCGCGGTGCGGGTGAAGCGGTGGTAGCTGCCGTCGGTGCGGTCGAGCACGCCGCGGAAGTCGCCGGCGATGCCCACCGGCCAGGTCAGCGGCGTGGGCGTGAGGCCGGTGCGGGTCTGCACCTCGTCCATCAGCTCCAGGGCGTCCAGGCCCGGCCGGTCCCACTTGTTGATCACGGTGATCACCGGGATGCCGCGGTGCTTGCAGACGGCGAAGAGCTTCATCGTCTGCGGTTCGAGGCCCTTGGCGGCGTCGATCAGCATGACCGCGGCGTCGACGGCGGTGAGCACCCGGTAGGTGTCCTCGGAGAAGTCGGCGTGCCCGGGGGTGTCCAGCAGGTTCACCACGGTGTCCCGGTAGGAGAACTGCAGTGCCGCCGACGTGATGGAGATGCCGCGGGCCTTCTCCATGTCCATCCAGTCCGACACCGTGCCCCGCCGGCCGGCCTTGCCGTGCACCGCTCCGGCCTGGCCGATCACCCGGGCGTGCAGGGCGAGGGCCTCGGTGAGGGTGGACTTGCCGGCGTCCGGGTGGCTGATCACCGCGAAGGTACGGCGGCGGGCCGCCTCGGCCAGCACCGTGGCGGTGGTGGCGGCGTCGGTGCTGGCGGCGTCTGGGTCGGTGGCGGTGCTCATCGAACCCATGGTCCCACCGACGGCTCCCATCCCATCCCGCCCGTGGTCTCATCGCCGTGCCGCCACTGCCCTGACGTGGCCGCCACCGTGCCGTCCCGGCGCCACAGTGCCGTCCCCGCGCTGCTGGGCTTCCACCACCCCGCCACGGTGCGATTCCCCTGCTGC
This sequence comes from Goekera deserti, assembly GCF_010685995.1. Taxonomy (GTDB): domain Bacteria; phylum Actinomycetota; class Actinomycetes; order Mycobacteriales; family Geodermatophilaceae; genus Goekera; species Goekera deserti. Next base: position 273,901 of record NZ_JAAGWK010000005.1, on the reverse strand, counting down.
GTTCTCACCGGCACGCCGCCGGCGTCCCGGTCAGGAGGTTCCCGTTCAGGAGAGTCCCGGTCAGAAGGGAGGTGGGTCGGCATCGAGGCCGGGTGGGCTCGGTCGGCCTACGAGCGTCGGGCGTGCCGCCAGCGCAACGGTCGTCGCACCGGCGGGTTGGGTGATCCGAGGCAGGTCGTCGTCGGTGCCGAACCGCGGCGGCTGCGTGGTGAGCTCCGTCCCGTCCGGCATCGACCAGACGAGAGTGCCGTGGCCGTCGAGTGCGCGCAGCCGCCACCCCGGAGCCTGGTGCACCAGTCGGTGATGGTGCCGGCACAGCGAGCACAGGTTGCTGCTCGACGTCGGCCCCGCGGGCCACGCCTCGATGTGGTGGCCGTCGCAGCTGACCGGACGTGCGCGGCACCCTGGGAAACGGCACCGCCGGTCACGCAGGTGGACGAATCGCTCCAGTGCGGCGTGCGGTCGGTAGCCGGGTGTCGGTGGGGGAGGCCTCGATCCCGGCTCGCCGACCGGCGGCGCGGCCACTGCCGCGGACGGGTCGCCGGCTACCGCCCGGGACGAGCCACCGGCGATCTGCCGGATCTCGGTCGCGTCGGTGAGGGCGAGGAGCTGCCCGCTCAGGCCGTCGACCACGGCGATCTCGGGTCGCGACGCCAGTGCGGTCCCCTCTGTCCGGCGGGTGCCGAGCAGTGCGCCCAGCGCGGTGACCGCCTCGGTGTCCAGGCGGCTCTCGACTGCGGGAGGCGCCGTGACCGCCCCGGTCTCCGGGTGGCTCTCGACTGCGGGGGCTGCCGTCACCGCCTCGGTCTCCGGGTGGCCCTCGGCTGCAGGGGGCGCCGTGTCGTCGACGATCGTGGCCGGCGTCGCGTCGGTGGGGACTGCGCTCGGCGCGGGTCTGCCCGGCTCCTGCTGGTCGTCCGTCGGGCGGGGCAGCAGGCCGAGTGCGTAGGCCAGCTCGCGCACCATGACGGCCGGGACGAGGTCACCGCTCACCTCGCCCGGTTCCGGTCCGCCCAGCAGCGTCTCGACGGCCGCGACGACGACCAGGCGGGCCTGGACGGGAGCCATCCCGTGCTGCCCTGGGCGCAGGACGAGGTCGACCAGGCAGTCGGCCATCCGCTGGTCCTTCGACCGGGTGTCACCCTCGACCCGGGAGGCGTCGGCGTACTGGCTCAGGGCGTCGTGGCAGGCGCGGGCCACGGGCGCAGGGAGCAGCGCGTACAGGGTCGACATGCCGTCTTCCCCGGCGTGCAGCCCGACCCGGCGATCGCGGATGGCGCGCTCCACCCGGTCGGCGAGCGCGTCCGGGTCGAGCCGCTGCACGAGCCGGCGGGCAGCGGCGCGCAGCTGGGCAGCCGTCTTGCCGCCCGCGCGGGCCAGCAGCCGTTCCTCGGCGACGGCCCGGACGCCGGCGTCGAGCGGTGCGAGCAGGTCGACCAGCACGGCGGCGTGCTGCTGGCTGATCCGGCCCTCCTCGAGTGCCGCCAGGGTCGCCGGCAGCTCCTCGACCAGGAGGACCGACTCCACCAGCAGCCGGGTGGCGGCGTCGCTGGTCAGTCGGAGTGCCGCGGACACCTCGTCGACGGCCCACTCGCTGACCGACAGCAGCGCCCGTGGGCGGGCCGCCCGGCTGGCGGCGGCTGCTGCACCGACCTCCTGGTCGGACCGGTCGGCGGACGACGGCCGACTGCGGGCGAACCCGGCCAGCGCCCGGGCACGCTCGGCGGCTGCCCGGTCGAGGGACCGCTGGGCCAGTCGAGCCTCCGTGAGCCGGGCCCCGCCGGCGTCGAGCTCCGCACGGAAGGCCGTCAGGCGGGCATCCCGCACCGCTGCGGAGGGCGACGTGCGCGCACCCACCTCTGCTGCGAGGCCCACCGACGGTCGGAACACCTGGTCGAGCCACTCTCGTAGGGCGTGCTCGACGAGCAACTGCCGGTAGGGCAGCCGCAGGACGTCGATGTCGAACACATGTTCGATCATACGGCCTCATCGACCGTCTGACCAGCCTCTTCGCAGTGCGTCAGGCACCTTCTCCTGCTTGCGGTCCGCTCGTGGTCCGTCACTCGGGCCGATCGATCAGGTGCCGGCTCGGTGTCCGTGGCCGGCGGCTGATCGGCGCTCCTCGCTGGCCTCTGCGGGTGCACGGGTCGATGCGACCACACCAGTGCCCGGTCGCGGCGGCTGGCGACCGTTGGCGAGCACGCTGTCAGCGTCAGGGTGTCAGGGGCCGGTCGAGGCAGGCGTCAACGGCGGACCTGTCGCCGCTGACGGTCAATCGCGGGTCGTCGAGGGTGGTGCGCCGCCAGAGCAGGAGCAGCAGCGCTTCCGCTGGACCGCTGACGGTGCCGACGGAGGCTGCGCCGTTGCCCACCGAGTGCGACGTCGCCATCTCCTGCGGCCGCAGGTGGACGGTGTCCTCGGTGGCCGAGGTGCGCCCGAGCCGCAGCTGGCGGGGCAGGAACATCCGGAGCACCTCGTCGATGCCGTCCAGTGCGACGGTGGGGTCGATGTGTGCGTCCCGACCGACGGCTCGTTCGGCGTCCCAGCGGTGCATCGTCGTCTCGTGCGCCTGCCGCCGCAGCCAGAAGCCCGCCGTTCGGTCTGCTCTGTCGAGGGTCCAGCAGGGTCGGCCAGGATCGACAGCGACCAGTGCGGTGAGCAGATCGTCGGCTTGTGTGCGGTACCAGGCGGCGACCGTCGCGTCCTCAGCCGGGCCCGGGGGTTCCGCGCCAGGCGGGGTGCCGGGCTCGTGCCCCACCGCGTCCCTTGCCCAGGCGTGCACCCCGCCGGTGTGCCGGCCCAGATCGGCCAGCGACCAGCCGGGGCAGCTGGGCACCGGCGCGGTCAGGTCACTGGTCGCGAGCAACGTCGCCAGGATGTTCGCTTCGGCGGCACACACGCTCAGCGGGTCGAGGGACACGCGCGCACGCTATCGGCGCCGAATCGGCTGCGACCGGATTCCACCGATGCGCCCCGGCAATCATGGACTCGCCATGCCAGATCCGTCGTCCCGGCGAGGGAGTTGGGCGGCGGCTCAGGACGCGCGGCCGGTGACGATCGCCCGCAGCTCCTCCATCGGCAGCTTCGGCCGGCGGTGCTCGTCGAGCAGGCCGTTGGCCTCCTGCCGGGTGTCGGTCAGCTGCGTGTAGCAGAACCCGGCCAGCACCTCCGAGGACCGCACCGCCGACAGCAGGTCGCGCAGCCGGCGGGCGAAGTCCTCGGCGTCGGTGGCCGTCGAGTAGCCCCAGGCGTCCTCCGGTGCGGCGCCGGGGCTGAAGCGCACCCCGCCGAACTCGGTGAGCACCAGCGGCTGGTCGCGGTCGGTCCCGCCGGGCAACCGGACCCGCCGCCCCGCCGCGCCGGGTCGCTCCAGGTGGTCGAACGCGCTGGCCGAGCCGTAGCGGCGCACCAGCTCGGCCCCGGTGTCGGCGTAGTCGTGCACGGTCCACAGGTCGGAGTCGGTGTGCTCCCAGCCGTCGTTGCTCACCACCGGCCGGCTGGGGTCCACCGCCCGGGTCAGCGCTGCCAGCGCGGTCACGTACGCCTGCTGCGCCGGGTCGACGGCGACGTCGTGCACGCCCCAGCTCTCGTTCACCGGCACCCAGGTGACGATGCACGGGTGTCCGGCGTCCCGGTGCAGGACGTCCAGCCACTCGGTGGTCAGCATCCGCACCGCGTCCGGGGTGAAGGCGAAGGCGTTCGCGGTCTCACCCCACACCAGCACGCCGAGCCGGTCGCACCAGAACAGGAAGCGCGGGTCCTCCACCTTCTGGTGCACCCGCACGGTGTTGAAGCCCAGCTCGCGCACCAGCTCCGCCTCCCGGCGCAGCGCGCCGGCGTCCGGGGCGGCCAGGTGCGACTGCGGCCAGTAGCCCTGCCCCAGCACCGCGCGCAGCGGGTACGGCAGGCCGTTGAGCAGGAACGCCCGCCCAGCCACGCCGACGCTGCGCAGCCCCAGGTAGCTGCCCACCTCGTCCAGCACGGTGTCCCCGTCGAGCAGCCGCACCTCGGCGTCGACCAGCCGCGGGTGCTCCGGTGACCACAGCAGCGACGGCCGGTCCTGCCCGTTGAGCAGGTCGGGGACGGCGATCACCGTGCTGGTGCGCCGGGCCGACACCCGCACCCGGTGCTCGGCCAGCACCCGCTCGCCGAGCTGCAGGCGCACCGCGACGGTCACCGGCCCGGGCGGGGTGTCCCGCAGTGTGATGCCCAGCTGCACGCGAGCGCCGGGCACGTCCGGCGTCCAGGCCAGGTGCTCGACGGCGACCGGCGGCACCACCTCGCACCACACCGGCTGCCAGATGCCGCTGGTGCGGTCGTACCAGATCTCGTGCGGCTGGTCCTGCCAGTCCTGCTTGCCCCGCGGCTGGGTCACGTCCCGCGGGTCGTCCACCGCCCGCACCACCAGCACGTGCTCGCCGTCGGTCAGCCGGTCGGTGACGTCGAAGGCGAACGGGGTCTGGCCGCCCTCGTGCGTGCCGAGCAGCTCGCCGTCCAGCCACACGTGTGCCGAGTGGTCGACCGCGCCCAGGTGCAGCACCACCCGGTGCCCGCGCTCGCGCACTGCCGCCCACCCGGCGACGTCGTCCAGGCGCAGGGCCCGGCGGTACCAGAGCACCGCGTGCGGGCCGGTGTCCCCGATGCCCGAGGCGGGCGACTCCGGCGGGAACGGCACCCGCACGTCCCGGTCGAACACCGACCGGTCGGCCAGGTCACCGGCCCGCTGCCAGCCCTCGTCCAGCCCGCGCCGGTCGTCGTCGTAGCCGAACTGCCAGGTGCCGGACAGGTCCGTCCACTCCTCCCGCAGCAGCTGCGGGCGGGGTCGGGTGCCGTCCTGCTCGGTGGCGCGTGGGGGCACGGTCGCTCCTGTTCTGCGAGGGGTCTCCGACCCGATCCTCCCGTGCCTGCCGCGTCGCGGCTCAGACGAAGGCGGAGTGCCCGGTGACGGCGCGGCCGACGATGAGCGTGTTGACCTCGCGGGTGCCCTCGTAGGAGTACAGCGCCTCCGCGTCGGCGACGAAGCGGCCCACGTGGTGCTCCAGCAGGATGCCGTTGCCGCCCATCAGCTCCCGGGCCCAGCCGACGGTCTCCCGCATCCGCACGGTGCTCACCGCCTTGGCCAGGCTGGCCTGCTCGTCGGTCATCCGGCCGGCGTCCTGCAGCTGGGAGAGTCGGGTGCACAGCGTCATCGACGACGTGATGTTGCCCAGCATCCGCACCAGCAGGTCCTGCACCAGCTGGAACGACGCGATCGGCCGGCCGAACTGCTCGCGCTGCTGGGCGTAGGACAGCGCGTGCTCGTAGGCGCCCCGGGCGCAGCCCACCGCCGACCACGCCACCCCGGCCCGCGTCGTCCGCAGCACGGCCGCGGTGTCCCGGAAGCTGTTCGCGCCCTGCAGCCGGTCGGCCTCGGGCACGCGGACGCCGTCCAGGGTGATCTCGGCGTTGAGCACCGACCGCAGCGCGATCTTGTCCTGGATGACCGTGGTGCTGAAGCCGGGCGCGTCCTTCTCCACGACGAACCCGAGCACCTTGTCGGTCTCCACGTCGCGGGCCCAGATCACCACGAGGTCGGCGAAGCTGGCGTTCCCGATCCACTTCTTCCGCCCGTCCAGCACCCAGCCGTCGCCGTCGCGGCGGGCGGTGGTGGTCATCTTGCGGGCGATGTCGGAGCCCGAGTCGGGCTCGGTCAGCCCGAAGGCGCCGATCAGCTCCATGGCCCGCATGGCGGGGAGCCAGCGCTGCTTCTGCTCCTCGGAGCCGCACAGCTGGACCGAGCCCATCGCCAGGCCGCTGTGCACGCCCATGAAGGTGGCGATCGAGGAGTCCCCGCGGGCCAGCTCCATGGCGATCATGCCGTCGAGCAGCGTGGAGCGGCCCGCCCCGTACGGCTCCGGGACGGCGATCCCGGCGATGCCCAGGTCGCGCAGCCCGGGCACCAGCTGGTGCGGGAACTCCGCGCGGGTCCAGTGGTCGTTGATGACCGGCTCGACCTCGTCGTCCATGAACGCGCGCACCCGCTTCAGCACGTCCTGGTCGGCCGGGTCGAGCGCGTCGGCGAGGTCGTAGAAGTCCGAGCTGACCGTCATGGTCGATCCTCCGCACGAGGGCCGGCGTCGCGTCGGGGCCCCAGTGCCCCGGGCCCCGGCCCGCACCTCCACTGTCCTCTCTCCCCGAGTGGCGTGCCGTGCCGGTGGGGCAGGTCACGCCCTGCCCCACCGGTCGCTCAGGAGGTGACGGCCGACGCGAGCACGTCGTCGATCTGGCCCATCGCGGCGCGCATGCCCTCGTCCATGCCCATGGCGACCATCTGCTCCATGGCCTCGGACGACGGGAAGGTCGTCCGGATCGCCATCGTCGTGCCGCCGCCGGCCTGCTCGGTCAGGGTCACCAGCATCGTCATCGACGGCAGGCCGTCCGTCGGCCGGCCCTGGTCGTCGGCGAAGCCGTCCTCCAGCTCGATCCGGTGCGGCGCGTCCACGGCGGTGAAGCGCCACCAGCCGTGGTGCCGGTCGCCCTCCGGGCCGGTCATCGAGTACGCGGCTCGGCCGCCGGGGGAGAGGTCGTGCTCGGTGAAGGAGGCCGGGTAGGTCGGCGGGCCCCACCAGCGCTCGAGCTGGCGGGGGTCGCTCCAGACCTGCCAGACCCGTTCGACGGGAGCGTCGAAGTGGGCGGTGATGGTCATGGTGCGGCTGTCGAGGTCCTTCTCGACGGAGTTCACGGTCACGGGGGGTCTCCTCCGGTCGGTTCGGCGAGCAGGTCGCCGATGCGGTCCATCCGCTGTCGCCACACCGTCTCCAGCTGGTCCAGCAGCCGGTGGGCCTCCTGCAGGGTGTCCGGGTCGCTGCACACGAGCTGCTGCCGCCCGTCCCGCCGTTTCCTGACCAGCCCGGCCCGCTCCAGCACCGCGACGTGCTTCTGCACGGCCGCGAAGCTCATCGGGAACCGGCGGGCCAGGTCGGACACCGAGTGCTCACCGGCCAGCCCCAGCGCGACGATCTCGCGTCGGGTCGGGTCGGCGAGCGCGTGGAAGACCCGGTCCGCGGTGGAGCCGCCGCCCTGATCTACAACCACAAGGTTGTACGTTAGCCGTGTCACCGTGCTCCTGTCCAGACACCGCATGGCCATCGGCGCGGCGGGGCACCCAGGAGGACGGCGCCCAGCCCGCGGCGCCCGGCACCACGACCGCGGAGGTCGCCATGACCCGGTCCATCGCCCACCAGACCATCGCCGAGCTGGGCGGGCCCGGCAGCGTGCTGGTGCGCCAGCGCAGGGACCACGCCGAGCTCGACCGGCTGATCCAGCGGCTGGACGGCGCGCAGGGCACCGACCAGGAGGAGGTGCTGATGCGCCTCGACCGCCTGGTGTTCAGCCACGCCTTCGCCGAGGAGGCGGTGCTGTGGCCGGTCGTGCGCCGCGTGCTGCCCGACGGTGAGGCCCTGACCCTGCGCATCGAGCAGGAGCACCAGGAGGTCAACGAGCTGGTCAGCGCCCTGGAGGAGGGTGGCCTCGACGACCCCGGCCGCCCGGCCCGGCTGGCCCGGCTGGTCGAGGTGCTGCGCGAGGACGTGCGCGACGAGGAGGACCTGCTCCTCCCGCAGCTGCAGGAGGCCGTCGGCGTCGCCGAGCTGCGGTCGCTGGGGCGGCGCTGGGCGCTGGTGAGCCGCATCGCCCCGACCCGGCCGCACCCCACCGTGTCCCGCCGTCCCCCCGGCAACGCGGCGTCGGCGCTGCCGCTGTCGCTGCTGGACCGCACCCGCGACCTGGTGGACACCCTCACCCGGCGGGCCCCGGCCCGGCTCGCACCGGTGGGCCGGGCGGTCAGCGCAGGCCTCGCCTCGGTGGCCGGGGTGGTCGAGCGGGTGCCCCTGGCCCGCAGGGGTGACCGGGAGCCCACGAGCCGCTGAGGCGCCACGGCCGTCGCACGGCGGCACCCGTCGGTCGCGCTGGGTACCGTTCGGGGCGGTCGTCGCCGGTGCAGCGGAGCGCGGGCGGACCGGACGAGGAGGTCACGTGACCCACGCCCTGACACTGGCGCCGGCACCGCGCTCGGACGCCGCCGAGCTGGTGCGCGCCGAGGTGCGCGAGTTCCTCGCCGCCGAGATCGCCGAGGGCACCTTCACCCCGCACGTCGACACCTGGCTGTCCGGGGTCGACCCGGCCTTCTCCCGCAAGCTGGGCGACCGCGGCTGGCTCGGCATGACCTGGCCCAAGGAGTACGGCGGGCACGAGCGCACCGCGATGGAGCGCTACGCCGTCACCGAGGAGCTGCTCGCCGCGGGCGCGCCGGTCGCCGCGCACTGGATCGCCGACCGGCAGTCCGGGCCGGCGCTGCTGCGCTACGGGACCGAGGAGCACCGCCAGGAGATCCTGCCCCGGATCGCCGCGGGCGAGTGCTTCTTCGTCATCGGCATGAGCGAGCCGGACAGCGGCTCCGACCTCGCCTCCATCCGCACCCGGGCCACTCGGGACGCGAACGGCGACTTCGTGGTCGACGGCGCCAAGGTGTGGACGTCGAACGCGCACCACAGCCACTACGCGATCACGCTGGTGCGCACCGGCCCGCCCGGCGACGGCCCGCGCGGCAAGCACCAGGGCCTCACCCAGCTGCTCGTCGACCTGTCGCTGCCGGGCATCACGATCAACCCGATCCGCATCCTGGACGGCGGCCACCACTTCAACGAGGTCGTGTTCGACGGCGTCGTCGTCCCGGCCGGGATGCTGCTGGGCGAGGAGGGCGCCGGCTGGCACCAGGTCACCGCCGAGCTCGCGTTCGAGCGCTCCGGTCCCGAGCGGTTCCTGTCCACGTTCCCGCTGCTCACCGAGCTGGCCCGCCGGGCCGCTGCGGGTCAGGATCGCGCGCAGTTGGCCGCCGTCGGCCGGCTCTCGGCCCGGCTGCTGGCCATCCGGCAGCTCTCGCTGCGCATCGCCGCTGCGCTGGACCGCGGCGAGCTGCCCGACATCCCGGCCGCCCTGGTCAAGGACATCGGGACGACGTTCGAGCGCGACGTGATCGACGAGGTGCGGCGGGTCGCGGAGGTGACGCCCTCACTGAGCTCACCGGACCCGCTGGGCCGTGCCCTGGCCGAGGCGCAACTGCACGCCCCGGGGTACACGCTGCGTGGCGGCACCAACGAGATCCTGCGCGGGATCGTGGCGCGCGGGCTGGGTCTGCGATGAGTGGGCACAGTCGGCTTCGTCCGGCGGACCGGGCACGTCCCGCAGGCTCCAGTGCCGGCGAATGCACTTCTTCGGGCTCAAGTCAGGGGGTGGGCGATCGTGAGTGACGACCAGGACCTGGTGCGCCAGACCGTCCGCGAGGTGCTCACCGCGCACCCGCCGGTCTCGCTGACCGCCGAGCTGACCTGGGACGAGGGGCTCTGGGCCGAGCTCGCCGCGGCCGGGCTCACCGGCGTCGGCCTGCCCGAGGAGGCCGGCGGTTCCGGCGGTGAGGTGGCCGACGCGGTCGCCGTCGTCGGCGAGCTGGCCCGGGGCGCCGGCGCGGTGCCGGTCGGTGAGCAGCTGCTCGTGGCCGGGCCCGCGGTGCTCGCCGCCGGGCTGCAGCTGCCCCCGCCGGACGAGCCACTGGTCGCCGCCGTCGACGGCGACCTCACTGCTGTGCCCGACGGCGACGGCTGGCTGCTGTCCGGCACCGCCGTCGACGTGCCGTGGGCCGGGGTCGCGCTGCACCTCGCGGTGCTGGCCCAGGGCCCGGACGGCCCGGTGCTCGCCCTGGTGCGCGCCCCCGCCCCGGCCTGGACGCACGCCAACCTGGCCGGCGAGCCGCGCGGCTCGGTCGCCTTCGACGGGCTGCGCGCGCCCGCCGCGCCCATCACCGTGGCCGCGGTGGCCGACCTGCGGGCCCGGGCGGCCCTGCTGCGGGCGGTGCAGCTGGCCGCGGCCCTGGAGCAGGTGCTGGCGCTGACCCTGCGCTACGCCGGCGAGCGGGAGCAGTTCGGCCGCCCGCTGGGGAAGTTCCAGGCCATCCAGATGTACCTCGCCGAGATGGCCGGTGAGGTCACGGCCGTGACCGCCGTCGTCGACGCCGCCGTCCAGGCGCTGGAGGCCGGTGAGCCGCTGGTGCCCGCCGCTGCGACCGCCAAGGTGCGCGCCGGTGCCGCGGTCGAGGTCGTCGCGGCGCTGGCCCACCAGGTGCACGGCGCGATCGGCTTCACCCAGGAGCACGCGCTGCACCACCTCACCCGGCGCTGCTGGGCGTGGCGGGACGAGGCGGGCTCGGAGCTCGCCTGGTCGGCCACGCTCGGGGAGCACCTGGTGGCCGGTGGCGCCGACGGGTTCTGGCCGGCCCTGACCCGCGTGGTCTGATCGCACCGACCGCACGTCGTCCACGAGAGGGGCGGGCATGTCCGCTGAGGTGCTGCTGGAGATCGACGCCGGGGTCGCCGTCGTCACGCTGAACGCCCCCGACCGGCGCAACGCGCTGACCCCCGCGATGGCCGCGGAGCTGATCGGGGTCTTCGACGAGGTCGACGCGCGCGCCGAGGTGGGGGCCGTCGTCGTCCGCGGGGTGGGGCGGTCGTTCTGCGCCGGCGGGGACGTGCAGACGCTGACCGACGCCGGGCGCGACCCGGCCGCCGGCGACGCCTACGCCGGCATGGGTCTGATCTACGACTCCTTCTACCGGCTCGGGCAGGTGAAGGCGCCGACGATCGCGGCGGTGCGCGGCTCGGCGGTGGGCGCCGGGATGAACATGCTGCTCGCCGCCGATCTGCGGATCGTGGCCACCGACGTCCGGCTGATCTGCGGCTTCCTCAAGCGCGGGCTGCACCCGGGCGGCGGGCACTTCGTGCTGCTGTCCCGGCTGGTCGGCCGGGAGGCAGCCGCGGCGATGGCGCTGTTCGGCGAGGAGGTCGACGGGCCCACCGCGGTCCGGCTGGGCCTGGCCTGGGAGACCGTCGACGACGCGGCCGTGGAGGACCGCGCCCTCGAGCTCGCCGGCCGGGTGGCCCGCGACCCCGAGCTCGCCCGGCTCGCGACGGCCAACTTCCGCAAGGAGACCGGCCCACCGCACGTCAGCTGGGAGATCGCCACCCAGTTCGAGCGGCCCAGCCAGATGTGGTCCATGCGCCGCTCGGCCGGGTGACAGCACGACGCCGGCCTCCCCGCGTGGGGGAGACCGGCGTCGTGTCGTACCGGTGGGTCAGGTGGTCTGCTTGCGCTTCGGGTCGTCGCGGGCGTCGAGCTGGATCTCCTCGCGGGCCCGCTCCACGCCGTTCTTCATCTCGATCGTGCGCTCGCGCTCGGAGTCGAGCTCGATGCCGATCAGCACGGCCAGGTTGGTGATCCACAGCCACACCAGGAAGACGATGACGCCGGCCAGCGCGCCGTAGGTCTTGTTGTAGCTGCCGAAGTTGGCCACGTAGAAGGCGAACAGGGCCGAGGCGATCACCCACACCAGCAGGGCCGCGGCAGCACCGACGGTGACGAACTTGAAGCCGCGCAGCCGCACGTTCGGGGCGGTGTAGTACAGGATCGCGATCATCAGCGCGACGATCACGATCATCACCGGCCACTTGGCGATGTCCCACACGGTCGTCACGGTGCTGGACAGGCCGAGGGCCTGGCCGATGGCGTCGGTGATCGGGCCGGTGGCCACCACCGACAGGGCGATGACGGCGATGAGCAACACGCCGATCAGCGTGACCAGCAGCTGGAGGGGCTTGAGCTTCCAGAACGGGCGGCCCTCCGGGGTCTCCCACACGACGTTGGCGGCGCGGGTGAAGGCGCCGACGTAGCCGGAGGCGGCCCAGAGCGCGCTGGCGATGCCGATGACGAGGCCGAAGCCGGCCGCGCTCTGGCTGCCGGCGATCTGCTGGATCGGGCCGGAGAAGGTGTCCGCCGCGGTCCCGGGTGCGATCGTGTTCAGCAGGGTGGTCAGGGCGTCGATGATCTGCTGCGGCTCGAAGACGAGCCCGACGATGGAGATCAGGGCGATGAGAGCCGGGAACATCGCCAGCACCAGGTAGTAGGTCAGCGCGGCGGCCTTGTCGGTCAGCTCGTCCTGGCTGATCTCCTTGACCAGCCGCTTGAGCGTGCCCATGGTGTTGGCCTTGCCCGGGGCGCCCTCCGGCGCGTAGTCCGAGCGGCCGGCGTCGGTGATCTTCTCGTCGCCGGGCACCTCGTCCCCGGCACTCCCGTCACGCGCGTCGGCGCGCTGGCCGGGCAGCCGGTCCATCAGGCCGTGGCCGTCCTCTCGGGCCTCGTTGCCGACGGCGCGGGCGCCCTTGCTGGTGGTCGTGCCGGCGCTCGCTGGCTGAGCGCCACGGGGTCGGGCCATCTGGTGCCTCCGGGTTGTCTCACGGCTGCAGGTACCGCGCTGCCGTGCACAGTGCCCACTTCCGGGCCCGCCCATGCTCGGAGGCGTCAGCGGATCCCGGAGACCGGCGACCACTCACCGGCGCCGGCCGTCGCGGCCTCGACGTCCGCGAGCTCGTCGGGCCGACGCCGGCCACCCCGCCGCCGGTCGGCGACCAGCCCCGCCACGGCCGCCACGGCGATGACCACGCAGCTGCCGGCCCCCAGCGCGGCGACCAGCGTGTAGGCCGACTCCCGGGGCAGCCCGGTGCCCGGGTCGACGCTGCCGGCGATCAGCGTGACGGTCAGCGCGCTGGACAGCGCGCTGCCCACCGAGCGGGTGATCGAGTTGACCCCGTTGGCGATGCCGGTCTCCTCCGGCCGCACCGCCTGGACGACGAGGGTCGGCAGCGCCGCGAACGCGACCACGGTGGCCAGCTGGGTGAGCACGCCGACCGCCACGACCTGCCAGCGCTGGTCGGGCAGCACCGCCAGCAGCAGGAAGCCCGCGAGCCCGCAGGCCGCGCCGCCGATCAGGACCAGCTGCCCGCCCAGCCGGGCCACCACCCGCCCGGCGACCGGCGCCAGCAGCACGCCCACCACACCGCCGGGCAGCAGGAACACCACCGCGGCCTCCAGCGTCGAGGCGCCGAAGCCGTACCCGGCGAGCGCGGGTGGGGCCTGCACGTACTGGGTGACCGCCAGGAAGGAGAGGAACAGGGTGAACCCGGTCATCAGGCCCACCACGTTGGGCACCAGCATCCGGCGGTCGGCGAGCAGGCCGGGGCGCACCAGCGGGTCGGCCGTGCGGCGCAGCAGCAGCACCCACCCGGCGAGCACCACGGCCGACCCGGCCAGGCAGCCCAGCGTCGTCGGCGACGTCCAGCCCCAGGTGTGGCCCTGCGACACCGGCAGGAGCAGCAGCACCAGCCCGGCCCCGAGGACGGCGGCGCCCAGCCAGTCCACCGACCCGGTCGCCGTCGGCGGGCGCCGGGGCAGCAGCCAGGCGGCCAGCGCCAGGGCCAGCACGCACACCACCAGGCCGAGCCAGAACGGCCGGTGGTAGTCGCCGCCGCCGGTGGTGAGCACCCCGCTGGCGACCAGGCCGATCACCCCGCCGACCGACAGCGTGCTGCTGACCACCGACATCGCCACCGACAGCCGTGCCGCCGGCAGCTCGCGGCGCAGGATGCTGATCGACAGCGGGAACAGCCCGTACGACGCGCCCTGCAGCACCCGGGCCACCAGCAGCAGCGGCAGGCTGGTGGTGAGCACGGCCAGCAGCGTGCCGGCCGTGATGACGGCCAGGATGCCCAGCACGACCGGACGCTCACCGCGCAGGTCGCCCAGCCGGCCCAGCACGGGGGTCAGCACCGCCGCGCCGAGCAGGTTGGCCGTCAGCACCCAGCCGGCCGCCCCGGCGCCGACGTCCAGCTGCTCGCCGATGGTGGGCAGGATCGGCACGACCAGGCTCTGCAGCAGCGACAGCGTCGTGATCGCCAGGGAGAGGGTGAGGACGAGCAGCGCGGGCCGCACGGGGGCAGACGGCACGGGTGTCCTCCACGGACGACGACGGGTCAGGTGGTCGGACGGCGCGTCCGGGGCAGTACCGCGGGCACCCGGGCCATCATGACCCCGCCGGCGCCGTGTGCCCACCGCAGCGGTGGGCGAGCGACGTCACACGCTGTTCACCTGATCCGTGCGACGTCGAGGGTTGAGGGCTCGCGGGACAGGGCAAGGTGGGCGGGACAGCGGCGAAGCTGGCGGCAGCCGGTGCACCACCCACGGACGGGGAGAACAGCGACGATGGTCTTGTGGCCGGCAGTGAGTCTGATCGGGTTCCTGGTGTTGACCGGGCTGGTCATCCTCCTGGGCACCCACTCGACGGCCCGGTACGAGCAGGAGCGGCAGGCGGCCTCGACCGGCCGGCCGCAGCGTGCACGCACCGTCGCCGGCGAGTCGATCGGCGCCACCGCCATCCTCTGACGGCGTCGTCGCCCGCCTGAGTCCCCGGCCCCGTTGCAGGGTCCCGCCGCGAGCTCGCGAGTGGTGGGGGGCAACGGGGTCCTTCCTCAGAACCAGCCGGTGTCCATCCGCAGCACGGTGGTGTCCAGCGACTCCAGCAGGGCCAGCTGCGGGCGGACCCGGGGCAGCTCCCAGCGCTGGAAGTACCGCGCGGCCTGCCGCTTGCCGTCGTAGAAGTCGCCGGTCGACCCCTCGGCGGCGAGCACCTGCTCCAGCCACAGCCACCCGACGACGACGTGCCCGGCCGCCTCCAGGTAGACGCTGGCGTTGGCCAGCGTGACGTCGACGTCGCCGGCGGACCACAGCGTGGCGGTGACCCGGACCAGGTCCGCGGTCAGCGCGTCGAGGTCCGCGGCGAGGTCGGCCCAGTCGGTGCCGGCGGCCCGGGTGGTGGTGGCCGCGATCGCCTCGGCCAGCACCCGCAGGCCTGCCCCACCGCCCATGACGACCTTGCGGCCCAGCAGGTCAAGGCCCTGGATGCCGTGGGTGCCCTCGTGGATGGGGTTGAGCCGGTTGTCCCGGTAGAACTGCTCCACCGGGAAGTCCCGGGTGTAGCCGTAGCCCCCGTGCACCTGGATGGCGTGGTCGTTGGCGACCAGCCCCCACTGGGAGGGCCAGCTCTTCGCGATCGGGGTCAGCACCTCCAGCAGCGTGTGTGCGCGCTCCCGGTCGGCCGCGTCCTCCGCGGTCTGCTCCTCGTCGACCAGCCTGGCGCAGTACAGCCCCAGCGCCAGCCCGCCCTCGACGTAGCTCTTGCTGGCCAGCAGCATCCGGCGCACGTCGGCGTGCTCGATGATCGCCACCGGCGCCGCCGCGGGGTCCTTGCCGGTCACCGGGCGGCCCTGGGTGCGGGTGCGGGCGTAGTCCAGCGCGTGCAGGTAGCCGGTGTAGCCCAGCGCCGTCGCGCCCAGCCCGACGCCGATCCGGGCCTCGTTCATCATGTGGAACATGTAGGTGAGCCCGCGGTGCTGCTCGCCCACCAGGTACCCGACGGCGCCCGGGCGGCCACCGGGGGTGTGCACGCCCTCGCCGAAGGCCAGCAGCGTGTTCGTCGTGCCGCGGTAGCCCATCTTGTGGTTCAGCCCGGCCAGCACGACGTCGTTGCGCTCGCCGATCGAGCCGTCGTCGGCGACCAGGTGCTTGGGCACGATGAACAGCGAGATGCCCTTCACCCCGGCCGGCCCGCCGGGCACCTTCGCCAGCACCAGGTGCACGATGTTCTCGCTCAGCTCGTGGTCCCCGCCGGAGATCCACATCTTGGTGCCGGTCAGCCGGTACGTGCCGTCGTCCTGGAGCTCGGCCCGGGTGGTGATGTCGGCCAGCGAGGAGCCGGCCTGCGGCTCGGACAGCGCCATCGTGCCGAACCAGCGGCCCTCGGCCATCGGCGGCACGTAGGTCTGCACCTGCTCGGGGCTGGCATGCGCGACCAGCAGGTGCGCGTTGGCCATGGTCAGGAACGGGTACGCGGAGCTGCCGATGTTCGCCGCCTGGAACCAGGTGGTGACCGCCTTGGCGACGACCTGGGGCAGCTGCATGCCGCCCAGCTCCTCGTCCAGCGTGCCGGCGGCCAGCCCGGCGTCGGCGAAGACCCGCAGGGCCGCGGCGACCTCGGGCACCAGCTGCACCCGGCCGTCCACGACGTGCGGCTCGTGCTCGTCGGCGGTGCGGTTGTGCGGGGCGAAGTGCTCGACGGCGATCCGGGACGCCAGGTCGATCACGGCGTCGATCGTCTCCCGCGAGTGCTCGGCGAACCGGGGCCGCTTGGCGAGGGTCTCGACCTCGAGCCACTCGTGCAGCAGGAAGTCCAGGTCACGGCGGGAGAGCACCAGGGAGGCGCGCATGTCATCTCCAGGTCTGTGGGCGGGGCCGCGCGGCGGCAGGTCGTGGCCCACGGGTGGGTGGTGGTCTCGCCGAGGGTCCTGAGCCGTCGTCGCCGAGGCTATGCCCTCCCACGATCGTCCCCCTCGCGAACCTGGTCGCGGGCGTCCTGCCGACCGAGGGGAGGGCGCTGGTGGTGCACCCCGGGCCTCCGCCGTCCCGCCTGCCACTGGACGTCGACGGCTGCACGTCGATCGACGACCTGAACGGCCACGACGTCGGCGGCACGGTGCTGCGCGAGCTGGCGGCCCGGCTGGCGCACCGCACCCGGCTGGACCGCGGTCCGGCGTGCACCCGCTACCGGACCGCCGACGTGGACGGCGGGCCGGCCGGGACGTGACGGACCTCGGGCCCGGTCCCCGCGGTGCGGGAGCCGGGCCCGAGGTGGGTCCTGCTGTGCGAGGTCAGTCGCGCGGGCGGCCGGCACCCTGCGGCAGGTGGTCGGCCGGCAGGCTCTGCAGCCCGGTCGGCTGGTCCTCGCTGACGGCCTCGTGGCGACCGGTCGGGTGCTCGTCGGTCGCCTCGTGGCGCCCGGCGCGCGGCAGGTCGCGGTCCGGCCCGGCGTCCGCGGTGGCCGCGCCGGCGGTCGGGGTGACCACGGAGGTCG
This sequence comes from Goekera deserti, assembly GCF_010685995.1. Classification (GTDB taxonomy): domain Bacteria; phylum Actinomycetota; class Actinomycetes; order Mycobacteriales; family Geodermatophilaceae; genus Goekera; species Goekera deserti. The sequence continues at coordinate 257,076 of NZ_JAAGWK010000005.1, read as the reverse complement.
GCGCGGCCGCGCCGGCCGCCTCGGCGGACTCGCCGTCCGGGGCGACCTGGCCCTGGATGCCGGACGTCGTCCGGAGGGCCAGCTGCGGCAGGAAGACCAGCACGATGAAGCCGAGGGCCACGACGCCGGCGGCGATCAGCATGACCAGGTCGATCGAGCTGGAGAACGAGTCCTTGAACGGCGCCGCGAGGACGGCGTCGATCCGCTGGAACAGCGAGGTGTCCGAGAGGTCCCCGCCGCCGGCGGTGGCGTTCTGCAGCTCCCGCGCCTGGTCGGGGTTCGCGGCCAGCGCCTGCTGGAAGGCCGGCGTGCCCTGCGCCGCGGCGTAGGCCGCGGGCACCTTGTCCGACAGCGCGGAGAACAGCACGGAGAGGAACGCCGCGGTGCCGAGCGTCCCGCCCATCTGGCGGAAGAACGTGACCGAGGACGTGGCCACGCCGATCTCCGTCGGGCGGACGGCGTTCTGCACGGCCAGGATGATCGGCTGGAAGTTGAAGCCCAGGCCGACACCCAGCATCACCATCAGCGGCGCCAGCGCCCACACCGAGGTGTCCGCGTCGATGATCTGCGACAGGCTGACCAGCGAGATCACCATCAGGGCCACGCCGACCAGCGGGAAGTACTTGTACTTGCCGGTGCGGGAGATGGTCTGCCCGGCGGTGATCGAGCCGAGCATGATGCCGCCGACCAGCGGGATCATCTGCAGCCCGGCCACCGTGGGGCTGGAGCCGTGCACGATCTGCAGGTACTGCGGCAGCAGCAGGATGCCGCCGAACATGCCGGCGCCGAGCACGATCGAGGAGAGCGCGCTGACGGTGAAGGTGCGGTTCCTGAACATCCGGATCGGCAGCAGGGCGTCGTCGCCGTAGGACCGCTCGGCGAGGAAGAACCAGGCGAAGCCGACGGCGCCGACGACGTAGCAGACCAGCGACTTCGGGTCCGTCCAGCCCCAGGTGCGGCCCTGCTCGGCCACGATCAGCAGCGGCACGAGGAACACGATGAGGCCGAGGGCACCGGGCCAGTCGATCTTGTGGTCGTTGCGGCGGTGCGGCAGGTGCAGGTTCCGGGCGACGACGAAGAGCGCCAGGGCGCCGAGCGGCACGTTGACCCAGAAGATCCAGCGCCAGCCGTCCAGGCCGAGGATCTGGTCCTGGCCGGCGAGGAACCCGCCGATGACCGGGCCCAGCACGCTGGAGGTGCCGAAGACGGCCATGAAGTAGCCCTGGTACTTGGCGCGCTGCCGGGGCGGGACGATGTCGGCGATGATCGTCAGCGCCAGCGACATCAGGCCACCGGCGCCGATGCCCTGCAGGGCACGCCACCCGGCCAGCTCGTACATCGACGTCGAGATGCCGCAGAGCAGCGACCCGAGCACGAAGACGCTGATCGCGAAGAGGAAGAACGGCCGGCGGCCGTACATGTCCGACAGCTTGCCGTAGAGCGGCGTGGAGATCGTCGAGGTGATGAGGAAGGCCGTGGTCGCCCAGGCCTGCAGGTCGTAGCCCTGCAGGTCGTCGGCGATCGTGCGGATCGCGGTGGAGACGACGGTCTGGTCCAGCGCGGCGAGGAACATGCCGAGCAGCAGGCCGACCAGGATGGTCATGATCTGCCGGTGGCTGAACTGCCCGGTCTCGTCCGGGACGGCGGCGGCGGCGCGCGCCTCGGCGGCGCCGGCCCGGTCGGTGGTCTGTGTCATCGGTTCTTCTCGGCCGTCTGTGCGGGGCCGCCGGAGGCGGCCGGGGTGGGCAGCTGGTCGGACAGGTCGTCGACGAACCTGTTCATGAGCTCGGTGAAGTGGGTGACGTCCTCGGTCGGCCAGGAGGCCGTGACCCGCGCGATGAAGGCCTCCCGCTCCCGGGTGATCTCGGCGAGCAGCGCCTCGCCCTCGGGCGTGGTGGTCAGCCGGCTGGCCCGGCCGTCCTGGGCGTCGGGCACCCGGCGCACGAGGCCCTTGTCGACCAGCAGGCTCACGTGCCGGCTGACCGTCGAGGGGTCGGAGTGCACCAGCTCGGCGAGCGTGCCCTGCCGGAGCGGGCCGGACTGGGCGAGCGGGAAGAGCAGGTTGTGGGCGGCGCGCTCGCGGGCGACCTCGGGGGCCGCGCTGCCGCCGAGCTGTGCCTTGACCGCGTGCATGACCCGCAGGAGGCGGGTCAGTGGGCGGTAGAGGGACTCGGTACCGGCCGGTCGGTCGAGCAGGTCGCCGGGCGTGCCGGCGGGTTGCTGAGGTGTGGGCATGAGGGCTCCGGGCGCAGGTCGTTCACGAGGACGGTTGCACATTACAAGCCTGTGCGCGCTACATGCAACTACTTGCGTGTCGCATGCACCACACGCCGCACGCGTGGCGCACGCCCGTCGGTTCCGGGGTGGGACCCTGGGGACCCACCCCGGAGAGGACAGGCACACCCCCGTGAGCACCCCGCACGACGACGTCCGCGCACGGCTGGCCGGGCTCACCCTCGAGGACGAGCACCGCCTGGGCCGCCGGCTGGACAGCACCCGGCGCACCCGCGACCCGCTGGTCCGCGCCCGCCAGCGCGAGCAGGTGGCCGCCGACGTCGAGCGCGCCGAGCAGCGGGTCGCCGCCCGCCGCGCCGCCGTCCCGGTGCTGGACTACCCCGCGGAGCTGCCGGTCAGCGCGGCCCGCGAGGAGATCGCCGCCGCCATCCGGGACCACCAGGTGGTCGTCGTCGCCGGCGAGACGGGCTCGGGCAAGACCACGCAGCTGCCCAAGATCTGCCTGGAGCTCGGTCGCGGCGTGCGCGGCCGGATCGGGCACACCCAGCCGCGCCGGATCGCCGCCCGCACCGTGGCCGAGCGGATCGCCGAGGAGGTGGGCACGCCGCTGGGCCACCTGGTGGGCTGGAAGGTGCGCTTCACCGACCAGGTCTCGGACACCACCCTGGTCAAGCTGATGACCGACGGCGTGCTGCTGGCCGAGATCACCCGCGACCGCGAGCTGCGCCAGTACGACACGATCATCCTCGACGAGGCCCACGAGCGGAGCCTCAACATCGACTTCCTGCTGGGCTACCTGGCCCAGCTGCTGCCCCGCCGGCCGGACCTCAAGCTGGTCATCACGTCGGCCACCATCGACGTCGACCGGGTGGCGCGGCACTTCGGCGCCCGCGCCGACATCGGGCAGGGCGGCGGCGCGCCCGTCGTGGAGGTCAGCGGCCGCACCTACCCGGTCGAGGTGCGCTACCGGCCCGTCGTCGACCCCGACGACGAGGACGCCGACCCCGACCGGGACCAGGTGTCGGCCATCGTGGACGCCTGCGCGGAGCTGGTCGCGGAGGGCCCGGGCGACGTCCTGGTGTTCCTGGCCGGGGAGCGGGAGATCCGGGACACCGCCGACGCCCTCGCCGAGGCGGCGTTCCCGCACACCGAGGTGCTGCCGCTCTACTCGCGGCTGTCGGCCGCCGAGCAGCACCGGGTCTTCAGCAGCCACACCGGACGGCGGATCGTGCTGGCCACCAACGTCGCCGAGACGTCGCTGACGGTGCCCGGCATCCGCTACGTCGTCGACCCCGGCACCGCGCGGATCTCCCGGTACAGCCTGCGCACCAAGGTGCAGCGGCTGCCGATCGAGCCGATCAGCCAGGCGTCGGCCCGCCAGCGCTCGGGCCGCTGCGGGCGCACCAGCGACGGCATCGCCATCCGGCTGTACACCGAAGCCGACTTCGAGGGCCGGCCGGAGTTCACCGACCCGGAGATCCTGCGCACCAACCTGGCCTCGGTGCTGCTGCAGATGGCCTCGCTGGGCCTGGGCGACGTCGAGGACTTCCCGTTCGTCGACCCGCCGGACCGCCGCGCCGTCGCCGACGGGATCGCGCTGCTGGAGGAGCTGGGGGCGCTGCAGGACGGCCGGCTCACCGAGACCGGCCGCACCCTGGCCGCGCTGCCGCTGGACCCGCGGATGGCCCGGATGGTGGTGGAGGCCGACCGGCGCGGGGTGCTGGAGGAGGTGCTGGTCATCGCGGCCGGCATGACCGTGCAGGACGTGCGGGAGCGCCCCGCCGAGCACCAGCAGGCCGCCGACCAGAGCCACGCCCGCTTCGCCGACGAGAACTCCGACTTCCTGGCCCTGCTCAACCTGTGGCGGTACCTGGGCGAGCAGCAGGAGGTGCTCAGCGGCAACCAGTTCCGCCGCACCGTCAAGCGCGAGTTCCTGCACTACCTCCGCATCCGGGAGTGGCAGGACCTGCACGGCCAGCTGCGCTCGATCACCCGCCGGCTGGGCATGGCGCCGGGCGAGCTGGCGGCCGAGGCCGACGAGCGGGGGGTGCACACCGCCCTGGTGGCCGGGCTGCTGTCCCATGTCGGCGTGCTCGACGTGCCCAAGGACGCGGCCAAGGGCGCGCGGGGCCGGGAGTACCTCGGTGCGCGCAGCGCGCGCTTCGTGATCGCCCCCGGGACGCCGCTGGCGAAGAAGCCGCCGCGCTGGGTGGTGGCCGGCGAGCTGGTGGAGACCAGCCGGCTGTTCGCCCGGCGGGTGGCCCGCACCGACCCCGAGACCGTGGAGCAGCTGGCCGCGCACCTGGTCAAGCGGCAGTACTCCGAACCGCGGTGGGATGCCAGGCGCGGCTCGGTGGTGGCCACCGAGCGGGTGACGCTCTACGGCCTGCCGCTGGTCGTCGGGCGCACCGTGCAGTACGGCTCGATCGACCCCGAGGTCTCCCGCGAGCTGTTCGTCCGGCACGCGCTGGTGCAGGGCGAGTGGCGCACCCACCACCACTTCTGGACGGCGAACCAGCGCGCGCTGCAGCAGGTCGCCGACCTGGAGGAGAGGGCCCGCCGGCGTGACATCCGGGTCGACGACGAGACGGTGTTCGAGCTCTACGACGCCCGCGTGCCGGCCGACGTCGTCTCGGTGCGGCACTTCGACAGCTGGTGGAAGAAGCAGCGCCACCAGACGCCGGAGCTGCTCACCTTCACCCCGGAGATGCTCACCAACGCCGCCGCGGCCGACCAGGTGCGGGCCGAGGACTACCCGGACGAGGTGCACCTGACCCAGGGGCTGACCCTGCCGCTGTCCTACGCGTTCGCCCCGGGCAGCGCCGAGGACGGCGTCACCGTCGACGTGCCGCTGGCGGTGCTGGACACCGTGGCCGAGCAGACCGCGGGCGAGTCGCTGGCCTGGACGGTGCCCGGCCAGCGGGAGGAACTGGTCACCGCGCTGCTGCGCGGGCTGCCCAAGCAGCTGCGCCGCGGGCTGGTGCCGATCCCCGACCGGGTCCGGGAGGTGCTGCCGCACATCTCGCCGACCGAGGCGCTGCTGCCGGCGCTGGAGCGCGAGCTGCGCCGGGCCACCTCGGTGGTGGTGCCGCCGGACGCGTGGGCCCCGGACGCCGTGCCGCCGCACCTGCGGGCCACCTTCCGAGTGCTCGACGACTCGGACCGGCTGCTGGCCGAGGGCAAGGACCTGGGCGCGCTGCGGCAGGCCGTCGCCCCGCAGGCGCGGGCCAGCCTGGCCGCAGCCTCCGCCGACGTCGAGCGCACCGGGCTGACCTCCTGGACGATCGGCGACCTGCCGCGCACCGTGCAGGTGTCCCGCGGCGGGCACCTGGTCACGGCGTTCCTGGCGCTGGTGGACGAGGGCACGTCGGTCGCCGTCCGGGTGGTGGCAGGAGAGGTCGAGGCGCAGCGGCTGACCTGGCTGGGTGCGCGCCGGCTGCTGGTGCTCGCCGTCGGCTCGCCCGGGCGGGCGGTGACCAAGGGGCTCGGGCCCCGCACCCGGCTGGCGCTGCAGTTCAACCCGGACGGTGAGATCGCTGACCTGGTCGAGGACTGCGTGCTGGCCGCGGCCGGCTCACTGGTGGCGGCGGCCGGCGGCCCGCCGCGCACCGAGCAGGCCTTCACCGCGCTGGTCACCGACGCCCGGACCCGGTTGCGCACGGTGACCCAGGACGTCGTCCGCCGGGTCGAGGCGGTGCTGACCGAGGCCCGCGAGACGGCGATCGCCATCGGCGCCGCCCCGGGCCGCCGGGTCGCCGCCGAGGTGGTGGCCGACCTGCGCGCGCAGATGGGCGGGCTGCTGTACCGCGGGTTCGTCGCCGACGCCGGCCCCGCCCGGCTGCCGGACCTGGTCCGCTACCTCAAGGCGATGACCTACCGGCTGGAGCGGCTGCCGGCCAACGCCGCGCGGGATGCTCTCGGCGCGGCCCAGGTGGAGGCGGTCACCGCCGAGTACCGGCAGCTGCTGGCCCGCACACCCCGCACCGGGGCGCCGGACGACCCGGTGGTGCAGGTGCGCTGGATGATCGAGGAGCTGCGGGTCGCGGTCTTCGCCCAGGCCATCGGCACCCCGCGGCCGATCTCCGAGCAGCGCGTCTACAAGGCGATCGACAAGATCTCCGCCTGAAGCCGGGCGGGGTGCCGTGTGTGCCGTCCGACGTCCGGATGCCGTTTGCGCCGGTCAGCAGCCGGGGAGTGCACCTGGTGACCGTCCCACCGACGAAGGAGTCGACACGATGAGCGAGCCCAGCAGCCACACCGAGGCCGCCGGCGAGGGCCTGTCCGACCGCGAGATGGTCGAGACCGTCGCCGGTCAGACCGACAGCGCCTCCGAGCACGCCCAGGACGCCGGCAAGGACTGGGACGGCGAGGCCAGCCAGGCCCCCGACCCGAACGCCTCCGCCTGACCCGTCCTCGCGTGCCTCAGCGTTGATCAGCTGGGTTCACCGGCGTCCGGCCGGGATCACCAACGCTGGTGAGCTCGGCCGGACGGTGATCAGCTCAGCTGATCAATGCTGGGGGAGGCGGTCGACGCTGGACGGCGGGTCGAGGGCGGCGTCCCGGGCGGCGCCCCAGCCGGCCCAGCCCATGGGGGCCAGGACCGCCAGCAGCAGCACCACCGGCCAGGTCCACCCGCCGGTGAGGTCGTGCAGCGCGCCGAGCACCAGCGGCCCGGCCGAGGCCACCAGGTAGCCCACGCACTGGGCGACGCCGCCGAGCCGGGCGGCCACCAGCGGCGTCGAGCTGCGCAGCACGATGAGGGTGAGCGCCAGCGCGAAGCCGCCGCCCTGGGCCAGACCGAACACCGCCACCCACACCAGCGTCCCGGACGCCGGTGCCAGCAGCAGCCCGCCCAGCCCGACGACGTAGGCGCCCAGGACGGCGACCACCAGCGGCCGCTGCACCCGCATCCGCCCGGCGAGCGCCGGCGCGACCAGGGCACCGGCCGCGCCGGCGACGTTGGACAGGCCCAGCAGCAGCCCGCCCTCGCCGCGGGGCACCCCGGCGTCGGCCAGCAGCGTCGGCAGCCAGGCCGCGATCGAGTAGAACTGCACGCTCTGCATGCCCAGGAACGCCGTCACCTGCCGGGCCAGCGGCTGCCGCAGCAGGCTCCACGAGCCGGCGCCGGTGTCCGGGCCGGCACCCCGGCGGGAGCGGCCGGTGCCGGCGACCGGCAGCCACAGCGCGGTGGCCAGCACGGCCAGCACCAGCCAGGACGCCAGCGCCGCCCGCCAGTCCAGCCCGAGGGCGTCGGCGACCGGCACGGTGACGGCCGCGGCCGCGGCGGCGCCCACGTTCAGCGAGGCCGAGTACAGGCCCATCACCGCCCCGGGCCGCAGGAACTCACGCTTGACGTAGGCGGGCATCAGCACGTTCGCGATCGCGATGGCCGCACCGGCCACCAGGCTGCCGGCGTAGAGCGCGACCACCGGGTGCACCAGCCGCAGCGCGATGCCGGCGGCGAGCAGCAGCAGCGAGGCCGCGACCGCCGTCTCCAGCCCGACCCGACGGGCCAGCCGGGGCGCCACCGGGGCGAAGGCGCCGAAGCAGAGCACCGGCAGGGTGGTGAGCAGCCCCGCCAGCGCGCTGGACAGCCCGGTGTCGGCGCGGAGGTCGCCTAGCAGCGGGGCGACGGCGACCACGGCCGGGCGCTGGTTGAGGGCGACCAGCACGATGGCGGCCACCAGCAGCGCCGTCGCCGCCCGGGTGCGGTGCGCGGGGGACGTCGCCGGCGCAACGGGAGGCGCCTGGCCGGCTGTGGTCATCCCACGAGGAGACCACAGCGCGGTGGGCCACCTGGCAGGGTGCCGGGCGTCACACCGGTCTGGGAGAGTGCGGGGCGTCCCCTCCGTGCTGAGAGAAGGAACCGCATGAGCATCCTGGGCACGCGTGTCGTCCGCACCGAGGACCCGCTGTTCCTCACCCGCGGCGCCGTCTACACCGACGACCTGGCCGACCCGCGGCTGGCCGGGGCGCTGCACGCCACCATCGTCCGCTCGACGGTGGCGCACGGGCAGGTGCTGTCGGTGGACACCTCCGCCGCGCTCGAGGCGCCGGGCGTCGTCGCGGTGGTCACCGCCGCCGACCTGACCGGGCTCGACCCGCTGCCGGCCGGGGCGCCGAACGTCAACCAGGCGATGACCCGGCCCTGGCTGGCCGCGGACACCGTGCGCTTCGTCGGTGACATGGTCGCCGTGGTGCTCACCGAGGAGCGCTACCAGGGCGAGGACGCCGCCGAGCTGGTCGTCGTGGACATCGACCCGCTGCCCGCCGTGATCGGCACCGAGGCCGCCGCCCGGGACGACGTGCTGCTGTTCCCCGAGGCGGGCACCAACGTCGTCGCCGCCCTCGGCGGGCCGGCGCCGGAGGACCTCTTCGACGGCTGCGAGGTCGTCGTCACCCAGCGGGTGGTGAACCAGCGGGTGGCCCCGGTGCCGCTGGAGACCCGGGCGGCCTCCGCGGTGTGGGGTGAGGACGGCCGGGTCACCGTGTTCTGCTCCAACCAGGGCGCGCAGCAGGCCAAGGGGCAGATCGCCGGGTGGCTGGGCCTGGACCCCGCGCTGGTGCACCTGGTCACCCCGGACGTCGGCGGTGGGTTCGGCGCCAAGATCGGCGCGGACCCGGAGTTCGCGCTGGTGGTGTGGCTGGCCCAGCACGTGGGCCGGGCGGTGCGCTGGAGCGAGAGCCGCTCGGAGAACCTGCTGGGCATGGTGCACGGCCGCGCCCAGGACCAGGTCGTCACCGTCGGCGGCAGCCGGGACGGCACGATCACCGCCTACAGCCTGGAGATCGACCAGGACTCCGGGGCCTACCCGCGCTTCGGGCCGGTGCTGCCCGGGCTGACGATGCTCATGGCCCCCGGCACCTATGCCTTCCCCCGGGTGCACGCCCGGGCCCGCGCCCTGGCCACGAGCACCACCTCCATCGGCGCCTACCGCGGCGCCGGCCGGCCGGAGGCCACCGCCGCCGTCGAGCGGGCGGTGGACCTGTTCGCCGCCGAGATCGGCATGGACCCGGCCGACGTGCGGCGGAAGAACCTGGTGCCGGCCTTCGACACCCCGTTCACCACCGCGACGGGCGCGGTCTACGACTCCGGGGACTACACCGCGGCGCTGGACCGGGTGCTCGCGGCCGCCGGCTACGAGCAGCTGCGCGCCGAGCAGGCGGCCTGCCGCGCGCGCGGTGACGTGCGGCAGCTGGGCATCGGCATGGCCTGCTACGTGGAGATCACCGGCGCGAACACCGGCTTCGGCACCGTCGAGGAGGCCGAGCTGGAGGTGCACGCCGACGGCACCGCCACGGTGCTCACCGGCACCTCACCGCACGGCCAGGGGCACGCCACCACCTGGGCGATGATCGCCAGCGACCAGCTGGGCATCCCGGTGGAGAAGATCACCGTGCTGCACGGCGACACCGACCGGGTGCCCCGGGGCGGCGGCACGATGGGCTCGCGCAGCCTTCAGCAGGGCGGCGCCGCGGTGCACCAGGCGGCCGGGGAGCTGGTGGCGCTGGCGAAGAAGCGCGCCGCGGAGCTGCTGGAGGCGAACCCGGAGGACCTCGTCGTCGATCTGGCCGCGGCCGGGCTCGCGGTCCGGGGCACGCCGGGCACCGGGATCTCGTTCGCCGACCTGGCCGCGGAGGAGCAGCTGCTGGTGCACACCACGTTCTCGGCCGCCGCCCCGACCTTCCCGTTCGGCGCGCACCTGGTCGTCGTGGAGACCGACGTCGAGTCCGGCAAGGCGCAGGTGGTGCGGATCGTGACGGTCGACGACGCCGGCACGATCGTCAACCCGCTGCTCGCCGACGGTCAGCGGCACGGCGGCATCGCCCAGGGCGTCGCGCAGGCGCTGCTGGAGGAGGTGCTGTACGACCCCGACGGCAACCCGCAGACCTCGACGCTGGCCGACTACCCGTTCGTCTCGGCCACCGAGCTGCCCGACTTCGAGCTGGTGGAGATGGCCACCCCGACCCGCATGAACCCGCTCGGCGCCAAGGGCATCGGCGAGGCCGGGACCATCGGCTCCACCCCGGCGGTGCAGAACGCCGTCGTCGACTCGGTCGCCCACCTGGGCGTCCGGCACATCGACATGCCCGCCACGCCGATGCGGGTGTGGCGCGCGGTCCAGCAGGCCCAGCAGGAGGGGAACTGATGCACGTCACGATCACCGTCAACGGCCGGCAGCGCACCGAGGACGTCGAGCCGCGGCTGCTGCTGGCGCACTTCCTGCGCGACGTCTGCGGGCTGACCGCCACCAACATCGGCTGCGACTCCACGTCCTGCGGGGCGTGCACCGTGATCGTGGACGGGCTGACCGTGAAGAGCTGCACGGTGCTGGCGGTGCAGAGCGAGGGCGCCCAGGTGACCACGTGTGAGGGCCTCGCCGCCCCGGACGGCACCCTGCACCCGGTGCAGGAGGCGTTCCGCACCGAGCACGGGCTGCAGTGCGGCTTCTGCACCCCCGGCATGGTGATGGCCTCGATCGGCGTGCTCGCCGACAACCCGGACCCCACCGACCGGGAGGTACGCGAGGGCCTGGAGGGCAACCTCTGCCGCTGCACCGGCTACCACAACATCGTCCGCGCGGTCCGGACGGCGGCCCAGGCAGGCCCGTCCGCGGGCCGGGTCCCGCAGACGCAGGAGGTGCACTCGTGATCCCGGCGCCGTTCGAGTACGTGCGGGCCTCGTCGGTGGAGGAGGCGCTGGCCGCGCTGGCCGAGCACGGCGAGGACGCGAAGCTGATCGCCGGCGGGCACTCGCTGCTGCCGATCATGAAGCTGCGGCTGGCGGTGCCCTCGGTGCTGGTCGACATCAGCGGCATCCGGGAGCTGTCCTACGTGCGCGTGGACGGCGACGGTGCCGATGCCGTGGTGGCGATCGGCGCACTCACCCGGCACCACGAGCTGGAGACCTCCGACGTCGCCCGCGCCGAGGTGGGCCTGCTGCCGCACGTGGCCGGCCGGGTGGGCGACCCGCAGGTGCGCCACCGCGGCACCCTGGGCGGCACGGTCGCGCACTGCGACCCCGCGTCGGACCTGCCCACGGCGCTGCTCGCCCTCGGCGGCGACGTCGTCCTCGCCGGGCCGGGCGGGCGGCGCACCGTCCCGGTCACCGAGTTCTTCCTGGGCTTCTTCGAGACGGCCATGGACGACGGCGAGATGATCGTCGAGCTCCGGGTACCGCGCCTGGGCGACGCCGGCTGGGGCTACGAGAAGTTCACCCGCCGGGAGAACGACTGGCCGATCGTGGCCGCGGCGGCCGTGGCCGGCCGTGATGGCGGGGCTGCCCGCGTCGCGCTGGCGAACATGGCCGGCACGGTGCTGCGGGCCACGGCCACCGAGCAGGCGCTGGCCGGCGGCGCCTCGATCGCCGAGGCCGCGGCGCTGGCCGCCGAGGGCACCTCGCCGACGTCGGACATGCACGCCGATGCCGAGTACCGCTCGCACCTGGCCCGGTTGCTCACCCGCCGCGCGCTGGAGACCGCCACCACCCCCATCAGCGTCGCCGCGTAGCGCCTCTCCTCTCCCGGCCCCGCTGCAGGGCCCCGCCGCCGAGCCTGCGAGGTGGTGGGGCGCAGCGGGGTCCTCACCAGAGCTCGCGGTACCGGTCGGCGGCGGCCGGCATCCGGGAGTCGGCGTCCAGCAGCCACTTGCGGTTGTCCGTGGGCACGTTGAACTGCACCTCGTACAGCACCTGCCCGGGGCCGGAGCCGGCGTTCGCGGCGAACCAGCGGTGCAGGTTGTCCACGAAGGCGGGGGAGTCGCCGAAGTCGGCGTTGCCGGACCACTCCGAGACGGCCAGCGGCAGGCCGACGCTGCGGGCGAAGTCGAGGTGCTGCTGCAGCCCCCGGGGCGCACCGGTGGCGTCGGTGCCGTTGAGGTAGGCGTCCCAGTCGGCGTCGGAGGCCACGTACGGGAACTGGTTGTAGGCGTTGGTGCCCAGCACGTCGACGTACTCGGCGCCGGGGAACGTGGTGCGCCAGTCGATGCCGTTGGCCGACTCCCGGTTCACCGAGAACACCAGCTGGGCGGCGGGGACGATCTCCTGCTGCATCGCCCGGAACCGCTTCCAGGCCTCCTGGAAGGCGGCGACGTCACCGTCGCGGACCGACCAGGGGTACCAGGTCCCGTTCATCTCGTGGGCCAGCCGCACGTACAGGGTGGAGGTGCGTTCGCCCCAGAGCGTGCGCAGGTTGGTCAGCGACTCGCGCCAGCGGGCGTCGTAGGCGCCGGTGGCCGCCTGCTGCCAGGTCTCCCCGGGACCCAGCGCGCCGATGGCGATGTCCACCGGGCCGGCCCAGGAGTCCAGCGCGCCGCCGGGGCGCAGGGCCCAGAGCCCGGTCATCGAGCGGTTGTCGTCGGCCCACGTGCCGGCGATCTCCAGCGGGCTGCCGCGCCAGGCGGCGAGGTCGCCGTCCACCACGCCGGCGCCGGAGGCCCCGGACAGCCAGCCCACCGACGTGTCCGCGTCGGCCCGCGCCGCCGGCGCGGGGGTCACCACACCGGTGCTGGCCAGCAGTGCGCCGGCCACCAGCAGTACCGAACGGGTCGTCGTCGTGCTCGCTGGCATCTGTCCCCCTGACGCGGGCGCCACCGCTCCGGGGCGCCACGATGGAGGGTCGAGGCTATCCAGTCGGCAGTTCCTCGGTCTCGGGTACCCCGGTGCCCCGACCATGCGCGGTCATAGCGTCACAGCGGGTCAAGCGGGGCTGAGCATCCCGGCGCCGACGGTGGCGTTGGTGGCCTCGTCGACCAGGATGAACCGGCCGGTCACCCGGTTGCGGTGGTAGTCGTCGACGAACAGCGGCTGGGTGGTGCGCAGCCGGACCCGGCCGATGTCGTTGAGCCCCAGCTCGGCAGTGCCGTCCTCCCGGTGCAGCGTGTTGACGTCCAGCCGGTACAGCACCTCCTTGACCACGGCGCGCACCGAGCGGGTGGTGTGCTTGACCACCAGCCGCTGCCGTGGGCGCAGCGGCTCCTCGCTCATCCAGCTGACCATCGCGTCGAGGTCCTGGGTGACCTGCGGGGCGTTCTGCGGCCGGCAGACCAGGTCCCCGCGGGAGACGTCGAGGTCGTCGGCGAGCCGCAGGGTCACCGCCATCGGTGGGAAGGCGGCGTCCACCGGGCCGGACGGTCCGTCGATCGCGGCGATGGTCGTGGTGAGCCCGCTGGGCAGCACCTGCACCTCGTCACCGGGGCGCAGCACGCCACCGGCCACGGTGCCGGCGTAGCCCCGGTAGTCGTGGTGGGCGTCGCTCTGCGGCCGGATGACGTACTGCACCGGGAACCGGGCGTCGACCAGGTTCCGGTCACCGGCGACGTGCACGGTCTCCAGGTGGTGCAGCAGTGAGGCGCCGCCGTACCAGGGCGTGTTCTCCGACCGGGTGACCACGTTGTCGCCCTTCAGCGCCGACACCGGGACGACGGTCAGGTCGGGCAGCTCCAGCTTGGTGGCGAAGGCGGTGAACTCGTCGCGGATGGCCTCGAACACGTCTTGCGACCAGTCGACGAGGTCCATCTTGTTCACCGCCACCACCAGGTGCGGCACCCGCAGCAGCGAGGCCAGGAAGGCGTGCCGGCGGCTCTGCTCCAGCATGCCCTTGCGGGCGTCGACCAGCACGATCGCGAGGTCGGCGGTGGAGGCGCCGGTGACCATGTTGCGCGTGTACTGCACGTGGCCCGGGGTGTCGGCCAGGACGAAGGTGCGCCGCGGGGTGGTGAAGTACCGGTACGCCACGTCGATGGTGATGCCCTGCTCGCGCTCGGCGCGCAGGCCGTCGGTGAGCAGCGACAGGTCGACGTGGTCGCCGCGGCTGGCCTTCTCGATGGCGGCGTACTGGTCCTCGAAGACGGCCTTGCTGTCGTACAGCAGCCGGCCGATCAGGGTGCTCTTGCCGTCGTCGACGGACCCGGCGGTGGCGATCCGCACGATGTCCTTGCTGGCTGCTGCGATCTTCGCGGCCGCCTCGGCGAGGGCGCTGTGCGGGTCGATCCCGGCGTGCTGGGTGCTCTGGGTGTCGGTGTCGACGGGGGCCATCAGCGGGCCACCTCCGGTGTCCTGTCGGCGGTCCGTGGGCGCGGTCGGGCGCCTACGCTGGTGCGGCTGCCCCTGGGGAGGCCCGCATGTCCGTCCTGGTCGTCCTGGTGCCCGCGCTGGCCGTCGTGCTGGTGGGCTACGTGGTGGGCTACGGCGTCGCGCTGTGGGTCAGCGGCCTGCTGGGTGCCCCGCTGAGCCCCGCCGCGGCGGAGCTGGTGGGCTGGGCGACCGGGCTGGCGCTGCTGGGCGTGGTGTCCACGCTGCTCGGCCGGCGCTGGCTGCGCCGGCGGGATCGTCTGCGGGTGGAGCGGGGCCATCAGAAGTAGCCCTCCTTCTTGCGGTCCTCCATCGCGGCGTCGCTGACCTTGTCGTCGCCGCGGGTGGCGCCCCGCTCGGTCAGCCGGGTCACCGCGATCTCGGCGATGACCTGCTCGACGGTGGTGGCGTGCGAGGGGACGGCCGCGGTGAGGTTGGCGTCGCCCACGGTCCGGTAGCGGCAGCTCACCCGGGTCACCTGCTCGCCCTCGCGCGGGGTGATGAACTCGTTGACCGCGTAGAGCATGCCCTGCCGCTCGACGACGTCCCGCTCGCGCGCCAGGTACAGGTCGGGGATCGCGATCTGCTCCTGCGCGATGTAGCCCCAGATGTCCAGCTCGGTCCAGTTGGACAGCGGGAACACCCGGATCGACTCGCCCAGGTGGATCCGGCCGTTGTACAGGTCCCAGATCTCCGGCCGCTGGTTCTTCGGGTCCCACTGGCCGAACTCGTCACGGAAGGAGAACACCCGCTCCTTGGCCCGCGCCTTGTCCTCGTCGCGGCGGGCGCCGCCGAACAGGGCGGTGAACCCGTGCTCCTCGACGGCGTCCAGCAGCACCGGGGTCTGGATCCGGTTGCGCGACCCGTTGGGCTCCTGCTTCACGGTCCCCGCGGCGATCGCGTCGGGCACGCTGGCGACCACCAGCTCGACCCCGAGCTCGGCCACCCGGCGGTCGCGGAACGCCAGCACCTCGGGGAAGTTCAGCCCGGTGTCCACGTGCATGACCGGGAACGGGATGCGTGCCGGGGCGAAGGCCTTGCGGGCGAGCTCGAGCATCACGATCGAGTCCTTGCCGCCGGAGAACAGCAGCACCGGGCGCTCGAGCTCGGCGGCGACCTCGCGGATCACGTGTATCGACTCCGCCTCCAGCGTCTGCAGCTGGGTGAGCCGGTGGTCGGTCGTCGTCACGCGGGCGGGCTCCTGGTGTGGGCGGTCGAGGCACCGTCCCAACCGCATCGGCGAGGTCGGGATACCGCACAGTCTCCGGCATCACGCCACCCGCCCGTCACGCCCCCGCCCCGGCCCGCCGTGATGTTCGCCGACTCCCCGCCGAGACGGCCACCACAGCCGCGCCGAGACGGCCGACATCGCGCCGCCAAGATGGCCATCTTGGCGGGGCGGAAGTGTCGATCTCGGAGGTGGTGCCCGGGGGAGGTGGGGGGCGGGGGGTGGGGGGGTCAGGGGGTGGCGGCGATGGCGGCGAGGACCTCGGGGGCGCGCTCCGCGCGGCAGACGACGAGGTCGGGCAGCCAGGCGTCGGCGGCGTTGTAGACCAGCGGCGAACCGTCCAGTCGGGAGGTGTGCAGCCCCGCGGCGGCGGCGACGGCGACCGGGGCGGCGGAGTCCCACTGGTACATGCCGCCGGCGTGCACGTAGGCGTCGGCCTCACCCAGCAGCAGCGCCATGGTCTTGTAGCCGGCGGACCCGAGGGGCACCAGGGTGCCGCCGACGGCGGCGGCGACCCGCTCGGCCTCGGCGGGCCGCCGCGTGCGGGAGACGGCGATCCGCAGCGGCCCGGGCACCGGCAGCGGCACGTCGGACGGCGGCCAGGTGGTCAGCACGCTGCCCAGCGCGGGCAGCGCGACAGCGGCGGCGGTCAGCGCCCCGCCCGACCAGAGCGCGACGTGCACCGCCCAGTCGTGCCGGTCCGGCTCGCCGTACTCCCGGGTGCCGTCCAGCGGGTCGACGATCCACACCCGGTCGGCGGTGAGCCGGCGGCGGTCGTCCACGGCCTCCTCGCTGAAGACGACGTCCGCGGGCCGCTCGGCGGTGAGCAGGTCGGCGATGACCTGCTGGGCGGCGGCGTCCCCGGCGTCCCCCAGGGCGCGGCCGGTCAGGTCGCCGGCGGCGCGCAGCCCGAGCAGCGTGTCGGCCGCGGCGGAGGCGGCCCGGGCGGCGAGGGCCACGTCGTCGTTCACGGCTGTACCGCCGTGGCGTCGGTGGGCCGGCCGGGGGGTGTGTGCCGGCCGGCGGCGTCGGTGACGGTGGCGAAGTAGGCGTCCATCTTCTCCGCCCGGGGGGTGACGAAGATGCCGGTGGCCTGCACGAGCACCCGGTCGGGGGCATCGGCGGCCGCGATGCTGCCGGCCACGTCGGTGCGCCGGCCGGCGTTGCGCTCGACCCAGCCGCGCAGCACCAGCGGGACGCCGAGCGGCACCGGGCCGCGGTAGTCCAGCTCCAGGTGCGCGGTCATGCCCCACAACCCGGCGTGGATCGCGGCGGCGCCGAGCAGGTGGTCCATCAGCAGCCCGCTCATGCCGCCGTGCAGGTACCCCGGCGGGCCCTCGTAGAGCAGCCCTAGCGTCGCCTCGGCCCGGACGCCGCCGGCCGGGTCGCCCCGGAGAGTCAGCGGCGGCGCCACCGCGCTGCCCACCCCGGTCACCGGGGAGTAGACCCGCCGGAACGCCACCGGGTCGTCCAGCGGCGGCAGCCGACCCGGTGGCCGCCGGTCGGCCTCGAGCAGGGCGGTCGCCCGGCGGGCCTCGGCGGCGGCAGCGCGCAGCTCCTCAGGGCCGACGGCAGTGCTCACCGAGGCGTCCACGAGCGCGCGGAGCGCCGTGCCCAGCTCGGTGACAGCGGCCATCAGGTCGGCGTCGTACGGCAGTTCGGTCACCGCCGGACGGTAGCGGCGTTGCCGTCACCGCACCCGGGTCGGGTCAGGCCGGGCCCTCGACCGGGGGACCGACCGGGTCGCCGGGCGGGCCGGAGCGGGGCAGCCGGACGTCGAACCGCGCGCCCCGGCCGGGGGCCGTGCTCAGGCTGACGCTGCCCCCGTGCGCCCGGGTGAGCGCGTCGACGATGGACAGCCCCAGCCCGGAGCCGCCGACGGCGCGGGTGCGGGAGGCGTCGGCCCGGTAGAACCGCTCGAACACCCGCTCGGCGTCGGCCGGCTCCATGCCCGGCCCCTCGTCGGCGACCGAGACGACGACGACGTCCGGGTCGTCGGCCGGCTCGCTCAGCACGATGCGCACCGCAGCCTCGACCGGGGTGTGCGCCAGCGCGTTGGCCACCAGGTTGCCGATCACCTGGCGCAGCCGGGCCTCGTCACCGAGCACCACCGGGTCGTCGGTCAGCGAGGGGTCCAGCACCAGGCTGATCGGGCGGTCGGGCTGGACGGCGCGGGCGTCCTGCACCGCGTCGCCGCCCAGCTCGGCCAGGTCGACGGGCAGCACGGACAGCTCGCGCTGGCGGTCCAGCCGGGCCAGCTGCAGCAGGTCCTCGACGAGCATCCCCATCCGGGCGGCCTCGGACTCGATGCGCTGCATCATCCGGGCGGTCTCCTCGGCGGAGGTGGCCGCGCCGTGCCGGTGCAGCTCGGCGAAACCGCGGATGGAGGTGAGCGGGGTGCGCAGCTCGTGGCTGGCGTCGGCGATGAACCGGCGCATCCGGGTCTCCGACGCGCGGGCCTGCTCCTCCGACGCCCGGGCCTGCTCCTCGGAGGCGCGCTGCGCCTGGAAGGACGACTCGATGCGGGTCAGCATGCCGTTCAGCGCGTTGGACAGCCGGCCCACCTCGGTGCGCTCGTCACCGGTGGGCACGCGCCGGGACAGGTCGCCGTCGGCGATGGCCCGGGCGGTGTGCTCCACCTCGACCAGCGGGCGCAGGCTGGTACGCACCAGCAGCGTGCCGGCCACACCCAGGCTGATCAGCACCACGAGGCCGACGACGACCTCGAGGGCGACCAGCCGGGCCAGGACGTCGCGGTCCTCGGCGAGGTCGGTGGCGGCGATGATCGTCGTGCTCCCGGTGAGCTGGCCGACCATGACCCGCCATTGCCGGGTGCCGTCGATGGAGCGGACGGTGAACGGGCTCCCGGCGTACTGATCGATCGTTGCAGGAGTGATGCCGGAGAGTTCCGGCAACTGGCCAGCGTCGTAGTTGGCGGGCACGATCTCCTGGAGCGTGCCGTTGTTCCGAACGCACGCGAAGTAGGTGCCGGACGTGTACTGCAGTATCGAAGCGTTGTCACATGCCAGGAGCGTGCGTCCGACGTCGTTGAGCTGGCCCTGCACCGCGGTCGACAGCTTCACGTCCTGCTGTTCCGTCAGGTAGGTCCGCAGCAGCGCGGTGGCCCCCAGCCCGGTCGCGACCAGCGCGAAGCCCACCATGGTGACCACCAGCGCCACCAGGGTGACCCGCAGGGGCACCCGGCTGGCCGGGAACCGGTGCACCGCCGTCGAGCCGGTCCGCCCGTCGCCACCGGGCACCGGCCACGGACCGGACGCGGGTGGCCGCGGTGGGCCCGGGTCGGGCGAGGGCCACGGGCCGGACGCCGCCGGGGACGGCTCGGGGCCGGTGGGGACCTCCCCACCGGCCCCGCCGACGCTGGTCGTGCCGAGTGCGCTCACGTGCCGCGTGGCAGCCGCAACGTGTAGCCCACGCCGCGCAGCGTGTGCAGCAGGCGCGGCTCCGTGGTGTCGATCTTCCGGCGCAGGTAGGAGATGTAGGACTCCACGACGTTGGCCTCGCCGTTGAAGTCGTAGTTCCACACGTGGTCCAGGATCTGCGCCTTCGACAGCACCCGGCCGGAGTTGGCCATCAGGTAGCGCAGCAGCTTGAACTCCGTCGGCGACAGGCTCACCAGTGTGCCGGCCTTGATGACCTCGTGGGTCTCCTCGTCCAGCTCGATGTCGGCGAACGAGAGCTTCGGCGACGGTTCGGCCCGGCGGGTGGCCTGGCTGCGGCGCAGCACCGCCCGGATCCGGGCGAGCACCTCGTCGAGGCTGAACGGCTTGGTGACGTAGTCGTCGCCGCCCAGCGTCAGGCCGGAGACCTTGTCCTCGGCGGCGTCCCGGGCGGTGAGGAACAGCACCGGGGTGTGGGTGCCGTTCTGGCGCAGCCGGCGCACCACGCCGAAGCCGTCCAGCCCGGGCATCATCACGTCGAGCACGAGCAGGTCGGGCCGGAAGTCGGCGGCTACGGCGAGCGCCTGCTGGCCGTCGGCAGCGGTGGCCACCTCGAAGCCGGCGTAGCGCAGGCTCGCGGAGAGCAGCTCGCGGATGTTCGGCTCGTCGTCCACCACGAGCAGGCGCGCCTCGGGGGCCTTCGCGCCAGAGCCGCCGGCCGTCACGACCCCTCCCGATGTGCCTGCTGGTGCCGTCGTCGTCATGGCACGACCATCGGGCGGTGGACTGAGCTGGCCCTGGGGAACGCCTGTGAGGTCACTGGGAACCCCAGACCGCCCGACGCCGCGGAGCCTAGCCGCCCGGGGCCGTCGTCCGGCCCCGGCGCCAGTAGCCGATCGCGTGGTGCTGGGCCCGGCCCAGCCCCCAGCGGCCCCGCAGGTCGGCCCGGATCGAGCGGACCACCGACGACTCGGCCGCGACCCACGCGAAGAGGTCGTCGGTGGCCGGCCGCTCCAGTGCGCGGACGGCGTCGACGAGGTGGGTGGTGGTGCCGGGCTCGGCGCCGTCGCGGTGCAGCCAGCGCACGGTGACGCCGTCGGGTGCCTCCAGCACCTGCTCCTCCGCGGCGTCGGCGACCTCCAGCAGCGCGGTGCCCACGGTGCCGGGCGCCGCGGTCGCCAGGATCCGGGCGATCGCCGGGACCGCCGTCTCGTCGCCGGCCAGCAGCACCGTCCCGGCGGGGGAGTGGCCCAGCGCAGCGGCGCTGGCCACTGCGACCGGTGCGCCGGGCCCGGCGGCAGCGGCCCACGTGGCCGCCGGTCCGTCGCCGTGCAGCACGAAGTCGACGTCGACCTCGCCGGCGTCGACGTCCTGACGGCGGGCGGTGTAGCTGCGCATGCTGACGCCGTGGCTGCCGCCCGGCCACACGATCCGGCCGTCGCGGGCCACCTCGGGCCAGTGCGGGGACGGGTCGTCCACGCGCGGGACGAGCAGCGAGATCGTGGGTCCGGCGGCGGCCACGGCCGCCGCGGTGCCCAGCAGCGTCACCCGGCGCACCGACGGGGTGGGGGAGGCCACCCGCGCCACGGTCAGGACGTCGACCGGTCGCGGGCCGTCCTGCACGGGGACCGTGTCGGGGGGGCTGTCGGGAGCGCTCACGAGGCAGCAGCGTAGGCGCCGGCGCGGAGCGCGGGGCCGGCCCGGCCGGCCCCGGGGGAATGGGGACGACCGGACCGGCGATCGCGGGCGGGTGACCGTGCGTCACCGCTTCTGCGCTCTGAGCAGCAGCGATGAGTGATCTTCCCGCTGACGACCACGCTAGGTGATCACGGCTGCCGGCGCATGACCCGTCCGGGTGGTCTTCGCTCCACCGGAGGTGACCTGGGACGCCGGGGGTGCCCGTGCCGGCGCAGCGCCGGGTGCATGTGTGCCGCGGAAGGCGACCGGGCACGCACCCGGGAGCCCGCGGCGCGCCTGCCGGCGGGAGGCCGCCCGGCTGGACGCCACGACTGGCCGCGGCGTCGTACTGCGAGGACGGGAGCACCTGTGTCCGACGAGTTCACCAAGGGCGACCACGTGTCGTGGAAGAGCCACGGCAGCGAGGCGCACGGCGAGGTCACCAAGAAGATCACGAAGGAGACCGAGGCGGCGGGCCGCACGGTCAAGGCGAGCAAGGACGAGCCGCAGTACGAGGTGAAGAGCGACAAGAGCGGGAACTCGGCCGTGCACAAGCCCGGCGCCCTGCACGAGGACTGATCGCCCGGACGAGGGTGACGCACCACCACGGAGAGGACCCAGTGATGAGCGAGGCACTGAGCGGCGGGGCCGCCGAGCGCAGCACCAAGCACAGCCCCCGGCACGACGACGAGCTGGCGCACGAGATCGAGGGCATGATCCGCTCCGGCCGGTCGACCCATGCCGAGGAGTGGAAGGACCCGGAGCCGGTCGCCGAGGGGGAGCGGGACATCGACCGGGTCCCGGACGGCACCCTGCTCGGCGGCGTCCCGGAGGGCACGACCCCGGACGCCGTGGTCGCCCGGGCCGAGCTGGCCCGGTGGCTGGCCCGGGCCGACTTCCCGGCCACCGGCCCGGAGCTGGTCGAGGCCGCGCGGGACCGCCGGGCACCGGACGCCGTGGCCGACGAGCTGGCGAAGCTGCCCGACGGCCCGACCTACGAGCGGGTCGGCGACATCGCCCGGGCGCTGGGCTACCCGACCGAGACCTGAGCGCTGCGGCCGGCCGGGGCGCGTCGTCCCGGCCGGCTCTGTGGGGCGGCTGCGCCGCCGAGCTCAGCGGGGCGGCTGCGCCGCCGGGTCGGTGGTGTCGTCGGCCTCCTCGGAGGCGATCTCCTCCGCGCCCCGGCGGCGGAACAGCTTGGAGCCCGGGAAGCCCTTCACCACCTGGCGCATGTCCTGCACCGTGTCCAGCAGCTGGTGCACGTCGGGTGCGACGTCCCCCAGGGTGGTCAGCACCGGCAGCACGTCCTCGTCCAGGTGCTGGACCAGCAGCGGCAGCCGGTCCACCAGCGTCACCAGGGCCTCGATCTCGTCGGGGTCCAGCTCCTCGCCCAGCCGGGTGACCAGCGGCACGAAGGCGGCCAGCGGGCGTTCGTAGGCGCTCAGCAGGGCGTCCGTGCGGCCGAGCAGGCCGTCGGTGCGGCTCACCGACGCCTCGGCCCCCTCGACGACGTCCTGGGCGGTCCGGGTGGTGGCCGACGCCGCCGACACCAGTGCGTCCGCCGTCTGCTGCGTGGTGCCGATGGCCTCCACGGCGGCGTCGGCGCGCTCCCGGGTCTGCTCGATCCCGCCGACCGCCGCCTCCGCCCGGCTCCGGGTCTGCTCGATCCCGCCGATCGCCTCGTCGGCGTGCGAGCGGGTGCGCTCGATGCCCGCGATGGCGTCGTCGGCATGCGAGCGGGTGCGCTCGATCCCGCCGATGGCGTCGTCGGCGTGGGCGCGGGTGGCGGTGATGCCCTCGATCGCCTCGTCGGCCCGGGAACGCGTGGTGGTGATGCCGGCGATCGCGTCGTCGGCCTGTGCCCGGGTGGTCTCGATGCCGGCGATGGCCTCGTCGGCCCGCTGCCGGGTGGCCCCGATCCCGGCGATCGCCTCGTCGGCCTGTTCCCGCGTGGCCTCGATGCCGCTGACGGCCGCGTTCGCCCGCCTGCTGATCTCGTCGATGCCGGCCACCGCGGACTCCGCGCGTCCCACGACCTCCTCGGCCCGCGTCACCACCGCCGACACCCGGCCCAGCAGGTCCTCCGCCGTCCCGACGACGGCGACCAACCGGGGGACCAGGGCGAGAGCGTCGGTGATGCCCTCGCGGAGACCGTCGACCGCGCTGAGGACGTCGGCAGGGCTGGGAATGAGCGGCAGCTTCACCGTCGGGACGGTACGACGCCTGGTGCAGCAGCGCTTCCCGACGACGGGTGGATCCTCCTGCGCATCTGGGCGTGTGCTCTGTGTGAGGGCGGTCCGCACCCGTATCGTGATGGGGCCGTGCCTGGACCGGGGGGCCGAAGGCTGCGACGCACCGTGCCCGCAGCACGAGGATGGGGTGTCGACGCCAGTGGTGGACCGAGGACGAGACGGGCGGGACGACCCTCGCTCGACCGACCGCCGCGCCACCCCTCCCGCCGGACGGCGCGACACCTCCGCCCCCCTGCCCCCGGACGACGACGCCCCGCTCACCACCCGGCTGACGGTGGAGGCGCTGCTGGCCCGGGACGGCGCCCCCACGACGTCGGGACGCCGCGCGGCCCGACGCGGTGAGCAACCGCCGGTGCCCCCGGCCCGCCCGGACGACTCCGGCCGGCTCTCCGGCCGCCCCGCCCGTCCCGCCGATGCTGCTCGTCCCGCCGACGCCGGCCGGCTCCCGGGTGGCCCCGGCCGGGCCCCGGCCGGCCCGTCGCCGCAGGTGGGCGGGTCCGCGCAGCGCCCGCCGCTGGGGGCCCGGCCCCCTGGTCCGCCTCCCGCGGGGCAGGCGGCACGTCCGGTGCCCGCCGCGGATCAGCCGAGCCCTGCCCCCCGTGCGGCGACACCGCCGGCGCCTCCCGCCTCCTCGCCCGGGCAGGTGCGGCCGGCCGGTCCGGGGCGCCCCTCCGTGCCGGCCGCCGGCCCAGCGGCGTCGGGGCGCGGACCCGCGGCGGCACCCTCGGCGCGGCAGCAGGCGGGTCCGCCCCGGCCGGGCCCTGGCCCGGCCACAGCCGGCGACGGTGGCCCGCGGACCGTCGCCGGGCCCGCCACCCCCGCACCCGGCCCGGCGACGGTGGCCGGACCGGTCACGCCGCCCGCCGGTCAGCAACGGTCCCCGGGGCACCCGGCGTCCGCCCGGCCGGGCGCGGCCCCGGCTGCCCCGCAGCCGCCCGCCCAGCCCGCCGCCACGTCCCGCGGGCGCGGGGCCTGGGACGCGCTGTCCGGGCTCGTGCGGCCCACCGGCTCCCGCCCGCCCACCCCGCCCGCCGCGGGGCGCGCGCCCGCGGCCCCGCCGGTGGCACCCAGCCCGCCGACGGCCCCACCGGCCCCGCCGCGGGGCACGTCCCTGCCGGCAGCGCCCGCCCGGGACGGCGGTGCGCCTGCGACAGGCCCCGCCACCGGTCGCGGCCGGTCGGCCACGGGCCGGGGGCCCGCCCCGACCGGTCGTGGTGCCTCGGCCGACGGCGACCGCGCGGCCGGGCCCCCGCGCCCCGACGCCTCGTCCACCGGTCGGGGTCTGTCCTCGCCGGGGCAGGGTCTGTCGGGTGACCCGGCTCTGCGTCGGGATGCGTCCTCGACGGGCCGGGGTCTGTCATCGACGGGGCGGGGTCTCCCTGGCGACCCGGGGCCGCGTCGGGATGCCTCGTCGACGGGGCGGGGTCTGTCGGGTGACCCGGCCCCGCGCCGTGATGCCACGTCGACCGGTCGGGGGCTCTCCTCGACGGGCCGCGGCCTGACCGACGGCCCGGCCGCCACCGGTGGGCCGGCACCGGGTGGGCGGGGGCTCCCGCCGGGACCGGCGCCGGCCCGCCGCCCGACGGGACCGTCGACCCGGTGGGGCCCCACCCCGACCGGGCCGGACCCGTCCTCGACCGGGCGGGGCCTGTCCTCCACCGGGCGGGGCCTGTCCTCCACCGGGCGGGGGCTCGCTGCCCCCGATCGCCGACCGGGGTCCCCGCCACCCGGAGGTCCCGGGACCGGCCCGGGCACACCGGCCACCTCGTCCGCGCCGTCCCTCCCGCCCCGTGCCGCCGACGACGTCGCGCCCGCCACCGGGCCCGAACGCGATGGTGGGCGTCCGCCCGCCGGGCGCCCGCAGGCACCCGCCGCCGGTCGACCGGCCGAGCCCACGCCGCGCCGCGCCGCCGCGACGCCCGCCCAGCCCCGCACCGGGGGTCTCCCGTCGATCCCGCCGCGGGCGGGCGAGGCGCCCACCGGCCAGCTGCCCCCGGCCGGCCCGCGCAGCGGTGACCTGCCGACGGCCGCCGGCGGCCGCACCGGGACGCCACACGTGTCACCGCCGTCCTGGGACCGCCCCGGCGCGGCCGCCGGCGGTCTCTGGGACGGCCCGTCGCGTGCAGCCGACCGGTCGGGACCGGGCGAGCCCGCCCCGGCGCCCGCGGCGGACCCCTGGTCGGTGTTCCCGCTGCCCGCTGAGCCGTCGGGTCGCCCGGCCGCGTCGACCGCCGACGACCGCTGGTCGCTGCCCCCGCGTGACGGGGACGGCCCGGCCGCGCCATCGTCGCCCCGCTCCCGCCCGGCCGCCCCGACCGGTGGCCTGCCGATGGCGCCCCTACCTCCGGGGTCCCTGGACGACCCCTGGTCCCGGCCCCTGCCGACCGGACCTGCCACCGGCGGCCGGCCGGTCGGCCACCCCGTCGGCACGTCGTCGGACCTGCCCACGGTCGCAGGCCCGCTCGCCGGGCCGGCCACCGGGCCGCGCGCGGTCGCCGGGCCCAGCAGCGGGGTCGCCCGGCGGGTCATGCCCGTGCCGCCCATCCCCGGCCCGGACGCGCTGATCCCGCACGACCTCGACGACGAGCCCGGCGCGTCCCCGGGGCGACGCGGCAGCTCCGCGGCCCCGCAGCGCGCTCCGCGCGTGGTCAGCCCGCTGCGCCGCCGCCTCCACCGGGTGGGGGCGGTGCTGGTCGCCGTCCTGCTGCTGGTGTCCGGGTACTACGTCGGGCTCTACGTCTACGTCGACCGGTCGTTGCAGCGGGTCGACGCGCTCTCCGTCGACGGCCCCGAGGTGCTCGCGCCCCAACTGCAGGCCGACGACCGTACCTATCTCGTGGTCGGAACCGGGCTGCCCGACCGGGAGGGTGTGGCGTCGGTGAGCACCGTGCTGGTGCACGTGTCCGACGGTGGTGAGGATGCGGTGCTGGTGAGCTTCCCGTCCGCCGCGCTGGTGGACACCCCCTCCTGCCGGAGCACCGACGGCTCGCTGCGCGAGCCCACCACCGAGGCGTTCGCCCAGGCGCTGCTCTCCGGCGGGCCGTCCTGCCTGGTGCGCTCGGTGCAGCAGGTGTCCGGCGTCCGGGTCGACCACTACGTCGGGGTGGACCTGGCGGAGGTGCCCGGCCTGGTGGACGTGCTCGGTGGCGTGTCGGTGTGCGTGCCCGAGGCGGTCGACACCACCACCGCCGCCGCGGCGCTGCCCGCGGGGCGGACCACGATGTCCGGTGAGGACGCCGCCGGCTGGCTCGCCCCCGGCACGGTCGCCGACGAGCCGACCGGTCAGGTGGTGGCCGAGCGCGAGCAGCGGCTGGTCACCGCGACGCTGCACGGGGCGCTCACCGGCTCCGCGCTGGCCGACCCGGTCACCCTCACGCAGTTCCTCACCCGGGTGGACGACGCCCTCATCGTCGACCGGGACACCACGCTGGCCGACGTCCGGGCGCTGGGCAGCACGCTCGGTGGGCTCTCCGCCCAGCACGTGCAGCGGCTCGGCCTCCCGGTGGAGCAGACGGGCTACGTCCCGCCGCCGTCCGCGCTGATCGGCGCCCCGCCGGCGGCCACGCCCGCCGTGCCCGCCGCTGCCCCGCTGCCGGGGGACCCGGCAGCGGCCGCCCCCGCTGCCGCTTCCTACGTGCTGCTGGACCAGACCGCCGCGCGGGCGCTGTTCGACGCGGTCATCGAGTCCGGCCGGGTGACGGACACGCTCGCCGCGGCCGTCTCCGGCGCCGCCCCACCTGCCGACCCCGCGGCCACCACCCCCGGGACGACGGACGCCGCCGCCCCCACGGGGACGGCGGCGTCGGGAACCACCTGCAGCTGAGCTCACACGGCTCGGACGAGGTCCTTCCTCAGCCGAAGCGACCGGAGATGTAGTCCTCGGTGGCCTTCTGGTCGGGGTTGCTGAAGATCTTCTCGGTCGGGTTGAACTCGATCAGCCGGCCCGGCTGCCCGACCCCGTTGAGGTTGAAGAAGCCGG
This sequence comes from Goekera deserti, assembly GCF_010685995.1. Lineage (GTDB taxonomy): Bacteria > Actinomycetota > Actinomycetes > Mycobacteriales > Geodermatophilaceae > Goekera > Goekera deserti. The sequence continues at coordinate 230,237 of NZ_JAAGWK010000005.1, read as the reverse complement.
TGGCCTCGCTGACCCGGGCGGCCTGCTGCATGTTGTGCGTGACGATCACGATGGTGAAGCGGTCCTTCAGCTCCATCATGAGGTCCTCGATGGCCAGGGTGCTGATCGGGTCGAGGGCCGAGCACGGCTCGTCCATCAGCAGCACCTCGGGCTCCACGGCGATCGCCCGGGCGATGCAGAGCCGCTGCTGCTGGCCACCGGACAGGCCGGAGCCGGGCCGGCTGAGGCGGTCCTTGACCTCGTTCCAGAGGTTGGCGCCCTTGAGCGAGGTCTCCACGAGGTCGTCCATCTCGGACTTCTTCATCCGCGTGCTGTTCAGCCGCACGCCCGCGACGACGTTGTCGTAGATCGACATGGTCGGGAACGGGTTGGGGCGCTGGAACACCATGCCGATCTGGCGGCGCACGTTCACCGGGTCGACGTCGGAGCCGTACAGGTCCTGGCCGTCGATGACGACCTTGCCCTCGACGCGCGCGCCCGGGATGACCTCGTGCATGCGGTTGAGCGAACGCAGGAAGGTCGACTTGCCGCAGCCGGAGGGGCCGATGAGCGCGGTGATGCTGCGCGGCTCGATCGAGACGTTGACGCCCTCCACCGCGAGGAAGTTGGTGTAGTAGATGTTGAGGTCAGAGACGTCGATGCGCTTGGCCACGAGGTGTCCTTCTGCTTCTTCTCGGCTGGGCGACCGGTCAGCGACCGGTCTTGGGGGCGAACAGGCGACTGATCAGGCGGGCGACGACGTTGAGACCCATCACCAGCATGATGAGGACGAGCGCCGCCGTCCAGGCCCGGTCGATGAATGCCTGCGTGGCGGTGCCCGGCTGGGTGAGCTGGTAGTACGCGAAGACCGGCAGGGTGGCCATGCGGCCCTCGAACGGGTTGAAGTTGGTCCCGGTGATCAGGCCGACGGTGATGAGCAGCGGGGCGGTCTCGCCGATGACGCGCGCGACCGCGAGCGTGATGCCGGTGCCCAGGCCCGCGATGGCGGTCGGCAGCACGACCTTGACGACCGTGCGCCACTTCGGCACGCCGAGGGCGTAGGCGGCTTCCCGGAGCTCGTTGGGCACCAGCTTGAGCACCTCCTCGCAGGAGCGCACGACCACCGGGATCATGAGCACCGCGAGCGCGACCGAACCCATGAGGCCCAGCCGGACGTCGTTGCCGAACAACAGGGTGAACAGCGCGAAGGCGAACAGACCAGCGACGATCGACGGGATCCCGGTCATCACGTCGACGAAGAACGTGATGGCCTTCTTGAGCCGGCCCGTGCCGTACTCGACCAGGTAGATGGCCGTGAGCAGGCCGATCGGGACCGCGATCAGGGTGGTCAGGGCGGTGATGAGGACCGTGCCGACGATGGCGTGGTACGCGCCGCCGCCCTCGCCCACCACCCGGAACATCGAGTTGGTGAAGAACGAGGCGTCCAGCCGGGCCAGGCCACGGTCGAGCACGGTGTAGACGAGGGACAGCAGCGGCACCATCGCGATGGCGAACGCCGTCGACACGAGGCTGGTGACCAGCCGGTCGGTCGCCTTGCGTCGGCCCTCGACCTGGCGGGAGACCGCGTACACCGCCAGCGTGCCGAGGACGACGCCGTACAGGACGGTGAGCGCCAGGCTGAAGCCGGTGAGCGCCGACAGCAGGGCACCCACCGCGACGCCCGCGAGGAACAGCCCGGCGGCGGCGAAGCGGGGCAGGCGGCGCTGGGTCTGCACGGGGCCGGGCGAGGCGGCGCTCGTGGAACCGATCGGTGCGAGCGGGGTCTCGGTGCTCATCAGTTCGCTCCGGAGAAGTCGGCGCGCCGGTTGACGACCCAGCGGGCGAGCATGTTGACCACGAGGGTGATCACGAACAGGACGAGTCCGCTGGCGATCAGCGTGTTGACCCCGAGGCCGGTGGCCTCGGGGAACCGCAGCGCGATGTTCGACGCGATGGTCGACGGGTTCGAGTTGCTGATCAGGTTCAGCGTCGCACCGGCGCCGCCGGAGAGGATGATCGCGACGGCCATGGTCTCGCCGAGGGCGCGGCCCAGGCCGAGCATCGCGCCGGCGATGACACCGGACTTGCCGTACGGCAGCACCGCCATCCGGATCATCTCCCAACGAGTGGCACCGAGGGCCAGGGCGGCCTCCCGGTGCAGCGCCGGGGCCTGGCTGAACACCTCGCGGGAGATGGCCGAGATGATCGGCAGGATCATCACCGCCAGCACCAGGCCGACGGTGAACATCGTCCGCCCGCTGGTGGACGCCGGGCCGGCGAAGAAGGGCAGGAACGACAGGTTGTCGGCCGCCCACTCGTGGAAGGGCACCATGCGGGGCGCGACCACGGCCAGGCCCCAGAACCCGTACACGACGCTGGGGATGGCCGCGAGCAGGTCGACGACGTAGCCGAGGACCGCAGCGACCCGGCGGGGCGCGTAGTAGGTGATGAACAGGGCGATGCCCACGGCCAGCGGCGTGGCGACGATCAACGCGAGGACGGCGCCGAGCAGGGTGCCCAGGATCAGGGGTGCGATGTAGGCCGTCAGCCCCTCGCCGCCGGGGATCTCGTCCGCCGGGGCCGTGAGGGCCGGGAGTGCCTCGCTGATCAGGAAGGCGGCGACGCCTGCGAGGACGATCAGGATGAAGATGCCCGAGCCCTTGGCGCTGCCGGCGAAGATGCGGTCACCCGGTCGTCGGACGGTGCGCTGGACCGGTGGTTCGGTCGGGGCCTTCGTGGCGGTCACCGCTGCTCCGTGGCTCGTTCGTCGTGTGTCATGGGTGCCCGGGTCCGGGCGGTGCGATGGCCCGGGACGTCCGTGGACGTCCCGGGCCATCGCGGCGGGCGGGTGTCAGCCCGCGGTGGTGATGGCGTCGACCGCAGTCTGCGCCTGCTCGCGCAGACTGTCGGAGATCTCCGCGTTGCCGGCGTTCTCGGCGGCGGTCGCCTGGCCGTCGGCGCTGATCACGTAGTTCATGAAGGCCTTGACGTTGTCGGCCTTCTCCTTGTCGTCGTACTCGATGCAGCCGACGTGGTAGCTGACCAGGACGATCGGGTACTCGCCCGAGCCCTCGGTCAGCCGGTTGACCTCGATGGCGAAGTCGTACTCACCGCGGCCCTCGACGGCGGGGGAGTTCTCGACGACAGCGGCAGCGGCCTCCGGCGTCGGCGCAGCGAACTCGCCGCCGACGGCGACACTGGCGACACCGAGCTCACCGGCGCGGCTGGCGTCGGCGTAGGTGACGGCGCCGTCGGTGCTCGTGACGACCTCGACGACACCCGAGGTGCCCTGGGCGGACTCGCCGCCCTCCAGCGGCCACACGCCGTCGGGCTCGGAGGTCCAGACGTCGGGGGCGGCCTGGAAGAGGTAGTCCGTGAAGTTGTCCGTGGTGCCCGAGTCGTCGGCGCGATGCACCGGCGTGATGGCGGTCGACGGCAGCGTGGCGTCCGGGTTGTCCGCGGCGATCGCCGGGTCGTTCCAGGTGGTGATGGTCCCGGCGAAGATGCCCGCGATGGTGGCCGGGGTGAGGTTGAGCGAGTCGACGCCCTCGAGGTTGAACAGGACGGCGATCGGCGAGATGTAGTTCGGCAGCTCGAAGACCTCGCCACCGGCGCAGCGCTCGGAGGCGGCGGTGAGCTCCTCCTCGTCGAGGGCGGCATCGGAGCCGGCGAAGTCGGCCCGGCCCTCGATGAACTGCTCGCGGCCCGCGCCGGAGCCGGCCGGGTCGTAGCTGAACTGGACGTCCGGGTACACGCCCTGGAAGCCGGCCTGCCATGCCTCCATCGCCGACTGCTGGCTGCTGGCGCCCGCGCCGACGAGGCTCCCGCTCAGCTCGGCGGCCGTGCTGTCACCGCCACCGGAGCCGGTGTCGCTGGTCTCCTCGTTGCTCGCGCCGCAGGCGGAGAGGACGAGGGAGGTGGCGAGCGCCGCGGTGACTCCGGCGGCGCGCGTCTTGGTGCTGAGCTTCAACTCAGGGCCTTTCGACTGTGGGGCTCCCGGACGTCGAAGCCGGGCAGCAGGGGACCAACGACGAGGACGCTAGGGAGGCGAGGTGGACGGATCCAGGTCCGTTGGTTAACGCGGGATGAACGCGGCTTGAGGCTTCGGACACGCTGTGGGGTACGACACGCGTCCAGCGGGTGAACCACTGCGCGCCGGTGCGACCTGGTCGCTCTGCGTCGCCGCGCGGGGTCAGGCGGCGAGCTCGTCGGCGCGATGCACGAGGAAGTCGTGCCGCCGTCCACTGCCGTGGTCCAGCACCTCCACGACGTCGCCGGCGGTGCTGGTCAGCACCTCGAAGGCGGCGTGACCGGTGTGGTCGTGGCCGCGCAGCCGGCCCGGGCCGGCGGGCGTCAGGGTCAGGTACCCCGTCGTGCCCTGGTGGTAGAGCCACAGCGGACCCTCGCCGTCCTCGCACCGGCCCACCACCCAGCAGTCGGTGGTCCGGTCGTACACCGACACGCGCCCGGCCCCGACGTCCCCGGTGAAGGTGCTGACCGTCCCGCTCGCCCGGTCGACGACGCAGCCGAGGTCGCCGCCGCCGAGCAGGCGGGCACCGATCAGCGCCATCGACGCCGCGGTCGCCGCGATCACCGCTGCAGCCGCCTCGTCAATGGGCACCGCCGCAGCACTGGTGCGGGTCGCGGATCTCCACCGGGCGCCACCGGCCCGCCTCGGCCGGCTCGACGAGAAGCACCAGCTGCCCGTCGACGACGGTCGGACGCAGCCAACCACCCAGGGTGTCCACCGGCGAGTCGCCGTCCAGCCCGCCACCGACGGCGTCCACCCGGTCGATGGCGGTGACCGCCACGATCTCGGCGACCGGGTGCACGCCGCTCAGCGCGTCGTCTCCGGGGAACCGCACGCAGCGCCCGCCGCTGCCGTCCAGCCACGGGGGCGGTGGCCCGTCCCCGGCCGGGCCTAGCACCTCGCCGTCCAGGTCGGTGGCCACCCGCGCGTCGTCGGCCGGGTGCCCGTCGGTGCGCCAGCTGACCACCGTGCGCGCGACGGCCGAGCTCCGGTCCACGTGGGTCCGCACCTCGACGGCGCGCCGGCCCCGGGGGGCCAGCGCGCCGTCCAGGGCGGCGGTCAGGTGGTCGTCCGACAGCGCACGGCCGAGGACGACGGCCTGCCACACCGCGCTCACCCGAGGACGTCGACGAACACCGGGTTGGCGTAGAACCACAGGTCCGCGAAGGGGTCCTCGGCGCCGGCGACGTCGATCAGCGGGTTGCCCGCGCTGTCCAGCTGGTTGCCGTCGCTGCCCCGCACCCGCAGGTAGAAGGACTGCTGCACGTTGCGGAACGTGTGCTCCAGCCGGACCCGCTTGCGCGCGCCTGCCGGGACCTCGAAGGTCTCCACCACCGAGGTCTGCGGTGCGGACAGGGTGTCCCGGTCGGCCGCGGCCCCGGTCACCGGACCGCTGATCAGGTCGACCTTGGCCAGCTTCGGCACCATCCCGGCGGCGTTGGGACCGGCCGCGAGCTCGATGGTCAGCTCCACCTGCACGTCACCGCCGCGCTGCACGTGGGTACGCCCACCCAGGGTCACCCCGCGGGCGTCACCGTCCCCGCGGGTCGCCCGCACGCGGACGTCCATGCCCTCGATCAGCCGCCCGTGCACCGCGATGACCTGGCCGGCCTGCAGCCCGCGCATCACGCTGACGTAGGTGCGCCGCTGAGCGGCCACCAGCGTGGAGCTGTAGTACCCGGGCCAGAAGTCGCCGTAGCCCGTCTGCTGCACGCCGGTGTCGATCGGCGTGCCCCGGCTGCCGGTGGTGGCGTAGGGCTGCTCGCCGGGCTCCAGGGTGTCCAGCCAGACCTGGTGGGAGTCCGACGTCGAGGTGACCCACCACGGCCGGCCCTCGGCGAGCAGGGAGTCCCACAGCCCGCCGACCTTCGCGGTCATCCAGTCGAAGCCGCCGTAGGTGCGGTAGGGGTTCTCCGTCGCCGAGGGGGCGTAGCCCGGGAAGCTGTCCTCGGTGGGCGCGAAGTCGTAGTAGCCGCGCGCCTTGCCGGGGCCGCGCATGTCCAGCGGGATGCCGGCGGCCTGGTGCCCGGGAGCGCCCTCCATGCCCACCGCCACCTCGGGGGCCGCATCGCGCCAGTTGCGGATCTCGTGCGGGCTGTCGATGCCCCGACGGGCCGGGTGGTTGGCGAACATGAGCGCGATCTCGGCACGCCCGCCCCGCACCTGCTGGTCGAGGTACCGCAGTGCCTCCAACGCGAACGGCTCACCGTCGCCGGAGGTGGACCGCACCACCTTCTTCTGATCGGCCAGCACCGATCCGTCGTACCCGGCCTCGAAGGCGCGCAGGATCTCGACGCTGTTGGCGCCCGGCGGCAGGAACACCGTCGCGTGCTCGGCGCCGGGGATGTTCCACTCCAGGCCCTGGTACACCAGCAGGTCGCGGTGCGCCTCGCGGGACGCCTCGATCCGGGGGGTGACCTGGTCGATCGAGTACTTCTGGTGCGCGGTCCCGCCGTGGTCGGTGACGACCATCCAGTCCAGGCCGTACTCGGCGGCCTTGGACACCTGGGTCTCCACCTCGTACTGGGCGTCCGGACTGAACTGGGTGTGGATGTGGTGGTCACCGGCGAGGAACCGGTTGGTGCCCGTCCACGGGTTCACCGGTGTCGGCCTGCCCTTCGGCGCCGCGGCCGCGACGCCCTGGCCGAGGCCGGCCACCGTGCTGCCCAGGCCCGCGGCTGCCCCGGCCGCGACGGCACCGGCGAGGAAGCGGCGACGGGACACCGAGAGCCGGTCGCCGGCCTCCGGGTCCCGCCAGCTGCCCGCGACCTCGGTGTGGTCGTGGTCGTGCGGGTGGTCGTGTCCGTGACCCATGTCCTGCTCCTCTGTCCTGGGTGGGCCCCATGCGCACATGGCGATGCGTGCACCTGTCGGCTCCCTGCGAGGGGACCCGCTCCGGGTGTACGGAGAGCACCTGCGCGGGCAACTCCAGGTGTCGGCTCGGCGACCAGGGCATGAGGCGGGTGGGACGCACGAGGCCGGCCTGCCGTGGCACCGACGCTGTCGGCCAGTCGTCGTGGCGCCGCCGCCCCGCGGACACCGCAGGGCCACCTCCCCGGCCGATCCTCGAGGCGTCCGGGGCCCGCAGGGGGCTCCCGACACCCCGAGGTGTCGACGTGACCGCCATGCCCGAGACCGCCGTGCCCCCGACTGCCGTGCCCTCCGCCGTACCGTCGCCCACCCACGCGGCGGCGCCGCTGCCGTCCGCCGACGCCGGGCCGTACCCGCCGATGCCGTCCCCGGCCGTCTCGCTGCTGACCCACCCGATGCTCGGCGAGCCGTCGCCGCCGGTGCCGGCACAGCTGTCGCGCCGCACCCTCCGGCACCGGACCCCGGGGCGGCACGCCGCCGTCCCGGCCGGGCCGGCGGCGCGCTACCGGGACGTCGTCCGGGTGGCGGGGACGATGGCCGGTGTCGCCGCCTCCTCGGCGCGGGTGCCGCTCACCGGGCCCCGGGGCCGCCAGCGCCTGGTCACCTGCGCCGCCGCGCGAACGCTGACCGCACTGGGCGTGCGGGTGGAGGTGCACGCCTCGCCGGTCGCCTGGCCGCGCACCGGCCCGGACCGGGGCCCGGGCCTGCTGGTGCTCACCGGTCCGCTCTGCTGGCTGGGCGACCTGGCGCTGCTGACGGTGCTGCCCGCCGTGCCCGTCGCGTCCGGGGAGCTCGCCCGCTCGCCGCTGGTCGGCCCGCTCGTCCGGCGGGCGGGAGCCGTGCTGCCGGAGGACGGGTCCTCGCTCGCCGATCGGGTGGCCGAGCTGGTCGCCGCGGGCCGGTCGGTGACGCTGACCGGCTCCGATCCGGGCCACCCCGCGGTGCTGCGCGCCGCGGTGGAGGCCGGTGCCACGGTCTGCCCCGTGCGGGTGCGCTACCGCGGGAGCGGGCCCGGCGTGTCCGGTGAGCCGGCCGCACGCTCCCCGTGGCGCGACCTCGCCGGGGCCGGGAGCACCCGCGGGCTGGTCATCGAGGTGCACCTGCTGCCGCCGGTGCCGCCAGTCGACGCCGTGTACGCGCCGGTCGCGGCAGCGACGTCGCAGGACCGGGTCCGGACGACGTGACCGTGCTCGGGTCCCGGGCGCTGCCGCCCGGCGCCCTCGGGTCCGGGGTCGACACCGTGCGGCGGGACGCCCTGGTCGGTGACGGCATGCGCGTCGCGGTGGTGGCCGAGACGTTCGTGCCCGCCGTGAACGGCGTGGTCACCTCGGTGCTGCGCGCCGTCGACCACCTCGCCGTCCGTGGGCACGCCCCGGTGGTGGTGGCCCCGTCGGGTGCCAGCTACGAGTCGCGGTGCGGCGCGGAGATCGAGGTCGTCCGGGTGCCCTCGCTGCGGATGCCCGGCTACCGGGAGCTGTCGGTGGCCCGCCCCGGCACCGCGCTGACCGACGTGCTGCGCCGGCTGGCCCCGGACGTGCTGCACCTGGCCTCGCCGGCCGTGCTCGGTGGTGCCGCTGCGCGGGCCGGGCGGGCGCTCGGCATCCCGTCGGTGGCCGTGTTCCAGACCGACCTGGCCGCCTTCGCCACCCGCTACCGGCTGCCGGGCGGAGCGGGGACAGCCTGGCGCCGGCTGCGCGCGCTGCACGCCGCCGCCGACCTCACGCTGGCGCCGTCGTCGGCGTCGGCGACCCTGCTGCGCCGGCACGGGATCGGGCCGGTGGCGCTGTGGCCGCGCGGGGTGGACCTCGAGCAGTTCTGCCCCCGCCGGCGGGACCCGGTGCTGCGCCGCGAGCTGGCCCCGGGCGGGGAGCTGCTGGTCGGCGTGCTCGGCCGGCTGGCCGTGGAGAAGCGCGTGCACCTGCTGGCCCCGCTGAGCCGGCTGCCCGGGGTGCGGCTGGTGGTGATCGGTGACGGGCCGCAGCGGCGGCAGCTGGAGCGGGCGATGCCGGCTGCCCGCTTCGTCGGCCAGCACGTCGGCGACGAGCTCGGCCGGCTGGTGGCCAGCCTGGACCTGCTCGTGCACCCGGGTGCGGACGAGACGTTCTGCCAAGCGGTGCAGGAAGCGCTCGCGGCCGGGGTGCCCGCCGTCGTCGCGGCGTCCGGTGGCCCGCTGGACCTGGTGCGGCACCGGGAGAACGGCTGGCTGTGGGCCGGCGACGACCCGCACGAGCTGGCCGCGCTGGTGGCCGGCCTGCGGGACGCGCCGGCGACCGTGCGGGAGGCCGCCGGCCGGGCCCGGGCCTCGGTGGCCCACCGCACCTGGGCCCGGGTGGGCGACGAGCTGCTGGACCACCTCGCCGGGGTCTGCACCAGGCACGCTCGCACCGGCTGACGTGTGGTGCATGACACGCCCGGTGGCTGGGGACACCCTGTCCATGACGGATGTGCAGAGCCGCCCGGACGCCGACCCGCAGACCGACCTGGATGCCGCCATGGACGCCGACGACCCGGCCGAGAGCATCGACCTCAGCCGCTGGAGCCTGCACGAGCTGCTCGACACCGACGGCGAGGGCGACTGGGACGACGACCGTGACCTGGTCGACCCCGAGGGCGCCCTGGTGGACACCTGGCGGGAGAACTACCCGTACGACGAGCGGATGCAGCGCAAGGAGTACGAGCGGGAGAAGCGGCAGCTGCAGATCGAGCTGCTGAAGCTGCAGAGCTGGGTGAAGGACACCGACCAGAAGATCGTCGTGCTCTTCGAGGGCCGGGACGCGGCCGGCAAGGGCGGCACGATCAAGCGGATCACCGAGCACCTCAACCCGCGCGGGGCCCGCGTCGTCGCGCTGGACAAGCCCTCCGAGCGCGAGCAGCGGCAGTGGTACTTCCAGCGCTACGTGCAGCACCTGCCCGCCGGCGGGGAGATCGTGCTGTTCGACCGGTCCTGGTACAACCGCGCCGGCGTGGAGCGGGTGATGGGCTACACCTCCGAGGAGGACTACCTGGAGTTCATGCGCCAGTGCCCGGAGCTGGAGCGGATGTTCGTGCACAGCGGCATCCACCTGGTGAAGCTCTGGTTCTCGGTGTCCCGCTCGGAGCAGCGCACCCGGTTCATCGTGCGCCAGATCGACCCGGTGCGCCGGTGGAAGCTGTCCCCGACCGACCTGGCCTCGCTGGACAAGTGGGACGCCTACACCGAGGCCAAGGAGGTCATGTTCGCCGCGACCGACACCGACTTCGCGCCGTGGACGGTGATCAAGAGCAACGACAAGAAGCGCGCCCGGCTCGAGGCGATGCGGCACCTGCTCAACCGGTTCTGCTACACCGACCGGGACGAGGACGTCGTCGGCACGCCGGACCCGCAGATCGTGGTCTCCGCCGCCGACGTGCTCGACGACGACGTCACGGTGCCGGCCACCCCGCGTCCGGGCGTGACGGTGCGGGGCTGACCCCCGGCACCGGACGGTCCGCCTGCCGGTCGCGCACCCGGGCCAGGCCCCGCTCCCACCGGAGGTCCCTCGGCTCCTCGGGGGCCCACCGGGCCACCAGGAGCCGCCGCTGCAGCGCCGAGGCCGACAGCACCGCCACGACCAGGACACCGACGGTGCCCAGCGCCTGACCGCGGGTCTCCACCGTCCAGGTCAGCAGCCAGCAGGCGCCCCCCAGGGCCGAGGAGGCGACCCAGCGGACCAGCACCGGGGCGGCCTCGGGCTGCTCGTGCGTCCACCACCACTGCCACCAGTCCTCGGAGCGGACCTCCTCGATCCAGCAGCCGTACGCCAGCTGGTGCACCAGCACCGCCACCACGGTCACCGACCACCCGATCCAGATCACCCGGGGGACGGTAGGGCGCCGGGCTCCCTCGGCGCAGGCCCCGACGTCGTGCCTGTGGACAGGTCAGTCGTGTGGTCGGACCCAGTTCACGTCGACGGCGTACCGGGTGAAGCCGCTGCGCTCGTACAGCGACACCGCGACGGCGTTGTCCTCCTCGACGTAGAGCAGCACCTCGCCCAGGCCCAGGCCCCGCAGGTGGGCCAGCCCCACGTCGGTCAGCGCCCGGCCCAGCCGCATGCCCTGGGCGTCGGGGTCGATGCCGAGCACGTACACCTCGCCGACCGGGTCGGGGCCGGCGTCGCCGGCGGCGTGCACCTTCGTCCAGTGCGACCCGAGCAGCCGCTCGCCCCTGTCCGGCTCCGTGCGCCAGGCGAGGAAGAAGCCGTCGGGGTCGAACCACGGCTCGGCCTCCCGCAGCGCGAGGTCCGCAGGCGTCCAGCGGCCCTGCTCCGGGTGGGTGGCGAACGCCCGGGCGTTCACCGTCAGCCAGGCGGCCTCGTCCACGCCGGGCCGGAAGGTGCGCACGGTGACGCCGTCGGGCAGCCGCGGCTGCGGGTCGGGGTCGACACCGGCCAGCGGCCGGCGCATCTGCAGCAGCACCCGGGCCCGCAGGTAGCCGTGGCTGCGCGCCAGCTCGCCCGACCCGGGCACCTGGCCGTGCGCCCACACGCGCAGCGCCGCGGGGCCGGCGAGCTGCTCCACCCGGGCGAGCAGCGCCCGGCCGACGCCGCGGCGCCGGGCGCCGGGGTGCACGACCAGCTCGGCCTCGGCGCCGTCCACCGCGTCACCGGCGTCGCCGGTCTCCAGCCGGGCGTAGCCCACCAGCACCCCGGCGTCGTCCCGGGCCAGCACGTCGCGGTTACCCGGGGGGCCGCCGTGCTGCAGCCGCAGCTCGCCCTCCTCGGAGACCGGCCGGACGCCGTCCACGGTGGTGGCGACGTCCAGCAGCGCCAGCACGTCGGCCACGTCGACGGCCGACAGCCGCTCGACGTCGGTGACGTGAGCGGCTGCCGGGGAGGGGCCAGGGCTCAGGAGACGACCTGGTCCGCGGTGTCCCGCCCCGTGCCGGCCGCGGCGTCGGTGGCCACGCCGGCGGCGGCCGTCGCGTCCGCCACCTGCTGGTCGAGCTTGTAGCCCACGTTGCGCACGGTGCCGATCAGCGCCTCGTGCTCGGTGCCGAGCTTGGCCCGCAGCCGGCGGACGTGCACGTCGACCGTGCGGGTGCCACCGAAGTAGTCGTAGCCCCAGATCTCCTGCAGCAGCTGCGCGCGGGAGAACACCCGGCCCGGGTGCTGCGCCAGGTACTTCAGCAGCTCGAACTCCTTGTAGGTGAGGTCGAGGGGGCGCCCGCGCAGCTTGGCCGAGTAGCTGTGCTCGTCGATGACCAGCTCACCGGCCTTGGTGACCCCGCCGTCGGCGGACTCGGTGGGCGTGGCGGCGGCGAGCCGGCGGGCGGTGGCCCACTTCAGCCGGGCGTCGACCTCGGCCGGACCGGCGGTGTCCAGGACGACGTCGTCCACACCCCAGTCCGCCGACAGCGCGACCAGCCCGCCCTCGGCGAGCACCGCGACCAGCGACGCGGCCACGCCGGTGGAGGAGAGCAGCGCGCACAGCGTGCGCGCGGAGATCAGGTCGTGCCGGGCGTCCACGAGGACGACGTCCCCGGCGTCACCGTCGAGCAGGCTGGACAGCTCGGGTGCCACGACGCGCACCTGGTGGGCCAGCAGCCCGAGGGCCGGCAGCACCTCCGTGGTGGCCTGGCGGGCCGAGGTCATGAGCACGAGTCGCATGTCGTCTCCTCAGGAGGCATCGACAGCTCTGTCGAGGTGGGAGCCAAGGGTAACGGACGACAGGCCGGTCCGGTGATCACGCTCGGGTGACGATGCGCGCGCCGACGGCGCGGCCCTCCGTGCCGCCCGGTCCGCCGGGTCGGGGTCTGCGACGATCGACCGGTGAGCCACGCCGCCCTGGAGACCGACCTCCCCGCACGCGCGCACCACCTGCCCGCGGCCGGGGTCGTGGTGGTCTCCGTCGCGCTGCTCGCCCTGGCGCCCGAGCAGTTCGGGGACGCCGGTCGGCTGGCCGCGGTGCTGGCCCTCCAGCTGCTCCTGGTCGCCGCCTGGGTGACCGCCACCGGCATCCGCGGCTTCGTCGGCTCGCTCGGCATCGGCGCTGCCGCGGCGATCAGCGCCGACCTGCTGATGGTCCTGCCCGAGGAACCGCGCCTGGACGGGCTGCTCGTCGTCCTCGGCGCGGGGTTCCTGGTCATGGTGGTGCACCAGATGCTCCGCCCGGCGCCGCGCCGCTACCTGGTCGCCTCGCTGGCCGGCGTCGTGCTGCTGGTCTGCGCGGTCTGCGCCCTATCCTTCCTGCTCACCCTGGGCCGCGTGGACGACGGGCCGCGCGCGGTCACCACCGCGGTGCTGGCCGCGGGGGCGGCACTGCTCGCCGGGCACCTGGTCGACCTCGTGCTGCCCCGGCCCACCCTGGCCGACGGCGTGCCCCGCGGGCTCCTCGGCCTGCTGCTCGCCGTCCTCGCGGCGGTCGGGGTGCTGGTGCTGCGGCAGCAGCCCGACGGGCTGGAGGAGCAGCTCTCGGCCGGCACCGCGGGCGCCGTGCTCGGCGTGGTCACCGCGCTGATGGCGGTCGGTGCCTCCTATGTGGTGGCCGAGCGACCGCAGCGCGGCTGGGCGCTGCCGGTCGTGCAGGCCGTGCTGCCGCTGGCCGCCGTCGCGCCGATCGCCTACTCGGTGGCGCTGCAGGTGCCGCTGTGAGGAAGCTGCTCGTCGTGCTCCTGGTGCTCGTCGCGCTGCTCGTGGCCGCCGACCGGGTGGGTGTCCGGCTCGCCGAGCAGGCCGTCGCCCGGCAGCTGGCCTCCCAGGGCGGGCTGACCTCGGCACCCGACGTCGACATCACCGGCGTCCCCTTCCTCACCCAGGTGCTGGGCGGCAGCTACGACGACGTGCGCGTCGCGCTCACCGCCGAGGAGCTGGGCCAGCCGGCCGGCACCACCGCCCAGGTCTCGCTGCGCGGGGTGCACGTGCCGCTGTCGGACCTGGTCGGCGGGCAGGTCGCCGAGGTGCCGGTCGACCGCATCGACGGCCGCGCCACGCTGTCCTACGCGCTGCTCGCCGAGCAGCTCGGCGGCGACGCCACGGTCACCCGGGACGGCGACGGCCTGCGCGTCACCCGAACGGTCGAGGTGGTGGGGTTGGACGTCCCGCTCGCCGGGTCGGGCACGGTCCGGCTGGACGGCCAGGACGTCGTGGTCACCGTCGACCGGGTCTCGGTCGTGGGCGTGGACCTGCCGCCGGCCGTCGTCGACGGCGTGCAGGGGTTGCTCGACCTGCGCTACCCGGTGCCCGAGCTGCCCTTCGGGTTGCAGGTCACCGGGCTGCGGGTGGCCGGCGACGGCCTGCTCGTCGACGTGCGCGCCACCGACGCCGTCCTGCGCTGAGCCGCCGGGGGAACACCGCGGCTGCGGGGGTGGTTGGCGCTTGCCGTGAGCGGAGTCGGCGTCGTCGTCCTCGGGGTGGCCCTGCTGGTCAGCGCCCTCGGGGCACTCTGGGTGCGCGCCCGGGACGGCGCGGTGCGGGCTCCCATGTCGTCGGTGGGTGGGCAGGGGGCGCAGGTGACCACGCAGTCGGTGCTGGCCGGCCTCGGGATCGACCCGGGCGCGGCCGACCTCACCGTCGTCCAGTTCTCCACGGCGTTCTGCGCGCCGTGCCGGCAGACCCGGGCTCGGCTGCAGCAGATGCAGACCAGTCGCCCGGGGCTGGCCTACGTGCACGTCGACGCCGAGAGCCACCTGGACGAGGTGCGCCGGCTGGACGTGCGGCGCACCCCGACGCTGTTCTACCTCGACCGGGCCGGCACCCTGCTGGGCCGTTCCAGCGGTGCCCCGCGGCCCGCCGAGCTCGAGGCGCTGGCCGACGCGCACGCCCCCGTGGGGGGAGGGCGGTGATCGGCGGTACCGGGCGGCGCCGGCGCGTTGCTACCCTCGGCGCCGTGGACCCCCTGCTGACCTCGCGCCGCACAGTCGACCTGTGCCGCCTGGGCAGCTGCCTGTGTCCGGTCTCCTGAGGGCGTGACCACCCGCCCAGACGCGCCCTGTCCGCCGTCCGGAGGCCCGCACCACCATGACCATCCCCGCTCGTCCCGCTGACGCTCGCCAGGTCGACCCGCGCGGGCTGCGTCTCGCCGCCTGGCTGACCAGCGCGGTGCTCGTCGCCGTCCTGCTCACCGGCAGCGGCGTGCTGCTCGCCGTCCAGCTGGCGGTGTTCGCGGTCGGCGCGCTCGCCGGGCTGCGGTACGCGCCCTACGGCCTCCTGTTCCGGGTGCTCGTCGCACCCCGCCTCGGGCCGCCGACCGAGCGCGAGGCCGAGGGGCCACCGCGCTTCGCCCAGGCCGTCGGGGCCGGCTTCGCCCTCGTGGGCCTGGTCGGCTACGCCACCGGGCTGCCCGTGCTCGGCGCCGTCGCCACCGGTGCGGCGCTGGTCGCCGCCCTGCTGAACGCCACGACCGGCTTCTGCCTCGGCTGTGAGGTGTACCTGCTCGCCAGGCGGGCCACCGCCTCGCGCAGTGCCGGCCCGCACCCCGCCTGACCCACCCCACCAGCTCCGCACCACCACCTACCGGGAGGAACCACCCATGAGCCGCAACGACGTGCTCGTCACCGCCGACTGGGCGCAGGAGCACCTCGGCGACGCCGGGATCGTCTTCGTCGAGGTCGACGAGGACACCAGCGCCTACGACAAGGGCCACATCGAGGGCGCGGTGAAGCTCGACTGGAAGACCGACCTGCAGGACCCGCTGCGCCGTGACTTCGTCGACCGCGAGCAGTTCGAGCAGCTGCTGAGCGCCAAGGGCATCGGCAACGACGACACCGTCGTGCTGTACGGCGGCAACAACAACTGGTTCGCCGCCTACGCGTACTGGTACTTCAAGCTGTACGGGCACCGCGAGGTCAAGCTCATCGACGGCGGCCGCAAGAAGTGGGAGCTGGACAGCCGCCCGCTCTCGCCCGAGGCCGTCAGCCGCCCGGCGACCCAGTACTCGGCGTCCGAGCCCGACACCTCCATCCGCGCGTTCCGCGACGAGGTCGTGTCCGCGATCGGGGAGAAGAACCTGGTCGACGTCCGGTCGCCCGACGAGTTCGCCGGCAAGCTCGTGGCCCCCGCGCACCTGCCGCAGGAGGGTGCCCAGCGCCCCGGCCACATCCCGACCGCGGTGAACGTGCCGTGGAGCAAGGCCGCGAACGAGGACGGCACCTTCAAGAGCGACGAGGAGCTGGCCGAGCTCTACGCCGACGCCGGCCTGGACACCTCCAAGGACACCATCGCCTACTGCCGCATCGGCGAGCGCTCCAGCCACACCTGGTTCGTGCTGCGCGAGCTGCTGGGCCACCAGAACGTCAAGAACTACGACGGCTCGTGGACCGAGTACGGCTCGCTGGTCGGCGTCCCGATCGCCAAGGGAGCCTGACGTGTGCGGGGCGCCCAAGCAGGGCGGTGCGCTGGCCGGGATCGACCTGACCACGCAGACCGTCATCCAAGGCCAGGTGTGGCACGACGGCTCCCCGGTGGCCGGTGCCTACGTGCGGCTTCTGGACTCCACCGACGAGTTCACCGCCGAGGTGGTCACCAGCCCCGAGGGCGAGTTCCGCTTCTTCGCCGCCCCCGGGAACTGGAAGCTCCGCTCGCTGGCGCCGGTCGGCCGGGCCGAGCGCACGCTGGCGGCCCAGGTCGGCCTCAACGAGACCACCCTCGCCATCGCCTGACCGTTCGACACCCCACGGTGCCCGTCCCCGCACGTGCGGGGACGGGCACCGTGCTGTGCGGGGGTGGTCGCTGCCGGCGGGCGCGGGTGTCGGGGGTGGTGGGCAGGATGGGCGGCATGAGCGCACCCACCGACCTGCTCTCCCGCACCGACGCCTCCGCCGCGGTCGCCGACGCCGGATGGCGGTTCCTGCTGGGCGCGCTGGCGGCGTCCGTGCCCGTGCCGTCGCTGACGGACGCCGTCGACGTCGCCCGCACCGCGGTGCAGGCGTGCGGCGCGGACGCCGACGCGCACCTGCGGGCCGACCTGCGCCCCGACCGGGTGGAGCTGCTGCTGCAGACCCGGGCGCTGGGCGCGGTGACCACCCGGGACGCCGATCTGGCGCGGGCGGTCACCCATGCGCTGGGCGGCCCCGCCGTCCTCGCGGCCCCGTCCGGACCTGCCCGCCCGGTGCAGGCGCTGGAGATCGCCGTGGACGCCCTCGACATCGCCCGGGTCCGCCCGTTCTGGGCCGCCGTGCTCGGGTACGTCGCCGAGCCGCACCCGGACGGCCCGTCCGCGGACTCCCTGGTCGACCCGGCCGGTCAGCTGCCCGCGGTCTGGTTCCAGCAGATGGACACCCCCCGCCCGCAGCGCAACCGCATCCACCTCGACCTCACCGTCGCCCACGACGAGGCGCCGGCCCGGGTCCAGGCCGCGCTGGACGCCGGCGGGCGGCTGCTGGACGACTCGGCCGCGCGCTCGTTCTGGGTGCTCGCCGACGCGGAGGGCAACGAGGTGTGCGTCTGCACCTGGCAGGACCGCGACGAGCGGGCAGCGGCGGGCTGACCAGGGCGGTCACCGCCGGGCGGCGCTCCGGCCGCGCACGGCGTACGCCACCCACCAGGCCGCCGCGAGCACCAGCGCGGCGGTGACAGCCACGCCGCCGCCGCGGAACGCCGCCGCGACCGCCGCGGACCGCAGACCCGGTGCGCCCGGCACCGCGCTGAGCCCACCCACCACCCCGGCTGCACCGACCACGAGCCACGGCCACCACCACCCGGGACGGGCCGGCACCGGCACCGCCGTCGTCCGCCGCCACCACAGCACCAGCCACACCCCGACCACGAGCAGGCCGAGCACGCTGCTGGCGTCCTGGGCCCAGCGGTACCCCGGTGCACCGGCCCAGGTGCTGCCCAGCACCGACAGGTGCTCGGTGCCCCAGCGGCGAGGATGGGTGAACTCGTCCCACAGCACGTGCGTGGCCGCACCCAGAACCACCGCGCCGGCCAGCAGCGCCGCGTCCCGGGCCGAGCGCACCCGCCGCCGCACACCGATCGGGACGTCGGGCAGCCGCCCGCGCAGTCCGGCCGGGGCGGCCCGGAGCAGCGGTGCCGCGAGCAGCCCGTGCCACAGCGCCCAGAGCCCCACCCCGAGCAGCAGGTCCACGGTCACCACGGCGAGCGCGGTGTGCGTGCGGAAGCCCGGGTGCACGGGCAGGTAGGAGACGACGTCGGGGGCCAGGCTGCCCGCCACCAGCGCCGAGGCGGGCAGCGGCGTGCGCAGGAACGGCAGGACCGCGGCGACGTGGCTGCCGGTGAACGGCACCTAGCGCTCCCGCGGCGCGGCCGGCAGGGCGTGGGACGAGTCGGTGAGCTCGCGGGTCGGCTCGGCCCGGGCGGGTACGCCGGCGGTGGTCACCACGCCGGGGAGTGTGACAGCCCGGAACCGGTTCGCGCGCCGGTGGACGCCCCAGGGCGCAGGCAGCCGGCGGGAGGTCCTCGGCCGCCGGGGTCGGGCGCTGCCGCGTCCGGGAGCCGCCGATAGCGTGGGGCCATGGGTCTGGTCTCCGCATGGGTGCTCGTCGCCCTCACCGTCCTCGGCGCGCTGTGGTGCGCGTCGGGGGCCGTCCGACTGTCCAGGCGCCCGGTCCGCCGCGAGCGCGAGGGGCGCACCCGATGAGCGCCCCGCTGCCCCCCGGGCTGCCCGGCGAGCCCGCCGCCGGCCCGACCGTGCTGCCCGTCCCGGACACCGTCGACGTGCGGGAGGGCCCGGAGGTCGCCCATGCCCTGCTGTCGGTGCTGCCGCTGCTGGGCGAGTGGCACGGCGAGGGCCAGGCCGCCGGTGCCGCCGGCGACCACCGGTTCGGCCAGTGGGTGCGGTTCGCGCACGACGGGCGGGACTTCCTCGCCTACGAGTCGCGCACCTGGCGGATCGCCGACGACGGCTCGGTCGCCGGGCCGGACACCCGGGAGTCCGGGTTCTGGCGCCCGCGGGGCGAGGACGAGGTCGAGCTGCTCGTCGCCGCACCGGACGGCCTGGTCGAGATCTACGTCGGCCGGGCCCGCACCACCACCAGCTGGGAGCTCACCAGCGACGTCCTGGCCCGCACCCCCGACCACCCCGACGTCGTCTCGGCGACCCGGCTGTACGGCATCGTGGACGGCGCGCTGATGTACGCCGTCGACCGCGCCGCCACCGACCAGCCGCTGCGCCCGACGATGTCCGCCCGCCTGGAGAGGATCCGATGACCGAGTCCGCCCGCCCCACCACCCCCGGGTCCGCCCGCCCCGCCACCCCGCGACAGGTGGCCGACGCCCACGTCGCCGCCGTCTGCGCGCTGGACCCGATCACCGCCACCGCGCTGGGCACCGACCCGGCCAGCGACCGGCTGCCGGACACCAGCCCCGCCGGGCTGGACGCCGAGGCCGACCTCGACCGGGCGACGCTGGACGAGCTGGAGCGGGTGCTCCGGGAGGACCCGGCACTGCGCGAGGACCCGGTGGAGCGCCGCTGCGCGCGGCTGTTGCGCGAGCGGCTCACAGCGAGCCTCGCCCAGCACCAGGCCGGCGAGGGTCTGCGGCAGGTGTCCAACCTGTTCTCCCCGCTGCACTCCATCCGGCAGGTTTTCTCGATGATGCCGACGGCCACCGAGGAGGACTGGTCCGTCCTGGCCAGGCGGCTGGCCCGCGTGCCCGAGGCCTACCGCGGCTACCGCGAGTCGCTGACCGCCGGCGCCGACCGCGGCCTGTTCGCCGCCCCGCGCCAGGTGCACACCGTGGTCGGTCAGCTCGGTGAGTGGCTGGCCGGGCCGTACTTCGCCTCCGTCGTGGCCGCCGGCCCCGACTCGTTGCGCACCCAGCTGGACGACGCCGCACGGCTGGCCGATGGCGCCGTCGCCGAGGTCCGTGACTTCCTGCGCGACGAGTACGCCCCCCGGGCCGAGGGCACCCCGGACGCCGTCGGCCGGGAGCGCTACGCGCGCTTCGCCCGCTCCTGGAACGGCACCGACCTCGGCGCGGGCACCGGGCTGGAGGACGCCTACGCCTGGGGCTGGGCCGAGCACCAGCGGATCCTGGTCGAGCAGCGCGCCGCCGCGCACGAGGTGCTGGCCGGCGCCACCCCGATGCAGGCCATGCGCTGGCTCGACGAGCACGGCGAGTCCGTGCAGGGCGTGGAGCAGGTGCGTCAGCGGCTGCAGGCGATGATGGACGAGGCGATGGACGCCCTCGACGGCACGCACTTCTCCCTCGCGGAGCCCATCCGCCGGGTGGAGGCGATGATCGCCCCGCCCGGCAGCGCCGCGGCGCCGTACTACACCCGCCCCACCCAGGACTTCTCCCGGCCCGGCCGCACCTGGCTGCCCACCCTGGGCCGGGAGCGCTTCCCGCTGTGGGATCTGGTCTCGACCTGGTACCACGAGGGCGTCCCGGGCCACCACCTGCAGCTGGCGCAGTGGGCCTACGTCTCCGGCGACCTGTCCACCTACCAGACCTCGCTCGGCTCGATCGGTGCCAACGTCGAGGGCTGGGCGCTCTACGCCGAGCGGCTGATGGACGAGCTGGGTTTCCTCACCGACCCCGGCGCCCGGCTGGGCTACCTGGACGCCCAGCAGATGCGCGCCGTCCGCGTCGTCGTCGACATCGGCATGCACCTGGAGCTGCCGATCCCGGACGACGCCGAGGGCTCCCTCGCCGAGCACCGCGGGAAGCCGTGGACCCCGGAGCTGGCCCGGGCGTTCTTCGGGGAGAACTGCGGCCGGGACGCCGCGTTCCTGGACAGCGAGCTGGTGCGCTACCTGGGCATGCCCGGCCAGGCGATCAGCTACAAGCTGGGGGAGCGTGCCTGGCTGGCCGGGCGGGAGGCCGCCCGCCGCGCCCACGGCGACGCCTTCGACCTCAAGGCCTGGCACATGGCCGCGCTGTCCCAGGGCAGCCTGGGCCTGGACGACCTGGAGCGGGAGCTCGCCGAGCTCTAGTCCCCCGACCCGACCCGACCCGACCCGACCGCCGGAACTGACTTGTGCCCGAAAAAGTCAGTTGGGGGACGGGGTCAGGGGAGGGCGCGGGCGGCGGTGGCGTCGAGGGCCAGCAGGAACGCGCCCTGGACGACGACGCCCCAGCCGTCGCCGGCCCACCGACCGTGCCGGACCAGCGCGGCGCCGGCCAGCACGTAGCCCACGTCCAGGCCGGCGTTGAGCAGCAGCACCCGGCGCAGCCGCACCGGGTCGGTCGGGCCCTTGCGGGCCCGGCCCCGGGCGCCGGCCCAGGCGATGACGCCGTCCACCGCGCCCCAGGCCGCCGTCTGCCGGCCGAAGGCCCGGGTGCGTGGCGACAGCGACAGCGCCGCGCCGCCCACCACCGACGCCACCGCCCAGCCGCCGAGCGCCCGGGTCAGCCGTTCCTCCACCAGCGGCGGGGTCATCCCCGCACCGGCCGCGGCGGCGCCGGGTTGACCTCGTCGGACTCCCAGTGCAGGGCGTCGGTCGGCACGGCCGGCGCCACCTCCAGGCCCTCGATCTCCAGCAGCTCGGCGACGCACGCGGTACCGGCCGCCACGTAGGTGCTCATCAGGTCCACGTCGGTGGCCACCACCCAGGAGCGGTCGGCCGGCCACCACACGTGCGCACTCTGCTCCCACGGCTCCGGGGCGAGGTTGCGCACGGCGTCGGCCACCCGGCCGCGCACCAGGACCATCGGGTACGTGGGCAGCACCAGCCGGGGGACGCCGGCCAGCGCCGCGGTGTCGTGGCCCAGACCGTCCCAGCGGCCGAAGAAGCAGTCCTCGGGGGTGGCGGTGTGCCGGGCCAGCACCGCGGCGAGCACCTCGGCGACCTGCACAGGCAGGTGGCCGTCACTCGGGGCGCCGTCCCAGGTGGGCGGCTGGCTGTCCTCGGCGATGTACTGCCAGCCCCCCGTGATGGCCGGCCACTGCATCAGCGGGTGGTCGACGGTGCCGTTCTCGGCGGCCACCTCGGCCCACTCGACGTCGATGTCGTCGTCGCCGTCGTAGCGGGCGGCGGGGTGGAACACCCGCGCGTGGGCGGGGTACCCGGCGGGCACGAGCGAGGCGACGGTGCCCGGGGCGCCCAGCGCCGCCGGCAGCCACGCGCCGGCGGTGACGTCGTGCGCGACGGGGAGGCCGCCGAGCTGCACGTGACCCCCCCCGGAGAACGGACAACCCCCGAGCTGTTCCGCCGGTTCTCACCCACGGTGGGTGGGGAGCTGCGGGCGGGCCGACTGGACACGGTCGGCGGCTCGGGGGTCGGGTGACTGTCCGGTTCTCGCCAGCCGCCGGGTCGACGGACGGGCGGGATGCCTCTCGCTCAGCGACGCGGTCGGTCTTCGACCGGGTGCAGAGCGGGCGGCCCATCTGGACGGCGGCTAGCGGACAGCCACCTCACGAGTCCTGAACGTATGCAATTTCTGGACCACCTCCTCTCCCGTGTTGCATCGACCGTACGACTGCCGGGGCGGGGTCTGCAAGCCTCTTTCTCAGCTCTGGGCGAACGTGGCTCAGCGCTCCTCGAGGGGGTGCGCGCCACTGCTCGGGCGGGGCTGCCGGGGCCGCACGTCGTCCGGGTGCTCGTACACGTCGGGGATGCCGTCCTCGTCCTCGTCGACGGTCTCCTCCTCGCAGATCCGCTTGTAGCGGGCGTTGCGCAGCCGCAGCAGGACGGCGGCGATCAGCGCGGCCAGCAGGGTGCCCACCAGCACCCCGATCTTCACGTGCTCGTCCCGCTCGGAACCGGCGCCGAAGGCCAGCTCGCCGATCAGCAGCGACACGGTGAAGCCCATCCCGCCGAGCACCGCCAGGCCCAGGACGTCGGGCCAGCCGAGGTCGTCGTCCAGCTCGGCCCGGGTGAACCGGCTGACCAGCCAGGTGGCGCCGGTGATGCCGACCGCCTTGCCGGCCACCAGGCCGACCACGATCCCGATCGCCACGCTGTCCGACAGCGCGGTCCCCAGGCCGGACAGGCCGCCCACGGTCACCCCGGCGGAGAAGAACGCGAACACCGGGACGGCGAGGCCGGTCGACAGCGGCCGCACGCGGTGCTCGAAGTGCTCGGCCAGGCCTGGTCCGGCGTCCGGTCCGCCGGCGGCGTCGCTGCGCACGACGGGCACCGTGAAGGCCAGCAGCACCCCGGCGACGGTGGCGTGCACGCCGGACTCGTGCACCAGCACCCAGGTGATCAGGGCCAGCGGCAGCAGCAGCCACCACGACCGCACCCGCCGCTGCACCAGGAAACCGAACAGGGCCAGCGGCACCAGGGCCAGCAGCAGTGGGGTCAGCGCCAGCGTGGAGGTGTAGAAGACCGCGATGATCGTGATGGCCAGCAGGTCGTCGACGATCGCCAGGGTGAGCAGGAAGGTGCGCAGCGCCGTGGGCAGGTGCGTGCTGATCACCGCGAGCACCGCGAGGGCGAAGGCGATGTCGGTGGCCGTCGGGATGGCCCAGCCGCGCAGCGCGTCCCCCTGACCCAGGTTGACCAGCGTGTAGAGCAGCGCCGGCACGATCATGCCGCCGACCGCGGCGGCCACCGGGAGCGCGGCTTTCCGGGGGTCGCGCAGGTCGCCGGCGACGAACTCGCGCTTGAGCTCCAGGCCGGCGACGAAGAAGAAGATCGCGAGCAGGCCGTCGGCGGCCCAGGTGCCCAGCGTGAGGTCCAGGTGCAGTCCGAACAGGTCCGAGGGGCCCACGACCGTGTCCCGCAGCGACTCGTAGCCGTCTGCCCACGGGGTGTTCGCCCAGATCAGTGCGGCGGCCGCGGCGATCATGAGCAGGACGCCGCCGACGGTCTCGCGGCGGAGGACGCCGGCGATCCGGCTGGCCTCGCTCCACGACCCGCGGCTGAACAGGCGGCTCGGTGCGGGGGAGGTCACGGGGCAGCTCCGGGGGTGCGAAGGTCGGCTGAGGAGTTGCCGACCAGACTTCCCGGCGCACCGGGGACGACCCTACCGGGCGAGCAGCTCCCGCACCTGTCGGCCGAGACCGGCGTCGCCCCGCGGCACGCCGTCCAGGGTGTGCACGGTGGCCGCGCCCCGGATGCCGGACAGCAGCCAGACGGCGTCCGCGGCGTGCAGGTCGGCGACCGTGCCGGAGCTGACCGCGGTGGGCCAGCCGACGTCGGCGGCCCGGGCGAACAGCCGCGCCTGGGTGGTGCCGGCCAGGATCCCGGTGGCGACCGGCGGGGTGTGCAGCACGCCGCCGGCGGCCCACACCACCGTCGACGTCGGGCCCTCCAGCAGCTCACCGCCCACCGCGGTGAACACCACGTCGTCGGCGCCCTGCGCGTGCGCGTGCCGCTGCGCGGCCATGTTGACCGCGTAGGACAGCGTCTTGGCCCCGCCCAGCAGCCAGGGCGCGTGTGCCCGCACGTCGGCGGCGAGCCCGTACGTCAGGGCGACGACGGAGATCCCGGCGGTGCGCTGCACCAGCGTGTCCGCGGGGACGGCGGACAGCAGCGCCAGCGCCGTGGGCGGGCCGTCGTCGCCCGTCCCGCGGGTCAGGAACAGCCGGCACACGCCCTCGGTGCCGGCCGGCCAGTCACCGGTGACCGCGGCCACCAGCGCCCGCCAGGCGTCGTCGCCGGGGCTGGTGAGGTCCAGCAGCGCTGCCGACCGGGCCAGCCGGGTGAGGTGGTCGGCCAGCCACGGGGTGCGGCCGCCGGTGACCAGCACCGACTCGAACACGCCGTCGCCGCGGGACAGCCCCAGGTCGAAGGCGGTGACCACCGGCTCGTCCGGCGGCACCGGCACCGCCGTGCCGTGCCGCCAGACCGCCACCCGGCGGCCGGCTGCGGGGACGTCGTCGGGTGCTGCTGCGGCTGCGCTCACGCCCTCCAGCCTGCCGCACCCGCCGGCGACCGGCTGCCGGCTCAGAACGGGACGCCGCAGCGCAGCACCACGTTGGCGTAGGCGGTGGCCTCGCCGGTGCGCAGGAACAGCCGGGCCGAGGCCGTCAGTGCCTTGAGGTCGGCGTGCGGCACGTAGCCGACCTCGGCGAACCGTTCGGTGACCCAGCCGGCCGCCGGGCCGGAGCGGGCCTCCTCGGCCGCGACGCAGCCCTCGAAGACGGCGTCGGCCAGCAGGGCGTCCAGCACCTGGGTGAAGCGCGGGACGCCGTGCACGACGGCGAGGTCGACGAACGGCACGCCGTCCGGCACGGGCAGGCCGCAGTCGGCGACGACCACCACGTCGCCGTGGCCCAGCCGGCTGACGGCCTCGTTGAGCCGGCCGTTGAGGATTCCGCTGCGCTTCACCGCGCCACCTCGGGCAGCGCGTCGTCCAGCGTGGGGTAGGACGGCTGGGTGCCGTGGCCCTGCACCGCGTGCGCGCCGACCCGGACGGCCAGCTGTACCGCCTCCAGCAGGGAGGCGCCGACCGCCAGCCGGGCGGCGAGGGCGCCGACGAACGCGTCGCCGGCCCCGGAGGTGTCCACCGCCCGCACCGTCGGCGCCGGGACGGTGTGCGTGCCGTCGGCGTCCGAGCAGATCGCGCCGGCCGCGCCCCGGGTGAGGGCCACCGAGGCGATGCCCTGCGCGCGCAGGGCGGCTACCAGGGCGGCGTCGTCGGACGGCGTCCCGCTGCCCGGCGCGAGCTGCTCCAGCAGCAGCCCGGCCTCGTGCTCGTTGACCACCAGGGGGTCGGCCAGCCGGACGACGGACGGGTCGAGCGGGATCACCGGGGCGAGGTTCAGCAGCACCCGGCCGGTGGCCGCACGCGCCGCGGCCGCCACCCCGGCTGCCGGTATCTCGCCCTGGAGCACGACGACCGCGGCCCCGGCGACCACGCCGGCGTGCCGGGACACCGCGTCGGCGTCGACCGCC
Organism: Goekera deserti; assembly: GCF_010685995.1. GTDB lineage: Bacteria > Actinomycetota > Actinomycetes > Mycobacteriales > Geodermatophilaceae > Goekera > Goekera deserti. Next base: position 204,657 of record NZ_JAAGWK010000005.1, on the reverse strand, counting down.
GTGTTGGCACCGGGCACCACGACGATCGAGTTCTCGCCCGCGTCGTCGACGGTCACGATGGCCAGCCCGGTGGGTCCGGGCACGACCTCGACGGTGGTCACGTCCACGCCCGCGGCGCGCAGCAGCGGCAGGGCGGCGGCGGCCGAGGAGTCGTCGCCGACCGCGCCGACCAGGGTGGTGGCCGCGCCCAGCCGGGCCGCGGCCACGGCCTGGTTCGCGCCCTTGCCGCCGGGCAGCAGCGTCATGCCCGTGGCCAGCAGGGTCTCCCCGGGGGCGGGCAGCCGGGCGACCCGGACGACCTGGTCGACGTTGACCGACCCGACGACGACGACCTCACCTGCGCCAGGAGCTGTCACTGGGCGAAGTCGGCGACGTTGTCCTTGGTCACCGTGACGACCTCGACGGACTGGGTGGCCTCGACCTCGTCGCCTGCGATGGCCGCGAGCGCGGCGTCGACGGCGAGCTTGCCGAGGTCGCCCGGCTGCTGGGCGATCGTGGCCACCATCGTGCCCGCCTGCACCGCGGCGATGCCGTCGGTGGTGCCGTCGAACCCGGCCACCTGCACGTCGGTGCCGGCGCGGTCCCCGAGTGCCTGCACGGCACCCAGCGCCATCTCGTCGTTCTCGGCGAAGACGCCCACGACCCCGGGGTTGGCCTGCAGCAGGTTCGTGGTGACGTCCAGCGCGGTCGCCCGGTCGAAGGCGGCGGTCTGCTGGGCGACCACGGTGATGCCGGGGTAGGCGGCGATCCCCTCGGCGAAGCCCTGGCCACGGTCCCGGCTGGCCGAGGTGCCGGCGACGCCCTGGAGCACGATGACCTGGCCCTGCCCGCCGATGGCCGCGGCGAGCGCGTCGGCTGCCTGCTTGCCGCCGGCCACGTTGTCGCTGGCGATGAAGGAGGCGACGTCGGCGCCGGTGACGGTGCGGTCGACCGCGACCACGGGGATCGAGGAGCCGTTGAGCGCCGTGACCGACGCGCCGACGGCGTCGGAGTCGACCGGGTTCACGATGACGGCGTCGGTGCTGGCGGAGTCGGCGGTCTGCAGCTGGTTGGCCTGGGTGGCCGAGTCGTTCTGGGCGTCCACGACCTGGAGGTCCGCGCCCTTCGCGTCGGCCTCGGCCTGGGCGCCGTCCCGCAGCTCGACGAAGAAGGGGTTGTTCAGCGTGGAGAGCGACAGCACGACGGTCGGCTGGGACGCATCGGCGCTGCTCTCCCGGTTGCAGCCGGCGGTGGCGGCGAGGACCAGGGCGGTCATGGTGGCGATCGTGGCGGTGCTGCGCAGTGACGTCATCGTCGGTGTCCTTCGGTCGGGTCGGGAGGTGCGGGTCAGGTGTGGGGGAGAGGGGGGGTCAGCCGGTGCGGGTCCGGCGGCGCAGCACGTCGAAGCCGACGGCGATCGCGATGACCAGGCCGATGACGACCTGCTGCCAGAAGGAGGTGACGTTGAGCAGGTTCAGGCCGTTGCGGATCACCACCAGCACCAGCGCGCCGATGACGGTGCCCGAGATCCGGCCGACGCCGCCGGCCAGCGAGGCGCCGCCGATGACCACCGCGGCGATGGCGTCCAGCTCGTAGCCCACGGCCGCCTGCGGCTGGGCCGAGTCCAGCCGGCCGGCCAGCAGCAGCCCGGCGAGCGCGGCGAACAGCCCGGACAGGGCGAAGACCGTGACCAGGATGCGCTGCACCGGCAGCCCGGACAGTCGGGCCGCCTCCGGGTTGCCGCCCACCGCGTACATCGACCGGCCGACGACCGTGCGGTTGAGCACGAAGGAGGCGACCAGCGCGGCGAGGACCAGCACGATCACCGGCACCGGGACCGGCCCGACGTCCGAGCCCAGGAACGACACCTGCGGCGACGTCGGGATCGGTCGGCCGTCGGAGATGACCAGCGTGAGACCGCGGGCCACGCTGAGCATGGCCAGGGTCGCGATGAACGACGGCAGCCGGCCGTAGGCGCTGGCCAGCCCGTTGACCACGCCGGTCAGCAGGCCGGTGAGCAGGCCGGCGAGCAGCGCCAGCCAGCCGGGCAGCCCCGCGGAGGCGAAGAACCAGCCGGACACCATCGACGACAGCGCCGCCACCGAGCCCACCGACAGGTCGATGCCCCCGGCCACGATGACGAACGTGACACCGAAGGCGAGCACCGCCACCGTGGACACCTGGATGCCGATGTTCAGCAGGTTGCGCCCGGTGAGGAAGTCCGGCGTCGCGATGAACAGCGCGACGCAGAGCACGACCAGGCCCACCAGGGCGCCGTTGTCGGCCAGGAAGCGGGCGACCCGGGTGCGCCGGTCCGGGGTCGTCGGTGGTGCCTGTTCGAGGGTGCTGGTCATGACGTCGTCCTTCTCGGGGAGGCCGGTGGCCGGGTGCGTGCCGGGTCGTGCGGCGGGGTCGGGTGCCCGGGGTGGGCCGGTCACGGGTGCGCGGGTCACGGGTGCGTCGCTCACGGCTGCGCGGGGGCCACGTCGCGGGTGGCCAGGGTCATGACGGCGTCCTGGGTGGCCTCGGCGGCGCTCAGCTCGCCGGCGATCCGGCCGTCGCGCATCACCAGCACCCGGTCGCTCATGCCGAGCACCTCGGGCAGCTCGCTGGAGACCATGACGATGGCGCCACCGCCCGCGGTGATCGCGTTGATCAGCTCGTAGATCTCCACCTTCGCGCCGACGTCGACGCCGCGGGTGGGCTCGTCGAGCAGCAGCACCGTGGAACCGGCGATGACCCAGCGGCCGAACACGGCCTTCTGCTGGTTGCCCCCGGACAGCGAGCGGACCGGCTGGTCGATGTCGTGCATGCGGATGCGCAGCGTGCCCGCGACCTGCTCGGCGCGGCGGCGCTGGCCCGCGAAGTCGACCAGGCCCATCCGGGCGGTGGAGGCGAGCGTGGCGTACCCCAGGTTGTCGTTGACCGAGGCGTCGAGCACCAGGCCCTGGGCCTTGCGGTCCTCGGGGACGTGTCCGACGCCGGCCGCGACGGCCGCGCCGACGTCCCCCGGGCGCAGCCGGCGGCCGCGCACGGTGACCGTGCCCGCGTCGTACCGGTCGGCGCCGGCGATGGCCCGCAGCAGCTCGGTGCGGCCGGCACCGACGAGCCCGGCGATGCCCAGCACCTCGCCCTGGCGCACCCGGAAGCTGATGTCGCTGAACGAGCCCGCCGAGCTGAGACCGTCCACGGCCAGCACCTCGGTGCCCTCGGCGACCGGCCCGGTCCCGCGCGGGTACTGCTCGTCGATGCTGCGGCCGACCATCAGCCGGACCAGCTCGTCCTCCGGGGTGCTGGCGGGCACCTCGGCGACGGCGTGGCCGTCGCGCAGCACCAGCACGGTGTCGCCGATCTCGGCGATCTCGTCCAGGTGGTGGCTGATGAAGACCATGCCCACGCCGCGGGCGCGCAGCTGCGCCACGACCCGGAACAGGTTCTCGGTCTCGCGCCGGGTCAGCGCGGCGGTCGGCTCGTCGAGCACGAGGATGCGGGCGTCCACGCTCAGCGCCTTGGCGATCTCGACGAGCTGCTGGCGGGCGATGCCCAGGTCACCCACCCGGGCGTCGACGTCGACGTCGAGCCCGATGAGGTCCAGGGCGGCCCGGGCCCGGGCGCGCAGCTCCCGGCGGTCGACCAGGCCGAACCGGGTCGGGATCCGGCCCATCATCACGTTCTCGGCCACGCTCAGCGACCCGACCAGGTTCAGCTCCTGGTGGATGGTGGCGATGCCCAGCTGCTCGGCGGCGTGCACGTTGGGCAGCTGCACCGGCCGGCCGTCGACGAGCACGCGGCCGCCGTCGGGCTGGTGCACCCCGGCCATCATCTTGATCAGCGTCGACTTGCCGGCGCCGTTCTCGCCCAGGAGCACCTGCACCGCGCCGGCGTGCACGTGCACGGTGACGTCGCTGACCACGGTGACCGGCCCGAAGGACTTGCTCACCCGCTCGAGCGTGAGGAGGGGCTGCTGGGTCATGACGGTTGCTCCCGGGGGGTGGACGGCGGCGGGACGGCGACAACCGGGCGGGCCGGTACCGCGAAGTCGGAGGAGGCGCGCGGGACCAGCGAGCTGGGCAGCCGCACCGGGTCCGGGCGCTCGCCGGCCATGACGGCCAGCAGCAGCCGGACGGCGGCGCGGCCCATCGCCTCGACGCTGTGCGCGATCCCGGTCAGCGGCGGGTTCATCAGCGAGAACCACTCGATGTCGTCGAAGGCGACCACGGCCACGTCCACGCCGATCCGGATGCCGCGCTCCTGCAGCTGGCGGACCGCACCCACGGCCATGAGGCTGTCGGCGGCGAGGATCGCGGTCGGCGGGTGCGCCAGCTCCAGCAGTGACCGGACGGCGGCCGACCCGCTCGCGGCCTGGAAGTCACCGGACACGACCAGGGCCGGGTCGGCGTCCAGCCCGTGCTCGGCGAGGGCGCGGGTGTGGGCGGCGAGCCGCTCGCGACCGGTGGAGGCGGTCGGCGGGCCGGCGATGTAGCCGACCCGGCGGTGGCCGTGCCCGGCCAGGTGGGCGACCGCCTCGCGCAGGCCCGCGTCGCTGTCGGTGGTCACGCTCGGCACGTCGACCCCCGGGACGGTCCGGTCGACGAAGACCGTCGGGATGCCCCGGGCCACCAGGGTGGCGATGCTGGAGCTGCCGTCGCCCTGCGGGGCCACGATGACGCCGTCGACCCGCCGGGAGATCAGCGTGTCCAGGTAGCGGTCCTGCTGCTGCTCGCTCTCGTTCGCGTTGCCCAGCAGGGTCACGTACCCGGCCTCCAGCGCGGCCTGTTCGACGGTGTGCGCGAGGTCGGCGAAGAACGGGTTCCGGACGTCGGAGACCAGCAGCCCGATGCTGTCCGAGCGGGTGCGCCGCAGCGCCCGGGCCTGGGCGTTGGGCCGGAAGTCCAGCTCGCGGGCGGCATGCTCGACCCGGGCCCGGGCCGCCGGGGAGGTGGCGGGGTTGCCGGAGAGCACCCGGGAGGCCGTCGCCGCGGAGACGCCGGCGAGCGCGGCGACGTCCCGGATGGTGGCGGGGTCCACGGGTCTGCTCCGTCCGGTCGATGGCTTGGAATCGATTCCATGGAATCGGTTCCAGGACTGTATGAGCCACACCACAGAGGTGTCAAACGACGGGGCCGGGCAGCCGGCGGGCGACCCCGGCGTCCGGGCTCCCCGGGCGCGCGGTGGTCGCCGTAGGGTCGGGGCCGTGGAGACCGGGCCGGACCTGGCGGAGCAGCTGCGGGCACGCGGGCTGCGCTCGACGACGCAGCGCCAGCAGGTGCTGGCCGCCGTGGTGGAGCTGGCCCACGGCACACCGGAGGACATCGGGGCGCACGCCCGCGCCGCCTCGGGCAGCACCGCCCCGGACACCTCCACCGTCTACCGCACCCTGGAGCTGCTGGAGCGGCTCGGCCTGGTGTGGCACACCCACCTGGGCAAGGGCGCGCCGATCTACCACGCCGCCGAGCGGCCGCACCTGCACGTGGTGTGTGCCTCCTGCGGCGACATCGCCTCGGTCGACACCGACCTGCTCAGCGACGCGGCGGAACGTCTCAGCGCCGATCTGGGTTTCACCCTGGACGCAGGCCACGTGGCGCTGTCCGGCACCTGCCGGGCCTGCCGCACCCGATCGGAGCAGTCATGACCGCCTCCCCCCTGCTCGCCCGACCCGGCGCGGTGTCGCTGGAGGACATGCCCCCCGGCCGCGGCACGCCCGCCGCCGGCGCGTTCCCGGTCGCCGCCCACTACGGGCAGCCGCTGCCCGAGCAGCGCTGGGCCGCCGAGGGCGCCGCACTGGTCGACCGCAGCAACGCCGACGTCGTCGCCGTGCCGGGACCGGACCGGCTGAGCTGGCTGCACAGCCTCACCAGCCAGCACCTGGAGCAGCTGGCCGACGGCACCGGCACCGAGTCCCTCGTGCTGTCCCCGCACGGGCACGTGGAGCACCACCTGACCCTCGCCGACCTGGGCGGCGCCGTGTACGCCGACGTCGAGCCGGGCACGGGCGCCGCGCTGACCGCCTGGCTGGACCGGATGCGCTTCATGCTGCGGGTCGAGCCGGCGCTGGTCACCGACGCGTGGGCGCTGCTGTCGCTGGTCGGCCCGCACGGGGACGACGTCCTGGCCGCCGCCGGTTGGCCGGTGCCGCAGGCCCCCTACGCCGTCCTGCCGCTCGACGGCGGTGGCTTCGTGCGCCGGATGCCGCCGATCGGGGACGGGTCGGCCGCCGTGGTCGACGTGCTGGTGCCCCGTGCCGAGACCGCGGCCCGCGCCGACCTGCTGCTGGACGCCGGGGCGGTGCTCGCCGGCCTGGACGCCTACGAGGCGTTGCGGGTCGAGGCCCGCCGTCCCCGGGCGGGCGTGGACACCGACCACCGCACGATCCCCAACGAGCTGCCCTGGCTGGGCACCGCGGTGCACCTGCAGAAGGGCTGCTACCGCGGACAGGAGACCGTGGCCCGGGTGCACAACCTCGGCCGGCCCCCGCGGCGCCAGGTGCTGCTGCACCTGGACGGCGTCAGCGAGGTGCTGCCCGCGCCCGGCACGCCGGTCACGGCCGGCACCAGGCCGGGTGGGGTCCGGGGGCAGGGCGGGGCCACGGGTGGGGTCCGGGGACAGGGCGGGGTCACGGTCGGCCGGATCGGGACGGCGGTGCGGCACCACGAGCTCGGCGTCGTCGCCCTCGCCCTGGTCAAGCAGTCGGTGCGGCAGGACGCCGTGCTGCACGCCGGTGAGGCCGTGGCCGCCATCGACCCGGACGACGCGGCGCCGCAGGCCCCCGACGACACGACGGCCGCGGCCCGGGAGCGGGTGCGGGCCGTGCGGTCTGCCACGATCGGCCGGTGACCCCCGCCCCCGCGGTGCCCGCCGGCACCCTGATCACGGTCGCCCCCACCGGCGCCGAGACGGCGAAGGCCGACGTCCCGGCGCTGCCGGTCTCGGTCGAGGAGATCGTGGCCGCCGCCCGGAGCTGCGAGGCCGTCGGCGCCTCCGTCGTCCACCTGCACGTCCGGGACGGCCAGGCGCGGCCCACCCTGGACCTCGGCCACGTCGGCGAGCTGGTGGCCGCGGTGCGGGAGGCCACCGCGCTGGTCGTGCAGCTGTCCAGCGGGGGAGCGGTGACCGACCCGCTGCCCGAGCGGGTCGCGGTGCTGGAGGCCGCGCCGGACGCCGCCTCGCTGACGCTGGGCACGGTCAACTTCGGGGACGACGTGTTCAGCAACCCGTGGGGGCTGATCGTCGAGCTGCACACCCAGATGCAGGCCCGCGGCATCGTGCCCGAGTACGAGGTGTTCGACCTCGGGCAGCTGGCCACCCTCGCCCGGCTGCTGGACCGGCACGGCCTGCCGCACGGCGGGCACGTGCACGTCGACCTGGTGATGGGCGTGCCCGGCGGCATGCCGGGCACCACCGCAGCCCTGGCCGCCTGCGTCGCCGAGGTGCGCAGCACGCTGCCCGCGGGCACGACCTTCGCCGCCACCGGCGTCGGCCGCACCTCGCTGCCGGTGATGCTGGCCGCGCTGTCGGCCGGCGGGCACCTCCGGGTGGGCATGGAGGACACGCTCACCTACGCTCCGGGGGAGCCGGTGCGGGACAACACCCAGCTGGTCGCCCGGGCCGCCGGGCTCGCCCAGATCGCCCAGCGCCCCCCGCTGACCCCCGACCAGGCCCGGACGCTGCTCGGCATCGCACCTGCCGGCGGCGCCGGGACCGGCACCACCCCGAGCCCGACCGACACCGGAGGCGCCCCGTGACCGAGACCCCGGGCCAGGCCGGCGGCGCCGCCGTCGACGCCCTGCTCGACCCCGCCTACCTGGAGCGCGCCGCCGCGCTGCCGATGGCCGACGTGCGTCGCGAGCGCCGCCGTGCCGAGCAGGAGGAGGTCAACCTCTCCTACACCCGGCGCCTGCTGCAGGGCCGGCTGGACATGGTGCGCCGCGAGCTGCAGCGCCGGGCCGAGCACGACGGCCGGTCGCTGCTGGACCTGCTGCCGGAGATCCTCAGCGAGAAGGGCCGCGGCCCGGCCCACGGCCTCGGCCGACACCAGACCCTGCAGCCCTCCGAGCTGCTGGAGCTGGAGCACTGGGTGAACAGCCTGGCCCCCGGCGTCGACCTCTCCGACATCGCCGAGCTGCCCGACGACCAGCTGGAGACCGCGGCGCGGGCGCTGGCCGCCGCCGAGCGCGGGCTGTCCGAGCGGCGTCGCGGCGTGCAGCAGGTCATGGACGCCCTCGCCGGCGAGCTGGGCCGCCGCTACCGCGACGGGGAGGCCGACGTCGCCGCCCTGCTCGCCGCGGAGGCCCGCCACTAGGGGAAGGACCCCCTCGCCCCCCACGACTCGCAGGCTCGCCGCGGGACCCTGCGACGGGGCCGGCGTCGTGCCCGCCTGACTGCTCCGGGCGCACGGCACCTGACTTTTTCGGGCTCGAGTCATCTGGTCGATCGGGAGGACGTGGTCGTGGGCTGGTCGGATGCGCCGGTGCTGGTGGAGGTGGAGCGCTCGGGTTTCCTGGAGTCGGTGCACCGGGGGGCGCTCGTGGTGCTCGGCCCGGACGGCGCGGAGCTGTTCTCCGCCGGGGACGTGCGGCGGCCGGTGCTGCCCCGGTCGTCGAACAAGCCGGTGCAGGCCACCGTCTTCCTGGACGCCGGGTGGCTGCCGGCCAGCACGGAGGAGCTGGCGATCTCGGCCGCCTCGCACTCCGGGGAGGACGGCCACCGTTCCCTCGCCGAGCAGGTCCTGCGCGGTGCCGGGCTCGGTCCCGAGGCGCTGGGCTGCCCACCCGCGCTGCCCGGGGACGAGCCCACCCGGGCCGGCTGGCTGGTGGCCGGCCGGCCGCCGGAGGCGCTGGCGATGAACTGCTCGGGCAAGCACGCCGCGATGCTGGCCGCCTGCGTCGCCGCCGGCTGGCCCACCGAGGGGTACCTGGCCCGCGACCACCCGCTGCAGCAGGCCGTCGAGGCCCGGCTGGGCGAGGCGGCCGGTGAGCCGGTCGCCGCGGTGGTGGTCGACGGGTGCGGCGCACCCCAGCACGCGATCTCGCTGACCGGGCTGGCCCGCGGGGTGCTCGGGCTGGTGCAGGCCCCGCCGGGCACCCCGGGCCGGGCCGTCGCCGACGCGATGCGCGCGCACCCGTGGCTGGTGGCCGGCACCGGGCGCGAGGACACCGAGCTCATGCAGGCGGTGCCCGGGCTGCTGGTCAAGGGCGGCGCCGACGGCGTGCACGTCGCGGCCCTGCCGGACGGCGGCGCCGTCGCGCTCAAGCTGGACGACGGCGGAGACCGCGGCCGGCTGCCCGCGCTGACCGCCGGGCTGCTGAGGGTCGGCGTGCCCGCCGGGCTGCTGGAGCGCTGGGCGGTCACGCCGGTGTCCGGCGGCACCGGCACCGTCGGTGCGGTGCGCGCCGCCGCCGTCCTACGCTCCTGACACCCCCGGTCCGATCGTCCCCCCTCAGCCCGCCGAGACGGCCATCGTGGCGGGCTGGCGGTGTCGATCCGAGCGGACGTGAAGGCCCCAGCCGGGTGAGCAGCGTCACCCGGGCTGCTAGCCAGTCTGCTTGCAGGAGCTAGCACCCGCGCCTACGGTGGAGCCGTGCAGAAGCCCACCGACTTCGTCCGCGAGCAGGTGACCTCGGTCCGCGAGACCGTGGTGACCGCCGCGGCCGAGGCCGGCACGGTCGGCTCGACCGTCGGGGAGTTCATCCGCGAGCAGCGCGCGGCGGCGCAGGTGTCGCTGCGCGAGCTCGCCCGCACCGCCGGCGTCAGCAACCCCTACCTCTCCCAGGTGGAGCGGGGGCTGCGCAAGCCCTCGGCCGAGATCCTGGCCCAGATCGCCCGCGGCCTGAAGATCTCCGCCGAGACGCTGTACGAGCACGCCGGCATCCTCGACCGCCGCTCCGGCACGCCGGAGACCGTCGCCGCCGTGCTCGCCGACCCCGCGCTGAGCGAGCGGCACAAGCACGTGCTGCTCGAGCTCTACGAGACCTTCACCCGCGCGGACTCCGTACCGCACACCCCCACCGCCCCCCAGGAGGAACCAGCATGAGCACCACCGACACCCTCAAGAGCTACGGCGACACCGCCGCCAACCAGGGCCGCACCGGCCTGCTGGCCGCCATCGGTGCCGGCGACGTCGTCCTGGACAAGGCGCGCACCGTCGTCGAGCAGCTGCGGTCCCGCGCCGAGGCGTTGCCGGGCGAGCTGCAGGTCCAGGCCGACCTGGCCGCCAAGGAGGCCCGCCAGCGGGCCGAGCAGGCCGCGGCGGCTGCTGCCCAGGCGCGCACCGCCGCCACCCAGGCCGCCTCCTCGGTGCGCCCGGAGGCCCTGGCCGACACCATGGCCGGCCTGGTCGAGAGCGCCCGGAAGCAGGCCCTGGTGACCATCGAGCAGCTGGCCGAGCGCGGCGAGAAGCTGGTCGGCGAGCTGCGCCGCCAGCCGGGCTTCCGCGCCGTCGTCAGCCGCACCGAGCGGGCCGTCGACGCCGTCGAGGACGCGCTGGAGGACGTGCTCGAGGAGACCTCCGAGGCCGTCGACAAGGCCTCGGCCGAGGTGACCTCGGTCGCGCAGAAGACTGCCGCCCGTGCCGACAAGGCCATCGACGAGGTCGAGGGTGAGGCGCGCTCCGCCGCGGCCGCTGCCAAGGCCGCCGTCACCGAGGTGGCCGAGGGTGACGCCACCGCCGCCCCGGTGACGAAGGCCCCCCGCAAGAACGCCCGCACCACCGTCGCGAAGACGGCGGCCCCGAGCTCCTCGGACACCGCGCCGCACTCCGCCGACACCGCCCCGCGGGCGTCCCGGGCGCGGACCGCCAAGCCGGCCGACCCCACCGCCGTCCCGGCCAAGAGCACCCCGGCGGGCTGAGCCCGCAGCACCACCAGACCACGGCCCCCCGGCGCACCGCGCCGGGGGGCCGTGGCGTCCTCCCCGGGCGCTGCGGCGCGCGTGGCCGTGGAACCCTCGATCGACGGCCCGACGGGTACCCTCGCGGCATGACCTTCGACGAGCTCGTGTACCTCGTCGTCCGCTGGGCCTGCCTGGGGCTGGCGGCCTGGGCGCTGGTCGATGCGCTGATCCGCCCCGCAGAGGCCTACGTCGCCGCCGGCAAGCTCACCAAGGCGGCCTGGCTGGGCATCACCGGTGTCGCGCTGGTGCTGCTGTACGCCATCGGCCCGCTGAGCTTCCTCGGCCTGCCGGCCGTGATCGGCGCCGTCGTGTACCTGGTCGACGTGCGCCCGGCCATCCGCGGGCTCAAGCGCGGCAACTCCAGCTGGTGACCTGACGGCCGCCCTGTCATCGGCGGGGCGGCCCGGTGCTCAGCGGTCGGCCGGCATGACCACCCAGAGCACGACGTAGGCGATGAACTGCGGGCCGGGGAGCACGCAGGACACCAGGAACGCCAGGCGCAGGCCGGTACGGGAGAGCCCGTAACGCCGGGCCAGCCCGGAGCACACGCCGGCCACCACCTTGTGACGGGTGTCCCGGGCGAGGCGGCGTCCGTACGGCGAGGTGGTCATGCCGCCGACCCTAATCCCCGTGGCTGGGGTCCCGCTGTCAGGAACCGAAGACCCCGTCCGGGGGCGCCGGCGAGGGTTCGGCGGCGATGTCGGTCACCGGCCGGGCGTCCCCCACGAACCGGGCCAGGTCGACGTCGTCGACCACCCGGGACGGCATCGGGTCCGCCGCGCAGCGGCGGGTGAGCGCGGCGACCGGCAGCTCGCGGCGCGAGGCGACGGCCACCAGGTTGCCGAACCGCCGCCCGCGCAGGGTGCCCGGCTCGGCCAGCAGGCAGACGTGGTCGAACACCGCCCGCAGCGTGGCCACCTGCGCCCGGGCGAACCGCAGCGGCGGGCCGTCGGCGACGTTGGCGCACGTGACGCCGTCCGGGCGCAGCACGCGGGCGACGTCGGCGGCGAACTCCACGCTGGTCAGGTGCGCCGGGGTGCGGGCACCGGCGAACACGTCGGTGACCACCACGTCCGCGCTCGCGTCGTGCAGGGCCGCCAGCCCGGCCCGGGCGTCGGCGGCGCGGACCCGCACCCGGGCTCCCCGCGGCAGGGGCAGGTGGGTGCGCACCAACTCGGTCAGCGGCTCGTCCAGCTCGACCACCCGCTGCCGGGAGCCGGGCCGGGTCACGGCCACGTAGCGGGCCAGCGTCAGCGCACCGCCCCCCAGGTGCACGACGTCCAGCGGGCGGCCGGGATCGGCGGCCAGGTCCAGGACGTGGCCCATCCGGCGCACGTACTCGAACTCCAGGTGCGTGGGGTCGACCAGGTCCACGTGCGACTGCGGCGTCCGCTCGACCATGAGCACCCAGGAGTCGTCCCGGTCGGCGTCGCCGAGCAGTTCGGCGGTGCCGCCGAGCACCGGGACCGGGCCCGGCGGCAGGACCTCGGGTGCGGCCCGCCGCACCGGCCCGCCCCGCCGGCTCACGCGCGTCCGCCCGTGGGCCGGGGTGCGGCAAGCTGTCGGGCGGGTGCACCGGCACGCCGGGTGAGCGGGACGACGGCCCCCCTGCACGGGTCGGCGGGCGAGACGGTCACCCGGTGATGGTGCCGCACGCCCGGTGGTCGCCCGGTGGCCGGACACCCGAGGAGCGCGGCCGCTGGACGCGGCCGCGCTCCTCGGTCTCCGACCGATCAGGCCGTCAGCGCGGGCAGTTGTTCACCGGGGCGCGGTCGTTGAACCGGTTCCGCAGGAACGTCGCGACGTCAGGCTGGTTGGTGAGGGCACCGGTGACGTGGATGCCCGGGTAACGGGCGACCTGCACCGTCATGCCCTGCCCGCAGTAGGCGGTCACCAGGGCGTCCTGGGTGGCCGGCGGGATCACGTCGTCGCTGCGGGCACCGTTGAGGAACACCGGGGCCTTGATCGGCAGCTTGCCCAGCTCGTTGGCCGCCAGGACCTTCTGCCACTCCGGGATGGCGAGCAGCTGGTCGAGTCCGGAGCCGTCCTTGGTCAGCGTCGAGATCCGCGTGGTGGCGAAGTCCAGGATGGTCTCCAGCGTGCACTCCTGCGGGCGCACGGCCTTGTCCAGCGCGGCCACGCCCTTCGCGTTGAGCAGGTCGCGCAGTGGCGTCGCGGGATAGGCCTGGTTCAGCCCGATGACGGCGTCGATCAGGAAGCCCGCGTACGGGCCGCCGTCCAGGCTGCGTGCGGTGGCCACGAGACTGGTGGGCACGCCGCCCGCGGCGACGCCCTTCAGGTTGAGGGTCGGGGTGTAGCTGGGGGCCAGCTGACCCGCCCACGCGACTGCCTGGCCACCCTCGGAGTAGCCGGAGAGGACCACCGGCGCCGTCGGGGAGAGCCCGGACCCGGGGATCTGGGTGGCGGCCTTGACGATGTCGAGCACGTTGTGGCCGAGCGTCTGACCGGCGATGTAGGTGTGCACGTCACCGTTGGTGTATCCGGCGTAGTCGGTCATCAGCACCGCGTAGCCGTTGAGCAGCATGCTGCCCAGTCCGAAGACGTCGTACTGCCGGTTGTTCTCCAGCGCCTTCGACGGGGCGCAGTTCGAGCCCAGGCCCTGCGTGCCCACCGCGAAGGACACGATCGGTCGTGGACCCGCGCCGCGCCACGGGGCCTTCGGGATCAGCACCGAACCGGTGACCCCCGACGGCGCCCCGGGCGTGAGCGGGTCCCCGTTCGGCGAGGAACCGGTCGACCGGTACATGATCGTGTACGCCGTGGCGCCCAGGTTCTGCAGGCTGGCGTTCTGCGGGCGGTACTTGATCAGGTCACCGTGCTCACCTGCGGGCAGCGGGTTGGGCACCGTGTAGAACTCCGGCGTGGCCGGGGAGGGCCCCGTCGGCGCCGCCATGGCGGTGTTGGGCACCGCCAGCAGGCCGATGGCCATGGCGGTGGCGACGGCGAGCCGTCCCAGCCCGCCGAGCCGTCCGGTGGTGGTCTGTCCGTGCTGCAGTGTCACGCGTTCCTCGGCATCCGTGCGGTGGTCGGCGCCGTGCTCGGCGCCGCGAGCGGTCCCCCCAGGGTCCGCTGCGGAGCGCAGCATGCAGTGACGTGGGTCATGTGGTCCACATCCCAATCGACGAGGACCTGATGTGATGGAGGCGACTCGGCGGGCCATTACTGGCCAGTAGGTTTGGCGTACCTGTGCGTTACATGCAGGTAACCCGAACGGGGTAGGAACCGTGACGCCGGTGGAGGCAGGCGCGACCCTCAGCCGCAGGACCCGGGTGCGCGGCCAGGAGGAGTGCGATGACGGTTCGACGCTCGGCCCGGCTGCGGGTGGGGGCCTACGCGGTGTGCCTGCGGGACGGACAGGTCCTGCTCGCCCGGCTCACCGGCCGGGGCGCCGGGCGGTGGACCCTGCCCGGCGGCGGCATCGACCACGGTGAGGACCCGCTGGACGCCGTGGTGCGCGAGGTGGCCGAGGAGACCGGGCACGACGTCGTCGTGGACGCCCTGCTCGGGGTGGACTCGGTGCGCCTGGACATCGTCCGGGACGAGAACACGGTCGACCACCACGCCCTGCGGCTGGTCTACGCGGCCACTGTCACCGGCGGTGAGCTGCGCTCGGAGGTGGGCGGCTCGACGGACGCAGCGGCGTGGGTCGACCTCGCCGAGCTGCCCGGCCTGCCCCGGCTGACCCTCGTGGACGTCGGCCTGGACCTGCTCCGGGAACGCCCCCGGACCGGTCGGCTCGACCCCGGCTGACCGGTGCGGGGTGGGCTGCTCAGTCGGTCACGGCGGACCAGCGCACCGTCATCTCCCCCTGCCGCCAGCGCCGCCGGCTGCCCACCAGGGGCCAGCCCTGGTCGGCCAGTGCCTCCACCGCGGCCGCCCAGCGCTGCCGCGTCCCGAACGCCGACAGCCCGGCGGCCGCGGCCCACGCTGCGTCGAAGGCGGACAGGAAGGTGTGCACCGGTCTCCCCGGCACGTTGTGGTGGATCAGCGCCTTGGGCAGCCGCTCGGCCAGGTCCGAGGGCCGGTCGAGGTCCGACAGTCGGGCCGCCAGGGTGAGGGTCACCGGGCCGTCGGCGTCCAGGGCCACCCAGGCGGCGCGGCGGCCCCACTCGTCGCAGGTGCCCTCCACGACGATCCCGCCCGGGGCCAGGGCCCCGCGCATCGTCTCCCACGCCCGGGCCGCCGACGGCTCGTCGTACTGGCGCAGCACGTTGAACGCCCGCACCACCACCGGCTGCAGCCCGGCCAGCTCGAAGCCGCCGAGGCGGAAGTCGACCCGAGGCGGGTCCCGGTCCCCGGCGACGGCGGCGACCCGCGCCGGGTCGATCTCCAGGCCGACCACCTCCAGCCCCGGCACCAGCGGGGCGAGCCGGTCCACCAGCTCCAGGGTGGTGACGGCCGAGGCGCCGTAGCCGAGGTCGACCACCAGCGGGCGGACGGCGTCCCGCAGGCGGGGCACCTGGGTGGCCGCCAGCCAGCGGTCCACCCGGCGCAACCGGTTGGCGTTGGTGGTCCCCCGGGTGGGCAGGCCCAGAGCTCGGGCGCGTCCAGCGGCCAGCCGGGGGGTGCGGCGGGCCGGCGGCAGCGTGGCCCGGCGGGTGTGGTCGCCGCCCTGCCCCGCACCGGATCCGCTCACCGGTCCGGAGGGTAGTCGGCTCACCCGGTGGTGACGCCCGTCCGCCTCGCGGCCGGGCGCCGGGCACACGGTTAGCGTGGTGGGGTGCCGGTCCGCTCCGACGTCTCCCTCGCCGACCTGACCACCCTCGGCGTGGGCGGCCCGGTCGGGCACCTGGTCGAGGTGGCCGACGCCGCCTCGCTCGTGGCCGCCGTGCGGGCCGCCGACGACGCCGGCCGGCCGCTGCTGCTGCTCGGTGGAGGCTCGAACCTGGTCGCCCCGGACGCCGGCTGGCCGGGCGACGTCGTGCTCGTGCGCTCCCGCGGGGTGCACCAGGTGCCGGGCCCGCTGCCCGCGCCTGCCGGGGCGACCGCCGGCTCCGACGCCGGGCCCGTCGACGCCGGCGCGGTGCTGCTGGAGGTGCAGGCGGGCGAGCCGTGGGACGACCTCGTCGCCGAGACCGTGCGCCGCGGCCTGGCCGGCGTCGAGGCGCTGTCCGGCATCCCCGGCTCGACGGGCGCGACGCCGGTGCAGAACGTGGGCGCCTACGGCCAGGAGGTCTCCCAGACCATCGTCGCGGTGCGGGTGTTCGACCGGACCGCCGGCACCGAGCAGGTGCTCACCCCCGCCGACTGCGGCTTCGCCTACCGCGACAGCCGGCTCAAGCAGCAGCCCGGCCGGTACGTGGTGCTCACCGTGACCTTCGCGTTGCAGCCCGGCCCGCTCTCGGCGCCGGTCGGCTACGCGGAACTGGCCCGCCGGCTCGGCGTGCAGGTGGGGGAACGGGCGCCCCTCGAGCAGGTGCGCGAGGCGGTGCTCGGGCTGCGCCGTGGCAAGGGCATGGTCTGGGACCCGGCCGACCCGGACTCGCGCAGCGCCGGCTCGTTCTTCACCAACCCCGTCGTCGCCGACGCGGTGGCCGCCGCCGTACCCGACTGCCCGAGCTGGCCCGCCGGTGCAGGCCGGCGCAAGCTCAGCGCCGGCTGGCTGGTCGAGCACGCGGGCTTCGGCCGGGGCACCCGGGAGGGCCGGGTCGGCACGTCCTCGCGGCACAGCCTGGCCCTGACCACCGAGCCCGGCGCCACCGCCGCGGAGCTGATCGCCTTCGCCGCCCGCGTCGTCACCGCCGTCGAGCAGCGGTTCGGCGTCACCCTGGTGCCCGAGCCGACGGTGCTGGGACAGGGCGGTCCGGGCGGATCACACCGCGGCCAGGCGCCGTCCCCCCGGTGACCGGAGCGCGTCCAGCCACTCGCTCGGGGACCCTCCGGACCACGCTCGCTCGGCTCAGCTCTCGAGCCGGGCGACCTTGTGCTGGGCGGCCTGCGCCCGCGGGCGGACCACGAGCAGGTCGACGTTCACGTGGTGCGGGCGGGTGAGGGCCCAGGCGATGCAGTCGGCGACGTCCTCGGCGACCAGCGGCTCGGCGACGCCGCGGTAGACGGCGGCTGCCCTGTCGGCGTCCCCACCCTGGCGGTTGAGCGCGAACTCCTCGGTCCGGACCATCCCGGGGGCGATCTCGATCACCCGGACCGACTCGCCGCACAGCTCCAGCCGCAGCGTCTCGGCCAGCGTGTGCACCCCGTGCTTGGCGGCGGTGTAGGACGCCCCGCCCTCGTAGCTGACCAGGCCGGCGGTCGACCCGACGAACAGCACGTCACCCGCCCCGGACGCCCGCAGCGCCGGCAGCAGCGCCTGGGTGACCCGCACGGTGCCCAGCACGTTGACCTCGAAGGACCGGGTCCAGGAGTCCGGGTCGGCGTCGGCCACGGCCGCCGCGTCGAAGGCACCGCCGGCGTTGTTCACCAGCACGTCGACCCGCGGCAGCCCCGCGGCGAAGGCCGCCACCGACTCCGCCGACGTGACGTCGAGTGCCAGGGCCCGGCCGCCGATCCGCCCGGCGAGCTCCTGGAGCCGGTCCAGCCGGCGTGCCGCGAGCACCACGTCGAACCCCTCGGCGGCCAGCCGGGTGGCGGTCGCCGCGCCGATCCCGGACGACGCGCCGGTGACGACGGCGACCCGCCCGGCGCCGGGCGGGGACGGGACGGGGGTGGGGGGGACGGGGGAGACCATGCGCCCATCCTGGCGCGGGCCGGCCCGCCGGCCGGACACGGGTGGCGTTCGCGGGAATGAGCGGCGGTCCCCCGGAGCTGCACCGGGAGGCCCCCGGGTGAGACCGCCCTGGTCGGGCCCGGGTGGTGGTCGTGCATCATCACCGCCCGGACCGGTGTCGACGAGAGCTGGAGGTCCGCGTGCCAGGACCGCGCCTGTTGCGTGCCCGCACACCCCGCCGGGTGGCGATGCTGTCGGTGCACACGTCCCCGCTGGACCAGCCAGGTGCCGGGGACGCCGGCGGGATGAACGTCTACATCGTGGAGCTGTCCCGGCGGCTGGCCGCCCGCGGCATCGCCGTCGACGTGTTCACCCGCGCCACCTCCAGCGACCTGCCCCCGGTGGCCCAGCTGACCGCCGGGGTGACCGTGCGGCACGTCAACGCCGGCCCGTTCGAGGGCCTGGGCAAGGACGACCTGCCCGCCCAGCTGTGTGCCTTCACCGCCGCCGTGCTGCGCGAGGAGGCCCAGCACGAGCCGGGCTTCTACGACGCCGTCCACTCGCACTACTGGCTGTCCGGGCAGGTCGGCTGGCTGGCCCGCGACCGGTGGAGCGTGCCGCTGATCCACTCCGCGCACACCCTTGCCAAGGTCAAGAACGCCGCGCTGGCCGAGGGCGACGCACCCGAGCCGCGGGCCCGGGTGATCGGCGAGGAGCAGGTGGTCGCCGAGGCCGACCGGCTCATCGCGAACACCGACGAGGAGGCCCGCCAGCTGGTGCGCTGGTACGGCGCCGACCCGCGCCGCGTCGTCGTCGTGCCCCCGGGGGTGGACCTGGACCGCTTCCAGCCCGCCGACCGGGCGCGCGCCCGCGAGCAGGTCGACCTCGCCCCGGACGACGTCGTGCTGCTGTTCGTCGGCCGCATCCAGCCGCTGAAGGCGCCCGACGTGCTGCTGCACGCCGCGGCCCGCATGCTCGCCGACGACCCGTCGCTGCGGGACAGGCTGCGGGTGCTGGTGGTGGGTGCGCCCAGCGGGTCCGGGCTGACCGAGCCGCAGAAGCTGCAGGAGCTCGCCGCCCGCCTTGGGATCGCCGACCGGGTGCGCTTCGTGGCCCCGCAGCAGCCCGCGCAGCTGGCCCAGTACTACCGGGCCGCCGACGTGGCCGTGGTGCCCAGCCACAACGAGTCCTTCGGCCTGGTCGCCCTGGAGGCGCAGGCCTGCGGCACGCCGGTGGTCGCCGCGGCCGTCGGCGGGCTCACCACCGCCGTCGAGGACGGCGTGTCCGGCGTGCTGGTCGCCGGGCACGACCCGGCCGACTACGCGACCGCGGTGCGCAGCGTGCTCGCCCAGCGCGAGCTGCTGTCGGCCGGGGCGCGCCGGCACGCCAGCCGGTTCAGCTGGGACCGCACCGCCGAGTCCCTCGTGGCGGCCTACACCGCCGCCGGCGCCGAGCTGGCCGCCGCCGAGGTGCGGGGACGCCGGGAGCGGTTGCGTCCCGCCGTCCGCGCCGTGCCCTCCGCCCTGGCTCCCGGTACCGCGCTCCCCGGCGTGCGGGTGGCCCGGTGAGCCGGCCGCTGGCGGAGCTGTGCGCCGTCGTCGAGCAGACCCTGCGCGACAGCGGGCTGGAGTTCGAGCAGCCCGCCACCGGGAAGTTCCTGGTGACGCTGCCCGGGGTGAAGAAGCTGCGCACCGTGGTCGGGCTCATCGTCGGTGAGCACGCGCTGCGGGTCGAGGCGTTCGTCTGCCGGCAGCCGGACGAGAACCGTGAGCAGATGTGGGCGTACCTGCTGCAGCAGAACGCCCGCACCTACGGCGTGAGCTACTCGATCGACCCGGTGGGCGACGTCTACCTGACCGGCCGGCTCGGCCACGGCTCGATCACCCCGGAGGAGATCGACACGATCCTGGGCTCGGTGCTGACCTACGCCGACGAGCACTTCAACACCCTGCTCGAGATCGGCTTCGGCACCTCCATCCGCAAGGAGTGGGACTGGCGGGTGGCCCGTGGTGAGCCGCTGACCAACCTGGAGGCGTTCGCCGCCTTCGCCGACCCGGCACGCACCCCCCGGCCGATCACGCACTACTCCCGGCCCGACGAGACCGACGACGACCGGCCGGTGTCCCACCGGTAGGTCGGCCCCGTGCGGCGGTCCGCGGCGCTAGCGTGGGGTGCGGTGCGGGACACGGCGGAGCAGCAGCGGCAGACCCGGCTGCTGGTGAGCGTGGTGGCCGCCTCGGCGCTGGTCTACCCGATGCTGTTCTGCGCGGTGCGGCTGGTGGTGAGCCAGTTCCTGCGGCCGGACACGGTGGCCACCCTCGCGTGGGGTGTGCTGGGCCTGGCCTGCAGCGTCGGCGTCGTCGCGGTGGTGCGCTGGGGCGCGCGGAGGCGGCCGCTGAGCCCCTGGCTGCTGGTCGGGCTGGTGCCCCCGGGGCTGTTCGAGCTCTACCTGTACTGGCCGTACCTCACGGGCTGAGCGGCGGTCCGGCAGGATGGCGCACGTGACTGGGACTCTGGTGCTGCTCCGCCACGGCGAGAGCGAGTGGAACAAGGCCAACCTCTTCACCGGCTGGGTCGACGTGCCCCTGTCGGAGAAGGGCCGGGCCGAGGCGGCGCGCGGTGGCGAGCTGCTCGCCGCGAACGGTCTGCTGCCCGACGTGCTGCACACCTCGCTGCTCCGGCGGGCGATCAACACCGCCGAGCTGGCGCTGGCAACCGCGGAGCGCAGCTGGATCCCGGTGCGCCGGTCGTGGCGGCTCAACGAGCGGCACTACGGCGCGCTGCAGGGCAAGGACAAGGCCGCCACCCTCGCCCAGTACGGCGAGGAGCAGTTCATGACCTGGCGGCGCTCCTACGACACCCCGCCGCCGCCGATCGAGCCCGGCAGCGAGTTCAGCAACGACCTCGACCCGCGCTACGCGTTCCTGCCGCCGGAGGCCCGGCCGGCCACCGAGTGCCTCGCCGACGTCGTCGTCCGGATGCTGCCGTACTGGTACGACGCGATCGTGCCGGACCTGCGCGCCGGGCTCACCGTGCTGGTCACCGCGCACGGCAACAGCCTGCGCGCGCTGGTCAAGCACCTGGACGGCATGGGCGACGCCGAGGTGGTCGGGCTGAACATCCCCACCGGGGTGCCGCTGCGCTACGACCTGGACGACGACCTGCGCCCGGTCACCACCGGCGGGCAGTACCTGGACCCCGCGGCCGCCGCGGCCGCGATCGAGGCCGTGAAGAACCAGGGCAAGTGACGACGACGGGCCCGCAGCCCCGAGGGGGTGCGGGCCCGTCGTGCGCGGGTGTCAGCTGGACGGCGCCAGGGCGATCGGGCGCTCGCCGGTGACCAGGTAGACGACGCGGCGGGCCACGCTGACGGCGTGGTCGGCGAACCGCTCGTAGTAGCGGCCGAGCAGGGTGATGTCGATGGCCGACTCGATCCCGTGCGGCCAGTCGTCGCTGAGCAGCTCGCGGAACAGCTGCTGGTGCAGCTTGTCCATCAGGTCGTCCTCGGCCTCCAGCTCCATCGCGGCGTCGACGTCGCGCTTGGCGATGACCCGGCCGGTCTTGGCCACCAGGCTCTCGGCCACGTGCCCCGCCTCGAGGAACACCGGCCGCACCTCCTGCGGCACCGCCGGCTCCGGGAAGCGCATCCGCGCCACCTTGGCGATGTGCTGGGCCAGGTCGCCCATCCGCTCCAGGTCCTGCACCGTGGCCATCGCGGTGGTGATCGCCCGCAGGTCGGTGGCCACCGGCTGCTGGCGGGCCAGCAGGGTGAAGCAGCGCTCGTCCACCGACACCCGGACGGCGTCGATGTGCGCGTCGCCGGCGATCACCAGGTCGGCGAGGGCGACATCGGCGTCCAGGAGGGCCGTGGTGGCGGTGCTCATGGCGGACCCGACGGAGTTCGTCAGCTCCACCAGGCAGTGGTTGATGTCGTCCAGCTCTTCGCGGTAGCTCTCCCGCACGGGGTCTCCTCAGTGGTGCACCGACGGTGTACACCGAGGGTAGGCAACCCCCGGCCGCCGGGCCGACCGGCGAGGTGAACGATGGCCGTCCCGGCCGTGAACAGTGCGCCCCAGGGCCCGCCGGGGCCCCCCGACGGGCGATGCCCGCTGCTGGCGGGCCTCTAGCATCACAGGCGTGCACCCGCTGATCGCCCTGGCGGTCGGCCTGCTGCTCGGCGGCGGGACTGCCGCCCTGCTGCTGTCCCACCCCTGGGCGTCCCCGGCCGACCGCCGCGCCGACCCGGCCGCCGGCCCGGTCGGCGACACCTCCCTGGTTCGGCGCCTGGTCGACCACATGGACCCCGCGGTCGTCCTGCTCGCCTCCGACGACCAGGTGCTCATCGCCAACCCGTCGGCGCGGGCGCTGGGCATCGTCCGGGACGACCGGCTGCTGGTGCACGACCTGCTCGACGTCGCCCGCGCGGTCCGCGCCGGCGGCAGCCACCGGGCCGACGTCGCCCTGCCCGGTGACCTGGTCGGCGGTGGCCCCCGCATGGTCGGCGTGCACGGCATGCGGCTGGACACCACCGCGGGCCGCTCGGACGGACCGGTGGGCCTGGTGCTGCAGGACGTCACCGAGGCCCGCCGGGTCGAGGCCGTCCGCCGCGACTTCGTGGCCAACGTGGGGCACGAGCTGAAGACGCCGGTCGGCGCGCTGGCGCTGCTCGCCGAGGCCACCGAGGACGCGGCCGACGATCCCGAGACGGTGCGCCGCTTCGCCGCCCGGATGAGCCACGAGGCCGACCGGCTGTCCCGGCTGGTGCGCGAGCTGATCGACCTCTCCCGGCTGCAGGGCGCCGAGCCGATGCCGGACCTCGCCCCGGTGCGCGTCGACGACGTGGTCGCCGAGGCCGTGGACCGCACCCGGCTGGCTGCGGCGGCCAAGGGCATCACCCTCGCCGTGGGCTCCGGCCCGGACCTGGTCGTGCGCGGGGTGGAGGCCCAGCTGGCCACCGCGGTCACCAACCTGCTGGCCAACGCGGTCGCCTACTCACCCGCCGGACGGAAGATCGCCGTCGGTGCGCGGGCCCGGGCCGGCTTCGCCGAGATCGCGGTGACCGACAGCGGCATCGGCATCCCGCGCAGCGACCGGGGTCGGGTCTTCGAGCGCTTCTACCGGGTCGACCAGTCGCGGGCCAGCGCCACCGGAGGCACCGGTCTGGGGCTGGCGATCGTCAAGCACGTGGCCACCAACCACGGCGGCTCGGTGACCGTGTGGAGCGAGGAGGGCCTCGGGTCCACGTTCACGCTGCGCATCCCGCTGGCCCCGGCGGAGCCGCCCCCGGCACCGGGCGGGCCGGGTGCCCCCACCCCCCGCGGGCCCCGGCACCTCGACGCGTTGCGCGCGGCGGTCGGGTCCGAGCAGCGCGGCCGGCGGGCCACCGACCAGCCGGCCGACGAGCACCCGGGCGTCTCGGTGCCCCAGCGCGACGAGGCCGTGACCGGCCCGCGCTGGGCCGACACCGACCGCGCCGCTGCCGCGGAGGACCACCAGGCGGAGGAGCGGCGTCGCGACGCCGGCGTCCCCGCCACCACCGGGACGGGCGACGACGGCCAGCAGGACGGCGTCGCCGGAGCACACCCCGTGTCCGAGAGCCGGGCACGCACGAAGGGACGGTCATGACGCGAGTGCTCGTGGTGGAGGACGAGGAGTCCTTCTCCGATGCGCTGTCCTACATGCTGCGGCGGGAGGGCTACGAGACGGTCGTCGCGGCCAACGGGCCCGACGCCCTCGCCGAGTTCGACCGGGGCGGCGCCGACATCGTGCTGCTGGACCTCATGCTGCCCGGCCTGCCGGGCACCGAGGTCTGCCGCACGCTGCGGTCCAAGAGCGCCGTGCCGATCATCATGCTCACCGCGAAGGACACCGAGATCGACAAGGTCGTCGGCCTCGAGCTCGGCGCCGACGACTACGTCACCAAGCCCTACTCCGCCCGTGAGCTGGTGGCCCGGATGCGCGCGGTGCTGCGCCGCCGCGGCGAGCCCGAGCCCAGCGAGGACGGCGCGCTCGCCGCCGGGCCGGTGCGGATGGACGTCGACCGGCACGTGGTCGCCGTCGCCGGGGAGCCCGTCTCGCTGCCGCTCAAGGAGTTCGACCTGCTCGAGCTGCTGCTGCGCAACGCCGGGCGGGTGCTCACCCGGGGCCAGCTCATCGACCGGGTCTGGGGCTCGGACTACGTCGGGGACACCAAGACCCTCGACGTGCACGTCAAGCGACTGCGGGCCAAGGTCGAGCCGGACCCGGCCAACCCGCAGTACCTGCTCACCGTGCGCGGCCTGGGCTACAAGTTCGAGGTCTGACGGAGGACCCCGCTGCCCCCCACCACGAGCACGCTCGCGGAGGGACCCTGCAGCGGGGCCGGGTCGCGTGCGAGGTGCCGGGTTGGGTTGGGCTGAGCGCTTCCCGTCGGTCCGGAGGTGGACCCGGCGGGCCCGCCGTCCGGACCGACCGCCTGCGGCGGTGGTGGTCCTGGCGCGGGCCGGCCGGGCCGGCGGTCAGTTGCCGCGGCCGGTCTCCTGCTGGAGCTCGTCGATCTTCATCGAGGCCTCGGCCTTGTTCAGGTCGTCGGGCACGTCCTCGCCGGCCTGGCGGGCCAGGGTGTGCAGGTAGCTCTGCTGGGCGCCGGTGGCGGGCTCCTCGCCGGTAACCCAGTCGTGCGGGTCCTTCTCCGCGGTCGGGTCGCCCTGCTGGCCGGAGTTCACGGGTGCGTCGGATTCGCTCATGTGTTCGAAGCTACGCCGGGACGGGCGCCTCCGCAGCCCGAGCGGCGACGCGCGCCCGGGCCTCCTCCCAGCGGCGGCCGGTGCGGTACACGTGCAGCTGCCCGCACGGGCACTCGACCTCCATCGCCACGTGCGTCGGGTGGTTGGTGACCGACCGGACGCGCCGCTCGGCGACGAGCTCGTCGGTGTGGGTGACGGGGCAGGTGATCAGCAACATGCGAGGAGCGTGCGCCGGTCGACCGCGCCGGACGAGTGGCAGGACCGACCATGATCGCAAGGAAGCTGCCATGATGTCGGCATGCCAGCACCGGATCGCCCGCTCGTGGTCAGCGCCGTCGTCGCCGACGGTCTCGTCGGCAGCTTCGGCCTGGGCGTGTCCGCCGAGGTGTTCGGCTACGACCGGCGGGAGATGGGCCTGCCGGCGTTCGACTTCGCGCTGGTCACGCCACGTCCGGGGCTGCTGCGCACCGACACGGGCATCGGCATCCAGGTCGACCACGGACTCGAGCGCCTCGCGCACAGCGACATCGTGATGGTGACCGCCTGGGAGCTGGTCGACGTCGCGCCGCCGCCGGAGCTGCTCGACGCGCTGCGCGCCGCGCACGCCCGCGGCGCCGTGCTGGTCAGCCACTGCACCGGGGCCTTCGTCGTCGCGGCGGCCGGGCTGCTCGACGGCTGCCGCGCCACCACGCACTGGCGCTACGCCGGCGAGCTCGCCGCGCGGTACCCGGCCGTGCACGTCGACCCCGCGGTGCTCTACGTCGACTGCGGGCAGGTGATCACCGGCGCCGGCACGGCGGCCGGGGTCGACACCCTGCTGCACCTGGTGCGCCGGGAGTGGGGCGCCGCCGCCGCCAACGCACTGGCCCGGGAGATGGTCGTGCCGCCGCACCGGGACGGCGGCCAGGCGCAGTTCATCGACGCCCCCGTCGCCCGCTGCGAGGACGACCTGCTCGGGGTGGTGCTGCACTGGGCCCGTGGCCACCTCGCCGAGGACGTCACCGTCGAGCAGCTGGCCCGCCGGGCGCTGATGAGTCCGCGCAGCTTCGCCCGCCGCTTCCGCTCCGCCACCGGGACGACGCCGCACGCCTGGCTGCTGGCCCAGCGGCTGGCCGCCGCCGAGGCGCTGCTGGAGGAGACCGACGCACCGGTCGAGGAGATCGCCCGCCTGGTCGGCTTCGGGACGGCCGCGGGCCTGCGCGACCAGTTCGTCCGCCGCCGGGGGGTGCCGCCGCGGGCCTACCGGCAGACCTTCCGCAGCGCCGGCCCGGCCGGGCCGGCTGCCTCCGCCGGGTCGGCTGCCTCGGTCGGATCGGCGGCCTCAGCCGGGTCGGCGGCGCAGCAGCTCGACGGGCACGGCGCCACCGCGGGCCGGGGGGCTGGCCGGGTGCGGGGCGACGAGGCCCTGGTCCAGGCGTGAGCCCGCCAGCCGGCGCAGCTCCGCGTACGCGGCCGGGCCGAGCAGTGCGGTGAGCTCGGCGGCGTAGGTGTCGTAGAGCGGCTCCGGCGACACGTGCGCCGCCGGCGCCCCGGTGCACCACCAGTGCAGCTCGTGCCCGCCGGGGCCCCAGCCGCGCCGGTCGAACTCGCCCACGGTCGTGCGCAGCACCCGGGTGTCGTCGGGCCGGTCGACCCACTCCTGCTCCCGGCGCACCGGCAGCTGCCAGCAGACGTCGGGCTTGGTCTCCAGCGGGTGGCGTCCGGTGCGCAGCGCCAGGGCGTGCAGCGCGCAGCCGGCCCCACCCGGGTGGTCCGGGCCGTTGAGGAACACGCACGCGCCGTCGGCCCGCCGGGTGCGCGGCTCGCCCGCGCCGTCGTCGGAGTCGTCGTCGGGGTCCTCGGCCTCCTCGAGCTCCACCCACGGCGCGGTGCCGTGCCGCTGCCAGTCCGCCGGGGTCAGCTCGGCGACGGCGGCGCCCACCCGGCGCACGTCGTCGTCGTCGGTGAGGAAGGCGCCGTGGCTGCAGCAGCCGTCGTCCGGGCGACCGGTCTCGACCCCGGCGCAGCCACGGCCGTAGACGCAGGTCCAGGCAGACGTCAGCCAGGTCAGGTCGGCGCGGACCAGGTGGGCCGGCTCGGCCGGGTCGGTGAACTCCACCCACTCGCGGGTGAAGTCCAGCGGCACCTCCTCGGGCGGGTCCTCCTGCACGCTCCCAGCCAAGCACGGGGTGCCGCCGGTCCGGGAGGCGACCACCGGGCCGGACGGCGCGGCGCCACCGCACGGCAGACTGACCCCATGCGCCTGGGAGTCCTCGACATCGGCTCGAACACCGTGCACCTGCTGGTGGTCGACGCCCACCGGGGTGCGCACCCGACGCCGATGCACGACGACAAGTCGATGCTGCGGCTCGCCGAGCACGTCGGTGCCGACGGGATGCTGTCCAAGGCGGGGGAGAAGGGCCTGGTGGCGGCCGTGCAGCGGGCGGTGCAGCAGGCCGAGGAGCAGAAGTGCGAGGAGCTGCTCACCTTCGTCACCTCGGCCATCCGGGACGCCGAGAACGGCCCGGCGGTGCTGCGCCGGGTGCGGGAGCAGACCGGTGTCGAGCTGACCGTGCTGTCCGGTGAGCAGGAGGCCGAGCTGACCTTCCTCGCCGTGCGCCGCTGGTTCGGCTGGAGCGCGGGCCGGCTGCTGGTGCTGGACATCGGCGGCGGCTCGCTGGAGCTGGCCGCCGGCCTGGACGAGGAGCCCGACGTGGCGCTGTCCCTGCCGCTGGGCGCCGGCCGGATGACCCGCCGGTTCCTGCCCGCCGCCCACGACGGCGGCCGGCCCGACCTGGAAGCCCTCGCCGCGCTCGACGTCTATGCCAAGCGGCTGCTCGCACCGGCCGCCAAGCGACTGCGCAGCGCCGGCCAGCCGGACGTCGCCGTCGCCACCTCCAAGACCTTCCGCACGCTGGCCCGGCTCACCGGCGCCGCGCCGTACGACGCCGGCCTGCGCGTGGACCGGCAGCTCAGCCTGGCCGGGCTGGAGCAGCTCGTCGGCTTCGTCTCCCGGATCGAGTCCTCCGCGCTGGCCGAGCTGCAGGGGGTGTCGGTGGACCGCGCCCACCAGGTGCCCGCGGGCGCCGTCGTGGCGCAGGCCGCCATGCGTGCCGTGGACGTACCGTTCGTCCGTGTCTGCCCGTGGGCACTGCGCGAAGGTGTCATCCTGCGTCGACTGGACCAGATCGAGGGAGCGTGATGGCAGGGGAGCAGACCGACCCGGGGAGGTCGCTGGCCGACATCCTCCGGGAGGCCGGCGTCGACGCCCCGACGCGGCCCGGCCGCCGTCGGCGCTCGACCGACCCCGAGCCCCGGGACGGCGTCGACCCCGCCGCCCAGCGCCGCTTCTTCCCCGAGGGTGAGCCGCTGACCGGCCCCGGCAAGGTGGTCTACGGACGCCGTGCCACCGACGTCGTCCCGCCGGTGCTGCCCGCCACCGGGACGACGGCCTTCGCCCGCGCCGAGCCGACCACCGAGGCGATCGACGGCCTCCGTGTCTCCCGCAAGCCGGAGGTGCCCGGTCCGCCGTCCGGTGACCGGCGCGCCCCGACCACCGGCCCGCGCACCGTGTGGACGGAGGAGCAGCGGGCTGCCGAGCGCAAGCGGCGGGCCGCCCTGGCCGCCGCGGCCGCCGCGGGCGAGAGCCTGGCGCCCGAGGAGGAGGACGAGGAACCGCTCACCGGCCTGGCCGGGGTGCTGGCCTGGCTGCGGTTCGGCCTGGAGATCGTCGCGGCCGCCGCGGTCGGCATCGCCGTCCACTACGTGTTCAGCCTGCTGTGGGACCTGGCCCCCTACGCGGCCGTCGTCGCGGCACCGCTGGCGGTGACCGGGCTGGTCGGCGGGGTCGGCTGGTGGCGGCAGCGACGCGGTCGCGGCCCGGTCGGCCTCCCGCTGCTCCTGGTCCTGCTCTTCGCCGGCACGCTGCTGGTCATCGTCCCGGCGGCAGGCCTGCTCTCCCCGACCTGATCCGCCGGCGGTCCGGCCCTTTCCGCGGAAGTGGCCGCTGGTGGTCCGGCCCTTTCCGCGGAAGTGGCCGCGGGTGGTCCGGCCCTTTCCGCGGAAGTGGCCGCGGGGGGCAGGGTGTTCGTGCGGGCGGGGGCGGCCCGGCCTACGTGATCGCCAGCGGGTCGACCGGAGAGCCGGTCGCCCGGTGCGCCTCCAACGGCGCGGCGGGGCTGCTCTCCCCGCCCCGATCCGCTCCTCGACCTGATCCGCGCGGCGGGCGCCCCGCCGGCTCGCACTACGGTCTGGGCGTGCCCGGCGCGGATGGGATGGCGCTGGCCGTCGACCTCGCCGCCGGGCACGCCACTGCCCGCCCACCGCACACCTGGGAGCTGCTCATGCCCGACGCCGTCCTGCCCGCGGAACGGGTCCACCTGTGCCCCCGAGGTGCCGCGTGAGCGCCCCGGCGCAGGGCGCCGGCGGCCCCGGGGTGGTCGTGGGCGGGCTGGCGGTCGTGGGCGGCGGCAAGATCGGCGAGGCCCTGCTGTCCGGTCTGGTGCGGCAGGGCGGCGGCGCGGGCATCGTCGTCGTCGAGCGCAGCGTCACCCGCGCGGCCGAGCTGGCCGGGCGCTACGGCATCGGCACCGCCGACCTCGCCGGTGCGGCCGCCGGGGCGCGGGTGCTGCTGCTCGCGGTGAAACCGCAGGACATCGACGGTCTGCTGGTCCAGCTGGCCCCGCACGTGGGTCCGCAGCACCTCGTGGTGTCGGTGGCCGCCGGGGTGCCCACCAGCCGGCTGGAGGCCGCGCTGCCGACCGGGACGCCCGTCGTCCGGGTCATGCCGAACACGCCGGCCCTGGTCGACGAGGGCATGAGCGTGCTGTCGGCCGGCCGGTACGCCGCCGAGGCCCACCTGGACGAGGCCGAGGCGCTGCTCTCCCCGGTGGGGCAGGTGCGCCGGGTGCCCGAGTCGCAGCAGGACGCCGTCACCGCCCTGTCCGGCAGCGGTCCGGCCTACTTCTTCTACCTGGTCGAGGCGATGATCGACGCCGGCATCCTGCTGGGCCTGCCCCGGGACCTCGCCGCCGACCTGATCGTCCAGACCGCGCTGGGCGCCGCGGTGATGCTGCGCGACTCCGGCGAGCACCCGGTGCGGCTGCGCGAGGCGGTGACCAGCCCCGGCGGGACCACCATCGCGGCGGTGCGCGAGCTGGAGCGGCACGGGGTACGGGCGGCGCTGATCGCTGCCATCGAGGCCGCCCATGACCGCTCGGTCCAGTTGGGCCGTTCGGCGACCTGACCGTCCGGGGCGGTGTCCGGCTCGTCGGGGCTCCGGGGGTGGGCCCAGGAGCGCCCACCCCGCCCACGGGACACTGGCAGAACTACACGCGTGTCGTACCCGGCGGGTACAGATGTGTTCGCTGATGCTAGTGGGACGCACGGTTCGATCGAGAAAGTGCCAGCGCACGACCCGTGTGGCAGCAGAGCCAGTCGGGTAACGGGGCAGCCAGGGTCTTTGGTCCTCGGTCGACCCGCCGATTTGTCGACGGAGAGTCACGAAGGGGCACGGATTCGGCTTCGACTCGCCGTATTGAGTGGTGGGTGCCTCTGCGCGGTCAGGTGTTGACCAGGCATCCCCTCACTACCTGTTCGTTTCACCCATCGCATGAGTCACACGCGACCCCTAGGTTCATCTCCAGCACGTACGTGTCCCGTCCGCCGGTGGGGAAGCCGGCGGCCCGATCCGTGCTAACGGAGATGACCGACATGACCATGCCCCAGCGCCAGCCGATGCCCGCGCACCGCCCGCTGAACGCCGGACCCCGCCCCATGGGCGGCCGTCCGATGAACGCCGCTGCCGTCGCCCGCCCCGTCCCCGCGCAGCACCCCGCCGCGATGCCGGTGGGCCGCCCGAACGTCGCCCCGCCGCAGCGCGCCGCCGTCACGTTCCTCACCGTGGCCGAGGTCGCCGCGATGATGCGCGTCTCGAAGATGACCGTGTACCGCCTCGTGCACGGTGGCGAGCTCTCCGCCGTCCGTGTCGGCCGGTCCTTCCGGGTGCCGGAGCGCGCCGTCCAGGACTACCTGCGCGACGCGTACACCGACATCGCCTGAGGAAGGACCCTGTTGCCCCTCACCCCTCGCACGCCCGGGGCGGGGCCCTGCGCCGGGGCCGGGAGTGGGCGGCCGCTGGTGCGGAGGCTGGTCCCGGGGAGGAGCGGCTCGAGCACACGGGCCGGCTGGGTCCGTCGCGCGTGCTGTCGGGAGTGGGTCCAGCGCCTGCCGGACCGCACCGGGACGGCGCCGGGTACGCTGGCCGTTCGTTCGGTCACCGCCCGCGAGGGCGGGACACCGTCGACTTGATCACCTCGCCGGGGTGGTCCGGCCTGACCTCCGGGTCACCGCCTGGGCACCGCGCGACCACGACGTCGGGAGCACCACCATGGGTTCAGTCATCAAGAAGCGCCGCAAGCGCATGGCGAAGAAGAAGCACCGCAAGCTGCTGAAGAAGACGCGCGTCCAGCGCCGCAACAAGAAGTAGTCCCATGCCGCCTGCGGTCGTCCTGGTCACCGGTGTCAGCCGGTGGCTGGGCGGCGCGCTGGCCGGCGAGCTCGCCGCGGACAGCTCGATCGAGCGCGTCATCGGGGTGGACACCGTCCCCCCCTCGCCCGAGGTGCTGCGTCGCCTGGGCCGCACCGAGTTCGTCCGGGCCGACATCCGCAACCCGCTGATCGGCAAGGTCATCACGGGTGCCTCCGTCGACACCGTGGTGCACATGAACATCAGCGCCACCCCCGGTGGCTCCGGCGGACGCACGTCGATGAAGGAACTCAACGTCATCGGCACGATGCAGCTGCTCGCCGCCTGCCAGGCCGCGCCCTCGGTGCGCCGGCTCGTGCTGAAGTCGACCAGCGCCGTGTACGGGGCGAGCTCCCGCGACCCGGCCGTGTTCACCGAGTCGATGCAGGCCCGGCGCGTCCCCGGAGGGGGCTTCGCCAAGGACAGCCTGGACATCGAGGGGTACGTGCGCTCCTTCGCCCGCCGCCGCCCCGACGTCGACGTCGCGGTGCTGCGGTTCACCAACTTCATCGGCCCGCGCATCGACTCGCTGCTCACCACGTTCTTCCGCATGCCGCTGGTGCCCACGGCCCTCGGCTACGACGCCCGGGTGCAGCTGCTGCACGAGGACGACGCCCTCGCGGTGCTCACCCGCGCCACCACGCAGGACTTCACCGGCACGGTGAACGTCGGCGGGGACGGCACGCTGCTGCTGTCCCAGGCGATCCGGCGCGTCGGCCGGGTGCCGGTCCCGCTGCCCACCCCCGCGATGGGCTCCATCGGCCGGCTGACCCGCGGCGGCAGCCTCGTCGACTACTCGCCGGAGCAGATGCGCTTCCTGAACTTCGGCCGGGTCGTGGACACCACGGTGCTGCGCGAGGAGTTCGGCTACACCCCCCGCTACACGACAGTCGCCGCGCTGGCCGACTTCGCCCGCACGGTGCAGCCGGTGGTGCCGCCGGCCCTGGTCGACGGGGTCGCGGGCCGTGCGCTGAGCCTGCTGGACGGGCTGGCCCGCGTGAGCGAGTCCGTCGCCGAGCGGCGCCGTCCGGCGCCGCCGTCCATCCCACTGCGGGCGGTGCGCGATGCCTGAGGCCCAGGTCATCCCCCTGCGTCCCGAGGACGACGGCATCGGCGCCCCGGCGCCGGTGCGCTCCTGGGACGACCACGTCGCCGGCGGGATCGAGTTCCTCCGCCGTCGCCTGACCGGCGACTACGACACCGACGAGTTCGGCTTCGACCCCGACCTGACCGACCACGTCGTCATGCCGTCGCTGCGGCCGCTGTTCCGCTCCTGGTTCCGGGTGGAGACCGTGGGCCTGCAGCACGTGCCGGACGCCGGCGGGGCCCTGGTGGTGGCCAACCACTCCGGCACGATCCCGGTCGACGCGCTGATGACCACGGTGGCGCTGCGCGACGAGCACCCGGCAGCCCGGCGGTTCCGGCTGCTGGGCGCCGACCTGGTGTTCGACGTCCCGGTGCTCGGTGCGCTGGCCCGCAAGATGGGTGCCACGCTCGCCTGCAACGAGGACGCCGAGCGGCTGCTGACCGAGGGCGAGCTCGTCGGGGTGTTCCCCGAGGGGTTCAAGGGCGTGGGCAAGCCGTTCAGCGAGCGCTACACCCTGCAGCGCTTCGGCCGGGGCGGTTTCGTCAGTGCCGCGCTGCGCACCGGGGCGCCGATCATCCCGTGCGCGATCGTCGGCGCGGAGGAGATCTACCCCATGATAGGCAACGCCAAGACCCTCGCGCGGCTGCTCGGGCTGCCCTACTTCCCGATCACGCCGACGTTCCCGCTGCTGGGCCCGGTCGGTGCGGTGCCGCTGCCCTCCAAGTGGTTCATCGCCTTCGGCGAGCCGATCGAGACCGCCTCCTACGGCCCCGGTGCCGCCGAGGACCCGATGCTGGTCTTCAACCTCACCGACCAGGTGCGCGAGACCATCCAGCACTCGCTGTACGAGCTGCTCCTGCAGCGGCGGTCCGTCTTCAGCTGACCGGGATGACCGACGCGGTGACCGACACACGGACCGGCCCGCCCGTGCCGGCCGTCGTCGCAGGCGTGCTCGGGGTCCTGTCAGCCGTGCTGACGGAGTTCCAGGCACTGTTCGGCGTCGCGATCAGCGCCTGGGCCGGTGGCTCGTGGGGTGCCGTCCCGGTGTGGCAGTACGTCCTGCTGGGGTGGGCTCCGGTGCAGCTGTGGGCGGCCGTCCGCCTCCTGCGTCGGCGCGGATGGCTGCCCGTGGTGCTGACCAACGCCCCCGGTGCCCTGCTGACCTTCGCCGGCGTCGTCGCGGACGGCGTCGGCGCTGGTGGGCTGTACCTGTTGCCGCAGCTGTCCTGGCCCGCTGTCCCGGTCGTCGTGCTGGGGCTGCTGCCGGGCGTGCGCCAGTGGGCCACCGGCGTGGCCGCGGGGCCGGTGGGCGTCCGGCGCACGCCACCGGCGATGGTGACGGCCCTCGTGCTGGCCGGGGTGTCCGCTGCGGCTCCGGCCTACCTCGCCGGTGGTCTGGTGCTCCGGCCGTGGGCCCTGGT
The DNA here is from genome assembly GCF_010685995.1 of Goekera deserti. Classification (GTDB taxonomy): domain Bacteria; phylum Actinomycetota; class Actinomycetes; order Mycobacteriales; family Geodermatophilaceae; genus Goekera; species Goekera deserti. The sequence goes on along the minus strand of NZ_JAAGWK010000005.1, from coordinate 171,368 downwards.
GCAGCCGTCCGGACTGCTCTTCTACGGGCCGCCGCTGATCGCTGCCGCGCTCGTGATCACGGCCAGCGTCCGGTTGCTGCGCCGGGGCGGGGTCGGGCTCATGATCGTTGCGTTGACGCTCACCGCGGTCGTCGTCGTGGTCGCCACCCCCGGCGGGGACTGGTCGTGGCGCGGCCTGCTCTGCTGCTCCTGCCTCCTGGCCGGACTCGCCGCCCTGGCGCCGCAGGTGCGGCAGTGGACGGGCTCGCGCTGACGCGGGGCCCTGGTGCGCGGCCGACGAGCCCCGGTCGGTGGCCGGACGCCGGCCCGGGGGAGCTGCTGGACCGCGCCGCGGACGCGCTGCCCGCGGCCGAGGAGCAGGTGCGGCACGGATGGCGGCTGCGGCACGCCGGCGAGGGGCCGTGGTGGTCCGGGGCCACGCTCGCCCACGGCGGGGTGCCGGACGCCGGGCTGGCGTCCGGCGTGGCAGCGGTCGAGGCGTTCTACGCCGACCGGGCCGCCCCGGCCCTGGTGCAGGTCTGCCCCGGCTGCCCGAGCGGGCTGGACGGGGAACTCGCCGGGCGCGGCTGGCGCCGGCACGGCAGCACGCTGCTGCAGGTCGCCGGGGTCTCCGCGGACCCGCCGCGGCAGGTGCTGGCGCACGGCAGCGAGCAGCCGACCGCCGCCTGGTGGGCGGTGCGCGGCCCGGACGCCGACGTCGCCGCGGAGCGGCGGGCGCTCGCGCGTGTCACGGCGCCGAGCTGGTACGTCACCGCGCACCTGGACGGCGGACCGGTGGCAGTGGGCCGGGCCGTCGCCGACCGGGGCTGGGCCGGGGTCTTCGGCATGGCGACGCTGCCCGCGGCCCGCCGGCGCGGCGCGGGGCGGGCGGTGCTCGCCGCACTCGCCGGCTGGGCCGCAGCACGGGGCTGCCGGGGCCTCTACCTGCAGGTGGAGGAGCGCAACGCCGCCGCCGGACGGCTGTACGCGCGCGCCGGGTTCGGCACTCTGGCCCGGTACCACTACCGCAGCCACCCGCGCGCCGCGTTGCCGCGGTGCGGGTGACGCCGATCAGCCGGGCAGGCCCACGTCGCGCCGGCGGGTGGCCAGCTGCAGCGCCACGGAGCGCCAGGTCACCGGCGGCGGGGGCAGCGGCGGGGGCGGCGGCGCCTGGAACGGCCAGCGCTGTGCCCGCCGCAGGGCCAGCACCCCGCCGACCACGCCACCCCCGAGCGCGGCCGCGCCGACCGTGGGCACCCCGATCCGGGCCGCCTTGCGCCCGGTCCGGTAGTCCTTGACGACCCAGCCGCGGGACCGGGCGACCGCCTTGAGCTCGGCGTCCGGGTTGATCGCGACCGCCCGGCCGACCAGCGAGAGCATCGGCAGGTCGTTGGAGCTGTCGCTGTAGGCGGTGCAGCGGGACAGGTCCAGGCCCTCCCGCTCGGCCAGCGCGCGCACCGCCTGCGCCTTCGCCTCGCCGTGCATCATCTCCCCGACCAGCCGGCCGGTGAACTTGCCGTCGACCACCTCGGACACCGTGCCCAGTGCGCCGGTGAGGCCGAGCCGGTGCGAGATCACCGTGGCCAGCTGCACCGGCGTCGCCGTCACCAGCCAGACGCGCTGCCCGGCGGCGAGGTGCTCCTGGGCCAGCATGCGGGTGCCCGGCCAGATGCGGTCGGCCATCAGCTCGTCGTAGATCTCCTCGCCGGCGCCCTCGATCTCGCTGACCGAGCGGCCGGCGACGAAGGCCAGCGCGTTGTCCCGCACGGTGTGCATGTCGGCGGCGTTCTCGCTGCCGGCGATCCGGAACTTGGCCTGCTGCCAGAAGAAGGAGGCGACGTCGCGGCCGTCGAAGTACTGGCGGGCGGCGAGACCCCGGGCGAACCAGAACAGCGACGCGCCCATCATCATCGTGTTGTCCACGTCGAAGAAGGCGGCAGCCGTGAGGTCGGGCGTGACGGCGGCGGGTGGCTCGACCTCCGCCGCGGCCGCGGAGGCGTTGCCGGCGGCGAGCGCGCGGGCCTCCGGGTCGGCGGTGCCGGAGCCGATGCGGGCGCGCGCGCCACGGAACATGATCCGGGCCACTCCTCCACCCCCTGTCGGTCCGACTGCTGGCAGCCGACCCTAGCGCGGCACCTCGGAGGGCTCCGCGGTACCGCCGGGCGCCGGTGGACCCCCGCCGGGGACCTCGCCGGGTGCCGGGTCGCTGGTCGGGGTGGCGGGCGCGGCCGGCGGCGTACCGGGTCCCGGGGCCGCACCGCCGGGCGGGGCCGGGGTGGCGCAGGGCACCGGGACCGGCCCCCACCGGTCGATGCCGTCCACCGACGTACCGGCGGGGCAGGTCAGCGCCGCGCGGACGGCCGCCGAGCGGCCGGCGACCGTGTCCAGCACGCCGAGCGACTCGGTCACCCGCGCCTCGGCGCCGGCCGGCAGGCGGCCCTCCAGCGCCGCCAGGCCGGCCCGCTGCGCGACCGTCCACTGGTCCAGCACGTCCAGCCCCGCGACGTCGCCGCTGTCGGCGACACCGGTGGTGACCAGCCGGGAGCCCTCGATCGTCTGGGCGTCCATCGTCTCCAGGGTGTCCACGACCAGGTCGGCGTCCACGCCGGCGGCCAGCGGCCCGGTGCCGGCCGGCAGCGCCGCCGGGCCGTCGCCGGCGAGCGCGGCCAGCTCGGCCAGCCGGGTGGTGGCGAAGCCGAGCAGGGTCAGCCCGCGGGAGTCGTCGCCCAGGGCCAGCTCGGTCTGCTCGCTGCCGCGCTTGAGGCCGTAGAGCAGGTCACCGGGGGTCGCGTCCTGCGACAGCGCGACCAGCGTGCCCAGGGCCGTCACGGTCAGCGCCGCGCCGGTGAGGCCCGCGGTGACCCGGGTGCGCCACCGGCCCGGCAGGCGCGGGGAGGTCAGCCGCCGCAGCCGGGACACCGGCGCCGACGGCGTGCGCACCGCGGCCATGGCGACCAGCCGGGCCCGGGCCTCGGCGCGGAAGGCGGGTGCCGGGGCGTCGTCGAGCCCGGCCCCCAGCGCCTGCAGCCGGGTCCGCAGCGCCTCCTCGACCGGGTCGCTCACCGCAGGCCCTCGGGCAGCAGGCCGGCCAGCCGTCGTACGGCCCGGTGCTGCAGGGCCTTGACGGCGCCGTCCTTGCGGCCCATGGCGGCGGCGGTCTCGGCCACCGACATCCCCTGCAGGAAGCGCAGCGCGATGCACTCCTGCTGGTCGGGCGCGAGCTGGGCGACGCAGGCCAGCAACTGCTCGTTGGTCAGCCCCTGCAGCACGGCGTCCTCGGGGCCGGCGGTCGCCCGGTCGGCGTCGCGCATGTCCGCGGTGGACACCTCCAGGCGGTACCGGCTGCTCTTCACGTGGTCCAGCACGATGTTGCGGGCGATGGTGACCAGCCAGGCGCCCACGTCGCGGCCCTGGAAGCTGAGCGAGTCGATGCGCCGCAGCGCCCGGGTGAAGGTCTCGCTGGTGAAGTCCTCGGCGGTCGAGCGGTCGGCGACCCGGTGGTAGAGGAACCGGAAGACCATGTCGACGTACCGGTCGTAGAGCTGACCGAACGCCTCGCCGTCCCCCTCCTGGGCCCGGGTGACCAGCGCCCAGACCGCCTCCTGGCCGTCCTCGTCCCCGGACGGCGGGGCGGTGCCAGGCGCCGGCGCGGTGTCGGACGGCAGCGTGGTGTCGGACGGCGGTGCGGCGTGGGCGGACAGGCGGGACGTGGGGGAGGGGCGCCACCCGAGCGCGGACTCCGTCGAGCGCGGGGCCGGCACGGCCGGCGGCGGGCCGGCGGCGGAGCGCTCGGTTCCCGGGGGCCTGGAGCTGCGCATCGCGGGTGCGGGCCTCCTCTGCTCGTGCACCGGACCGGGAGGTGCTCCTGCCGCGCCCCCGCCGACGCGCACCGGTGGACCGGGGCGCACCTGCGCAGGTGCTGCCATGGTGACAACATCAGGCCCTCTCGTCCACGCGGCTGCCCCTCCGGCCGTCGCCTCACCCTTCCGAGGTGCACGTGCCGGTTGACAGCGACGAAGCCCCCGTGCGCAGCCTCGACGGCCTGGTGCGCCGCGCCGCGGCCGGCGGCGCCGACCGTGCGGCCCTGGTGCACGGCGAGCAGCGGCGCACCTGGGGTGAGCTGGACGCCGAGGTCGACCGCGCCGCGGCCGGCTTCGCCGCCCGGGGGCTGGCACCCGGTGAGCGGGTCGCCGTCCGGCTGCCCAACGGGGTCGACTGGGTCGTCGCGGTGTTCGGGGCGCTGCGGGCCGGGCTGGTGGTCGTCCCGGTCAACACCGCCTACACCGACGACGAGCTGGAGTACGTGCTCGCCGACTCCGGCGCGGCCCTGCTGGTCACCGACGCCGAGCGCGCCCCGCTGGGCGGCGTGCCGGTGCTCGTCGGCCCGCCCGACGGCGGGGACGCCCTGGTGCCGGCCGGCCACGACGGCACCGGCCTGGCGCTGCTGGCCTACACCAGCGGCACGACCGGCCGCCCCCGCGGGGCGATGCTGACCCACGCCGCGCTGCTGGCCAACCAGCGGCAGTGCCTGCAGATGTCCCCGCCGCCGGTGCGCGCCGACGACCTCGTGCTGGTGGTGCTGCCGCTGTTCCACGTCTACGGGTTCAACAGCGGGCTCGGGTTGTCGATCGCCACCGGCGCCTGCGCGCTGCTGCTGGACGGCTTCGACCCCGCCGGGTCGCTGCAGCTGATGGCCGAGGCCGGTGTCACCACCGTCCCGGGGGCGCCGCCGATGTACCAGGCCTGGCTGGCCGTCGCCGACGCGGCCGGCAGCGACGTGGCGCTGCGCCGGGCCTTCGCTGCCGTCCGGATGGCCAGCTGCGGGGCCGCCCCGCTGCCCGCCGAGGTCTGGACGGCGATGCGCGATCGCGCGGCGGTGACGGTGTGGGAGGGCTACGGGCTGACCGAGGCCGCCCCGGTGGTGGCCAGCACGCTGGCCGGCGGCCGCGCCAAGCCGGCCTGCATCGGTGCCGCGCTGCCCGGCGTCGAGGTCGTGCTGCGGGACACCGCCGGCGGCCCGGCCGCCGGCCCCGACCACGGCACCCGGGTGCGCGAGGACGTGTTCGGCGACCCGTTCCCCGACGAGGAGCCCGACCAGGCCGGGGAGATCTGCGTGCGCGGCCCCAACGTCTTCGCCGGCTACTGGCCCGACGGCGCCGACGGCCCGGACGACGCCGGCTGGCTGGCCACCGGTGACATCGCCTACCGCGACGCCGAGGGTGACCTGCACCTGGTCGACCGCCGCGGCGACCTGGTGCTGGTCAGCGGGTTCAACGTCTACCCGGGCGAGGTGGAGCGCGTGCTCGACGCGCACCCCGGGGTCGCCGAGAGCGCGGTCATCGGCGTGCCCGACGCCCGCACCGGGGAGGCCGTGCACGCGGTGGTGGTCCGGGTCCCGGGCCCGGACCCGGTCTCCGAGGCCGACCTGCTGGCGCACGCCGCGGTGTCGCTGGCCCGGTTCAAGGTGCCGCGCTCGGTGCTGTTCGTGCCCACGCTGCCGCACTCGCTCACCGGCAAGGTCAGCCGGGCGCGGCTGCGCGAGCTGGGGCTGGTCGGGGCGGTCGATGACTGAGCCCGGGACGCCGCGGCTGCAGCTGCTCACCCGTGCCGACTGCCACCTGTGCGTCGTCGCCGGCGAGACGGTGCGCCGGGTCGGCGGCGAGGCGGGCCTGGCCGTGACCGAGGTCGACGTGGACGGCGACGACGAGCTGCGGGCCGAGTACGGCGACCGGGTGCCGGTGGTGCTGCTCGACGGCCGCGAGCACTCCTACTTCACCGTCGACGTGCCCCGGCTGCGCCGGGACCTCGGTCTCGGCTGAGCGCGACACCCCCGCGGAGGGGCCCGGAACGGCGTCCGCGGTATGGCTTCGGACACAACAGGGCCCCCGACCTGGGGTTCGTCGTCGGACGACTTTGTTCCTGCGTTCACAAGCACTACCGTTGTGGTGCCGCGCCGACGACACGCCGTCGATCGACCGGCGTCCCCGATGTCCCTCGGTCGTCGACGGCTCCCGCCGTCTGCGCGACCAGGACCGCTGTGGAGTGCGCTCGTGACCCAGTCGCGCCCCCGGATGATCCCGGAGGCCACCGTCGCCCGGTTGGCCGTGTACCTGCGCGTGCTGACGGTGCTGCTCGACGCCGGCCGTACCAGTGTCTCCAGTGGTGAGCTGGCGTCCGCAGCCGGGGTCAACCCGGCCGGTCTGCGCAAGGACCTGAGCTACCTCGGCTCCTGCGGGGTGCGCGGCGTCGGCTACGAGGTGGCCGTGCTGCACGGCAGGATCGGCGCCGCCCTGGGCATGGAGCGCCGGCGGGCCTGCGTCCTCGTCGGCATCGGCAACCTGGGGCACGCGCTGGCCGACTACGCCGGTTTCGGCAGCCGCGGTTTCGAGTTCGTCGCCCTGCTGGACGCCAGCCCCGCGCTGGTCGGGCAGCAGGTCGGCGGGCACACCGTCCGCCCGGTCGAGGAGCTGGAGGCCGCCGTCGCCGAGACCGGTGCCTCGATCGGTGTGCTCACCACGCCCGCGGAGGTCGCCCAGTCGGTCTGCGACCGGCTGGTGGCGGCCGGGGTGCGCAGCATCCTGAACTTCGCGCCGGTGGCGCTCGCCGTCCCCGCGGGAGTGGACGTGCGCAAGGTCGACCTCTCGGTCGAGCTCCAGGTGCTGTCCTTCCTCGACCAGCAGCGCACCGACCAGCAGCTGGCGGCGGCGTCCCGGCCGGCCGACGACGACCGGGACGGCGGCGCGCGGGCGACCGTGGCCGCCGGGACAGGAGCGCTCCGATGAGCCTGCTCGCGGTGGGCATCAGCCACCAGACGGCACCGGTCTCGCTGCTCGAGCAGGTCGCGATGACCGCCGACGAGAAGGCCAAGACGCTGCACGAGCTGGTCGCCAGCGACCACGTGACCGAGGCGATCGTGCTGGCCACCTGCAACCGGGTCGAGGTCTTCGCCGAGGTCGACCGCTTCCACGGCGGCGTCACCGACGTCAGCCGGGTGCTGGCCCGGCAGGCCGGCACCACGGTCGAGGAGCTGTCGCCGTACGTGACCGTGCACTACGAGGACCAGGCGATCGCGCACCTGTGCACCGTGGCGGCCGGCCTGGACTCGATGGTGGTGGGGGAGACCCAGGTCCTCGGCCAGCTGCGCGCCGCCTACGCGCTGGCGCAGGAGGAGGGCACGGTCGGCCGCGAGCTGCACCCGATCGCCCAGCGGGCCCTGCGGGTCGGCAAGCGCGTGCACGCCGAGACCGGCATCGACAAGGCGGGCGCGAGCCTGGTCTCGGTCGCCCTGGAGCGCGCCGAGGGTCGACTGGGCCCACTGACCGGACGCCCGGTGCTGGTGGTCGGCGCCGGCTCGATGGGCGCGCTGGCGGCGACCACGCTGGCCCGCCGCGGTGCCGCGGTCACCGTCAGCAGCCGCACCGCGGCCTCCGCCGTCCGGCTCGCCGAGGCCGTCGGCGGGCGGCAGGCGCCGCTGGAGCAGCTCGTCGACCAGCTCGTCGCGGCCGACGTCCTGGTCACCTGTACCGGCTCGGCCGGCACCGTCATCGGCACCGACGCCGTGGGCGAGGCGATGGCAGCCCGGCCCGGCCGCCCGCTGGTGGTCATCGACCTGGCGCTGCCGCGCGACGTCGACCCCGCGGTCGCGGGCCTGCCCGGGGTGCAGGTGGTCGACCTGGTGTCGCTGCAGGGCGAGCGGGTCGACGGCCGGCCGGTGGCCGGGTCCGTCGCCGCCGACGACATCGCCGCCGCGCACGCGCTGGTCGAGCTGGAGACCTCGCTGCTGCGCGCCGAGCGCCAGGCCGCGGCGGTGGCCCCCACGGTGTCCGCGCTGCGCAGCCAGGCCGCCGGCGTCGTGGACGCCGAGCTGCTGCGGCTGTCCACCCGGCTGCCCGACCTGGACGCGCGGGCGCGCAGCGAGATCGCGCGCACCGTGCGCCGGGTCGTGGACAAGCTGCTGCACGAGCCCACCGTCCGGGTGAAGGAGCTGGCCAGCGCCCCGAACGGCACCGACTACGCCGACGCGCTGCGCGCCCTGTTCGGTCTCGGCCTGGACGCCGGCAACGCCCCGCTGGCCGGCGCCGTCAGCGTCGACGCCGACCTGCGCGGCACGCTGTCGCTGGACACCCTGCTCGACCTGCCGGTCGACGGCGGCGCCGACGCCCAGCCCCCGCGCGACGGCAGGGGGCGGACCGGCCCGTGACCACCCCCCTCCGCCTGGGCACCCGGCGCAGCCAGCTGGCGCTCACCCAGTCCCAGCACGTCGCCGACGCCCTCACCGCCGCCACCGGCGTGCCGGTCGAGCTCGTGCACATCACCACCGAGGGCGACCGGTCCGCCGGCGCCATCGCCCAGCTCGGCGGCACCGGCGTCTTCGTGACCGCGATCCGGCAGGCGCTGCACGACGGCCTGGTCGACCTCGCGGTGCACAGCTACAAGGACCTGCCGACCGCGCCCGAGCCCGGTCTCGCGCTGGCCGCCGTGCCGGCGCGGGAGGACCCGCGCGACGCCCTGGTCGCCCGGGACGGGCTGACCCTCGGCGAGCTGCCCGCGGGCTCCACGGTCGGCACCGGCGCCCCGCGCCGGATGGCCCAGCTGCGCGCCCTCGGCCTGGGCCTGGAGGTCGTCCCGATCCGCGGCAACGTGGACACCCGGATGGCCCGGGTCGTCGGCGCCGACGAGCTGACCCCGGGCGTGGGCGGCGACCTCGACGCCGTCGTGCTGGCCCGGGCCGGGCTGACCCGGCTGGGCCGGCAGGGCGCCATCACCGAGACGCTGGACCCGCTGCAGGTGCTGCCGGCACCCGCGCAGGGGGCCCTGGCGATCGAGTGCCGGGCAGACGACGCCCGCACCACCGACCTGCTCGCCGTGCTCGACGACGCCGCCACCCGCGCCTGCGTCGTCGCCGAGCGCACGGTGCTCTCCGTGCTGGAGGCCGGGTGCAGTGCCCCGGTCGCCGCCTACGCCGAGCTGGCCGAGGGCGAGGACGGAGACGAGCTGTTCCTGCGTGCCTCGGTCACCGCGCTGGACGGCAGCGACGGCGTCCGCGCCTCGACCAGCGGCCCGGCGGGCGACGCCGTCCGGCTGGGCCGCGAGCTCGCCGAGGAGCTGCTCGACCGGGGCGCCGGCGCCCTGATGGCGACCGGCCGGTGAGCACCCGGCGCCGCCGGACACCCGGGTGGCCAGCCCCCGCCGCCCCCCAGACCCGCACCACCCCACAGACCGCACACGCCCTCCCGCAGGGCAGGAACAGGAGCACGCGATGACGCGCTCACGCACTCACCACACCGGCACCCCCGGCAGGATCGTCTTCGTCGGCGCCGGCCCCGGCGACCCCGGACTGCTCACCGCCCGCGCGAGCGCGGCGCTGGCCACGGCCGACCTGGTGCTCGTCGACGCCGACGTCTCCTCGGAGGTCGTCGCGGCCGTCACCGAGGCGCACCCCGGCACGGAGCTGAAGCCCACCGCCGGCGAGCCCGCCGAGGTGGCCAGGACCGCGGTCGCCGCGGCCAAGACCGGCAGCGTCGTCGTCCGGCTGGTCGCCGGCGACCCGTTCACCACCGACGCCGTCGTCAAGGAGGTGCTGGCGGTGACCCGCACCAGCATCGCCTTCGACGTCGTCCCGGGCGTGGCCGTCGGCACCGGCGTGCCGGCCTACGCCGGGGTCGCCCTGGGCGGGTCGGCCACGTTCGCCGACCTGCGCGGCAGCGACTCCCCGGCCGCCGACGTGGCCGCGCTCGCCGCCGCGGCGCACGGCACCGGTGGCCCGCTGGTGCTGCAGACCGGCGCCGCCGAGCTGCCCCAGCTGGCCGCCGACCTCGTCGCCGGCGGGCTGCCGGGCTCGACGCCGATCGTGGTCACCACCGCCGGCTCCAGCACCGACCAGCACAGCACCGCCGTGAAGCTGACCGCGGTGGCGGAGAAGACCGCCGGCCTGGACTCGCTCACCGGCACGGTCGTGGCCACCGTCGGGTCCGTCGTCGACAAGCGCTCGAAGCTGTCCTGGTGGGAGAGCCGGCCGCTGTTCGGCTGGCGCGTGCTGGTGCCCCGCACCAAGGAGCAGGCCGGCGACATGAGCGACCGGCTGCGGGCCTACGGGGCCGTCCCGGTCGAGGTGCCGACCATCGCCGTCGAGCCGCCGCGCAGCCCCGCGCAGATGGACCGCGCGGTCAAGGGCCTGGTCACCGGCCGGTACGGCTGGATCGTGTTCACCTCCACCAACGCGGTCAGGGCCGTGCGGGAGAAGTTCACCGAGCTCGGCCTGGACGCCCGCGCGTTCGCCGGCGTCAAGGTCGCCTGCGTGGGCGAGCAGACCGCCGCCGCGGTGCGCGAGTTCGGCATCGTCCCGGAGCTGGTGCCGGCCGGCGAGCAGTCCAGCGAGGGCCTGCTGGTCGACTTCCCGCCCTACGACGACGTGTTCGACCCGATCGACCGGGTGCTGCTGCCGCGGGCGGACATCGCCACCGAGACCCTCGCCGCCGGGCTCAAGGAGCGCGGCTGGGAGATCGACGACGTCACCGCCTACCGCACCGTGCGGGCGGCGCCGCCGGCGGCCAGCGTGCGCGAGGCGATCAAGGGCGGCGGTTTCGACGCCGTCTGCTTCACCTCCTCCAGCACCGTGCGCAACCTGGTCGGCATCGCCGGCAAGCCGCACGCCCGCACCGTCGTCTCGGTGATCGGGCCGGCCACGGCCGCCAGCGCCACCGAGTTCGGCCTGCGGGTGGACGTGCAGCCGGAGACCGCGGCCGTCGGCCCGCTGGTCGACGCGCTCGCGGCCTTCGCCGAGGCCCGCCGCGCCGCGCAGGCGGAGGGCGACGGGGCCGGCTCGTGACGGACGGGTTCGCCCGGGGCCGGCGGCTGCGCTCCACGCCGGCCCTGCGACGGCTGACCGCGCAGACCCGGCTGTCCCCGGCCGACTTCGTGCTGCCGGTCTTCGTCAAGGAGGGCCTCACCGAGCCGGCGCCGATCAGCTCCATGCCCGGTGTCGTGCAGCACTCGGTGGACTCGCTGCGGGCGGCCGCGCACGAGGCGGCCGAGGCCGGCATCGGCGGGTTGATGCTCTTCGGCATCCCGGCGGAGAAGGACCCGGTCGGCTCCCAGGCCGACGCAGCGGACGGGATCGTCAACCGGGCGCTGCGGCACCTGCGCGCCGATCTGGGCGACGAGCTCGTGCTCATGGCCGACCTGTGCCTGTGCGAGTACACCGACCACGGGCACTGCGGGGTGGTCACCCCGGCGCCGGGTGCGGTCCGGGGGCAGGGCGGGGCGATGGTGGTCGACAACGACCCGACGCTGGACCGCTACGCGGCGGTCGCGGTCGCCCAGGCGCAGGCCGGCGCGCACGTGATCGCGCCCAGCGGGATGATGGACGGCCAGGTCGCGGCCATCCGCCGCGGCCTGGACGGCGCTGGTGCCACCGAGACGCCGATCCTGGCCTACGCCGCGAAGTACGCGTCCGGCTTCTACGGCCCGTTCCGGGAGGCGGCCGAGGGCGCGCCGCAGTTCGGTGACCGGGCGACGTACCAGATGGACCCGCCGAACGCCGACGAGGCGCTGCGCGAGGTGGCCCAGGACCTCGCCGAGGGCGCCGACGCGGTCATGGTCAAGCCGGCGCTGCCCTACCTGGACATCGTCCGGCGGGTGGCCGACGCCGTCGACGTGCCGGTGTCGGCCTACCAGGTCAGCGGCGAGTACGCGATGGTGGAGGCCGCCGCCGCGCGCGGCTGGCTCGATCGCCGGCGGGCCGTGCTGGAGACGCTCACCGCCATCCGGCGTGCCGGCGCCGGCACGGTGCTCACCTACTGGGCGGTCGAGGCCGCCCGCTGGGTGCGCTGACCGGGCATGGCGAGCCGGGTGGCCGACGACGGTGACCCCACCGGTGCCCGGTCACCGGTGGGCCACCACGAGCCGGGCGGCTCCTGGCGCCCGCTGTGGACGGCGGCCGCCGCGCTGGCGCTGCTGATCGGCCTGGACGTCGCGGTGGGCGCAGTCGACGTCCCCACGCCGGTCTGGGTGCTGGTGGCCGCCGTCGTGCTCGGCCTGGCGGCGGCGGGCTGCCTGTCCGCCCGGCGGCTGTGGACGGTGCGGGTCGAGGGCCGCGGCGAGGACACCGAGCTGGTGGTCGGGCGCGAGCGCGTCCCGCTGCGGCTGGTCGACGCCGAGCACCTGGCGGCGGTGCGCGGCGGCACGGCCGGGGTGGACGCGGGCGCGCCGGTGCTCGGCGGGGGCTGGTCGCTGCCCGCCGGCCGCAGCGGCCTGCCGCTGAGGCTCGCCGACGGGCACACCGTGCTGGTGCCCACCCGGCACCCGGCGGAGCTCGCGGCGGCCGTCCTGACGGCCCACCCAGGCCGCACCCCAGCAGGTCACAGCGGTGACACAGGCGGACCAGGATCACCCCACCGCCCCGAGCCGCCGTCCCCGGGAGCGGGGACACTGGGCTCGTGAGCTCTCCGTACCCCTACGACGCGCCCGCCTCCGCCGCCCTGTTCGACCGTGCGTCCCGGGTCACGCCGGGCGGGGTGAACTCCCCGGTCCGGGCGTTCCGCGCGGTGGGCGGCACGCCGCGGTTCATGGTCTCCGGCTCCGGCCCGTGGATCACCGACGCCGACGGGCGCCGCTACGTGGACCTGGTGAGCTCCTGGGGGCCGATGATCCTGGGTCACGCGCACCCCGCGGTCGTCGAGGCCGTCACCGCCGCGGCGAGCCGGGGGTCCACCTTCGGCACGCCCACCGGCGGCGAGGTCGACCTGGCCGAGGAGCTGGTGCAGCGGGTCGCCCCGGTGGAGCGGGTGCGCCTGGTCAACTCCGGCACCGAGGCGGTGCTGTCGGCGATCCGGCTGGCCCGCGGCGCGACCGGCCGGCCGGTGGTGGTCAAGTTCGCCGGCTGCTACCACGGCCACGTCGACTCGCTGCTGGCCTCGGCCGGCTCGGGCGTGGCCACCCTGGGCCTGCCCGACACCCCCGGGGTCACCACCGGCGCCGCGGCGGACACCGTGGTGGTGCCCTACAACGACGTCGCCGCCGTCGAGGCGGTCTTCGCCGAGCGGGGCAGCGAGATCGCCTGCGTGATCACCGAGGCGGCTGCCGGGAACATGGGCGTCGTCCCGCCGCTGGACGGCTTCAACGCCGAGCTGCGCCGGATCACGTCCGCGCACGGCGCGCTGCTGGTGGTCGACGAGGTCATGACCGGCTTCCGGGTCACCCGCTCCGGCTGGTACGGCCTGGAGCCGGTGGACGCCGACCTGTTCACCTTCGGCAAGGTCATGGGCGGTGGCCTGCCCGCCGCGGCGTTCGGTGGCCGGGCCGACGTCATGGAGCAGCTCGCGCCGTCCGGGCCGGTGTACCAGGCCGGCACGCTGGCCGGGAACCCCGTGGCGGTCGCCGCCGGGCTCACCACGCTGCGGCACTGCACCCCGGACGTCTACGCCCGCTGCGACGAGGTGGCGCTGACCCTGCGCGGCGCGGCCAGCGCGGCGCTGTTCGCCGCCGGCGTGCCGCACCGGGTGCAGCAGGCCGGCTCGATGTTCTCGGTGTTCTTCGTGCCCGACGAGCGGCAGGTGCGCGACTACGACGACGCCCGCACCCAGGACACCGCCCGCTACACCGCGTTCTTCCACGAGATGCTCGCCCGCGGCGTGTACCTGCCGCCGTCGGCGTTCGAGTCGTGGTTCGTCAACGCCGCCCTGGACGACGACGCCGTGGGCCACGTGCTCGACGCCCTGCCCGCCGCCGCCCGCGCCGCCGCGGCCGCCAGCAGTGACGACGAGCCGGCCGAGCGGTCCGCCGTGGCCCACGACGCCCAGGTGCTCCAGCCGTGACCCCACCCGACCGCCCTCGGGGTGCGGACACGGGGGACGGCCTCGGTGAGACCACGGTCGTGCACCTGCTGCGGCACGGGGAGGTCTTCAACCCCACCGGGGTGCTGTACGGCCGGCTGCCCGGCTTCCACCTGTCCGAGGCGGGGCACGGCATGGCCCGCACCGCCGCGGCCTGGTTCGCCGAGCCCGCCCGGCTGCCGGCGGTCACCCACGTGGTGGCCAGCCCGCTGCAGCGCGCCCAGGAGACGGCCGCGCCGATCGCCGCGGGCCTGGGCCTGGACATCGCCACCGACGAGCGGCTGATCGAGGCCGGCAACCAGTTCGAGGGCCAGGCCTTCGGGGTGGGGGACGGCGCGCTGAAGCACCCGTCGAACTGGTGGCGGCTGCGCAATCCGTGGACGCCGTCCTGGGGCGAGCCGTACGCCGAGATCGCCGCCCGGATGCTCGGCGCGGTGCACGCCGCCCGGGACGCCGCACGCGGCTCGGCCGCGGTCTGCGTCAGCCACCAGCTGCCGATCTGGACGCTGCGGCTGCACGTCGAGGGCCGCCGCTACCTGCACGACCCGCGCAAGCGGCAGTGCGGGCTGGCCAGCGTCACCTCGCTCACCTACGTGGGGGAGCACCTGGCGGCGGTGGGCTACGCCGAGCCCGCGGGCCCGGCCGGGAAGGGCCAGGTGGGCGGGGCATGAGCGGGACGGTGCGGGGCAGGGGCGCGCGGGCGCTCGTCGCCCTGGCCGGTGCCACCGCCCTGCTGGCTGGCTGCTCCACCGGCGACGACGCGGTCGACGTCGCCAACGGTGGGGAGTTCCGCTTCGTGGCCGGCACCCCGGCCGGGGAGGTCATCCCCGGCGCCGAGCGGGCCAGCGCCCCGGACTTCACCGGCACCCTGCTCGGCGGCGGGGCCTTCGACTCCACCTCGCTGGACGGCGACGTCGCGGTGCTCAACTTCTGGGGGTCCTGGTGTGCCCCGTGCCGCGTGGAGACCCCGGACTTCCAGGAGGTGTACGCCGAGGTGCAGGACCAGGGCGTGCAGTTCCTCGGCCTCAACGTGAAGGACACCGAGCAGCTGGCCACCGCGTTCCTGGACACCCGCGGGATCACCTTCCCGTCGCTGTTCGACCCGCGGGGCGAGGTGGCGCTGGCCTTCCGGGACTACCCGGCGAACAGCATCCCGTCCACGATCGTGCTGGACGACGACGGACGGGTGGCGGCGGTGTACACCGGAGTGGTGCAACAGGACGACCTGCGCGCCGTGATCGACCGGCTGGTGGAGGAGCGGGAGACCGATGGGTGAGACGTTCGGCGACCTGGTGACCGACGGCCCGCTGCTGGTCGCCGCCGCGGTGGCCGCCCTCGTCGGCCTGATCAGCTTCGCCTCGCCCTGCGTGCTGCCGCTGGTGCCGGGTTACCTGTCCTACGTCACCGGCCTGGTCGGCAGCGGCGCCGCCCGCCCCGCCCCGGCCCCGGCCCCCACACCCACACCCACTTTTTCGGGCTCAAGTCAGGGAAGCCCCACCTCGGCTCCTCCGGGCTCACGTCAGGGGACGCCCCTCCAGGACCCGGTCGGTCCGGACGTCGTCGGCACGGCGGTGGGCCGGCCGGTGGAGGACGAGCGGGCCCCGCGCGGCCGGATGGTGCTGGGCGCGGTGCTGTTCGTGCTGGGCTTCACCGCCGTGTTCGTGGCCTACGGCGCCGCCTTCGGTGGGTTGGGCCGGCTGCTGCTGGTGCACGCGGAGCTGCTCGACCGGGTCTTCGGGGTGATCACCATCGTGCTGGGGCTGGGCTTCCTCGGCTGGCTGCCGCTGCTGCAGCGCACCCAGCGACTGTCCGCCCGCCCGGCCGCCGGGCTGGCCGGGGCCCCGCTGCTGGGCATCGTGTTCGGGCTGGGCTGGACGCCGTGCCTGGGCCCGACGCTCGGGGCGGTCAACGCCCTCGCCTACAACGAGGCCACCGCCGGCCGCGGCGTGGT
Source organism: Goekera deserti (assembly GCF_010685995.1). Classification (GTDB taxonomy): domain Bacteria; phylum Actinomycetota; class Actinomycetes; order Mycobacteriales; family Geodermatophilaceae; genus Goekera; species Goekera deserti. The sequence goes on along the minus strand of NZ_JAAGWK010000005.1, from coordinate 155,606 downwards.
GCTCGGCGTCGCCTACTGCCTCGGGCTGGGTGTGCCGTTCGTGCTGGTGGCCATGGGCGCGCGCTGGGCGGTGGGCGCCACCTCGTTCCTGCGCCGGCACGCCCAGGCGGTCACCCGGGTCGGCGGGGCGGTGCTGATCGTCGTCGGCGTCATGCTCGTCACCGGCGCCTGGACCGAGTCGATGCAGTGGCTGCGTTCCTGGCTGGCGACCTACGGGCTCGCGGACTCCTCGCTGTGACCACCACCGCGCCCCCGCGCCCGGCCGCGCCCGCCGGACCGCCGTCCCCGCCGTCGCTCGGCCGCCGGGTCGCCGCCCGGCTGCTGCGCTGGTGGCGCCAGCTGACCGCGATGCGCACCGCGCTGATGCTGCTGTTCCTGCTGGCGCTCGCGGCGATCCCCGGGTCGCTGCTGCCGCAGCGATCGCTGTCCCAGTCGAAGGTGACCGAGTACTTCCGCGACCACCCGAGCCTCGCGCCGGTGCTCGACCGGCTCTACCTGTTCGACGTCTTCGGCTCGCCGTGGTTCTCGGCCGTCTACCTGCTGCTGTTCATCTCGCTGATCGGCTGCATCGTGCCGCGCGCGGTCGAGTACGCCCGCAGCGTCGTGGCCGCCCCGCCGCCGGCGCCGCGCCACCTGCGGCGGCTGCCGGAGCACACCGAGCTGCGCACCACGCTGGACGGCGACGCCGCGCTGGACGTCGTGGAGGAGGAGCTGCGGGTCCGCCGGTTCCGGGTGGTGCGCCGCACCCGGGCGCACGGGCCGGAGCTGTCGGCGGAGAAGGGCCACCTCAAGGAGGCTGGCAACCTGCTGTTCCACGTCTCGCTGCTGGCGATCCTGGTGGCGCTGGCCGGCGGCAAGATGTTCGGCTACGAGGGCAGCATCGTGCTCACCGAGGGCGACGGGTTCTGCAACTCGTTCCAGAACTACGACACCTACTCCGCCGGGCCGCTGGTGCAGGGCAGCGACCTCGGCGACCTCTGCGTCGACCTGCGCTCGTTCCAGGCCACCTACGAGGACGACCTCACCGCCGCGTCGTTCTCCGCCGACATCGACTACGGCCCGGCCGGCTCGGCCACCCGGGACACCACGATCTCGGTCAACCACCCGCTGCGCACCGACGGCGACCGGGTGTACGTCACCGGCCACGGGTTCAGCCCCTGCTTCACGGTGACGCTGCCGGACGGCACCGAGCCCGCCACCGACGAGTGCAGGCCGTTCCTGCCGACCGAGACCCGCACGATGTCCAGCGAGGGCGTGCTCAAGCTGCCCGACCTCGGCCCCGGGCAGACCGACCAGCTCGCCGTCGCCGGCTTCTTCGCCCCGACCGGTGTGGTGCAGGGCGGCCTGCTCACCTCGATCGACCCGCGGCCGCTCAGCCCGCAGGTCGCCGTGCAGGTGTTCCGGGGGTACCTGGGGCTCGACTCCGGGATACCCCAGTCGGTCTACCAGATCGACCAGACGCAGGTGGAGCGCGGCCGGCTGGTCCAGGTCGGCTCGGCGAACCTCACCGCCGGCGAGTCGTTCACCCTGGACGACGGCACCCGGGTCACCTTCACCGGCGTGCGCGAGTTCGCCGCGATCCAGGTGTCCCACGACCCCGGCCAGGTGTACGTGCTGATCGCCTCGATCGGCATCATGATCGGCTCGTTGGCCATGCTGCTGCTCAGCCGTGAGCGGGTGTTCGCGCGCGCCGGACCCGGTGCCGGCGGCGCGGGTACGGTGCTGTCCATCGGGTCGCTGACCCGGGGCAGCGGCGAGACCGGGCCCCGTTTCCAGGCGCTGACCGACGACCTGCAGGACGCACTCACGACCCGGGCAGCCGACGGCGCCCGGCGCACCACCACCCCCGCCACGTCGCCCGACGGCGCGGAGCACGCAGAACCGGAGGCACCCCCCAGGTGAGCGCTGACCAGTGGGCGACGCTGTCGAACACGTCCTTCTCGATCGCCGTCGGGCTGTACTCGCTCGCGGTGATCGCGTTCTGCGCGGAGCTCGCCTTCGGCGGGGTCCGCCAGGCCGACCCGGTCCGTGAGCTGGTCGGAGCCGGCGGCCCGGTGGAGCGGCCGCGTCCCCCGCAGGACCTCGCCCCGCCACCGGAGAGCGACCGCGGGCGCCGCTACGGCGCCCTGGCCATGGGCCTCACCGTGCTCGGTGCACTGGCGCACCTCACCGTGCTGGTCGCCCGCGCGGCCGGCACGGACCGCTGGCCCTGGGGCAACATGTACGAGTTCGCCACGGCCTCGGTGCTGGTCGCGGTGGTGGCGTACCTGAGCTTCGCCTTCCGCGCGCCGTCGCTGCGGCACATCGGCGTGTTCGTCATGGGGCCTGCCGTGCTGTGCATGGTGCTGGTCGGCCTGTTCCTCTACGCCGAGGCCGGGCCGGTCGTCGCCTCGCTGCGCTCGGCCTGGCTCGCGGTGCACGTGTCCTCGGTCGTGCTGGCCATGGGCCTGTTCTTCACCAGCGGCATCGCCAGCGTGATGTACCTGGTGCGCACCCGCTACGACGCCCGGGTGCTGGCCGGCGACGCACCGGCCAGCCGGGTGGTGCACCGGCTGCCGCTGGCCGCCACGCTGGACCGCACCGCGCACCGCATCGCCATCTGCGCCTTCCCGATCTGGACCTTCGGCGTCATCGCCGGGGCCATCTGGGCGGAGAGCGCCTGGGGCCGTTTCTGGGGCTGGGACCCGAAGGAGACCTGGGCGTTCATCGCCTGGGTCGTCTACGCCGCCTACCTGCACGCCCGGGCGACGGCCGGCTGGCGCGGGCGCCCGGCCGCGTGGGTCAACGTCATCGGCCTGGTCGTGATGATCTTCAACCTGCTCTACGTCAACCTGGTGAGCACCGGCCTGCACTCCTACGCCGGCGTCGGCAACTGACGACGGCGGGCGCCCGTCCCCGGACGGCGCCCGCCGGCACCGCTCGCCCGACCGGAGGACCGTCGGTCATCCGCCCGGGTGACGGTGGCGTGTCGCAGGGGCCCGCCCGGGCGTCCCGCCGTGGCAGGGTGCGGTCATGACCTGGGATGTCGTCCTCCGCACCGGTGCGCGTCACCGGTCCGGTGCCACCCGGCCCGAGGGGCCCCGGCGTGGGTAGGCACGCCGCCGGCGAGGCCGAGGGCACGCACCCGCTCGTGGCCGCGGCCCTCGCCCGCCGGGCCGCCGTCGGTCCCGCGCGGGTGCCGTCCGTGTCCGGTGGTCCGCTCGGGTGGCCGGGTGACGTGCACCCAGGCTCGGGCCTCGGCTGGCCCGGACCGGTGCCGGACGGCGCAGCTGCGCTGCCCGTCGCGGAGTCGATGGCGGTGCAGGACCGGCCGGTGGACGTGCCCCCCGCGGACGCACCGCCCGCTGGCCCGCGGGCGGTGCGCGCGTCCGCCGCGGTGTCCCCGGCCCCGCCCGAGCGGGCGACGGTGCTGCGGCCCGCACCGCGCGGTGGGCGCTGGCGCCGCTTCTTCGTCGGTGGCCGCGCTACGTCGGCCGGGCGGGACACCAGCTCCCGGGTCTGAGCCGGTTCACGCCTGCACGTCGGACGCGCCGGACGGTCGGACCTGCTCGGGCCCGACCGATGGACGCCCTCGGCTGGCACGTGTCCGGGTCGACCTGCGCAGGATCCCTCGCGGGTGCGCCCTGTGCCGCCCGGACGGCCCGCGCGGGCAGGGGAGCATGAGCGGACGTCGACACGACGAGGCCGCAATCGGCCCCGTCGGATCGTCGTCGGCGATCGTCGTCCGGTCCAGGACGACGCGCACGGCGCGGTGTCGCGCCGTGCGCGCTCGGTCAGGCGGGGGTGCCGTCGTCCCGGCGGGTGCGCCGGTCGAGCTCCCGGAGGAAGTCCGGGTCGTCGTCCGGGCCGAGCACCGACGGCGGGCGCGTCGGACGCGGCTGCCTCGGGGGGCGCGGCGTGCCGCCCCGCCCCGGCCCCTCCGGGCCACGCTGGATCGCGGACTTGCGCATCATCATGACCACCACGGCCACGGCGATCACCATCAGGAGCAGGAAGAGCACCGGATCACCACCCTCGTCGGACTCCAATGTACGACCGGAGCGATACTCGCAGCAGCAGGAGCGGTCACCGACTCCTGGGACCGCCTGCGCGCGCGAGGAGGACCGGCCATCGACGCGGTGGACGAGCAGCTGATCTCCCTGCTCCGTGAGAACGGCCGGGCCAGCTACGCCGAGCTGGCCCGGCAGGTCGGACTGTCGGCGCCGGCCGTGCACGAGCGGGTCGGGAAGCTCGAGTCGGCCGGGGTGATCACCGGTTACCGTGCGGTGGTGGACCCGGCGGCGGTCGGGCTCGGGGTCACCGCGCTGGTCGGGCTGATCGAGAGCGACTCCGTCGTCGAGGAGGGCATCGAGGACGCGCTGCGCGAGGTCCCCGGCGTCGAGGACTGCTGGTTCGTGGCCGGCAGCGAGGGCTACATGCTCAAGGTGCGTGTGCCCGACATCCCGGCACTGGAGAGCACCATCAGCGCGTTGAACAGGATCCGGGGCGTCGCCCGCACCCGGACGACCGTCGTGCTGTCGACCAAGTGGGAGGGCCGTCATGGCTGAGCCGAGCACCACCACACCCGTCGGACCGGACGGGCAACCGGCCCGGCCCCCTGCCCTGGCACCGCTGCTGATCGCCTACACCCTGGGCCGGCTGCTCGTCGCCGGCGTGCTCGTGGCCCTGCTGTGGTCGGTCGGCCTGGTCGGCATCCCGGCGCTGCTGTTCGGCCTGCTGCTGTCCATGCCGGTGTCCTTCGTGCTGCTCCGCTCGCTGCGGGAACGCCTCACCGAGGCCCTGGTCGCGCGCGGCGAGGTGCGCCGCCGTTCCAAGGAGGAGCTCCGCGCCCGCCTCAAGGGCTCCGAGTAACCCCCTCCCCCCCCGCCCCCGCCCCCAGCCGCCCCCCACCCCCCAGCCCCCGCCGCGATCATGGAGCTGTGTGAACGGCGCGCCGGCGGGTCGCTCGTGCAGCTCCATGATCGCCGGGCGATGGGGGGCGGTGAGGGGGTAGTGGCGTGGGGCGGGAGGGTCAGCTGCTGAGGGCGAGGCCGGTGGCCAGCAGGATGCCGGTGACCAGGGTGACCAGGCCGGTGGCGCGCAGGGCGCCGATCAGCACGGGGCCGCGTCCGCCGCGCAGCACCGTGCGCACCGGCGGCACCGCCAGCGGGGCGGCCAGCAGGGCCAGCAGCGCCCAGGGCCGGGCGAGGCCGATCAGCACGACGGCGAGGAACGGCACCACCATCAGCCCGGCGTAGGCGTACCGGCTGCGCGCCTCGCCGAGGAGCACCGCGACGGTGCGCTTGCCGACGGCGGCGTCGCCGTGCACGTCGCGCAGGTTGTTCACCATCAGCAGCGCCACCGACAGCAGCCCGATCGGCACCGCGGCGGCGAACGCGAGCCCGTCGACCGAGCGGGTCTGGCCGAAGGTCGTGCCCACCACGGCCACCAGGCCGAAGAAGACGAACACGAACACCTCGCCCAGCGCCCGGTAGCCGTAGGGGATCGGGCCCCCGGTATAGGTCCAGGCCGCCGCGATGCACGCGGCGCCCACCGCCACCAGCCACCAGCTGGACACCGCGGCCAGCGCCAGACCGGCCACCCCCGCGACGGCGAAGGACAGCAGCGCCGCCACCAGCACCTGCCGCGGCGTCGCCGCCCCGGAGCCGACCAGCCGCATCGGCCCGACCCGCTCGGCGTCGGTGCCGCGCTTGCCGTCGGAGTAGTCGTTGGCGTAGTTGACCGCCACCTGCAGCGCCAGCGCCACCACCAGGGCGAGCAGGGCGGGGCCGGCCCGGAACTCGTCGAGGGCGCCGGCGACACCGGAACCCACCAGTACGGGGGCGAGGGCGGCGGGCAGGGTGCGGGGGCGGGCGCCCTCGACCCACTGGGCGGGGGTGGCCATGGGTCAGTGCGCTCCTGCGTCGGGGATCGGGGGTGCGGGGTGCAGGGTGCCGTCGAGGACGGCGGCCGCCACGCCCCGCCGGTCCGGCTTGCCGGTGTGCAACGTGGGGACGGCGTCGACCAGCCACAGCTCGCGGGGTGCGGCGGGCGCGCCGAGCCGCCCGGCCACCCAGGGCCGCAGCTCGGCCAGCGCCGGTGCGGCGCCCGGGGCGGGCACCACCACCGCGACGAGCCGCTGCCCCCACTCCGGGTCGGGCCGGCCGGTGACCACGGCGTCGGCGACGGCGGGGTGCTCCCGCAGCGCCGCCTCCACGGCCTGCGGCGCCACGTTGACCCCGCCGGTGACCACCACGTCGTCCAGCCGGCCGTGCACGGTGAGCCGGCCGTCGGGGGTCAGCGAGCCGGCGTCCCGGGTGGTGAACCAGCCGTCGGCGAAGGCAGCGGCGGTCGCTTCCGGGTCCAGCCGGTAGCCGTCGGCGAGCACGGGGCCGGCCAGCTGCACGCCGTCCCCACCCACCCGCACCCGGACGCCGTCCAGCGGGACGCCGTCGTACACGCACCCGCCGGCGGTCTCGCTCATGCCGTAGGTGGTGCGCACCGCGACGCCGGCGGCGCGTGCCCGGGCCAGCAGCGCCGGGTCGGTGGCGGCGCCGCCGACGAGCACCCCGTCCAGGGTGGCCAGTGCCTCGGGCTCGTGGTCCAGGTAGCGCAGCAGCTGGGTGGGCACCAGCGCCGTGTACCGCCGGTCGCCGGCCGGCATCCGGGCCAGCGCCGCGGCCAGCGACTCGCCGCCCGGCCGGTCGAGCACGGTCGGCACCCGGCCGGCCAGCGCGCTGCGGCAGAGCACCTGCAGGCCGGCGATCGCCGAGGTGGGCAGCGCCAGCAGCCAGCTGCCCGGCCCGCCCAGCCGGTCCAGCGTGGCGCTCGCCGAGGCCCGCAGCGCCCCGGCCCCGAGCAGCACGCCGCGGCCACCGCCGGTCGACCCGGAGGTCAGCACCACGAGGTCGGCGCCGGGCTCCAGCGGCCGGTCCGGCTGCAGCACCCGCGCCGCGGCGGCGGCCGCGGGCGCCGGAGAGCTCGGGACGACGGCCAGCGGGGCGCCGCCGTCCAGGGCCGCGCGCAGTGCCGGCCACACGGTGTCCAGCACGCCGCCGGGGCAGTCGGGCGCGGGCACGAGTGTCAGGTGCCGGGCCACGACTGACCACCCTATGGCCTCGTCGCCGGGGCCCGCGGCGAGCGGAGCGGGGCGTGGCGGGCGACGGGGTCCTTCTACGCTGGACGGGTGATCACCGCCGGCCCCGACGCGCCGTCGGTCGCGCTGTCCGCCCACGTCTACCGCATCCCGCTGCGCACCCGGTTCCGCGGCATCGACGTGCGGGACGCCGTGCTGGTGCAGGGCCCGGCCGGCTGGGGCGAGTTCTGCCCGTTCTGGGACTACGACGACGCCACCAGCCGCCGCTGGTGGGCCAGCGCCGTCGAGGCCGCGGTGCTGGGCTGGCCGGCCCCGCAGCGATCCACCGTGCCGGTCAACGTCACCGTGCCCGCGGTCGGCCCGGAGCAGGCGCACGCCCTCGTGACGGCGTCCGGCTGCAGCACCGCGAAGGTCAAGGTGGCCGAGCCCGGCCAGACCCCCGCCGACGACGTCGCCCGGGTCGAGGCGGTGCGTGACGCCCTGGGTCCGGCCGGCGCCATCCGGGTCGACTCCAACGCCGCCTGGGACGTCGACACCGCCGTGGCCCGCATCCGCGAGCTGGACCGGGTCGGCCTGGAGTACGTCGAGCAGCCGTGCGCCACGGTCGCCGAGCTGGTCGCGCTGCGCCGGCGCACCGACGTGCGGATCGCCGCCGACGAGGTGCTGCGGCTGGCCGCGGACCCGCTGCGGGTGGACCTGCGCGAGGCCTGCGACGTGCTGGTGCTCAAGGTCGCCCCGCTGGGCGGCGTGCGGGCTGCGCTGGCCGTCGCCGAGGCGCACGGGCTGCCCTGCGTGGTCTCCTCCGCGCTGGAGAGCTCGGTCGGCATGGCCGCAGGCGTGGCGCTCGCCGCGGCCCTGCCCGAGCTGCCCTTCGCCTGCGGCCTGGCCACCGTGGCGCTGTTCACCGACGACGTCACCTCCACCCCGCTGCTGCCGGTCGACGGCGCCGTGGCCGTGCGCGCCGTGGTGCCCGACCGGCTGGCCGAGACCGCCGCGGACCCGGACACCGAGCGGCGCTGGCTGGACCGGCTCGCCGCGGTGCAGGCCGGATCCCCGCCCTGCCCCGGGACCGCGCCCGTGTCCGGGGCGTCGGCGTGAACCCGTCCACCGCCTTCGCGCGGGTCTTCGTCGACGAGCTGCTGCGCGGGGGCGTGCGGGACGCCGTCGTCTGCCCGGGGTCGCGGTCGGCGCCGGTGGCCCTGGCGCTGGCCGACGCCGAGGCCGCCGGCCGGTTGCGGCTGCACGTGCGCATCGACGAGCGCACCGGTTCCTTCCTCGCCCTCGGTCTGGCGAAGGCGTCCGGCCGGCCGGTGCCGGTGCTCACCACCTCGGGCACCGCCGCGGCCCATCTGCATGCCGCCGTGCTGGAGGCGGCGCACAGCGGGGTGCCGCTGCTGGCGTTGACCGCCGACCGCCCGCCGGAGCTGCGCAGCACAGGCGCGAACCAGACAGTCGACCAGGTCGGGCTCTACGGCGGCGCGGTGCGCTTCGCCGCCGACCTGGGCGTGCCCGAGCCCGGCCGGGAGGCCGTGCAGAACCGCTACTGGCGCTCGCTCACCGCGCGGGCGCTGCTGCTGGCCGTCGGAGCGCTCTCCGCCGACCCCGGCCCGGTGCACCTGAACCTGGCGCTGCGCGACCCGTTGATGCCGGACGCCGACGACACCGCCGAGCCCGGCGCCGAGCCGACCTCGCCCTGGGCGGGCCGGCCGGACGGCGCCCCGTGGACCTCGGCGGCCACCGAGCCCGGGCCGCTGGCCGCGCCGTCACTGGCCTCGCTGGCCAGCCGGCGGCGCCGTCGCACCGTCGTGGTCGCCGGGGACGCGCCCACCGCGGTGGGCCGCGCGGCAGCGGTGATCGCCGACCAGCGCGGCTGGCCGGTGCTGGCCGAGCCGAGCAGCGGTGCCTGGGGGGCCACCGGGGCGGTGCGCGGCGCGGCGCTGCTGCTGGGCACCCCGCACTGGATCGCCGAGCACCGGCCCGACCGGGTGCTCGTGGTCGGCCGGCCCACCCTGTCCCGGCCGGTGGGTGCCCTGCTGGCCGACCCGGACGTCGCCGTCGAGACGCTGGGCCCCACGCCGCGCTGGCCCGACCCCGGGCGGGGCAGCGCCGTGGTGGGTGGCGTGCGGATCGACCTGGGCAGCGTGCTGGGCGGTGCCGACGCGGCGGGGTCGACGGACGAGGCCTGGCTGCCGGCGTGGTCCGACGCGGCCGCGCGGGTCGGCGCCGCCGTCGACGCGGTCCTGGACGCACCGGTGGACGGGCGGCCGGCGCTCACCGCCGCGCGGCTGGCGCGCGACCTGGTGGCGGCGCTGCCGGCCGGTGCCCTGCTGGTGCTGGGCAGCTCCACCCCGGTGCGCGACGTGGACCGGCTGGCCGTGCCCCGCGCCGGGCTGACCGTGCTGGCCAACCGCGGCGTGGCCGGCATCGACGGCACGATCTCCACCGCGACCGGCGCCGCCCTGGCCCACCAGGCCGCCGGCGGCGGACCGGCGTTCGCGCTGATGGGCGACCTCACGTTCCTGCACGACATGACCGGGCTGGTCGAGGGCGACGGCGAGCCGCTGCCCGACCTGACCGTCGTCGTCGGTGACAACGACGGCGGCGGGATCTTCGCCCAGCTCGAGCCCGGCCGTGACGCCTACCGCGACCGGTACCGCCGGGTGTTCGGCACCCCGCACGGCCGAGACCTGGTCGCGGTGGCCCGGGCGCTGGGCTGGCCGGCGACGGCGGTCACCACGCCGGACCAGCTGCAGCAGGCGCTGGCCGCCGGTGGCCGGCGCGTGGTCGTCGTCCGCACCGACCAGCGCGCCGAGGCCGAGCTCGCCACCCGCCTGCGGGATGCCGCCGCCACCGCGCTGAGCTGACCGGACGGCCCCGCTGCAGGGTCCCGCCGCGAGCGTGCAAGTGGTGGGGGGGCAGCGGGGTCCTTCCTCAGTCCTCCAGGGCGGCCTGGAAGGCGGCGAGCTTGTTCTGCGTCTCGGCCAGCTCGGCCGCGGGGTCGGAGCCGGCGACGATGCCGCAGCCGGCGAACAGCCGGGCCTGGGCGCCGCCGTCCTCGCCGGTGAGCTGGGCGCAGCGCAGCGCGATGCCGAACTCGCCGTCGCCCCGGGCGTCCAGCCAGCCGACCGGCCCGGCGTAGCGGCCGCGGTCCATGCCCTCCAGCTCGGCGATCACCCGGGCCGCGACCGGCGTCGGCGTGCCGCAGACCGCGGCCGTCGGGTGCACGGCGTCCACGAGCTCCAGCAGGCCGGCGGCCCCCCGGGCGCCGCTGCGCCGCTGGGTGCCGCGCACGTCGCTGGCCAGGTGCCGCACGTTGGGCAGGGTGAGCAGCTCGGGCTCCGCCGGGGCGACCAGCTCGGAGCAGAACGGCTGCAGCGCGGTGACCAGCGAGTCGACCGCGTAGCGGTGCTCGGCCCGGTCCTTCGCCGAGCCGAGCAGGCCGGCGGCCAGCACGTCGTCCGCGGCGCCGGCCCCGCGGGGCGCGGTTCCGGCCAGCACCCGGGCGGACAGCTCGCGGCCGGTGCGGCGCAGCAGCAGCTCGGGGGTGGCGCCGAGCAGGCCGTCGACGGCGAAGGTCCAGCAGTCGGGGAAGCGGCTGGCCAGCCGGAGCAGCAGCCGGCGCGGGTCCAGCCGGTGGTCGGCGGTGACCAGCAGGTCGCGGGCCAGCACCACCTTGGCCAGGTCGCCGGCGTCGATGCGCTCCACGGCCGCGGCCACCGCACCGCACCAGGTGACCGGGTCCAGCGAGCCGTCGGCGTAGCGCAGCTGGCCGATCGAGGTGTCCGCCTCCTCGCCCGACGTCTCGAACACCGGGCGGTCCACGGCGTCGTCGGTGGTGGTCACCCAGGTCTGCCCGCCGCGGCGGCCCACGACCACCTCGGGGACGACGAAGACCGACGTCGAGGCCTCGGTGTCGAAGGCGATGGAGGCGAACACGACCGGGCCGGAGCCGGGCACCCGCAGCGGGTCGACGACGGCGGTGCGGGCGCAGCGGTCGGCCCACCACTCCTGGGCCTCGGCGAGCGCGCCGGGCCCGGACACCTCCAGCCGGTCGGCCTCGCCCCAGCCGACGAGCCCCTCACCGCGGCGCACCCAGGAGACTGCGCCCTCGACGGGGAGCAGGTGGAGCAGCGGGGTGCGGCGCCGCCCGAGCGGGGTGGTCAGGGTGCTGGACCGCCATGACGCCGGGTCCCGCGGGGAGGTGACCGCCGCTGTGCTCACCCCCCGAGGGTAGGAGCTGTGCGGGTACCGTCGCCGCCGTGGTGACCCGCGAGGAGGAGACGCGCAGCACGCTCCGGAGCCGACGGGGTCTGCGCGCCGACCTGGACAAGCGCCCGGCCGAGGTCGCCGCGATGTTCGACCGGGTCGCCGGCCGCTACGACGTGACCAACACCGTGCTCTCCGGTGGCCTGGACGCCGGCTGGCGCCGGGCCACCCGGCAGGCCCTCGGCGCCCGTGCCGGGCAGACCGTGCTGGACGTCGCCGCCGGCACCGCGGTGAGCACCGTGGAGCTCGCCGCCGGCGGGGTGCGGGCCATCGCCTGCGACTTCTCCCAGGGCATGCTCTGGGCCGGCATGCAGCGCCCGGTGCCCAAGGTCGCCGGCGACGCGATGGCGCTGCCGCTGGCCGACGAGAGCGTGGACGGCGTGGTCATCTCCTTCGGCCTGCGCAACGTGGCCGACCCGGACGCCGCGCTGCGCGAGTTCCGCCGGGTCACCCGGCCGGGCGGCACGCTGGTGGTGTGCGAGTTCTCCTCGCCGGTGTGGCGCCCGTTCCGCACCGTCTACACCGAGTACCTGATGAAGGCGCTGCCGCGGATCGCCGACCGGGTGAGCAGCAACCCCGACGCCTACGGCTACCTCGCCGAGTCGATCCGGGCCTGGCCGGACCAGGCCGCGCTCGCCACCCGCCTGCAGGGTGCCGGCTGGAGCGACGTCGCCTGGCGCAACCTCACCGGCGGGGTCGTCGCGCTGCACCGGGGCACCCGCGCCTGATCAGCGGTTGCCGGGCCGTGGACGCGGGCACGCACCGGCCATGACGTCACCGCCGATGCCCGTCCCGGACCAGCCCTCGCCGTCGCCCTCCCCGGTCGACCCGCCCCCGCCGGGCGCCCCGCCGCCCGGCTCGCCCGCGCCCGGCCCCACGCCCAGCCCGACCGACCCGGTCGCCCCGCCGCCGCCCGCCGGCTGACCCGCCCGGGGTCGTCTGCTTACGATCACCGGGCCCGCGCCCACCCGGCCGGCGCCCGGACGACGAGGTGGTGAGCACGGTGACCGGCACCGACGACCAGCGCGCCGACGTGCAGGGCCGCACCGCCGACGTCGTCGTCGTCGGCGCCGGGCCGGCCGGGTCGACCGCCGCCTGGTGGCTGGCGCGGGCCGGTCTGGACGTCGTCGTGCTGGAGAAGGCGGTGTTCCCCCGGGAGAAGGTCTGCGGCGACGGGCTGACCCCGCGCGGGGTCGCCAGCCTGCAGGCCATGGGCATCGACACCTCCGAGACCGCCGGCTGGACCCGGCACCGGGGGCTGCGGGTGTTCGGCGGTGGCCAGGTCGTCGAGGTCGACTGGCCGCAGCTGACCCGCTGGCCCGGCTACGGCCTCATCCGCACCCGCGCCGACCTGGACCAGCAGCTGGCCGGGCACGCCGCGGCCGCCGGCGCGCAGGTGCACCAGGACGTCACCGTCACCGACCCGCTGCTGGACGACGCCGGCCGCGTGGTGGGCGTGCAGGCCCTCGCCGGGCCGGGGAAGCGGCCGGTCACCTGGCACGCCCGGCTGGTCGTCTCCGCCGAGGGCTCGTCGGGCCGGCTGGCCAAGTCCTTGGGCCTGGAGCGGCGCACCGACCAGCCGCTCGGCGTCGCGGTGCGGCAGTACGTGCGCACCCCCCGGTCCGCCGACCCGTGGCTGGACATCTCCTTCGACCTGACCGACCGCGGCCCGGACCGCGCCTCGATGCCCGGCTACGGCTGGCTGTTCGGCATGGGCGACGGCACGGCCAACCTGGGCTTCGGCTTCCTCGACACCCGCCGCACCGGCCCGGACGACGCCCGCACCGTGTACCGCCGCTGGGTCGAGACGCTGCCGCCGGAGTGGGAGCTCGAGCCGGTCACGCCGCTGCGCGGGGCCGGCCTGCCCACCTCGCTGGGACGCCGCCCGGCCTACACCCGCGGTCTGGTGCTCGTCGGGGACACCGTGGGGGCGATCAACCCGTTCAACGGCGAGGGCATCAGCTACGCCATGGAGACCGCGCGCACCGCGGCCGAGGTCGTCGTCGCCGCGCTGGCCGCGCCCGGCCCGGTCGCCGCCGAGCAGCTGCTGCGCACCTACCCGGACCGGCTGCGGGCCGAGTACGGCGGCCACCACCGGCTGGGCGCCGGGTTCCTGGCCCTGCTGGCCCGCCCGGACGTCGTCCGGTTCACCACCGCGCACGGCCTCAAGCGCCCCGCCCTGGTGCGCGCCGCGCTGCGGCTGATGGGCAACCTGCACGACGGCCGGGACGGCGACGCCGTCGACCGCGCGATCGCCGTCCTCACCCGGGTGCTCCCCGCCGCCTGAGCGCCGACCGGGGCGACGTGCCCGGCGCACCGCCCCCGCGCAGCCCGCGCACGGCCCGGTCGGTGCGGGCCGCCGTCCCCGGCCCGGCGGGGTGCCCGCGGGTGAGGGTGCCCTGCGTTACGACATCGCAACCCCGCCTGCTTTCGTTCTCTGTGACCGAGGGCATAGGGTCGACAAGGAAACTTTGTGAATTACTTCACAAGCTGGTCGAGTGGGGCGCGGTGCGCCGGGGGAGCCGTCGATGTTGTCCAACTACATGCCGTTCGTCGGGCTCTTCGTGCTGGCCGCGGCGTTCGCCCTGTTCTCCGTGGCGGCCGCCCCGTACGTCGGCCCGCGGCGCTACAACCAGGCCAAGCTCGAGGCCTACGAGTGCGGCATCGAGCCGGTCGACCAGCCGCTGACCGGCGGCCGCTTCCCGGTGAAGTTCTACCTGACCGCGATGCTCTTCATCGTCTTCGACATCGAGATCGTCTTCCTCTACCCGTGGGCGGTCAGCAACGAGGCGCTCGGCGTCTTCGGCCTGGTCGAGATGGCGGTCTTCATCGCCACGGTCTTCATCGCCTACGCCTACGTCTGGCGCCGCGGGGGCCTGGAGTGGGACTGACCCGCCGCCCGGCACCCGCACCCCTCCTGCGCAGAGAGCTCCACGCTCTCTGTACGGGAAGCGTGACCACCACCGACCGGAGGGGCTGAGCATGGGCCTGGAAGAGAAGATCCCCAGCGGCATCCTGCTGACCAGCGTGGAGAAGGTCGTCAACTGGACCCGCAAGTCCTCGCTGTGGCCGGCGACGTTCGGCCTGGCGTGCTGCGCGATCGAGATGATGGCCTCCGGTGCCGGCCGTTACGACCTGGCCCGCTTCGGCATGGAGGTGTTCCGGCCCTCCCCGCGCCAGGCCGACCTGATGATCGTGGCCGGCCGGGTGAGCCAGAAGATGGCGCCGGTCGTGCGGCAGATCTACGACCAGATGCCCGAGCCGCGCTGGGTGCTGGCGATGGGTGTCTGCGCCAGCTCCGGCGGGATGTTCAACAACTACGCGATCGTCCAGGGCGTCGACCACATCGTGCCGGTGGACATGTACCTGCCCGGCTGCCCGCCGCGGCCGGAGATGCTGATGGACGCGATCCTCAAGCTGCACCACAAGATCCAGCACGAGCCACTCGGTCCCAAGCGCGCGGCAGCCCTGGCCGCGGCCCGCGCGGACGGGACGGCGAAGGAGCTGCACGTGGCGATGCCGTCGTCGGTGCGCGCGCACAAGGAGAGCCGGGAGGCCTACGAGCGGGCCGCGGCCGCCGGGCGCACCGGCCAGTTCGCCATCGAGCAGCGTGACGGCGCCGCCGTCCGGCTGCCGGAGGCGCGGCCGTGACCGGGGGCGCGGCGGGTGGCTTCAAGCGCGGGGCGTTCGGCGTCTCGGGCAGCGGGGACACCTCGGGCTTCGGCGGGCTGGTGCGTGTCGAGCCCGGGGGTGCCGTCGCCCTGCACAGCAGCGAGCGGCCCTACGGCGGCTGGTTCGACGAGGTCACCGACGCGCTGATCGAGGCCGTCGGGCCAGCCACCTACGCGGCCGCCGTCCCGCGGGTGGTGGTGGACCGCGGGGAGATCACCTACTTCGTGCTGCGCGAGCACCTGCTGACGATCGTGCAGGCGCTGCGCGACGACGAGGCGCTGCGCTTCGAGCTGTGCAGCAGCGTCTCCGGCGTCGACTACCTGGACAGCGGCGGCCCGGACGTCTCCGAGGTGCTCCGGCTGCACGTGGTGCTGCACCTGACGTCGATGACCTACCGCCGTCGCGTGCGGCTGGAGGTGGCGGTCAGCGCCGAGGACCCGCACCTGCCCTCGGTCACCGGCGTGTACCCGACCGCGGACTGGCACGAGCGGGAGACCTGGGACATGTTCGGGATCGTCTTCGACGGTCACCCGGCGCTCACCCGGATCCTCATGCCCGACGACTGGGACGGGCACCCGCAGCGCAAGGACTACCCGCTGGGCGGCGTGCCGGTCGAGTACCACGACGCCCAGATCCCACCCCCGGACCAGCGGCGGAGCTACCGGTGACCGCCGACCGCGAGACCAGCGGGAGCAGCTCATGAGCACCACGTTCGACCCGTACGCCGGCTCACGGCAGACCACCGAGGGTCGCGTCTACACCGTCACCGGCGGCGACTGGGACCAGACCTTCGGCGGTGACCAGCTCGGCGAGGAACGGCTCGTGGTCAACATGGGCCCGCAGCACCCCTCGACGCACGGGGTGCTGCGCCTGGTCCTCGACCTCGAGGGCGAGACGGTGACCAAGGCGCGGGTGGTGATCGGCTACCTGCACACCGGCATCGAGAAGAACATCGAGTACCGCACCTGGACGCAGGGCACCACCTTCGTCACGCGGATGGACTACCTGGCCCCGCTGTACAACGAGGCCGGCTACTGCCTGGCCGTGGAGAAGCTGCTGGGCATCGAGGCCCCGCAGCGGGCGCAGACCATCCGGGTGCTCGTGATGGAGCTCAACCGGATCGCCTCGCACCTGGTGGGGCTGGCCACCTTCGGCATGGAGATGGGCGCCCTCACCGGCATGACCAACGGCTTCCGCGAGCGGGAGATGATCCTCGACCTGCTCGAGGAGATCACCGGCCTGCGGATGAACCACGCCTACATCCGCCCCGGCGGCCTGGCCCAGGACCTGCCCGAGGGCGTGGAGGGCCGCATCCGCGACTTCCTCGACGTCATGCCGGCCCGCGCGCAGGACTTCCACAAGCTGCTCACCGGCCAGCCGATCTGGCAGCGCCGGCTCAAGGACGCCGGGTACCTCGACGTCACCGGCTGCATCGCGCTCGGCGTGACCGGGCCGATCCTGCGGGCCGCGGGCCTGCCGTGGGACCTGCGCAAGGTCGAGCCCTACCTCGGCTACGAGGACTACGACTTCGAGGTGCCCACCGCCGACACCTGCGACGCGTGGGGCCGCTACCTGGTGCGGATGGCCGAGGTGACCGAGTCGCTGAAGATCATCGAGCAGGCCCTGGACCGCCTGGAGCCGGGCCCGGTGATGGTCGAGGACAAGAAGATCGCCTGGCCGGCGCAGCTGTCGCTCGGCTCCGACGGCATGGGCAACTCCCTGGAGCACGTGCAGCACATCATGGGCCAGTCGATGGAGGCCCTGATCCACCACTTCAAGCTGGTCACCGAGGGCTTCCGGGTGCCGGCCGGGCAGGTGTACTCGGCGATCGAGAGCCCGCGCGGCGAGCTCGGCTTCCACATGGTCAGCGACGGCGGCACCCGCCCGTTCCGCTGCCACGTGCGCGACCCCAGCTTCGTCAACCTGCAGGCCACCGCGGCGATGAGCGAGGGCGGCATGATCGCCGACGTCATCGCCGCCGTGGCGTCGATCGACCCCGTCATGGGGGGAGTGGACCGCTGATGAGCGCGCTTCCTGGATCCACCGAGGGCACGGCCGTCACCGGCCTGGACTCCTCGCCGGTCGAGCCGGTCGCGGCCGACCTGCCGCCGCTGACCGAGCAGACCCGGCTCGAGTGCCGGGAGCTGATGGCCCGCTACCCGCAGGCCCGCTCGGCGCTGCTGCCGATGCTGCACCTGGTGCAGTCGGTGCAGGGCTACGTCTCGCCCGAGGGCGTCGCGCTGTGCGCCGAGGAGCTGGGGCTGACCAAGGCCGAGGTAGGCGCGGTCGCGACGTTCTACACGATGTACAAGCGCAGCCCCACCGGCCGGCACATCGTCAGCGTCTGCACCAACACGCTGTGCAACGTGCTCGGCGGCCAGCGGATCTTCGAGGCGGTCAAGGCCGACCTCGGCGTCGGCCACGACCAGACCACCGCCGACGGCTCCATCACCCTGGAGCACGCCGAGTGCCTGGCGGCCTGCGACTACGCGCCGGTGGTCACCGTCGACTACGAGTTCTACGACCAGCAGGACGTCGAGAGCACCCGGGAGCTCGTCGCGGCGCTGCGCCGCGGGGAGAAGCCGCTGCCCACCCGGGGCGCGCCCCTGACCGACTTCCGCGGCGTCTCCCGCCAGCTGGCCGGCTTCTCCCAGCACGCCGACGCCGAGGCCGCCCGGGCCGCCGTCGACGGTCCGTCCGCCGGGGTGCCCACGCTGGTCGGCGTCCGGCTGGCCGAGGAGCGCGGGGAGGCCGCCCCGCCGATGCAGGCCCCGGCCCCCGCGCCGACACCGGACGTCGACGAGCCGCGCGCCGCCACCCGGCCCACCGGTCGGACCGGCCAGGCACCGGAGAAGGAGGCCTCCGACGCCCGCGTCGCGGCGGCCGGCAACCCGGCCGAGCGTGCCGGGGCGAAGACGGCCGACCCCGACCGGAAGGGCCCGTCCCGCCGGCGCACCGGCACGCGCGCCACCGGCACGGACACCCCGGCCACCCCCGCGCAGTCCGGATCCGGAGAGGGTCCCGCCCCCTCGACCAGCCCGAGCCCACCGACCGCCCAGAGAGAGGTCTGAGCCATGCCGCTCACCCCCGTGCTCACCGAGCGCTACGCCGTCGAGCGGTCCTGGACGCTGGCCGCCTACGAGGCCACCGAGGGCTACGTCGGCCTGCGCCGCGCGCTGCAGATGACCCCCGACGAGCTCGTCACCATGGTCAAGGACTCCGGCCTGCGCGGTCGCGGCGGCGCCGGCTTCCCCACCGGGATGAAGTGGAGCTTCATCCCGCAGCCCAAGCCGGGGGAGACCCCCACCGGGCCGGCGGCCAAGCCCAAGTACCTGGTGGTCAACGCCGACGAGGGCGAGCCGGGCACCTGCAAGGACATCCCGCTGATGATGGCCGACCCGCACTCGCTGGTGGAGGGCGTGGCCATCGCCGCCTACGCCATCCGCTCGCACTTCGCGGTCATCTACGTCCGCGGCGAGGCCGTGCACGCCCACCGCCGGCTGGTCGCCGCCGTCGAGGAGGCCTACGCCGCCGGCTACCTCGGCACCGACGTGCTCGGCTCGGGCTACGACCTGGAGGTGGTGGTGCACGCCGGGGCGGGGGCCTACATCTGCGGCGAGGAGACCGCGCTGCTGGACTCCCTGGAGGGCCACCGCGGCCAGCCGCGGCTCAAGCCGCCCTTCCCCGCCGTCGCCGGGCTGTACGGCTCGCCCACGGTGGTCAACAACGTGGAGACCCTGGCCAGCGTGCCGTTCGTCGTCCGGGGCGGGGCGGCGTGGTTCAAGGCGTTCGGCCCGGAGAAGTCGCCCGGCCCGAAGATCTACTCGCTGTCCGGCCGGGTCGTGCGCCCCGGCCAGTACGAGGCACCGATGGGCACCACGATGAACGAGCTGCTGGAGATGGCCGGCGGGGTGCGCCCGGGCCACCAGCTCAAGTTCTGGACGCCGGGCGGCAGCTCCACGCCGTACTTCACCGCCGAGCACCTCGACGTCCCGCTGGACTTCGACTCGGTGGCGGCGGCCGGCTCCATGCTGGGCACCACCGCGCTGATGGTCTTCGACGAGACCGACTCGATCGTCGAGGCCACCCTGCGGTTCACCCAGTTCTACGCCCACGAGAGCTGCGGCAAGTGCACCCCGTGCCGGGAGGGCACCTACTGGCTGGTCCAGATCCTGCAGCGGCTGGTGGACGGCCGTGGCACCGCCCGCGACCTGGACCTGCTGCTGGACACCTGCGACAACATCCTCGGCCGCTCCTTCTGCGCGCTCGGCGACGGTGCCACCAGCTGCATCGCCAGCTCGCTGAAGTACTTCAAGGACGACTACGTGGCCCTGCTGCCCGCCGACGAGCGGGACCGGCTCGGCCGCACGCTGAAGCTCGAGCCCGTGGGAGCCATGGCATGACCACCACCCAGCCCGCACCGCCCGGCACCGGCGCTGACGGCCCGCCGGAGCTGCCCCCGCCGGCCGAGGGCCACGTCCGCTGCACCGTCGACGGGTTCACCGTCGAGGTGCCGAAGGGCACGCTGATCATCCGGGCCGCCGAGCAGATCGGCGTCCAGGTGCCCCGGTTCTGCGACCACCCGCTGCTGGAACCGGTGGGCGCCTGCCGGCAGTGCCTGGTCGAGGTGGAGGGCCAGCGCAAGCCGGTGGCCTCCTGCACCGTCCCGGTCACCCCGGACATGGTGGTCAGGACGCAGCTCACCAGCGAGGTCGCCGACAAGGCGCAGCAGGGCACGATGGAGCTGCTGCTGGTCAACCACCCGCTGGACTGCCCGGTGTGCGACAAGGGCGGGGAGTGCCCGCTGCAGAACCAGGCGATGAGCAGCGGCCGCACCGAGAGCCGCTTCGTCGACGTCAAGCGCACCTACCCCAAGCCGATGCCGATCAGCTCGCAGGTGCTGCTGGACCGCGAGCGCTGCGTGCTCTGCGCCCGCTGCACCCGGTTCTCCCAGCAGATCGCCGGCGACCCGTTCGTCGACCTGTTCGAGCGTGGCGCGCTGCAGCAGGTGGCGATCTACACCGACGAGCCGTTCGAGAGCTACTTCTCGGGCAACACGGTGCAGATCTGCCCGGTCGGAGCGCTGACCAGCGCCGCCTACCGCTTCCGCTCCCGGCCCTTCGACCTGCGCAGCGAGCCCAGCGTCTGCGAGCACTGCGCCTCGGGCTGCGCCCAGCGCACCGACTACCGGCGCGGCACCGTGATGCGCCGGCTCGCCGGTGAGGACGCCGAGGTCAACGAGGAGTGGAACTGCGACAAGGGGCGCTTCGCGTTCCGCTACGCCGCCTCCAACGAGCGGCTCACCACGCCGCTGGTGCGCCGGGACGGCGTGCTGCAGCCGGCGTCCTGGCCCGAGGCCTGGGCCGCCGCCGCGCGGGGCCTCGCCGCGGCCGCCGACGCCGGGGGCGTCGGCGTGCTGCCCGGCGGCCGGCTGACCGTCGAGGACGCGTACGCCTACGCCAAGTTCGCCCGGGTGGTGCTGGGCACCAACGACGTCGACGCCCGCGCGCGGGCCCACTCCGACGAGGAGCAGGCCTTCCTGGCCGCGCACGTCGCGGGCTCCGCGCCCGGCGCCGGCGCGGTCACCTACGAGGAGCTGGACGCCGCCCCCGCCGTGGTGCTGGTCGGCTTCGAGCCCGAGGAGGAGTCGCCGATCGTCTTCCTCCGGCTGCGCAAGGCCACTCGCGCCCGCGGGCTGCCGGTGTTCGACATCGCCCCGTTCGTCACCCGCGCGGCCGGCAAGCTCAGCGCGACCGTGCTGGCCGCGGCCCCGGGCGAGGAGGCGCTGGTGCTGGCCGGCCTGGCCAACGGCACCGGCGACCCGGACGCCGTCGCCGCGGTGCGGATGCCCGGCGCGATCGTGCTGGCCGGCGAGCGGCTGGCCGAGGTGCCGGGGGCGTTCTCCGCGCTCACCGGGCTGGCCCACCAGACCGGCGTCCGGCTGGCCTGGGTGCCGCGGCGGGCCGGCGAGCGCGGGGCGGTCGAGGTCGGCGCGCTGCCCACCATGCTGCCCGGCGGCCGCTCGGTGCTCGACCCCGCCGCCCGCGCGGAGGTCGGCCGGCTGTGGGGCGCCGAGGTGCCGGCCACCCCGGGCCTGGACCTCACCGGCATCCTCACCGCCACCCGCGACGGCCGCCTCGCCGGGCTGCTCGTCGGCGGCGTCGACCCCGCCGACCTGCCCGACCCGCTGCTGGCCGAGCAGGCGCTGTCCGCGGCCGGCTTCGTGGTCAGCCTGGAGCTGCTGCCCAGCGCGGTCACCGCGCACGCCGACGTCGTCCTGCCGGTGGCCGCGGCCCCGGAGAAGGCCGGCAGCTACCTCGACTGGGAGGGCCGGGTACGCCCCTTTGACGCCACCCTGCACGGCACCGGCCAGCTGCCGGACGCCCGGGTGCTGCACGGCCTCGCCGACGCGATGGACGTCGACCTCGGCCTGCCCGGGGTCGACGCCGCCCGCAGCGAGCTCATCGCGCTCGGCGGCGCCGGCCGGATCGGCCACGTCCAGGGCCTCGACGTGCCGCCGCCCGCCCCGCGGACGCTGCAGGACGACGAGGTCGTGCTGGCGTCCTGGCGCCAGCTGCTCGACGACGGCACGCTGCAGCGCGAGGAGCCGGCCATGGCCGGCACCGCCCGCCCCGCGGTGGCCCGGCTCGGCCGGGAGCTGGCCGCGCGCACCGGCGTCGGCACCGGCGACCCGGTCACCGTCACCGGCCCGGCCGGGGCGATCACGCTGCCCGCCCTGGTGGTCGACATGGCCGACCGGGTCGTGTGGCTGCCGATGCGGTCACCGGGCAGTGCCGTGCGCACCGCCCTGGGGGCGGGTCCCGGCAGCGTCGTCCGGGTGTCCGCCGCCGTCCCGATCGACGCCCGCACCGGTGCCACCGCCGTGTCCGACCTGACCGGAGAGCCCGCATGAGCCTGCTCGCGAGTGCCGACCAGCCCACGCTGGAGGACTTCGGCACCGACGTCTGGTGGATCGTGCTCATCAAGATCGTCGGTGTCTTCGGGATCCTCGTCCTGCTGACGCTGTTCGCGATCATCTTCGAGCGCAAGGTCGTCGCCCGGATGCAGCAGCGGATCGGCCCCAACCGGGTGGGCCCGCGCGGCTCCCTGCAGAGCCTGGCCGACGGCCTGAAGCTGGCGCTGAAGGAGGACATCATGCCGGCGCTGGCCGACCGGCCGGTGTACTTCCTGGCCCCGGTGCTGGCCACCGTCCCGGCGTTCCTCGCGTTCTCGGTGATCCCGCTGGGGCCGACGGTCAGCATCTTCGGCGAGCGCACCCCGCTGCAGCTCACCGACGCCCCGATCGGGGTGCTCATCGTGCTGGCCTGCTCGGCCATGGGCATCTACGGGATCGTGCTCGGCGGCTGGGCCTCCGGCTCCACCTACCCGCTGCTGGGCAGCCTGCGCAGTGCCGCGCAGATGGTCAGCTACGAGATCGCCATGGGCCTGTCCATCGTGGCGGTGTTCCTCTACGCGGGCTCCATGTCCACCTCGGAGATCGTCGCCGCCCAGGCCGGTGGCAACCAGGTCTCCTTCTTCGGCTTCGAGACCCAGGGGCCGAGCTGGTTCGCCGTCCTGCTGCCGGTCTCCTTCGTCATCTACGTGATCGCGGTGGTCGGGGAGACCAACCGGGCGCCGTTCGACCTGCCCGAGGCCGAGAGCGAGCTGGTCGGCGGGTTCCACACCGAGTACTCGTCGCTGAAGTTCGCGCTGTTCTTCCTGGCCGAGTACATCAACATGGTCACCGTCTCGGCGCTGGCCGCGACGCTGTTCCTCGGCGGCTGGCGGGCGCCGTGGCCGATCTCGATCTGGGACGGCGCGAACACCGGCTGGTGGCCGCTGCTGTGGTGGACGGCCAAGGTCGTGCTCGCCCTGTTCGTGTTCGTCTGGCTGCGCGGCACGCTGCCCCGCATGCGCTACGACCAGTTCATGAGCTTCGGCTGGAAGGTGCTGGTGCCCACGGCGCTGGTCTGGATCCTCGTCGTCGCCACCATGCGCACCGTCGGCCGCGAGGCGGACCTGGACTCCGGTGAGGTCGCCTTCTACATCGGGGTGCCGATCGCCGCGGTGCTCATCGCCGGGCTGCTGATCGCCTCGCGCCGCCGCAACCGGGCCACCCGGGTCGCCGCGCTCAAGGCCGCGGCCGGGGCCACCCGGGCCACCGAGCCCGAGCCGGAGGTGCTGCCGGCCGCCGGCCCGCGCCGCCGCCCGGCCCAGGCCGGTGGGCCCAGCCGCTCCGCGGGCGGGTTCCCGGTGCCGCCGATGGACCTCGTGGTGCCGCCGTCGCCCCGGCTGCGCAGCAAGGAGCCGGTCGGTGCCGCCGCCGGTGTGGTGGCCAGCGGCCGGCGCGGCCGCCCCGGTGGCGCCACCGCCGCCGACAGCACCCCGACCACCCCCGACCGAGAGGACGACGATGCCTGACCAGACCCCCGCCCGCCGTGGCGACGGGCAGGTCGCCCGGCCGGCCGGCGCGGACCGGGCGCCGGTGAAGCCGCAGCGCCCCAGCCTGCTGCCGGCGCCGCTGCAGGGCTTCGGCATCACCTTCTCGACGATGTTCAAGAAGGTGACCACCGAGGAGTACCCCGAGGTCGCCAAGGTGACCAAGCCGCGCTACCACGGCCGGCACGTGCTGAACCGGCACCCCGACGGGCTGGAGAAGTGCGTGGGCTGCGAGCTGTGCGCCTGGGCCTGCCCGGCCGACGCGATCTACGTCGAGGGCGGGGACAACACCGACGAGCAGCGGTTCTCACCGGGTGAGCGCTACGGCCGCGTCTACCAGATCAACTACCTGCGCTGCATCTTCTGCGGGTTGTGCATCGAGGCCTGCCCGACCCGGTCGCTGACCATGAGCAACGACTTCGAGCTGGCCGACGACAACCGGCAGGACCTGATCTTCACCAAGGAGCAGCTGATGGCGCCGCTGCTGCCCGGCATGGAGCAGCCCCCGCACCCGATGCGGCTCGGGGACGACGCCGACTACTACGCCCCGCGGCCGGCCCGCCCGGCCGCGCCCGCCCTGGACGCACCGCCGGCGGCCGGCGCCACCCCCGTGGGCGGCCGGGCATGACCGTGCTCGCCGCCGCCGCCGGCGGGGCGCAGATCGGCACGGGGGAGACGGTGGCCTTCTGGCTGCTCGCCCCGGTCGCGCTCGCCGGCGCGCTGGGCATGGTGTTCAGCCGCAACGCCGTGCACTCGGCGCTGTTCCTGGTGAACAGCATGCTGGCGCTCGGGGTGTTCTACGTGATCCAGCAGGCGCCGTTCCTGGGTGCCGTGCAGATCATCGTCTACACCGGCGCGATCATGATCCTCTTCCTGTTCGTGCTGATGCTGGTCGGCCGGGACTCCGCGGACTCCGTGGTCGAGACGCTGCGCGGCCAGCGGCTGGCCGCGATCGTGCTCGGCGTGGGGTTCGCCGGCCTGGTCGGCGCGGGCATCGCCCGGGCCACCGAGGGTCTGGTGGTCACCGGCCTGGAGGGCGTGCAGGGCACCGACGGCAACGTGCCGGCCATCGCCCGCTCGCTGTTCACCGACTACCTGCTCGCCTTCGAGGTGACCAGTGCCCTGCTGATCACCGCGGCGGTGGGCGCGATGGTGCTGGCCCACATCGAGCGCGAGCCCGGCAGCCGGCAGACCCAGCGCGAGCTGTCCCGGGCCCGCTTCCTCACCGAGCGGCCGCAGACGCTGCCCGGACCGGGCGTCTACGCCCGGGCCAACTCCATCGCCGCCCCGGGCCGGCTGCCCGACGGTGGCATCGCCGAGAGCAGCTTCGCCACCGGCGTCGAGCCGCAGGACGTCGACGAGATGCCCCGCCCCGGGCTGTCGGAGACCGGTCCGCGGGGCCGGGCCATCGAGGACTCCGACGCCTCGCTGGGCAGCACGTCGGGCACTGGCCAGCAGCGGGGGGAGACGCCGCGATGACGCTGACCAACTACCTGGTGCTCGCCGCCGTCCTGTTCACGATCGGTGCCATCGGCGTGCTGGTGCGCCGCAACGCGATCGTCGTCTTCATGTGCATCGAGCTGATGCTCAACTCGGTCAACCTGACGCTGGTCACCTTCGCCCGGGCCACCGGGACGATCGACGGCCAGATCATCGCCTTCTTCGTGATGGTGGTCGCCGCGGCCGAGGTGGTCGTCGGCCTGGCGATCATCATGTCGATCTACCGCACCCGCCGGTCGGCCTCCGTCGACGACGCCAACCTGCTCAAGTACTGACCCGCGCCACCCCCCCCACACCACCACCCGCTGACGACGGCGAGACGGAGCTGCCCCGTGCTGGGATACGACCATGCCTGAGACGCTGCCCGCGACCGGGCTGCTCTCCGCGTCCTGGCTGCTGATCGCGCTGCCGCTGCTGGGCGCCGCCGTGCTCCTGCTCGGCGGCCGCCGCACCGACCGCTGGGGCCACCTGCTGGCCACCGGGCTGGTCGCCGCGTCCTTCGTCCTCGGCGTGCTGTCGGTGGTGCAGCTCGCCGGGCTGGCCGAGGAGTCGGTGACGGTGGACCTGTTCACCTTCATCGACAGCGGCTCCCTCGACGTCCGGGCCGGGCTGCTCGTCGACCCGCTGTCGGCGGTGTTCCTGCTGCTCATCACCGGCGTCGGCACGCTGATCCACGTCTACTCGATCGGCTACATGGCGCACGACCCCGGCCGCCGCCGGTTCTTCGCCTACCTGAACCTGTTCGTCGCCGCGATGCTGGTGCTGGTCCTGGGCAACTCCTACGTCGCGCTCTACGTCGGCTGGGAGGGCGTCGGCCTGGCGTCCTACCTGCTCATCGCGTTCTGGTACACCCGCCCGTCGGCCGCCACCGCGGCCAAGAAGGCGTTCATCATGAACCGGGTCGGCGACGTCGGGCTGGCGATCGCGATCTTCGTGATGTTCGCCCAGCTGGGCACCACGTCCTACGAGGACGTGTTCGGCTCGGTCGGCCTGCTGGCCGGCGGCACCGTCACCGCCATCGGCCTGCTCCTGCTGCTGGGCGCCTGCGGCAAGAGCGGCCAGTTCCCGCTGCAGGCCTGGCTGCCCGACGCCATGGAGGGCCCGACCCCGGTTTCGGCGCTGATCCACGCGGCCACCATGGTCACCGCCGGGGTGTACCTGATCGCCCGGTCCGCCCCGGTCTACGACGCCACCGAGACCGCGCGGACCGTCGTCCTGGTGATCGGGGCGGTGACGATCCTGATCGGTGCGGTGATCGGCTGCGCCCACGACGACATCAAGAAGGTGCTGGCCTACTCCACGGTCAGCCAGATCGGCTACATGTTCCTCGCCGTCGGCCTCGGCCCGGTGGGCTACGCGGCCGGCATCGCGCACCTGGTCACCCACGGCTTCTTCAAGGCGGGGCTGTTCCTGGGCGCGGGCTCGGTGATGCACGGGATGGGCGACCAGGTCGACATGCGCCGCTTCGGCGGCCTGGCCACGAAGATGAAGACCACCTTCGTCACCTTCGGCCTGGGCTACCTGGCGCTGATCGGGTTCCCGTTCCTGTCCGGCTACTGGACCAAGGACGCGATCATCGAGGCCGCCTTCGACAAGGGCGGCACCTCGGGCTGGCTGCTCGGCGGGGTCGCCGTGCTGGGCGCCGGGCTGACCGCGTTCTACATGACCCGGCTGATGTTCATGACCTTCTTCGGCACCCCCCGCTGGGAGGACGGCGTGCACCCGCACGAGTCCCCGCCGGTGATGACCGTGCCGATGATCGTGCTGGCCGTCGGGTCGGTCGCCGGCGGCTTCCTGCTCACCCAGACCTTCCCGCTGGTCGAGTGGCTGGAGCCGGTGTTCGGCCCGGAGGCCGAGCGCGAGCACGTGATCGCGCCGCTGCTGGTCAGCGTGCTGGTCACCGCGGTCGTGGCCGTCGGCGTGATCGCCGCGTGGCTGCTGGTCGGCCGCCGCGAGGTGCCGGTCACCGCACCCGCCCGGGTGTCGCCGGTGGTCACCGCCGCCCGGCGCAACCTGTACGCCGACGCCCTCAACGAGTCGGTCTTCATGCGTCCCGGCATGTGGCTCACCCGCGCGCTGGTGTGGGTGGACAACCGGGGCGTCGACGGCGCGGTCAACGGCCTCGCCGCCGGGCTGGGCGGCTCGTCGTCCCGGCTGGGGCGGGCGCAGACCGGCTTCGTGCGCAGCTATGCCCTCGGCATGCTCGGTGGCGCCGTCATCGTGACCGCGGCCCTGCTGGCGGTGGCCTCGTGAGCGCCCTGCCCACCCCGACGACCGCACCCCGGACGACGATGCCCGCGGAGGCGACCCGATGACCGACTTCCCGTGGCTGATCGTCATGATCGCCCTGCCGCTGGTCGGTGGTGCGGTCGTGGCCGCACTGCCCGCCGGCCGCGACCCGCTGGCCCGGGGGCTGACCCTCGGGGTGAGCCTGGCCGTGCTGGTGCTCGCCGCCGGCGCGACGATCGCCTTCGACACCGGCGGCGACCGGTTCCAGCTGACCACCAGCACGCCGTGGATCGAGAGCTTCGGCGTCGACTTCGCCCTCGGTGTGGACGGCATCGCGCTGGTGATGCTGCTGCTCATCGGGGTGCTGGTGCCCGTCGTGGTGGTCGCGTCCTGGGACGACACCTCCGCCGGCCGCCGCTCGATGCGCGGCTACTTCGCCTGGCTGCTGGTGCTCGAGGCGATGATGGTCGGCGTCTTCGCCGCCACCGACGTGTTCCTGTTCTACGTGTTCTTCGAGGCGATGCTCGTCCCGATGTACTTCATCATCGGGAGCTTCGGCGGCCCGCGCCGGCAGTACGCGGCGGTGAAGTTCTTCCTCTACAGCCTGCTCGGCGGGCTGGTCATGCTCGCCTCGGTCATCGGCCTGTACGTGGTGAGCAACTCCCAGCTCGGCGAGGGCACCTTCGCCTTCGACGCGCTGCGCCAGCTGGAGATCGACACCGACGTGCAGAAGCTGCTGTTCCTCGGCTTCTTCCTGGCCTTCGCCATCAAGGCGCCGCTGTTCCCGTTCCACACCTGGCTGCCGGACTCCGGTGCCGAGGCCCCGATCGGCGGCGGCGTGCTGCTCGTCGGGGTGCTGGACAAGGTCGGCACCTTCGGCTTCCTGCGCTACTGCCTGCCGCTGTTCCCCGACGCCGCCCGCGACTTCGCGCCGTGGATCCTGACCCTGGCGGTCATCGGCATCATCTACGCGGCCCTGCTGGCGATGGGCCAGAGCGACCTGAAACGGCTGGTCACGTACACGTCGATCGCCCACTTCGGGTTCATCGCGCTCGGCATCTTCGCCTTCAGCACCGAGGGCGGCACCGGCGCGGTGCTGTACATGGTCAACCACGGGATCAGCACCGGCCTGCTGTTCCTGGCCATCGGGATGCTCATCGCCCGCGGCGGCACGCGGGAGATCTCGGCGTACGGCGGGGTGGCCAAGCGGGCGCCGGTGCTGGCCGGGGTGCTCCTGATCGCCGGCCTGTCGTCGCTGGCGCTGCCGGGCACCAACAGCTTCGTCAGCGAGTTCCTGGTGCTCATCGGGTCCTTCCCGACCCGGCCGGCGTTCACGGTCGTCGCGACCGTCGGCATCGTGCTGGCCGCGCTGTACGTGCTGCTGCTGGTGCAGCGCACCATGCACGGGCCCGAGCGGGGCCTGGTCGCCGAGGAGCCGGGGCGCTTCCACGACCTGGACCGCCGCGAGCTCGTCGTCGCGGCGCCGCTGATCGCGCTGGTCATCGGCCTCGGGGTCTACCCGCAGCCGCTGCTGGACCTGATCGACCCCGCGGTCAGCGCGACCATGAGCGACATCGGGTCCGATCCCGCCGGCACCACGCCGGCCATCACCGAGGCAGGAGCGGGGGACTGATGGGCGCCAGCCCGGTACTCGACACGGCACGGTTCGACACGGTCGCGGTGGACGCGATCAACGCCCCGGACTTCTCCCTCGCGGGCATCACGCCGCTGCTGTGCGTCTTCGGCGCGGCCGCCGTCGGCGTGCTGGTGGAGGCCTTCGCGCCGCGGAACGTGCGGCACCCGGTGCAGGTCGCCGTGGCGCTGGCCGGCACGCTCGGCGCGCTGGTGGCCTGCGTGCTGCTCGCCGGGACCCGGGAGGTCACCGCCGCGCAGGCGCTCGCCGTCGACGGGGCGGGGCTGTTCCTGCAGGCGACCATCGCCGGGCTCGGGGCGCTGTCGATCCTGCTGTTCGCCGAGCGGTCGCTGGACCCCGCCCGCTCCTCCTTCGTGGCGTCCGCGGCCGTGCCGGCCGGCAGCGCCCGGGACCGCGAGCTGATGACCGCGCAGCGGGTGCAGACCGAGGTCTACCCGCTGGCGACGTTCGCCATCGCCGGGATGATGCTGTTCACCGCGGCGAACGACCTGCTGATCATGTTCGTCGCCCTCGAGGTGCTCAGCCTGCCGCTGTACCTGCTGGCCGGGATGGCCCGCCGCCGCCGGCTGCTGTCCCAGGAGGCGGCGCTCAAGTACTTCCTGCTGGGCGCCTTCGCCTCCGCGTTCTTCCTCTACGGCCTGGCGCTGGTCTACGGGTCCACCGGCAGCGTGCAGCTGGCCGACATCCGGGCCGCCGGGCTGGAGGACAGCACCTCGACCCTGCCGGTCATCGGCCTGGGCCTGCTGATCGTCGGCCTGATGTTCAAGGCCAGCGTCGCCCCCTTCCACACCTGGACGCCGGACGTCTACCAGGGCAGCCCCACCCCGGTCACCGCCTTCATGGCCGCGTGCACCAAGGTCGCCGCCTTCGGGGCCATCCTGCGGCTGCTCTACGTGGCCTTCGGCGACAGCGAGTGGACGTGGCGGCCGCTGGTCTACGGCATCGCGATCGTGTCGATGCTGGTGGGCGCGGTGCTCGGGCTCACCCAGACCGACGTCAAGCGGATGCTGGCCTACTCCTCGATCGCGCACGCCGGCTTCCTGCTCACCGGTGTGCTGGGCCTCGGGCCGGGTGGCACGGGCTCCGGGCTGCAGGCCACGATGTTCTACCTGCTCGCCTACGGCATCAGCACCGTCGGGGTCTTCGCCGTGGTCACCCTGGTGCGCGACGGGGACGGCGAGGCGACGCACCTGTCGCAGTGGGCCGGGCTGGCCCGCCGCTCGCCGCTGACCGCCGCCATCATGACCCTCTTCCTGCTCGCCCTGGCCGGCATCCCGCTCACCAGCGGCTTCATCGGCAAGTTCACCGTGTTCCGCGCGGCGATCGAGCAGGGCGCGTGGCCGCTGGTCGTGGTCGCCCTGGTGGCCAGCGCCATCGCGGCGTTCTACTACCTGAAGCTGGTCGTGCTGATGTACTTCTCCGACCCGGCCGAGGACGGCCCCACGGTCGGCGTGCCCGGCCTGCCGACGACGATCGTGCTGGCCGTGACCGTGTCGGCGACGCTGGTCCTCGGGGTCGTGCCCGGGGCGGTGCTGGAGCTCGCCGAACGTGCGGCTATCTTCGGCGCTTGATGACCGGGAACGCCGCCGCGGCAGCGCACGACGCGACCGAGGGCACGACGCAGCTGTGGCACCGGACGGCCCCACCGGCCTCCACGATCGGCCCGTGGCTGCCCGACGGTGAGCTCGGCGACGCGCTGTCCGACGCCCTCGGCGTGGTCGAGTCGGCGCTGGAGTCGGCGGTCACCAGCGAGCACGCCTTCGTCACCGAGGCCGCCGGGCACCTGATGCTCGCCGGGGGCAAGCGCTTCCGCCCGCTGCTCACCCTGCTGGCCGCGCAGCTCGGTGACCCGCACGCCCCCGGCGTGGTGCCGGCCGCGGTCGTGGTGGAGCTGACCCACCTGGCCACGCTCTACCACGACGACGTCATGGACGAGGCCGACCTGCGGCGCGGGGCGCCCAGCGCGAACAGCCGCTGGGGCAACAGCATCGCCATCCTGGCCGGGGACTTCCTGTTCGCCCGCGCCTCGGACCTGCTGGCCGACCTCGGCCCCGAGGCGGTGCGCATCCAGGCGCGCACCTTCGAGCGGCTGGTCACCGGCCAGATCCGGGAGACCGTCGGCGCCACCCCGGGTGAGGACCCGGTGGCGCACTACCTGGCCGTGCTGGGTGACAAGACCGGCTCGCTGGTGGCCACCTCGGCCCGCTTCGGCGCCTCGTTCGCCGGCGCGCCGGCCGCACTGGTCGAGGAGCTCACCGCGTTCGGCGAGGACGTCGGCATCGCCTTCCAGCTGTCCGACGACCTGCTGGACATCGTCAGCCAGGGCGGCACGTCGGGCAAGGCGCCGGGCACCGACCTGCGCGAGGGCATCGCCACGCTGCCCGCGCTGCTGGCCCTGGCCGGCACCGACCCGGCCGAGGCCCGGCTGCGCGAGCTGGTGGCCCGCCCCGTCACCGACGACGCCGAGCACGCCGAGGCGCTCGCCCTGCTGCGCGGTTCCGCATCGCTGGCCCGGGCCACCCGGATGCTCGAGGAGTACGCCGGCCGAGCCCGTGCCCGGCTCACCGCCCTGCCCGACGGCGAGGTGCGCGACGCGCTCTCGGCCCTCTGCGACTACGTGGTGACCCGCAGCTCCTGAGGCCCGCGGCGCCGGACGCGTCCGTGGCCGGCCCCGGCACGGGTCGGGACCGGGGATGCTGGGGTGCATGCACCTGCCCCGACGCCTCACCGCGCCCCTGGCCGCCCTCACCGTCGGCGTCCTGCTCGCCGGCTGCAGCAGCGACCAGCCGGGGTCGCCCAGTGCGGCCACCGGCGGCCCACCCCCGGCCGCCCCGGATCCGGCGCCGGCCGGGGCACCCGCGTTGCAGGTCGAGGTGGTCGCCGACGGGCTGGACCACCCGTGGGACGTCGCCCAGGCCCCCGACGGCACCCTGCTGGTCGACGAGCGGGACGGCCGGCTCAGTGCCGTGCTGCCCGACGGCACCGTGCAGCAGGTGCAGGCCGACATGGACGACCTGTTCGCCGACGGGGAGACCGGCTTGATGGGGCTGGTGCTGGACCCCGACTTCGCCGGCACCCGCACCTTCTACACCTGCCAGGGCATCACCGACGACGACGGCACCCGGATCGCGGTGCTGTCCTGGACGGTGTCCGCCGGCTGGACGACGGCCACCCGCGGTGCCCGCCCCGTGCTCGACGACATCCCGGTCAACGAGGCCTCCGGCCGGCACGGCGGCTGCCGGCTGCGCATCGACCCCACCGGCCAGCTGCTGGTCGGCACCGGGGACAACGCGCTGGGCACCAACCCGCAGGACCTGACCTCGCTGGCCGGCAAGGTGCTGCGGCTGGACCCGCGCACGGGTCAGCCGTCGGACGGCAACCCGTTCCTCGGCCGGTCCGACGTGTCCCCGTACCTCTGGACCACCGGGCACCGCAACGTGCAGGGCCTGGCCGTGCAGCCCGGCACCGGCACGGTGTTCGCCGCCGAGCAGGGCACCGACCGCGACGACGAGGTGACCCAGCTGCGCCCGGGCGGCAACGGCGGCTACGACCCGGTGGGTCAGGGCGTCTACGACGAGAGCGTGCCGATGACCGACCCGGAGACCGCCGACGTGCTGCCGGCCGCCTGGGCCTCCGGCGAGCCGACGATCGCGGTCAGCGGTGCCACCTTCCTCGACGGCCCGCAGTGGGGGAGCTACGACGGGCTGCTGCTGCTCGGCGTGCAGAAGGACACCGGTGTGCTCGCCCTGCGGCTGGACGGCTCCGGCGGGCTGGTGGAGCAGTTCCGGCTGCCCGAGCTGGAGGACAGCCGCGGCCGGATCCGCACCGTGCAGACCGGCGTGGACGGCGCCCTGTACGTGACCACCGACAACGGCGGCGGCGCCGACGAGGTCCTGCGGGTCACCCCGGCCGGCTGAGCCCGCGCTCGCGCACCCGGGCGGGCACGGGGACGCCGTCCGGCAGCAGCGGGCAGGGCTCCGGGGCGCCCAGCACCGTGCTGACCGGCAGGACGCCGGCCCAGTCGCCGGCGTTCGCGGCCACGTCCCGTTCGTCGTCCCCGGGTGGGCCGGTGCGGACCTTGAGGCTGGCCTCGGCCAGGTCGAGGGCCAGCACCACCGTGGCCGCCAGCTCCCGCCGGTCCGGCTGCCGGGTGGCCGCCCAGGAGCCGGGCGCGAGGTGGTCGGTGAGCACCTGCAGGCCGAGCAGCCGTTCCGCCGGGTCGGTGACCACCCTCGCCGCCCCGTGCACCACGGCGCAGCGGTAGTTCATCGAGTGGTGGAACGCCGAGCGGGCGTAGACCACGCCGTCGACGTGCGTGACGGTGAAGCAGACCGGGGTGCCCGCGGCCGCCGCCCGCAGCGTCGCCGCACCGGTCGAGCCGTGCAGGTACAGCGTGTCGCCGTCCCGGCCGTAGCCGGTGGGCAGCACGTACGGGCTGCCGTCGACGCTCACGCCCAGGTGACCGACCAGCCCCGCGTCGAGCACGGCGTACAGCTCGGCGCGGTCGGTCCGCGCCCGCCGGGCACCGCGCCGGATCGTGCTGCGCGGTGTCGCCGAGAGCGCCGCCGCCGCGGGCTGCCCCGTCGGGGGACGGGGCGGGGTGGTGGGCACGGATGAGCTGGTCACTGGACCATCCTGCGTGCCACCGTGGCCTGGTCCAACGGCCAATACACGGTCATCTCACCAGGCCACAATCTACGTCGCGACCCCTCGCTCCGCCACGATGGCCAACAAGGCGCCGCCAAGATGGCCATTAGGGCGCCGCCCAGATGGCCATCTTGGCGGGGCGGGGCGGGGCGGGGCGGGGGCGGGGCGGGGCGGGTCGGTCGGGATCGGGGTGGGTCAGAGACGGAGGTCGAGGTGCCCGAGGTGCCACCGGTGTTGCTGGACCGGTCGGCTGCGGCGCCGCTCGCCGTGCAGCTGGCCGACGGGCTGCGCCGGGCGACGGTCGGCGGTTCGCTGCGCCCCGGGGACCGGCTGCCCTCCACCCGGGAGCTGGCGACCGTACTCGGCGTGAGTCGCACGGTCACCGCCGCCGCCTACGACCAGTTGCTGGCCGAGGGCTGGGTGCAGGGCCGCCGCGGGGTGGGCACCTTCGTGGTCGGCACCCCCGGGGTCGGCCCCGCGGCAGCTCCGCCCGTGCTGCCGGCGGCGGTGACCCCGGCACCGGCCGGCGGGGCCGGGCACGTCGACCTGCGGGCCGGCTCGCCCTGCCTGGAGGTGCTCGACCGGGCGGCGTGGCGGCGGGCCTGGCGGGCCGCCGGTGACCTGGCCCCGGACGGGCGTCCGGACGGGCACGGCGACCCGGGCTTCCGCGCTGCGGTGGCCGAGCACCTGCTGCGGCACCGGGGTCTGGTCGCCGGACCGGACGACGTGCTGGCGACCAGCGGCACCTCCGCCGCGGTCGCTGAGATCGCCGCGCTGCTGCCGGCGGGTGCCCGGGTCGCCGTCGAGGAGCCGGGGTACCAGCGGGCTGTCGGCGCGCTGCGCGACCGCGGTGTCACCGTCGTCCCGGTGCCCGTGGACGACGACGGCCTGGTCGTCGACGCGCTGCCGGACCGGTTGGCGGCCGTCTACTGCACGCCGGCGCACCAGTACCCGCTGGGCCGGCGGCTGTCGGCGCCCCGGCGGTCGGCGCTGGTGGCCCGGGCCCGCACCGAGGGCTGGTGGGTGCTGGAGGACGACTACGACGGCGAGCTGCGCTACGACGTGGCGCCGCTGCCGCTGCTGGCCGCACTGGGGCCGGACGTCGTGGTGCATCTGGGCACCGCGAGCAAGGTGCTGTCCTCGACGCTCGGCGTGGGCTGGATGGTGGCCCCCGGGCCGTTGCGGGACGGACTGGTCGAGCGGCGGGCACGGACCGGCACCCGGCCGCCCCGCGCCGGGCAGCGGGTGCTCGCCGCGCTGGCCACCAGCGGCGACCTGTCCCGGCACCTGCGCCGGCTGCGCCGCGAGCTGGTGGCCCGTCGGGCACTGGTCCTCGCGGCCGTCGAGGCCGGTGGGGCAGTGGCGCACGGTGACCTGGCCGGGGCGCACGTCGTCGTCCCGCTGCCCGACGCGGCCACCGAGGCGGCCGTGCTGGCGGCTGCGGAGCAGCGGGGTGTGCTGCTGGACGGCCTGGCCCGCCACCACGCGTCGCCCGCCGGCCCGCGCCGGTCGGGCATGGTGCTGGGCTGGGCGGCCCCGTCCCGCACCGAGCTTGTCGGCGCGCTGGCGATCCTCACCGACGTGCTGACCGCCACCGTCCCGAAAGAGCCCGGTTCAGCGCGGCGCCAGGACCGCGCACGGTGAGCCAGCGCGGTCCGCCATCACCCCCGGCCCCCTGCATGGTCCCGCCACGAACCTGCGAGTGGTGGGGGGCAGGGGGTCCTCCATCAGGCGACGACCCAGTTGTCGTTGCCGCTGAGCAGGGCACCGAGGTCGGCCGGCTGCTCGGCGCGGGCGTCCTCGAGCTGATCGGCCATCATCCGCTCGTAGACCGGCTTCTGCACCGAGCGGAACACGCCCATCGGGGTGTACCGCAGGTCCTGGTGCGAGAGCCGGGACAGTGCGAACGCGTACGACGGGTCCTCGCGGTGCGCGTCGTGCACCACGATCTGCGCGGCGTCCACCTGGTTGGTCTCGGCGATCCGCAGCCCGCCGAACTCGTCCCGGACGACGCAGGCGCCGCCGTCGGGACCGAAGACCAGCGGCTGGCCGTGAACCAGCGGGATCGACCACTGAGCGCCGGTGGCCGGGTCCTTGAGCAGGTCGAAGGCGCCGTCGTTGAAGATGTTGCAGTTCTGGTAGATCTCCACCAGCGACGTGCCCTGGTGCTCCGCCGCCTGGCGCAGCACCTCGGTGAGGCCCTTCCTGTCCGAGTCCATCGCCCGGCCCACGAAGGTCGCGTCGGCACCGAGGGCCAGCGAGATCGGGTTGAACGGGTGGTCCAGCGAGCCCATCGGGGTGGACTTGGTGACCTTCCCGATCTCGCTGGTGGGGGAGTACTGGCCCTTGGTGAGGCCGTAGATCCGATTGTTGAACAGCAGGATCGTCAGGTTCACGTTGCGCCGCAGCGTGTGGATCAGGTGGTTGCCGCCGATCGACAGCGCGTCGCCGTCACCGGTGACCACCCACACCGACAGGTCGGGGCGGGAGGCGGCCAGCCCGGTGGCGATGGCCGGCGCCCGGCCGTGGATGGAGTGCATCCCGTAGGTGTTCATGTAGTACGGGAAGCGCGAGGAGCAGCCGATGCCCGAGACGATGACCATGTCCTCGCGGGCGATCCCGAGGCTGGGCAGGAAGCTCTGGACCGCGTTGAGGATGACGTAGTCACCGCACCCGGGGCACCAGCGCACCTCCTGGTCGGTCTTGAAGTCCTTGGCCTTGAGGGCCGTCTGCTTGTCCCCGCCAGCAGCGACCGCTGCGGCGATCGGGTCGGCGGCCGGCATGCCCAGGTCGTGGACGTGCCCGGCGGTGGGGTCGGGGTGTGACAGCAAGGGGTCGGGCAGGGTGGTCACGCGTGTCCTCCGGTCGTGGCGGCGCCCGCGGGCGCCGCGCCTGCGTCGATGACGTCCTGCAGGACGGCGGCGAGCTCGGCCGCCCGGAACGGCAGCCCGCGCACCTGGGTGTGGCTCTCGACGTCGATGAGGTACTTCGCCCGCAGCAGCATCGCCATCTGCCCGAGGTTCATCTCGGGGCAGACGACGCGGTCGTAGCGGGCGAGGATCTCGCCCAGGTCGGCCGGCAGCGGGTTGAGGTGCCGCAGGTGCACCTGGGCGATGGACCGGCCGGAACGGCGGATCCGCCGGCAGGCGGCACCGATCGGGCCGTAGGTGGAGCCCCAGCCGATGACCGCCACCCGCGCGTCGCCGTTCGGGTCGTCGACCTCGGTGGCCGGCAGGCTGGCCGCGATGCCGTCGATCTTGGCCTGCCGGGTGCGCACCATGAAGTCGTGGTTGGCGGCGTCGTAGGAGATGTTGCCGGTCTTGTCCGCCTTCTCCAGCCCGCCGATGCGGTGCTGCAGGCCGGCCGTGCCGGGCACGGCCCACGGCCGGGCCAGCGTCTCCGGGTCGCGCAGGTAGGGCAGGAACTGGCCCTCGGTGCCGTCCTCGGCGCTGCCGTTGGGCTCGGTGGTGAACTCCACCCGCAGGTCGGGCAGCGAGTCGACGTCGGGGATCGCCCAGGGCTCGGCGCCGTTGGCCAGGTAGCCGTCGGACAGCAGGATCACCGGCGTGCGGTAGGTCAGCGCGATCCGCGCGGCCTCGATCGCGGCGTCGAAGCAGTCCCCGGGCGAGCGCGGTGCGACCACCGGCACCGGGGCCTCGCCGTTGCGGCCGAACATCGCCTGCAGCAGGTCCGACTGCTCGGTCTTGGTGGGCAGGCCGGTCGAGGGCCCACCGCGCTGCACGTCCACGATCACCAGCGGGAGCTCGGTCATCACGGCCAGGCCGATGGTCTCGGCCTTGAGCGCGACACCCGGACCCGACGTCGTCGTGATCCCCAGCGCGCCGCCGAAGGAGGCGCCCAGGGCGGCGCCAATGCCGGCGATCTCGTCCTCGGCCTGGAAGGTGCGCACGCCGAAGGACTTGTGCTTGGACAGCTCGTGCAGGATGTCCGACGCCGGCGTGATCGGGTAGGCGCCGAGGAAGACCGGCAGCCCGGACCGCTGGCCGGCAGCCACGAGGCCGTAGCTCAGCGCCTGGTTGCCGGAGATGTTGCGGTAGCGCCCCGGTGCCATCGGGGCGGGCTTGATCTCGTAGGAGACCGCGAAGGCCTCGGTCGTCTCGCCGTAGTTGAAGCCGGCACGGAAGGCCGCGATGTTGGCCGCGGCGATCTCCGGCTTCTTCCGGAACTGGCGCTCCAGGAAGCGGACCGTGCCCTCGGTCGGGCGGTGGTACATCCAGGACAGCAGGCCGAGGGTGAACATGTTCTTGCTCCGCTCGGCCTCCTTCTTGCCCAGTCCGGAGCCCGACAGCGCGTCGGTGGTCATGCTGGTCAGCGGGACGGCGACCAGCTGCCAGCCCTCCAGCGAGCCGTCCTCCAGCGGGTT
Organism: Goekera deserti; assembly: GCF_010685995.1. Classification (GTDB taxonomy): domain Bacteria; phylum Actinomycetota; class Actinomycetes; order Mycobacteriales; family Geodermatophilaceae; genus Goekera; species Goekera deserti. Next base: position 117,740 of record NZ_JAAGWK010000005.1, on the reverse strand, counting down.
CGTCGCGTAGCCGACCTTGGCCAGGTTCCGCGGGGTGAACTCGTCGGAGTCGGCGATCAGCAGGCCACCGCCGGGCAGGTCCACCAGGTTCGCCTTCAGCGCGGCCGGGTTCATCACGACCAGGACGTCGGGGGCGTCGCCCGGCGTCATGATGTCGTGGTCGGCGAAGTGCAGCTGGAAGGAGCTGACCCCGGGCAGGGTCCCCGTTGGCGCCCGGATCTCGGCCGGGAAGTTCGGCAGCGTCGACAGGTCGTTGCCGAAGGACGCCGTCTCGCTGGTGAACCGGTTGCCGGTCAGCTGCATGCCGTCACCGGAGTCGCCGGCCAGCCGGATCACCACCCGGTCCAGGGCGACGACGTCCTTGACCAGGCCGCCCGGGGCCGAGGAGACCTCGTCGTTCACGCCGCCGGGCGCGGGGGTGCCTGCGGGGATGGTTCCAGTCATCAGTGGTGTACCTCCACCCGTCGAGGTTACGGGCCTGTTGCGGTCGGGGGGCCGGTGAGAGCCGACCGTGAGGCAAGGCACACAGGGTGCCCGCGTGTCCTCCGATGACACGGTGCGGGTGGTCCCGGCGGCCCGCACCCCCGGGGGGTGGGTGGCCGGCGACGGGGAACGGGCGCTGGTCAGAGCACGTTGAGGTCCACGTGCACCGCTGGAACAACGGTCTGAAGACCGCCCTGCTGCTCGGCCTCATGGGCGGGGTCATCCTGGCCGCAGGCGCCGTCATCGGTGGCCGCGGCGGACTGTTCGTCGCGCTGCTGATCGCACTCGGGGTGAACGGCTACGCCTACGTCAACTCCGACAAGCTGGCGCTGCGGGCCATGCGGGCGTTCCCGGTGACCGAGACCCAGGCACCGCAGATGTACGCCATCGTGCGCGAGCTGGCGACCGAGGCCCGCCAGCCGATGCCGCGGCTCTACGTCAGCCCCACCGACCAGCCCAACGCCTTCGCCACCGGGCGCAACCCGCGCAACGCTGCCGTCTGCTGCACCCAGGGCATCCTGGAACTGCTGGACGCCCGCGAGCTGCGCGGCGTGCTGGCCCACGAGCTGTCGCACGTCTACAACCGCGACATCCTGATCAGCTCGGTGGCCGGGGCCATGGCCACCGTGGTCACCTACCTGTCGCACATGGAGATGTTCGCCTCGCTGTTCGGCGGCCGATCCGAGGACGACCGGGGCGGCGGCAGCGCCCTCGGCAGCCTCCTGCTGATCGTGCTCGGCCCGATCGCGGCCGGGTTGGTGCGGCTCGCGGTGAGCCGCAGCCGTGAGTACCAGGCCGACGCCTCCGGTGCCGCGCTGTCGCGCGACCCGATGGCCCTGGCCGACGCGCTGCGCAAGCTGGAGCGGGGCGTCACCGCCCGCCCGCTGCCCCAGGAGGACCGGCTCGTGGCCCAGAGCCACCTCATGATCGCCAACCCGTTCCGCGGCGCCGGCATGGCGTCGATGTTCGCCACGCACCCGCCGATGCCGCGGCGCATCGCCCGGCTGGAGGCCATGGCCCGCGATCTGGGGTGACGTACCCCCGCCGTGTCGCACGACGGGGTCGTCCGTCAGGTCAGCGGTAGTTGTCGAACTGCAGGGCGATCTCGAAGTCCTTGCCCTTGAGCAGCTGCTGGACGGCCTGCAGGTCGTCGCGCTTCTTGCCGCTGACCCGGAGCTGGTCGCCCTGGATCTGGGCCTGGACGCCCTTGGGGCCCTCGTCGCGGATCGCCTTGGCGATCTCCTTGGCCTTGTCCGAGGCGATGCCCTGCTGGATCTTCGCGGTGATCTTGTAGACCTTGCCGGAGTGCTGCGGGTCGTCGGCGTCGATCGCCTTCATCGAGATGCCCCGCTTGACCAGCTTCTCCTTGAACACGTCCAGGGCGGCGGCGACCCGCTCCTCGGTGTCGGCCTGCAGGGTCACGCCCTCCTCGCCGGCCCAGACGATCGTGGCGTTGGTGCCGCGGAAGTCGAAGCGCTGCGACAGCTCCTTGCCGGCCTGGTTCAGGGCGTTGTCCACCTCCTGGCGGTCGACCTTGCTGACGACGTCGAACGATGCGTCGGCCATCGGTGTGTCTCCTCTCGTCATCGGGACGCGCCCGGGTGCCCCCGGGACGACGCCCACGTCCTCTTGTAAGCTCACCAGGCACCAACCGCACGGCGGGTTGCCCGAGTGGCCAATGGGAGCGGACTGTAAATCCGTCGGCTTAGCCTACGAAGGTTCGAATCCTTCACCCGCCACGCCCGGTGCGACGGCCCCCGACCTCACCGAGGTCGGGGGCCGTCGTCATGCGCCCACTACCCGGTCGGCGCCCGGGCACTGGCGACGGCGGTGCGCTCCAGCGGCTGCCCGCCCAGGAAGAGCCAGCCGAAGGCGACCTCGACCGACCGCGAGCAGCGCACCGTCACCTCGGCGCCGTCGGTCTCGGTGCTCCAGGCGTCGAGCGCCTGGCCGCCGTCGGCCAGCTCGTCCGCGACCGCAGCCGCGGTGCTCGCCGCGGTCAGCGGCAGTTCGTCGCCGACGCCGGCGCGGTAGACGAGGCCCTCGTCGGTCTGGTTGGCCGCGGCGACGGCTGCCCCGTCGCAGACCGACTGCACCTCCTGCTGGGCGAGGAACGCGTCCGAGGCGCAGATCGCCCCGAAGGCCATGAGGGCGGCGACCAGCCAGCAGACCAGCACGAAGGGCAGCGTGGAGCCGCGCTCCGGTTCCTGCTCCCAGCGGTCCACCGGCGCAGGGTACGGGCGTCCGGGGTGCCTGCGGCAGCCGTCCACACCCTGTGGAAGGAGGCCCCGCGCGGGCTGCCGGCAGCGTCACACTGCCCGGCATGACGATCGAGGTCCTCCCGGAGGAGCTGTACGCCCTCGCCGACACCCTGCGCGCGGGCTCCGAGCTGGCGCTGGACGTCCAGGGCCCGCTGCTGCCGGAGTCCTTCGGGGGGCCGCTCCAGGCCGCCGTCGAGGAGTTCACCGCCGGGGCGCGGGCGGCAGCCGGGGCGCTGGCGGGCGAGCTCGGCTGGTTGGGCGACACCGTGGCCGGGGTCGCCGACTCGTGGCTCGGGCTCGACGGCTCGCTGCTGCCCGCGCGCGGCACGGCGCTGCCGCGGTGACCCTCGACCTGCCGGACGCCGTCCCCCTGCCGGACCCGCCGGGCTCACCACAGCTGCTCGGCGACGTCGTCGACGGGGTGCGGGCCGCGGCGCTCGACGCCTGGGTGCTCGACGTCCGGCTCGCCGCGCCGGTGGCCGCCACACCCGGCTGGCAGGGCACCGATGCGGAGGCCGCCGCCGTCCAGCTCGCCACCACTCGCGTGGTCGCCGGTGACCTGTACCTGGCGCTCAGCACCGGTGCCACCCGGCTGGACCGGCACCGGGAGCTGATGGAGGACGTGCGGGCGCAGCTGTCGGCGCTGCGGGAGGAGCAGGACGCCGACCGCGCCGTGTGCGCCGCCCGGATGCCCTCGACCGCGGGGGTCGAGCTGGCCACCGACCCCACCCTGTTGGCGTCGGCCCAGGTGGTGCGGGACGGATACCGGGAGCGCGACGCCGGCCGTGCCACGAGGCACGCGGACCTGGTGCAGGAGCTCGCCGACGACGCCACCGCGGCCGCCGCCGAGCTGACGACCGCGCTCGCCCCCGTCTCCGGGGGAGCGCGGGGCGCGGCCGCCGTGACGGCGCACCTGGCCGGGGTCCTGCCCGGCTGGGGTACGCCGGAGCTGACCGATCTGGGGTTCGAGGCGGCCTCGGCGCTCGTCATGCCGCAGACGGCGGAAGACCTGTCCGCCACTGCCGCGGAGTACGCGGCCTACCTCGACGAGCCGGCCTTCGCCGTGGCACTGATCGCGCGTCTGGGCGTCGACGGTCTCGTCGTCCTGCTGCAACGGGTGGGGTGCCTGCTGCCCGATCGTGACGACGTGCTCCCGGGCGTCCTGGGTCGGGTGCTGGGCGCCGCTGCTCGTGGCGACGGTCGCGCTGCGTCGGCCGTGCTGACCGCCACGGTCCTGCCGACTGACGCTCGGAGTACCGGCAGCGTGGCGGACCGAGACGTCATGGCGGGCATGGCGCGGGTGCTCTGCACCGGTTGGGTGAGTTCGGCGACAGCCGCCGCGTGGACCCGGCAGGCACTCGACAGGGAGCAGGCACTGCAACGCCGAGGAGCCGACCCGGAGGCCGTACCGCCCGCGGGCCTGGTGGAGGCCGGATTGACCCAGTTGGCCCGTGACCCTGCCGCTGCCGCGGCCTTCCTGGACCAGTCACATGAATGGCGGCACCTGCTCGGTCGCCCCTGGAGCGACGGTGCCGCCTCCCTGAGCTCGGTGCTCGTTGCCGTGAGGCAGTCCGATCCGGCGCTGACCGAGGCCGTGGCGCTCGCGGCGCTCCAGGGCGCGGGTGGGTCCCTGCAGTCGATGCTGGACGGGACTGGCCCCGGTGACCGGACACAGGAGGCTCTGGCGGTGCTGTCGGGCGACGTGGCCGTGCTGCTCGCCTCGCACCTGGACGCCATCGAGCCGCTCCTGGTCGCAGGTGCCGGTGGTCTCGGTGTCCCGAGCCGGGCGCTGACCCCGGCGGAGCTGCAGGTGGTCCGGGGGATCGGGTTGGTGGCCATCGACTCCGGGGCCCGCGAGACCCTGATGCTGGCGGTGACCTCGCGAGCGATGCAGGCTCCCGTGGTCGCGGGGGCGGACCTGCGACCGGCCAGCTACGCGCAGGGCTCGTTCGTCGCCGCGGTCGCCGGGGGCGAGCACGTGGCCGACCAGCTGCACGTGCTCGGTCGGAGACGCTCGATCGAGGCCGGGCAGCGTGCGTTCGCCATTGCGACGATGCCTCTCGGCTTCCTCCCGGGCAAGACCGGCGACGCCGTGGGCAAGCTCTTCGCCCTGGCAGCCCCGCTGCTGGCCCCGGAGGACCTGTCGGGTGTCGTGGGCGAGGCCCTCGAGCTGACACCCAGCACGGGCGCCGCCGACGCAAAGTTGATGGCCATCGCAGCCGCGCTGCCCGGCCTGGTGGCTGCCGGGGCCCTGCCCGACCCCGGGCCCGACGCGTCGCCGGCGGAGCTGTTGGAAACGGGGAGCAGCTACGAGGCGCGCCTCCCGATCGGCGTGCGTGTCTCCGTGTGGGACGCGGTACGGGGCACCGCGGCCGACGGGTACGGCGAGATCGCCCAGCAACTGGGTCTGGAGGCCGACGACGGTGACGAGCGGGCCACGGCCGCTGACGGCATCCGCGTCACCGACAACTGAGCTCCGCTCACCCGTTCGTGTGGCGATGGTGAGTCCGAGGTGACGGACCGTGACTCGTTCGAGCGTCGTCACCCGATGGTGATCTCCAGGACCTTGCTCGATCGGGTACCTGGTCGCAGACTGTGAGCAGCGGTTCTCAGCCGAACTCTGCTCTGCCCCCGCATGGACAGGCTGCCGCTCACCGAGGTCCGTCCATGCCTGAGGAGGCACCATGTCCGCCACCCGTTCCGCCCGTACGTCGCCCCGTTCCGTCCGCACCGTGCGCTGGGGCTGAGCGCTCCAGGCCCCGTGATCCAGGGCGGTCGGCACAGGTCGACCGCCCTGGATCATGCTCCGTGCGAGTGAGTCAACTCGGACTCTCGATCACTCACTGTTAGCGTTCGGCCTGCGTACCTGCCCCGACAGACAGGCATCCGTTGGCCGAGCTCCAGGAAGAGACGTTCCCACCGCAGCAGCCATGGCTACGTCCGTGGCTCCCTGCTGCTCTGGCGACGGTCCTGGCGCTGGTGACAGCGGCACTCGTCTTCCCCTCCGCGGGCGGAGTTCCGTCACCTCTCGCGATGCTGGCGGTCTTCGGGGCCTTCTGGGTCACCGAGAGGGTCCAGATCTCCGTCGAGTTCCGGCAGCACGGGATCACGATCTCGGCGAACGAGGTCGCCTTCGTCGTCGGCCTCGTCGAGGTGGGCGGTGTGTGGACCGCCGTTGCTCGCGTCGTTGCGGCGGCCGTAGTCCTGGCGTCGAGTCGGACGCCTGCAGCGAAGTTCGCGTTCAACCTGGCACTCAGCGTCCTTGAGGTCGCTGTGGCCACTGCGGTCCTCTCAGCGTTCTCGACCGACGACATCTCTGATCCGCTCACCTGGCTGGCCCTCGCGCTGGCCTTGCTGGTCACGGGGGCGACGAGCGTCGCCATGGTCGGACTGGCGATCGCGACCACGGCCGAGTGGCCCGGCTTGCGCTGGTGGGCCGTAGGCCTGCTGCCGCTGCCGGTCACAGTGCTGCTCAGTGTGATCGTCGGGGTGATCGCACTCGTGCTCGCCGATGCGACTCCTTGGGCTTGGGTCCTCGTAGTCCCGCTCGTGTTGGCCGCTGTCACGGCGTTCCGGGTGTACGAGAAGTCGAGCCGGGGTCGCCGGGACGTGCAGAAGGTCTACGACTTCGCCCGGCGCGTCGAGGACGTGACCCCGGACGAGGCGGGCACGCGGGCGATCGTCCGCTCCGTACGCGCACTGCTCAATGCCGACCGGGTGGCGCTCTGGCTGCCGCCGTACCTCGATGAGGCGCCGCGACTGGTCGTCGACTCGGTCGACGGGGCCGACTGGTTCGACGGGCCTGGCGACCCGGACGACCACATCCGCCGCTCCGCTCTCGCGGCATCAGGTGGCCCGGTGTTTTTGACCCACGCGCGCGCCGACGAGTGGGAGCGAGCAGCGCTGGACCGCCGGGGCGCACGGGAGCTCTTCGGCGCCGCGGTCCCCACCGCTGCCGGCGAGCCCGGTTACCTGGAGGTCTGCGACCGGGCCGGGATGGCTTCGGTCTCGTTCTCCGACGGTGACCGCGCCGTGCTGGCATCGATGCTCACCCACGTGAACGCAGCGATCCGGCAGCAGCAGCTGCTCACCCAGATCCGCTACGACGCCGACCACGACCGGCTGACCGGGCTGCCGAACCGGCAGCGGCTGGCGTTGGAGATCGACGACCTGCTCGGGTCGGCCGACGCCACCACGCGGGTCGGCCTGGTGCTGGCCGCGCTGGACAACTACACCGACATCACCGACACGCTCGGGCACGCGGCCAGCGACGAGCTGCTGCTGGTCACCGCAGGCCTGCTGCGCGAGCACGCGCCCCCGCAGGCCGTCCTGGCCCGGATGGAGGGCGAGCGCTTCGCCATCCTGCTGCCGGGGCTGTCGCTGGCCGCCACCGAGCGCGCGGCCCGCCGGCTGCGCGAGGCGGCGGCGACCCGCGCCCGGGTGGCCGGCCTCGACCTCGAGGTCAGCCTGGCCATCGGCGTCGCCGCGGCCCCGGTGCACGGCGGGGACTCCGGCACGCTGATGCAGCGCGCCGACGTCGCCCTGCTCGCCGCCCGGGCCAGCAGCGGCGGCGTGGCCACCTACCACCCCGTGCTCGACCAGCAGAGCCTGCGCCGGCTGCAGCTGGGCACCGAGATCGAGTCGGCGATGGCCGAGGGTCAGATCAGCGTGGTGTTCCAGCCGATCGTCGACGCGAAGACCTCCGACATCGTCTCGGTGGAGACGCTGGCCCGGTGGGCGCACCCGCGCTACGGCAACATCTCCCCGGACGACTTCATCGGCCTGGCCGAGCAGATCGGCCGGATCGGCGCGCTCACCGACTTCGTCCTCGACCTGGCGCTGGCCCGCTGCCGCCGCTGGCTGGACGACGACATCGCGCTGTCCGTGGCCGTGAACCTGTCCGCACGCTGCCTCATGGAGCCCGACCTCGTCGACCGGGTCAGCCAGGCGCTGCGCCGCCACGGCGTGCCCGGGGAGCTGCTCATCCTCGAGCTCACCGAGGGCAGCGTCGTGGACGACTCGGTACGCAACTCCACCGTGCTGGCCGACCTGCACGGCCTCGGCCTGCGGCTGTCGATGGACGACTTCGGCACCGGCTACTCCAGCCTCTCCCAGCTGCGCCAGCTGCCGATCGACGAGCTGAAGATCGACAAGTCCTTCGTGCTCGGCATGTCCACCAGCCAGAGCGAGTCGTTCATCGCCCGGTCGATCGTGGAGCTGGCGCACAACCTGGGGCTGCGCGTGGTCGCCGAGGGCGTCGAGGACGAGCTGACCCGGGACCTGCTGGCCGAGATGGGCTGCGACAAGCTGCAGGGCTTCCTGGTCAGCCGCCCGCTGCCGGAGGACCGGCTGGAGAGCTGGCTGCTGGCCCGGGCCGGGGTGCGCTCCGCCGCGCCCGGGGCGACCCACCGCCGCCTCTTCGTCCGCTCCTGAGCGGTGGGGCCCGGCCCTGGACACCCGCAGCGGCGCGGCCCACGGGTGCCCCGCATGCTCCGGGCGGGTCCCCGCGACGGGCGCGGACGGGGTCGGGTAGAGTGCTCTTCGGCTCCTCGGAGCAGGCCCCTTTAGCTCAGTCGGCAGAGCGTCTCCATGGTAAGGAGAAGGTCTACGGTTCGATTCCGTAAAGGGGCTCCGACCAGCCGGTCCAGTCGCCACGACCGGGCCGTGAGGTCATCGTGGCGGTGTAGCTCAGCCTGGTAGAGCAAACGGCTCATAATCGTTGTGTCACCGGTTCAAGTCCGGTCACCGCTACTCATGACGGGCCCCGATCTCGGGGCCCGTCGCCGTGTCCGGCACCCGTCGGGGACTGAACGACCGAGAACAAGGCGAGGAAGCTCATGGCAGCCACTGACGTACGTCCGAAGATCACCCTGGCCTGCCAGGAGTGCAAGAACCGCAACTACATCACCCGCAAGAACCGGCGCAACGACCCCGACCGGCTCGAGCTGAAGAAGTACTGCCCGACCGACCGGAAGCACACGGTCCACCGCGAGACCCGCTGACCGCAGCGGCGAGACGAGGGCGGGGAGCATGACGCTGGACGCAGGACTGGTCGGGCGCAGCTACCCGCCCTCTGCCGTCTACGAGGTCGGGCGGGAGAAGATCGCCGAGTTCGCCACCGCGATCGGCGACCCGGACCCGGCCTACCGGGACCAGGCAGCGGCGCGGGCCCTGGGCCACCCCGACGTGATCGCACCGCCCACCTTCGCCATCGTCGTGACGATGGGGGCCGGGTCCGTCGTGCTGGACGACCCGGACGTCGGCATCGACTACAGCCGGGTCGTGCACGGCGAGCAGCGCTTCACCCACCACCGACCGATCCGCGCGGGCGACCGGCTGGTCTGCACCGCCACGATCGACGCCGTGCGCTCGGTCGCCGGCAACGACATGCTCACCACCCGCGTCGACGTGTCCACCGACGACGGCGAGCCCGTCTGCACCGCCACGTCGATGCTGGTCGGCCGGGGCGCCTCGTGAGCCCCCGCCCGGTCCTCGCCGACGTCGAGAAGGGCACCGAGCTGCCCGAGCAGGTCCACCGGGTCACCCGGGCGGACCTGGTGCGCTACGCGGGGGCGTCCGGTGACCTCAACGTCATCCACTGGAACGAGCGCGTTGCCCTCGAGGTCGGCCTGCCCGGTGTCATCGCCCACGGCATGCTGACCATGGGCCTGGCGGCCCGCTCGGTCACCGCGTGGGCCGGCGACCCCGGCGCGCTGGTGGAGTACCACGTGCGGTTCAGCCGGCCGGTCGTCGTCCCCGACGACGACGCCGGCGCCGAGGTCGTCGTCCGCGGGCGGGTGTCGGCGCTGCTCGAGGACGGCCGTGTCCGCGTCGACCTGACCGTGACCAGCGGTGGCGACAAGGTGCTCTCCCTCGCCCGGGCCGTCGTCGACCTGTCGTGACCCGCGGCTGCCGGCCCGCCGCAGCGGCACTGGCGGCGGCCCTGCTGCTCGGCGGCTGCACCTCGTTCACCGAGACGGCACCGGTCGCCCCGGTCGCCTCGGCGACGGGCTGCCCGGGGACCCGCGCGGTACCCGACCCCGACCGGCCGGTGGTGCAGCTGGACCTCACCCTGGACGACGACCTCCGGCGCGTCACCGGCACCGAGACCGTCCGCTTCACCCCCGACCTGCCCACCGCGGAGCTGGTGTTCCGGCTCGTGCCGAACAACCCGGACACCGCCGCCCGGGGCAGCCGGCTGGTGGTCGACGGCGTCCGCGGGGACGACGTGGACCGGGGCGTCGTGGAGCGCGCGGGCGCGGCCGACCCCGGTGGGCTCTACGTGGTGCGGCTGGACCGGGAGCTCGAGCCGGGGGAGACCACCGAGGTCACGCTGGACTTCACCCTCGACCTCGGCTCGGCCGGCTTCGACCGGGTCGGCTCCGACGACGGGCTCGCCTGGTGGGCCAGCGGTGCCCCGCTGCTGGCGTGGGAGCCCGGCGTCGGGTGGTCGCGCGCACCGTTCGTCGGCGTGATCGGGGAGACCGCGTCCAGCCCGGTCGCCGACACGACCGTGCGGGTGAGCGTCCCGGACGGCCTGGTGGTGCTGATGACCGGTGACCAGGCCCCGCCGTCTCCGGTCGTGGACGGCCGCCGCACCTGGACGTCCACCGAGCCGGTGGCACGGGACGTCAGCGTCGCCGTCGGCCGGTTCGGCACCGCCGAGCTCGACGTGGACGGCGTCCGGGTGACCGCGGGGGTGCTGCCGGGTGCCGAGCTGACCCCCCGGCAGCTCGCCGAGCGCACCGCCGAGGCGGTCCGTGCCCTGGCCGACCGCTTCGGCCCGTTCCCCTACGCGACGCTCACAGTGCCGCTGCTGCCGCCCTACGGCGGCGGGATCGAGTACCCCTCGTCGATCCTGATGGCGAGCCCGCGCACCGACGTCCTGGTGCACGAGGTGGCCCACATGTGGTTCTACGGGATGGTCGGCGACGACCAGTTCCGCGACCCATGGCTGGACGAGGCGTTCGCGACCTACGCCGAGGCGCTCGTCGACGGCGCGGCAGATCCGTCCGACGCCCTGGACGGCGCGGGCGACGTCGGCGGCTCCATGGCCGACCAGTCCGACGACGACGGCTACCTGCGCCTGGTCTACGGCAAGGGCGCGGCCGCGCTGCTGGCGGCCCGTGCGGCCGCCGGCGGGCCCGCCTTCGACGCTGCGCTGCGCTGCTACGTCGACGCGCAGGCCTGGACCACCGCCACGCCGGACGACCTCGCCGCGGCGCTGGCCGGGCTGCCGGCGGCCCTGGACGTGCTGGTGCGGGCCGGTGCCCTCGACGAGGACGACCTGCCCGCGGGCGTGGCCGGATCGACGGGCGGCCCGGCCACACCGACGGACTAGGCGGTCTGGGTCAGCAGCCGCTGCATCCGGCTGACGCCCTCGACCAGGTCGTCGTCCCCCAGCGCGTAGGACATCCGGATGTAGCCCGGCGTCCCGAAGGCCTCACCGGGGACGACGGCGACCTCCGCCTCTTCCAGGATGATCTCGGCCAGTTCCACGCTGCTGCTCGCCGTGCGCCCGGCGATCGGCCGCCCCAGCAGGGCCTTGACCGACGGGTAGACGTAGAACGCACCCTGCGGCTCGGGGCAGGCGACGCCGGGGATCTCGCGCAGCATCGACACGATCGTCTGCCGCCGCCGGTCGAACGCCGTGCGCATGGTCGCCACCGCCGACAGGTCGCCCTCCAGCGCGGCGATGGCGGCCGCCTGGGACACGTTGGCCACGTTGGAGGTCGCGTGCGACTGCAGGTTGGTGGCGGCCTTGACCACGTCGGCGGGGCCGAGCACCCAGCCCACCCGCCAGCCCGTCATCGCGTAGGTCTTGGCCACCCCGTTGACGACGACGCACTGCCCGGCGATCTCCGGGACCAGTGCCGGCATCGACGGTGCGGTGACGCCGCCGTAGACCAGGTGCTCGTAGATCTCGTCGGTGACCACCCAGATGCCGTGCTCCAGCGCCCAGCGGGCGATCTCCTCGACCTGCTCCGGCGGGTACACCGCGCCGGTCGGGTTGCTGGGGGAGCAGAACAGCAGGACCTTCGTGCGCGGGGTGCGCGCGGCCTCGAGCTGGCCCACCGACACGAGGTAGCCGCTCTCCTCGTCGGCGACCACCGGCACCGGGACGCCGCCGGCCAGCCGGATCGCCTCCGGGTAGGTCGTCCAGAACGGTGCGGGCAGGACGACCTCGTCGCCCGGGTCCAGCAGGGCGGCGAACGCCTCGTAGACCGCCTGCTTGCCGCCGTTGGTCACCAGCACCTGGTTCACCGCGACCTGCAGGCCGGAGTCCCGGGCGGTCTTGGCGACGATGGCCTCCTTGAGCCGCGGCAGCCCCCCGGCCGGGGTGTAGCGGTGGTAGGCCGGGGTGCGGCAGGCCTCGATCGCGGCCTCGACCACGTAGTCCGGCGTCGGGAAGTCCGGCTCACCGGCGCCGAAACCGATGACCGGCTTCCCGGCGGCCTTGAGCGCCTTGGCCTTGGCGTCGACCGCCAGCGTCGCCGACTCGGCGATCGAGCCGATCCGCTGGGACACGCGCCGCCGCTGCTGCGGCTGGGCGGTCGACGGGGTGGACTGCGACGGTGACGTGGCGGTCATGGGGGGATCCTCCCAGGTGGCTGTGGGCCGGGTCGCGGCAGCGTGCCCGGCGGTGGTCGTCGCCCCGCTCCGGCGTCACGTATGCTCTTCTGCGGGTCCGTTGACCCCGCCACCGGCGTGCCCACGATCTCCTGGCGGAGGCAGTGTCCGCACCGGGTGGCGGAGTCCACCGGACCCGGGCCGCCGGAGCAGCAGCCGGCCGGCCCTAGGGGTGTAGCTCAATTGGCAGAGCAGCGGTCTCCAAAACCGCAGGCTGCAGGTTCAAGTCCTGTCACCCCTGCCCGTGCCGCCCACCGGGTGGGCACCGTGCACCACGCGCTGCAGAGCACGTGACCAGCACACCCCACGACCGGACGACGACGAGGCGAGGCGCAGTGAGCGACGAGAAGCCGGGCGACGAGAACGGGCAGCCCCGCCCGTCCCGCGCCGAGGGCGCCGACGCAGCGGACGACGCCGGTCTCACCGACGAGCAGATCGACGCCGAGACCCCGGGCGTCGAGGACGCCGGCGAGCTCGAGGCGGCCGAGGACGCGATCGCGGCCGAGGCCTCCGAGGACGAGGACAAGGTCGTCGCGACGCCCACCCGCCGTCGTCGCGGCCGGATCGTCGCCGACGGCGCCGAGGACGAGGACGACGACGAGAGCCCGCGCACCCGCCGGGGCGCCCGCCCCGCCGGTGGAGCCACCGCCGCCGGCGCCGGTACCGCGCCCCAGCGGTCCCGCGGGTCGGAGCCCTCGGCCGAGCCGGCAGGCACCCGTTCCCGCGCCGCGGCCGAGCGTGCCCGCGCTGCGGAGTTCAAGGACAAGCGCAGCATCGGCCGGTTCCTGCGCGAGGTCGTCGCCGAGCTGCGCAAGGTCATCTGGCCGGGTCGCCGTGAGCTGATCACCTACACCACGGTCGTGATCATCTTCGTGTCGTTCATGGTGGCGCTGGTCGCCGGTCTCGACGTCCTCTTCGCCCAGGGCGTGATCGCCGTCTTCGGCTGATCCCCCTGCCCATCCCGAGCGCCACCACCAGAAGGAAGTGACCCACCCCGTGACCGACCCCCGCCAGCCCGACGAGGACACCACCGTGGGCGAGGCCGTCGACCTCGACGCCCCCGACCTCGACGACGCGGTCGTGGACGAGGCCGGGTCCGTCGACGTCGAGACCGGCGTGCGCGAGACCGGCGCCGCCGAGGGCTCCGTGGACACCGCCGACCTGACCGCCGACAACCCGGTGGCCGACGCCGTCGCCGGGGGCGCGGGCAACTCCCGTGGCTCGGTCGACCCCGCCCTCGTGGCCGACCCGCTGGCCGAGCCGGCGCCGGACCACGACCCGCTCGTGACCGAGACCCTCGAGGCGGCCGAGGAGGCCGACGAGGACCCGGTCGAGGCGCTGCGCAACGCCCTGCGCACCGCCCCCGGTGACTGGTACGTCGTGCACTCCTACGCCGGGTACGAGAACAAGGTGAAGACCAACCTCGAGTCCCGCATCCAGTCGCTGGACATGGAGGACTACATCTTCCAGATCGAGGTCCCGACCGAAGAGGTCACCGAGATCAAGAACGGCAAGCGCACCCAGGTCAACCGCAAGGTCTTCCCCGGGTACCTGCTGGTGCGCATGGACCTGGTCGACGAGTCCTGGGGCGCGGTGCGCAACACCCCCGGCGTCACCGGCTTCGTGGGTGCGACGTCCCGGCCCTCGCCGCTGACCCTCGACGAGGTCGTCAAGATCCTCGCCCCGGCCACCACGCCCAAGGCCGCGGCCGCCACCGAGACCCAGACCAGCTCCTCCCCGGCCCCCCTCGTCGACTTCGAGGTCGGCGAGTCGGTCACCGTCATGGACGGTCCGTTCGCCACGCTGCCGGCCACGATCAACGAGATCAACGCCGAGCAGCAGAAGCTGCAGGTGCTCGTCTCGATCTTCGGTCGCGAGACCCCCGTCGAGCTCTCCTTCAGCCAGGTCCAGAAGCTGTAGCGGAAGGGCCTCGGCGCCCCCCTCCCCACGCTCCGCGCGGGAAGGGTCCCTGCGCCGAGGCCGTTCCAGTCCAGACCACGCACGTCCGTCACGTCACTCACGAAGGAAAGTCATGCCCCCCAGGAAGCGGTTGACCGCGGTCATCAAGCTCCAGATCAACGCCGGTGTCGCGACCCCCGCGCCGCCCGTGGGCCCCGCCCTCGGTCAGCACGGCGTGAACATCATGGAGTTCTGCAAGGCCTACAACGCCGAGACGGAGTCGCAGCGCGGCAACGTCATCCCGGTCGAGATCTCGGTCTACGAGGACCGCTCGTTCACCTTCGTCACCAAGACCCCGCCGGCCGCGCGGATGATCCTCAAGGCCGCCGGTGTCGAGAAGGGCTCGGGCGAGCCGCACAAGACCAAGGTCGCCACCATCACCCGGGACCAGGTCCGCGAGATCGCCACCACCAAGATGGCCGACCTCAACGCCAACGACCTGGACCAGGCCGAGAAGATCATCGCCGGCACCGCCCGGTCGATGGGCATCACCGTCAAGTGAAGGACCTTGGTGCCCCCCGACCCACGCTCCGCGCGGGTCGGGACCCTGCACCAAGGCCGTTCCATCACGTGTAGTCGTGGGAGGGCCGGCCAGGCCCGTTCACCACAGGAGTGGGGCAGCAGCCCCCGAGAGAGGACCATCATGGCCAAGCACAGCAAGAAGTACCGCGCCGTAGCAGAGCTGGTCGACAAGGACGCGCTCTACTCCCCGCTGCAGGCCGCCGGCCTGGCGAAGAAGACGTCGACCACGTCCTACGACGCCACCGTCGAGGTCGCCATGCGCCTGGGTGTCGACCCGCGCAAGGCCGACCAGATGGTGCGCGGCACCGTCAACCTGCCGCACGGCACCGGCAAGACCGCCCGCGTCATCGTCTTCGCGACCGGTGACAAGGCCGCCGAGGCCGAGGCCGCCGGCGCGGACGTCGTGGGCTCCGAGGACCTGATCGAGCGCATCCAGGGCGGTTTCCTGGACTTCGACGCCGCCATCGCCACCCCGGACCAGATGGCCAAGGTCGGCCGGATCGCCCGCATCCTCGGCCCCCGCGGCCTGATGCCGAACCCGAAGACCGGCACCGTGACCCCGGACGTCACCAAGGCGGTCAACGACATCAAGGGCGGGAAGATCAACTTCCGCGTGGACAAGCAGTCGAACCTGCACCTGGTGATCGGCAAGACCTCCTTCGACGAGGAGAAGCTGGTGGAGAACTACGCCGCCGCCCTCGACGAGGTCCTCCGCGCCAAGCCGTCCGCGGCCAAGGGCCGGTACGTCCGCAAGGTCACCGTCTCCACGACCATGGGCCCGGGCATCCCCGTCGACCCGAACCGCACCCGCAACCTGCTGGTGGACGAGCCCGCCAACTGAAGGAGCACCCCGCTGCCCCCACGCCACGCTCCGCGCGGTGCGGGACCCTGTAGCGGGGCCTACGTGCGAACGGCGCCGTCCCCTACCGGGCGGCGCCGTTCGGCGTCTCGGTGCGGGGCGGCAGCGGCACGAAGCCGCTCGTGCGGGCCACGTACTCCGCGAAACCGGGGCGGCTGCTGGCCATCCGGCGCTCGGTCATGGCCGCGCCGCTGCCCTTGACCAGGTTCAGCGTCATGGCGATCGGGCACAGCACGAACACCCAGCCCGACCAGTGCGTGGCCGTCAGCAGCCACAACCCCCACCAGACGGTGGCGTCGCCGAAGTAGTTCGGGTGCCGGGTGTAGCGCCACAGGCCACGGTCGTTGACCAGTCCGGCGTTCGCCGGGTCGGCCTTGAAGCGCTCCAGCTGCCAGTCGCCCACGGCCTCGAAGTACAGCCCGACCGCCCACACCACGATCGCCAGCACGGTGACAGCCAGCGACGCCCCGGACCACAGCGGGCCCTCCTGGTACGCGGCCACCTGCAGCGGCAGCGAGACGAACCACAGCACCGCCGCCTGCGGCAGGTAGACCCGGCGGTAGACGTGCGCCGCCGGCGACCCGGTCGCCCGGGCGAGGATGTCCACGTAGCGCGGGTCCTCCCGGCTGCCGTTGCGCACCCCGATGTGCACGGCCAGCCGCAGCCCCCAGGCGGCCGTCAGGCCCAGGGTGAGCAGCCAGCGGCCGAGGTCGCCGTGGCCACCCGCCTGCGCCGCCAGCAGGCTCACCAGCGCGACGACGACGAAGCCCGACCCCCAGACGACGTCGACGACCGAGTGCCGCCCCAACCGCAGCGCCAGCAGCCAGGTGGCCGTGAAGACCGCCAGGGTGACGCCCAGGGTGAGCAGCGCGTTCAGGCCCAGCGCAGCCCAGTCCATGCCCATCTCCTTCCGTTCCACCTCGCCGTCGGCCTCGCTGGGCAGTCTGTCCTGTCGGCCCGGCTGCAGGGTCCCGCGGCGCGCAGAGCGTGGCGTGGGGGGCAGTCGGGTCCTCGAGCTGTCGGACCCGTCACCAGCCTCGCCGGGTGGCGGGCATGCCACTGCGCCCGTCCGGCAGCGGCCGGACGAACAGCAACTGGTCCACGCCCATCCGGTTCTCCGCGAAGGTCAGCCCGCCGCCGGCGAGGTACAGCCGCCAGATGCGAGCCCCGGCCACCCCGATCTCGGCCACGACGTCGTCCCAGCGCCGCTCCAGGGTGTCCGCCCAGGCACGCACGGTCCAGACGTAGTGCTCCCGGATGCTCTCCACGTCGCGCAGCTCCAGCCCGGGGCGGGCCAGCATCGCAGCGGTCCCCCAGGTGGGCCGCATGTGCATGTCGGGGGCGACGTACCGCTCGATGAACGCCCCGCCGCCGGGGGCGCTGGGGTGGCTCATCGCCTGCACCAGCACCCGCCCACCCGGCCGCACCAGCCGGTACAGGGTCGCGGCGTACACCGGGTACTGCTCCTGACCGACGTGCTCGCTCATCTCGATCGAGGAGATCGCGTCGTAGGGGCCCTCGACCGGGACCGGGACGTCGCGGTAGTCCTGCAGCCGCACCGTGACCCGGTCGGCCAGGCCCCGCTCGGCCACCAGCTTCTCGATGTGGTCGCGCTGCTGGGCGGAGATGGTCACACCGGTGGCGTGCACGCCGTGGTGCTCGGCCGCGTAGAGGATCATCGAGCCCCAGCCGCAGCCGACGTCCAGCAGGCGCATCCCCGGTTCCAGGCCCAGCTTGCGGCAGACCAGCTCCAGCTTGTCCCGCTGCGCCTCGGTGACGCCGTAGCTGCCGTCCGCGGCGCCGGGGTCGGTGGCCGGGTCCTGGCGGTAGTAGGCGCAGGAGTAGGCCATGTGCTCGTCCAGCAGCGTCGCGTACAGGGCGTTGCTCTGGTCGTAGTGGTAGCTGATCGCCTCGCTGTCCCGGCCGGTGCTGTGCTTCTCCCCGTCCAGCACCGCCTCCTCCGGCGGTGCCGGCGGCCGCGGACCGACGATGCCCAGCCGCAGCGCGGTCCCGGCCCAGCGCAGCTGGTCCCGGCGGCCCGGGAGCACCGGCGGGCGGGCCCGCACCAGGCTCCACACCCGGGACAGCCCGACGGACAGGTCGCCCTCCACGTCGATCTCCCCCGCGACGTAGGCCCGCGCCAGGCCCAGCTCGTTCGGGTCCCACAGCAGCCGGCGCAGCGCCGTCCGGCTGCGCAGGACGACGACCGGCGCGTCGGCCGGGCCGGCCTCGGAGCCGTCCCATGCGCGGATGCGCACCGGCACGGTGCCGCCGAAGACCTCCCCGACGAGGCCGGCCAGGGTGCCGGCGACGGTCCGGTCGCGGCGGGGGACTGAGGTGGGCACGGGTGCTCCTGGGGTCGTCGGGGGCGGCACGGGTCCTGCGGTGTTCGCGGTGGGCCGGGCTGCCGGATGGCCCCGGCCGGGGCGGGCGTGCACCGGCGGTGGTAGCTTGGTGTCGTTCCCCCCAGACCGCTCGGTCGTCGCACGTCCACGTGTGATCGAAGGTCCCGGTGTCACCGGGCGACCCGCGCAGGAGGACGGTACGACGTCCGCGTCGCCGAGCAGTGCTCGCGCCCGCGTCCCTCGCCCCGTGCGCCTCGCGCCGGGGCGTTCCTCGTCTCCGGGCCCCTCGCTCGCGCCGGACCGCGTCCTGTCCGACGGTCGCCCGACCGACGAGAGGAGGCCCATGCCCACGCAGGCGAAGGCCGCTGTGATCGACGAGATCACCACGCGGTTCCAGGAGTCCAGCGCAGCCGTGCTCACCGAGTACCGCGGGCTGACCGTGGCGCAGCTGACCACGCTGCGCCGTTCCCTCGGTGCGGGCAGCAGCTACGCCGTCGTCAAGAACACCCTGACGAAGCGGGCGGCGGACGCGGTCGGTCACTCCGACCTCGCCCCGCTGCTCAACGGCCCCACCGCGATCGCCTTCATCCAGGGCGACCCGGTCGAGGCCGCGAAGGCCATCCGCGACTTCGCGAAGGCCAACCCGCTGCTCGTCGTCAAGGGCGGTGTGGTCGAGGGCCGCACGGTCGACGCCGCCGAGGTCACCCGCCTCGCCGACGTCGAGAGCCGTGAGGTCCTGCTGGCCAAGCTGGCCGGCGCGATGAAGGGCAACCTGACCAAGGCCGCCGGCCTGTTCCAGGCCCCGCTGTCGCAGGTCGCCCGCCTCGCCGCCGCACTGCAGGAGAAGAAGGAGTCCGAGGGTGGCCCCGCCGCGACTGCTGTCGCAGCGGACACGGCCGCTGCGGACGCTCCTGCCGACGACACCTCTGCTGCCACCACCACCCCCGACACTGCTGCCGCGGACTCCGCGGTCAGCGCCGACTGACCCAGAAGGAGCCACCATGGCCAAGCTCTCCACCGACGACCTCCTCGACGCCTTCAAGGAGATGACCCTCCTCGAGCTGTCGGACTTCGTGAAGCAGTTCGAGACCACCTTCGACGTCACCGCCGCCGCGCCGGTCGCCGTCGCTGCCGCCGGTGGCGGCGGTGGCGCTGCCGCCGCCGAGGCCGAGCCCGAGCAGGACGAGTTCGACGTCATCCTCGAGGCCGCCGGCGACAAGAAGATCCAGGTCATCAAGGAGGTGCGCAGCCTGACGTCCCTGGGCCTCAAGGAGGCCAAGGACCTGGTCGACGGCGCACCCAAGCCCGTCCTGGAGAAGGTCGCCAAGGACGCTGCCGAGAAGGCCAAGGCGTCCCTCGAGGCCGCCGGCGCCACCGTCACCGTCAAGTGAAGGACCTCGTCGCCCCCCACACCACGCTGCGCGCGGTGCGGGACCCTGCGACGAGGCCGAACGCTCGGCACTAGACGCCGGGAAGAGCAGCACACCGAGGGCCGGTCCGCGTATGCGGGCCGGCCCTCGGGTCGTCTGCGCAGGTGTGGAGCGGGTCCGTGGGGCGGATGGGGCTCAGAGGGGCAGGCCGTCCACAGCGAGCGGCGTGGCGGCTGCCGGCGGGCGCCGTCGCTGGCATCATCTCCGGCGGCACCACCCCCGTCCCGCCGTCCGCGGGCCGTCGTGGCCGGCCAGGGTCGCCCCCCGCGCGGGTGTGGTCCTCGTCGCCCGCGCGGTACCCGCGTGGACACGGGCCCGGAGCGAGGGTAGGGTCTCCTGTTGCGCTGCCCTCTGACAACTGTCGCCCGCCGAGACGGGTCACCAGGGGTGCCCGGAGGAGTCCGGCCCACCCCCGCTGACCGGCCGAAGAGGCTCCGTCAGCTGTTCCCGGGGCAGGCGCGCCGACACCGCCGACGACGACCCAGGACGACCAGCACCGACCGCCCGTACGTCGTGAGGTCCTTGGAAGGACGCATCTTGGCAGGCTCACGCCCCACCAGCACCACCCAGCCCGGCACCACCGAGCAGCTCGACCCCGCACCGACCCCGGCCGGCACCCGCACCGGCGAGGCCGACCAGCAGAAGATCCCCGGCGCACCGCTGCGCGTCTCGTTCGCCAAGATCAAGGAGCCCCTCGAGGTCCCGGACCTCCTGGCTCTCCAGACCGCCTCCTTCGACTGGCTCGTCGGCAGTCCGGAGTGGAAGGCGACCCTGGCCCCCGAGGAGCAGGCGAGCGCCATCGGCGGTCTGGCCGAGATCCTCGAGGAGATCAGCCCGATCGAGGACTTCAGCGGTTCGATGTCGCTGTCCTTCTCCAACCCGCGCTTCGAGGACGTCAAGGCCTCCCTCGAGGAGTGCAAGGACAAGGACATGACGTACGCGGCGCCGCTGTTCGTCACCGCCGAGTTCATGAACAACACCACCGGCGAGATCAAGAGCCAGACGGTGTTCATGGGCGACTTCCCGATCATGACGAACAAGGGCACGTTCGTCATCAACGGCACCGAGCGCGTCGTCGTCTCGCAGCTGGTCCGTTCCCCGGGCGTCTACTTCGACAAGACCCTGGACAAGACCAGCGACAAGGACGTCTACAGCGCCAAGGTCATCCCCAGCCGCGGTGCGTGGCTGGAGTTCGACGTCGACAAGCGCGACACCGTCGGCGTCCGCATCGACCGCAAGCGGCGTCAGCCGGTCAGCGTGCTGCTCAAGGCGCTCGGCTGGACCGAGGACCGCATCCGCGAGCACTTCCAGTGGTCCCCGACCATGCTCGCCACCCTGGAGAAGGACCACATCCCGGGTCAGGACGAGGCGCTGCTGGACATCTACCGCAAGCTGCGCCCGGGCGAGCCGCCGACGCGCGAGTCGGCCCAGGCGCTGCTGGAGAACCTCTTCTTCAACCCCAAGCGCTACGACCTCGCCAAGGTCGGCCGCTACAAGGTGAACAAGAAGCTGGGCGTCTCGGTCGCGCAGGGCACCTCGACGCTGACCGAGGACGACATCGTCGCCACGATCGAGTACGTCGTGCGCCTGCACGCCGGCGAGCCCGACCACGGCACCGACGACATCGACCACTTCGGCAACCGTCGCCTGCGCACGGTCGGTGAGCTGATCCAGAACCAGATCCGGGTCGGCCTGTCCCGCATGGAGCGCGTGGTCCGCGAGCGGATGACGACCCAGGACGTCGAGGCCATCACGCCGCAGACCCTGATCAACATCCGGCCGGTCGTCGCCTCCATCAAGGAGTTCTTCGGCACCAGCCAGCTGTCGCAGTTCATGGACCAGACCAACCCGCTCGCGGGCCTGACCCACAAGCGCCGCCTGTCGGCGCTGGGCCCGGGTGGTCTGTCCCGTGAGCGCGCCGGCATGGAGGTCCGCGACGTGCACCCCAGCCACTACGGCCGGATGTGCCCGATCGAGACCCCGGAAGGCCCGAACATCGGCCTGATCGGCTCGCTGTCCTCCTTCGGCCGGGTCAACGCCTTCGGGTTCATCGAGACCCCGTACCGCAAGGTCGAGGGTGGCCAGGTCACCGACCACATCGACTACCTGACCGCCGACGAGGAGGACCGCTTCGTCGTCGCCCAGGCCAACTCCGTGCTGAGCGCCGAGGACCGGCTCACCGAGGACCGCGTGCTGGTCCGCACCAAGGGCGGCGAGGTCGACTACGTCGCCCCGGAGAACGTCGACTACATCGACGTCTCGCCGCGGCAGATGACCTCCGTCGCCACCGCGATGATCCCGTTCCTCGAGCACGACGACGCCAACCGCGCGCTCATGGGCGCGAACATGCAGCGTCAGGCCGTCCCGCTGTTGCGCAGCGAGGCGCCGCTGGTCGGCACCGGCATGGAGCTGCGTGCCGCCGTCGACGCCGGTGACGTCGTCGTGGCGGAGAAGGCCGGCGTGGTCGAGGACTCCACCGCCGACTACGTCACGGTCATGGCCGACGACGGCACCCGGCAGACCTACCGCCTGCTGAAGTTCCGCCGCTCGAACCAGGGGACCAGCATCAACCAGTCCCCGGTCGTCGAGGAGGGCCAGCGGGTCGAGGTCGGCCAGGTCATCGCCGACGGTCCGTGCACCGACCAGGGCGAGATGGCGCTGGGCAAGAACCTGCTCGTCGCCTTCATGCCGTGGGAGGGCCACAACTACGAGGACGCGATCATCCTGTCGCAGCGCCTCGTGCAGGACGACGTCCTGTCCTCGATCCACATCGAGGAGTTCGAGGTCGACGCCCGCGACACCAAGCTGGGCGCCGAGGAGATCACCCGGGACATCCCGAACGTCTCCGAGGAGGTCCTCGCCGACCTGGACGAGCGCGGGATCATCCGGATCGGTGCCGAGGTCGTCCCCGGCGACATCCTCGTCGGCAAGGTCACGCCCAAGGGCGAGACCGAGCTGACCCCCGAGGAGCGGCTGCTGCGCGCGATCTTCGGCGAGAAGGCCCGCGAGGTCCGCGACACCAGCCTCAAGGTCAAGCACGGTGAGTCCGGGAAGGTCATCGGCGTCCGGGTCTTCTCCCGCGAGGACGGCGACGAGCTCCCCGCCGGCGTGAACGAGCTCATCCGGGTCTACGTGGCCCAGATGCGCAAGATCTCCGACGGCGACAAGCTCGCCGGCCGGCACGGTAACAAGGGCGTCATCTCCAAGATCCTGCCGCAGGAGGACATGCCGTTCCTCGAGGACGGCACGCCGGTCGACATCGTGCTCAACCCGCTGGGCGTGCCCGGCCGGATGAACGTCGGCCAGGTCCTGGAGACCCACCTCGGGTGGGTCGCCAAGACCGGCTGGCAGGTCGAGGGCGACCCGGAGTGGGCCGCCAAGCTGCCCCAGGGCGCGCGGTCCGGTGCCCCCGGCACCCGTGCGGCGACCCCGGTCTTCGACGGTGCCCGCGAGGAGGAGATCGTCGGCCTGCTGGGCTCGACGACGCTCACCCGCGACGGTCAGCGGCTGGTCAAGGACACCGGCAAGGCGCGGCTGTTCGACGGCCGGTCCGGGGAGCCCTTCCCCGAGCCGATCTCGGTGGGCTACGTCTACATCCTGAAGCTGCTGCACCTGGTGGACGACAAGATCCACGCCCGGTCCACCGGCCCGTACTCGATGATCACGCAGCAGCCGCTGGGTGGTAAGGCGCAGTTCGGTGGCCAGCGCTTCGGTGAGATGGAGTGCTGGGCGATGCAGGCCTACGGCGCGGCCTACGCGTTGCAGGAGCTGCTGACGATCAAGTCCGACGACATCCTCGGCCGCGTCAAGGTCTACGAGGCCATCGTCAAGGGCGAGAACATCCCGGAGCCGGGCATCCCGGAGTCGTTCAAGGTGTTGCTCAAGGAGCTCCAGTCGCTGTGCCTCAACGTCGAGGTGCTGTCCGGCGACGGGCAGGCGATCGAGCTGCGCGACACCGACGACGAGGTCTTCCGGGCCGCGGAGGAGCTGGGCATCGACCTGTCCCGCCGCGAGCCCTCCAGCGTCGAAGACGTGTGAGGAAGGACCCCCGTGCCCCCCGCCCCACGCTCCGCGCGGGGCGGGGCCCTGCACGGGGGCCTCTCCGACCAAGACATTGCATGAAGCGTTTCGTTACGAACCCCGGAAAGGGGTAATCAGTTGCTCGACGTCAACTTCTTCGACGAACTGCGCATCGGCCTCGCCAGCGGTGACGACATCCGCCAGTGGTCCCACGGCGAGGTGAAGAAGCCCGAGACCATCAACTACCGCACCCTCCGCCCGGAGAAGGACGGTCTGTTCTGCGAGAAGATCTTCGGTCCCACCCGGGACTGGGAGTGCTACTGCGGGAAGTACAAGCGGGTCCGGTTCAAGGGCATCATCTGCGAGCGCTGCGGCGTCGAGGTGACCCGGGCCAAGGTCCGTCGTGAGCGCATGGGCCACATCGAGCTGGCCGCGCCCGTCACGCACATCTGGTTCTTCAAGGGCGTGCCGTCGCGGCTGGGCTACCTGCTCGACCTGGCGCCCAAGGACCTCGAGAAGATCATCTACTTCGCGGCGTACCTGATCACCACGGTGGACACGGACGCGCGTCACCGCGACCTCCCGACCATCGAGGCCGAGATCAGCGCGGAGAAGCACAACCTGGAGTCGCGCCGCGACGCCGACGTGGAGGGTCGCCAGCAGAAGCTGGAGGCCGACCTCGCCGAGCTCGAGGCCGAGGGCGCCAAGTCCGACGTGCGCCGCAAGGTGCGCGAGGGCGGCGAGCGCGAGATGCGCCAGATGCGCGACCGCGCCCAGCGGGAGATCGACCGTCTCGACGAGGTCATCGACACCTTCCGCAAGCTCGAGGTCAAGCAGCTCATCGCCGACGAGAGCCTCTACCGCGAGCTGCGCGACCGCTTCGGTGAGTACTTCGAGGGCGGCATGGGTGCCGCGGCGCTGCAGAAGCTGCTCGCCGACTTCGACCTGGACGCCGAGGCCGTCTCGCTGCGCGAGACCATCCGCAGCGGCAAGGGCCAGCGCAAGCTGCGCGCGCTCAAGCGGCTGAAGGTCGTCGCGGCGTTCCTGCAGACCCGCAACTCGCCCATGGGCATGGTGCTGGACTGCGTCCCGGTCATCCCGCCGGACCTGCGCCCGATGGTGCAGCTCGACGGTGGCCGTTTCGCCACCAGCGACATGAACGACCTGTACCGCCGCGTGATCAACCGGAACAACCGGCTCAAGCGTCTGCTCGACCTCGGCGCCCCCGAGATCATCGTGAACAACGAGAAGCGGATGCTCCAGGAGTCCGTGGACGCGCTGTTCGACAACGGCCGTCGTGGCCGTCCGGTCACCGGTCCGGGCAACCGTCCGCTGAAGTCCCTGAGCGACCTGCTCAAGGGCAAGCAGGGCCGGTTCCGGCAGAACCTGCTCGGCAAGCGCGTCGACTACTCCGGCCGTTCGGTCATCGTCGTCGGCCCGCAGCTGAAGCTGCACCAGTGCGGTCTGCCCAAGCAGATGGCCCTGGAGCTGTTCAAGCCCTTCGTCATGAAGCGGCTGGTCGACCTCAACCACGCGCAG
The DNA here is from genome assembly GCF_010685995.1 of Goekera deserti. Taxonomy (GTDB): domain Bacteria; phylum Actinomycetota; class Actinomycetes; order Mycobacteriales; family Geodermatophilaceae; genus Goekera; species Goekera deserti. The sequence goes on along the minus strand of NZ_JAAGWK010000005.1, from coordinate 92,692 downwards.
AACATCAAGTCCGCCAAGCGGATGGTCGAGCGCGCTCGTCCCGTCGTCTGGGACGTGCTGGAGGAGGTCATCACCGAGCACCCGGTGCTGCTGAACCGCGCGCCGACGCTGCACCGCCTGGGCATCCAGGCCTTCGAGCCGCAGCTGGTCGAGGGCAAGGCCATCCAGATCCACCCGCTGGTCTGCACCGCGTTCAACGCGGACTTCGACGGTGACCAGATGGCGGTGCACCTGCCGCTGTCGGCCGAGGCCCAGGCCGAGGCCCGCATCCTGATGCTGTCGAGCAACAACATCCTGAGCCCGGCCGACGGTCGCCCGATCACCGCGCCGACCCAGGACATGGTGCTCGGCATCTACCACCTGACCACGCTCAAGGCGCGCGCCACCGAGCGCGGTGCCGACGAGCTGGTCGAGGCGTACAGTACCGCGGCCGAGGCGATCATGGCCTACGACCGAGGGCTGCTCGGGCTGCAGGAGCGGGTGCTCATCCGCCTCGAGGAGGTCTTCGGCGTCGACAACGGCCCGGCCAACGACCCGTGGGTCGCCCCGGAGGACTGGTCGCCGGGTCAGCCGGCGGTCATCTCCACCAGCCTGGGTCGGGTGCTGTTCAACGAGGCACTGCCCGAGGACTACCGCTTCGTCAACTACCAGGTGCCGAAGAAGGAGCTCGGGGCGATCGTCAACGACCTCGCCGAGCGCTACCCCAAGGTGCAGGTCGCCGCGACCCTGGACGCCCTCAAGGCGGCCGGGTTCCACTGGGCCACCCGGGCCGGGATCACCATCGCCATCGACGACGTCGTCACGCCGCCGTCGAAGCAGGCGATCCTGGACCGGCACGAGGACGAGGCCCGGAAGATCGAGAAGCAGTACGAGCGCGGTGTCATCACCGACAACGAGCGTCGTGCCGAGCTGATCGAGATCTGGACCCGTGCCCGCGCCGAGGTCAGCCAGGCCATGGTGGACAACTTCCCGACCACCAACCCGGTCTGGGTCATGGTCAACTCCGGCGCCCGCGGCAACATGATGCAGATCAGCCAGATCGCCGGCATGCGCGGCCTGGTGGCCAACCCCAAGGGCGAGATCATCCCGCGGCCGATCAAGGCGAACTTCCGCGAGGGTCTGTCCGTGCTGGAGTACTTCATCTCCACGCACGGTGCCCGCAAGGGCCTGGCGGACACCGCACTGCGCACCGCCGACTCCGGCTACCTCACCCGCCGGCTGGTCGACGTCAGCCAGGACGTCATCATCCGCGAGGAGGACTGCGGCACCGAGCGCGGCGTGCTCATGCCGATCGGCACGGTGCACGACGGTCGGGTCGTCCGTGACCCGCACGTCGAGACCAGCGTGTACGCCCGCGCCCTGGCCGCCGACGCCCTCGCGGCCGACGGCACGGTCGTGGCTCAGGCCGGCGCCGACCTGGGCGACGTCCTGATCGCCGAGCTGGTCGACGCCAACGTGGCCGAGGTCAAGGTCCGCTGCGTGCTCACCTGTGAGTCGCTGCTGGGCACCTGCGCCACCTGCTACGGCCGGTCGCTGGCGTCCGGCAAGCTGGTGGACGTCGGCGAGGCGGTCGGCATCATCGCGGCCCAGTCGATCGGTGAGCCCGGCACGCAGCTGACCATGCGCACCTTCCACACCGGTGGTGTGGCCGGGTCGGACATCACGCACGGTCTGCCCCGCGTGGTCGAGCTCTTCGAGGCCCGCGTGCCCAAGGGCAAGGCGCCCATCGCCGAGCTCGCCGGGTCGGTCCGGATCGAGGACAGCGAGCAGTTCCGCAAGCTGACCATCACCCCGGACGACGGCTCCGACGAGGTCGTCTACGACAAGCTGTCGCGGCGTTCGCGGCTGCGGGTCGAGGACGGCGGTCACGTCGAGGTCGGCGAGCAGCTGACCGAGGGTGCGGTCGACCCGCACGAGGTGCTGCGGATCATGGGCCCGCGCGAGGTGCAGCTGCACCTGGTGCGCGAGGTCCAGGAGGTCTACCGCAGCCAGGGCGTGTCGATCCACGACAAGCACATCGAGGTGATCATCCGCCAGATGCTGAAGCGGGTGACCATCATCGACTCGGGCGCGACCGACTTCCTGCCCGGTGCCCTGATCGAGCGCACGCTGTTCGAGACGGAGAACCGTCGGGTCGTCGCCGAGGGTGGCGAGCCCGCCTCGGCCCGCCCCGTGCTGATGGGGATCACCAAGGCGTCGCTGGCGACGGAGTCGTGGCTGTCGGCCGCCTCCTTCCAGGAGACGACCAAGGTGCTCACCGACGCCGCGATCCAGGGCAAGAGCGACAGCCTGCTCGGGCTCAAGGAGAACGTGATCATCGGCAAGCTGATCCCGGCCGGTACCGGGATCAGCCGCTACCGCAACATCACGGTCGAGCCCACCGAGGAGGCCCGCGCCGCGGTCTACACGATGGCCGGCTACGACGACGGGCAGTACTACAGCCCGGACGTCTTCGGTCAGGGCACCGGCGAGGCCGTGCGCCTGGAGGAGTACGACTGGCGCAGCTGATCGGCTGAGCGAGTGACAGGAGGGCCCCCGGTGCACCAGCACCGGGGGCCCTCCCGTTCACCGGCACCCCGACCCCCGGCACCCCTGGCCGTCACGTGACGGAACCAGGAGCGGTCAGGGGTGGCGGCGCGGGTCAGCCGGCCAGGCGGCGCATGGTCTCCACGGTGCGCAGGCGACCCTGGGGGCTGCCGTCGAGCGGCTGCAGGACCAGGGTGGTCACCCCGGCCTCGGCGAAGGCGGCGATGCGCTCGGCGACGTAGGACTCCGGGCCGATCAGCGACGTCGCACGGATGAGCTCTTCGGGCAGGGCGGCCGCAGCCTCGTCCTTCCTGCCGGCGAGGTAGAGGTCCTGCACCGTCTCGGCCTCCGCCTCGAAGCCGTACCGACGGGCGAGGTCGTTGTAGAAGTTCTTGCCCTTGGCGCCCATGCCGCCGACGTACAGCGCGATCCCCGGGCGGACGGCGTCGAGCAGCTGTTCGGCGTCCTCCCCGATGGCGACCGGGACGCCGGTGACGACCTGCAGCTCGCCGAGCGCGGGGTCACGCTTGGCCCGCCCGGCGGCCAGGGCGTCGCCCCAGACGTCACCGGCCCGCTCGGGCATGAAGAAGATGGGCTCCCAGAGCTCGGCGATCTCCGCGGCGAGCTCGACGTTCTTCGGGCCCAGCGCTGCCAGCATGACCGGGATGCGCTCGCGCACCGGGGTGTTGATCAGCTTCAGCGGCTTGCCCAGGCCGGTGCCCTGGTCGGCCGGCAGCGGGACGCTGTACTTCTTGCCCTCGTGCTGGAGCTTCTCCCGGCGCCACACCTGACGGCAGATCTCCACGACCTCGCGGGTGCGCTGCAGGGGGGCGTCGTACGGGACGCCGTGCCAGCCCTCGATCACCTGCGGACCGCTGGCACCCAGGCCGAGGGTGAAACGGCCGCCGGACACGAAGTCCAGACCCGCCGCGGTCATCGCGGTCAGGGCCGGGGTGCGGCTGTAGATCGGCAGGATGCCGCTCATCAGCTCCACCCGCTCGGTCACCGCGGCGAGGTAGCCGAGCTGGCTGACCGCGTCGAAGGTGTAGACCTCGGCGCACATGGCGAGGTCCAGGCCGGCGGACTCGAGGTCCTTCAGCTCACTGGCGGTCTGCTGGAAGTCCCCGGCGTAGGCGGCCTGGATCCCGATGCGCACGTGCTCTCCTCGCGTCCGGTGGCCGCGGGTCCGCCATGGGGCGGACCGGGCGCGGCCGGGGCGTCGACTCCGGCGTCGACGCTCTCCGGCTGACCGTAGCGGGGGGCGGCGCGGCCGCCCCGGCCTCCTGCCGGGGCCGGCGGGGTCAGCCCGGCCGTCAGAGGGCGCGGACGGTGCCGACGACCTGGGTGACCACCCGGACGCCGTCGACCGCCGACGGCACCTGCGCAGCGGTCGCTGCGTCGACCAGGTCCACCTTGACCACGTACTCGGCGTCCCGCCGGGCCAGCCCGACGCCGGCCACGCCGGGCACGGCGCCGAGCTGGTGGACCAGGGACGACTTGGCCGCCCGGGCGGCTGCGCGATCACTCACCTCCCCATGGTGCGCCTCTGCGGGCCTCCTGGACAGCAGGAGCAGCCCGGTCTCCTCCGGACTCGTGAGCCCGGGCGGTCCCCGGGGGCGGGCTCGCAGGCACCGCCGAGGGTCAGCTCTCGGGCCAGGCCACGCCCAGGGTGGACAGCACGGTGGCCAGCGGGTTGGCGAAGGTGACCCCGCCGCCGGCACTGCCCCCGGTCGAGCTGCCCGCGAACAGCAGTCCCACGGGCACCCGGTCGCGGCTGCGCCAGATGACCGAGCCGGAGTCGCCACCGTCGCTGAACCCACCCGTGAGGCCCTCGATCTCCACCTGGTCGTCGAAGGTGAACACCGCCGTCTCGTACTGGACGCCCACCCCGTCCACCTCCACGGCGGAGATCCGCCCGCGGGTGTGTCCGGTCGTCCGCCCGACCCTCTCCACCAGCTCGTCCGGGTCGACGTCCAGGGCGTCCGACACCCGCGGGGCGAGCGGCCCGCCCGGGTAGTCGCCCGGGTCGGCCTGGACGCCGTCGTCGAGGGCCGCCACCGCGGCGTCGACCAGGCTGGCGCCGGTGGGGGAGAAGGGCTGGAAGGCGGTCAGCGTGCCCACCCGGTCGGCGGGCGTGCCGCGGTCGGCGCGTCCGGGCTGCAGGACGGCGTCCCCCACCTGGGCGGCGTCGCTGGCCGCCAGCACGTGGTCGTTGCTGAGTGCCAGCAGCCCGGGGCGGCCGGGCGCCCGGACGAAGCCGCCGAGCGTCCCCGCCGTCACGTCCGGGTGGCCGATCGAGATGCCCGGCCGCAGGGGCCGCGACCGCTGCTGCAACCGGGCGGGCGACCAGCGGTCGTCGTCACCGGTGGGCGGGGGAGCGGTGAGCGGGCGCACCGGGCCGATGACCCGCACGTCCACCTCGGCCAGGGCCGCGGCGCCCAGCCCGCGCAGGACGACCTCCGCGTCCGCGCGGGCCAGGAGGCGGACGGCCAGGTGCACCTGGCCGGGGGCGACGGGGGCGAGTCCGAGCGCGACGCCGGACCAGCCGGAGCCGTCGACCGAGCCACGGGCCACGACGGCGCCCGGGGGCACCTCGGCCAGCCGCTGGGAGAGCTCTGCCTTCAGTGCTCGTGCGGAGTCTGGGAGCACGGGTCCTCCTCGTGGTGCCGGCGCCGCCCACCGGTGACGAAGCGCCGGCGGCTGGCTGTGTGCGGGTCAGTACTCACCGTAGGGGCCGGGTACGACAGCAGCGAGACGACCGGGTGCACCCACCCCTGCGCGGCCGGTGACAGGGGGACAGGGGTACATTCGACGGCGGTACGGTCCCGGCCGGCCGCTGCCCGGAGGTCTCGCGACCGCCTCGCTGCGGCCGGGCACCACGGAGCCGTCGCCACCCCGTCCCGGTGGGCCTCCTCGGAGCAGTCGCCGGACACCGGGGTGACGGCGTCCTCGAGGTGTCCGCACTGGCGTGACGGACCCGGCTTTGACCGGGTCCCAACGCCCGGGTATCGTGGTCAGCCGTGCCCAGGAACGATCTGGGCTGCTCCCTCATCGCGGTGCACCCGAGTCCCGGTGGTCCTCGTACCACTCGGCCCCCAGGCTCCGCCCGCCGGCTCAGGTCGACGGCAGGCCGGTGTGGCCGACGACAGGGGTGATCGACTCGGCCTGACGGCCAGCCGGTCCGGGCAAGGTCAACACGCCCGACCGCGTGGGTCGGACGAGCGACACGGGCCGCACGTAGGCGCAGGTCAGGCGCACGGTCGGACCAGCACGACGACGACACAGCAGCACAGCGACGCGCACGGCACCACTCATCCACTGCACCACCCAGCTCAGGTAGGAGATCCAGGCCGCTCATGCCCACGATCAACCAGCTGGTCCGCAAGGGCCGCGAGGACAAGGTCGAGAAGACCAAGACCCCGGCGCTGAAGGGCTCCCCTCAGCGTCGTGGCGTGTGCACGCGGGTCTACACGACGACCCCCAAGAAGCCGAACTCCGCGCTGCGCAAGGTCGCGCGTGTCCGGCTCACCAGCGGGGTCGAGGTCACCGCCTACATCCCGGGTGTCGGTCACAACCTGCAGGAGCACTCGATGGTGCTCGTGCGTGGCGGCCGGGTGAAGGACCTCCCCGGCGTCCGCTACAAGATCATCCGCGGCTCGCTGGACACCCAGGCCGTCCGCGGTCGCAAGCAGGCTCGCAGCCGTTACGGCGCGAAGAAGGAGAAGAGCTGACATGCCTCGCAAGGGACCCGCGCCGAAGCGTCCGCTCATCGCCGACCCGGTCTACAACTCGCCCCTGGTCACCCAGCTGGTGAACAAGGTGCTCGTCGACGGCAAGCGTTCCGTCGCCGAGGCGATCGTCTACGGCGCGCTCGAGGGCGCCCGGGCGAAGAGCGACACCGACCCGGTCGTGACGCTCAAGCGCGCGCTGGACAACGTCAAGCCGGCCCTCGAGGTCCGCAGCCGCCGCGTCGGTGGCGCGACCTACCAGGTGCCGATCGAGGTCCGCCCCTCGCGCAGCACGACCCTGGGCCTGCGCTGGCTCATCCAGTACAGCCGCGGCCGTCGCGAGAAGACGATGACCGAGCGCCTCATGAACGAGCTCCTCGACGCCAGCAACGGCCTCGGTGCCGCGGTGAAGCGCCGCGAGGACACGCACAAGATGGCCGAGTCGAACAAGGCCTTCGCGCACTACCGCTGGTGACAACAGTCCACCTGCGACCGCTGCCCGCGGTGACGACGGGCCACCCCCGGCCACCGCGCACGGACAGACGAGAAGAGGAGTAGGGAATGGCCAGCAACGAGGCCGCACTGCGCAAGACGCGCAACATCGGGATCATGGCGCACATCGACGCCGGCAAGACGACGACGACCGAGCGCATCCTCTTCTACACCGGTATCAACTACAAGATCGGTGAAGTCCACGACGGCGCGGCCACGATGGACTGGATGGAGCAGGAGCAGGAGCGCGGCATCACCATCACGTCGGCCGCGACGAAGTGCACCTGGAACGGTCACGACATCAACATCATCGACACCCCCGGGCACGTCGACTTCACCGTCGAGGTCGAGCGTTCGCTGCGCGTGCTCGACGGTGCGATCGCGGTGTACGACGGCGTCGCCGGTGTCGAGCCGCAGACCGAGCAGGTGTGGCGCCAGGCCGAGAAGTACGGCGTGCCGCGCATGTGCTTCGTCAACAAGCTGGACCGCACCGGTGCGAACTTCTTCCGCTGCGTCGACATGATGGTGGAGCGGCTCAACGCCAACCCGCTGGTGCTGCAGCTCCCGATCGGCGCCGAGGGCGACTTCATCGGCGTCGTCGACCTGGTCACCATGAAGGCGCTCACCTGGCGCGGCGAGACCAAGCTCGGTGAGGACTACGCGGTCGAGGAGATCCCGGCCGAGCTCGCCGACCAGGCCGCCGAGTACCGGGAGAAGCTCCTCGAGGGCATCGCCGAGTTCCACGACGAGATCATGGAGTCCTACCTCGCCGGCGAGGAGCTCTCCGTCGAGACGCTGAAGGCGGCGATCCGCAAGTCCACGATCGCCGGTCAGCTGAACCCGGTCGTCACCGGCTCGGCCTTCAAGAACAAGGGCGTGCAGCCCATGCTCGACGCCGTCATCGACTACCTGCCCAGCCCGCTGGACGTCGAGGCGATCGTCGGCACCGCGCTGGACGGCGAGACCGAGGTCCTGCGGCACGCCGACGAGGACGAGCCGTTCTCCGCGCTGGCGTTCAAGATCCAGACCGACCAGCACCTCGGCAAGCTGACCTACATCCGCGTGTACTCCGGGCGTCTGGATGCCGGGTCCCCGGTGCTGAACAGCACCAAGGACCGCAAGGAGCGGGTCGGGAAGATCTACCAGATGCACGCCAACAAGCGCGAAGAGCGCGCGGGCGTCGGCGCCGGCCAGATCGTGGCCGTCAACGGGATGAAGCAGACCACCACCGGTGACACGCTCTGCGACCCGCAGAAGCCCGTCATCCTGGAGTCGATGACCTTCCCCGCGCCGGTCATCTCGGTGGCCATCGAGCCGAAGACCAAGAGCGACCAGGAGAAGCTGGGCACGGCGATCCAGAAGCTCGCCGAGGAGGACCCCACCTTCCAGGTCCGCCTGGACGAGGAGACCGGCCAGACCGTCATCTCCGGCATGGGCGAGCTCCACCTGGAGATCCTGGTCGACCGCATGCGCCGTGAGTTCAACGTCGAGGCGAACGTCGGCAAGCCGCAGGTGGCCTACCGCGAGACGATCCGCAAGGCCGTCGAGCGCGCGGACTACACGCACAAGAAGCAGACCGGTGGCTCCGGCCAGTTCGCGAAGGTGCAGATCAGCCTGGAGCCCCTCGAGGTCACGGCGGACGGCCCGACCTACCTCTTCGAGAACAAGGTCAGCGGCGGTCGGATCCCGCGGGAGTACATCCCGTCGGTCGACGCGGGCATGCAGGACGCCATGCAGTACGGCATCCTGGCGGGGTACCCGATGGTCGGCGTGAAGGCCGCCCTGCTCGACGGTCAGTACCACGAGGTCGACTCGTCCGAGATGGCGTTCAAGATCGCTGGTTCGATGGTCTTCAAGGAGGCCGCGCGCAAGGCCAGCCCCGCTCTGCTCGAGCCGCTGATGGCCGTCGAGGTCGTCACGCCCGAGGAGAACATGGGCGACGTCATCGGCGACCTCAACTCCCGCCGCGGCACCATCCAGGCCATGGAGGAGCGTTCCGGCGCCCGCGTGGTCAAGGCGCTGGTGCCGCTGTCGGAGATGTTCGGCTACGTGGGTGACCTGCGCAGCCGCACCCAGGGCCGGGCCAGCTACACGATGGTCTTCGAGACGTACGCCGAGGTCCCGCAGAACGTGGCCAAGGAGATCATCGCGAAGGCGACCGGGGAGTAAGCGAGCCCGCTCGTCCGGCACCATCGAGACTGCCCGTACCCCCCAAGACACGCGAACGACTGCGAAGACACGAGGAGAGGAACCCACTGTGGCCAAGGCCAAGTTCGAGCGGAACAAGCCGCACGTCAACATCGGGACCATCGGTCACATCGACCACGGGAAGACGACGCTCACCGCGGCGATCACCAAGGTCCTGCACGACAAGTACCCGAACCTGAACGAGGCGTCGGCGTTCGACCAGATCGACAAGGCTCCCGAGGAGAAGGCGCGCGGGATCACGATCTCGATCGCCCACGTCGAGTACCAGACGGAGAACCGTCACTACGCGCACGTCGACTGCCCCGGGCACGCCGACTACATCAAGAACATGATCACCGGTGCCGCCCAGATGGACGGCGCGATCCTCGTGGTCGCGGCGACCGACGGCCCGATGCCGCAGACCAAGGAGCACGTGCTCCTGGCCCGCCAGGTCGGCGTCCCCTACATCGTCGTGGCCCTGAACAAGTCCGACATGGTGGACGACGAGGAGATCCTGGAGCTCGTCGAGCTAGAGGTCCGCGAGCTGCTCAGCGAGTACGAGTTCCCGGGCGACGACCTCCCCGTGGTGCGCGTCTCGGCGCTCAAGGCCCTCGAGGGCGACGCCGAGTGGGGCAACAAGCTGCTCGAGCTCATGGACGCGGTCGACTCGGCCATCCCCGAGCCGGAGCGCGAGATCGACAAGCCGTTCCTCATGCCCGTCGAGGACGTCTTCACGATCACCGGTCGTGGCACGGTCGTCACCGGCCGCATCGAGCGCGGCATCGTCAAGGTCTCCGAGGAGATCGAGATCGTCGGCATCCGCCCGACCTCGTCGAAGACCACGGTCACCGGCGTCGAGATGTTCCGCAAGCTGCTCGACCAGGGTCAGGCAGGCGACAACGTCGGGCTGCTCCTGCGCGGCATCAAGCGTGAGGACGTCGAGCGCGGCCAGGTCGTCGTCAAGCCCGGCTCGATCACCCCGCACACCTCCTTCGAGGGCTCGGTCTACATCCTCTCGAAGGACGAGGGCGGCCGTCACACGCCGTTCTTCAACAACTACCGTCCCCAGTTCTACTTCCGGACGACGGACGTCACCGGCGTGGTCACGCTGCCCGCGGGCACCGAGATGGTCATGCCCGGCGACAACACCGAGATGTCGGTCGAGCTGATCCAGCCGATCGCCATGGAGGAGGGCCTGCGCTTCGCCATCCGCGAGGGCGGCCGCACGGTCGGCGCCGGCCGCGTCGTCAAGATCAACAAGTAGCACCCCGGGCAGGGCGGCGGCCGCACCGGCCGCCGCCCTGCCCACCCGGGTCAACCGACCCACAGCGCACCACCACTGACTTACATGAACACCGATCGGCAGGAGCGAACACAGGCGATGGCGGGACAGAAGATCCGCATCCGGCTCAAGGCCTACGACCACGAGGCCATCGATGCCTCGGCGCGGCGCATCGTGGAGACGGTGACCAAGACCGGAGCGCGCGTCGTCGGCCCGGTGCCGCTGCCGACCGAGAAGAACGTGTACTGCGTCATCCGCTCCCCGCACAAGTACAAGGACTCGCGGGAGCACTTCGAGATGCGTACGCACAAGCGGCTCATCGACATCCTCGACCCGACGCCGAAGACGGTCGACGCGCTCATGCGCATCGACCTGCCGGCCTCGGTCGACGTCAACATCCAGTAGGGGCGCGCAGACAATGGCGAGCACATTCCGTGGTCTCCTCGGCGAGAAGCTGGGGATGACCCAGGTATTCGACGAGAACAACCGCATCGTGCCGGTCACCGTCGTCAAGGCGGGTCCGTGCGTGGTCACCCAGGTGCGCACCCCCGAGGTCGACGGCTACTCGGCCGTCCAGCTCGGCTTCGGCGCGATCGACCCCCGCAAGGTGAACAAGCCCGCAGGTGGGCACTTCACCAAGGCGGGCGTGACGCCGCGGCGTCACCTGGTCGAGCTGCGCACCAAGGACGCCTCGGACTACACGGTCGGCCAGGAGCTCAACGCCGACGTGTTCACCGACGGCGCCTCGGTCGACGTGATCGGCACCAGCAAGGGCAAGGGCACCGCCGGTGTCATGAAGCGTCACGGCTTCAAGGGACTCGGCGCCAGCCACGGCACCCAGCGCAAGCACCGCTCGCCCGGCTCGATCGGTGGTTGCTCCACCCCGGGTCGCGTGTTCAAGGGCATGCGCATGGCGGGCCGCATGGGTGGCGAGCGCACGACGACGCTGTCGCTCAAGGTGCACAAGGTGGACGCGGAGAAGGGGCTGATCCTGATCAAGGGCGCCGTCCCCGGTCCGCGCGGTGGGCTCGTCCTGGTCCGCACTGCGGTCAAGGGCGGCTCTGTGGGGAGTGACACGAAGTGACCAGTCCGTCCAGCACCAAGGCGACGGTTCGCGCAGACCGCACGGTCGACGTCCGGACGCCGGCGGGCGGGACCTCCGGGTCCGCCACGCTTCCCGGTGACCTGTTCGACGCGAACGCCAACGTCTCGCTGATGCACCAGGTCGTGGTGGCCCAGCTGGCCGCCGCGCGCCAGGGCACGCACGCGACCAAGACGCGGGCGCAGCGCAGCGGTACGGGCGCCAAGCCCTACCGCCAGAAGGGCACCGGCCGGGCCCGTCAGGGCTCGCTGCGTGCGCCGCAGTTCGCCGGCGGTGGCATCGCCCACGGCCCGCAGCCGCGCAACTACGAGCAGAAGACCCCGAAGAAGATGAAGGCCGCCGCCCTGCGCGGTGCCCTCTCCGACCGGGCCCGCGAGGACCGCGTGCACGTCGTCTCCTCGTTCGTCGACGGTGACGTGCCCTCGACCAAGACCGCGCTGAAGGTGCTCCAGGGCATCAGCTCCGCCAAGCGCGTGCTGGTCGTCCTGGACCGCGAGGACGCGCTCGGCTGGGTCAGCCTGCGCAACGTCCCCGAGGTCCACCTGATCGAGTCGGGTCAGCTGAACACCTACGACGTGCTCTGCTCCGACGAGGTCGTCTTCACCGAGGCCGCGCTCGCCGAGTTCGTCGCCGGGCCGGCTCGCAGCCACAAGGCGCGCGGCGCCGGCAACGGCCCCGACCTGCACACCGAGCTGGTCGAGGACGTCGTCCCGTCGATCGCTGCCGAGGACACCACCGAGGAGAAGGCATGAGCGTCCGCGACCCCCGGGACGTCCTGCTGTCCCCGGTGATCTCCGAGAAGAGCTACGGCCTGCTCGACGAGAACAAGTACACGTTCATCGTCCGGCCGGACGCGAACAAGACCCAGATCAAGATCGCAGTGCAGCAGGTCTTCAACGTGAAGGTGCTGTCTGTGAACACGCTCAACCGCCAGGGGAAGAGGAAGCGCTCCAAGGGCGCTGTGATGGGCAAGCGCAAGGACACCAAGCGCGCCATCGTCTCCGTCGCCCCCGGCGATCGCATCGAGCTCTTCGGCGGTCCGGGCGCCTGACGGTCACCACCGTCACACGCACTCGACCACCGATCCGGACCAGAGAGAAGACAGGGACTCAGAGGAACCATGGCCATCCGTAAGTACAAGCCGACGACGCCGGGCCGCCGCGGCTCGAGTGTCGCCGACTTCGCCGAGGTCACCCGCGACCATCCCGAGAAGTCGCTGGTCCGGCCGTTGCACGGTCGTGGCGGGCGCAACGCCCACGGGCGCATCACCACGCGCCACCAGGGCGGCGGGCACAAGCGCGCCTACCGGCTGATCGACTTCCGCCGGGCGGACAAGGACGGGGTGCCGGCCAAGGTCGCGCACATCGAGTACGACCCGAACCGCACCTCGCGGATCGCACTGCTGCACTTCCTGGACGGCGAGAAGCGCTACATCATCGCCCCGGCGAAGCTCAAGCAGGGCGACGTCGTCGAGTGCGGGCCGGCCGCCGACATCAAGCCCGGCAACAACCTGCCGCTGCGCAACATCCCGGTCGGCACGGTCGTGCACGCCATCGAGCTCCGGCCCGGTGGCGGTGCGAAGATCGCCCGCTCCGCTGGTACCAGCGTGCAGCTGGTGGCCCGGGAGGGCCGCTTCGCCCAGCTGCGGATGCCCTCGGGCGAGATCCGCAACGTGGACGTGCGCTGCCGCGCCACCATCGGTGAGGTCGGCAACGCCGAGCAGTCCAACATCAACTGGGGCAAGGCCGGCCGGATGCGGTGGAAGGGCAAGCGCCCGACCGTCCGCGGTGTCGCGATGAACCCGGTCGACCACCCGCACGGTGGTGGTGAGGGGAAGACCTCCGGTGGACGCCACCCGGTCAACCCCAAGGGCAAGCCCGAGGGCCGCACGCGCAAGCGCAAGGCCAGTGACGACATGATCGTGCGCCGCCGGCGTACCGGCAAGAAGCGCTGAGCGGGTAGAGGAGTCCGACAGACATGCCACGCAGCCTCAAGAAGGGCCCGTTCGTCGACGACCACCTGCTCGCCAAGGTGGACGTCCAGAACGAGAAGGGCACCAAGACCGTCATCCGCACGTGGTCGCGGCGTTCGACGATCATCCCCGACATGCTCGGGCACACGATCGCCGTGCACGACGGCCGCAAGCACGTCCCGGTGTTCGTCACCGAGGCGATGGTCGGGCACAAGCTCGGCGAGTTCGCGCCCACGCGCACCTTCCGTGGGCACATCAAGGACGACCGCCGGTCGCGGCGCGGCTGACGGCGAGGAGACAGACACCATGACTTCCCCATCAGGGGTGGACGCCCCGACCGCCCGGGCCCAGGCCCGGTTCGTCAGCGTCACGCCCATGAAGGCACGCCGGGTGGTGGACATGATCCGCTACCTGCCGACCGACGAGGCCCTGGCCCTGCTGCGCTTCGCGCCGCAGACCGCCAGCGAGCCCGTGGCCAAGGTCGTCGCGAGCGCCGTCGCCAACGCCGAGCACAACCTGCAGCTCGACCCGCAGGCGCTCGTCATCAGCGCGGCCTACGTCGACGAGGGCCCGACGCTCAAGCGGATCCGTCCGCGGGCACAGGGCCGGGCGTTCCGCATCAACAAGCGGACCAGCCACATCACCGTCGAGGTGACCGAGGTGACCACCAGCGACACGCTGGCACTGCGGTCGCGCAAGGCTCGTCGCGAGACCGGGCAGTCCGGCCCGGCCGTCCAGCAGAAGAGCAACACGAGGGGAGGGACCCGCTAGTGGGTCAGAAGGTCAACCCGCACGGGTTCCGGTTGGGCATCACCACCGAGTACAAGTCCCGGTGGTACGCCGACAAGCTGTACGCGGACTACGTCAAGGAGGACGTGGCGATCCGCAAGCTGATGGGCAAGGGCATGGAGCGCGCCGGCATCTCGAAGGTCGAGATCGAGCGCACCCGTGACCGCGTCCGCGTCGACATCCACACCGCCCGTCCCGGCATCGTCATCGGCCGCCGTGGCGCCGAGGCAGACCGCATCCGCGGCGAGCTCGAGAAGCTCACCGGCAAGCAGGTGCAGCTGAACATCCTCGAGGTCAAGAACCCCGAGAGCGACGCGCAGCTGGTCGCCCAGGGTGTTGCCGAGCAGCTCTCCTCCCGGGTCAGCTTCCGCCGGGCCATGCGCAAGGCGATGCAGTCCGCGCAGCGCAGCCCGCAGGTCAAGGGCATCCGCGTGCAGTGCTCCGGTCGCCTCGGCGGCACGGAGATGAGCCGGTCGGAGTTCTACCGCGAGGGGCGCGTGCCGCTGCACACCCTGCGCGCGAACATCGACTACGGCATCTACGAGGCCCGCACGACCTTCGGTCGGATCGGCGTCAAGGTGTGGATCTACAAGGGCGACGCGAGCGGCTCACGTGCCGAGCGCGAGGCACTCGAGGCCCTCGCCCAGCGTCAGCAGCGTCGTGAGCGCGCCCAGCGCCCGCGCCGTTCGGGCTCCTCGGGCACGACCGCCGGTGGCACCGAGGCCGGGCGTGCGTTCGCCGAGGGCGGTCCCGAGGTCCCGGCCGAGGCGCCGGCGGACTCGACCGTCGCCGTCACCGTTGGTGACGTGGACACCACCCAGACCGTCAGCGAGGCCGCCGAGTCGACGGCCCCCGCGACCGCCGCGACGGCCCCGGCCGTCGACGAGAACACCTCGCAGGGACAGGGGGCCTGATCATGCTGATCCCGCGCAGGGTCAAGCACCGCAAGCAGCACCACCCGAGCCGTTCGGGTGCTGCCAAGGGCGGTACCGAGATCAACTTCGGCGAGTACGCCATCCAGGCCCTTGAGCCGGCGTACGTCACCAACCGTCAGATCGAGTCCGCTCGTATCGCCATGACCCGCCACATCAAGCGTGGCGGCAAGGTGTGGATCTCGATCTACCCGGACCGTCCGCTCACCAAGAAGCCCGCCGAGACCCGCATGGGTTCCGGCAAGGGCTCGCCCGAGTGGTGGGTCGCCAACGTGAAGCCCGGTCGCATCATGTTCGAGTTGTCCGGTGTCGCCGAGCCCGTGGCCCGCGAGGCCATGCGTCGCGCCATCCACAAGCTCCCCATGAAGTGCCGCTTCGTGACCCGTGAAGGAGAGGTGTGATGGCAGCCGGTCTGTCCGCACCCGAGCTGCGCGAGCTCTCGGTCGACGAGCTCGCCACGCGGCTGCGTGAGTCGAGGGAAGAACTGTTCAACCTGCGTTTCCAGGTGGCCACCGGCCAGCTGGACAACAACCGGCGACTGCAGACCGTCCGCCGCGACATCGCCCGGATCTACACGATCATGCGCGAGCGCGAGCTGGGTCTCTCGGTCGCCCCGAGTGAGGGTGTGGCATGAGCGAGTCGGAGCAGGCCGCCGGCCCGGCAGCGGGCGGTCGCGGGTACCGCAAGGTCCGCGAGGGCCTCGTGGTGAGCGACAAGATGGACAAGACGGTCGTGGTGGAGGTCGAGGACCGCGTCAAGCACGCGCTCTACGGCAAGGTCCTCCGCCGCACCAGCAAGCTGAAGGCGCACGACGAGGAGAACACCGCCGGGATCGGCGACCGGGTCCAGATCATGGAGACGCGTCCCACCTCGGCCACCAAGCGCTGGCGCCTGGTGTCGATCGTCGAGAAGGCCAAGTAGTCACTGTCCCGGGGTGACCAGGCCGACCAGCAGGTCGGCCTGGTCACCGGGTACCCTGGACGACTGGCGCAGCCTGAGGGCCGCGCCGATCCCCGGACCCGTGTACGGACGCACCGGCAGCACTCGCAGCCGGTGCGTCCGCACGTGTGGACCGGACAGCCGCTTCACCGATCCGGCCCGGCTGTCACCACTAGTACGAGGAGCTCAGAAGTGATCCAGCAGGAGTCGCGGCTTCGAGTCGCCGACAACACCGGAGCCAAGGAGATCTTGTGCATCCGGGTTCTCGGTGGCTCCGGGCGGCGCTACGCGGGCATCGGTGACGTCATCGTCGCCACCGTGAAGGACGCCTTGCCCGGCGCCGGCGTGAAGAAGGGCGATGTGGTCAAGGCCGTCATCGTCCGCACGGTGAAGGAGCGCCGTCGTCCCGACGGTTCCTACATCCGGTTCGACGAGAACGCAGCAGTGATCATCCGTGACAGCGGTGACCCGCGCGGGACACGCATCTTCGGTCCTGTCGGTCGCGAGCTGCGCGACAAGCGGTTCATGCGGATCATCTCCCTGGCCCCGGAGGTCTTGTGATCATGGCTGAGAAGACGCCTTCGCTGAAGGTCAAGAAGGGCGACACCGTGCTGGTGCTGTCCGGCAAGGACAAGGGTGCCAAGGGGCGGGTGATCGCGGCCTTCCCGAAGGCCCAGCGTGTCCTCGTCGAGGGCATCGGCCGGGTGAAGAAGCACACCCGCACGAGCACCAGCCAGCGCGGTTCGCAGCAGGGCGGGATCGTCACGCAGGAGGCGGCCATCCACGTGAGCAACGTGATGGTCATCGACAGCGAGGACAAGCCGACCCGGGTCGGCTACCGCAAGGACGAGGAAGGCCGCAGCATCCGGGTCTCGCGGCGTACCGGCAAGGACCTGTGAACCCGATGACCGAGACCCAGACCCAGACCCAGACCAGCTCGCACGACCGTGAGCTGCCCCGCCTGCTCGCCCGCTATCGCGCGGAGATCGCGCCGGCGCTGCGGGCCGAGTTCGACTACGCCAACGTCATGCAGATCCCCGGTCTCGTGAAGATCGTGGTCAACATGGGCGTCGGCGAGGCCACCCGCGACGCCAAGCTCATGGACGGCGCCGTCCGCGACATGACGGCGATCACCGGCCAGAAGCCGCAGGTCGTCCGGGCGCGCAAGTCGATCGCCCAGTTCAAGCTGCGCGAGGGCATGCCGATCGGCTGCAAGGTCACGCTGCGCGGTGACCGCATGTGGGAGTTCCTGGACCGCCTGCTGGCCCTCGCCCTGCCCCGCATCCGCGACTTCCGTGGCCTGAACCCGAAGCAGTTCGACGGCCACGGCAACTACACCTTCGGTCTCAACGAGCAGTCGATGTTCCGCGAGATCGACGTCGACAAGATCGACCGGCCCCGCGGCATGGACATCACCCTGGTGACCACCGCGACCAACGACGAGGAGGGTCGCGAGCTGCTGAAGCTGCTCGGCTTCCCCTTCGCCGGGTTCGAACCCGTGACCACGGCCCGCTGAGTCCGGGCGAGGAGAAGACATGGCCAAGAAGGCGCTCGTCAACAAGGCGAACCGCAAGCCCAAGTTCGCCGTCCGTGCGTACACCCGCTGCCAGCGCTGCGGGCGTCCGCACGCCGTCTTCCGCAAGTTCGGCCTGTGCCGGATCTGCCTGCGGGAGATGGCACACGCCGGGGAGCTCCCCGGCGTCACCAAGTCCAGTTGGTGAAGGACCCCCTCCCTGCCCACGACGCGCTCCGCGCGCCGCGGGACCCTGGGAGGGGGCCGGTTCCAGACAGCAGCCGGGCGGTCCGGCTGCAGTCCCCCTCATGCACCACCGATCGCTGAAGGCCTGTGCGCCAAGTCCGATGACCCGGCGCACGAGGAACCACTGCGAGAGAGGCACCACGACACCATGACGATGACCGACCCGATCGCAGACATGCTCACGCGGCTGCGGAACGCGAACTCGGCCTACCACGACGCAGCGGCCATGCCGTCGTCGAAGCTCAAGACCAAGGTCTGCGAGATCCTCCAGCAGGAGGGGTACATCGCCGGCTGGAAGGTCAACGACGTCGAGGTCGACGGCCACGTCCGCAAGGAGCTGGTGGTCGACCTGAAGTACGGCCCCAACCGTGAGCGGAGCATCGCCGGCATCCGGCGGGTGTCCAAGCCCGGTCTGCGCGTCTACGCCAAGTCCACCGCACTGCCCAAGGTCCTCGGCGGCCTCGGGGTGGCGATCATCTCCACCTCGACCGGTCTGCTGACCGACAAGCAGGCGAACAAGAAGGGCGTGGGTGGGGAAGTCCTCGCCTACGTCTGGTAAGAGGAGCGAGCAGAGATGTCACGGATCGGACGACTCCCCGTCCCCGTGCCGGGTGGCGTGGACATCGCCATCGACGGCCGGACGGTGAACGTGAAGGGCCCCAAGGGCCAGCTCTCGCACACGGTCGCAGCGCCCATCACCGTCGAGCGGGCCGAGGACGGCACGCTCCTGGTGCAGCGTCCCGACGACGAGCGGGAGAGCCGCGCACTGCACGGGCTGTCCCGCACGCTGATCGCCAACATGATCACCGGCGTCACCGAGGGCTACACCAAGTCCCTCGAGATCGTCGGCGTCGGCTACCGGGTCCAGGCCCGGGGTTCCGACCTCGAGTTCGCACTGGGCTTCAGCCACCCGGTGCTGGTGAAGGCCCCCGAGGGGATCACCTTCACGGTCGACGCGCCCACCCGCCTGCGGGTGAGCGGCATCGACAAGCAGCTGGTGGGAGAGGAAGCGGCCAAGATCCGCAAGATCCGCAAGCCCGACCCGTACAAGGGCAAGGGCGTGCGTTACGCGGGCGAGGTCATCAAGCGCAAGGTCGGGAAGACGGGCAAGTGATGGCAGCCAAGGCACAGACCGAGAAGGCCGCCCGGGTGCACAAGCCGGTCGGCACCGATGTCAGCACGGCGCGCCGGGTCTCCCGGCTCCGTCGTCACAACCGCCTGCGCAAGCGCGTCACGGGCACGACCGCTCGTCCTCGCCTGGTGGTCAAGCGCTCCAGCCGGCACATCCACGTGCAGGTCGTCGACGACACCGTCGGCCGCACGCTGGTGAACGCCTCGACGCTGGACGCCAGCCTGCGGGGTGCCGAGGGCGACAAGTCCGCGCTGGCCCGCCAGGTGGGTGTGTTGGTCGCCGAGCGCGCCAAGGCCGCCGGCATCACCGCTGTCGTCTTCGACCGTGGCGGCAACCGCTACCACGGCCGGATCGCCGCGCTCGCCGACGCCGCCCGCGAGGCGGGGCTGGACTTCTGATGCACACCACCACGCAGGTTTCGCACAGGGCCGTTCACGGCCTGATGATCGAGAGGGACGTCTGATGCCCGGACCACAGCGACGCGGCGGCGGCACCGGCGCCGGCCCCGGCGGCGCGGCCGGCGGCAACGACCGGCGCGACCGTCGTGACGGCGGTCGGGGGCCCGGCGGCGCCCCGGCCGAGAAGAGCAACTTCATGGAGCGCGTGGTCGCCATCAACCGCGTCTCCAAGGTCGTCAAGGGAGGCCGGCGCTTCAGCTTCACCGCGCTGGTGATCGTCGGCGACGGCGACGGCACCGTGGGTGTCGGCTACGGCAAGGCCAAGGAGGTGCCCGCGGCCATCGCCAAGGGCGTCGAGGAGGCCAAGAAGCACTTCTACAAGGTGCCTCGCATCGCCAGCACCATCCCGCACCCCGTGCAGGGTGAGGCGGCGGCCGGCGTCGTGCTGCTCAAGCCGGCCAGCCCGGGTACCGGCGTCATCGCCGGCGGTCCGGTGCGCGCCGTGCTGGAGTGCGCCGGGATCCACGACGTGCTCTCCAAGAGCCTCGGGTCCTCGAACCCGATCAACATCGTCCACGCGACCATGCAGGCGCTCAAGGACCTCGTCCGTCCCGAGGAGATCGCGGCCCGCCGCGGTCTGCCCCTGGAGGACGTCGCTCCCGCGGCCATGCTGCGGGCGCGTGCCGGTCAGGGGGTCTGACATGGCGCAGTTCAAGGTCACCCAGATCAAGTCGTCCATCGGCTGCAAGCAGAACCAGCGCGCGACGCTGCGCTCGCTCGGGCTGAAGCGGATCAACGACTCGGTCGTCCAGGAGGACCGTCCCGAACTCCGCGGGATGGTCGCGACGGTGCCGCATCTGGTGCGCGTCGAAGAAGTCAGCTGAGCAGGGGCACACACACATGACTCTCAAGGTCCACCACCTGCGTCCGGCACCCGGCGCCCACACCAAGAAGACCCGTGTGGGTCGTGGTGAGGGCAGCAAGGGCAAGACCGCCGGCCGTGGCACGAAGGGCTCGGGCGCGCGCGTTCAGGTCTCCGCACGCTTCGAGGGTGGTCAGACGCCGCTGTTCATGCGCCTGCCCAAGCTCTCGGGCTTCACCCCCCGCAACAAGGTCGTGTTCCAGGTCGTGAACCTCGACCGGATCGCGGCGCTCTTCCCCCAGGGCGGGGCCGTGAACCCGGACTCGCTCGCCGACGCCGGCGCCGTCCGCCGGGGCCACCCGGTCAAGGTCCTCGGCTCCGGCGACCTCGGCGGCGTGACCGTCCAGGTGCACGCGCACGCCTTCTCCAAGTCCGCCGAGGACAAGATCGGCGCGGCCGGGGGCAGCACCACCCAGCTCTGAACAGCCGACGACCCCCGCCGACGCACCCGCGTCCGGGGGTCGTCTGCTCTCCACTCGACCGGAGGACCCCCGGCCGGCCCCCTGTAGTGTCCCGCTGCGGGCACGCGAGCGCCGGGGGGTCCCCTGTCGTCGTCACGCTCACAGGACCTACTCGGGGAGGGCACGTGCTGCAGGCTTTCGCCGCGGCGTTCCGGACGCCAGACCTCCGGCGCAAGCTGTTGTTCTCCCTGGCGATCATCGCCGTCTACCGGCTCGGTGCCAGCGTGCCCGGGCCGGGCGTCTCGGTGCCGGCGATCAACAGCTGTCTCGACCAGGCCAACAGCGGCGCCCAGCAGGACGTCTACTCGCTGGTCAACCTGTTCTCCGGCGGCGCGCTGCTGCGGCTGTCGGTGTTCGCGCTGGGCATCATGCCGTACATCACGGCGAGCATCATCGTGCAGTTGCTGGTGGTGGTCATCCCGCGCTTCGAGATGCTGAAGAAGGAAGGGCAGTCGGGTCAGGCCAAGCTGACCCAGTACACCCGCTACCTGACGATCGCGCTCGCGGTGCTCCAGAGCACCGGCATCATCGCCCTCGCGCGCAGCGGGCAGCTCTTCCCGGGCTGCGCCCAGGAACTGATCCCGTCGAACTCCATCTGGACCACGATCGTCCTGGTCATCTCGCTGACCGCCGGTACCGCCGTCATCATGTGGCTGGGCGAGCTGCTCACCGAGAAGGGGATCGGCAACGGCATGTCCGTGCTGATCTTCACCTCGATCGCGGCCCGCATCCCGGCCGAGGGCGGCGCCATCCTGCAGTCCCGCGGCGGGCTGATCTTCACCCTGGTCTGCGTGCTGGCCGTGCTGATCATCGCCTCGGTGATCTACGTGGAGCAGGCGCAGCGCCGGATCCCGGTGCAGTACGCCAAGCGGATGGTCGGCAGGCGGATGTACGGCGGCACGTCGACGTACCTCCCGCTGAAGGTCAACCAGGCCGGCGTCATCCCGGTCATCTTCGCGTCGTCGCTGCTGTACCTGCCCCAGCTGCTCACCCAGTTGCAGGGTGACAGCACCGGCGCCGTCCGGAGGTTCGTGGAGGACTACCTGGTCGACCAGACCAGCTCGGTGCACATCGCGGTCTACTTCGCACTGATCATCTTCTTCACGTACTTCTACGTGTCGATCACGTTCAACCCCGAAGAGCGAGCCGACGACATGAAGCGCTACGGCGGCTTCATCCCCGGCATCCGCCCCGGCCGGCCCACGGCCGAGTACCTGCAGTACGTGCTCTCGAGGATCACGCTGCCCGGCTCCATCTACCTGGGGCTCGTGGCGGTGCTGCCCAACTTCTTCCTGTCGGTGACGCAGGAGGGGCAGAACCAGAACTTCCCGTTCGGCGGGACCGCGGTACTGATCATGGTGGGAGTGGGCTTGGAGACGGTGAAGCAGATCGAGACGCAGCTCAACCAGCGCAACTACGAAGGGTTCCTCCGCTAGTGCGCGTCGTCATGCTGGGCCCGCCCGGTGCCGGCAAGGGCACCCAGGCGCAGGTCATCGCCAAGGAGCTGTCCATCCCGGCCATCTCGACGGGGGACATCTTCCGGGCGAACGTGAGCGGTCAGACCGAGCTCGGCCAGCAGGCCAAGTCGTACATGGACGCCGGGGACCTCGTGCCCGACGAGATCACCGTGGCCATGGTGTCCGACCGGCTGGCCGAGGCGGACGCCACGGACGGCTTCCTGCTGGACGGCTTCCCCCGGACGATCGCCCAGGCCGAGCAGCTGCGCGACAGCCTCGCCGAGCGTGGCCAGCGGCTGGACTGCGTGCTCGAGCTCGTCGTCGAGACCGACGAGCTGGTGCGCCGGTTGTCGGGTCGCCGCATGCTCGTCGACGGTGTCTGGGTGCAGCGCGGCGACGACAAGCCGGAGACGGTGCGGCACCGGCTGGACGTCTACCGGGCGCAGACGGCGCCGCTGTCCGGCTTCTACGAGTCGGCCGGGCTGCTGGCCCGGATCGACGCCGTCGGAGCCGTGGACGAGGTGACCCAGCGGGCCCTGGCGGCGCTCCGGGAGGCCGAACGACGAACCGAGCAGTCGGACGAGGGCTGAGGGCCGGTCTCCATGGGCACCGGCCTGCTGTCCCGCGTGCCGCTGCTCGCGAAGTGGAGTGGACGCATGATCCAGATCAAGACGGCACACGAGATCGAACTGATGCGCGGCGCCGGCCTCGTCGTGGCCGGGGCGCTGGCGGCGGTGCGCGCCGAGGTCCGGCCGGGGGTCACCACCGGCGAGCTCGACGCCGTCGCCGAGGACCACATCCGCAGCGCGGGGGCGATCCCCTCGTTCCTCGGCTACCGGGGCTTCACCGGGAGCATCTGCGCCTCGATCAACGAGGAGATCGTGCACGGGATCCCCGACCGGGGCCGTGCCCTCGCCGCCGGGGACAACATCTCCATCGACTGCGGGGCCATCCTCGCCGGCTGGCACGGTGACTCGGCGATCACCGTCACGGTCGGGGAGCCCTCCACCGAGGACGCCGCCCTGATGGCCGTGACCGAGCGCTCCATGTGGGCCGGGCTGGCGCGGGCGGTCGTCGGCGGCCGGCTGACCGACATCAGCCACGCCGTCGAGGAGGCCGTGCTCGCCGAGGAGCACGAGTACGGCATCGTCGACCACTACGGTGGTCACGGCATCGGCACCGAGATGCACCAGGACCCGCACGTGCTGAACTACGGACGTGCCGGCCGCGGGCCCAAGCTCGTCCCAGGCCTCTGCCTGGCGATCGAGCCGATGGTCACCGTCGGGGACCCGACCACGGTGGAACTCGAGGACGGGTGGACCGTGATCACGAAGGACGGGTCCCGTGCCGCGCACTTCGAGCACACCGTCGCCATCACGCCCGAGGGCCCCTGGGTCCTAACCGCCGAGGACGGCGGCGTCTCCGGGCTCGCACCATTCGGCGTCACCGCCCGCTCCTGACGGAGCACCCGCCGCGCCGCGGGGCCGCGTGCTGCCGCCCGCGTCGGCCTGCGTGGTGTGGCCGGGGCCTCGCCCCCGGGGAGGGGGCTGGGTTGGTCCGCCGTCTGACGTCGGGGTACAGTGGCCGACGGCGTTAGCGCCGCTCCGTCGCCGTGCTGTGGCCGCATCGCGACGAGCGCCCTCTGCGATACCGCCGGACGCTCCAAGCAATCCTGCACGACTGTCCGCGCCTGCTCAGGCGTGGACACCGAGTACTGCGAAGACCGAGAGGGGCCGTGTAGGGCATGGCAAAGAAGGACGGGGCCATCGAGGTCGAAGGTCGTGTCGTCGAGCCGCTGCCCAACGCGATGTTCCGGGTCGAGCTGCAGAACGGACACCGGGTGCTCGCCCACATCAGCGGCAAGATGCGCCAGCACTACATCCGCATCCTGCCCGAGGACCGCGTGGTCGTGGAGCTCTCGCCCTACGACCTGACCCGCGGCCGCATCGTCTACCGCTACAAGTAACCAGTCCCGGTCGGCCCTGCCGACCACGTCCGGTCGGCCCCAGGGCCGGCCAGGGCCCACGACCTGACAGGAATGAGGGCGGCACCGGTGAAGGTCCAGCCGTCGGTGAAGAAGATCTGTGACAAGTGCAAGGTGATCCGCCGGCACGGCCGGGTCATGGTCATCTGCGACAACGCCCGGCACAAGCAGCGCCAGGGCTGAGGGAGTACCTGACATGGCACGTCTGGCTGGCGTCGACCTCCCGCGCGACAAGCGCATGGAGATCGCGCTCACGTACATCTACGGCATCGGCAAGACCTCCGCGCAGGCCACCTTGGCGGCGACGGGCATCAGCCCCGACCTCCGCACCAAGGACCTGACCGACGAGGACCTGCTGAAGCTCCGCGACTACATCGACGAGCACTTCCGCGTCGAGGGTGACCTGCGACGGGAGGTGGCCGGCGACATCCGCCGCAAGGTGGAGATCGGCTGCTACCAGGGGATCCGGCACCGCCGGGGCCTGCCCGTCCACGGTCAGCGGACGAAGACCAACGCGCGCTCGAGCAAGGGCCCGCGCAAGACCATCGCCGGCAAGAAGAAGGCCGGCAAGAAGTAAGGACCTCGGCGCCCCCCGAGCCACGCTCCGCGCGGCTCGGGACCCTGCGCCGAGGCCGGCTCCGGTACTGCACCGGGGCCGAGTGCACCGTTGCTGCGCTCCCGGTAGGGGGCCGGTGCGCCGCCGCCCGACGAGGGCGGGCGGCCCAGCTCCGCAGAGGGGGCGACGGGTGCGCTGCCCCACCCAGCACGATCCCAGGCCACGAACAACACAGACCGGAGAGACATGCCTCCCAGGGCCCGCGCGGCAGGTGCCAAGAAGGTGCGCCGCAAGGAGAAGAAGAACGTCGCTCACGGTGCGGCGCACATCAAGAGCACCTTCAACAACACCATCGTGTCCATCACCGACCCCACGGGCAACGTGATCAGCTGGGCCTCGGCCGGGCACGTCGGGTTCAAGGGCTCGCGCAAGTCCACGCCGTTCGCGGCGCAGATGGCTGCCGAGAACGCCGCCCGCAAGGCGCAGGAGCACGGCATGCGCAAGGTCGACGTCTTCGTCAAGGGCCCGGGCTCGGGTCGGGAGACCGCCATCCGGTCGCTGCAGGCCACTGGCCTCGAGGTCGGCCAGATCCAGGACGTGACGCCGCAGCCGCACAACGGCTGCCGGCCCAAGAAGCGCCGCCGGGTCTGACCGGTACTGACGAGACGATCTAGGAGTAACTGACGTGGCCCGTTACACCGGAGCCGACTGCCGCCTGTGTCGGCGCGAGAAGATGAAGCTGTTCCTCAAGGGCAGCAAGTGCGAGTCCGCGAAGTGCCCGATCGAGATCCGGCCCTACCCGCCGGGCGAGCACGGCCGTGGCCGCAGCAAGGACAGCGAGTACCTGCTCCAGCTGCGCGAGAAGCAGAAGGCCCGCCGCATCTACGGCGTGCTGGAGAAGCAGTTCCGCGGCTACTACCAGGAAGCCAACAAGAAGCAGGGCAAGACCGGTGAGGTCCTCCTGCAGATCCTGGAGTCGCGGCTGGACAACGTGGTCTACCGGGCCGGCTTCGCCGAGTCCCGCGACATGGCGCGCCAGCTGGTGCGTCACGGCCACATCAAGGTGAACGGCCGCAAGGTCGACATCCCCTCCTACCGCGTGAGCGCGAACGACATCATCGAGGTGGCCGCGAAGTCCGCCGAGATGGCTCCGTTCCAGCTCGCCCAGGCCAAGGCCGGCAGCCGTCCCGTGCCGCCGTGGCTCGAGGTCATCAGCACGCAGCTGAAGGTGCTGGTGCACAGCATCCCGGCCCGTCAGGTGATCGACACCCCGGTCCAGGAACAGCTGATCGTCGAGCTGTACTCGAAGTAGCAGAAGGACGGCGGGGTGGGCGGACAGATGTCCGCCCCGCCTGCACCACCACCTCACGGCGTCATATGGCGGTCGCCGGAGGACCTGAAGGAGAACCATGCTCATCGCACAGCGCCCCACCCTGACCGAGGAGACGATCGACGCCTCTCGGTCCCGCTTCGTCATCGAGCCCCTGGAGCCCGGCTTCGGGTACACCCTGGGCAACTCGCTGCGGCGGACCCTGCTGTCCTCCATCCCCGGCGCGGCTGTCACCAGCATCCGCATCGAGGGCACCCTGCACGAGTTCACCACCGTGCCGGGCGTCAAGGAGGACGTCACCGAGCTCATCCTGAACCTCAAGGGCCTGGTCGTCAGCTCCGACTCCGACGAGCCGGTCACCATGTACCTGCGCAAGCAGGGCCCCGGTGAGGTCACCGCCGCCGACATCGCGCCCCCGGCCGGTGTCGAGGTGCACAACCCCGAGCTGCACATCGCCACGCTGAACGCGAAGGGCCGGCTCGAGATCGAGCTGGTCGTCGAGCGTGGCCGCGGCTACGTGCCGGCGACCCAGAACAAGCAGCCCGGCCAGGAGATCGGACGGATCCCCGTCGACTCGATCTACTCGCCGGTCCTGAAGGTCACCTACGCCGTCGAGGCCACCCGCGTCGAGCAGCGCACCGACTTCGACCGCCTCGTGGTCGACGTCGAGACCAAGCCGTCGATGGACCCGCGCGACGCGATCGCCAGTGCCGGCTCCACCCTGGTCGAGCTGTTCGGCCTGCTCCGCGAGCTCAACGTCGACGCCGAGGGCATCGAGGTCGGGCCCAGCCCGGCCGAGGCCGCCGACATCGCGAACTTCTCGATGCCGATCGAGGACATGGACCTCACCGTCCGGTCCTACAACTGCCTCAAGCGCGAAGGTGTGCACACCGTCGGTGAGCTCGTCACCCGTTCCGAGGCCGACCTGCTGGACATCCGCAACTTCGGTGCCAAGTCGATCGACGAGGTCAAGCTGAAGCTCGCGGCCATGGGCCTGGCGCTCAAGGACAGCCCGCCCGGGTTCGTCCCCACCTCGGTGGAGAGCTACGACGAGGGCTACGAGACCGACGCCTACCAGGGTGTCACCGAGTACGCCGAAGGCCAGGAGTACGCCGCAGAGGGCGACTTCCGGGAGACCGAGCAGCTCTAGAAGGACCCCGCTGCCCCCCACGACGCGCTCCGCACGCCGTGGGACCCTGCAGCGGGGCCGCCGCTGCAGCTCATGACGTGCTCCGCACGCCGTGGGACCCTGCAGCGGGGCCGCCGCTGCAGCTCATGACGTGCTCCGCACGCCGTGGGACCCTGCAGCGGGGCCGCCGCTGTGGCTCCCACGACGCGCTCGTCGCGTCGTGGGAGGCTGCAGCGGAGCCTGACCGCACCACCCGCTGAGATGCAGCCGGCGACGCCCCGCCCGGCCGCCTGAGGAAGGACCGACATGCCCACCCCCACCAAGGGTCCCCGCCTCGGCGGGTCCCCCGCGCACGAGCGGCTGATGCTGGCGAACCTGGCCACCTCGCTGTTCGAGCACGGCAAGATCACCACGACCGAGGCCAAGGCGAAGCGACTGCGCCCGCTGGCCGAGAAGCTGGTGACCTTCGCCAAGCGTGGTGACCTGCACGCTCGCCGTCAGGTCATGACGACCATCCGCGACAAGAACGTCGTCCACCACCTCTTCGCCGAGATCGGTCCTCGCTACGAGAACCGGCCCGGTGGCTACACCCGCATCGTCAAGGTGGGTCCCCGTAAGGGCGACAACGCCCCGATGGCGGTCATCGAGATGGTCGAGGCGCTGACCGTGGCCCAGCAGGCCGTCGGCGAGGCCGAGCGCGCTCGCGGCACCCGGTTCGCCACCCCGCGCAGCGGTGGCTCGTCGGCCGCCGGTGAGGTCACCGCCGACACCGCCGCCCTCACCGATGCCGGCGGCACGACGGGCCCCGGTGGCGACACCAGCCCGGACGTGACCGAGGGCTCCGAAGGTGTCGACGACGCCCAGGCCGTCGTCACCGACGTCTTCACCCCGGACGGCGAGACCCAGGACGACACCGCCGTCACCCCCGAGCCGAAGCGTGAGAACGCCGCGGTCGTGGACGACGAGGCCATCTCGCCGGAGGTGGCCGCCGCAGCTGCCGCCGAGGTCGAGGCCGCCGAGCTGGGCGACGCCGCGACCGCCGGCCGCCAGGCACCCGGCGGCGAGTCCGAGCGCGACCCCAAGTGATCCGCTGAACCACCCGCACGACAGCGACGAGCCCGCCACCCCCACCGGTGGCGGGCTCGTCCGCGTTCGGCTGGACCTCGGCTACGACGGGACGGCCCTGCACGGATGGGCCCGCCAGCCGGCACAGCGGACGGTGCAGGGCGAGCTGGAGCTGGCACTGTCCACGGTGCTCCGGCACGACGTCGACCTGACCGTCGCCGGCCGCACCGACGCCGGGGTGCACGCCACCGGCCAGGTCGCCCACCTGGACCTGCCCGCCGGCCTGTGGGAGTCGGCGCGGGGACGGCTGCTCCGCAGGCTGCGCGGCGTGCTCGCCCCCGACGTCGTCGTGACCTCGGCGCGGGCGGTGCCCGCGGACTTCGACGCCCGGTTCGCGGCGCTGCGCCGGCACTACGTCTACCGGCTGACCGACGCCGACTCCGGGCCGTCTCCGCTGCGCCGGGTGGACGTGGTCGGCTGGCCGCGGCAGCTGGACACCTCGCTCATGCAGCAGGCCGCTGGGCCGCTGCTCGGGCAGCACGACTTCGCGGCGTACTGCCGGCGGCGGGAGGGCGCGACCACCATCCGCACCCTGCTGGTGCTCGACGTCCGGCGGGTGGACGACGACGAGGGCGGGCCGCAGCGGGTGGAGGTCCGGGCCGGCGCCGACGCGTTCTGCCACTCGATGGTGCGCAGCCTGGTCGGTGCGCTGCTGGCCGTGGGGGAGGGTCGCCGGGCCCCGGACTGGCCGGCGTCGCTGCTGACCCGGACCAGCCGCGCCGACGACGTCCCGGTGGCACCGGCCGCGGGCCTGACCCTGGTCCGGGTGGACTACCCCGCCGACGACGAGTTGGCCGATCGCGCGCTGGTGACCCGGGCCCGCCGCGACGCACCGGCCGCGGGGCACTCTGGGTGCTGCTGAGGGCCGCTGTCCTCAGAGCTGGGCGGCGACCGCGTCCTCGACCGGGGTGGGACCGTTCGTCAGCTCGAGCACGCCCTCGTGGTGCTGCCGGGTGAGCAGCGCGGCGAGCACGGCGGCGACGTCGTCGCGGGTGACGTCACCCCGCTCGACGTGCCGGTCCAGCATGACGTGCCCGGTGCCCGGGTCGTCGGTGAGCCGGCCGGGGCGCAGCACCACGGTGTCCAGCCCCGGCCGGGGCAGCAGCGCCTCCTCGGCGGCGAGCTTGGCCCGCAGGTAGGCGACGAACACCTCGTCCACCCCGTCGGGGGTGGCACCGCCGGCGACCTGCTCAGTGCCCATCGAGGACACCAGCAGGTAGCGGCGCACCCCGGCCGCCTCGGCGGCGTCGGCCAGCAGCACCGCCGCGGCCCGGTCGACGGTGTCCTTGCGGGCGATCCCGCTGTTCGGACCGCCTCCCGCGGCGAACACCACCGCGTCGGCGCCGCGTAGGCCCGCGGCGAGCTCGCCGACGTCGGCGTGCTCCAGGTCCAGGACCAGCGGCCGCGCGCCGTCGGACTCCAGGTCGGCCACCTGCCGGGAGTCGCGGACGATCCCGGTGACGGTGTCCCCGCGGGCGGCGAGCAGGCGGGTGAGGCGGCGGGCGACCTGGCCGTGGGCGCCGGCGATGACGATGTCCATGGGCGCGGGCTACCCGGTCGGGTCGCGATCAGTCGGCGGGACGCGGTGCGGCGGCGCGGGCCCGGGCCAGTTCCGCGGGGGTGTCGCAGTCGGTCCAGGGCACCGGTCGCCCGGCCACCGGCGTCGGGCGGTGCCGGTGCACGGCCAGCGGGGTCAGCAGCGCGCGCATCGACGTAGGGCCGTGCACTGCACCGACCGCCGCCCGCAGCGTGGCGGTGCGCCAGACGCCGAGCAGGTACTGGTCCCGTCCGGCCCCGTCCACGACGAGCACCCCGTCGCTGCTGCCGCGGCCGACCAGCTCGGTGGCCAGCGCGTCGACCAGGTCGGCGGTGAGGAACGGCAGGTCGGCGGCCAGCACCGCGACGACCTCGGCGTCCACGGCGGCGAGACCGGCCCGCAGCGCCGGCACGGGCCCGCCGCGCGGCGGCTGCTCGCGCACCAGCAGGACGCCGTCCGGCACCGGCTGCGGCGGGCCGACCACGACGCGGGGCGCGGCGTGTTCGACGGCGGCCAGCACGGCCGCCAGCATCGTGCGCCCGCCGACCTCCAGCTGGGGCTTGTGCTGGCCGCCCAGCCGAGCGGACTTCCCGCCGGCCAGCACGACGGCGGCGAACGGGGGGCGGTCGGTCATGCTGCGCACCGTAGGCGCTGGCGGTGGGTACCGTCGCCCGGGTGGGACGAGTCACGAGCAGGACACCGGTGCTGCGCATCCGCGGGTCGCAGCGCAGCACCCGGCCGGACACGGTGGCGGCCGAGGAGCCGCTGGAGATCCGGCTCGACGGGACACCGCTCGCGGTCACCATGCGCACCCCCGGCCACGACTTCGACCTGGTGCACGGCTTCCTGGCCACCGAGGGAGTCATCGCCGGGGTGGACGACATCAGCGCGCTGCGGTACTGCGACTCGGTCGACGCCGAGGGCCGGAACACCTACAACGTGGTCGACGTCGTCCTGGCGCCGGGTGTGCAGGCGCCGGACACCGCGCTGGACCGGAACTTCTACACGACCAGCTCCTGCGGCGTGTGCGGCAAGGCGAGCATCGACGCCATCCGCACCAGGACGACGCACGACGTCGCCTCGGACGGCACCCGGCTGACCCTGGACACGCTGCTGGCCCTGCCGGACCGGCTGCGGGCCGCCCAGCAGGTGTTCGACAAGACCGGCGGCCTGCACGCCGCGGGCCTGTTCACCGCCGCCGGCGAGCTGGTCGCCCTGCGCGAGGACGTGGGCCGGCACAACGCGGTGGACAAGGTCGTCGGTGACGGCGTGCGCACCGGCGGGCTGCCGCTGGCCGGCTCGGTGCTCATGGTGAGCGGCCGGTCGTCCTTCGAGCTGACGCAGAAGGCGGCGCTGGCCGGCATCCCGGTGCTCGCCGCCGTGTCCGCGCCGTCGTCGCTGGCGGTGGAGCTGGCCGCCGAGGTGGGGATCACGCTGATCGGCTTCCTGCGCGGGGACGGGTGCAACGTCTACACCCACACAGAACGCGTGGAGCTCGGCTGACGGCTCGCCTCGTAGTGTTTGCGAATGCCAGCAACTTCCGCGACGCACGCCGCTTTCCACGACCGCACCGGCATCGCCCGTCCATCTGAGCTCTGTCCCGAATGCATGGGCGACTCTGGCGGTGAGGACGTGACTGCACTCTGGTCGGATCAGCCGCATGCATTCGATGCCCACCCGACTGCCGAAGGACTGTGCATCCTGTGTGGCGGCTGTCGGACGACACACGAAGACAGCCGACGGTCGTGACGCTCGGGCCCGCCGTGTGTACGGGCTGGACGAAGTCTCAGAGCTTGGCCGAAACCAGCGCGTCACGAAGCCGCTCTACCTCATCGGTGCTCGGCGGACCGGCACTCCCGGCGTGCGACTCCGTGACGAGCAGCTGCCTCGAAGACAGCTCGAAGACTCGGACCGAGCGGGAAGCGACCGTCGAGCCGTAGTCCCGGCCACCTCGGCCGAAGACGCCAGCCGGCTGGAGCTTGAGGTCGCTCTCAGCGAGCTGGGCCCACGGGGCGCCGAATGCGAAGACGTACCGCACGTCGATGTCCGCGATCGGGTCCCACACGAACTGCCTGATCAGGTGCGGTGGTGGGCTCATGCGGCCCACCACCGCCGTGGAATGCCACGGGTAGAGTTCCCACAGCAGCATGTCGTTGTACCCGGCGGCCGGATCGCCGAGCCAACGACGAGTGAAGCCCCGTCGCCCGCGGTAGAAGCGGTTCGGGCCGTACCGGGCCAACCAGGGGTCTCGGTCGTACGGCGCGCTGCGGGCCCAGGCGCTGTAACTGCCGGCGGCTCTGATCTCCTCGGCGAACAGCCCGTCCCTTGCCTGGAGGTCGGGAAGGTATTGACCGGGATTGAGCCCGAGCAAGACCATGCGCGGTTCCGTCTCGTGTCCGCCGAGATCGCCCTGGAACGGCTCGACGAAGCCGTCGCGCGTCACGGCGCCCAGGCCTCGTCCCGAGTAGCTGCCAAACCAGGCGTCGAGCGGATCAGGGAGGGGATCGGCGCCGTCGAGCCAGGAGCGAATGTGGGCGTCCCAGAAGCCGCCGATGGCAGTACGAGATGACATCTCCCCAGCATGCCGTTCGATCCTGGGTGAGGCACCCGCTGCAACGTCCCTGGCGCCCCGAACTGAGCCACCAAACCCAGCGGGTCTACGCCGGGGGCGGGCACGGAAGTGCCCGCGGGTCGTAGATCGACTCCGTGGACGTCGTGCAGTCGTGGGCCAACGGGAACTGACCCACAGGGCACCGCATTAAGGCGCAGGTCTTCGCGAGTGCCGTCCGACAGGGATGCGACGGCGGCGCGGACGTCGGTGCACGCTGGAAGATCAGCGACCGCGGGTTGATGTCGCCTCTTCTGCAGAACGGATCATGGCTCGGAGCGACAGCTCACCGAGACAACACCCCAGCCCTCAGAAGCTGCGGCCGGCCGATGACGGGACATGCACAGTCACGGTGGGCTCGTCGTCGCCGTCGTTCAGGGTGAGCGGCCAGCGCTCGCCGTTGACGGTTACCGAGCGCCTGCTCCTGGACTGAGCGCCCGCCCCGCCCTCCGCCGCCTCGCGACGCGGGATGGGCGTCAGGGGGAGGGGTGGTCGCCGCCGCGGAGCTGGCCGACGACGTGCGGCAGCAGCGGGCCCAGGACGGCGAGCCCGTCGCGCACCCCGCCGGTGGAACCGGGCAGGTTGACGATCAGCGTGCGCCCGGCGACGCCGGCCAGCCCGCGGGACAGCACCGCCGTCGGCACGCCGTCCTGGCCGTACCGGCGGATCGCGTCGGCGATGCCGGGCGCCTCCCGCTCGATCACGGTGCCGGTGGCCTCGGGCGTGACGTCGGTGGGGGAGAGCCCCGTGCCGCCGGTGGTCAGCACGACGTCGGCGCCGCCCTCCACCGCGTCCACCAGGGCCGCGCTCAGGGCGACGACGTCGTCCGGGAGCACGTGCGGGCCCTCGACGGCGAAACCGAGCTCGCGCAGCCCGGCGGCGAGGGCCTGGCCGCTGCGGTCCTCGTAGACCCCGGCCGAGGCCCGGTTGGAGGCGGTGACGACGACGGCGCGGGCGTCGGCGGGCAACTCGCTCATCGGACCCAGTCGCCCTTCTTGCCACCGGTCTTGGACAGCAGCCGCACGTCGGTGACGCTCGCCCGGGGGTCGACCGCCTTGACCATGTCGATCACCGTCAGCCCGGCCACGGCGACCGAGGTCAGTGCCTCCATCTCCACGCCGGTGCGGTCGGCGGTGCGGGCGGTGGCGGTGATCTCGACGGCCTCGTCGGTGACCTCGACGTCCACGGTCACCCCGTGCAGCGCGATCGGGTGGCACAGCGGGATCAGGTCCGGCGTCCGCTTGGCCCCGGCGATGCCGGCGATCCGGGCGACGGCGATCGCGTCGCCCTTGGGCACGCCCTCACCGCGCAGCAGCGCGACCACCTCCGGGCTGACCAGCACCCGGCCGGCCGCGGTGGCGACCCGGGCGGTGACCTCCTTGCCGGTCACGTCGACCATCCGGGCCGCGCCGCGGGCGTCGACGTGGGTCAGGCGCCCCGGGCTGCTGGGTCCGTCGGTCACTGCAGGGCTCCTTCGACGAGGACGACGCCGACCTCGGCGCCGGCGTCCAGGTGGGTGACGTCCTCGGGCACGACGACGAGGCAGTTGGCCCGGGCGAGGTGGGCGACCAGGTGCGAGCCGGGCCCGCCGACCTGGTGCACCTCGCCGTCGTCGTACCAGCCGCGCAGGAACTGGCGGCGCCCGGCGGGGGAGCGCAGCTCGCTGGTGAGCCGGGCCGGCGCCCGCAGCCGGTCGGGGTGGGTGTGGCCCAGCGCCCGGCGCAGCGCCGGCCGGACGAACACCTCGAAGGACACGAACGAGCTCACCGGGTTGCCGGGCAGGGTCACCACGGGCACGCCGTCGACGGTGCCGGCGCCCTGCGGCCCGCCGGGCTGCATGGCCACCTTGACGAACTCGACGGTGCCCAGCGCGCCGAAGGCGTCCTTGACCACCTCGTAGGCACCGGCGCTGACGCCGCCGCTGGTGATCAGCAGGTCGGCGCCGGCCAGCTCGGCGCGCACGGTGGCCAGGAACGTGTCGACGTCGTCGGGCACGAAGTGCAGCGTGCGGGCCTCGCCGCCGGCGGCCTGGACGGCGGTGGCCAGCAGCACCGAGTTGGACTCGTAGATCTGCCCGGGCTGCAGCGGCGTACCCGGCTCGACCAGCTCGCTGCCGGTGGAGAGCACCAGCACGCGGGGGCGCCGGCTCACCGGCAGGGTGGTGTGCCCGACGGCGGCGGCGAGGCCCAGCTGCGCGGCACCCAGCGCGGTCCCGGCGGGCAGGGCGACGCTGCCTACGGCGATGTCCTCCCCGGCGTGCCGCAGGTGCGTGCCCGGCGCGGGGACGCCGGTGATGGTGACGACGCCGGTGGCCGCGTCGGTCTGCTCGACCGGCACGATCACGTCGGCGCCGTCCGGCACGGGGGCTCCGGTCATGATCCGGTGCACCGTCCCCGGGACGAGTGCGACGACGTCGCCGCGGCCGGCCGGGATGTCCTCGACGACCGGCAGTCGCACCGGGGTGGCCGGCGTGGCCGCCTGGACGTCCTCGTGGCGCACGGCGTAGCCGTCCATCGCGGAGTTGGTGAACCCGGGCAGCGCCACGAGGGCAGGCACGTCCCGGGAGAGCACCCGCCCGGCCGCCTCGGCGAGGGCGACGTGCTCCTCGGGCAGCTCGCGCAGGAGCGCGGTGACGACCGCCTGGTGTTCCTCGACCGTGCGCACGCGACCATCCTGCCGCGCGGGCGGCCCGCGCCGGGTGGGCGGCCCGGGTCGGGCCCCGGGCCGACAGGTCAGAAGAGGTCCTCGACCCGGTCGACGAGCTGGAAGTGGCCGACCGCCCAGAAGGCGACGGCGGCCAGGGCCAGGCCGCCGACGGTGATGGCCAGCGAGCTGGCCGGGTGCTCCTTCGCGTGGTCCCAGGCGTCCCGGGCCTTCTTCTTGAACGCGTCGAAGAACCGCCGCGCCCAGGCGAACTCGGTCGACCACACCCACAGCCCGGCGAGCACCGGCGGGATGGTCAGCGGGCCGGGCAGGACGGTGAGCGCGACGCCGAGTGCGACCAGCAGCAGGCCGAGGACGAAGACGCCGACCCGCCACACCTGGGTCAGCGCCGGGTTGGCGTGCACCCGGGCGCGCAGCGAGCCCGGCCTCGGCGGGTGCGACTCGCCCAGGCCGTCGCGCCAGACGCGCGCGCCGGACGTGCTGCGGTCGTCGGCGACGGTGTTCCCCGCCACGACGGTCCGCCGGTCGGTGGCGGGCGTGTGCTGCGGGGTGCTGGGGCGGGTCATGGCTCTCCCGGTACGACGAGGGCTCGAGGCCCGCGGTCGGGACGCACGGGTGCGGCGTCCCGGTGGGCGTCATCCGGTGGTGCCCACCCGGGCGCCCGCTCACGCCTGGACCGCGGCGGGGCGGCGTGTCGCCGGCTGGTATCGTGGCTCGCTGGTGCTGCGCCGGCTGGTGCGCGCGCCGTCCATGACCGATCGGTCCGTCCCCCGTGCTCGGGGAGGCGATCCACCAGCCACCCGACGACGACGAAGGACGCCCTGTGCGCACGTACACGCCCAAGCCCGGTGAGATCACCCGGGCGTGGCACGTCATCGACGCCACCGACGTGGTGCTCGGTCGACTGGCCAGCCAGATCGCCATCCTCCTGCGCGGCAAGCACAAGCCGCAGTTCGCCCAGCACGTCGACGTCGGCGACTTCGTCGTCGTCATCAACGCCGGCAAGGTCGCGCTGACCGGGTCGAAGCGGGACGCCAAGACCGCCTACCAGCACTCGGGCTACCCGGGTGGTCTGCGCAAGATCAACGTCGGTGACCAGCTGCGCACGCACCCGGACCGGGTCGTCGAGCGGGCCGTCAAGGGGATGCTGCCGCACAACACGCTGGGCCGGCAGATGCTCTCCAAGCTCAAGGTGTACGCGGGTCCGCAGCACCCGCACACCGCCCAGCAGCCCCAGCCCTTCGAGATCAAGCAGGTTGCCCAGTGACCACCGCCATCACCGACGCCACCGGGCGTCCCGTGCAGACCGTCGGTCGCCGCAAGGAGGCCATCGTCCGCGTGCGCCTCGTGCAGGGCACCGGGCAGTTCACCCTGAACGGCCGCACGATCGAGCAGTACTTCCCCAACAAGGTGCACCAGCAGCTCATCCGTGAGCCGTTCGTCATCCTGGACAAGAACGAGCAGTACGACGTGATCGCGCTGCTCAACGGCGGCGGCGTCAGCGGCCAGGCCGGCGCCCTGCGCCTGGCCATCGCCCGCGCGCTCATCGCCGTGGAGATCGACGACCGCCCGGTGCTGAAGAAGGCCGGCTTCCTCACGCGTGACCCGCGAGTCACCGAGCGCAAGAAGTACGGCCTGAAGAAGGCCCGCAAGGCGCCTCAGTACTCCAAGCGCTGACCGGCGCGCTGGTGGGTCGCCTCTTCGGGACCGACGGCGTGCGCGGCCGGGCCAACACCGAGCTCACGCCGGAGCTGGCTCTCTCGGTGGCCCGCGCCGCCGCCAGCGTGCTCGCCGACCGCGACGGGGCCTCGCGCCCCGTCGCGGTCGTCGGCCGCGACCCCCGCGCGAGCGGGGAGATGCTGGAGGCCGCCGTGGTGGCGGGCCTGGCCAGCGCCGGCGCCGAGGTGCTGCGCGCGGGCGTCCTGCCCACGCCGGCCATCGCGTTCCTCACCGGCCGCACCGGTGCCGACCTCGGCGTGATGATCTCCGCCAGTCACAACCCGATGCCCGACAACGGCATCAAGCTGTTCAGCCGCGGCGGGCACAAGCTGCCCGACGCCGTCGAGGCGTCCATCGAGCGCACCGTCACCGGCCGTGTCCTCGACGAGCAGCGGCCCACCGGCCGTGGTGTCGGCCGTGTTCGCGACCTCGCGCGCGGCGCCGAGGACTACGTGGACCACGTGCTGTCCGCGCTGCGCCAGCCGCTGGCCGGGCTCACCGTCGTCGTGGACTGCGCGCACGGTGCCGCCGCCCGCTGCGCGCCCGAGGTGTACCGCCGGGCCGGGGCGACGGTGCACGTCATCGGCGGCGAGCCGGACGGCTGGAACATCAACGACGGCATCGGCTCCACCCACCTCGGCCCGCTGACCGAGACCGTCCGCCGCACCGGCGCCGACATCGGCATCGCCCACGACGGCGACGCCGACCGCTGCCTGGCGGTCACCTCCGACGGCGCCCTCGTCGACGGCGACGAGATCCTGGCGATCTGCGCCCTGGCGCTGCACGAGAGCGGCGCCCTCAAGGACGACACCGTCGTCGCCACGGTGATGAGCAACCTGGGCTTCCACCACACCATGCGCGACGCCGGCATCGCGGTGGCCACCACCGCGGTCGGTGACCGCTACGTGCTGGAGGCGCTGCGTTCCCGCGACCTCTCCCTGGGCGGCGAGCAGAGCGGCCACCTGGTGTTCCTGGAGTGGGCGACCACCGGCGACGGCCTGCTGACCGGGCTGGCGCTGCTGTCCCGGATGAGTGCGACCGGCGCCTCGCTGGCCGAGCTCGCCTCGGTGGTGCAGAAGCTGCCGCAGACGCTGGTCAACGTGCCCGTCACCGACCGGCTGGCCGTCGCGGCCAGCGACGAGGTGGCCCGCGCGGTGAACGAGGTCGAGGAGGAGCTCGGGGACACCGGCCGGGTGCTGCTGCGCCCCTCGGGCACCGAGCAGCTGGTGCGGGTCATGGTCGAGGCGCCGTCCCAGGAGCAGGCCGACGCCGTGGCCGCCCGGCTGGCCGCGGTGGTCGCCGCCACCGGCTGACGGGACCGGCCGGCCGGGCGACCTGGGGCGGCTGGGGCGTACGGGGCGAGCTGCACGGGATCGGTCCGTCCCGGCGGTATCGTCACCCCAATGTGCGGAATCGTGGGGTACGTGGGCCCGCAGAACGCCCTCGACGTCGTCCTGGAGGGGTTGCGCCGCCTCGAGTACCGGGGTTACGACTCGGCCGGTGTCGCGGTCGTCGTCGACGGCGTCCTGACGACGGCGAAGAAGGCCGGCAAGTTGGCGAACCTGGAGAAGGTGCTCGCCGACCAGGGCCTGCCTGCGGCGACGACCGGGCTCGGGCACACCCGCTGGGCCACGCACGGGGGCCCCACCGACCGCAACGCGCACCCGCACGTGTCCGCCGACGGCCAGGTGGCCGTGGTGCACAACGGGATCATCGAGAACTTCGCCGCGCTGCGCGCCGAGTGCGAGGCCACCGGCACCGAGTTCAGCTCCGACACCGACACCGAGGTGGTCGCCCACCTGCTGGCGGCGGTCTACCCGACGCTGCCGGAGTCCCCGGACCGGCTCGCCGAGGCGCTGCGCCGGGTCAGCCGCCGGCTGGAGGGCGCTTTCACGCTGGTCGCCACGCACGCCGCGGAGCCGCACACCATGGTGGCCTCCCGGCGCAACAGCCCGCTGGTGGTGGGCGTCGGCGACGGTGAGTACTTCCTGGGCTCCGACGTCGCGGCGTTCATCGGGCACACCCGGCACGCCCTGGACGTCGGCCAGGACGAGGTCGTGGAGATCGACCGCACCCGCGGGGTCACGGTCACCGACTTCACCGGCCGGGTGGTGGAGCCGCCGTCGCGCACCGTCGACTGGGACGCCGCCGCCGCCGAGAAGGACGGCTACGACTGGTTCATGCTCAAGGAGATCGCCGAGCAGCCGCACGCGATCGCCGACACGCTGCTGGGCCGGCTCTCCGACCACGGCGCGATCGTGCTCGACGAGGTGCGCATCTCCGACCAGGAGGTGCGCGACATCGACAAGGTCTTCGTCGTCTCCTGCGGCACCAGCTACCACGCCGGGCTGATCGCCAAGTACGCCATCGAGCACTGGACCCGCATCCCGGTGGAGGTCGAGCTGGCCAGCGAGTTCCGCTACCGCGACCCGGTGCTGGACCGGTCCACGCTGGTCGTGGTCATCTCCCAGTCCGGGGAGACGATGGACACCCTGATGGCGATGCGGCACGCCAAGGAGCAGCGCGCCCGGGTGCTGGCGATCTGCAACACCAACGGCTCGACCATCCCGCGCGAGTCCGACGCCGTGCTCTACACCCGGGCCGGACCCGAGGTGGCCGTCGCCTCGACCAAGGGGTTCCTGTCCCAGGTGGTGGCCTGCTACCTGGTCGGGCTGTTCCTCGCCCAGGTGCGCGGCATCAAGTACGCCGACGAGGTCGCCGCCATCGTCGACGAGCTGCGCGCGCTGCCGGCCGCCGTGGAGAAGGTGCTGTCGGAGATGGAGCCGGTGCGCGAGCTGGCCCGCTCGCTCGCCGACAGCCCGACGATCTTGTTCCTCGGCCGGCACGTCGGCTACCCGGTGGCGCTGGAGGGTGCGCTCAAGCTCAAGGAGCTGGCCTACATCCACGCCGAGGGCTTCGCCGCCGGCGAGCTGAAGCACGGCCCGATCGCGCTGATCGGCGAGGGCACCCCGGTGGTCGTCGTCGCGCCGTCGCCGCGGGGCCGGGAGTCGGTGCACGGCAAGGTGGTGTCCAACATCCAGGAGGTACGGGCCCGCGGGGCACGCACCATCGTGATCGCCGAGGAGGGCGACGACGACGTGCTGCCCTACGCCGACCACGTCATCCGGGTGCCGCGCACGCCGACCCTGCTCGCCCCGGTGGTCACCACCATCCCGATGCAGGTGCTGGCCTGCGAGATCGCCGACACCCGCGGCCTGGACGTCGACCAGCCGAGGAACCTGGCCAAGAGCGTCACGGTGGAGTGAGCTCCGCAGGGAGCGCCAGCGACCGAGGAGCGCCAGCGAGTCCGGAACTCGACCAGCGTCAGCGTCGGGTGACGAGGCCCCTGCAGGGCGGCCGTCCCAGCCGGCCACCTGTCCGGTGCCAGGCCGGGCCGGGCCGGGATGACCGTTCCAGCCGGTGACGGCCCATGCCGTGGGTGAGCGGGGTGTCGGAAAGGGTCGCTACCGTGCGCCGGTGGCTCCTCCCTACCTCCGTCACCCGGACGTCCGCGGCGACCTGGTGACCTTCGTGGCCGCCGACGACGTCTGGCTCGCGCCGGTCGCCGGTGGTCGTGCGTGGCGGCTGACCGACGACCGCACGCCCGTCCGCAACTCCCGGTTCTCGCCCGACGGCAGCGCCGTGGCCTGGACGTCGACCCGCGACGGGCACAACGAGGTCTACGTCGTCGACGTCGACGGCGGCGTGCCGCACCGGCTCACCTGGTGGGGCAGCGCCACCACCTCGGTGCTCGGCTGGACCGCCGACGGGCGCGTGCTGGTGGCGTCGGCCGCCCGCGAGGCCAACTCCAGCCGGCAGGTGGTGCACGCCGTCGGCCGTGACCTCGTCGCCGAGCGGCTGCCGGTCGGTCCGGCGTCGGGCATCGCCGTCCGGGCCGACGGCGCGACGGTCGTGGCCACGGTCGGCAGCCGGCCGCCCGCGCACTGGAAGCGCTACCGCGGCGGGACCGCCCCGCGGCTGTGGCTGGACCGCACCGGCGCCGGGCAGGCCTGGGAGCAGCTGCTGCCCGACGAGGCGGCCTCGCTGGTCGACCCGTCCTGGGTCGGGGACCGGTTGGTGTTCGTCAGCGACCGCGCCGCCCGGCTGCCCGGCCCGGCCGACGAGGTCGCCGACCTGTGGTCGCTGGACGTCGACGACCCGGCCGCCGGCCCACGCCGGGTCACCACGCACACCGCCGCCGAGGGCTACGTGCGCGACGCCCGCACCGACGGCACCCGCGTCGTCTACACCGCCCACGGCACCCTGTACCTGCTGGCCGACCTCGACGGCCGCCCCGAGGCGCTGGCCGTCACGCTGCCCGGCTCGGTGGGGGCGCGCAGCTCCCGCCAGCTCGAGCCGACCGAGGACCTCGCCGAGTTGCGCCCGGACACCGGCGGTGACGCCAGCCTGGTGGAGTGGCGGGGCAAGGCCTTCCTGCTCAGCCACCGGCAGGGCCCCGGGCGGGCGCTGGCGGCCGACTCCGCCGTCCGGGCCCGGCTGGTGCGCCCGCTGGGCACCGGCGGGTCGGCGGTGCTGGTCAGCGACGCCGACGGCGAGGACGCGCTGCACGTGCACCCGCTGACCGGCGGGCCGGGGCGCCGGCTGGACACCGGCCCGCTCGGGCGGGTGCTGCACCTGGAGAGCGACCCCGCCGGCGCCCGGGTGGCGGCGGTGTCCTCCGACGGCGCGGTGCGGGTGGTCGACGTCGAGACCGGGACCGCGCGCCAGGTGGGCAGCTCCCGCAACGGCGAGGCCACCGGGCCGGCGTTCTCCCCGGACGGCCGCTGGCTGGTGTGGTCCCAGCCGGTGCGCCCCTTCGGGCAGAGCCGGCTGGTGCTGGCCGACCTGGACGCACCCGACGCTGACCCGGTCGCGCTGACCTCCGGCCGCTTCGACGACACCTCCGCGGCGTTCACCCTGGACGGCCGGCACCTGGCGTTCCTGTCCGCCCGGACGTTCGACCCCGCCTACGACAGCCATGTGTTCGACTTGTCGTTCCCCGCGGCGGTACGCCCGTACCTGGTCCCGCTGACCGCCACCGAGCCCGCGCCCTTCGGCCCGAGCGCCGACGGCTGGCGGATCAGCAAGCCCGACCCCGCACCCGCCGACGCCGACGCACCCGCCACCCCGCCGCCGGTGTCGGTCGACGTCGAGGGCTTCGAGCAGCGGCTGGTGGCCTTCCCCGTCCCCTCCGGCAGCTACCGCGACCTGCACGCGGCCAAGGACGGCGTCCTCTGGGTCCGCGAGCCGGGCGAGGAGTCCACGCTCGGTGCCCGACGGGCCGGCGTCGAGGGCGAGGCGCCCGGCGCGGTCGCCGAGTTCTTCTCCTTCCTGACCCGCGAGCTGGTCGAGCTGACCGACCGCGCCGACACCGTGGCGGTCAGCGGGGACGGCGAGCGCCTGGTGCTCCGCTCCGGCGACGACGTCACCGTGCGCCCGACCGGGCGCGTGGTGAAGGCCGAGGACCCGGACCTCGTGCGGGTGGACCTCGGTCGGCTCCGCTTCGAGCTGGATCCGGGCGCGGAGTGGCGGCAGATGTTCACCGAGACCGCCACCCTGATGCGGGACCACTACTTCCGAGCCGACCTCGACGGCGTGGACTGGACGGCGGTGCTCGACCGGTACCGCCCGCTGGTCGATCGGATCGCCGGCCACGACGACCTCGTGGACCTGCTGTGGGAGGTGGTCGGGGAGCTGAACACCTCGCACGCCTACGTCCGCACCGACGCCCCGGCCGGGGACCAGGAGCGCCGGCTGGGCCTGCTCGGCGCCGACCTGAGCCCGGCCGACGGCGGCTGGCGCATCGACCGGGTGCTCGACGGGGAGTCCAGCGACCCGCAGGCCCGGTCACCGCTGCGCGCCGCCGGCGTGGGCGCCCGGGCCGGCGACCTGGTGGTGGCCGTGGACGGCCGCCCGGTGGACCCGCAGGTCGGGCCTGCGGCCGGCCTGGTGGGCGCCGCGGACCGCCTGGTGGAGCTGACCCTGCGCTCCGGTGGGGAGGACCGCCGGGTGGTGGTCGTCCCGCTGGCCTCCGAGGAGCAGCTGCGCTACCACGACTGGGTGCGCGGCCGGGCCGCCTACGTGCAGGAGCACAGCGGTGGGCGCCTGGGGTACGTGCACGTGCCGGACATGATGAGCCTGGGCTGGGCCCAGCTGCACCGTGACCTGCACCTGGCCACCGAGGCCGAGGGCCTGGTCGTCGACGTCCGGTACAACCGCGGCGGGCACACCAGCCAGCTGGTGCTGGAGCGGCTGGCCCGCCGTCCGGTCGGCTGGAGCCGCGCCCGGCACGTGGACGGCGCCGAGCCCTACCCGCTGATGTCCCCGCGTGGCCCGGTCGTCCTGGTGGCCAACGAGTACTCGGGGTCCGACGGGGACATCGTCAACGCAGCGGCCCAGGCACTCGGGCTCGGGCCGGTCGTGGGCACCCGGACCTGGGGCGGCGTCGTGGGCATCGACAACCGTTTCGAGCTGGTGGACGGCACCCAGGTGACCCAACCCAGGTACGCATTCTGGCTCGAGGGCAAGGGCTGGGGGGTGGAGAACCACGGCGTCGACCCGGACATCGAGGTGGTGCACACGCCGGCCGACCACGACGGTCCCGGCGATCCGCAGCTGGACCGGGCGATCGCCGAGGCGCTGCAACGGCTGTCCCGGACACCCGCCGCCCGGCCGCCGGCGCTCCCCCTCCCGCGCGTCCACCCGTGATCATCGGGGTGGGTATCGACGTGTGCCCGGTGGAGCGGTTCGCGGCCTCGCTGGCGCGGACGCCGGGGCTGCGGGACCGGCTGTTCACCGCCGACGAGCAGCGCACCCTGTCCGGTGCTGCCCGGACGGCCGAGTCGCTGGCGGCCCGGTTCGCGGCCAAGGAGGCGCTCGCCAAGGCGCTGGGGGCACCCGGCGACCTGCACTGGCACGACGCCGAGGTGCAGGTGGGCGAGCGGGGCCGGCCGCTGCTCGTCGTCCGGGGCACGGTCGCCCGGCGGGCCGCCGAGCTGGGCGTCACCCGCTGGCACGTGTCGCTGAGCCACGACGGGGGCATCGCCTCGGCCGTGGTCCTCGCCGAGTCCGTGCCGCCCGCCGACGCCACGCGGCCCGGCGACCCCGCGCCGCCCACCGGCGCCGTCCCGCCGGCCGACCCCGTGCCGCCGTCCCGGCCCGGTGGCGCGCCGGTCGCGC
This sequence comes from Goekera deserti, assembly GCF_010685995.1. GTDB lineage: Bacteria > Actinomycetota > Actinomycetes > Mycobacteriales > Geodermatophilaceae > Goekera > Goekera deserti. The sequence goes on along the minus strand of NZ_JAAGWK010000005.1, from coordinate 48,783 downwards.
CGTGAGGCAGCTGCACACCGTCGCGCAGCTGCGGGCCGCGGAGCAGGCGGCCCGCGCCGGCCTGCCCGACGGCACCCTGATGCAGCGGGCCGCGACCGGGCTGGCCACCCACTGCCTGGCTCTGGCCGGCCGGGCGCACGGCCTGCGGGTGACGCTGCTCGTCGGTGCCGGTGACAACGGTGGGGACGCGCTGCTGGCCGGCGCCCTGCTCGCCCGCCGCGGCGCCCGGGTCACCGCGGTGCTGCTCGCCCCGGACCGGGCGCACCCGGGCGGCCTGGCCGCGCTGCGGGGGGCCGGTGGGCGCCTGGCCGACCTCGCCGACGCGGGCCTGGACCGGGCCGACCTCGTGCTCGACGGCATCGTGGGCATCGGCGGCCGCGGCGGCCTGCGGCCCGCCGCCGCCGAGCTCGCCCGGGCCGCCGCGGCCGGGCCGGGCCTGCTGGTGGCCGTCGACCTGCCCAGCGGGGTCGACGCCGACACCGGCGCGGTCGACGGCGAGGCGTTCGCGGCCCAGCACACGGTCACCTTCGGCACCCGCACCCCGGGCCTGGTCGTGGGCGCCGGGCGCCGGCACACCGGTCGGCTGCACCTGGTCGACATCGGCCTCGGGCCGCACCTGGCCGCCGCGGCCACCCGGCAGCTCACCGACGCCGACGCCGCCGACCGCATCGAGGCGCCCTCGGCGGCCAGCGACAAGTACACGCAGGGCGTCGTCGGCATCGTCGCCGGCTCGGCGACCTACCCCGGCGCCGGCGTGCTCTGCACCGGGGCCGCGCTGCACACCCGCCCCGGGCTGGTGCGCTACGCCGGCACCGCCGCCGACGGCGTGCGGGCCGCCTGGCCGGAGGCGATCGTGACCGCCGGCCGGCCCGGTGACGCCGGCCGGGTGCAGAGCTGGGTCGTCGGCCCCGGCGTGGGCACCGACGACGAGGCGCGCAGCGTGCTGGCCGAGGTGCTGGACACCGACCTGCCGGTGGTCGTGGACGCCGACGCGCTGACGATGCTCGCCGACGACCCGGACCTGGTGCGCGCCCGCACCGCACCCACCGTGCTCACCCCGCACGACCGCGAGTTCGCCCGGATCGCCGGCGACGTCGGCCCCGACCGGCTGGCCGCCGCCCGCCGGGCCGCCGCCGACCTGGGCTGCACGGTGCTGCTCAAGGGCAGCGCCACCGTCGTCGCCGACGCCGACGGCAGCGCCTTCGTCAACGGCACCGGGACGCCGTACCTGGCCACCGCGGGCACCGGCGACGTGCTGGCCGGTGTGCTCGGCGCGCTGCTCGCCTCCGCCGCGGTGACCGGCCTGCCGGCGGTGGAGGCCGCCGCGGTGGCCGCGCACGTGCACGGCCGGGCCGGGGAGCTCGCCGCCGCGCGCGGCCCGCTGCTGGCCGGCGACCTGGTGCGCCTGCTGCCGGAGACCCTGCACCGGCTCCGCGAGGCGCCCGGGCCGCATGGAGTGCCGGCGGCGAGGGGACCTGCGCAGTGACACTCCACAGGCGGACCGCGCCCGCCGACCGCGTGTCCGAGCTGGGAGAGTGGGCACCGTGAGCACCGACCGGGCCGAGGTGGTGGTCGACCTCGACGCCATCGCCGCCAACACCGCCGTCCTGCGTGCCCGCGTCGACCGCCCGCTGATGGCCGTGGTCAAGGCCGACGGGTACGGCCACGGCCTGGTGCCCGCCGCGCGCGCGGTGCTGGCCGGCGGCGCCGACGCGCTGGGCGTGGCGGTGGTGGAGGAGGCGCTGGCGCTGCGCGCGGCCGGGGTCACCGCGCCGGTGCTGGCGTGGCTGGCCGGGCCGGGGGAGGACCATGCCGCCGCGCTCGCCGCGGACGTCGAGGTGTCGGTCAACGCCGAGTGGGGCCTCGCCGAGGTGGTCGCCGCCGCCCGGGCCACCGGTCGCACCGCGCAGCTGCACCTCAAGTGCGACACCGGCCTGTCCCGCGGCGGCGCGACACCCGCCGACTGGCCGGGTCTGGTCACCGCCGCCGCGAAGGCGCAGGCGGACGGCGACGTCCGGGTGGTCGGGCTGTGGAGCCACCTGGCCTACGCCGACGCACCCACCCACCCGACCATCGCCGCCCAGGTCGCGGTCTTCGAGGAGGCCACCGCCCTGGCCCGGGCCGCAGGGCTGACCGACGCGCGCCGGCACCTGGCCAACTCCGCGGCCACCGTGGCCCTGCCCGCCACCTGGTACGACCTGGTGCGCCCGGGGATCGCCCTCTACGGGCTCGACCCGCTGGGCGGCGACCCGGCCGAGCACGGCCTGCGCCCGGCGATGACCGTGCAGGCCCGGGTGGCGCTGACCAAGCGCGTCCCGGCCGGCGCCGGCGTCAGCTACGGGCACACCCACACCACCGACCGGGAGACGACGCTGGCGCTGGTGCCGGTCGGTTACGCCGACGGCGTGCCGCGCGCCGGCGGCAACCGGGCGCCGGTGCTGGCCGCCGGTGCGCAGCGCACCATCGCCGGGCGAGTCTGCATGGACCAGTTCCTGCTCGACGTCGGGGACGACGCCGTCGCACCCGGCGACCAGGTGGTGCTGTGGGGTCCCGGCGACGGCGGCGAGCCGACCGCGCAGCAGTGGGCCGACGCCGTGGACACCATCCACTACGAGCTGGTCACCCGGGTCGGTGGCCGGTTCACCCGCCGCCACGTCGGCACGGCCGGTGTGGCCCGGTGACGCGCGCGCCCCGCCTGCCGCACCCCAGCGGCCGCACCGCAGGGCTGATCGGCGCCGCGGTCGGGCTGGCCGCGGCCGGGACCGCGGTCGGGGTCGCGGTCAGCCGCACCGCCGGCAGTCGCGTGCGCGCCGACGAGCTCGGCCGGTCGGCCGGGGCGGACGAGCTCCCCGCGCACCGCCCGGCTGCCGACCGCGCCGACCTCGCGCCGTCGGTGCTGCGGGAGGACGACCCGCTGGGCTCCGGGTCACGACCGGCCGACCGCACGGCGCTGGTCCGGGCCGACGACGGCGTGCTGCTCTCCGTCGAGGAGATCGGCCCGACCGACGCCCCGCTCACCATCGTCTTCGCGCACGGGTACGCGCTGTCGATGGCCTCCTGGACCTTCCAGCGGCGTGACCTGGGGGCGTCGCTGGCCACCGCCAACGGCCACCGGCCGCAGGCGCGGCTGGTGTTCTACGACCAGCGGGGGCACGGCTCCTCCGGCCGGGGCGACGCCGCGCACGCCACCATCGACCAGCTCGCCGACGACCTGGCCGCCGTCCTGCGGGCGCGGGTGCCGCGCGGCCCGGTGCTGCTGGCCGGCCACTCCATGGGCGGGATGACGGTGCTCAGCTTCGCCGGTCGGCACCGCGACGTGTTCGCCGCACGGGTGGCCGGGGCGGCGCTGGTGTCGACGTCCAGCGGGGGGCTGGCCGACCTCGACTTCGGCATGCCGCACCTGCTCACCCGGCTGCGGGCCGCCGTCCTGCCGATCGCGGCGTGGGCGATGCGGCACCGGCCGGGCTTCGCCGAGCGCGCCCGCCGGGCGGCTCGGGACGTCGTGTCGGCGGCGACCTGGTCGCTGTCGTTCGCCTCCCGGGACGTCGACCCGGCACTCGGCCGGTACGTGGACGCGATGATCGCCGGCACCCCGGTCGACGTGATCGCCGAGTTCTACCCGGCCCTGGTGGGGCTGGACGCCAGCGCCGCGCTGGAGCCGTTCCGCTCGGTGCCCACGCTGGTGCTCACCGGCGACGAGGACAAGATGATCCCGATGCGGCACAGCGAGCTGATCGTGGAGGCGCTGTCCTCCGACAGCACCGAGCTCGTCGTGGTGCCCCGGGCCGGGCACCTGGTGCTGCTGGAGCGGCCGGAGGAGGTCACCGCCGCCCTCACCCGGCTGGTGCGCCGGGTGGCGGCGGCCCGCTCGTCGTCCACCGCGTGACCCGTGGGGCAGCGGTGCGGCTGCCCGCCTAGGGTCGTGCCGTGGCCCCACCCCGCCCGCCGCGCCTGGACGCGGCCGCCGACGAGGTCGCCCGCACCGCGGCCGCCGCCCCCGACTGGGACTCCCTGGCCGCCGCGGCGTCCGGCTGCCTGGCCTGCCCGGAGCTCGCCGCGACCCGGCAGCACGTCGTCGTCGGCGACGTCCCGGTGCACGGCCGGCCGCGGCTGGTGGTGATCGGCGAGGCACCCGGCGCCACCGAGGACCAGACCGGCCGGCCCTTCGTCGGGAAGTCCGGCCAGCTGCTGGACCAGCTGCTGGGCGAGGCCGGCGTCGACCGCGCGGACGTGGCCGTGCTCAACATCGTCAAGTGCCGCCCGCCGGGCAACCGGACGCCGCGGATCCCGGAGGTGACGGCCTGCAGCGGCTGGCTGCGCCGCCAGCTGGAGCTGCTCGGTGCACCGGTCGTGGTCGCGCTCGGGCTGTCCTCGGCGAAGTGGTTCCTCGGCCCGAAGACCGTGCTGGGCCAGGTGCGCGGGCGCCCGCACGAGGTCGACGGCCGCTCGGTCTGGGCCACGTACCACCCGTCCGCGGCGATCCGGTTCGGACCGCGGGGGGCACCGCGGGCGGCACTGGCCGAGGACCTCGCGGCCGTGGCGGCGTCGCTGTGAGCCCCGCTGGGCGGGTGGCTGCCAGGTGGTCGCGGTGAGGCGGGAGCACACGCTGCCCACCCCGGCGGACACGCACGCCCTCGGCGTCGAGCTGGCCGGGCTGCTCGCGGCCGGTGACCTGCTGGTGCTGTCCGGGCCGCTGGGGGCCGGCAAGACCGCGCTGACCCAGGGCATCGGGGCTGGCCTGGGCGTGCGCGGCCCGGTGACCTCGCCGACGTTCGTGCTGGCCCGCGTGCACCGCGACGGCCGGCTGCCGCTGGTGCACGTGGACGCCTACCGGCTGGGCGGGCTGGCCGACGTCGAGGACCTGGACCTGGACGCCTCCACCGCGGAGTCGGTCACCGTCGTCGAGTGGGGCCACGGTCTGGTCGAGCAGCTCGCCGACGAGCACCTGCTGGTCGAGCTGGACCGCGGCGACGACGGCGAGGCCCGCACCGCCCGGCTGGTGCCGCACGGCCCGTCGTGGGAGCGCCGGCTGGCGGGCTGACGCCCGGGCGGGGGACGGCGGCCCTTAGGGTCGTCAGTCGTGCTCGTCCTCGCCCTCGACACCGCCACCCCGACGCTGGTCGTCGGTCTCGCGCGCTGGTCGGCCGGCGTGCCCGCCGAGGTGCTCGCCGAGACCGCCGTCGAGTCCGGCAACCGGCACGCCGAGCTGCTCACCCCGGCCGTCCGGGCCGTGCTCGCCGACGCCGGGGTCGGCATGGCCGAGCTGGGTGCCGTGGTGACCGGGCTGGGCCCGGGCCCGTTCACCGGCCTGCGGGTCGGCATCGTCACCGCCGCCGCGCTCGCCGACGCCCGCGGGCTGCCCGTCGTCGGCGTCTGCTCGCTGGACGCCGTCGGCACCGGCGCGCGCTCGGTGGTCACCGACGCCCGCCGCAAGGAGGTCTACTGGGCCGGCTACGACGCCGACGGCACCCGGGTGGCCGGTCCCGGCGTCGACCGGCCGGAGGACGCCGCGCTGAGCGACCCGGTCGTCGGTGACCCCGGCTTCGCCGAGCGCCTCGGCCGGCCGGTGCAGGCCGCCGCCGTGACCACGGCCGGGCTGCTGCGCGCCGCCGGCCCGCAGCTGGCGTCCGGCCGCCCCGACCCGCTGGTGCCGCTGTACCTGCGCCGTCCGGACGCCGTGCCGCCGGCCGCACGCAAGGCCGTCTCCCAGCGGGTGGCCGGGCAGTGACCGTCCAGCTGCGGGACATGACGCCGGCGGACCTGCCGGCGGTGATGGTGCTGGAAGAAGAGCTCTTCGCCCCGGACACCTGGACCCGGTCGATGTACGCCGACGAGCTGCGCCGCACCGAGACCCGGCACTACGTGGTGGCCGTGGACGAGGCGGGCACCGTGCTCGGGTACGCGGGCCTGATCGCCTACCCCGAGGAGGCACACATCGCCACCATCGGCGTCACCGCCACGGCGCAGGGCCGGGGCATCGGCGCGCAGCTGCTGGACACCCTGCTGGCCGAGGCCGACCGCCGCAGCCGCGTGGTGCTGCTGGAGGTGCGTGCGGACAACGAGGTGGCGCAGGGCCTCTACCGTCGCCGCGGGTTCACCGAGGTCGGCCGGCGGCGCGGCTACTACCAGCCCAGCGGCACCGACGCCGTCGTGATGAGCCGGGAGGTGCCGGCATGAGCGACCAGCCGCTGGTGCTGGGCTTCGAGACCTCGTGCGACGAGACCGGGATCGGTCTGGTGCGCGGGTCGACGCTGCTGTCCGACGCGCTGGCCACGTCGGTGGCCGAGCACGAGCGCTTCGGCGGCGTGGTGCCCGAGATCGCCTCCCGCGCGCACCTGGAGGCCATGGTGCCCACCGTGCACCGGGCGCTCGCCGACGCCGGGGTCACCCTGGGCGACGTCGACGCCGTCGCGGTCACCGCCGGCCCCGGGCTGACCGGGGCCCTGCTGGTCGGCGTGGCCGCCGCCAAGGCCTACGCGCTGGCGCTGGACCGGCCGCTGTACGGGGTCAACCACCTGGCCGCGCACGTGGCCGTCGACGAGCTGGAGCACGGCCGGCTGGCCGAGCCCTCGATCGCGATGCTGGTCTCCGGCGGGCACAGCTCGCTGCTGCTGGTGCCCGACCTGTCCCAGGACGTGCAGCCGCTGGGCCAGACCATCGACGACGCGGCGGGGGAGGCCTTCGACAAGGTCGCTCGCGTGCTGGGCCTGCCCTTCCCGGGTGGCCCGTACGTCGACCGGGCGGCCCGGGACGGCGACCCGGCCTCGATCGCCTTCCCGCGCGGGCTGACCGGGCAGCGCGACGCGCCCTACGACTTCTCCTTCTCCGGGCTGAAGACCGCCGTCGCCCGCTGGGTGGAGGCCCGCGAGCGGGCCGGGGAGCCGGTGCCGGTGCCGGACGTCGCCGCGGCGTTCCAGGAGGCCGTCGTCGACGTGCTCACCGCCAAGGCGGTGCGCGCCTGCCGCGACCACGGGGTGGACCACCTGGTGATCGGTGGCGGCGTGGCCGCCAACTCCCGGCTGCGCGCGCTCGCCTCGGAGCGGTGCGCGGCCGCCGGCATCGTGCTGCGCACCCCGAGCCCGCGGCTGTGCACCGACAACGGCGCCATGGTCGCCGCGCTCGGGTCCCGGCTGGTGCAGGCCGGCGTCGCGCCGTCCGACCCGTCGCTGGGTGCGGACAGCTCGATGCCGATCGACGTCGTCAGCCGCGCCGGCTGAGGCGGTGCGCACCGGCCCGCGCGACCCCGCGCTGCTGCCCACCGCGCACCTGCACGTACACCTGGAGGGCAGCATCCGGGACGCCACCCTGGCCGAGCTCGCCGGCCGCCCGCTCCCGCCGCAGCGGGCCGCCCATCCGGGCTTCGCCGCGTTCGCCGCCGCCAACGGCGCCGTCCGGGAGCTGCTCGACTCACCGGCCGCCTTCCGTCGGGTGGCCGAGGAGTTCTGCGCCGACCAGGCCGCCGCCGGGGTGCGCTGGGCCGAGGTGACGGTCACCGCCGCCTCCCACGGCGAGCGGCTGGGCGACCCGGTCATGCCGCTGGAGTCGGTGCTGGAGGGGCTGGCCGCGGGGCAGGCCGCGCACGACGTCGAGGTGCGGGTGCTGCTGGACCACCCGCGGCGGCGGTCGGTCGAGCGCTTCGCCGCCACCCTCGCGCTGGCCCGGCGGTACGCCGGAGACGGGGTCGTGGGCATCGGGTTCGCCGGTGCCGAGTCGCACCCGCTCACCCCGTTCGCCCGGCTGGTCGACGAGGCCGCCGACGCCGGGGTGCGGCTGGTGCACCACGCGGGCGAGGAGTGCGGTCCGGCGAGTGTCCGGGAGGCCCTCGAGGTCGGGCGGGCGGACCGGATCGGCCACGGCATCCGGGCCCTGGAGGACGCCGACCTCGTCGCCGAGCTGCGCGAGCGGCAGGTGCCGCTGGAGGTGTGCCCGTCGTCCAACGTGGCGCTCGGCCTGGTGCCGAGCCTCGCCGCGCACCCGCTGGCCCGGATGCGGGACGCCGGCCTGGCGGTGAGCGTGCACACCGACGTGCCCGCCGTGACCGGCCGGACGCTGGCCATCGAGCACGCCGCCGTGCGTGCGGCCCTCGGCTGGGACGACGCGGACCTCGCCGGCCTGGCCCGGGCCGGGGTGCGCGCGTCGTTCGCCCCGCCCGCCACCCGGGACCGGCTGCTCGCCGGCGTCGACGCCTGGCTGGCCGGCTGACGGTCCGGCCCGGCGGTCCCGCCATCCACCCCGGTCGGCGGTCGCCGGGGCCGGGGCGGTCAGCCGGCGGAGAGCAGCTCGCGCACCCAGGCCCCGGCGGCGTCGACGTCGACGAAGGTCCGCTGCGGGTAGCCCGGGCCGTGGCCGGTGGCCGGGGCGTCCCGGGTGAGCGACCGGTAGCGACGCTCGTCGTAGACGTCGGCCCACGCCGCGATCCGCGGCACCAGCTCCGCGAGCTGCCCGGCGGCCCAGCTCTCCAGGGCCGCGCGTCCCTCCGCGGTGGGTGCACCGAGCAGACGACGGTCCAGCACCACGGCGAACCGGCCGTCGGCCACGGCCAGGGCGTCGGCGATGAGCGCGATGTCCGCGGCGGCCAGCCGGCCGACCAGCGCCACCCGCAGCACGGCGCCGTCCCAGGCCGCGGACGAGCCGGCCGGCCCGGGCGGCGCGGACCCGGTGACCGGGCCGACGTCGTCAGGCACCGGTGAACTCGGCGAACCGGGACGCGGCGTCGGCGGACGTCGCGGGCTCGCCCTCGTCCAGCAGCACCGCGCGCACGTCGTCGAGCACCCAGGACACGGAGAACGCCGAGGAACCGAGCCACACCTCACCGCTCACCTCGTGGACCGCCTCCCCGGTGACCGCCGACAGGCTCGACCACAGCGGCGAGGCGGTGAGCGCGTCGGTGGCGTAGGGGCCGCCGGAGAGCAGGAAGAGCACGTCGCCGTCCTGCTCGGGCAGCGTCTCGGCGGTGAACAGGACGAAAGGGCTGGTGCTGTCACCGGGGGCCTGCTGGGCCGCCGGTCGGCTCAGTCCCACACCGGCCAGCGCCGACCCGACGGCCGTCGCGGCCGGCGGGGAGAAGAAGCCGCTGTTGTCCCCGACGACCGAGGCGACCGCACCGGCCCGGCCGGCATCCTCCAGGGCGGCGGCGACCTCCGCCGTCTGCTCCTCGACGCGGCTGACCACCGCGTCGGCCTCCGAGTCGCGGTCCAGGGCGCCGGCGACCGTCGCCAGCTGCTCGTCCCAGCTGCCGGCGTAGTCGATCACCGTGGTCGGCGCGATGGCGTCCAGCTGCTCCTCGGCCGCGACGGTGGTCGGGATGGACACACCGATCACCACGTCCGGGTCGGCCGCGGCCACCGACTCCACGTCCAGCTCCGAACCGTAGGGCGCCGTCGTCACCCCCAGGTCGTCCAAGATCGCCGACGTCGACTCGTACTCGAAGACCTCCAGCACCAGGTCCGGCCGGACGCCGAGGGTCAAGGCGTGCAGCGCGGCGAAGTCGTCGAGTGCGACGACGACCTGCCCGTCGTCCGCCGAGGGGGAGGCCGCACCGGAGCTCGACGACTCACCGGACGTGTCACCGGAACAGCCGGTCAGGAGGACGGCGCCCGTCGTGCAGAGGGCGGCCAGGGCGACGCGAGGGGAGGACACCCGCTCTTTGTACTGAGGCCAGCCTCACCTCACAAGCACGAGATGATCACACCGTTGCCCGGCCGGGGCCGGCCAGGGGAGCGGCGGGCCCGCAGACGATGGCGGTCGGGGCGTCCATCACCCTGGTCACGACGACGACCGCCCGCCCGCTGCCCGGTCCGCGCAGCCGGCGCGCCAGGGTCTCGGGCTCGACGGGGGAGCCGCGCTTCTTGACCATCACCCGGCCGACGTCCCGGGCGCGCAGCAGTGCGGTGAGCCGCTTGACCGAGAAGGGCAGCACGTCGAGCACCGGGTAGGAGCTGACCCACGGGGAGTCCGATGCCGCGTCCGAGGTCAGGTAGGCGATCTGCGGGTCGACCAGCGTCGCCCCCAGGGTGTCGGCCACGGTGGCCACCAGCCCGGAGCGGATGACCGCCGGGTCCGGCTCGTGCAGCCAGGCCCGGACCGGCGCCGTCGGGGCCCGCCCCGGGTCGGTGTCGGCCACCAGCTCCAGCACCTCGTCGCCGGCGCCGCGCACCAGGGTTGCCCGGCGCCAGGTCGAGGACAGGCCGCGGCCCCACAGCAGCGCCTCCACGATCGAGCCACCGACCGACACCCACTCCGCCTCCACGCCGTCCGGCACCCGCTCGTGGTCCAGGCCCGGCGCCACCTTCACCACGCACGCCGGCACCCGGTCCAGCAGGGCGGTGACCGTCGACCAGGGCGGTGACCAGCGGTCCGGGTCCAGCACGCGGCGCCCACCGGAGCGCCGCGCGGGGTCCAGCACCGCCGCGTCGCAGCCGGCCACCCGGCCGTCGGCGGCGTCCGCGACCAGGTCCACCACGTCGGCGTCGCGCACCTCGACGTCGCCGAGCCCGAGCGCGGTGACGTTCGCCCGGGTCAGCTCGCGGGCCACCGGGTCGCGGTCCACGGCCAGCACCCGGGCACCGGCCCGGGCCAGGGCCACGGTGTCGGTGCCCGAGGCGCAGCCCAGGTCGGCCACCGACCGGGCACCGCCGGCCAGCAGTCGCGCCGCCCGACGGTCGGCCAGCTGCGGGCGCCCGGCCTGCTCCAGGGTGCCGGTGGTCCACAGCAGCCGGTCGGCGTCGTCGCCGAACACCGGCCGCGCCCGGGCCCGCACCCGGGCGATGCCCCAGGCCGGCCCGGCCAGCTCCGCGCCCACCTCGGCCCGCAGCCGGGAGAGGGCGGCGACGACGTCGGTCCGGTCGGTGAGCAGCTGCGACGCCCTGGCCAGCGCGGCTGCGCCGGCGGGGGTGGCCAGGGCCCGCAGCTGGCGGACGGTCTCCGCTGCCTGGGCCGGGTCGGCGTCGTCGCTCACGGGCCCGGCTCGCTCACGCGGGTGACGCTACGGGACCCCCGACCGACCCGGTTGAGCAGCTGGCACTCGCATGGGTAGAGTGCCAACCGACACGCAGACGGCGCCTGACCCCCGCGACGGCAGGTCCGCACCTCGTGCCACCGCGTCAGCACTGCCCAGAGATCCATCCCAGCTCATCGACATGAAGGGGGCGTCACCGACGTGACGACCGCTACCAAGGTCAACATCAAGCCGCTGGAAGACCGCGTCGTGGTCCAGGCGAACGAGGCCGAGACGACCACCGCCTCCGGCCTGGTCATCCCGGACACCGCCAAGGAGAAGCCGCAGGAGGGCACGGTCATCGCCGTGGGCCCCGGCCGCGTCGACGACAACGGCAACCGCGTCCCGCTCGACGTCTCCGTCGGCGACGTGGTCATCTACTCCAAGTACGGCGGCACCGAGGTCAAGTACGCCGGTGAGGACTACCTCGTCCTCTCCGCGCGCGACCTGCTCGCCGTCGTCGAGAAGTAAGGACCCCTCTGCCCCCCACCGCACGCTCCGCGCGCGGCGGGACCCTGCAGAGGGGCCGGTTCCAGCCTTCCGCGTGGAGGCTGGTCCGGACCCCTTCTGCCCCCCACCGCACGCTCCGCGCGCGGCGGGACCCTGCAGAGGGGCCGGTGCCAGCCTCCCGAGTGGAGGCCGGTCCCGATCCCCGCACCACCGAACGCCCCGGGCGGCCCGTACTCCGGGTCTCCCGGGGCGTTCGTCGTGACGCACCCCTGACCTCGTAGAGGAACCCCATGGCAAAGAGCATCAAGTTCAACGAGGACGCCCGCCGGGCCCTCGAGCGCGGTGTCGACAAGCTCGCCGACGCCGTGAAGGTGACGCTCGGCCCGCGCGGCCGCAACGTCGTGATCGACAAGAAGTTCGGCGCCCCCACGATCACCAACGACGGTGTCACCATCGCCCGCGAGATCGAGCTCGACGACCCGTTCGAGAACCTCGGCGCCCAGCTGGCCAAGAACGTCGCCACCAAGACCAACGACGTCGCCGGTGACGGCACCACCACCGCCACGGTGCTCGCCCAGGCCCTGGTGCACGAGGGCCTGCGCAACGTCGCCGCCGGTGCCAACCCCACGGCGCTGGGCCGCGGCATCAACACCGCCGTCGCCGCCGTGCAGGCCGCGCTCGACGCCGTCGCCATCCCGGTCGACGAGCGTCGCGCGATCGCCGAGGTCGCCACCATCTCTGCGCAGGACGCCGAGGTCGGGGCCCTGATCGGCGAGGCGATGGAGCGGGTCGGCAAGGACGGTGTGATCACCGTCGAGGAGTCCAACACGCTGCACACCGACCTCGACGTCACCGAGGGCCTGCAGTTCGACAAGGGCTACCTGTCGCCGTACTTCGTCACCGACTCCGAGTCCATGGAGGCCGTCCTCGAGGACGCCCTCGTGCTGCTGGTCAGCGGCAAGGTCAGCGCCCTGGCCGACCTGCTGCCGCTGCTGGAGAAGGTGCTCGCCACCGGCGGTCAGCCGCTGCTGATCGTGGCCGAGGACGTCGAGGGCGAGGCGCTGTCGACGCTGGTCGTCAACAGCATCCGCAAGACGCTGAAGGTCGTGGCGGTCAAGTCGCCGTTCTTCGGTGACCGCCGCACCGCGTTCATGACCGACCTCGCCGTGGTCACCGGCGGCCAGGTCGTCAGCGGCGACGTCGGCCTGTCCCTGGACACCGTGGGCCTGGAGGTGCTCGGCACCGTCCGCCGGGTCACCGTCACCAAGGACGACACCACGATCGTCGACGGCGGCGGCACCAGTGAGGCCATCGCCGACCGGGTCGCCCAGATCCGCCGGGAGATCGAGGACACCGACTCCGACTGGGACCGCGAGAAGCTGACCGAGCGGCTGGCCAAGCTCGCCGGCGGCATCGGCGTCATCCGGGTGGGTGCCGCGACCGAGGTCGAGATGAAGGAGCGCAAGCACCGCATCGAGGACGCCATCGCCGCCACCCGCGCCGCGGTCGAGGAGGGCGTGGTCGCCGGTGGCGGCTCCGCGCTCGTGCACGCCGCGGCCGCCGTCGACGCGCTGGAGCTCACCGGGGACGAGCTCACCGGTGCCCGCGCCGTCCGCAAGGCCCTGGACGCCCCGCTGGCGCTCATCGCCACCAACGCGGGCTTCGAGGGCCAGGTCGTCGTCGGCACGGTGCGGGAGCTGGGCGCCGGTCAGGGCTTCAACGCCGCGACCGGTGAGTTCGGCGACCTCGTCGCGCAGGGTGTGATCGACCCGGTGAAGGTCACCAAGGCAGCACTCGGTCACGCCGCCTCCATCGCGGCGATGATCCTGACCACCGACTCCGCGGTCGTCGACAAGCCGGCCGACGAGCACGAGCACGCCGGTGGGGGTCACCACACCCACGGCCACGGCGGCGGGCACGGGCACAGCCACTGAGGCAACGCCCCCTGCCGGGCCCTGCCACGCACGAACGTGCGGGGGCCCGGCAGGGGGCCGGCCCGGCAGCGGGCCCCATCCGTGAGGCAGTAGGACGACGAGAGGCCGGTCCCCGCGTGGGGACCGGCCTCTCGTCGTCAGCGGGCGGACGTCGTCCGCGCGCTGCGGTGGTGCCGGCGGCCTGCCGCCGCGGGCCGCGCCCGGCCCCGTCGTCCCGGGGCGGGCCCGTCCCACCCGTGGTCGGCAGGCGGGTCGCTCAGACGCCGGCGGCGATCGCGGCGGGCTCCGCGGCGATCAGCCGGGCCCGCTCCTCCTCGCTCATGCCGCCCCACACGCCGTAGGGCTCGCGCACGCTCAGGGCGTGCTTGAGGCAGGCCTCGACGACCGGGCAGCGGCCGCACACCGCCTTGGCTGCGTTCTGCCGGCGGGCTCGGGCGGGACCGCGCTCACCGTCGGGGTGGAAGAACAGCGAGGTGCTCTCACCGCGGCAGGAACCGTGCAGCTGCCAGTCCCAGACCTCGGCGACGGGGTTGGGCAGTCGGCGGATGTCAGCCATGTCGATCTCCTCGGCTCAGTAGGCCGGGGGGACTGCCCGGCTGCAAGGGGGCGGTGCCCGTGCCCGGTGCGCGCTAAACAAGATCGCGGTTTGTTTCTCCTGCAGGATCGGCCGAGGTGTGCGATACGCACCGCCACGCCCGGGTGACGTGGACCACCGGACGGGTGTCCGGTGGGCCACGGGCCCGTCGTCGCACGGGTGCCGTCGGACCACGGACGAGGGTCGGTAGGGCTCCCCGACCAGCAGACCGTCACCTCCTCCCCCGCGCGGGTGACACCCGGGCACCACCTCGGCGTCCCGGGTCAAGCAGGCGCGCCGCACTGCCGACGACCGGGTGGGGACCTCCCCGTCCGGCCCGCGACCGCGGTGCCGAGCGGGCCCGGCCGACGTGCCACGTGCGTCGGGCGGCCCCCGGGCGAGTGCCACTCGCACCGCCGTAGTCCCCGGTCCGCTCACGCGGCCCGGTGGGGGACAAGGAGCATCGATGATCGAGGACAGGACCCGGACGAACGGCGGCCCGGGCGGCACCGGCACGTCGGTGTGGGTGTTCGACGAGCGCCGACGCGTGCGGGACGACGTCGCCGCACGACTGGTCGCCCTGTCGTTCGTGAGCCGGGTGGAGGTCGTCGGCGACGCCGCGTCCCTCCTGCAGCGACTCACCGCGCGCCAGCCCGACGTGCTGCTCGTCGGCACGCAGCGCGCCATGGACAGCGGTCTGGCGGTGGCCACCCAGGTGCTCCGCTCGCACCCGACGCTGCCCGTGCTCGTCCTGGGCGCCCCGGACGACGCCGAGACCGTCGGTGCCGCCGTCGCCTTCGGTGCCCGCGGGTACCTCCGCTGGGACGCCACGCCCCTGGAGATGGGCCTGGGGCTGTCCCGGGTGGGGCTGCGGGCCGAGCCCGTGCGCCCGCAGCACACCGGGCCGCTGGCCGGGGTCGGCGCGTCCGGTCCGGGCTGGACCGGCGCCAGCCCGCTCAACGGCGGCAGCCCGGCGACGGTGCGCTCCACCGTGCGCGAGATGACCGCCGCGGCCCTGTCGGCCCGCGAGATGCAGGTGCTCACCGGCATGAGCCAGGGCAAGAGCAACGCCCAGATCGGCCGGGAGCTCTACCTCTCCGAGGACACCATCAAGACCCACGCCCGCCGGCTCTTCCGCAAGCTGGGCGCCAAGGACCGCGCCGAGGCGGTGGCCACCGGCTTCCGCCGCGGCATCATGACGTAGCGCCTGGTCGCGCTGCGCGCTCCGACAGCGTCCCGATGAACGCCAGGACCCCGCCCCGGCGCTCACGGCGGGGTCTGTGCGTTCATCGTGGAGGACGGCTGCGGTGCACGATGCGGGCCGTGTCCGGCGTCGGGTCGTCGCCGGTCAGGTCCTGCCAGTCCCCGGCGGGCACGGCTCAGTCGAGGGCGTGGCGGCCGGAGCTGGCCGGGCCCGAGGGCTCGTCGCGCTCGGCGGCGGCGGAAACTCCGTCGGCGTACCCACTGGCGTAGTCCCAGCTGACGTAGTCGTCGGGGTCGGGGTCGAAGGGCGGCTCGTGCCGGCCGGTCTGGCCCTCGTCGAGCAGCTGCCGCAGGTTGGCCTGCATGAGCGCCCAGTCGACGTGGTGCTCCTCGTCGCAGTCGGGGCAGTCGACCACGATGCCCTTGA
Source organism: Goekera deserti (assembly GCF_010685995.1). Lineage (GTDB taxonomy): Bacteria > Actinomycetota > Actinomycetes > Mycobacteriales > Geodermatophilaceae > Goekera > Goekera deserti. The sequence goes on along the minus strand of NZ_JAAGWK010000005.1, from coordinate 33,199 downwards.
CCCCGGTGGGCTCCAGGAGGGTGCGGAAGACCTCCAGCTCGGCGAGGTCGTCGAGCACGCCCGCCCGCTCGTCGATGCTCAACGGCGGCGGACGGTCACCCGACTCGTAGTCGGGTCCGAAGTCCGGACCCGGGGTCTCGTCCCACGTGCTCATGTGGGCCCACGGTAGTGGGCTGGAGGCGGGCGTGGGAGCGCCGCCTACGATCGGGGGTGGTTCTCGCGCGCCCCGCCGGGCGCCACCACCGACCTGTCGAGAGGGTGGCGGCCACCCATGCAGCCCGACGAGCGCACTCCCGAGCTCCCCGCCAAGTTCGCCCCGCTGGGCCTGACCTACGACGACGTCCTGCTGATCCCGGGCGCGTCGGACGTCGTGCCGGGCGACGTGGACACCAGCAGCCTGCTGACCCGTGACATCCGGCTGGCCATCCCACTCGTGTCCGCGGCGATGGACACGGTGACCGAGGCACGCATGGCGATCGCGATGGCGCGGGTCGGCGGGCTCGGCGTGTTGCACCGCAACCTGTCTGCAGAGGAGCAGGCCGGCCAGGTCGACCTGGTGAAGCGCTCGGAGTCGGGGATGATCACCAACCCGGTGACGTGCTCGCCGGACAACACCCTGGCCGAGGTCGACGCACTGTCCGGGCGCTACCGCATCTCGGGCGCTCCGGTCGTCGACGCCGACGGTGTCCTGGTGGGCATGGTCACCAATCGCGACATGCGCTTCGAGACCGACCAGAACCGACTCGTGCGCGACGTCATGACCCCCCTCCCGCTGGTGACCGCGCCCGTCGGGGTCGACGGCGAGACTGCCCTGGGGCTGCTCCGCCAGCACAAGATCGAGAAGCTCCCGTTGGTCGACGAGGCGGGTCGGTTGCGCGGGCTGATCACCGTGAAGGACTTCGTCAAGCGCGACCAGTACCCGAACAGCACCAAGGACGCCGACAACCGACTCGCCGTCGGGGCGGCCCTGGGCGTCGGCGAGGACGCCTACAAGCGGGCCGGCCTGCTGGTGGACGCGGGCGTCGACGTGCTCATGGTGGACACGGCGCACGGGCACCAGCGCGCTGTGCTGGACATGGTCGCGCGGGTCAAGGCGTCGTTCTCCGTGCAGGTCGTAGGCGGGAACATCGCCACCCGCGCCGGGGCCCAGGCCCTCGTCGATGCCGGTGCTGACGGGGTGAAGGTCGGCGTCGGCCCGGGGTCCATCTGCACCACCCGGGTCGTCGCCGGCGTCGGGGTCCCGCAGGTCACCGCGGTCTACGAGGCCTCGCTGGCCTGCCGGCCGGCGGGTGTCCCCGTCATCGCAGACGGCGGTCTCCAGTACTCGGGGGACATCGCCAAGGCGCTCGTCGCCGGGGCGGACACCGTGATGCTCGGCAGCCTGTTCGCCGGGGTCGAGGAGGCCCCGGGTGACCTGGTCTTCATGAACGGCAAGCAGTTCAAGTCCTATCGGGGCATGGGGTCCCTCGGGGCGATGCAGAAGCGTGGCAGCCAGTCCTACAGCCGAGACCGGTACTTCGCCGACGATGCCCTGTCCGACGACAGCCTGGTGCCGCAGGGCATCGAGGGGCAGGTGCCCTACCGTGGCGCGCTGTCGTCGGTCGCCCACCAGTTGGTGGGCGGCCTGCAGGCCGCGATGGGCTTCGCGGGGGCGGCCACCGTCGCCGATCTCCAGGCCGACGGCCGACTGACCCGGATCACCTCCGCCGGGCTGACCGAGAGCCACCCGCACGACATCCAGATGACCGTCGAGGCACCCAACTACCGTGCCCGCTGACCGCGGCGCGGGCCCCCGACGTCCGAGCACCGTGACCTCCCTGACCACGACCGACGACCGGGCCGGTGACAACTGATGGCAGTGCGCGACCACGAGGAGATCGGGCGGGGGCGGTTCGCCCGCCGCGCCTACGACCTGGACGAGGTCTCGATCGTCCCGTCCCGGCGCACCCGGGACGTCGACGACGTCTCCACCGCCTGGCAGATCGACGCCTTCCGCTTCGACATCCCGCTGGTGGCCTCGCCGTCGGACGCCGTGATGAGCCCGGCGACGGCGGCGGCCGTGGGTGCGGCCGGCGGCCTGGGCGTGCTGAACGCCGAGGGCCTCTGGACCCGCTACGACGACCCGACCGACGTCTACCGGCAGGTGGTCGAGGCCGCCGCGGCCGACAGCGGCGCCATGCTGGAGACCACGGCACTGCTGCAACGGCTCTACGCCGAGCCGGTCAAGCCCGACCTGGTCGCCGCCCGGGTCAAGGACCTGCACGACGCCGGGGTGACCACCGCGGCCCGCATCTCACCGCAGCACACCCAGCAGCTGGCGCCCGCGGTGCTCAACGCCGGGGTCGACCTGCTGGTCATCCAGGGCACGATCGTCTCCGCCGAGCACGTCACCAGCCAGGGCGACGACGCGCTGAACCTCAAGGAGTTCATCGCCGACCTCGACGTCCCGGTGATCGTGGGTGGCGCGGCCGACTACCAGACGGCGCTGCACCTGATGCGCACCGGCGCAGCCGGCGTCATCGTCGGCATCGGCGCGGACAGCTCCTCCACCGCGGACGCCGTCATGGGCGTGCGGCTGCCGCTGGCCAGCGCGATCGCCGACGCCGCCGCCGCCCGCCGGGACTACCTGGACGAGACCGGCGGCCGCTACGTGCACGTCATCGCCAACGGCCGGATCGAGACCAGCGGGGCGATCGCCCGGGCACTGGCCTGCGGTGCCGACGCGGTGCAGCTGGGTGAGCCGTTGCGGCTGGCCGCGGAGGCACCCGGGCAGGGCACCTGGTGGGACTCGGTGGCCTCGCACCCCCGGCTGCCCCGCGGCACCGTCTCCGGGCCCAGCCCGGCGCGCGGCTCGATGGAGCGGGTGCTGCTCGGCCCGGCCGAGGCCGCCGACGGCCGCACCAACCTCTTCGGTGCGCTCAAGCGCACGATGGCCAAGACCGGCTACCGGGACCTGAAGGAGTTCCAGCGGGTCGACCTGGTCGTGGGCTGGTGACCATGGACTTCCCGACGGTCCTCGTCGTCGACTTCGGCGCGCAGTACGCCCAGCTCATCGCCCGGCGCATCCGGGAGGCCGGCGTCTACTCCGAGCTCGTCGGCTCCGACACCCCCGTGGCGGAGCTGCTGGCCCGCAAGCCGGCGGCGATCGTGCTGTCCGGTGGGCCGTCCAGCGTGTACGCCGAGGGCGCGCCGCAGGTCGACCCGGCGGTGTTCGAGGCCGGCGTGCCGGCCTTCGGCATCTGCTACGGCTTCCAGGCGATGGCCGCCAGCCTCGGCGGCACCGTGGCCCGCACCGGCGACCGGGAGTACGGCGGCACCCCGCTGACCGTCACCACCCCCGGCTCGCTGTTCGGTGCGCTGCCGGCCGAGCAGTCGGTGTGGATGAGCCACGGCGACGCGGTGAGCGCTGCCCCGCCCGGGTTCACCGTCACCGCGACGTCCACCGGCGCCCCGGTGGCGGCCTTCGAGGACGTGGACCGCCGGCTGGCCGGGGTGCAGTTCCACCCCGAGGTGCGGCACACCGCGCACGGCCAGACGGTGCTCGAGCACTTCCTGTTCGACATCGCCGGCCTGGAGCGCTCCTGGACGATGGCCAACGTCGTGGAGGAGCAGGTCGCGGCCGTCCGGGCCCAGATCGGTGACCGGCGGGCGATCTGCGGGCTGTCCGGCGGCGTCGACTCCGCGGTGGCGGCCGCGCTCGTGCAGCAGGCCATCGGTGACCGGCTCACCTGCGTGTACGTCGACCACGGGCTGATGCGCGAGGGCGAGACCGAGCAGATCGAGCGGGACTTCGTCGCCGTCACCGGCGCGGACCTGCGGGTCGTCGACGCCGGCGAGCAGTTCCTCGGCGCGCTGGCCGGGGTGAGCGACCCCGAGCAGAAGCGCAAGATCATCGGCCGGGAGTTCATCCGGGTGTTCGAGCAGGCCGCCCTCGACGTCGTCGCCGAGGCCGAGGAGCACGGTGAGACCGTCGACTTCCTGGTGCAGGGCACGCTCTACCCCGACGTCGTGGAGTCCGGCGGCGGCACCGGGACGGCGAACATCAAGAGCCACCACAACGTGGGCGGACTGCCCGAGGACCTCACGTTCACCCTCGTCGAGCCGCTGCGCACGCTGTTCAAGGACGAGGTGCGGGAGGTCGGCCGCCAGCTGGGCCTGCCCGACACGCTGGTGCAGCGCCAGCCGTTCCCGGGCCCCGGCCTGGGCATCCGGATCGTCGGCGAGGTGACCCGGGAACGGCTGGACGTGCTGCGCCAGGCCGATGCCATCGCCCGCGAGGAGCTGTCGGCGGCCGGGCTGGACACCGAGATCTGGCAGTGCCCGGTGGTGCTGCTGGCCGACGTCCGGTCGGTGGGGGTGCAGGGCGACGGCCGCACCTACGGCCACCCGGTGGTGCTGCGCCCGGTGTCCAGCGAGGACGCGATGACCGCGGACTGGACGCGGCTGCCCTACGACGTGCTGGCCCGGATCTCCACCCGGATCACCAACGAGGTGGCCGAGGTCAACCGGGTCGTCCTCGACGTGACGAGCAAGCCCCCCGGCACGATCGAGTGGGAATGAAGGACCTCGTCGCCCCCCACGACTCGCACGCTCGTCGCGGGCCCCTGCGACGAGGCCAGGTCACCTGGTGAGCTCGATGTCGCCGGCGCCGCTGTCGAGCGTGATCACGAACTCGGGCTGCCCGTCGTCGGTCCAGGACGCCGAGCCGCTGCCGGGGTAGAGGCCGGGGTCGCCGTCGGCGTCGAAGACGTCCACGTCGCCGGCGCCCTCGTCCACCCGGACCTGCACGTCGGCCGCCTCGGGCACCCGCACCTCGACGTCGCCGGCACCGGACTCGATGCGGGTCTCGATCGGCTCGTCCAGGTCGGAGACGTCGATCCGGGAGAGGTCGACGTCCAGGTCACGGCTGCCGCTCTCGTAGACATCGGCGACGGCACCGGCGGAGCGGGGCTGCACGTCGCGGTCGCCGAAGCCGAAGCCGGGGCCGCCGCGGCCGTCGCGGCCCCAGCGATCGCCGAACACCGCGCCGAGCACGATGCCCACCACGGCCAGGACGGCCAGGACGGCGATGCCGATGCGCAGGATCCGCCGGCTGCGGCGGCTGCTGTCGGCGGTGCTGCCGGCCCGGGGCATGAGCACCCACAGCAGCAGGTAGACGAGCAGGCCGGCGCCGCCGGCGAAGGTCAGCGCGATGGCACCGACCCGCCAGAGCAGGGCGTCGATGCCGGTGTGCTCGGCGAGCCCGCCGCAGACGCCGCCGATGACCTTGTCCTGCCGGCTGCGCCGCAACGGCGGGCGACCGGGCCGGGGAGCGGGGCCGGGGGCGGGCGGGAGGACGTCGGTGGGTGGCTCGGTGGTCGGGGGCACCGGCGGGGCGGGGGGAGGCGGAGGTGCTGCGGTCATGTCCCCAGCCTGCCGCCGGGGCCGGCGCCGCGGTATCGGGGAAGCCCCTGAACCGACCCTGATCAGGCGGTGCGCCGGGTGAGCACCCAGCGCAGGGTCACGAAGCGGGCGAGGCCGATCGCGGCGCTGACGAGCGCGACGACGGCGAGCTGCAGGAGCTGGCCCGAGCCGTCGGTGACGCCCTCGAGCAGGGCGAGCGTGACGCTGCTGGCGAGCAGGCCCGCGGCCGCCACGCCACCGCCGGCCCATTGCGCGGCGGCCCAGCCCACCCGGTCGGCGGCGTGGAAGGTGAGCCGCCGGTGCAGCTCGTTGGCCAGCGCGGTGGAGGCGACGACGGCGACGAGGTTGGCCAGCTGGGTGCCCGCGCTGCCCAGCGCCAGGAACAGGGCGGCGTAGACGACGTTGGCCGACCCGCCGGCGAGCACGAAGCGCACGAACTGGCTGCGGGCGTCCTCGCCCTCGCGCAGACCGCGCAGCCGGCCCGCGGCCGGGGCGGGGGCGGGCGGGCCGGCCACCGGGCGGGGGTCATGCAGTACGGCGCTGGTCATGGGACCAGGCTGCTGCGCGCCGCTGGGCGGCACATCGGGGGAGACCCTGGCCGTGCCCTGAACCGGCCGGGGCCTCCGGATCAGGGTGATCACCCGTGGTGCGGGCGACCCGGCGGGTGCGACGATCGACCGGTGACGACCCTGCTGGCCGCGCCGCCGCGGCCGCCACTGGTGCGCCCGGCGCACGGGCGGCTGCTGTCCGGTGTCGCGGCCGGGACGGCGGCCCACCTGCGGCTGAAGCCTGTCGTCGTCCGGGTGGCGTTCGTGGTGCTGACGTCGTTCTTCGTCGGGTTCGTGGCCTACGCGCTGCTCTGGTTCCTCATGCCGGTGGCGACCGCCGAGCAGGACGACCAGGTGCGCGCCCCGGAGCCCGGCCGGCTGCAGACCCTGGGTCTGGCGCTGCTCGGCTACGCCGCGCTGGTGTCGTTCACCAGCTCGCTCGGCTGGGGCGGCTCCGGCCTCGCGGTGCCGCTGCTGCTGCTCGGCACCGGCCTGGTGGTCATCTGGCGCCAGCTGGACACCGACCGGGCACTGGACCGGGCCACCGAGCGGTGGGCGCTGGCCGGCGGCACCCTGCTCGGCGTCCTCGGGGTGTTCGCGCTGCTGAGCACCACCGGTCAGCTGGCCAACGCGCGCAATGGCTTCGCCGCGACCCTGGTGATCCTGGTCGGCATCGTGCTGGCCACCGCACCGCTGTGGCGCCGGCTGCTGGTGCAGCGCGCGGCCGAGCGCTCGGCCCGGATCCGCTCCGAGGAGCGGGCCGCGCTCGCCGCGCACCTGCACGACTCGGTGCTGCAGACGCTCTCGCTCATCCAGCGCCACGCGCACGAGCCGCAGCAGGTCGGCCGGCTGGCCCGCAGCCAGGAACGCGAGCTGCGGGCCTGGCTGTACGAGCCGGCCGTCGCCGCCGGCGGCACGTGGGCGGCGACGGTGAGCGCGCTGGTCGCCGAGGTCGAGGCCGACCACCTGGTCACCGTGGAGTCCGTGGTCGTCGGTGACACCCCGCTGGACGACGCGGTCACCGCGCTGGGCCAGGCCACCCGGGAGGCCGTCGTCAACGCGGCGAAGCACTCCGGGGCGACGTCGGTGGCGCTGTACAGCGAGGTCGGCGTCGACCAGGTGTCGGTGTTCGTCCGCGACCGGGGCACCGGCTTCGACCCCGGTGCCGTCCCGGCGGACCGGCGGGGCCTGCGGGACTCCGTCGTGGGCCGGCTGCACCGGCACGGCGGCACCGCGCTGGTGCGCTCGGCCCCGCACGAGGGCACCGAGGTCGAGCTGTGCCTGCCGCGGGGTGCCGGGTGAGCGGGCGCACCCGGGTCTACCTGGTCGACGACCACGCCATGGTCCGGGCCGGTGTCCGCGCCGAGCTCGGCGACCACGTGGAGGTCGTGGGGGAGGCCGCCGACACCGACGCCGCGGTGGCCGGCATCCGCGCCAGCGCACCGGACGTCGTCCTGCTCGACGTGCACCTGCCCGGCGGTGGTGGCCGGGTCGTGCTGGAGACCGTCCGCGCGGAGCTGCCGGACACCCGGTGGCTGGCGCTGTCGGTGTCCGACGCGGCGGAGGACGTCATCGCCGTCATCCGGGCCGGTGCGCGCGGCTACGTGACCAAGTCGATCTCCGGGCCCGAGCTGCTCGACGCGGTGCGCCGGGTGGCCGACGGCGACGCCGTGTTCAGCCCCCGGCTGGCCGGCTTCGTGCTCGACGCGTTCTCCGCGGCCGCGGCACCCGCCCCACCGGTGCCGGCCGACCCGGAGACCGACCCGGGGCTGGACCTGCTGTCGGCCCGCGAGCGCGAGGTGATGCAGCTGCTGGCCCGCGGCTACACCTACCGGGAGATCGGCCAGCGGCTGTTCATCTCGATCAAGACCGTCGAGTCGCACGCCTCGAACGTGCTGCGGAAGCTGCAGCTGTCCAACCGCAACGAGCTCACCCGCTGGGCGGCGACCAACCGCCTGCTGTGACCTCACGGTCCTCCGATCGCCGAGCCGCGAGACGCCCCCGCTCGTCACGACTGGACTGAGCCCTGATCAAAGGGTCCTCGCGGGCTACGTTCTTCCGCACCATGGTCCCGCAGAGCTTGCTCCACTGGCCGCCGGAAGAGGTCCGCGCGGCCCTGCCACCGGTCGTCCTGCTCCACGGCAGCGGGCAGGACGAGCGGAGCTTGCTCACCTTTGCCGCTCGTGCCTGCCCGGGGCACCCACTGGTCCCGGTTCGAGGCCGCATCCCCTGGGAGAGCGGCTTCGCCTTCTTCCGTCGCAATCCCGACCGCACGCTCGACCTCGCCGACCTCGCCGAAGGGGCTGCGGCTCTCCAGGAGCTGCTGAGCCGTCTTCGGGAGGTGGGTCACCGGCCCCCGATACTGCTCGGATACTCCAACGGGGCCATCGTTGCTGCGGCGGCGCTGGCGCGAGACGCGACGGCGGCGGCCGGTGCGGTCCTGCTGCGCCCCCTCACCCCGGCGCCGAACGCCCCGCTGCCTGCGATGTCGGCCTGCCCGGTGCTCCTGGTCGCCGCCACCCACGATGAGCGGCGCAAGCCCCAGGACGCGCGAACGCTGTACGAGCAACTGCTCACTGCGGGCGCAGCACCGATGCTGGTCGCGCTCCCCGCGGGGCACCCGCTGACGGTCGGCGACGCGGCCGTCGTTGCCGCCTGGCTCGGCGCCCTCGTCGCCCGAACAGGCGGGACATGGTCGGCGGTGCGCGCAGGACAGGAGCAACCGTTCGATAGCGGCGGGTAGTGCCGGCCACCCGCTGCCCGACCCGCTCCAGGTCAGCTCCGACGTCGGAGTCGGACGAGCTCCGCTCGGCGTGACAGTCCGGGTCAGCCGAAGTGGCTCTTCGGGATCACGCCGTGCACGCCGACGGTGCGGTCGACGACCTGGGAGACCTCGAAGTCGACCGCGGCCGAGAGGTAGGCGTAGGCCACGGCGCGGTCCATGCCCAGGTCGGCCTGGAGGAAGTCCAGCGCGTTGACCACCGCCCGCCGGGACGCCACGTCCAGGTCGCTCACCTGGCCGCCCCGCGCGCCGTCCGGGTCGGACAACCCGATCGGCACCCACGCGTCCGCGGTCTCGCCGAACGGGTACCGGAAGGCCACCGACGGGGCGTCCCCGGAGCCCGGCCGGCACACGGTGAGCCGGAAGGTCAGGCGCAGCGAGCCCTCCAGCGCGGTGAGCGCCACCTCGCCGTTGCCCATGGACATGTGCGGGTCGCCCACCGAGAACAGCGCGCCCGGGGCCACCACCGGCAGGTAGAACGCCGAGCCGACGGCCAGCAGCCGGACGTCGATGTTGCCACCGCCGACGGTGGGCGGGATCGAGTTGACCAGCGGGTCGTTCAGCGTCGCGGCGTCCCCGACGGTGGCCACCGACATCAGCCCGGCGAACGGCGTGATCGGCCAGCTCACCTCACCCGTGGTGCCCACCGGCAGGTACGCGTCCGGGACACCGCCCCGGCCCGAGCGCACCGGGGTGAACACCGACACGTTGCCGTACTGCAGCGGGTCCTTCGTCGCCCGGCCGTCGGGAGTGGTGGGCATGACCTCGGCGGCGCTGATCCCACCGGCCGCCGTCGCGAAGGACACCGACAGCGCGCCCTTGCCGTGCCGGCTGGAGATGACCCCGTAGGGCACCCGCGGCAGCGCCGACAGCGGCTCGATCTTCAGCACGTCGCCCGGGCGGGCCTCCTCCACGTACACCGGGCCGGTGACGACGTGCGGGCCGTCGGCGTCGAAGTCGCGGGGGTGCCGGGCGTACCCGGCGGCGATCGCCACGGCGTCGTCCAGCACCTGGTCGCGTGGGACGCCCTTGCCGGCGAACCAGGCGGCGGGGTCGCGGCCCTGGTCCTCCAGCAGGCCCTCGTGGCTGACCGTGTCCACGGTGATCGTCCGGCCCGAGCGGACCCGGGCCACCGGTGCGTCCGTGGTGCGGGGCAGGTAGCCCCACAGCACCTCGTCGGTGCGTGAGGGCAGGTAGACGTCGCCGTCGATCGGGCCGGTGCCCGGCTGCAGCACCTCCCGCGGCAGCCGCGGGCGGGCCGACGGCGTTGCGCCGGCGGGAGCGGCCGCCGCGACCCCGGCAGCGAGCACCGCCCCGGTGGCCAGGGCCGCCTGCACGAAGGCGCGCCGGCCGAGCCCCCGCTCGACGAGGTCGGCGGCGGTGGCAGGGTCGACCCGCGGGTGCTGCGGACTCAGGGTCATCACGGGCTCCGGTCCTCGGGTGCGATGTCGCAGCCGGTTGTACGGGGCCGGTGTTGCAGCGGGATGACCGCGAGCGAGCCGGTGTTGCAGGCGCGTGACGGGTCAGCTGGTGAACACGACGTGGAACGCCTCGGCCAGGCGGTCGTCGGGCAGGCCGTGGGTGCGCGCGGTCTGCCGCATCCAGCCGGTGACGAACTCGCGCAGCTGACCGTCGGGCTGGTGGCTGACCTGGGTCACGTGGCTCATCAGCGCGGCGAACTTCCGCTCCACCACGTCGGTGACGTCGACGGCGTGGTCGGCCCGCGGGCTGGCGCCCAGCCACACCTCGTCCACGGTCCAGGCGTCCAGGCCCTCCTGGTCCAGCAGCTCGGGGTGCGCGAACGGGTTGCGGGCGTCGGGGTAGACCGCGCGCAGCGTCGACTCGCCGACGGTCATGTGGTCGGGGTGGCTGGCCCCGATCCGGTCGTACATCCGCTCCGGCGAGGAGGTGAGCACCCGCTGCGGCCGCACCTGCCGGATGACCCGGCTGATGTCGCGCCGCAGGTCCAGGGTCAGCTCCAGCCGGCCGTCGGGGTACCCCAGGAAGCGCACGTCGCTCACGCCGACCGCCGCGGCGGCCGCCCGCTGCTCGGCCTGGCGCAGCCGCGGCATCTCCGCGCGCGGGGTCTCGTCGAAGCCCCCGGCGTCGCCGTCGGTGACGATGCAGTAGACGACCTCGGTGCCGGCCGCCGTCCAGGTGGCCACGGTGCCCGCGCTGCCGAAGTCGACGTCGTCGGGGTGGGCGAGCACGCACAGCGCGCGCTCCACGTGCTCGACGGGACGGCGGTCAGCGGGTGCGGTCACCGACCGAGCCTATTCGGGGGTCCTCCCTCACAGGGCGCCGCGGCCGCCGCGGAGCAGCATCATGCCCAGCGACGCGCCGTCCGGGCCCAGCGCCTCGCTGAAGCGGGCCAGCACCTGCTGCTCCCGGGCCAGCGACAGGCGGGTGCCGCCGGAGGCGGTGCGCAGCGCGCCGATCTCGTGCGAGATGGCCAGCCGGCGCTGCACCAGCCGGATCAGCTCGGCGTCGCAGTCGTCGATCTCCTGGCGCAGGTCGCCGATGCGCCGGGCCGGGTCGGTGGCGGGGGTGGTCGAGCTCATGGCGGTTCCTCCTGGTGCGGGGAGGCCGTCGGACCCCGGACACGAGAAAGCCCCGGGCTCGTCCGGCCCGGGGCGTCTGGTGCGGTGGCTGCTGCTCAGCCAGCGGCTACGGACACCGGGACCCGGTGACCGTAGGGAAAGCTGCGGTGGCTGCGCACGCCGCGGAGTCTGTCACAGCACCCGGCGGCGCGTCACGGGGGACGCGCCCGGGCGGCCCGGTGCACCGGCACGAGGCAGCCGGGACGTCGGACCCCCCGCCTAGAGTGGGACCGGTCATGAGCAGCCCGCAGCACGCCCTCCCCGGTACCGCCACACTGGCCCGCCAGACCACCGGATCGGTCGGTCGTGAGCTGGACCGGATGCTCGCCGGCCTCAACGGCCCGCAGCGCGACGCGGTCGTGCACGAGGGCGGTCCGCTGCTCATCGTGGCCGGCGCGGGCTCGGGCAAGACCCGGGTGCTCACCCACCGGATCGCCTACCTGCTGGGTGCCCGGCACACCCAGCCCGGCGAGATCCTGGCGATCACCTTCACCAACAAGGCCGCCGGGGAGATGAAGGAGCGGGTGGCCACCCTGGTCGGCCCGCGCGCGCGGGCGATGTGGGTGTCGACCTTCCACTCGATGTGCGTGCGCATCCTGCGCGCGGAGGCCGCCAAGCTCGGCATGAAGACGTCGTTCACCATCTACGACCAGGGCGACTCGGTCCGGCTGATGACGATGGTGGCCCGCGACCTGGAGCTGGACAGCAAGCGGTACCCGGGCCGCAGCCTGGCCACCCAGGTGTCCAACCTGAAGAACGAGCTGATCGACGAGGAGAGCTTCGTCCCGGTCACGCCGCCGGAGAAGGTGCTGGCCGAGGTCTACAAGCTCTACCAGCGGCGGCTGCGCGAGGCCCACTCGATGGACTTCGACGACCTGATCATGACCACGGTCCACCTGCTGCAGGCCTTCCCGGACGTCGCCGAGCACTACCGGCGCCGCTTCCGGCACGTGCTGGTCGACGAGTACCAGGACACCAACCACGCCCAGTACGTGCTGGTCCGCGAGCTTGTTGGCACCGCCGGCGGCCCGGTGCCGCCGGCGGAGCTCTGCGTCGTCGGTGACGCCGACCAGTCGATCTACGCCTTCCGCGGCGCCACCATCCGCAACATCGACGAGTTCGAGCGCGACTACCCCGAGGCGACCACGATCGTCCTGGAGCAGAACTACCGCTCGACGCAGCGCATCCTGCGCGCGGCGAACCAGGTCATCGCCCGGAACACCGCGCGCCGGCCGAAGAACCTGTGGTCCGACGCCGGGGACGGCGAGCTGATCGAGGGCTACGTCGCGGAGAACGAGCACGACGAGGCCGCCTGGGTCGCCGAGCAGATCGACGCGCTGGTCGACGAGGGTGCCGCGCAGCCGAAGGACATCGCGGTCTTCTACCGCACCAACAACGCCTCCCGCGTGTTCGAGGAGGTGTTCATCCGCGTCGGCATGCCCTACAAGGTCGTCGGCGGGGTGCGCTTCTACGAGCGCAAGGAGGTGCGGGACGCCGTGGCCTACCTCAAGGTCGTGGCCAACCCGGCCGACGTGGTGAGCCTGCGCCGGGTGCTCAACACGCCGAAGCGCGGCATCGGCGAGCGGGCCGAGGCGGTGGTCGAGCGGTTCGCCGACCGGGAGCGGGTCGCCTTCGGCACGGCACTGCGGCGGGCATCGGAGATCGGGGAGCTGGCCACCCGCTCGCTGAAGGCGATCACGGAGTTCGTGTCGCTGCTGGAGGAGTTCGAGCACCTGGTCGCGACCGGCTCCGGGCCGGCCGCGCTGCTGGAGAGCATCCTGGACCGCACCGGCTACCTGGCCGAGCTGGAGTCGAGCACCGACCCGCAGGACGAGGGCCGGGTCGACAACCTCAACGAGCTGATCTCGGTGGCCGCGGAGTTCGAGGCCGCCAACCCCGGCGGCACGGTCACCCAGTTCCTGGAGCAGGTGTCACTGGTGGCCGACGCCGACCAGATCCCGGTCACCGGCGACGACGCGGGCGTGGTCACGATGATGACGCTGCACACCGCCAAGGGCCTGGAGTTCCCGGTCGTGTTCCTCACCGCCCTGGAGGACGGCGTCTTCCCGCACCTGCGCGCCCTGGGCGACCCGCGGGAGCTGGAGGAGGAGCGCCGGCTGGCCTACGTCGGCATCACCCGGGCGGAGAAGCGGCTGTTCCTGTCCCGGGCCACGGTGCGCACCAGCTGGGGGCAGCCGGCCTACAACCCGCCGTCCCGGTTCCTGGACGAGCTGCCCGAGGACGCCGTGCACTGGACGGGCATCGACTCTAAGCCCAGCGCGATGCGGGGCTCGGCGCAGCAGCGGGTGGCCGCGACGGGGCTGTCGTCGGGTGGCCTGCGGGGCGGCACCGGCAACCGGGCGGTCATCTCGGTCGAGGTCGGCGACCGGGTCAGCCACGACGCGTTCGGGCTGGGCACCGTGGTCGAGGTCACCGGCGTGGCCGACAAGGCGCAGGCCACGGTCGACTTCGGGTCCGGCGGCACCAAGCGCCTCGTGCTGCGCTATGCCCCCCTGGTCAAGCTGTAGGGGTCACACCACGACGCCGCGCTCGGCCAGCCAGGCCTCGGGGTCGGTGGGCTTGCCGCTGACGCCACCCACGTGGATCTCGAAGTGCAGGTGTGGGCCGGTGGACTGGCCCTCGCTGCCCACCTTGGCGATCTGGTCGCCGGCGGACACGACGTCGCCCTCGCTGACCGAGTAGTGCCGCATGTGCCCGTAGATCTCGACGTTGCCGTCTGCGTCCAGGATGTAGATGGCGTTGCCGTAGCCGGTGGCGGGGCCGGCGCGCAGCACGACGCCGTCCGCGGCGGCGTAGATGGGCGTGCCCAGCGGCGCGGCGAGGTCGATGCCCCAGTGCATCTGGCCCCAGCGGGTGCAGAAGCAGGTGCTCATCCGGCCGGCGGTCGGGGAGAAGAACTTCGGTGCGCGCGCGGCGCGGGAGACGGCCACCTCGGCGAGCCGTGCCTGGGCCTCGACCAGGCTGAGCTCCTTGCGGTCGGACATGTCGTCGATGCCGCCGGCGAACCCGGTGTCGGTCTCGCTGCCCAGGCCGTACTCCTCGGCCGAGATGGCCTCGGCCACCGGTGCGGGCGTGGTGGTGACGCCGCCGTTGACGGCCGCGACCAGCGCGCCCATGACGAGGGCGAGCAGCAGGGCCGGTGCGCGGTGCCGCGTCGGGACGGCCCGCCGGCGGCGGCGCTGTACGGGGGTGACCGCGGTGCTGCCGGGATGCCGGGTGGCGAGCAGCCGGCGCTGCGCGGCGGCGAGGACCCCGTCGCCGGTCGTCCCGGCCTCGTCCGGGTCGGACCGTGGACCGCCCGGCAGGTCGAGGAGCAGGGACACGGCACCTCCCAGGCGTTTGGCTCCGGAGGGCGAGACGGTGCTCGGTCCGGGCGACGGTCACATCTCGTGGTCGACGGCCCACCTCAGCGGCGGGCCGTGATCGAACGGTAACCAAGCGTCAGGGGCGGATCAATCACCGCGGACCACGTGTCGCGCCTCCCGTCAAGCCCCTCACGTCCCGCTGACCCCAGCGACACTCGGGGAGGTGGGCCAGAGTCCGTCCTGATGTCGCAGCGCTGGTGCGGGACGACGGAGTCTGCCGCGGAGAGCGGTGCGACAGGCAGCCTCGCGGGACGGGTCCACGGCGCCCGCGCGGGGCCTACGCGACGGCGATGGTCTCCGTCGGCTGGGTGCGGGAGACCGGGCGGCGTCCGGCCAGGGTGGCGGCGACCTCGTCGACGACGGTGCGGTGCACCGGCAGGGACATGTGCCCGACGCCGCGCACCAGCACGTTGCGGGCCTGCAGGTCTGCGTGGTCGCACCGCCCGGAGCGGGCCGGGACGACGACCTGGTCCAGGTCGCTGTAGACGGCGGTGATCTCAGTGGTGCATGCCGCGCTGGGCTGCTCGAGCTCGGCGAGCAGCTCCGAGCCCGGCCGCAGCTGGCGCACCAGGGGTGCGGGGAGCAGGTGCGCCCACACGGTGCCGGAATGCGGCGTCCCCAGGGTGACCAGGGAGGCGACCCGGTCCGAGCCGCCCTGGCACTGCACGTGGTAGCGGGCGATCAGCCCACCCAGGCTGTGGCCGACCACGTGCACCCGGTCGTGGCCGGTGGCCGCGCAGACGTCCTCCAGGTGCCGGCCGAGCTCCTCGGCGGCGGCCCGGACGTCCTGCAGGAGCGGGCTGTAGTTCCAGGAGCAGACCGAGGTGAACCCGCGGCGGCGCAGGCTGCGGCGCATCAGGGTGAACACCGAGTGGTTGTCCACGAAGCCGTGCACCATCACGACCGGGATCCGGGCGGCCAGCGGGTCGTCGGCGAACAGGGCGCGCACGGCGGCGGACTGCTCGCCCGGGCGGATGCGCGCGTCGGGCCGCAGCGCGTCCGCGCGGGTGCCGAGCGGGTACAGCAGGGCGTGCGCGCCGACCCAGGCGAGCTCGGTGAGGCCACCGGCGATGCCGGCCGGGGAGCAGTACTGGCGCACCGTGCGCGCGATGCTCCGGGACGTGCCGACGTCCTCCGGCTCGCCGGAGTCGGTGACCGTCGCGGGCGCACCGGCGTGCCACCCTGATCCCGCCAGCGTGCGGGGTGTGCGCGTCACGTCCGTCCTCCCCGCTCCTGGTCGGTGGGCCTGGCGCCCGTCGTCGGTGTGGTCGGCGGGACACCCTGGGGTGTTCTCCGTCGTCAGCACGGTAATGCCCACTGTGTGAACAGTCACACATCCTGCCCTCGACACGCTCCGTGTCCGGCTGATCACTCAGCAGTTGTGGCCCGACGACGAGAGGAACGCCGTGCCGTCCCGTGATGGAAGTCCCGAACGGGGCCGTCCGACGTCCACCCGGACCTCCGGCCGCAGCTCCGCCCGCACCTCGTCCGCGTCCGCAGCCGCCCCGTCCCCGGAGGCCCGGGCCCGGCGCTCGCCACGGGCGGGCGCACCGGCGGGACCCGGCGCCGGCAGCGGCGGGCCCGCCGGTGACCGGCTCGTCGTCGGCGACGTGCCGCTGCTCGCCCGGGCATCCGGTCTGGTGCAGGTGCTGGCCGGGCTGGTCGGCCTGGTCGCCCCGTTCCTGGCCTACCTCGTCGTCGGCGGCGAGGAGGTACGGCTGGTGTCCGGCCCGGCCGACGTCCTCGTCGTGGTCCTGCTGCCCCTCGCCTCCGTGGCGGCCGGGCTGATCCTGCTGGCCGGGCGGGTGCCCAAGCTGGGGCTCGCCTACGGCGCCGTGGCCGGCACGCTGGCCGTCGGTCGGCTGTGCATCGAGCTGTACGAGGGCCGGGCGTCGACCGCCCGCCCGGGCAGCGAGGTGATCTCTGGGCAGCTGGTCACCACCTCCACCGTGCAGGCGCAGGCGGGCTGGGTGCTCGGCGTCGCCGCCCTCGCGCTCACCGTGCTGGCCGGGCTGCTGGCCGCGGCCGCGTGGGGCCGCACCGTCATGGAGGACGGCGGCTCGCTGGACCCCGCCCGCCCCGCGCTGGCCGGCACCGCGGCCGCGCTGGGCGCACTGACGGTGCTGTGCCTGACGCTGCCGCCGGTGGACGTGCCCGACGAGCTGGTCACCGACCCGGACACCGGCCTGGTGACCGTGGTGACGCGCGAGGGCTCCCAGGCCCTGCTGGAGCGGCCCGGCCTGGCGCTGCTGGGTGGGCTCCTGCTCGCCGGCGCGCTGCTGCTGTGCTCGGTGATCGCGCCCTCGCTGCGCCCGCGGCTGGCCGCCGTCGGTGGGCTGGCCGCCGTCGGCCTGGTCGTGCTGGCCCAGGGGCTCACCGGGCTCCGGGACGCCGCGACGTCCGACGACGTGGTCTGGACCGTGCCCGGAGCGGGGCTGCTGGTGCTCGGTCTGCTCGACGTGCTGCTGGCCGTGGCGGCCTGGCGGCACCGGCCGGTCCCGCGCCCCGACCGTGGCCCGGCCGCCGTGTCGGGGGCACCGGCACCGGACACCCGCTGAGGGCCCGAACCCGCAGCTGAGCCCGCTGTGGCCCTGTGATGCCCCCCACGGAGCGGGACCGGTGGGAGACGGCGGGGTCACGAGGGCGTTACGGTCCTCCATCGTGGATCTCTTCGAGTACCAGGCCCGAGACATGTTCGCCGCCCACGACGTCCCCGTGCTCCCCGGTGGGGTGGCCGAGACGCCGGAGCAGGCGGAGGCGATCGCCCGCGAGATCGGCGGCACCGTCGTCGTCAAGGCGCAGGTGAAGACCGGCGGCCGTGGCAAGGCCGGTGGCGTGAAGCTCGCCGAGACCGTCGAGGACGCGAAGGCGCGCGCGCAGGACATCCTGGGCCTCGACATCAAGGGCCACATCACCCACCGCGTGCTCGTGGCCCAGGCCAGCGACATCGCCGCCGAGTACTACTTCTCCTACCTGCTCGACCGGTCCAACCGCACCTTCCTGGCCATGGCCTCGGTCGAGGGCGGCATGGAGATCGAGGAGATCGCGGTCAGCAAGCCCGAGGCGCTGGCCCGCATCCCGATCGACGCCACCGTCGGCGTGGACGCCGCCAAGGCCGCCGAGATCGTCGACGCCGCGAACTTCCCCGCCGACGTGCGCGACCAGGTGATCGCCATCGCGGTCCAGCTGTGGGACGTCTTCGCGAAGGAGGACGCCACCCTGGTGGAGGTGAACCCGCTGGCCAAGGACCCGTCCGGCAAGGTGCTCGCCCTCGACGGCAAGGTCACCCTGGACGAGAACGCCGGCTTCCGGCACCCCGAGCACGAGGCGCTGGAGGACGCGGCGTCCGCGGACCCGCTCGAGGCCGCCGCCAAGGCCAAGGGCCTCAACTACGTCAAGCTCGAGGGCGAGGTCGGCATCATCGGCAACGGCGCCGGGCTGGTCATGAGCACCCTGGACGTCGTCGCGTACGCCGGTGAGGAGTTCGGCGGCGTCCGGCCGGCCAACTTCCTGGACATCGGTGGCGGCGCCTCGGCGCAGGTGATGGCCGACGGTCTGGGCATCATCCTCGGCGACCCGGCCGTGAAGAGCGTGTTCGTCAACGTCTTCGGCGGGATCACCGCCTGCGACGCCGTCGCCGACGGCATCGTGTCGGCGCTCGCCATGCTCGGCGACGACGCCACCAAGCCGCTGGTCGTCCGCCTGGACGGCAACAACGTCGACGAGGGCCGGCGCATCCTCGCCGAGGCCGCCCACCCGCTGGTCACCGTCGTCGACACCATGGACGGCGCAGCCCGCCGCGCCGCCGAGCTCGCCTCCGCCTGAGGAAGGACCCCCTTCCTCCCCACCACTCGCAAGCTCGCGGCGGGCCCCTGGAAGGGGGCCGCTCCATCATCTTCTGAACAGGAATCCGAGATGTCGATCTTCCTCAACGAGAACAGCAAGGTCATCGTCCAGGGCATGACCGGCTCCGAGGGCCGCAAGCACACCCAGCGGATGCTGGCCTCCGGCACCGCGATCGTCGGTGGCGTGACCCCGGGCAAGGGCGGCCAGACGGTCGACTTCGACGGCGCCACCGTCCCGGTCTTCGGCAGCGTGGCCGAGGCCATGAAGGAGACCGGGGCCGACGTCACCGTCATCTTCGTGCCGCCGAAGTTCGCCAAGGGCGCCGTGCTCGAGGCCGTCGACGCCGCCATCGGGCTGGCCGTCGTCATCACCGAGGGCATCCCGGTGCACGACTCCACCTACGTGTGGGCGCACGCCCAGGGCGCGAGCACGCGGATCATCGGGCCCAACTGCCCGGGCCTGATCAGCCCCGGGCGCTCCAACGCCGGCATCATCCCGGCGAACATCACCCAGGCCGGGAAGATCGGGCTGGTCAGCAAGTCCGGCACGCTGACCTACCAGATGATGTACGAGCTGCGGGACATCGGCTTCTCCACCGCCGTCGGCATCGGCGGCGACCCGGTCATCGGCACCACGCACATCGACTGCCTGCAGGCGTTCCAGGACGACCCGGAGACCGAGGCCATCGTGATGATCGGTGAGATCGGTGGTGACGCCGAGGAGCGCGCCGCCGACTACATCAAGGCCAACGTCAGCAAGCCCGTCGTCGGCTACGTCGCCGGCTTCACCGCCCCCGAGGGCAAGACCATGGGCCACGCCGGCGCCATCGTCTCCGGCTCGGCCGGCACCGCCGCCGCCAAGCAGGAGGCCCTCGAGGCCGCCGGCGTACGCGTCGGCAAGACCCCGTCGGAGGCCGCGCGCCTCATGCGGGAGCTCGTCAACGGCTGAGCGGGACCCCCGCTCCAGCGGGCTGACCGGCTGCCCGGCACCCCCACGGGGTGCCGGGCAGCGGCGCGTCCGGTGCCGGGCTGCGCCTCGGGGAGCGGGCACCGCGGCACCCCTCCGGCGGGGTGAGGGCCAGCGTGGCTGCCTCGACGGAGCCCGGGCGCTCGGACATCCTGGACGCAGGAGACTGCTCACGATCGAGGAGACGGCTGCGCGATGACCACGAGTGAGCCCGACCGGACCCCGGACTCCCCGGGTCCGCCGCCGGCGTCCGGGCCCGGCGCCTCCCCGGAGGCCGCCGGTCAGCCGTCGCAGGCCGGGTGGCAGCCGCCGCAGGCGACGCCGCCGCCCGGCTACGCGCCGCAGGCCGCACCGGCCGTGTACGGGCCGTCCGGGTACGCGCCGCAGGCCCCGCCGTCGTACGGGCAGCAGGCCCCGGCGTCCGGTCCCGGGCAGCCCCCGGTGGCGCCGTCCGGCTACGGGCAGCCGCAGTACGCGCAGTCGCAGGGCCAGCAGTACGGGCAGCCCCAGGGCCAGTCGTACGGGCAGGACCAGTACGGGCAGCAGGCGTACACGCCGCAGGCGACGCCGCCCGGGTACTCCCAGTCGGGTCCGCCCGGCTACGGCCCACCTCCCGGCTACGGCCCGCCACCCGGCTACGGCCCGCCGCCCGGCTCGGGTCCGTCGCAGTACGGGCCCCCGGCCGGCTACGGCCCGCCGCCGGCCTACGGTCCGCCGCCGGGTGCCACGGGTGGGCTGCCGCCCGGGAGCGGGCCGGGTCAGGGTGTGGCCGTCGACGTCCGGCGGCTGACGATCGCCGACTACGTCATCGGCGCCAGCGCCCTGCTCTACCTGGTGTTCGCGCTGCTGCCCTGGTTCAGCGAGGACCCCCAGACCTACGACTACGGGTTCGGCGTGGCCGGCACCATCCCGGGCTACTCGGTGCAGGGCTTCGACTTCGGGCTGATCAGCTTCGCCTTCGTGCTGCTGCTGGCCGCCGCGGTGTGGGCCCTGCTGCCGGCCGTGACCGACCTGCGGGTGCCGTTCCCGCGCAGCCTGGTCACGGTCGGGCTCACCGGGCTGGCCGTGCTGCTGACCCTGATCGAGTTCGTCACGTTCCTCACCGACATCGACTCGTTCAGCGTCTTCGGGCTGCTGACGCTGCTGGTGTCGCTCGCGTCGCTGGCCTTCGCGCTGCTCCGGCTGCTCCCGGAGATGCGCGCGGGCAGGCCGCTCACCGGTGGGCTGGCCGGTGCCGCCCAGTGGGCGAACCAGGGTGGCCCGCGCTTCGGCAACCACGGCGCCCCCGCACCCTGGCAGGGTCCGCCCGCCGGCCCCTGGAACGGCCAGTCGGGACCGGGACAGCAGGGACCGGGACAGCAGGGACCGGCACAGCCGCCGGCCGACGGGGACCGCGGGGCGGCGCAGCCGGCCGGCGGGCACGACGCCGACAGCCGGCCCGGCAGTGACGGGCACGGCCGCGGCCAGCAGGGCGACCCGACCGCGGGCGGCCCCGGGCTGCCCGAGGCCGCGACCGTGCAGGCCGCCCGCCCGCCGGTGCCCGGACAGCCCGGCCCGGCGCCGGCCGGTCCGGTCCCGGCGCAGGACGGTCCGCACGGCAGCACCGCCCTCGGTGGGGGAGCGGAGCCAGGTCGCTCCTGACGCCCGCTGCGGGCTGCGCACCACCGGCGAGGTCCGTCGAGCCGCACGGCTCGGCGGACCTCGCCGCGTCTCACCGGCTGTGACCGGACGATCCGCGCGTGCGCCGCCCATCTGCCGCGCGCACTTGCGAGAGTGGTGGGGTGACCTCGCTGCTGGCGCGACTCCCGCGCCCCGGACGCCGCGACGACGCACCCCTGCCCGTGGTGGCCGTCGGCGGGCTGGCCGCTGCCGCGGCGGTCGCCGTCACCGCGACGGCGCTGCTCGGCCTGTGGCTCGGGCTCGTCGTCGTCAACACCCTGGACCCCGACGGTGGCCTCTCCTCCGGGGGGTCGGCGCGTGTGGCGGCCCAGCTCTGGCTGCTCGCCGGCGGCGCCGGGCTCACACTGCCGTCCGGCCCGCTGGTGGTCGCGCCGCTGCTGCTGACCACCGGCCTGGTGTGGGCGCTGTCCCGCGCCGGCCGCTGGGTGGTCCGGCACGCCGACGTGACCGGGCCGGTCGGCCCGGCGGTGCTGCTCGGCGCCCTGGTGTCCACGCACACCGGGCTGATGACGCTGCTCGCGCTGGCCGCGGACGCCCCGGGTGCCCGGGTGGGGCTGCTGCGCGTGGTGGCCGGGGCGCTGGTGCTGTCGCTGGCGGCCGCGGGCCTCGGGGTGGCGCGGGAGACCGGCCTGCTCGACGGCGCGCTGGACGCCGCCCGGTGGCCGGCCCGGGCCCTCGCCCGGGCCGTGGTCGCCGGGACCTGCGCGCTGTGCGCGCTCTGCGCGCTGGTGCTGGCCGTCGCCCTGGCCAGCGACGCCGACGGCTTCGCCGCCCTGCTCCGCAGCCTGGGTGGCGCCGGCGCCGGCGTCCTCGGGTTGCTCGCGCTGTGCGTGCTGCTGGTGCCCAACGCGGCCCTCGCCGTCGCCGGCCTGGCGGCGGGGCCCGGCTTCGTCGTGGGTGAGGCCACGCTCGTGTCGGTCGGCGGGGTGACCCTCGGGACGGTGCCGGCGCTGCCGCTGTTCGCCGCCCTGCCCGACACCCAGGCCGTGCCGTTCATCGCCTTCGTGTCCCAGGCCGTGCCCGCGATCGCCGGCCTGGTCGCCGGGGTCACCCTCGGCCGGCACATGCGCGCCGAGGACGGCGGCAGCCTGCTGGCCGGGCTGTGGGGCGTGGCCGCCGGGCTCGGCGTCGGGGTCGCCGTCGGCGTGCTGGTGTGGGTGGCCGGCGCCCAGCTCGGGGACGGCGGGCTCACCGAGGTCGGCGCTCCGGCGTTCGCCACGGGCCTCGCCACCGGCGCCCAGGCCGGCATCGCCGCCGCACTCGCCGGGCTCGTGACCCGCTGGCGGTCCCCGGGCTGAGCGGGGGACACCGCGGTGCCGCGGGGCCACTAGGGTTGGCGGACGTGCCCGCCCCTGCCGCCCCCGCACCGGCGCGGGCCCGGGTGGTGGTGCTGCTGTCCGGCACCGGCTCGCTGTGCGCGGCCCTGCTCGAGGCCACCGACGCCGCGGACTACCCGGCCGAGGTGGTCGCCGTCGGCGCCGACCGGCCGGCCGCCCCCGGGCTCGCACTCGCCCGCTCGCGCGGGCTGCCCACGTTCGTCCTGCGCGTGGCCGACCACCCCGACCGGGCCGCCTGGGACCGCGCCCTGGCCGGCGAGCTGCGGGCGCACGCCCCCGACGTCGTCGTCTGTGCCGGGTTCATGAAGCTGCTGGGCCCCGCGGTGCTCGCCGCGTACGGCGGGCGGCTGCTGAACACCCACCCCGCGCTGCTGCCCGCCTTCCCGGGCGCGCACGCCGTGCGCGACGCCCTGGCCGCCGGCGTGCCGGAGACGGGTGCGACCGTGCACCTGGTCGACGCCGGCGTGGACACCGGGCAGGTGCTGGCCCAGCGCGCCGTCCCGGTGCTGCCCGGCGACGACGAGGCCCGCTTGCACGAGCGGATCAAGACCGTGGAGCGCAGGCTCCTGACCGAGACGGTGGCGTCCTTCGTCACCGCCGACCATGACGGCGCACGTTGAGCAGGGAGACCACCCGATGACCGACCGCACGCCGATCCGCCGCGCCCTCCTCGGCGTCTACGACAAGACCGGCGTCGAGGAGCTCGCCCGCGGGCTGGTGGCCGCCGGCGTGGAGCTGGTCAGCACCGGCGCCACCGCCGCCCGGATCGCCGCCGCCGGGGTGCCGGTGACGCCGGTGGAGTCGGTCACCGGCTTCCCGGAGTGCCTGGACGGCCGGGTGAAGACCCTGCACCCCGCGGTGCACGCCGGCATCCTGGCCGACCGCCGCAAGCCCGACCACGTGCAGCAGCTGGCCGACCTGGAGATCGCGGCCATCGACCTCGTGGTGGTCAACCTGTACCCGTTCAGCGAGACGGTGGCCTCCGGGGCGTCGCCGGACGAGTGCGTCGAGCAGATCGACATCGGCGGGCCGGCCATGGTGCGCGCGGCCGCGAAGAACCACCCGTCGGTCGCCGTCGTCGTCGACCCGGCCCGCTACGGCGACGTGCTCGCCGCCGTGCAGGCCGGCGGCTTCACCCTCGACGAGCGGCGCCGGCTGGCGGTCGCCGCGTTCCGGCACACGGCCGCCTACGACACCGCCGTCGCCTCCTGGATGGGCTCGGTGCTGGCCCCGGACGACGAGACCGGCTTCCCGACGTGGGTCGGCGGCAGCTGGGAGCGGACCGACGTGCTGCGCTACGGGGAGAACCCGCACCAGCGGGCCGCGCTCTACCGCAGCCCGCAGCCGGGCCTGGCCCACGCCGAGCAGCTGCACGGCAAGCCGATGTCGTACAACAACTACGTCGACACCGACGCCGCCTGGCGCGCCGCGCACGACCACACCGACCCCTGCGTGGCGATCATCAAGCACGCCAACCCGTGCGGCATCGCCGTCGGCTCGGACATCGCCCAGGCGCACCGCAAGGCACACGCCTGCGACCCGGTGTCGGCCTTCGGCGGCGTGATCGCGGTCAACGGCGAGGTCGACCTGACCACCGCCGAGCAGATCGCCGAGGTGTTCACCGAGGTGGTGGTGGCGCCGTCGTTCACCGAGGACGCCGTCGAGGTGCTCACCCGGAAGAAGAACATCCGGCTCCTGCGGCTGCCCGACGCCCCGGCGTCCCCGCTGGAGATGCGGTCGATCAGCGGCGGCCTGCTGCTGCAGAGCACCGACCGGATCGGCGGCGACGGCGACGACGCCGCCAACTGGACCCTCGCCACCGGCGAGCCGCTGGACGCGGCGTCCCTGGACGACCTGGTGTTCGCCTGGCGCAGCGTGCGCGCGGTGCGCAGCAACGCGATCCTGCTCGCCCACGACAAGGCCACGGTCGGCGTCGGGATGGGCCAGGTCAACCGGGTGGACGCCGCCCGGCTCGCCGTCGCCCGCGCCGGGGACCGCGCGGCCGGGTCGGTCGCCGCCTCGGACGCGTTCTTCCCGTTCGCCGACGGCCTGCAGGTGCTGCTGGACGCCGGCGTCCGCGCGGTGGCCCAGCCCGGCGGGTCGGTGCGCGACGAGGAGGTCGTCGCCGCGGCGGCCGCCGCCGGCGTGACCATGTACCTCACCGGCACCCGCCACTTCGCCCACTAGCCACCCGCCGACGGTCGTGCCCGGCGATCATGGAGCTGCGTGAGGTGCGGGGCGGCGTGTCGCTCACGCAGCTCCATGATCCCGCGCGGGACAGCCCGGCGGGGCTGGGTGGAAGAGCGGGGGTCAGGTGGGGCCGGCGGTGGCGTACTTGGGGCCGGTGAGCAGGGCCTTGAGGGCGCCGAGCAGGCCCAGGACGGCGACGGCGATGGCGACGTAGAAGCCGAGGTCGAAGGTGTCCATCCGGAACCGCTCCTGGACCAGCGGCACCAGCACCGCGGCGACCACCCCGCCGGCCACGAGCAGCGCCAGCAGCCCGAGCAGCCGGTGCCTGCGGGCCGGCAGGAACATCAGCAGGCCCAGCAGGGCCAGCGCGCCACCGCCCAGCACCACCAGCAGCGGCTGCCAGAAGCCGGAGTCGACCACGTCGGAGAACGACGTCCGGACCTGGTCGACGCCGGTGCGCACCAGGTCGGTGCCGGTGCGGCCGTCGGGCAGCCAGTCCAGCACCAGGCTGACGCCGGCCGCCACCCCGGCCAGCAGCAGCAGCAGGCCGGCCAGCACGTCGGGACGCCGGAACGCCACCGGGTTGCTGCGGTACTGCGGCGCGGTGGCCGCCCCCGCAGGCGCGGCCTGCGACTGCGGGCCGACCGCCGGCTGCACGCCGGTGCCCCCCGGGTGGGGCGCCTGCTGGGGCGGGGCCTGCGGCGCCGGCTGGTACCGGGCAGCGTCGTCCTGGGTCGGCTCCGGTCGACCCCCGTCCGGGCGCTGCCATGCCTGGTGGTCGGCGCCGCCCAGCTGGTCGTCCCGGGTGGCGCCCTGCACCGCCGGCCCGCCGGGCGACGGCTCCGTCGCCGGCTCGGCGGGACGGCCGGTGTCCGAGGTCCCGGCCGCCGAGCTGCCGTGGGCCGGCCCGCCGCTGGCGGGCGGCTCGTGGCCGTCGACCGGTCCGGTGCCGTCGGCTCGGTGTGCTGGTCCGCTCATCGGGCCTCTCCGCTCTGGGTCGGGCGGCGGGTCGCCGCCGCTCTGGCGCAGGAGCCTAGTGACCGCCCCGGGTCGGCAGCCCGCGGACGCGGCGCGCGGGGGCGGGACCTCCGGCCGGCGTCCTCGGGCAGACTGGCGGGGTGACCGCGACCATCCTGGACGGCAAGGCGACCGCAGCGACCATCCGCACCGAGCTGACCGCCCGCGTCGAGGCCCTGGCCGCCGCCGGGCACCGTCCCGGGCTGGGCACGCTGCTGGTCGGGGACGACCCGGGCAGCCGCTGGTACGTGGGCGCCAAGCACTCCGACTGCGCCCAGGTCGGCATCGCCAGCATCCAGCGCGAGCTGCCGGCGACGGCGAGCCAGGCCGACGTCGTCGCGGTGGTCGAGGAGCTCAACGCCGACCCGGCGTGCACCGGGTACATCGTGCAGCTGCCCCTGCCGCGCGGGCTGGACGAGAACGCCGTGCTGGAGCTGATGGACCCGGCCAAGGACGCCGACGGTCTGCACCCGGTCAACCTGGGCCGGCTGGTGCTCGGGGTGCCGGCGCCGCTGCCGTGCACGCCGCAGGGCATCGTCGAGCTGCTGCGCCGCTTCGACGTGCCGATCGCCGGCGCCGAGGTGGTCGTCGTGGGCCGCGGCATCACCGTCGGCCGGCCGCTCGGCCTGCTGCTCACCCGGCGCAGCGAGAACGCCACGGTCACCCTCTGCCACACCGGCACCCGTGACCTGGCGGCCCACCTGCGCACCGCCGACGTCGTCGTCGCCGCGGCCGGGGTGCCCGGCCTGGTCACCGCCGCGATGGTGAAGCCCGGGGCGGCGGTGCTCGACGTCGGGGTCAGCCGGGTGGACGGGAAGATCGCCGGGGACGTCGCCGCCGACGTCGCCTCGGTCGCCGGGCACGTGGCCCCCAACCCCGGCGGGGTGGGCCCGATGACCCGGGCGATGCTGCTGTCCAACGTGGTCGTCGCCGCGGAGCAGGCGCTGGCGCGCCGCACCGCCGGGCAGGCGCCCGCCCCCGGAGCGCTGACCGCATGACCCCACGGGCCGGCGGCACCGGGGCCACCCGGCCGCCGCTGTACACGCGCCGGCCCGTGCTCGCCGGTCTCATCCGGCAGTGGCCGCTGGGCGTCGTCCTGCTGACGGTCGGGGTGGGGCTGCTGCTGGTGGCCGCCGACTTCTGGCGCCGTGGGCTGATCACGATAGGCCTGGGGGTCGCCGCGGCGGGTGTGCTGCGGTTGCTGCTGCCGGTGCGCCGGGCCGGGTTCCTCGCCGTTCGGAGCCGGCTCGTCGACGTCGTGCTGTGCCTGTCGGTCGGGGTGCTGCTGACGGTGTTCGCCGTCGTCATCCCCGCGGGCTGACCCCTGCCAGGTGTGCTGCAGCGCCGTGGGCGATAGGTTCGTGACCATGGCAGCGAAGCCCCGCACGGGCAAGGTCACCGTCGTCGGCGCCGGTTTCTACGGCTCCACCACTGCTCTGCGCCTCGCTGAGTACGACGTCTTCGAGACCGTCGTGCTCACCGACATCGTGGAGGGCAAGCCGGAGGGCATCGCCCTCGACATGAACCAGTCCCGCCCGATCGAGGGCTTCGAGACCCAGGTCGTCGGCGTCGGCGGCGGGTCCTACGAGGGCACCGAGGGATCCGACGTCGTCGTGATCACCGCCGGCCTGCCGCGCAAGCCGGGCATGAGCCGGATGGACCTGATCGAGACCAACGCGAAGATCGTCCGCCAGGTCGCCGAGAACGTCGCCCGCACCTCACCCGACGCCGTGGTCATCGTGGTGTCCAACCCGCTGGACGAGATGACCGCGCTGGCCCAGCTGGCCACCGGTTTCCCGAAGGAGCGCGTGATGGGGCAGGCCGGCATGCTGGACACGGCCCGCTTCACCAACAACGTGGCCGAGGAGCTCGGCGTCCCGGTGGGCTCGGTGCGCACGCTGACCCTCGGCAGCCACGGCGACACCATGGTGCCGGTGCCCAGCCGCTGCACCGTCGACGGCAAGCCGCTGGCCGACGTGCTGGCCGCCGACCGGATCGAGCACCTGGTCACCCGCACCCGCAACGGCGGCGCCGAGGTCGTGGCGCTGCTCAAGACGGGGTCCGCCTACTACGCGCCGTCCGCGGCCGCCGCCCGGATGGCCCGCGCCGTCATCGAGGACGCAGGGGCCGTCATGCCGGTCTGCGCCTGGGTCGACGGGCAGTACGGCATCAGCGGGGTGTACCTCGGCGTCGAGGCCGAGATCGGCCGCGGCGGCATCACCCGCGTCGTCGAGGGCGACCTGTCCGACAGCGAGCTGGCCGGGCTGCGCGAGGCGGCCGAGGCCGTCCGCGCCAAGCAGGCCGACGTCGCCGACCTCTAGCCCACCCGCCCGGCGCGACCGCCGGGCCTCCTCGGGGCGCAGTCCGCGTCCCGGCCGCTACAGAGAGGGACCACCCCACGTGGACAAGATCAAGGTGAAGGGCACCGTCGTCGAGCTCGACGGCGACGAGATGACCCGGATCATCTGGCAGTTCATCAAGGACCAGCTGATCCTGCCGTACCTGGACGTGGACCTGGAGTACTACGACCTGGGCATGGAGCACCGGGACGCCACCGACGACCAGGTCACCATCGACTCCGCCAACGCGATCAAGAAGCACGGCGTGGGCGTCAAGTGCGCCACCATCACCCCCGACGAGGCGCGCGTCGAGGAGTTCGGCCTGAAGAAGATGTGGCGCTCCCCGAACGGGACGATCCGCAACATCCTCGGCGGCGTGATCTTCCGCGAGCCGATCATCATGAGCAACGTGCCGCGCCTGGTGCCGGGCTGGACCAAGCCGATCATCATCGGCCGCCACGCCTACGGCGACCAGTACCGCGCCACCGACTTCACCTTCCCCTCCGCGGGCACGCTGAAGGTCGTCTTCACCCCCGAGGACGGCTCCGAGCCGATCGAGCGCGAGGTCTTCCAGGCCCCCGGTGCCGGCGTCTCGCTGTCGATGTACAACCTCGACGACTCGATCCGCGACTTCGCCCGGGCCTCGCTGAACTACGGCCTGAACCGCAACTACCCGGTGTACCTCTCCACGAAGAACACCATCCTCAAGGCCTACGACGGCCGGTTCAAGGACATCTTCGAGGAGGTGTTCCAGGCGGAGTTCAAGGAGAAGTTCGACGCCGCCGGGATCACCTACGAGCACCGCCTCATCGACGACATGGTCGCGGCGTCCCTCAAGTGGGAGGGCGGCTACGTCTGGGCGTGCAAGAACTACGACGGCGACGTGCAGAGCGACACCGTGGCGCAGGGCTTCGGCTCGCTGGGCCTAATGACGTCGGTGCTGGCCACCCCGGACGGCAAGACCGTCGAGGCGGAGGCCGCGCACGGTACCGTCACCCGGCACTACCGCCAGCACCAGCAGGGCAAGGAGACGTCGACCAACCCGATCGCGTCGATCTTCGCCTGGACGCGGGGGCTCGCGCACCGCGGCAAGCTGGACGGCCAGCCGGAGGTCACCGCCTTCGCCGAGACCCTCGAGCGCGTGTGCATCGAGACCGTCGAGAGCGGCCAGATGACCAAGGACCTCGCCCTGCTGATCAGCAAGGACGCCCCCTGGCTCAGCACCCAGGACTTCCTCGCCGCGATCGACGCCAACCTGCAGAAGGCCATGGCCTGACCCACCCCGCCCTCCCCCCGACGGCCCCGCACCCCCTCCCGGGTGCGGGGCCGTCGTGCGTCCCGGGGGTGGACGGTGATCACCTCGGGCTGAGCGGGCTGTCCGGCGACCCGACCGCCCGCTGGACCCGTGGTGATCAAGCCTGTGGACGACGGAAGCGGCGGTGGGCGCCGGACGTCGATGCTCTCGTGGTGCCTCCTGCCCCTGGCGTGCCGCCGACCCTGCGGGGGATGGTGTTCCGGGGCACCTGGGCGGTGGGCGCCGGCCTGCTGACCCCCGACCAGTTGCGCAGCAGTGCCTGGCGGCGGGTGCGGCACGACGTCTACGCGCACGTCGACCAGGAGCGCACCCACCGGCTGTACGCCCGCGGCACCGCGCTGGTGATGCCGCCGGGCGCAGCCTTCGGGGGTCGCACCGCCGCAGACCTCTGGGGCGTGCGCGGACTCGTCGGCCCGGACGACCCGGTCGAGGTCCTCCTGCCGCCCGGGACCCGGTGGAGCCCGGCGCCGGGTGTGCGCGTGCGCGCGGCCGACCTCTCGGGCGACGTCGTCCGGCAGGGCCCGTGGCTGCGGTGGACGGACCGTGTCCGGACGGCGGTGGACCTCGCGCGCTCCGGGGCTCCGGATCCCGACGAGGTCGTGGTGCTCCTCGATCGCCTGGTGCACGCCGGCATGGTGGACCTGGGAGACGTGCGCCGTGCCGTCGCTGCGCTGCCGAGGTGCCGGGGGAGCCGGCAGGCACGCGAGGTCGTCGGGTGGGCCGACGGGCTGGCCCAGTCGCCGCAGGAGACCCGGCTGCGGCTCGTGCTGCAGCGGGCCGGGCTGTCCTCGGTGGCTCAGCACGTGGTCCTGCACCGCGGGGTGTTCGTCGCCAGGGTGGACTTCGCCTGGCCCGAACACCGCCTCGCCGTGGAGTACGACGGCCTCTGGCACCGGGACCCGCAGCAGTTCGTCGCCGACCGCCGGCGACTCAACGCGCTGCTCGCTGCCGGATGGCGGGTCGTCTTCGTCACCGCTGCCGACCTGCACCGCCCCGCCGGGATGCTGGTGCGGGTCCACTCCGCGCTGGCGTCATGATCACCCCGGGTGCAGCGGGCTGTCCGGCGGCCGGACACCCCGCTGGACCCGGGGTGATCATGGTCGGCGGTCAGCTGCCGAGGACCTGCGTCCACCAGGGGCCGCCGGGGCCGCGGGCCACGCCCACCCCGAGGGTGCGCAGCGAGCAGTTCAGGATGTTGGACCGGTGGCCGGGGCTGGCCATCCAGCCGGCCATCACCGCGGCAGCGTCGGACTGGCCGCGGGCGATGTTCTCCGCGCGCGCCGTGGACACACCGGCCGCCCGGGCCCGGGCCCACGGGTCCTGTCCGTTGGGGTCCGTGTGGCTGAAGAACCCGCGGTCGCGCATGTCCGCGCTGTGCGCGCGGGCCAGGTCCGCCAGGGCGCCGTCCTGGGTGACGGGTGCGCAGCCGGCGGCGGCGCGCGCCTCGTTCACCAGCGCCAGCACGTCGGCCTCGGCGGCGTCGGCCGACCCGGTGGCCACCGGTGGCGCCGGGGCGGGCGTGGGCGCCGCTGCGGCCGGCGGCGCGGACCCGGCCGGCCCGGCAGGCGTGCCCCGTGGGCCCGTGGTGGCCGCCGGACGCGCGGGGGAGGGGAGCGCCGCGGGCGCCGGCGCGCCGGCGCCCAGCGGAGCCGGGGGCGGTGCCCCGGGTGCCGGAGTCGTCCTGCCCGGGGCCGTGCCACCCGCAGCTGAGCCGCCCGCAGCTGAGCCGCCCGGAGCGGAGCCTCCTGGAGCCGGCACGCCGGGGGGCGCCCCCTCGGGGACAGGGGCCCCGGGCGCCGGGGTGCCCGGCGCGGGAGCACTCGCCGCTCCTGCACCCGGCGCTGGTGCTCCCGGTGCAGGAGCCGGCGACGGGTCACCGGGCGCCGACAGGGCATCGGGCGCCGACGCGTCGGTGCCGACCGCCCGGGCGTCCGCCCCGGCCACCGGGGCGTCGACCTGCCCGGCCACCGCCGCGGGCGCGCCGATCGCACCGACCGCCGGCGGGACCAGCGCGACGGCCACGGCCACCAGGGCGATGGACCAGCGGTGGGTGCGCGGCGCCGTCGTCGTCCGATCGGGCACGCGAGCTCCTCGGCTCAGAGTGTGTGACCCGCTGAGCGTAGACGAGCACGGAGCGTCAGGAGGCCGCCGCGCGGTGCCCGGGCTGCCCGGTCCCCGGCCCGGGCCTCGCGGCGGGCGGCCGGCCCGGTCGCGACTACGGTGGGTGCTCATCGTCCCGCCTCGCCCCCCGAGGGAGCACCACCGCTGGTGAGCGAGATCTGGCTCAACGTCGTCCTGGTCGTCGTGTTCGTGCTGATCGGCGGCTTCTTCTCCGGCGCCGAGATCGCCCTGGTGTCGCTGCGCGAGTCCCAGGTGCGCGCCCTGGAGGGCACCGGCCGCCGGGGGCGCGCGCTGGGCAAGCTGCTCAGCGACCCCAACCGGTTCCTGGCCGCCGTGCAGGTCGGCGTCACCCTGGCCGGCTTCTTCTCCGCCGCCTTCGGCGCCAGCACGCTGTCGACACCGCTGGCCGACTGGTTCACCGGGATGGGCATGGGCCCGGGCCTGGCCGACCCGCTGGCCTTCGTGCTGGTCACCATCGCCATCAGCTACCTGAGCCTCGTCGTCGGGGAGCTCACGCCCAAGCGGCTGGCGCTGCAGCGGGCGGAGGGCTTCTCGCTGCTGGTCGCCGGGCCGCTCAACCGGATCGCCGTGCTGTCCCGGCCGATCATCTGGGTGCTCTCCCGCTCCACGGACCTGCTGGTGCGCCTGCTCGGCGGCGACCCCACGCAGAGCGGGGAGTCGATCAGCCAGGAGGAGCTGCGCGACCTGGTCGCCGCGCACGAGTCGCTGTCCAGCGACGAGCGCCGGCTGATCGACGAGGTGTTCCGCGCCGGTGACCGCGAGGTGCGTGAGGTGATGACACCGCGCACCGAGGTCCAGTTCCTCGACGCGTCGATGACGGCCAGCCGGGCGGGCAAGCAGATCGCCGACTCCCCGCACTCCCGCTACCCCGTGGTGGGCCGTAGCCAGGACGACGTCGTCGGCTTCGTGCACGTGCGCGACCTGGTCCTGCCCAGGCACCCGGCCGGCCGCGCGGCCACGGTCGGCGACCTGGCCCGTGAGGTCAAGCAGCTGCCCGGTACCGCCGGCGTGCTCACCGCGCTGTCGGAGATGCGCCGGGAGAGCCACCACCTGGCGATCGTCGTCGACGAGTACGGCGGCACCGACGGCATCGTCACCCTGGAGGACCTCATCGAGGAGGTCATCGGGGAGATCTACGACGAGTACGACGAGGACGTCGCCGAGGACGACGAGCCCGCCGGCGGCCCGCACGAGGTCGACGGCCTGCTCAACCTGGACGACTTCGCCGAGACCACCGGCCTGCAGCTGCCCGAGGGCCCGTACGAGACGGTGGCGGGTTACGTGCTGGCCGAGCTGGGGCGGCTGCCGGTCGTCGGCGACACGGTGGTCGCCTCCGGCCGCGAGCTCACCGTGGCCGAGCTGGACGGCCGGCGCATCGCCCGGATCACCGTCGCCCCCGACCCGGGCGCCGACGACGAGGAACCGGGCGAGGAGGGCCGGGACGGCGACGAGCGGGGTCGCCGCGCCGACCCGACCGGCGACCTCGAACCGCTCTCCGCCCGCGGCACCGCCGCCTCCCGCACCGGCAGCACCGCGGTCTGACCCGACCGGCCCTTTCCGCGGAAAGGGCCAGCCCGGCTGTCCGGGACGCCGGCCGTTCCCGCGGAAGGACCATGGACGGGGGCGGGGGGGGGGCTCGGGACCGGGT
>NZ_JAAGWK010000004.1 GCF_010685995.1 Goekera deserti | reverse complement strand
CGGCGCCGGGGAGCTGGCGCGGGAGGGGCGGGGCGGTCAGCCGCGCTGGTCGGCGACGTCCGCTGCGCTCGGGGTGTCGCCGCTGTCCAGGGCGCGGGTGGTCTCCCAGGCGTCGCGGACGATGCCGGTCAGGTCGGTGTGCACCGGGGCCCAGCCGAGGTCGGCGCGGATCCGGTCGCTGCTGGCCACCAGCTGGGCCGGGTCACCGGCCCGCCGCTGGCCGACGACCACCGGCACCGGGTGTCCGGTGACCTCGCGGACGGCGTCGACCACCTGCTGCACGGAGAACCCGGTGCCGTTGCCCAGGTTGTAGACCCGGTGCTCGCCCGGCGCGGGGGCGGGCAGCGCGAGCAGGTGCGCGGCGGCCAGGTCGTGCACGTGCACGTAGTCGCGGATGCAGGTGCCGTCCGGGGTCGGGTAGTCCTGGCCGAAGACGGTCAGCGACTCCCGGGTGCCGGCGGCGACCTGCAGGGCCAGCGGGATCAGGTGCGTCTCGGTGGCGTGCCGCTCGCCGAGGCCGTACGCGGCGCCCGCGACGTTGAAGTAGCGCAGGCTGACCGCGGCGAAGCCGTGGGCCACGGCGTAGGAGGTCAGCATGTGGTCCACGGCGAGCTTGCTGGCGCCGTAGGTGTTGGTCGGCCGGGTGGGCGCGTCCTCCCGGATGGGCACCGACTCGGGCTCGCCGTAGGTGGCCGCGGTGGAGGAGAACACGATGCGCCGGCAGTCGACCGCCCGCATGGCCTCCAGCAGCGCCAGCGAGCCGCCCACGTTGGTGTGCCAGTAGTCCTCCGGCTCGCGCTGGGACACCCCCACCAGGCTCTTCGCCGCGAAGTGCAGCACCGCCTCCGGGCGCACCTCGGCCAGCACCGGGGAGGAGTCGTGCAGCCCCGCCTGCACGAAGCGCGCGCCGTCGGGCACGGCGTCGGCGTGACCGGTGGAGCAGTCGTCCAGCACGGTCACCTCGTGGCCGGCCTCGAGCAGGGCAGCGGTGACTACGCTGCCGATGTAGCCGGCACCACCGGCGACGAGTACGCGCATGGCCGTGAGCGTAGAGAGCGCACCCGGGTTCCGGCGCAGCGCATCGCAGCACCAGCCAGGAGGAGACGATCGCCGTGGTGAGCCCCCGTCCCGCCGTCCAGGCGCTGCCGACCTACCGGCCGGGGCGCAACCCGGCCGACCTGGCCCGAGAGATCGGCGTCGCCCGCGCGGTGAAGCTGGCCAGCAACGAGGTGTCGTTCCCGCCGCTGCCGGCCGTGCTGCAGGCGGTGACCAGCACGATGGCCGAGTCCAACCGGTACCCGGACAACGCGGCGGTGGTGCTCACCGGCGCGCTCGCCGAGCGGTACGGCGTCGACCCCGAGCAGGTGGTGATCGGCTCGGGCGCGGTGACGCTGTGCCAGCAGCTGGCCCAGTCCTTCGCCGACCCGGGCACGAGCATGGCGTTCGCCTGGCGGTCGTTCGAGATGTACCCGCTGCTGGCCCAGGTCGCCGGCGCGCGCGACGTGCGGGTGCCGCTGGTGCCCGGCCGCCCCGGCGGCCCGGCCGACACCCACGACCTGACCGCGCTGGCCGCCGCGGTCGACGACACCACCCGGGTGGTGTTCGTCTGCAACCCCAACAACCCCACCGGGACGGCGGTCCGGGGGCCTGCGCTGGAGCGCTTCCTGGACGCCGTCCCGACCAGCACGCTGGTGGTGCTGGACGAGGCCTACCGGGAGTTCGTCACCGATCCCGAGGTGCCCGACGGCGTGGACGTGATGCGCGGGCGGCCCAACGTGGCGGTGCTGCGCACGTTCAGCAAGGCGTGGGGGCTGGCCGGGCTGCGGGTGGGCTACCTGCTGGCCGAGGACCCCGCGGTGGCCGAGGCCGTGCGCAAGACCAACGTGCCGTTCAGCGTCTCGCTGGTCGCC
The DNA here is from genome assembly GCF_010685995.1 of Goekera deserti. GTDB lineage: Bacteria > Actinomycetota > Actinomycetes > Mycobacteriales > Geodermatophilaceae > Goekera > Goekera deserti. The sequence continues at coordinate 42,160 of NZ_JAAGWK010000004.1, read as the reverse complement.
CAGGCCGCGGCCGTCGCCGCGCTGGACAGCGAGGACGAGGTGCGGGCCCGGTGCGCCACGGTCACCGCCGAGCGCGCCCGGCTCACCGGCGAGCTGCGTGCCCGCGGGCTGGTGGTCGAGGACAGCCAGGCCAACTTCGTGTGGCTGCCGCTGGGGGAGCGGAGCGCCGAGGTGGCCGCGGAACTGGAGGCCCGGGCGGTGATCACCCGGCCGTTCCCGGGCGAGGGCGTGCGGGTGACCGTCGGCTCCGCCGAGGAGGACGACGTCTTCCTCGGCGCGTTGGACGACGTGCTGAGCAGCCGAGACCTGCTGCCTGCCGGAGCCTGACCGGTGGGCGGGGAGGTGCGTGGTTCGATGGCGGGCGTGCCTGCTCCCCGCGTGCTCTCCGGCATCCAGCCGACCGCCGACTCGTTCACCCTCGGGAACTACCTCGGTGCGCTCCGCCAGTGGGTGAGCATGCAGGACGACCACGACGCCTTCTACTGCGTCGTGGACCTGCACGCGATCACCGTCGAGCAGGACCCGGCCGTGCTGCGTCGCCGCACGCTCGTGGCCGCCGCGCAGCTGATCGCACTGGGCGTGGACCCGGCCAGCAGCACGCTGTTCGTGCAGAGCCACGTGCCCGAGCACGCGCAGCTCGGCTGGGTGATGCAGTGCCTGACCGGCTTCGGCGAGGCCAGCCGGATGACCCAGTTCAAGGACAAGAGCCAGCGCCAGGGCGCCGGGAGCACGAGCGTCGGGCTGTTCACCTACCCGGTCCTGCAGGCGGCCGACATCCTGCTGTACCAGGCCGAGCGCGTGCCGGTGGGTGAGGACCAGCGCCAGCACGTGGAGCTGACCCGCGACCTGGCCACCCGGTTCAACGGCCGGTACGGCGCGACCTTCACGTTGCCCGAGGCCTACATCCCGCCGGGCGCGGCCAAGGTGCTGGACCTGCAGACGCCGGAGAAGCAGATGAGCAAGAGCCTGCCGCCGTCGGGTGGCGTGTTCCTGCTCGACGACCCGAAGGTCACCGCGAAGAAGATCCGCTCCGCGGTCACCGACACCGGCCGCGAGGTCGTGGCCGACCCGGTCGGCAAGCCCGGGGTCACCAACCTGCTGGCGATCCACTCGGCGCTGTCCGGCCGCAGCACCGCCGAGCTGGAGGAGCACTTCACCGGCCGCGGCTACGGCGACCTGAAGAAGGAGCTGGCCGAGGTGGTCACCGACCACCTGGCGCCGGTGCAGGCGCGCACCACCGAGCTGCTCGCCGACACCGCGGAGCTGGAGCGGGTGCTCGCCGCGGGTGCCGCTCGGGCCCGAGAGGTGGCCGCGCCTGTCCTGGCCGACGTCTACGCCAAGGTGGGGTTCCTCCCACCGGCGGGGAGCGGTGCGTGAACGACGACACCTTCGTGCACCGGGCGGTCGACCCGGGTGAGCTGGCGGACAGGGCGGGGTCCGGGGGCAGGGCGGGAGACAGGGCGGGGGACACCGTCGTCGTCGGCGTGGTGGTGCCGGTGCCCGAGCCGTGGGCTCAGCTGCTGGTCGACTGGCGGGCCAAGGTGGGCGACCCGCAGGCCAGCATGGTGCCGCCGCACGTGACGCTGCTGCCGCCCACGGCGGTGCCGGTCGCCGAGCGGACGGCGGTGACCGAGCACCTGTGCCGGGTGGCCGCGGCGCACCCCGCCTTCGACGTGCACCTGGCCGGGACGGGCACCTTCCGGCCGATCTCGGAGGTGGTGTTCGTGGCCGTCGCGCTGGGCATCGCCGACTGCGAGCTCATCGCCGCCGACGTGCGCAGCGGCCCGCTGGAGCGCTCCTTGAACTTCCCCTACCACCCGCACGTGACCGTGGCCCAGGACGTGCCGACCGACATGCTGGACCTGGCGTACGCCGGGCTGTCGGAGGTGCAGGCCGAGTTCCGGGTCGACCACTTCCAGGAGTTCGAGCAGCGCCCCGGCGGTGAGTGGACGATCGCGCGCCGGTACCCGCTGACCGGCCCGCCCCGCTGAGCGGCGCCCGCGAGGGCCCCGCAGACTCGTCCCGGTGACCACACCCAGGACCGCGCCCCCGGCGTCGGACGGCGGCAACGTGATCACCCGTGCCGTCGCGGCCGGCACCGGGCTGGTGCACGCCGGACGGCGCCGCTCCCGCGCCTTCGACCACCTGGTGCACGCCGGTGGCCACTACAACCGCGCACAGGCCGACATGCTCGCCGCCGGCGTCACCTACTACGTGTTCCTCGCGCTGTTCCCGGTGCTCCTGCTGCTGGCCGCCGTCGCCGGGTTCGTGCTGTCCGGTGACCAACTCCTGCAGGCCCAGCTCACCCAGGCGGTGCGCGAGGCGGTGCCCGGCAGCACCGGGGTCTCCCTCGCCGAAGAGGTGGCGAGCGCGATCGACAGCCGCGGCCTGGTCGGGGTGATCGGCCTGGTGGGCTTCCTGCTGGTGGGCCTGGGCGCCATGGACAAGGTGCGCACCGGGATGGACGTCATCTGGCGCGGCCGGCCGGACCCGCCGGACTTCCTGCTCGACCGGGTCAAGGACCTCGGCGCGCTGCTCGGGTTCGGTGCGGCCGGGGCGCTGAGCATCGCGCTGACCGCGGCGACCACCGCGGCGTCGTCCCGGGTGCTGGCGGCGCTGGGGCTGGCCGACGTCTCCTGGCTGCCCTACGTGACCGCCGGTCTCGGCCTGCTACTGGCCCTCGCCGGGGACACCTTCGTGTTCCTGTGGCTGCTCAAGGGCGTGCCGGCGACGCCGTTCGGCTTCCGGGAGCTGTTGCCCGGCGCCCTGTTCGGCGCGGTGGGCTTCGAGGTGCTCAAGGCCGTGGGCGCCTACTACCTGGGGATCATCGGTGACAACGTCACCGCGCAGACCCTCGGCGGGTTCGTCGGCCTCGTCGTGTGGATCAACGTCGTCGCCCGGTTCGCCTTCTTCACCGCCTCCTGGACGGCGACCATCCCGCGGATCGAGGCGGCGCTGGAGCCGATCCGCGCCGACCGGCCGCAGCGGGTGGAGGTGCCGGTGCCCGCCGCCCGGGAGCCGCGGACGGCCTCGGTGCGGCTGGTGCGCACGGTGGCCGTGCTGGTCGGCGGGGGAGCCCTGGTCGGTGCGGCCGGCGCCCGGCTGCTGCCCGCCCTGCTGCGCCGGCGCGGCCGCCGCCCCGGCAGCTGACTCCCCCCACGTCTCTGCACAGAGAGCGCAAGCAGTGCGCTTTCTGTACAGAAAGTGCGGACCTCGGCTCTGTGCGCAGAGAGTGGAGGGGGGAAGGCGCTGCTCGTCGGTCAGGGGCGCGGCGGGCCGCTGCCCGGCGGCTGCCGCACCAGCGCCCGGCGCCGCCCGACCACGGTGGCCGCCACGATCGCCAGCGCGCCCACGCCCAGCCCGATCGGCACCAGCGGCGACTCGCCCCGGTCCGGCTGCGCCGCGGCGGCCGGGGTGGGGGCCGCCTGCCGGTCGGCCTCCCGGGAGGTGAGCACGCCGTCCTGGCCCGGGGTGGCCGACGGCACGGGTGCCGCGGTGGCCGTGCTGACCTCGCCCGGCTCGACCAGCCGGCCCACCCCGCCGCCGGCCGGGGTGGCGAAGCCCCAGTCCAGCAGCAGCTCGGCCTGGGTGGTGGTCGGCACCGGGGAGCGCTCGGCCTGCATGAGGCTGACCACCAGGCGCCGCCCGTCCCGCTCGGCAGCGGCCACGAAGGTGTGCCGTGCGGCGTCGGTGAAGCCGTTCTTGGCCCCGATCGTGCCGGGGTACTCGGTGAGCAGCGCGTCCTGGTTCTGGATCTGGTAGCCGGTGGTGATGCCCTCGACGCCCGGCATCTGCGCGGTCGGCGTCTGCATGATGGCCACGATCGCCGGGTCGAGGGCGAGCTGCCGCATGATCAGGGCCAGGTCGTACGGCGAGGACGACTGCCCGGCGACGTCCAGGCCCGAGGGTGTCCCGGCGACGGTGTCCAGGGCGCCGATCCGCTCCGCGGTGGCGTTCATCGCGGCGAGTGTGGGGGTGACCCCGCCGGCGGCCCGGGCCAGCGCGTTGGCGGCGTCGTTGCCCGACTGCATGACCATCGCCTGGAAGAGCAGCTGCACCGGGTACGCGCCGCCGCGCACCAGCCCGACCCGGCTGCCCTCGACGGCCTCGTCCTCGGTGGTGCCCTGCACGACCAGGGCCGGGTCGAGCTGGGGGTGCAGGGTGAGCAGCGTGAGGGTCTTGAGCGTGCTGGCCGGGTAGTAGCGGCCGTGCGGGTCCTGCGCGGCGAGCACCTCCCCGGTGCCGGCGTCGGCGACCAGCCAGCCGTGGGCGTCGATGCCCGGCGGCAGCGGCGGCGCCCCGGGCACGACCACCAGCCCCCGGGTGTCCAGCCCCGCCCCGCCCACGGTGCTGCCGTCCGGCGCGCTGCCCTGCGGGACGGCGGCCGGCGGCGCGGTGGGCGTGGGCGCCGCCGGGTCGACGGTCGGCCGTGCGGCGGCCTCGGCGAGCACCGGTGCGGCGTGGGCCGGCCACAGCGGCAGCGGACCGGCCACCAGCAGGCCGGCTGCCAGGGCCGCGACCAGCGGACGGACCAGGACCGACGGCGCGCGCATGGGTGCCCACGCTATCCGCGCCGCTGCCCGCGCGCGTGCCCGCGGCGGCGGTGTGTGGTGGGCGTTGCCTGTTGGCAACGATCGGGTCTCGGTCCTTGCCCGAGCTCCGATCCACGCCCCCGGCGCGGTTAGCGTGCCGGAGTCGCCGCGGGCGCGCCCCGACGGGCGCGCGACGGCGGACCAGCGTCGACAGACGAACCACACCCGGGCACGGCCGGCGTCCAGCCGCCGTCGCCCGTTGAGAGAGGAGACCCGTCGTGCGCCGAGTGCGTGGGATGAAGGCTGCAGCGCTGCTGCTGGCCGGCAGCGTGGCCCTGGCCGGCTGTGCCAGCGACAGCGACGACGCCGGGAGCGGCGCGAGCGGCTCCGCCGAGAGCGGTGACCTGAAGATCGGGCTCGCCTACGACACCGGCGGCCGGGGCGACAAGTCCTTCAACGACTCGGCCTACGCCGGCGTCGAGGCAGCGATCGCCGACGTCGGCGGCACGGTGCAGGAGGCCTCGCCCAACGCCGACGCCTCCGACCGCGCCGACCTGCTGACCCAGCTGGCCGACCAGGGCTACAACCCGGTCATCGCCGTGGGGTTCGCCTACAGCGACGTGATCGGCGAGGTCGCCGAGCAGTACCCGGACGTGACCTTCGCCCAGGTCGACGGCTCGGTCGACGACGCCGGCAACCCGGACAACATGACCGGCCTGCTGTTCGCGGCCAACCAGGGTTCCTTCCTCGGTGGCGTCGCGGCCGCGCTGAAGAGCGAGACCGGCCAGGTCGGCTTCGTCGGCGGCGTCGAGACCCCGCTGATCCAGAGCTTCCAGGCGGGGTACGAGGCCGGCGCCAAGGCGGTCAAGCCGGACATCGTCGTCACCTCGCAGTACATCTCCCCGGCCGGTGACTTCTCCGGGTTCAACGACCCGGCCCGCGGCCAGATCGTGGCCCAGGGCATCTACGACGGCGGTGCCGACATCGTCTACGCCGCCGCCGGCGGTTCCGGCATCGGTGTCTTCCAGGCCGCCGTGGCCTCCGGCAAGCGGGCCATCGGGGTCGACTCCGACCAGTACGAGTCGGTCGACGACCCGGCGCTCCAGCCGGTGATCATGACCTCGGTGCTGAAGCGGGTCGACCTCGCCGTCCAGGCGTTCATCACCGACTTCGCCGACGGCTCCGTCGAGGGCGGCACCGACGTGGTCAACGACCTCTCCACCGACGGCGTCGGCCTGGCCACCTCCGGTGGCTTCATCGAGGACATCCAGTCCCAGATCGACGACTACAAGCAGCAGATCATCGACGGGGAGATCACCGTCCCCGAGTGACGGCCCGTCGCTGCGACGGGTCGGTCGATCGGCGGGTCCGGGCGGTGTGCACCACGCCCGGGCCCGCCGTTCTGCGTGTGTACCGTCAGCGCGTCCCGCAGCCCCCGAAGGAGATCGAGTGACCGACCCGGCCCCCCTGGCAGTCGAGCTGCGCGGCATCACGAAGCGGTTCCCGGGCGTGGTCGCCAACCGCGACATCGAGCTGCGGGTGCGCCGCGGCGAGGTGCACGCGATCGTGGGCGAGAACGGCGCCGGCAAGTCGACGCTGATGAAGACGCTCTACGGCATGCACCGGCCCGACGAGGGCCAGATCCTGCTGGACGGCCGCGAGGTGTCGTTCAAGAGCCCCGGCGACGCGATCGCCGCCGGCATCGGGATGGTGCACCAGCACTTCATGCTCGCCGACAACCTGACCGTGCTGGAGAACGTGGTGCTGGGCGCGGAGCGGTCGCACGGCATCGGCGCCGGTGCCCGCCGCCGGATCAGCGAGATCTCCGAGGCGTACGCGCTCGGCCTGGACCCCGACGACCTGGTCGAGGACCTCGGCGTCGGGGACCGGCAGCGGGTGGAGATCGCCAAGGTGCTCTACCGCGGCGCCACCACGCTCATCCTGGACGAGCCGACCGCGGTGCTCGTGCCGCAGGAGGTCGACGAGCTGTTCGGCAACCTCGCCGAGCTCAAGCGCGAGGGCCTGACGGTCATCTTCATCTCGCACAAGCTGGACGAGGTGCGCAAGGTCGCCGACGCGATCACCGTCATCCGCCGCGGCACCACCGTCGGCACCGCCGACCCGGCGACGACCACGGCCAAGCAGCTGGCCGAGCTGATGGTCGGCGCCGAGCTGCCCACCCCGCAGACCCGCGCCTCCACCGTCCGGGACACCCCGGTGCTGGAGCTCCTCGGGGTCACGGTGGCCTCGCCGGGCGGCCGGCCGGCCGTCGACGACGTCACGCTCACCGTGCGCGAGGGCGAGGTCGTCGGCATCGCCGGCGTCGAGGGCAACGGCCAGGCCGAGCTGGTCGACGCGGTCATGGGCCTGCGACCGCTGGCCGCGGGCACCATCCGGCTCGGCGGCGAGGACGTCACCGCCTGGACCACCCGGCGCCGCCGCGAGGGCGGCGTGGGCTTCATCCCGGAGGACCGGCACCGGCAGGGCATGCTGCTCGACGCGCCGCTCTGGGAGAACCGCATCCTCGGCCACCAGACCCGGCCGCCGGCCGCCAGCCGACGCGGCCGGGGCCTGTTCATCGACCGCAAGGCCGCCCGGGCCGACACCGCCCGGATCATGAGCGAGTACGACGTGCGCGCCCCCGGACCGGACACCCCGGCGGTGGCCCTGTCCGGCGGCAACCAGCAGAAGCTGATCGTCGGCCGGGAGATGAGCGCGCACCCGCGGGTGCTCATCGCCGCCCACCCGACCCGCGGCGTCGACGTCGGCGCGCAGTCGGTGATCTGGGAGCTGCTCAAGGACGCCCGGGCCGAGGGCATGGGCATCGTGCTGATCTCCGCCGACCTGGACGAGCTGATCGGCCTGTCCGACACCCTGCACGTGATGCTGCGCGGCGCCGTCGTCGCCACGCTGGACCCGGCGCAGGTCACGCCCGAGCAACTCGGCGGGCACATGACCGGCGCCGTCGCCGGGACCGGTGCCCGATGAGCGCGCTGCGCCGCGTCGGGCAGGGCCTGCTGGCCCCCGCCCTCGCCGTGGTGGCCGCCGTGCTGATCTCCGGGCTGGTCATCGCCGCGATCGGTGAGGACCCGTTCCGCGCGCTGGAGGTCATGCTCGACTTCGGGGACACCCCGCAGCAGCAGGTCACCGCCATCGTCGTCGTGCTCAACCGGGCGGTGCCGCTGTTCCTGGCCGGGCTCGCCGTGGCCGTCGCCTTCCGGATGGGCCTGTTCAACATCGGCGTCGAGGGCCAGTACCGGATGGCCACCATCCTGTCCGCCGCCGCCGGCGCCGCGGTCTCGCTGCCCGCCCCGCTGCACGTGCTGTTCATCGTCGTCGTCGCGATGCTGGTCGGCGCGCTCTGGGCCGGCATCGTGGCCGTGCTGAAGGTGACCCGCGGGGTCAGCGAGGTGATCAGCTCGATCATGCTCAACTTCATCGCCGTCGGCTCCGCGTCCTTCCTGCTCACCGGGCCGCTGCGGGGCAGCGAGGAGGGCGCCTCCATCGTCACCACGAAGGAGATCGGCGAGTCGGGCTGGATGCCCAGCCTGAACGGGGTGCTCGACGTCCTCGGCCTGGAGAACCCGCCCCGCCAGCTGTACGGCTTCCTGCTGGTGGCCGTCGTCGTCGGCGTGGTGGTCGCAGTGCTGCTCAAGCGCACGCGGTTCGGCTTCGACCTGCGGGCCAGCGGCCTGTCGCCGTCGGCCGCGTCGGCCAGCGGTGTCGACGCCCGCGCCATGGTGGTCAAGACGATGCTCATCTCCGGTGCGATCGCGGGGATGATCGGCCTGCCCGACCTGCTGGGCAACGACCACCAGTACGGCACGGAGTTCACCTCCGGGCTCGGCTTCCTGGGCATCGCGGTGGCGCTGCTGGGCCGCAACAACCCGGTGGGCATCGCCTTCGGCGCGCTGCTGTTCGCCTTCCTGGACCGGGCCTCGGTGCCCCTGCAGCTGGCCCAGATCCCGTCCTCGGTGGTCACGATCATCCAGGGCACGATCGTGCTCTCGGTGGTCATCGCCAACGAGCTGGCCCGGCGGCTGGCCCGCCGGCAGGCCGAGGGCGGTGCTGCCCCGGCGGTCTCGCCCCCGACGTCGGGTGACGGCAGCACCGGCGGCGGACCCGGTGGCGGTGGGCCCGGTGGCGGGCCCGGCGGCGGCGGCGCCCCACCGGACGGGGCCGGCGGTGGGCTGGGCGCCGACGCAGGGTCGACCGGCACGCGACAGGGAGCACCGGCATGAGCACGTCCACGCACGCCGCCCCGACGGCGACCCGCCGCGGGCCCTTCGCCGAGCTGTTCCTCGGTGGCGGCCGCGCCCGGCGGGTGACCTGGCTGCTGGTCGGCGTCATCGTGCTGGTCTCCGCGGTGCGGGTGATCAGCGGCGAGCAGGCGCTGACGTCGTCCTCCACGTTCGCCGCGGCCCTGCTGCTCACCGTGCCGCTGGCGCTCGCCGGGCTCGGTGGGCTCTTCGCCGAGCGCGCCGGCGTGATCAACATCGGCCTGGACGGGATGATGATCCTGGGCACCTGGGGCGCCGGCTACGGCGGCTACCAGTGGGGCTGGGGCGGGGCGCTGGCCGTCGGCATCCTGATGGGCGCGCTCGGTGGGCTGCTGCACGCGGTGGCCACGGTGGGCTTCGGCGTCGACCACACCATCTCCGGCGTGGCGATCAACATCCTCGCCGCCGGCGTCGTGCGGTTCCTGTCCGAGTCGCTGTACACCGACAACCCCGCCGGGGGCGGGCCCACCCAGTCCCCGGCGCTGAGCAGCCGCCCACCGACGGTGTCGCTGCCGGTGCTGTCGTCCGGGCCGGACCTGCTGGGCGACCTGGAGGCCAAGCGGTGGTTCCTGCTCTCCGACGTCGCCGGCCTGCTGCGCGGGCTGACCAACGACGTCGGCGTGCTGACCATCGTCGCGGTGCTGCTCATCCCGCTGACCTTCCTGCTGCTGTGGCGCACCGCCTTCGGGCTGCGGCTGCGCTCCTGCGGGGAGAACCCGGCGGCCGCGGACTCCCTCGGCGTGCCGGTGTACCGGCTCAAGTACCTCGCCGTGATCGTCTCCGGCGCGCTGGCCGGCATGGGCGGGGTCTTCCTGGTCTTCATCGCCAACATCTACCGCGAAGGCCAGACCAACGGCCGGGGCTACATCGGCCTGGCCGCGCTGATCTTCGGCAACTGGCGGCCCGGGGGCCTGGCCGCGGGCGCGGGCCTGTTCGGCTTCTCCGACGCCCTGCAGCTGCGCAGCCGCACCGCCGTCGTCGCGCTGCTGCTGCTGGTCGCGGTGCTGCTGGCCGGGGTGGCCGCCTACCAGGCCTACCGGGGGCGCGTGCTGCAGGCGGGGCTGGCCGGGGCGTTCGCCGTCGCCTCGCTCGTGGCCTACGTGCTCATCGACGAGCTGCCCCCGGGCATCGTCTCCTTCACCCCCCACCTGACCACGCTGCTGGTGCTGTCGCTGGCCTCGCAACGGCTGCGACCACCCAAGGCCGACGGCCTGGTCTACCGACGAGGAGAGCACTAGTGGACGTCGACTGGGACGCCCTGCGGACCGCTGCCCGCGAGGCCATGACGCACGCCTACGCCCCCTACTCGTCCTTCCCGGTCGGCGTGGCCGGCCTGGTGGACGACGGCCGGGTGGTCACCGGCTGCAACGTGGAGAACGCCAGCTACGGCCTCGGCCTGTGCGCCGAGTGCGGCATGGTGAGCGACCTGGCCCGCAGCGGCGGCGGCCGGCTGGTGGCCGTGGCCTGCGTCGGCGGGGACGGCCGGCCGCTGATGCCCTGCGGGCGCTGCCGGCAGCTGCTGTGGGAGCACGGCGGCGCCACCATGCTCATCGAGACCGTCTCGCTGGGCATCGTGCCGATGAGCGAGGTGCTGCCCGACGCCTTCGGCCCCGAGGACCTCCTGGCGGCTGCCGCCACGCGGCCTGCCGGGGACACGGCCGCGGCCGGGCGGGAGGCCTGATGGACGCCATCGACGTCATCCGCGCCAAGCGGGACGGCGACCGGCTCAGCGCCGAGCAGATCCGCTGGGTGATCGCCGCCTACACCGACGGCCGGGTGCCCGACGAGCAGATGAGCGCCCTGCTGATGGCGGTCTTCTTCCGCGGCATGGACGGCGACGAGCTCGCCGTCTGGACGCAGTCGATGATCGACTCGGGTGTCCGCAAGGACCTCTCCTCCCTCGGCCGGCCCACCGCCGACAAGCACTCCACCGGCGGCGTCGGTGACAAGATCACGCTGCCGCTGGCGCCGCTGGTCGCGGCCTGCGGCGTGGCCGTGCCGCAGCTGTCCGGCCGGGGGCTGGGCCACACCGGCGGCACGCTGGACAAGCTGGAGGCGATCCCCGGCTGGCGGGCCTCGCTCACCGACGCCGAGTACATCGGCCAGCTGCGCGACGTCGGCGCGGTGATCTGCGCCGCCGGCAACGACCTGGCTCCGGCGGACAAGCTGCTCTACGCGCTGCGCGACGTCACCGGCACCGTGGAGTCGATCCCGCTGATCGCCAGCTCGATCATGAGCAAGAAGATCGCCGAGGGCGCCGACGCGCTGGTGCTGGACGTGAAGACCGGCTCCGGGGCGTTCATGCGCGACACCGACGACGCCCGCACGCTGGCCCGCACCATGGTCGGGCTGGGCACGGCCGCCGGGGTGCGCACCGTCGCGCTGGTGACCGCGATGGACCGCCCGCTCGGCCGGGCCGCCGGCAACGCCGTGGAGGTCGCCGAGTCGGTGGAGGTGCTGGCCGGCGGTGGCCCGGCCGACGTGGTGGAGCTGACCCTCGCTCTGGCCCGGGAGATGCTGGCCGGGGTGGGTCGCTCCGACGTCGACCCGGCCGAGGTGCTGGCATCGGGCCGGGCCATGGACGCGTGGCGGGCGATGATCGCCGCCCAGGGCGGCGACCCGGACGCGGCGCTGCCGCAGCCGCGGGAGCGGCACGTGGTCACCGCGCCGGCCACCGGCACGCTGACCCGGCTGGACGCCTACGCGGTCGGGGTGGCCGCCTGGCGCCTGGGCGCGGGCCGGGCGCGCAAGGAGGACCCGGTGTCGGCGTCCGCCGGTGTGGTCTGGCACGCCGGGGTGGGGGAGCAGGTCACCGCCGGGCAGCCCCTGCTGGAGCTGCACACCGACGACGCCGCGCGCCTGCCCCGGGCGCTGGAGGCCCTGGAGGGCGCGGTGGGCGTGGACACCGACGACGTCCTGCTGCCCCTGGTGCTGGAGCGGATCACCGCCTGAAGGAGGGCCCCCGGCCCCCGCCACGCGCGAGCTCGCGGCGGGACCCTGCCGGGGGCCACAGCGAGGGCGTGGACACTGTGACCTCATGACCAGCACGTCGACCTCCGTCGCCCCGGGCCGCAGCCAGCCGCTGGACGACGATGCCGCGATCAGCATCCGGGGTCTGGTGAAGCGCTACGGCGAGCGGCCCGCCGTCGACGGGCTGGACCTGGACATCCGCCGGGGCGAGATCTTCGCGCTGCTCGGGCCGAACGGCGCCGGCAAGACCACCACGGTGGAGATCTGCGAGGGCCACCGCGACCGGGACGGCGGCGAGGTGCGGGTGCTGGGTGTCGACCCGGCCGTCGGCGGCCGGGCGTGGAAGGCGGGCATCGGCATCGTGCTGCAGAGCGGCGCGGGCGACTCGGCGCTCAGCTGCCTGGAGCTGCTCGGCGCCCAGGCCGCCTACTACGCCGACCCGCGGGACCCCGCGGAGGTGCTGGAGCTGGTCGGGCTGGGTGACAAGGCCGGGGCCCGCGGCCGCACCCTGTCCGGCGGCCAGCGCCGCCGGCTCGACGTGGCCCTGGGGATCGTCGGCCGGCCCGCCATGCTGTTCCTGGACGAGCCGACCACCGGCTTCGACCCCGAGGCGCGCCGCCGCTTCTGGGAGCTGATCCGTTCGCTGCGCGACCTCGGCACCACGATCCTGCTCACCACGCACTACCTGGACGAGGCCGAGGCGCTGGCCGACCGGGTCGGGGTGATCACCCGCGGCCGGCTGGTCGAGGTCGCCGTACCGGCTGAGCTGGGCGGCCGGGGACGGGCGCCGGCGGTGGTCCGCTGGAGCGAGGACGGCCGGCGCCGGTCGGCGGACACCGCCACCCCGACGGCGTTCGTGCTGGACCTGGCCGCCCGCCTGGGCGGGGAGGTGCCCGAGCTGTCGGTCGCCCGGCCGACCCTGGAGGACGTGTACCTGACCATGATCGCCGAACCCGCCGCCGAGGAGGTGCCGGCATGAGCGCGCTGCAGCAGCACCCGGCGCTGCCGTCGCTGGGGTCGGTCTACCGCACCCGCGCCGGCGTGGAGGTCAAGGAGTTCTTCCGGCAGCGGGAGTCGGTGGTCTTCACCGTCTTCTTCCCGGTGGTGCTGCTGCTCGGCCTGGGCGCGGTGCTCGACTACGACATCGGCTACGGCGTGACGTTCCCGCAGTACTTCATGGCCGGCGTGGTCACCGCGGGCGTGGTCGGCTCCAGCCTGCAGAACATGGCCATCCACATCGCCGGCGAGCGGTCCGACGGCACGCTCAAGGGCCTGGCCGGCACGCCGATGCCGCCGAGCGCCTACTTCGTGGGCAAGATCGTGCAGGTCCTCGCCGTCACGGTGGTGACCGTCGGCGTCCTGCTGGCGGTGGGGGTGCTGGTCTACGGCATCGACCTGCCCTCGGGCACGCAGTGGCTCACCTTCACCTGGGTCGTGCTGCTCGGGGCGGCGGCCTGCACGCTGGTCGGCATCGCCGTGTCCAGCCTGGCCCGCAGCGGCCGGTCCGCCTCGGCGATGATCACGCCGCTGGCGCTGATGCTGGAGTTCATCTCGGGGGTGTTCATCCAGTTCTCCCAGGTGCCCACCTGGCTGCAGACCGTCGCCTCGCTGTTCCCGGTGAAGTGGATGGCCCAGGGCCTGCGCTCGGTGTTCCTGCCCGCGGAGCTGGCCGCCGAGGAGCCGGCCGGCACCTGGGAGCTGGGCCGGGTCGCCCTCGTCCTGGGCCTGTGGTGCGTGCTGGGCCTGGTGCTCTGCGTGCGCACCTTCCGCTGGGTCGACCGCGCCGACCGCTGACGCCGCCGACCGGCAGCGTCGATCAGCTGAGCTGATCACCGTCCCGCCAAGCTCACCAGCGTTGGTGCACCTGGCCGGACATAGCTGAGCCCGGCCGCCCCGCGCCGGCAACGGGTCCCCGATCGAGTGGGGGCCCGGAGGGTCCCCCGAGGAGGCGGACACGCTCGCCGCCGCCGCGGGAGGGCTCCTGGCCGCGGTCGGAGTCCGGAGGACGACAATCGGACAATGCCCGCCCCACTCACGCACGAGTCGATCGCCCGCGCCCCCAAGGTCCTGCTGCACGACCACCTGGACGGCGGTGTGCGCCCCAGCACGATCCTCGAGCTGGCGGACGAGGCCGGCTACCGCGACCTGCCCGCGTCGGACGCCGACGCACTGGGCCGCTGGTTCCGCGAGTCGGCCGACTCGGGCTCGCTGGTGCGCTACCTGGAGACGTTCGCGCACACCGTCGCGGTGCTGCAGCGCCCGGAGGGCCTGCACCGGGTGGCCCGGGAGTGCGCCCTGGACCTCGCTGCGGACGGCGTCGTCTACGCCGAGGTGCGCTACGCGCCGGAGCTGTCCACCGCCGGGGGCCTGGCGATCGAGGCGGCCGTGGAGGCGATGCTCGACGGGTTCGCCGCCGGCTGCGCGGAGGCCGCGGTCTCCGGCACGCCGGTCCGGGTGACGGCGCTGCTGTGCGCGATGCGCCAGGCCGACCGCTGGGACGAGGTGGCCGGGTTGGTGGTCCGCTACCGCGACGCCGGGGTCGTGGGCTTCGACCTGGCCGGCCCGGAGATCGGCTTCCCGCCGGACCGGCACCCCTCGGCGATCGCGCTGCTGGACGACGCCGGCGCGCACCGCACGATCCACGCCGGTGAGGCCGCCGGCACCGACTCGATCCGGGCCGCGCTGGACGGCGCCCGGGCCGAGCGGCTGGGCCACGGGGTGCGGATCGCCGACGAGGTGTCCGCCGACGGGACGCTTGGGGAGCTGGCCCGGCGGGTCCGCGACGAGGGCGTGGTGCTGGAGCTGGCGCCGTCGTCCAACGTGCAGACCGGGGCGTACCCGAGCCTGGCCGAGCACCCGGTCGACCGGCTGCGCCGGCTCGGCTTCGCGGTGACGGTGAACACCGACAACCGGCTGATGAGCGGGGTCTCGGCGACCAGCGAGCTGGCCGACGTCGCCGCCGTCCACGGGTGGGGCTGGGACGACGTCCAGACGGTCACGGAGCGGGCGCTGGCTGCCGCGTTCGTGGGCGAGGCGGAGCGGGCGGCGCTGCTCGCCGACGTCGTCCGGCCGGGGTTCGCGGCGCTGCGCGAGGCCTCCGTCCGGGGTGGGTGACCGCGCACACCCTGCTCAGGGGAATGCCGAGTGGCACCACGCTGCTAACCTGAGCGAGTCGGCGTCGCCGGCCATCCTCCCGGACGGTCCTGTCCGGGTACATGCGCACCGTGCAGATCCCACGTCACACCGACGCGGCCGATCGCCAGTGAGGGCAGCTCCGTCGACACCGGGCCGCCCCGCACCACGTACGGGACGCACCCCGATACATCGGAGTCCCTCCAGAATGTCCCTGCTCCACCCTGTCGACACCCAGACGAACACCACCCAGGACGCCCCCGAGGTCACCGCCTCGGACGCCCCCGTCACCGAGGCCACCGCCTCCGACGCCCCCACTCCCGCAGCCGAGCCCACCGGGCCGAGCTTCGCCCAGCTGGGCCTGCCCCAGCCGCTGGTGACCGCCCTGGAGCGCAAGGGGATCACCCACCCGTTCGCCATCCAGACCGTGGCCCTGCCGGACGCCCTCGCCGGGCGCGACGTGCTGGGCAAGGCCGCCACCGGTTCCGGCAAGACGCTGGCCTTCGGCCTGCCGCTGCTGGCCCGCCTCGGCGCCGAGCCGCTGCAGGGCCGCCGCGCCCCCCGCGGCCTGGTCCTCGTGCCCACCCGTGAGCTGGCCCAGCAGGTGCACGACGCGCTGGCCCCGCTGGCGCAGTCGATCGGCGTCCAGCTGGCCGCCGTGTACGGCGGTGCCTCGATGTACCGCCAGATCCAGCAGCTGCGCCGCGGCGTGGACGTCGTCATCGCCACCCCGGGCCGGCTGCAGGACCTGATCAACCAGCGCGAGTGCTCCCTCGAGGAGGTCTCGATCGCGATCATCGACGAGGCCGACTTCATGTCCGACCTCGGCTTCCTGCCGGTGGTCAAGGAGCTGCTCGACCAGACCCGCAACGACGGCCAGCGGCTGCTGTTCTCGGCCACGCTGGACGGCGAGGTCGACACCCTGGTCCGCCGCTACCTCAAGGACCCGGCGCGTCACTCGGTGGTCACCGCCGCCGACGCCGCCCCGCCGGCCGAGCACGTCGCCTACAGCGTGTCCTTCCCGGACAAGCTCAAGGTGACCGAGCAGATCGCCGCCCGCCCGGGCCGCACCATCGTCTTCGTGCGCACCCAGCACGGCGCCGACCGGCTCGCCGGCAACCTGCAGGCTCTCGGCATCGGTGCGGAGGCCATCCACGGTGGCCTGCCGCAGGCCGCCCGCCGCCGCGCGCTGGAGGCGTTCACCGACGCCCGCAGCCCGGTGCTCGTGGCCACCGACGTCGCCGCCCGCGGCATCCACGTCGACGACGTCTCGCTGGTCGTGCACTACGACCCGCCGGCCGACCACAAGACCTACCTGCACCGCTCCGGCCGCACGGCCCGCGCGGGTGCCGGCGGCAAGGTCGTCTCGCTGCTGCTGCCCGACCAGGTGGGCCAGGCCAAGCGCCGCTTCCGCCAGGCCGGCATCGACACCGGCGTCAGCCGGATCCGTCCGGGCGACGCCCCGATCGGCGAGCTCGTCGCCAGCGGCGTGCACGTGGAGCCGGTGCAGCGCCCGGTGCGCTCGAGCCGTCCGGCCGGTGCCGGCGGCGGGCGTCCCCGCCGCGACGGTGGCCGCCCGTCCTCGGGTGGTCGCTCCTACGGCGAGCGTTCCTCGAGCTCGTCCTACGGTGAGCGCTCGACCGGTGGCTCCTACGGCGACCGCCGTCCCGCCCCCGACCGCGGTGCCCGCAGCGACCGGCCGTCCTTCGGTGACCGTCGTCCCAGTGGTGACGGCCGCGACCGTCGCCCCGCGGGTCCCCGCCCGCAGGGCGAGGGCTACCGCTCCACCGGCCGGCCCACCAGCCGCCCGGCGCGCTTCAGCGACTGACGAAGGGCCCCGGTGCCCCCGGCCGACGCTCCGCGCCGGCCGGGACCCTGCACCGGGGCCTGACAGCGGCCGGTCCCGGGTACCCCGGGGCCGGCCGCTGTCGTCTGTCCGGGCACCCCCGGCGAGCCCGCTCCGCGGGCCCGCCCCCTCCCGGCCAGCCCTGCTCGCCTGCTGGCTCCTGCGGTGATCATGGACCTGCGTGAGCGACACGCTGGCGCGTCCCTCACGCAGGTCCATGATCACCGGTGACTGGAGCAGCTGGGCTGGCGGGAGCAGGTCAGGTGAGGGCGGGCACGGGGGTGGCCGGGTCGCCGTCGGCGGCGGCGGCCAGGGCGGGCACGACCCGGTCCAGCAGGAACGGCAGCGACAGCGGGCTGCCGAAGCCGAGCGCGGCGGACACGTCACCGGCGTAGCCGCCGAGCAGCACGGTGCGGCGCTGCGTCACGACGTCGAGGGCGGAGAACAGCGCGTCGGCGTCGGCGTCGGCGTGGTCGTAGCCGTTCACGGCGAGCACGTCGGCCTCCAGCAGGTCCAGCCGCTCCGGGCTGACGTCGGTGCTGGCGTCGGGCACGGTGAAGCCGAGGTCGGCGAAGAACTGGGTGCGCAGGTCGTCGGCACCCAGCAGGTAGTGCCCGGAGCCCACCCCGGTCAGGTCCACGGCCATCGAGCTGCCGGTGAAGCCGGGGTTGTCGGCGACCGCCTGCGCGAAGCGGCCCTCGACGTCGTCGACCAGCGCCTGCGCCTCGTCCTCCCGGCCCAGCGCCTGGCCGGTCAGCAGCGTCTGCTCCTGCCAGGGGGTGGCGCCGTCGGGGTGCTCGCCGGTCTGCGCGAGCGTCGGGGCGATCTTCGCCAGCTGGTAGTAGGTGGCCCGGTCGATGAAGGAGTAGACGCCGACGATCAGGTCGGGCTGCAGCGCGGCGACGGCCTCCAGGTCGATCTCCTCGGCGCCGACGGTCGGGATCTCCTCCGCCGGCAGCAGGTCCTGGGCCCAGGGGCGGGCGGTGGCGTCGTAGTCGCCGAGGTTCTCCCGCTCGCCGACCGGGGTCACGCCGAGCGCGAGCACGAAGTCCTGGTCGTTGAAGCCGACGGTGACCACGCGCTCGGGCTCGGCCGGGATCTCCGTGGTGCCGAACTTCGTGTCGATGCTGACCGGGAACGCACCCGACGAGGACGAGCCGGCGGCCGGTGCCGTGTCGTCCGATCCGCCGCAGGCGGTCAGCCCCGCGACGAGGGCGCCGACGACGGCGAGACGGGCGGTGAGACGGGACGAGCGGTGCACGGGGCGGACTCCTCGACAGCAGGGCAGGACGGGCGCTCAGGCTAGCCTGTCCTAAGAACACCCCGGCGTGCTGTCGGCGACCGGGGCGGTCGCGCCTAGTCGCGGAAGACCAGCGCGCTGCCGACCTCGGTGGTCAGCGTCCGCCACGCCGGCGCGAGGACGGCGGCGTCCGCGGCGGTGAGCGTGGCCTGCGGGCTCTGCTCGGCGCGGGTCAGGGCCTGCCCCAGCGGCGTGCTGGGCGCCAGCAGCGGCTCGACGCGGTCCAGGCCGGCGTACTCGGCGAGGTCGCGGACGCCCTCGACCGGCTGCAGCAACGCCTCCAGGGGCACCAGCCCGGCAGCGCCGTCGGCCACCTCCTGCAGCACGTCGCCGAAACCGACCAGGTCGTAGCGGTCCTGGTCGGCGGGCAGCGGGCGGGCGTCGGTGGCCACGACCTCCACCCACGAGGCGATGTCGGAGAGGTCGTGCTGCTCGTCGCCGTCCACGAAGCGGGACAGGTCCTCCGGTGTGGCGAAGAGGAACACCTCGCCGTCCCGGCCGAGGAACCGCGCCTCGTCGTCGACGTAGCAGCGCAGCGTGAGCCCGGCCCCCTCGGGGACGACGACCTCCACGGGCAGGATCCCGACGCCCTCCCAGAACTCGGCGGCCGCGGACACCTCGGCGGTCGTCGCGGTCACCCGGCTGCCGCTGCCCAGCCCGCCGGCGACCGCGGCGGGTGCGCTCGTGGGCGGTCGGGTGGCTGCCGGGGCACTGACGGCGGACGGGGCGTCGTCGTCCTCGTCGTCCAGCTCCTCGGGGTCGTCGTCCCGCTCGGCCTCCTCGGCGGCCGACGGGTAGGCGCCGAGCTCGACGCCGGCGGCGTCGGTCAGGTCCAGGTGGTCCGACAGCTCCTCGAGCACGTCCTCCCACAGCTCGTCCAGCGCCGTGCCCAGGCGGATCCAGGCCTCCTCGCCGGCACGGCCCAGGAACGCCTCGATCCCAAGGGACAGCAGCGCGGTCTCGGGCCGGGACATCAGCTCCGCGAGCGCCTCGAACTCGCCGTCGTCCTCGTCCTCGTCGTCGTCCTCGACAGGTGCGGCGTCGGCGTCGGCGTCGGCGGCCGGGGCGGCCGCGGCAGTGCGCGGGGCGGGGTCGTCCTCGTCGTCCTCGTCGTCCTCGACGTCGAGGCACTCGGCGAGCCGGCCGACGATGTCCAGCGTGGCCGCCAGCTCTTCCACGGCCCAGCGGTCCGGGTTCTCCGCGGCGATGTCGTAGACGGCGTCCAGGTCGTAGCGGTGGTCGTCGTCCGGGGTGAGGTCGGCGGCGCCGAGGCCGACGACGACCGGCCACACCGGGTGGTCGACGAGGTCGTGGTCGCGGGCGGTGCGGCAGAACGCCGCCAGCGCCGCGGGGCTCGGGAACAGGTGCACCCGGGCGACGCCGTCAGCGGTGCTGCCGAGGAAGGCCTGCCACTCCTCGCCGTCCTCGTCCCAGGGTGGGGCCCACAGGGTGTAGCCGGTGCGGTCGTCGATGGTGAGGGCGATCGGGACGATGCTGGGCCTGGCCACGGGGTGATCCTGCCCGATGACCCCGTGTGCCCGCTGCCCGGTTCCTCCGAGGCCGACCGGAGGCCCGGGGGAGGGGCTCGCCTACCCGGGCCCCGGGCGTCACAGACCGATCGGATGCCGGTGGGAGGACCTCGTCCTCCCCACCCTTCGCACGCTCAGGGCGGGACCCGGGACGAGGCCTCACAACCCGATCGGATGCCACACCGTCTTCGTCTCCAGGAACGGTGTCATCCGGGACAGGCCGGGGTCGGCGCTCCAGTCCGGCTCCTCGGCCGTCCCGCGGAGCACCCGCTTCAGCGTGCCCGCAGCCGACCGCTCCAGCTCCATGGCCAGCCGGGTCGGTGCGCCGGTCAGGTCGATGCCGTCGACGTCAGCGTGCTCGGCCAGCCACGGGCCGATCTCGGCGGCGTCCCCGGTGAGCAGGTTCGCCACGCCCCCGGGCACGTCGGAGGTGGCCAGCACCTCACCCAGGGTCACCGCCGGGAGCGGCCGGTCGTGGCTGGTGACCACGACGGCGGTGTTGCCGGTGGCGAGCACCGGGGCCAGCACGCTGACCAGGCCGAGCAGCGAGGAGCGCTGCGGCGCCAGCACGGCGACCACCCCGGACGGCTCCGGGATCGAGAAGTCGAAGTAGGGGCCGGCCACCGGGTTGGTGCCGCCGAGCACGGCGCTGAGCTTGTCGGTCCAGCCCGCGTACCAGACCCACCGGTCGATCGCGGCGTCCACCGACGCGCGGGCGCGGGCGGCGGACAGCCCCTCACCGGCGGCGACCTCATCGGCGAACTGCGCGGCGCGGCCCTCCATGACCTCGGCCACCCGGTAGAGCACCTGGCCGCGGTTGTAGGCGGTGGCCCCGGACCAGCCGGCGACGGCGGCCCGCGCGGCGACGACGGCGTCCCGGGCGTCCTTGCGGGAGGCCCAGGCGGCGTTGGCGACGAACCGGCCGCGGGCGTCGGTCACCGGGTAGGTGCGACCGGACTCCGAGCGGGGGAACTTCCCGCCCAGGTAGAGCTTGTAGGTCTTGCGCACCTCGAGCCGGTCGGTGCTCACTCGGAGGCCCCCTTCAGGTAGGCGGTGAGCCCGTGCCGGCCACCCTCGCGGCCGTACCCGGACTGCTTGTAGCCGCCGAAGGGCGACGTGGGGTCGAACTCGTTGAAGGTGTTGGCCCAGACGACGCCGGCCCGCAGCCTGCTGGCGATGGAGAGGATCCGGGAGCCCTTCTCGCTCCAGATGCCGGCCGACAGCCCGTAGGTCGTGTTGTTCGCCTTGGCGACGGCCTCGTCGGGGGTGCGGAAGGTGAGCACCGACAGCACCGGCCCGAACACCTCGTCGCGGGCGATCCTCATGGCGGGGGAGACGTCGGTGAACACGGTCGGCTTGAACCAGAAGCCCCGGTCGGGCAGCACGCCGTCGGGCTGCCAGCAGGTGGCGCCCTCGGTCTCGCCGATGCCGGTCAGCTCGGTGATCCGGGCCAGCTGTGCCGCGGAGTTGATCGCGCCGATGTCGGTGTTCTTGTCCAGCGGGTCGCCCACCCGCAGCGTGCCGATCCGGCGCTGCAGCGAGGCGACCACCTCGTCGTGCACCGACTCCTGCACCAGCAGCCGGGAACCGGCGCAGCACACGTGGCCCTGGTTGAAGAAGATGCCGCGCACGATGCCCTCGACGGCCTGGTCGACCGGGGCGTCGTCGAAGACGATGTTCGCCGCCTTGCCGCCCAGCTCCAGGGTGACCGACTTGCGGGTGCCGGCCACCGCGCGGGCGATCGACCGGCCCACCTCGGTGGAGCCGGTGAACGCGACCTTGTCGACGTCCGGGTGCTCGACGACGGCCCGGCCGGTGTCACCCGCGCCGGTGACGATGTTGACCACGCCCGGCGGCAGGTCGGCCTGCTGGCAGACCTCGGCGAACAGCAGCGCCGTCAACGGCGTCGTCTCGGCCGGCTTGAGGACGACGGTGTTGCCGGTCGCCAGGGCCGGGGCGACCTTCCACGCCAGCATCAGCATCGGGAAGTTCCACGGGATCACCTGGCCGGCGACCCCGCGCGGGCGGGGGCTGCTGCCCAGGCCCACGTGGTCGAGCTTGTCCGCCCAGCCGGCGTGGTAGAAGAAGTGCGCCGCGGCCAGGGGCAGGTCGACGTCGCGGGACTCCCGGATCGGCTTGCCGTTGTCCAGGGACTCCAGGACGGCGAACTCCCGGGCCCGCTCCTGCAGCAGCCGGGCGATCCGGTACA
Organism: Goekera deserti; assembly: GCF_010685995.1. Lineage (GTDB taxonomy): Bacteria > Actinomycetota > Actinomycetes > Mycobacteriales > Geodermatophilaceae > Goekera > Goekera deserti. Next base: position 20,362 of record NZ_JAAGWK010000004.1, on the reverse strand, counting down.
GGTACTTGCCGCGGTCGGCCGGGCGCATCGGGCCCCAGGTGCGGGTGAAGGCGCGCCGGGCGGCCTTGACCGCGCGGTCGACGTCGGCGTCGGTGCCGGTGGCGACCTCGCTCAGCACCTCCTCGGTGGCCGGGTCGACCGTCTTCAGCGGTGTGCCGCCGCCCTCGGTGAACTCGCCGTCCACGAACAGGCCGTAGCTCGGCCGGATGTCGACGATGGAGCGGGACTCCAGGGCCGGTGCGTACTCGAACAGGCTGGTCATCAGTCGGTCCCCATCAGTCGATGCTCACGTGGTCGGGGCCGGAGTAGTGGCCGGTGCGGAGCTTCTGGCGCTGCAGGAGCAGGTCGTTGAGCAGGCTGGAGGCGCCGAAGCGGAACCACTCCGGGGACAGCCAGTCCGCGCCGACGGTCTCGTTGATCAGCACCAGGTGCTTGACGGCGTCCTTGGTGGTGCGGATGCCGCCGGCGGGCTTGACGCCGATCTGGACGCCGGTGGTGGCGCGGAAGTCGCGGACCGCCTCCAGCATCACCAGGCAGACCGGCAGGGTCGCCGCGGGGGACACCTTGCCGGTGGAGGTCTTGATGAAGTCACCGCCGGCCAGCATCGCCAGCCAGGACGCGCGGCGGGCGTTGTCCAGGGTGACCAGCTCGCCGGTCTCCAGGATGACCTTGAGGTGCGCGGTCCCGCAGGCCTGCTTGACCGCGACGATCTCCTCGTAGACGTCGAGGTAGCGCCCGGCCAGGAACGCCCCGCGGTCGATGACCATGTCGATCTCGTCGGCGCCGTTGCCCACCGCGTCGCGGACGTCGGCCAGCTTCACCTCCCGGCTGGCCCGCCCGCTCGGGAAGGCGGTGGCGACGGCGGCGGTGTGGATGCCCGTGCCGGCCAGCGCCTCGCTGGCCACCCCGGCCAGGTCGCCGTAGACGCAGACCGCGGCGACCGGCGGGCACGTGGGGTCCTCCGGGTCGGGGCGCCGGGCCTTGGCGGCCAGCGAGCGCACCTTGCCCGGGGTGTCCGAGCCCTCCAGCGTGGTCAGGTCGACCATGGAGATGGCGGTGTCGATGGCCCAGGCCTTCGCCGTCGTCTTGATCGATCGGGTGCCGAGCACCGCCGTGCGGGCCTGCGCGCCGACCTGGTCGACGCCGGGCAGGCCGTGCAGGAAGGCGCGGAAGGCGGAGTCGGAGGCGACGACGTCGCGGAACGGGGCGGGAGGGCCGTCACCGGACGGCGTCGGGGACGGCGCGCCGGACAGCGCGTCCGCGTCGAGCACGTGGGTCATGGCGGCCATCATCCCCTGCGCCCCGCGGTGCCGGACGTGGCCGGGCACGGGTGTGCCAGCGTGGTGGGCATGGCCATCTCGACCGGTTCCCCGCTGACGTCCTGGACGACCGCCGCCCCGGTGCTGGCGATGGTGGTCCTGGCGGCGAGCTGGGGCCGCGACCTCGCCGTGCCGGTGGCCGTGGTGGTGGGCGTGGTGCTCATGGGTGCCGTGCTCGCCGCGGTGCACCACGCGGAGGTCGTGGCACTCCGGGTGGGCGAGCCGTTCGGGTCGCTGGTGCTCGCGGTCGCGGTCACCGTCATCGAGGTCGGGCTGATCGTGACGCTGATGGTGTCCGGCGGGCCGGAGACGGCGTCGCTGGCGCGGGACACCGTCTTCGCCGCGGTGATGATCACCTGCAACGGCATCGTCGGCCTGTCCCTGCTGCTCGGGGCGCTGCGGCACGGGCTGGTGTCCTTCAACGCCGAGGGCACCGGTGCGGCGCTGGCGACCGTGGCCACCCTCGCCGTGCTCACCCTCGTGCTGCCCACCTCGACGACGTCGCGCCCCGGACCGGAGTTCTCCCCGGCGCAGTTGGCGTTCGCGGCGGTGGCGTCGCTGGCCGTGTACGGCGCGTTCGTGGTGACCCAGACCGTCCGGCACCGCGACTTCTTCCTGCCGGTGACGCCCGCCGGTGAGGTCCTCGGCGACGACGCGCACGCCGAGCGGCCCTCGCCGCGGACGGCGCTCACCTCGCTGGGGCTGCTGGTCGTGGCGCTGGTGGCGGTGGTCGGCCTGGCGAAGGTGCTCTCGCCGTCCATCGAGGCGGGGGTGGCGGCGGCGGGCGCCCCGCAGTCGTTCGTCGGCGTGGTCATCGCGCTGCTCGTGCTGCTGCCGGAGACCATCTCCGCCGGCCGGTCGGCGGTCCGGGACCGTGTGCAGACCAGCCTCAACCTGGCATTCGGCTCGGCGATGGCCAGCATCGGGCTCACGATCCCCGCGATCGCGTTGGCCACCGTCTGGCTCGACGGCCCGCTGCTGCTGGGGCTGGGCCCGACCCAGACGGTGCTGCTCGCCGTCACCGTCGTCGTCGGCGTGCTCACCGTGGTGCCCGGGCGGGCGACCCGGCTGCAGGGCGCGGTGCACCTGGTGCTGCTGGCGGCCTTCCTCTTCCTCGCCGTCGCCCCCTGATCCCCTGCCGCCGCACCCGGGCGCACCACCCGCTCCCGCCATGACGGCCACTTCTGCGCCGCCTCCATGGCCATGACGGCGGGAGGGTGGTGGCGGATACGGTGTCGCGCGTGCAGCTCACCGTGGTGGACCACCCGCTCGCCCGCGCCCGCCTGTCGACGATGCGGGACGAACGCACCGGCAACGCCGCGTTCCGCGCCGCGCTGCGCGACCTCACCCAGATGCTGGTCTACGAGGCCACCCGGGACCTGGCGCTCGCCGAGTCGACCATCCAGACCCCGGTCACCTCGACGACGGGCTACCGGCTGGCCGCGCCGCCGCTGATCGTGCCGGTGCTGCGGGCCGGCCTCGGCATGGCCGACACCGCGCACGGCATGCTGCCGGAGTCGCAGATGGGCTTCGTCGGCCTGGCCCGCAACGAGGTCACCTTCTCCCCCGAGGCCTACATGGCCTCGCTGCCCGAGACCCTGGTGGACCGGGACGTGTTCCTGCTCGACCCGATGCTGGCCACCGGTGGATCGCTGGTGCACTGCTTCGGTCTGCTCACCTCCCGCGGCGCCACCTCGATCACGGTGCTCTGCGCGCTCGCCGCGCCCGAGGGGCTGCGCCGGCTGGAGGAGAGCGGGGTGCCGCTGCGGGTGTTCACCGCCAGCATCGACGAGGGCCTGAACGAGAACGCCTACATCGTCCCGGGCCTCGGGGACGCCGGCGACCGCCAGTTCGGCGCGGTCTGACCCGGGAGGTCGGGGACAGGGCGGGGGCGGGCATGCGCTTCGGGGTGCTGGGCACCGGTCACTGGGCGCGCACCGTGCACGCCGCGGCGCTGCGCGCCCACCCCACCGCCGAGCTGGTCGCGGTGTGGGGCCGGGACGCTGCCCGCGCCGACGCCGCCGGGGCCGAGTTCGACGTCCCGGGCAGCACCGACCTGGCCGACCTGCTGGACCGGGTCGACGCCGTCTCGATCGCGGTGCCGCCGGACGTGCAGGTACCGCTGGCCGTCCAGGCAGCCGAGGCGGGCCGGCACCTGCTGCTGGAGAAGCCGGTCGCGCTCACCGTCGCCGACGCCGACCGGGTGGCGGACGCCGTGCGCCTCGCCGGCGTAGGGTCCGTCGTCTTCTTCGCCGCCCGCTTCCACGCGGCGACGTCGACCTGGCTGGCGCAGGCGGCGCGCACCCCGCTGGCGGGTGGGGCGGTCAGCTGGCTGGGCTCGGTGGCAGGCACCCCGTTCGGGGACAGTGCCTGGCGGCTGGAGCACGGCGCGCTGTGGGACCTCGGCCCGCACGCCCTGTCGCTGCTGGTGCCGGCGCTCGGTCCGGTCACCTCGGTGCAGGCCGGTGGCGGGCTGGGCGACACCGTGCACCTGGTGCTGCGGCACGAGGGCGGCGCCGCGAGCACCGTGACGCTCTCGTTGACCGCGGCACCGCTGTCCGGCGGCAGCGAGGTCTGGCTGCACGGGGAGGGCGGGCGGCTGGTGCTGCTGCCCGAAGGCGACGACAGCGCCGTAGGCGCGCACCAGGTCGCGGTCGACGAGCTGTCGGCCGCCGCGCTGACCGGCGGCGTGCACCCCTGCGACGTCGGCGTCGGCCGGGAGGTGACCGCGGTGCTCGCCGCGGCGCAGCGCGCACTGGCCAGCGGCTGCCGGGAGCCGGTCCGGTGAGCTGGCTGGTGCCGACCGGCCGGCTGCGGCGCCGCGACTGGTGGCTGCGCTACCTGCTCCTGCTGCTGGTGCTCGGGGTCGTCGCCCCCGCGGTGGACACGGCCTGGTTCCCGGACAGCTACCCGCGTCTGGACCGCGACAGCGGCATCTCGCTGCTCTGGCCCGGCCCGCAGCAGGGCGGCCCGGTGACCGTGGTGAGCGCGCTGGTGCTGCTGGCCCCGGCCGTGGCGGCGATGGTCACCCGGCTGCACGACCGCGACCACTCCGCCTGGTGGCTGCTGTGGAACCTGCTGCCGGGGCTGGGCACGTTCGTCCTGTTCGTGACCGTCGGTCTGCTCGGCAGCCGCCCGGAGCCGAACCGCTACGGCCCGGTCCCGGGCCACGTGGCGGCGCAGTCACGCTAAGGCTCGCCGCCGCAGCCGATCCGCCGGCCCGGGCGGGCCGCTACGGTGCCGGCATGGCCGTCGACCTCGCCCAGGTGAACGTCTCGCGGCTGCTCGCCCCGCTGGAGTCGGCCCTGCTGGCGCCCTTCGTCGCCGCGCTGGACGAGGTGAACGCCGAGGGCGACCGGGCGCCCGGCTTCCTGTGGCGGCTGCAGACCGAGGACGGCAACGCGACCGCGGTCGAGGCATTCGGCTGGGACGTGGCCGGCAGCCACGGCGTCATCGTCAACCTGACCACCTGGACGTCGGTCGAGACGCTCGCCGACTTCGTCTTCGCCGGCCGGCACCTGGACATCATGCGGCGCCGCCGCGAGTGGTTCGCCCGGGCCACCGAGGCCACGACGGCGCTGTGGTGGGTGCCGGCCGGTCACCGGCCGTCGACCGACGAGGCCGAGGACCGCGTCCGCCGGCTGCGCCGGGACGGACCCACCGTCGATGCATTCACCCTGCGCCACCCGTTCGCGGCTCCGGGGCACGTCGGCCCGCCGCCGCGCGCGGGCGACGACCGGCTCTGCCCGGCCTGAGCCGCGGCGTCGGTCGGGCTGACGCCCAGCGGTCGGGCCTCAGCCGCCGGTGACGCCGCGGACGGCGAGCGAGACCGCCAGCGCCACCATGACGACGGCGATGACCGCGTCCAGCACCCGCCAGGCCGCCGGGCGGGCGAACACCGGCCGCAGCAGCCGGGCGCCGTAGCCCAGGCCGCTGAACCACAGCACGCTGCCGAGGGCGGCCCCTCCGCCGAACCACCAGCGCTGCCCGTCGTGCGTGCTGGCCAGCGAGCCGAGCAGCACCACGGTGTCCAGGTAGACGTGCGGGTTGAGCCAGGTCAGCGCCAGCGCGGTGGTCACCGTGGCCGCCAGCCCCGTGCGGGCCCCGGAGGCGTCGGGCAGCAGGGCGGCGGGCCGCAGTGCCCGGCGGGCGGCCATCAGCCCGTAGACCAGCAGGAACGCCGCGCCGGCGAAGCAGACGACGGTCACCACGCCCGGTGCCCGGGTCACCAGCGCCCCGGCGCCGGCCACCCCGGCGGCGATGAGCACGGCGTCGGACAGGGCGCAGACGCCGACGACGGCGGCCACGTGCTCCAGGCGCAGGCCCTGGCGGAGCACGAAGGCGTTCTGCGCGCCGATCGCGACGATCAGCGACAGGCCCAGACCCAGGCCGGAGAGGGCAGCGAGCAGTGCGGGGGACACGGCAGGGACGCTAGGACGGCGACCGCGGCGCCGCCCTGCACGTTCCTCATGCGCCGTCAGTTGATCTGATGCAGCGATGGACCTCGACCAGCTGCGTGCGTTGAGCGCCACCGTCGCCGCCGGCAGCCTGGACGCGGCCGCCCGCGCGCTGCACGTGACGCCGTCGGCGGTCAGCCAGCGGCTCAAGGCACTGGAGACCGCGACCGGGCAGGTCCTGCTGGTGCGTGGCCGGCCCGCGCGCCCGACCGCCTCGGGTGAGGTGCTGCTGCGGCTGGCCCGGCAGGTAGAGCTGCTCACCGCCGACGCCGTCCGGGAGCTCGGCGGTGCGACCGAGAGCCGCCCGGCGACGCTGCCGATCGCGGTCAACGCCGACTCGCTGGCCACCTGGGTGCTGCCGGCGCTGGCACCGCTGGCCGGGGAGGTGGCCCTGGACCTGCACGTCGCCGACCAGGCACGCACCAGCGAGCTGCTGCGCGCCGGCACCGTCATGGCGGCTGTCACCGACACGGCCGACCCGCTCCCCGGGTGCAGCTCCACCCCGCTGGGCTCGATGCGCTACCGCCCTGCGGCGACGGCCGCCTACCTGGCGCGGTGGCTGCCCGACGGTCCCGCGGCCGAGGCGCTGGAACGCGCCCCGGTCGTGGTCTTCGACCGAACCGACGACCTGCAGGCCGCCCAGCTGCGCGCCCGCGGCGTCGACCCGGCGCGGCCGCCGGTGCACCACGTGCCGTCGTCGGCGGACTTCCTGCACGCCGTCCGGCTGGGCATGGGGTGGGGCATGGTGCCCGACCTGCAGGACGTGGAGGGTGACCTGGTCGAGCTGGGCACCGACGGCGCCGTCGACGTCACCCTGTACTGGCAGCAGTGGCGGCTGCGGTCGCCGTCACTGGACCGGGTCGGTGCTGCCGTCCTCGAGGCGGCGGGTCGGGCGCTGCGGCGCTGACGTGCGTCCGCGGGTGGCACGTCGGTGCACGGCCCGGGAGCAGATGAGGCAGGCTGCGCGTCGGGAGTCGGCCGCACGGCCGACGGGGGAGGAGTCTCGTGACCTGGGGCCAGTGGTACCTGCGACGTGGGCGCATCGACCGCGCGACGTTCTGGCTGCACTACTTCCTCCCGATCGCCGGGATCGGTTTCGTGCTGTCGCTGGTCGACCAGTACGTGCTCGGCTTCGAGCCCCTGGTCGCGACGACGGCCGCGGACGGGACGATCTCCCTGAGCGGGTCGTTCTCCGGCCCGCTCGCCGGCATCTTCTCGGTGGCGACGATCGTGCCGTCCGTCTCCTCGGCGGTGACACGGCTGCACGACCGCGGGCACTCGGCCTGGTGGTTGCTGGTCATCCTGGTGCCCTTCGTGGGCGGCATCCTGCTGCTGGTCCAGATCGGGTTCCTGCCGGGCAACGGCGGGCCCAACCGGTACGGGCCGCCCCCCGGTCAGCTGTACGCGGACGCGGGCCCCGGGCAGTACGGGCAGTCGGTCGGTCACGGCGAGCAGCCCGGGTGGGGTCAGCAGCCGGGCTGGGGTCAGCAGCCCGGTCGGGGCCAGGCGCCGGGCGACGGGCAGCAGTGGGGCTACGGGCAGCAGTCCGGCTACGGCCAGGTGCAGGGCCCGCGCGGCCCCGAGGACGACCCGGACTGGGGCCGGCCCCGCAGCTGACCGCACCTCACCCGGACGGGTGGGACCGCCCGCCGGACCCGTGACTCAGCGGCCACACAGGTCCCACACTGGGGCCTGCCGGAAACACCGCCTGTTCCTCCGTGCAGGAGGTGCGCTCCGTCGCTGGACCGGTCTGGCGACGAGCGTCCGTCAACGCCCTCTCGACCCCGTGGTCGAGGGGGCGTTGTGCTGTCCGGGGTTGCTCAGCAGCCGGCCTCGGCCGGCAGTGACCGGCATCGCCCACGTCGGGTGTGTCCCGATCAGAGGCCCAGGGCGGTCGACATCTCCGCCCGCAGCTCGTCCAGCTCGTCCTCCCCACGACCGCGCGCCGCGATCACCCCGGCGTCGTCGTGCACCGGGACGACGCTCTCCAGGTACGCCTTCAGCTTCGGCTCGGTGCCGCTCGGCCGTACGATCACCCGCACCCCGTCGCCCAGCAGCCGGACGGCGTCGACCGGCGGGTCCTCCCCGGCCAGGTCGGTGGCCTGCACCGGGCGGCCGAGCAGCGTGGCAGGCGGCGCCGCCCGCAGCCGCGCCATCGCGTCGGAGATGACCCGCAGGTCCTCCACCCGCACCGACAGCTGACCGGTGGCGAACAGGCCGTGCTCCCGGGCCAGCTCGTCGAGCCGGTCGGTGAGCGTGCGGCCGGTGGTGGCGAGCTCCGCGGCCAGCACGGCGACGGCGAGGGCGGCCGAGATGCCGTCCTTGTCCCGCACCACGTCGGGGGCCACGGCGTAGCCCAGGGCCTCCTCGTAGCCGAAGACCAGCGGCGCCTCGGGCGTGCCGGCGCGGACGATCCACTTGAAGCCGGTCGGCGTCTCGGCCGACGGCCGGCCGTGCGCCTCGGCCAGCGCGTGCATCAGCGAGCCGCTGACCAGCGACGACGCGTAAGTGCCGGCCACGCCGCGGCGCAGCAGCGCGTCGGCCAGCAGCGCCCCGACCTCGTCGCCGGTCAGCTGCCGCCCGCCGGCGACGACCGAGCACCGGTCGGCGTCCGGGTCCTCGGCGATCGCCACGGTGGCACCCACCCGCTCCGCCAGGGCGCTGAGCAGGTCGACGGCGCCGGGCTCCTCCGGGTTGGGGAAGGACACCGTCGGGAAGGCCGGGTCGGGCGCCTCCTGCTCGGCGACCGAGTGCAGGTCGGCGAACCCGGCGGCGGTGAACACCCGGCGGGTCGTCTGCGCGCCGACGCCGTGCATCGCGGTGTAGGCGACGACCAGACCGCGGCGGGCGGCGGCGTCCACCCGGTCCGGGGCGACGGCGGCCACGACCGCGGCGACGTAGTCGTCCTGCACGTCGTCCCCGAGGGTCGTCCAGCCGTCGTCGACCGGCACGTCGCGGGCCGGGCCGGCCGCGGCGATCGCCGCCTCGATGGCCGCGTCCGCGGGCGGCACCAGTTGCGCGCCGCCGTCCAGGTAGACCTTGTAGCCGTTGTCCTGCGGCGGGTTGTGGCTGGCGGTGACCATGACGCCGGCGACCGCCCCGAGGTGTCGCACGGCGTAGGCCAGCACCGGCGTGGGCAGCGCCCGCGGCAGCACCTGGACGGCGAACCCGGCGGCGCTGAGCACCTGCGCGGTCACCCGGGCGAACTCGTCGGAGCGCCGTCGGGCGTCGTAGCCCACGACGATCCCGCCGCCGGCGTGGCCCGCGTCGACCAGGTGCCGGCCCAGACCGGCGGCGGCGCGGGTCACCACGGCGGCGTTCATCCCGGCCGGCCCGGCCCGCAGCGGACCGCGCAGGCCCGCCGTCCCGAACCGGAGCGGCCCGGCGAACCGGGCGGCGAGCTCGGTGGTGTCCCCGGCGTCCAGCAGGGCCTGCAGTTCGGCACGGTCGCCCTCGTGCGGGTCGGCGTCCACCCACGCCCGGACGACGTCGGTGAGGTCCGCGTCCGTCATGCCTGCGCCCGGGCGGCGACGGCGTCCACCGCGAAGTCCGGGCCGGCGTACTCCCCGCCCACCCGGTCGTGCTCGACGGTGCCGGGGACCGGTTCGCCGTGCGCGGCGATGACGGCGGCGGCGTGGGTCTCGGCGTCGTCGACCGGGGCGTAGCCCAGCGCGCGGGCCGAGGTGAGGTCCCACCAGCCGCGGGTGTTGCCCGACACGCCCCACACGACGGCGAAGCCCGGGGACGGCGCGGTGAGCGCGGCGTGCACCAGCCCGACCGTGTCCGCCGGGGACAGCCAGGTGGACAGGTGCCGCGGGGTGACCGGCGCGGGCAGCGCCGACCCGATCCGCAGGCACACCACGTCCAGGCCGTAGCGGTCGGCGTACAGCGAGCCCAGCGCCTCCATCGTCACCTTGGAGACGCCGTAGTAGGTGTCCGGGCGGGGCTGCGCGTCGGTCTGCGCGGAGCTGACCCGGGGTGACATGCCGGTGGCGTGGTTGCTGCTGGCCAGCACGACCCGGCGCACCCCGGCCCGGCGGGCGGCCTCCAGGGCGACGTAGGTGCCCTCGATGTTGGCGTGGCTGATCGCCGCCCACGACGCCTCGGTGGCGATGCCGGCCATGTGCACCAGCGCGTCGGTGCCCTCGGCGGCGGCGGTGACCGCGGCCAGGTCGGTGGCGTCGGCGACCAGGTGCCCCTGCACCGGGACGACGTCCAGGCCACGCACGGTGTGCCCGCGGGCGGGCAGGCCCTCGCGCAGCAGCGTGCCGATGTACCCGGCCACCCCGGTGACCAGCACGACCCCGCTCACCGCCGTCCCACGTTCTGTACCGGAAGTGCGGCACTTTCTGTACAGAAAGCGCGGATCCGGGTCACGGCAGGCGCCGGATCAGCTCGACCAGGAAGCCGCCGAGGCGACCCGCGGCGGCGCGACCGGCGTCGAGGACCTCCAGGTGGTCCAGTGCCTCCCCGGTCACGCCGGCGGCGGCGTTGGTGACCAGCGACAGGCCGAACACCTCCATCCCGGCGGCGCGGGCGGCGATCGCCTCCAGCGCGGTGGACATGCCGGCCAGGTCACCGCCCATCGTGCGCACCATGCGGATCTCGGCCGGGGTTTCGAAGTGCGGGCCGGGGAAGGCGGCGTAGACGCCCTCGACCAGCGACGGGTCGATCTCCCGGGCGATCGTGCGCAGCCGGCTGGAGTACAGGTCGGTGAGGTCGACGAACTGGGCGCCGACCAGTGGTGACCGGGCGGTCAGGTTGATGTGGTCGCTGATCAGCACGGCCTGCCCGACGCGGTGGTCGGGGGACAGGCCGCCGGCGGCGTTGGTGAGCAGCACCGTCCGGACGCCGGCCGCGGCCGCGGTGCGCACGCCGTGCACCACCGGCTCGACGCCGCGGCCCTCGTAGAGGTGGGTGCGGCCGAGGAACAGCAGCACCCTGGTGTCGCCGACGAGCACCGAGCGCACCTCGCCGCCGTGCCCGGTGACGGTGGGGGCAGTGAAGCCGGGCAGGTCGCCGATCGGCACGGCGGCCTGCGTCTCGCCGAACGCGTCGGCCGCGGGCGCCCAGCCCGAGCCCATGACGACGGCGACCTCGTGCCCACCGCCCACGGCCCGGGTCAGTGCGGCGGCGGCCTCGGCGGCCAGGGCGGTCGGATCGGACGGGGCGGCAGCGTCGGTCAGGCTCACCGGTCGACGCTAACGCAGACCAGCACCGTGGCCCCATCGGGCGGTCCAGCTCGGGAGATCACCTCGGGTCAGGCGGGGTGTCACCGCGCAGGTGGCACCGGTGGACCCGAGGTGATCATGGTCGTGGACGTTCCCGCGGAAACGTCCGGTGGTCAGTCGGTGGGGTCGGTGAGGACGGGGCGGGCCTGCAGCACGGTGAAGGTGACCGGTGGGCCGTCGGTGGTGGTGGTGCCGGCGACGTCGGTGACCGCGCCGCCGTCGACGGTGTACGTGCCGCCCCAGGTGGTGGTGAGCCCGGCGGTGTAGGTGCCCGAGGTGTAGTCGTGCGTGACGGTCTCGTCCGGGTACGGGGCGCCGGGGGTGGTGGTGACGAGGGTGCTGCCGTCGCCGGTGGTCCAGGTGTAGGTCGTGATCGCGGCGTCGATGACGACGGTGAAGCCGCGGATGTCGACGGTGAACTCGGCCGTGGCCGGGGTGTCGGTGTAGAAGATCACCGGCAGGCCGACCAGCGCGTTGCCCGGTGGCTGCTGGCGGGTGGTCGGCTCGGGCAGCGGGAGCGTCTGGAAGTAGCGGAACACCTCCTCGGGTGTGGGGCCCGGGTTGAGGTCGGTGATGTCGACGCAGCCGGTGAATACGGTGCGCCAGGTGGCATAGGGCGTGCCGGGAGCGGCGCCATCGGGCGGCGATCGCTCATCGACCTGGCTGCCATCGGCCTGCACCAGAGGTTTCGCCTGCACGATGCGGTAAGTGATCACCCGGCCGTCTTGCTCCGGGCAGAGTTGCTCTCCTGGGATGCAGGCGCCCACCTCTCCGTCGGAGACCTGACACGGCGTCCTCAAGCGGTACGTGTACCTGGCAGCGACCGTCGCCAGGACGTTCGACACCTGAGCACTTCCCCCTGTGATGCTCAATGCTCGCGCCTCGAGCGCCCCGTCATCAGCAGCTACAGATGGCTCGAGCGGATCGCACACGCCAGCGCCGCATGCCAGGGCCCCGCCGGGCGGCTGGATCACCCACGCTGCCGGGAGCATGGTGAGCACCGCGATGGTCCGCCGGATCACTCGTCGCGGTCGATCGTCAGCACGGTCACGACCCAGCAGGTCGACTCGGGGGCCCAGTTGAGCGCCACACCGCCGTTGAGCCCGTAGGCGTCGGAACTCCGACTGGGCACTGTGGCGCCCGACGCATCCACGACCTGCAGAGGCGCTTGCTCGACCAGGAAAGCGACTTCGCTCGTGCCCGCTCCCATGTACGGCGCGCCGGCTGACGTGATGGTGAGCTCGCCTCCGAGAAAGCGCAGGCCCTGCGCGCGGGCAGTGTCCGCGCCGTCGGCCACCTGCTCGCAGTCCTCGCAATCCCGGCTCAACTGCCGGATCCCGGAACTGTCCAACGTGCGCGTCGTGTAGCTGATCAGGTCCACGTAGTACTCGGCGAACGCCGCCGCGCCCTCCGCCGTCTGCTGCCTCGCCTCGACCGGGACCGGGAAGTCCGCCGGCCCCAGCGGGGGCAGGGTCGGCGCCGCGGTCGTCGTCGCGGTGGTGGCGGGCAGGCTCTCGCTGGCCGGCTCGGCCGACGAGCACCCGGCGAGCAGCACACAGCCGAGCACCGTCGTCGTCAGTCGGTCGTGCCGCCGCATGACCCCGCCTCCCGTCGTCCCCGCCTGGACCGTCGGGTCAGGGTACGGAGATCCGGCGCCGGTACCGGGGCGCAGAGCGGGCCTGTGGACGCAGCTCACCCGATCGTGTGCCGGACCAGCGGACCGTCCCTAGACTCGCGGGGTGCAGATCCCCTTCAGCAGCTCCGAGCGGTCCAGCCTGGGCGTGGAGTGGGAGCTGCAGCTCATCGACCGCGACACCCGCCAGCTCACCTCCGGCGCCACCGAGATCCTCGAGCAGCTGCGGCCCGACGGCGCCGAGGAGCACCCCAAGGCCAAGCACGAGCTGCTGCAGTCGACCATCGAGATCATCACCGGCGTCTGCACCACGGTGGGGGAGGCGAAGGCCGACCTGGCCGGCACGCTGGCCGAGGTCGTCGACGTCGCCGACCAGCACGGGCTGGGCCTGATGTGCGCCGGCACCCACCCGATCACCGACTGGCAGACGCAGGCGATCAGCCCCAAGCCGCGCTACCTCGAGCTGGTGGAGAAGATGCAGTGGCTGGCCCGCCGGCTGCAGATCTTCGGCGTCCACGTGCACGTCGGGGTGCAGGCCCCGGACAAGGCCATCCCGATGGTCAACGCGCTGAGCCAGTACATCCCGCACTTCCTCGCGCTGTCGGCGTCCAGCCCGTACTGGGTGGGCGCCGACACCGGCCTGGCCAGTGCCCGCTCGAAGGTCTTCGAGGGCATGCCGACCGCGGGGCTTCCCTACCAGCTGTCCGGCTGGGACGGGTTCGAGACCTACATGGAGACGCTGATCTCCACGCACGCCATCGAGAGCGTCCGGGAGGTGTGGTGGGACATCCGCCCGCACCCGGACTTCGGCACCGTCGAGCTGCGCATCTGCGACGGGCTGCCCACCCTCGACGAGATCGGCGTCGTCGCCGCCATGAGCCAGTGCCTGGTCGAGCAGTTCGACCGTGAGCTGAACCGCGGCTACACCCTGCCCACCCCGGCCAGCTGGGTGCTGCGGGAGAACAAGTGGCGGGCCGCCCGGCACGGCCTGGACGCCGAGATCATCGTCGACGACCGCGGCACCGTGCGCCCGGTGCGCCAGGCCCTGCTCGACCTCGCCGAGGACCTCACGCCGACCGCGCGCCGGCTGGGCTGCGAGGCCGAGCTGGCCGACCTGGAGCGGGTGCTCGCCGCGGGCGCCTCCTACCAGCGGCAGCGTGCGGTGGCGCAGGCGAACGGTGGCCTGCTGGAGCCCGTCGTCGACAGCCTGCTCGCCGAGCTGCGCGACGGTCTCGCCGGGGCGGCACCCCGCCCGGCGTCGGCGTGACGGCCACCGAGCGGACGGGCGCCACGAGCAGGAGCGACGCCGGCCGCGCACTGGACGCCTGGACCGAGGCCCACACCGACGAGCTGGTCGCCGTCCGCCGGCACCTGCACGCGCACCCCGAGCTGGGCTTCGCCGAGCACGAGACCACGGCGTTCATCGAGCACCAGCTGCGCGCGGCCGGCCTGGCCCCGCAGCGCCTGCCCGGGGGCACCGGGGTGGTCTGCGACGTGGGCCGGGGGTCACCGGTCGTCGTCCTGCGCGCCGACATCGACGCCCTGCCGCTGGCCGACCTCAAGGACGTGCCCTACGCGTCGGTCCGCGACGGCATGTGCCACGCCTGCGGGCACGACGTGCACACCACCGTCGTCCTGGGGGCGGCCCGGGCACTGGCCGAGCTGGGGTCGCTGCCCGGCACCGTGCGGGTGGTGTTCCAGCCCGCCGAGGAGCAGGTGCCCGGCGGTGGCCTGGAGGTGCTCCGCTCCGGCGTGCTGGACGGCGCGACGCGGGCCTTCGCCCTGCACTGCGACCCATCGGTGCCGGTGGGCCGGGTCGGCCTGCGCACCGGCTCGATCACCGCCGCCTGCGACCGGATCGACCTCACGCTCACCGGCCCCGGCGGGCACACCGCCCGGCCACAGCTCACCGTCGACCTGGTCGACGCCCTGGGCCGGCTGATCACCGAGCTGCCCGGCCTGCTCAGCCGGCAGGTCGACCCGCGGGCCGGCCTGTCGCTGGTCTGGGGCGCGGTCAGCTCTGGCGTGGCGGCGAACGCGATCCCGCAGGTGGGGCAGCTGCGCGGCACGCTGCGCGTGCTCGACCACGAGTCGTGGGCCTCGGCCGAGGAGCTGGTGCGCTCGCTGGTCGCCCGGGTCGCCGCCGCCACCGGCGCACAGGTGGACGTCGAGTACGTGCGCGGTGTGCCGCCGGTGGTCAACGACCCCGGCTGCGTGGCCATGCTGCGTGCCGGCGCGGTCGAGGTCGTCGGCGGTGAGGGCGTGGAACTGTCGCCGCAGAGCATGGGCGGGGAGGACTTCGGCTGGTTCGCCGAGGCGCTGCCGATCGCCCTGGCGCGGCTGGGCACGCACGGCGGCGGCGCCCCGCTGGACCTGCACCGCGGCACCTTCGACGTCGACGAGCGGGCCATCGGCATCGGGGTCCGGCTGCTCGGCCGCACCGCGCTGGCGGCGCTCGAGGCCGACGCCGAGCAGGGCCCGCCGTCCACCGGGTGATGATGGACACTGCCCCGACCGGTTCCGTACCGCGCGGTCCCGGTGGACGATCTGCCCGACCAGCCAGCGACGACGACGTCCTGACGAGAGCCCGGTGACCCGCGATGAGCCACCCCGAACCCGAGCCGCCCGACGCCGGGCTGCCGCCCGAGCCGGACGCACCCGCGGAGCTCGGGCTGGCCACCGGGTTCCCGCAGGCCACCCGGGACCAGTGGCGCGAGCTCGCCGCCGGGGTGCTGCGCAAGGCCGGCCGCACCGAGCTGCCCGACCCGGTCGAGGACGCGCTGCGCGTCCCGGTCGCCACCGGGGTCGACGTCGCCCCGCTCTACACCGCCGAGGACGCCGGCGACCTGCCGACCGCCGTGGGCGTGCCCGGCTCGCCACCGTTCGTGCGCGGCGGCCGGCCGGTCACCGGCTCGGCGATCGCGCCGGGCACCTGGGACGTGCGGCAGCGGCACGCCGACCCCGACCCGCAGCTCACCCGGGACGCCGTCATGGCCGACCTGGAGAACGGCGTCACCTCGCTGTGGCTGGTGCTGGGGGAGGGCGCCGTGCCGGTCGAGGCGCTGCCCCGCGTGCTCGCCGACGTGTACCTCGACCTGGCGCCGGTCACCGTGCAGGGCGGCACGGCCGCCGCCGAGGCGTTCCTCGCTCTGGTCCACGGCCGCACCGACCTCGCGCCCGGCGGCTCGCTGGGCCTGGACCCGATCGGGGACCAGGCCACCTCCGGGACGCCGCAGGACCTGACCGGGCTGGCCGACCTGGCCCGCCGGGCCGAGGCCGCCGGCCTGCGGGCGGTCGTCGTCGACGGCACGGTGTTCCACGACGCCGGGGCCGGGGTGGTCGAGGAGCTGGGTTGCGCCGTGGCGTCGGGTGTCGCCTACCTGCGGGCGCTCACCGCGGGCGGACTGGACACCGACCAGGCGTTCGGGCAGCTGGAGTTCCGGCTGGCCGCCACCGCCGACCAGTTCACCACCATCGCCGCGCTGCGCGCCGCCCGCCGGCTGTGGGACAGGGTCGGTGAGGTCAGCGGGGCCTCCCCCGAGGCGCGGGCCATGCGCCAGCACGCCGTCACCTCCTCGGTGATGACCACCAGGCGCGACCCGTGGGTCAACATGCTGCGCACCACGCTGGCGTGCTTCGCCGCGGGCGTGGGCGGGGCCGACGCGGTCACCGTGCAGCCCTTCGACGCCGCACTCGGCCTGCCGGACGCCTTCGCCCGCCGGATCGCCCGCAACACGCAGACCCTGCTCGTGGAGGAGGGTCACCTCGCGCGCGTGCTCGACCCGGCCGGCGGTTCCTGGTACGTCGAGTCGCTCACCGACTCCCTCGCCGGGGCGGCCTGGGCCTGGTTCACCGAGATCGAGCGGGCCGGCGGCATCCAGGCCGCGCTGGCGTCCGGGCTGGTCGGCGAGCGCATCGCCGCAGCCTGGAGCGTCCGCGCCGAGCGGCTCGCGCACCGCACCGACCCGGTCACCGGGGTCAGCGAGTTCCCGAACCCGGCCGAGACGCTGCCCGAGCGCCGTCCGGCCGCCGAGGTGCGCCCCGCCGGGCCGGGTGGGCTGCCGCGGGTGCGCGCCGCCGGTGCCTTCGAGGAGCTCCGCGACCGCGCCGACGCCGCCGAGCGCCGTCCGGCGGTGTACCTGGCCACGATCGGCCCGGTCGCCCGGCACACCGCGCGGGCGTCGTTCGCGGCCAACCTGTTCCAGGCCGGCGGCCTGGACACCCCCACCGCCGACGGCGCGAGCGGCCTCGCCGCGGCGTCGACGACGGTGGCGGTGCTGTGCGGCTCGGACAAGGAGTACCCGGACGCCGCCCCGGCGCTGGTCGCCGCGCTGCGCGAGGCCGGCGCGACCCGCGTGCTGGTGGCCGGGAAGCCGTCGCTGGGCATCGAGGGCGCCGACGGCTACGTGCACGCCGGCTGCGACGCCGTCGCCGTCCTCGGCGCGACGCTGGACCACCTCCTGGGGGCACCAGGACCGGCACGGGCAGCCCGCCGTGACGGCCATCTCGGCGTGGTGGGACAGGGAGTGCAGGCATGAGCGGGATCCCCGACTTCGGCGACGTCGAGCTGGGGACGCCGTCACCCGGCGCCTCGGCGGCCGACTGGGCGAAGGCCTTCGAGGAGGCCGGCGGCCGCAGCGTCGCCGAGGCCGGCTGGGAGACCCCGGAGGGCATCACCGTCCCGCCGCTGTACACCCCCGCCGACCTCGCCGACGTCGACTTCCTGGGCACCTACCCGGGCATCGCCCCGTACCTGCGCGGTCCCTACCCGACGATGTACACCACCCAGCCCTGGACGGTGCGCCAGTACGCGGGCTTCTCCACCGCGGCGGCGTCCAACGCGTTCTACCGGCGCAACCTGGCGGCCGGGCAGAAGGGCCTGTCGGTGGCCTTCGACCTGCCCACCCACCGTGGCTACGACTCCGACCACCCCCGGGTGCCCGGCGACGTCGGCATGGCCGGGGTGGCGATCGACTCCATCCTGGACATGCGGCAGCTGTTCGACGGCATCCCGCTGGACCGGATGAGCGTCTCGATGACCATGAACGGCGCCGTGCTGCCGGTGCTGGCGCTCTACATCGTGGCGGCCGAGGAGCAGGGGGTGCCGCCCGAGCAGCTGAGCGGGACCATCCAGAACGACATCCTCAAGGAGTTCATGGTCCGCAACACCTACATCTACCCGCCCGGGCCCTCGATGCAGGTGATCAGCGACATCTTCGCGTACACGTCGCAGAAGATGCCCCGGTACAACTCGATCTCCATCTCCGGGTACCACATCCAGGAGGCCGGGGCGACGGCCGACCTGGAGCTCGCCTACACCCTCGCCGACGGCGTGGAGTACCTGCGGGCCGGTCAGGCGGCGGGCCTGGACATCGACGTGTTCGCCCCGCGGCTGAGCTTCTTCTGGGCGATCGGGATGAACTTCTTCATGGAGGTCGCCAAGATGCGCGCCGGGCGGCTGCTGTGGGCCCGGCTCGTCCGGGACGCCGGGGCCACCAGCCAGAAGGCGATGTCGCTGCGCACGCACTCGCAGACCTCCGGCTGGTCGCTGACCGCGCAGGACGTCTACAACAACGTGGTGCGCACCTGCCTGGAGGCGATGGCCGCCACCCAGGGCCACACGCAGTCGCTGCACACCAACGCCCTGGACGAGGCGCTGGCGCTGCCCACCGACTTCTCCGCCCGGATCGCCCGGAACACCCAGCTGCTGCTGCAGCACGAGTCCGGGACGACGCGGGTCATCGACCCGTGGGGCGGGTCGGCGTACGTGGAGAAGCTGACCTACGACCTGGCGCGGCGGGCCTGGGCGCACATCGAGGAGGTCGCCGCGCACGGCGGCATGGCCCGGGCCATCGACGACGGCATCCCCAAGCTGCGCATCGAGGAGGCCGCCGCCCGCACCCAGGCCCGCATCGACTCCGGCCGGCAGCCGGTGATCGGGGTGAACAAGTACCGGGTGGACGCCGACGAGGCGATCGACGTCCTCAAGGTGGACAACGCCGACGTGCTGGCCCAGCAGAAGGCCAAGCTCGCCGAGCTGCGCGCCTCCCGCTCTTCCGCCGACGTGCAGCACGCGCTGGGCAAGCTGACCGACGCCGCCCGGGCGGCCGCCGAGGGCCGCCGCTCAGGCGGGCTGGACTCCAACCTGCTCGCGCTGGCGGTGGACGCCGCGCGGGCGAAGGCGACCGTCGGGGAGATCTCCGACGCGCTGGAGGCGGTCTACGGCCGGCACGCCGGTCAGGTGCGCACCATCTCCGGGGTGTACCGCGACGAGGCAGGGGGTTCGGCAGCCGTGGAGGAGACCCGCCGGCTGGCCGAGCAGTTCGCCGAGGCCGAGGGGCGCCGCCCGCGCATCCTGGTGGCCAAGATGGGCCAGGACGGGCACGACCGCGGCCAGAAGGTGATCGCCA
The DNA here is from genome assembly GCF_010685995.1 of Goekera deserti. Classification (GTDB taxonomy): domain Bacteria; phylum Actinomycetota; class Actinomycetes; order Mycobacteriales; family Geodermatophilaceae; genus Goekera; species Goekera deserti. The sequence goes on along the minus strand of NZ_JAAGWK010000004.1, from coordinate 1,312 downwards.
CCGCCTTCGCCGACCTCGGTTTCGACGTCGACGTGGGCCCGCTGTTCCAGACCCCGGACGAGGTGGCGCGGCAGGCAGTGGAGGCCGACGTGCACGTCGTCGGCGTCTCGTCGCTGGCCGCCGGGCACCTCACGCTGGTGCCGGCGCTGCGCGACGCGCTGGCCGGGCTCGGTGCCGAGGACGTGCTGATCGTGGTCGGCGGGGTCATCCCCCCGGGTGACTTCGACGAGCTGCGGGCCGCCGGTGCCGCGGCGATCTTCCCGCCCGGCACGGTCATCGCCGAGGCCGCGCAGGACCTGCTGCGCACCCTGTCCACCCGCCTCGGCCACCCGTGACCGGTTCGACCCCACCAGAACCGACACGAACCCCCCGCCATGATGGCCATCTCGGCGGGGTGGGGATGACGCGGTGAGCCGCGCGGTGGACGTCGGGGCGCTGGCGGCGGGTGTGCTCGCCGGGGACCGGCGGTCGGTGGCGCGCTCCATCACGCTGGTGGAGAGCCGCCGGGCCGACCACCGCGAGCAGGCCCAGGAGCTGCTGGTGGAGCTGCTGCCGCACGCGGGTGGCGCCCAGCGGGTGGGCATCAGCGGGGTGCCCGGCGTCGGGAAGTCGACCTTCATCGACTCCCTCGGCAGCACCCTCACCGCCGCCGGACGACGCGTCGCGGTGCTCGCCGTCGACCCGTCGTCGGCGCGCTCCGGTGGGTCGATCCTGGGTGACAAGACCCGGATGGCCCGGCTGTCGGTCGACCCGAACGCCTTCATCCGGCCCTCGCCGACCGCCGGCACGCTCGGCGGGGTCGCGCAGGCCACGCGGGAGTCGATGGTCGTCGTGGAGGCGGCCGGCCACGACGTGGTGCTGGTGGAGACCGTCGGCGTCGGGCAGTCGGAGATCGCGGTCGCCGACATGGTCGACTCGTTCCTGTTCCTCACCCTGGCCCGCACCGGTGACCAGCTGCAGGGCATCAAGCGCGGCATCCTGGAGATCGCCGACGTGATCGCGGTCAACAAGGCCGACGGCCCCGGAGCCGACGACGCCCGCCGTGCCGCGCGCGAGCTCGCCGGCGCCATCCGCATGCTGCGCGGCGCGGGCGAGGACTGGCAGGTGCCGGTGCTCACCTGTGCCGGGCTGTCCGGCGACGGCCTCGACGAGGTGTGGGCCCAGCTGACCGCGCACACCGACCGGCTGCGCGCCTCCGGCGCCTTCACCGAACGCCGCCGCGCCCAGCAGGTGCGCTGGACCTGGGGCATGGTCCGCGACGGCCTGGACCACCGGCTGCGCGAGCACCCCGGCGTCCGCTCCCTGGCCCCCG
>NZ_JAAGWK010000003.1 GCF_010685995.1 Goekera deserti | reverse complement strand
AGCGGCAGGTGCTGGCCGGCGAGCTCACCCCCGCCCTGGCCGCCCGCCAACTGCTGCAGACCTTCCTCTCCACCCCCACCAGCTGACCCCGCCGCCCCGCCCCGCCGCCCGGGCCCTCCCCCCCCCCCGCTCGGGCCCGCACCGCGGTGATCATGGAGCTGCGTGAGCGACACGCCGGCGCGCCGCTCACGGCGGTCCATGATCCTCGGTCGTCCACAGGTGGGAGGGCTGTCCACAGATCGGGTGGGGCGGGGTGAGGCGGGTCTCGGGCGGGTGAGGGTCGGGGGGTGGACATCGCCCTCTACCGCGTCGTCGTTCGGCAGGGCGGGGTGTTCACGACCGCCCATGCGCGGGAGAGCCACTCGGACGTCGAGATCGCCCGCCTGGTGCGCACCGGCCGCTGGCGCCGGACGCGGTGGCGCGGCGTGCTCGTCGACGCCGAGCTGCCCGACACACCGGCGCTGCTCGTCCGGGCCGCCGCCCTGGTGGTCGGCGCGGACCTGGTGGCGTGCCACTCCACCGCCGCGCTGCTGCACGGCTTCGACGTCCTGGGTGGGCAGGTGCTGCACTTCCTCGGTCCGGCGTGCGTGCCGAACCGGAGCAGGCCCGGCATCCGGGTGCACCCGTCGTCGCTGGGCACCGACGACGCCGTGCTCGTCGACGGCGTCTGGTGCACCCCGCCGGCCCGGACCGCCTGCGACGTCGTCCGGCTGACCGCGCCGATCGACGGGCTCGCCACCCTGGACGCCGCACTGCGCTCGGGCTGGTGCACCCGCGACGACCTCGCTGCCGCCACCGAGGAGCACCGCGGACTGCGCCAGGTGACCCGGCTGCGCACGCTCGTGCCGCACGCCGACCCCGGGGCGGAGTCGCCGATGGAGTCACGCATGCGCTGGCGGTACCTCGAGGGCGGGCTGCCGGCACCGGAGACCCAGCTGCGGGTGGGGGACGGCGGGGAGTGGCGCGAGCTGGACGTCGGCTGGCGCGAGTACCGGGTGGGCTCGGAGTTCGACGGTCTGGAGGCGCACATGACCCGCCAGCAGCTGGCCGACGACCGGCACCGGCACAACTGGCTGACCGCCCGCGGCTGGACCCTGCTGCACGTCACCGCCGTCGACGTCTACCGCCACCCCGACCGCATGCTCGCCGACGCCACCCGGGCCATTGCGCTCTCCCGCTGACGATCACGGACCGCCGTGAGCGACACATCGGCGCGCCGCTCACGTAGCTCCATGATCGCGGGGAAGGGGGTGGGGGAGGGGGGCGGGAAGAGTCGGCGAGGCCGGCGTCCAGTCGGTGATCGCGTCGGACTGCCCGCTGCTCGGTCGCGGTCCAGTGTTGCGGCGTCCACGGGCCGGTACCGGGGGCCCGGCTGCCACCAGCGTTGCGGGTCGCGCGAGACCCCGCACCCGAGAAGCAGGGTGCTCCACTCGTCCCGGCCATACCGGCCGTCGTAGACCCACCGGTCCAGCGGCCCACCGAACTCCAGCAGCCGCCGGCAGGGGACCCCCGACCCGGCCGCGTCCGCCGCTCACGGCGAGGTGACCACCGCCTCGGCCGTCTTCTCCAGCGCCCCGACGAGGGCCAGCCAGGTCGACGACGAGGGCGGCGCGCACCATGTGGTCGTCGTAGGTCAGCCCCCGGTGCCGCCCACCGCGCGTGAGTGCCAGACCTGCCACCTGCGTCGTGACCGCCGCCCCAGCTCCGTCACCTGTCCGCCACCTCCCGCCGACGATCACGGACCTGCGTGAGCGACCCACCGGCGCGTCGCTCACGCAGCTCCATGATCACGCGGAGGGGGAGGCGGAGGGGGAGGCGGAGGTCAGGCGCGGAAGACGACGGTGCGCAGCAGGACGAAGTTGACGACGGTGCCGAAGCCCTGGCTCAGGGCCCAGGCCAGGGTCACCCGCCAGGAGCCGTCCGGCAGCAGCGCCAGGGCGGCGGCGTTGACGCCGAGGATGACGAAGAACGTCGTCCCGTAGAGGACGACGAAGCCCAGCGCCCGGCGCCGGCTGCCCTCCACGCGGAAGGCCCAGCGACGGTTCAGCACGTAGGCGGTGCTGGTGCCGCAGACGAAGCTGAGCGTCCGGGCGGCCGGCGTCCAGGCGCCCAGGTGCAGGGCCAAGGTGTAGACGGTCAGGTCGACGGCTGCGCTGAACAACCCGACCACGCCGAAGCGGAGCAGCTGCCCGAGCAGGGTCGGCCCGGGCCCGCCGGCGGCGTCAGAGGCCAACGGAGCGGCAGTCACGCGAGCGGAGGTCGGCCAGGTAGTCGTCCGGCGCACCGGCCGCCTCGGCGGCGTCGGCGATCGCACCCAGGTGGCGCGCCGAGGGCAGCCCACCCTCGAAGGCGTCCAGCGCGTACACGAACGCCACGACGTCGCCGGACAGCGTGTGCACCTGCAGCCGCAGCTTCCGGTACAGCCCGTGGTCGGCGCCCTCCCAGGCGTCCAGCGCGCGCTCGTCGGCGTCGGTGAGGTCGTAGAGCGCCACGAAGACGCCGGGCGCTGCCGCGGCGGGGGTGTCGCCGTCGACCGGCACCAGGGTGGCGAGCGCGCCGTCCCAGCCGAGCTCCTCGGCCCCGAAGGTGAGCCGCCAGTCCCGGATCCAGCCGGTGCCGGCGGTCGGTGAGGACGGGCAGCGCCGCAGCATCTGTGCCGGGTCCATGTTCGACCCGTAGGCGGCGTAGAGGCCCATCGCAGCGAGACTAACCAGCGCGGGCGCCCGGCGGCGCGGCAGACCGCCCGGACGTGACGCGGGTCGCCCTCGCGCCGATCCTGGCGAGCACGGGGGAGGATGGACCCAGACACCCCACAGTCAGCCCCGGAAGGACCCATGACCCGCATCGTCATCATCGGCGGCGGCCCGGCCGGCTACGAGGCCGCGCTGGTCGCCGCCGAGCTCGGCGCCCAGGTGACCATCGTCGAGCGCGACGGCATGGGCGGTGCCAGCGTGCTGTCCGACTGCGTGCCGTCCAAGGCCTTCATCGCCGCCGCCGGCACCATGACCACCGTCCGCGACTCGGTCCGCCTCGGCCTGCAGGGCACCGAGCTCAGCGCCGTCGGTCTTGACTTCGCGCACGTCAACGGACGGATCCGCGGCCTGGCGGTGGCCCAGTCGGCCGACGTGCACGCCCGGCTGGAGAACGAGGGCGTGGAGATCGTCTCCGGGCGGGCCCGGCTCTCCGACGTCATCCAGGGCCTGATCGAGCACACCGTGGAGGTGCTCGACGCCGACGGCGCGGTCACCCGCACGATCGTGGCCGACGCCGTGCTGATCGCCACCGGCGCCGACCCCCGGGTGCTGCCCGGTGCCGAGCCCGACGGCGAGCGGATCCTCACCTGGCGGGACGTCTACGACCTGGAGGAGCCGCCGGAGCACCTGGTGGTCGTCGGCTCGGGTGTCACCGGTGCCGAGTTCGCCTCCGGCTACCTGGAGGCCGGCGTGCCGGTGACCCTGGTGTCCTCCCGCGACCAGGTGCTGCCCGGCGAGGACTCCGACGCCGCCGAGGTGCTGGAGGAGGTGTTCCAGTCCCGCGGGGGCCGGATCGCCGAGCGCAGCCGGGCCGCCGCCGTCCGCCGCACCGAGAAGGGCGTCGTGGTGGAGCTCACCGACGGGCGCACCGTGGAGGGCTCGCACGCGCTGATGACCGTCGGCACCGTGCCGAACACCGGCGGGCTGAACCTGGAGGCCGTCGGCGTCGCGCTGTCGCCGTCCGGGCACGTGGTGGTCGACCGGGTCTCCCGCACGTCGGTGCCCGGCGTCTACGCCGCCGGCGACGTCACCGGGGTCTTCCAGCTGGCCTCGGTGGCGGCCATGCAGGGCCGGATCGCCATGTGGCACGCCCTCGGGGAGGCGGTCGCCCCGATCAGGCTGAAGACCGTGTCGGCCAACGTCTTCACCCACCCGGAGATCGCCACCGTCGGCGTGCAGCAGAAGACGATGCCCGAGGGCGAGGACGTCGACGTCGTCCGGCTGCCGCTGGCCACCAACGCCCGGGCCAAGATGAGCGACCTGCGGGACGGGTTCGTGAAGATCTTCGCCCGCCGCTCGACCGGCGTCGTCGTCGGCGGGGTGGTGGTGGCGCCGGGTGCCTCCGAGCTGATCCTGCCGATCGCGCTGGCCGTGACCAAGGGCCTCACCGTGGCCGACCTGGCCCAGACGTTCTCGATCTACCCGTCGCTGTCGGGCTCGATCACCGAGGCCGGACGCCGGCTGATGGGCACGGTCGACCGCAGCTGAGCCACCGGCACCACATGGTGCCGGGTTCGCCTGCACATCGACCGCCCGGACGCCGAAGGGAGAGCGTGATCGCGCCCTCGCTGCTGTCCCCCCGCCGCCCGAGGTCGGTCGTCGCGGTCGCCGTGGTCGGGGCCGTGCTCGCGCTCGGCACCGCCGGTGCCCGCGCCGACCTGCCGGCCGGGGCCGGCGCGACCGTCGTGGGCGAGCTGGTGCAGGTGCAGCCCGAGGACGACCCGGGGCACGCCGGGCACACCGACGGCGCCCCGCTCAGCTACGTCGAGACCGCCGACGGCGCGGTACGGGTGCCCACCGGGGACGTCGACGACCTGCCCGCCGGCTCCACCGTCCGGGTCACCCTGGGCGGCGAGGTCGCCGACGAGGCCTCGACCGAGGACGGCGTGGAGCCGGCCCGCGACGTGCTGTCGGCCGCGGTGGTCGCCGCGCCCCCGGCGGAGGTCCCCCTGGCGGCCGCCGCCGGTGGGGTGACCAACGCCGTCACCGTGGTGATGGTCACCCCGGCCGGTGTCGCGCAGGACGGCCGCACGCTGGACTCGATCGTGAACACCGTCAACGGCCCGGTGTCGCAGTTCTGGTCCGGGCAGAGCCGCGGCGCCGTCGTCATCGGCGTCACCGCGTCGGTGGGCTGGACGCCGCTGGCCACCAGCTGCAGCAACCCGCTGGGCATGTGGCAGGAGGCCGCGTCGAAGGTCGGCTGGACCGCAGGGCCCGGCAAGCACCTGCTGCTGTACGTCTCCGCGGCCGCCGAGAGCCAGCCGGGCTGCAGCTACGGCCTGGCCGAGGTCGCCCCCGGCATCGGGGCCGGTGGCCGCGCCTACGTGCGGGACATCGTGCCGACGCTGGTCGCGCACGAGCTGGGGCACAACTTCGGGCTGGGGCACTCCTCGGGACTGCAGTGCGACGCGGCGGTCGACACCGGCGCCTGCCAGGTCGCCGCCTACCGCGACCTGTACGACGTCATGGGCGTCTCCTGGGAGCGCACCGGCTCGCTGAACGCCGCGCAGGCGTCGCTGATCGGGCTGCTGCCGCCGTGGGAGACCGTGGCGCTGAGCGCCGGCAGCCCGGCCACCACCGTGTCCCTCGCCCCGCTGTCGGCGGCCTCGGGCGTCCGCGGGGTCCGGCTGGCCGCCGCCGACGGCCGGGTCTACTGGCTGGAGAACCGGGTGGCCGCCGGGCAGGACGCGTGGATCGGTGCCCCGGGCACGCGCTTCCCGCTGCAGACCGGGGTGCTGGTGCGCCGGCTCGGGGCGGGCTCGGACAGCTCGCTGCTGCTGGACGCCACCCCCTCCGGCCGCGCCGGCTGGGACGGCGACGTCGCCGCCGCGCTCCCGACCGGGGTCCCGGTGACCCTCGGCGGTTTCACCCTGACCGTGACCGCCGCCGGCCCGGGCGGTGCCACCGTCACGATCGCCCCGGCCGGCGGGGCCGCGGCACCCGTCGCCGGCTCCGGTGACATCGGGGGATCGGGCTCCGCCTACTTCCTCAACGACTCGTTCAGCGGCCGGGCCAACGTGGTGCTCAGCTACGGCGCCCCGGACGACATGGCCTACTCCGGCGACTGGGACGGCAACCGCTCCGACAGCCTGATGGTGCGCCGCGGGAACACCTTCTTCCCGCGCAACGTCAACAGCAGCGGCCCGGCGTCGCTGTCGTTCGTCTACGGCGACCCGGGCGACACCGTGCTGGTCGGCGACTGGGACGGCAACGGCACCGACACCCTGGCGGTGCGCCGCGGCAACCAGTACTTCGTGAAGAACAGCGTGACCAGTGGCTTCGCCGACGCGGTGGTCAGCTACGGCGACCCGGGTGACGCGGTGCTGGTGGGCGACTGGGACGGCAACGGCACCGACAGCCTGGCGGTGCGCCGCGGCAACCAGTACTTCGTGCGCAACACCATCACCAGTGGGTTCGCCGACAGCACCTTCACCTACGGCGACGTCGGTGACCGGGTGGTGGTCGGGCGCTGGTCGCCGGCGCAGCGTGGGGACACCCTGGCGGTGCGGCGGGACAACCAGTACTTCCTGCGCTTCAGCCTGACCGCGGGCTTCGCCGACCAGGTCGTGGCCTACGGCGACCCGGGCGACACGGCCTTCGCCGGCGACTGGGACGGCAACGGCCTGGACTCCCTCGGGGTGCGCCGCCCCTGAGCCGCACTGGGTCAGGCGGCCACTTCCGCGGGAAGGGCCGCCCCGGTCAGCCGGCCACTTCCTCGGGAAGTGGCCGCCCGGGGTCGGGCGGCCACTTCCTCGGGAAGGGCCGTCCGGGGTCAGCCGGCCGGGTCGGTGATCGTGCAGAGCAGCGCGCCGCTGGTGACCGCGGCCCCGACCTCGGCCGCGAGGCCGGAGACGGTGCCGGCCTTGTGCGCGGTGATCGGCTGCTCCATCTTCATGGCCTCCAGCACCACCACCAGGTCACCGGCGGCCACCGTGGCGCCGTCGGTGACGGCGACCTTGACGATGGTGCCCTGCATGGGCGAGGTCAAGGAGTCCCCGGACGCGGCCGAGCCGCCCCCGCCGCCGCTGCGCCGGCGCGGCTTGGCCGCCGCACCGGCAGGCGCGCCGGCCCCGCCCCCGCCACCGGCCGCGAGGCCCGCGGGCAGCGACACCTCGAGCCGGCGTCCACCCACCTCGACGACGACGGTCTGCCGCGGCTCGGGCTCCTCGCCGGGAGCGGCCGCGCCGTAGGCCGGGACCTGGTTGTCCCACTCGGTCTCGATCCAGCGGGTGTGCACCGAGAACGGCTCGCTGGTGAAGGCCTCGTCGCGCACCACGGCGCGGTGGAAGGGGATGACCGTCGCCATGCCCTCGACCACCAGCTCGTCCAGGGCGCGGCGGGAGCGGGCCAGCGCCTCCTCCCGGGTGGCGCCGGTGACGATCAGCTTGGCCAGCATCGAGTCGAACGCGCCGGCCACCTCGCCGCCGGCCTCTACGCCGGAGTCCCAGCGCACCCCGGGGCCCTGCGGCACCTGCAGCGCGGTGACCGGGCCGGGGGCGGGCAGGAAGCCGCGGCCGGCGTCCTCGGCGTTGATCCGGAACTCGAAGCTGTGGCCGCGCGGCGTCGGGTCCTCGGTGATCTCCAGCGGCAGACCCTGGGCGATCCGGAACTGCTGGAGCACCAGGTCGATGCCGGAGGTCTCCTCGCTGACCGGGTGCTCGACCTGCAGGCGGGTGTTCACCTCCAGGAAGGAGATCGACCCGTCCACGCCGACCAGGTACTCCACCGTGCCGGCGCCGACGTAGTCCGCGCCCTTGCAGATGGCCTTGGCCGAGCTGTGGATGCGCTCGCGCTGCTCGGCGGTGAGGAACGGCGCCGGGGCCTCCTCGACGAGCTTCTGGTTGCGCCGCTGCAGCGAGCAGTCCCGGGTGCCGACGACGACGACGGTGCCGTGCGTGTCGGCCAGCACCTGGGCCTCGACGTGCCGGGGCTTGTCCAGGAACCGCTCGACGAAGCACTCGCCCCGGCCGAACGCGGACACGGCCTCGCGGACGGCGGAGTCGAACAGCTCCGGGATCTCCTCCAGCGTGCGGGCGACCTTCAGCCCGCGGCCACCCCCGCCGAACGCGGCCTTGATCGCCACCGGCAGGCCGTGCTCCTCGGCGAACGCGACCACCTCGTCGGGACCGGAGACCGGGTCCTTGGTGCCGGGCACCAGCGGGGCGCCGGCGGCCATGGCGATGTGCCGGGCGGCGACCTTGTCCCCGAGGGCGACGATCGCGTCGGGGGAGGGGCCGATCCAGGTGAGCCCGGCGTCGATCACGGCCTGGGCGAAGGCGGCGTTCTCCGACAGGAACCCGTAGCCGGGGTGCACCGCGTCGGCACCGGACTGCCGGGCGGCGTCCAGGATCTTCTCGATGACGAGGTAGGACTCGCCCGGTGTGGTGCCGCCGAGGGCGAAGGCCTCGTCGGCCACCCGCACGTGCAGGGCGTCCCGGTCGGTGTCGGCGTACACGGCGACGCTGGTGAGCCCCGCGTCCTTGCACGCGCGTGCCACCCGGACGGCGATCTCGCCACGGTTGGCGATCAGGACCTTCTGCACCGACGTGCCTCCCTCGAAGTGGAACTGCGGTTGTCCGGCGCCCGGTCGACCGGGCCCCGGGTGGTGTGGGTCAGCGCCGCCACAGGTCGGTGACGGTCAGGCCGACCCGGGCCAGCTGGGTGCGCAGCAGCTGCAGCGACAGCCCCACGACGGCGGCCGGGTCGCCCTCGACGCGGCGGACGAACGACGCGCCCAGCCCGTCCAGGGTGAAGGCGCCGGCGACGGCCAGCGGCTCCCCGCTGGCCACGTAGGCGTCGATCTCCCGTTCGGTGGGCGTGGCGAAGTACACCTCGGTCGTGGAGACACCCACGGTGCGCACGGTGATCGCGCCGTCCTTGACCTCGAACAGGGCCTGGCCGGTGTGCAGCGTGCCGCTGTGCCCGGCCATCCGCTGCCAGCGCAGCCGGGCGTCGGCGGCGTCGGTGGGCTTGCCGTAGGGCCGGCCGCGGAACTCCAGCAGCGAGTCGCAACCGATCACCAGGGCGTCGGTCTCCCGCCGGGCCACCGCCGACGCCTTCGCGGAGGCCAGCAGCGCGACCAGCTCGGCGACCCGGGGTGCGGTGACCGCCTGCTCGTCCACGCCGCTGACGACGACCTCGGGGGCGAGCCCGGCCTGCCGGAGCAGGTTCAGCCGGGCCGGCGAGGCGGACGCGAGCACGAGCCGGCGGTCCCGGGCCCGCCCCGGCGGGACCACGACGTCGGTCACGAGAACCGTCCTGACGCACGCCAGCCGCCGGGGCCCGGGCTCAGGGGGGTGCGCACCAGGTCGGCGCGGGAGGCCCAGGCGCCCACCGGGGTGGGCCGGCGGCGCGGGCCGCCGGACTGCGCCAGGGCGGCGACGACCGCGGTGAGCGCCGCCAGCTCCTCGTCGGTGGGCTGCCCCCGGAGCACCGTCAGGAACGGTCGCGAGGAGTGCGGGCCCGCAGTGTCGCCGCGATCGAGCGACGGGCTCGCTCCTGCTGCTGGGGACGGCACCTGGTCGCGGTGCCGTCCGGAGGACGGCAGTGTCACAGCGGGATGTTCCCGTGCTTCTTCGGGGGCAGCGTCTGGCGCTTGTTGGCCAGCAGCCGCAGCGCCCGCACCACCTGGATGCGGGTGTGCGACGGCGGGATGACCGCGTCGACGTACCCGCGGTCGGCGGCGATGTAGGGGTTGGCGAGGGTGTCCTCGTACTCGGAGACCAGCTCGGCGCGGCGGGCGGCCGGGTCGTCGGCGGCGGCGAGCTCCTTGCGGTACAGGATCCCGACGGCCCCCTGCGCCCCGACGACGGCGATCTGGGCCGTCGGCCAGGCCAGGTTCACGTCGGCGCCCAGGTGCTTGGAGCCCATGACGTCGTACGCGCCGCCGTAGGCCTTGCGGGTGATCACGGTGACCAGCGGGACGGTGGCCTCGGCGTAGGCGTAGATGAGCTTCGCGCCGCGGCGGATGATGCCCTCCCACTCCTGGGAGGTGCCGGGCAGGAAGCCGGGGACGTCGACGAAGGTCAGCACCGGGACGTTGAAGGCGTCGCAGGTGCGCACGAAGCGGGCGGCCTTCTCGCTGGCGTCGATGTCCAGGGTGCCGGCGAACTGGGTGGGCTGGTTGGCCACGACGCCGACCGGGCGGCCCTCGACCCGGCCGTAGCCGATCAGGATGTTGGGCGCCCACAGCGCCTGCACCTCGAGGAACTCGCCGTCGTCGAGCACGTGCTCGATGACGGTGTGCATGTCGTAGGGCGTGTTGGTCGAGTCCGGGATGAAGGTGTCCAGCTCGAGGTCGGTGTCGGTCAGCGCCTCGGGCAGCGCGACGTCGACCGGTGCGACGTCGATCGCCGGCAGCGGGTCCAGGTTGTTGCTGGGCAGGTAGGACAGCAGCGCCTTGACGTAGTCCAGGGCGTCGGCCTCGTCCTCGGCCAGGTAGTGGGCGACGCCGGACTTCGTGTTGTGCGTCCGCGCCCCGCCCAGCTCCTCCAGCGTCACGTCCTCGCCGGTCACCGTCTTCACCACGTCGGGGCCGGTGATGAACATCTGGCTGGTCTCGTCGACCATCACGATGAAGTCGGTCAGCGCGGGGGAGTAGACGTGCCCACCGGCCGCGGCGCCCATGACCAGCGAGATCTGCGGGACGACGCCGGAGGCGTGCACGTTGCGCTGGAAGATCTCGCCGTAGAGGCCGAGGGAGACCACACCCTCCTGGATGCGGGCGCCCCCGCCCTCGTTGATGCCGATGACCGGGCAGCCGTTCCGGATCGCGAGGTCGAGCACCTTGACGATCTTCTCGCCGTACACCTCGCCGAGGCTGCCGCCGAAGACGGCGACGTCCTGGGAGAACACGCAGACCGGGCGGCCGTCGATGGTGCCGTACCCGGTGACCACGCCGTCGCCGAAGGGCCGCTTGGCGTCCATCCCGAAGTTGGTGGAGCGGTGCCGGGCGAACTCGTCGAGCTCGGTGAACGAGCCCGGGTCCAGCAGTGCCTCGATCCGCTCGCGGGCGGTCATCTTGCCGGCGGCGTGCTGCTTCTCCACCGCCTTCTCCGACCCGGCGTGCAGCGCCTCGTGGCGGCGGCGCTCGAAGTCGGCCAGACGACCTGCGGTGGTGTGGATGTCGATGTCGTCCGGGACGTGCTCCCCGGCGCTCTCGAGCTCTGTCGCCGTCATCTGAGCCCTGCCTTCCACTCGGCGCTCGTCGTGGGCGCCCCGGTCATCGGTCGGTAGCGTAAGGGAGGTGCCGGAGAGCCCCACATCACGTTGGTCCGATCTCGACCGCCCCACCCTGGACGCCGCTGCGCTGCAGGCCGTCCTGCGCCGGGACGGGTCGTTCTGGACAGGAGTCCAGGTGGTGGCCGAGATCGGCTCCACGAACGCCGCGCTGGTCGAGCAGGCGGCCGCGACGGGGCCGGACGGGGAGCCCCTCACCCCCGAGGGCACCGTGCTCGTCGCCGAGCACCAGGACGCCGGGCGCGGCCGGCTGGACCGCCGCTGGGCCTCCCCGCCGCGGGCCGGGATCACGGTGTCGGTGCTGCTGCGCCCCGACGTGCCGGCCGCGCGGCGCGGCTGGCTGCCGCTGCTCACCGGGGTGGCGCTGGCCGAGGCCGTCGCCGAGGTCGCCGACGTGCGCCCGTCGCTGAAGTGGCCCAACGACCTGCTGGCCCTGGACGGCGCCAAGCTGGCCGGCATCCTGGCCGAGGCGCACGGCGGGGCCGTGGTCGTCGGGGTCGGGCTCAACGTGTCCACCCGGGCCGACGAGCTGCCCGAGGGCGGCACCTCCCTGGCGCTGGTCGCCGGGCGCACGATCGACCGCGGGCCGGTGCTGCTGGGCCTGCTGCGCTCCTTCGAGCGGCGCTACCGCGACTGGGTGGCGTGCCTGGGCGACCCGGTCCGGTCCGGCCTCGCGGCCGACTACCTGGCCTGGTCCTCCACCGTCGGCACCACGGTCACCGTCACGCTGCCCGACGGCTCGGTGGTCGACGGGGTCGCCGAGGCGGTCGACTGGGATGGCCGCCTGGTGGTCCGCACCCCCGACGGCCTGCTGGAGCTGGCCTCCGGCGACGTCCGACACGTGCGCCGAGCCGCCGGGGGTGGGTGACGGCGGAGGAGGAGGTGGGTCATCCTGGCGCGGTGGCGTACCCGGACAGGATCCTCGGCCCCGACGAGCAGGTCGTCCGGCACCTGCACCCGCACTGGCTGACGCTCTTCCGGCCGGTCGTGCTGTTCCTGGTCCTCGTCGGCGGCGGCTCGTTCGGCGCGGCGCTGGTGCCCGAGGGCGACGACCAGGCCCTCGCCCGGCTCGTGATCGGCGCGGTCGCCGTCGTCCTCGGCCTGGTGTTCGTCGCCGTCCCGCTGCTGCGCTGGCGGACGACGCACTACGTGATCACCACGCACCGGCTGCTGTTCCGCACGGGCATCCTGTCCCGCACCGGCCGGGACATCGGGCTGTCCCGGATCACCGACGTCTCCTACCGGCAGTCGCTGTGGGACCGGGTCGTCAACTCCGGGACGCTGACCATCGAGTCGGCCGGGGACAACGGCGCCACCGTGCTGTCGGCGATCGGCCACAGCGAGGAGGTCCAGCAGCTGCTGAACCACATGATCGAGGAGGACGCCGACCGGCGGGCGCAGGAGAGCGCCGGCTACATCGGCGAGGCGTACCGCGACGACCCGTACGACGACGACCACCACCCGGACGACCGCTCCCGGGGCGACCGGCGGGACCGCCGCCGCACCCGCTGAACGACGCTCAGCGGGTCCGCCCGGTCCTGGAGCCGGTCACGCGCCGGGGTGTCCCTGCAGCCGGGACATCTGTCCGGCCGGACCCGGAGAACCGGTGCACCTCGGACCGTTCCGTCGTCATGCTCGCCGGTCTGCTGTCCCGACGGGTGGACACAGTCGGACGGCGGTCATCGGGGAGCGCCCACAGGCGCATCACCAGTCTCGTCGTGCTCGACTGTCCCCTAGGTCACTGGCGCGATGTCCTGTCACAAATAGTCATCTTCAGCTAACACTCCGCGTTTGCTTTGTGGCGGTTTCGACTTCAACCAGCACTGTCCCGCCGCCTACGGTCGACCCAGGCCGGTCCCCGAGGTCCGCGCGCACGAGCAGCTGCCACCCCGGGACGCCGCGCGATCCAGGAAACTGACGCACCACCGGGGGATCTCGATGACTGAAGCACCGTCCACGGACAGTCCGCTGCGCGGGGAGATCAAGGCGCTCACCGGCCTGCGCATCGTGGCCGCGGTGTGGGTCGTCGCCTTCCACTTCATGTTCACCCCGGGTGAGTCGTACCGTTTCGTGTGGGAGCCGTGGCGGCCGCTGCTCAACACCGGTGCGCTCGGGGTCGACCTGTTCTTCGTGCTCAGCGGGTTCGTCATCACGTTGTCCTACCTGGACAAGATGGGTGCCCGCCCGACCGTGCGCTCGTTCGTCGGGTTCTGCTGGGCCCGCATCTGCCGGGTGTGGCCGGTCTACGCACTCGTCACCACGTTGTTCGGCGGCTGGTTGGTCTACCGGGCCGGTCGTGTCGGGGAAGGCGCTGCCGCCTTCCAGGCCGTCCAACCCGTCGTGGACGTCGAGCACTACATCGAGCAGCTGCTCATGGTGCAGTTGTGGGACCAGTCGGCCTTCGACGGGTCCTCGTGGGTGGGACCGGGCTGGTCCATCAGCGCGGAGTGGGCGGCGTACGTCTGCTTCCCCCTCGTCGTGCTGGTCCTCTGGCGCCTGCGTCGACTCCCGGCGCCGGTGCTCATGACACTGGCCGTGCTCTGCCTGGCGCCGATCGCCTGGCGCTGCCTGACCGTGGGTGACCCGTACTACCCGTGGAGCTGGGCGGTGCGCATCGGCGGCGGGTTCGCCGCCGGGGCCCTGACGTGCCTGGCGGTCCGGCGCCTGAGGATCACCCCACGTGTCCAGCTCATCGGCTCCCGGGTGGCGATCGCTGCGCTGGCACAGATCCTGCTCGGCCTGTGGTGGGGTTTCCAGCGCGGCGGTGGTGAGAACAATTTCGGCGGGATCGTCGTCGTCCTGTTCCCGGTGCTCGTCGGGGCGCTCGCCATCTCCCGGGGTGGCCTCGCGCGGGCCCTCGGGACCGACGCGCTCGTGCACGGCGGCCGCATCTCGTTCAGCCTCTACCTGGTGCACATCCCGGTGTTCGAGGTCTTCCGCAGCGCCATGGAGTGGTACCCGACCGTCGCGCCCGGCACCCCGCTGCAGACACTGCTGGCGCCGCAGGTGTTCCTCGGGTCCTTCGTCCTGGCGCACCTCTGCTACCGGTTCGTCGAGGAGCCGTCGCGGCTCTGGCTGCGCGACCGCGGGCCCGGCCGTTGGGCCCGGAGTGCGCCCGCTGCCGACCTGGCCGTGGCGGCTCCTGCGCCCGCGCTCTCCGGCGAGCACGGACGCCGTGCAGGGACGCGGACGACGGTGCCGCCGACACTGCCCGGACCGCGCCGGCACCCGGACCTGGGTGAGCGCGTGGACGGCGACCGGGTCCTGACGTCCGCGTGGCGGGCCACGCAGGCGACCGGGTCGGACAGCTCGGCCGCCTGAGCGTCCGACGCCGCGGGCGTCTCCCGTCCGTCCGGACCCCTCGACCGCGCCGGGCTCGCGGGTCCGGTCCCCTCCGGGGGCGCCCGTTCCTGTCAGACCCACCACCTACCGTCGTGGTCATGCGGCTGCTGCACACCTCGGACTGGCACATCGGTCGCTCGCTGCACGGTTCCGACTTGCTCTGGGCGCAGGGCCAGGTGCTCGACTCGCTGGTCGACGTGGTCACTGCCGAGTCGGTCGACATCGTGCTCGTCGCGGGTGACGTCTACGACCGCGCGGTCCCCTCTGCAGATGCCACGATGCTGCTGGACCGGGTGCTCGTCCGTCTGCGGGCCGCCGGGGCCCAGGTGGTGCTCACGCCCGGCAACCACGACTCGGCTCGCCGGCTCGGCTTCGCAGCCGACCTGCTGTCCCGCAGCGGGGTGCACGTGCGCGCGGCCACCGCCTCGCTGGACGAGCCCGTCCTGTTCACCGACCGGCACGGTGAGGTCGCGATCTACGGCATCCCCTACCTGGAGCCGGTGGTCGCCCGGCACGAGCTGGGGCTCGGCGGCGGTCGGAGCGAGGGCCCGCTGAGCCACGAGGTCGTCCTCGGCGCGGCCATGGACCGTGTACGTGCTGACCTCTTCCTGCGACCCGGTGTGCGCTCGGTGGTGCTGGCGCACGCCTTCGTCGGCGGTGCACTGCCGAGCGACAGCGAGCGGGACATCTGCGTGGGCGGCGTCGACCTGGTGCCGGAGCGGGTCTTCGACGGCGTCGACTACGTCGCCCTGGGCCACCTGCACCGTCCCCAGAGCCTCACCCACCGCATGCGTTACAGCGGCTCCCCGCTGGCGTACTCCTTCGGGGAAGCCGGCCAGCAGAAGCAGGCGTGGCTCGTCGAGCTCGATGCCCACGGTCTGGCCGACGTGCAGCCCGTGCCGCTGCCCACACCGCGCCCGCTGACGATGCTCACCGGCGAGCTGGCGGACCTGCTCGCCGACCCCGACCTCCACCTCGCCGAGCAGCACTTCGTGTCCGCCCGGATCACCGATCCCGTCCGCCCGGCGGACCCGATGCGCAGGTTGCAGGGGAGGTTCCCGTTCGCCGTCCACATGGAGTGGGTGGGTGCTGGCCGCCCGGCCGACGCCCGCAGTTACACCGACCGGCTGCGGGGTCGCGGAGACCTCGAGGTCGTCGACGAGTTCGTCGCCCACGTGCGCGACCGGGAGATGTGTCCCGCTGAGCGCGAGCTCATCGGTCAGGGCCTGACCGCGGCCGCGCAGGACGAGCGGCTGTCATGAGGGTGCACCGCCTGGGTCTCACCGCGTTCGGCCCCTTCGCGGACAGCGAGGAGGTCGATCTGGACGACGTCGGCCGCGATGGCCTGTTCCTGCTCTGGGGCCCGACCGGTGCCGGCAAGACCACCCTGCTGGACGCGATCGTCTTCGCCTTGTACGGCACGGTGCCCGGTGCCCGGGGGGAGGAGAGGCGGCTGCGCAGCGACCATGCTGCCGATGCGGTCCGTACCGAGGTCCGGTGCGAGGTGACGCTCGCGGGTGAGCGTCTGCTGATCACCCGACGGCCGGAGCAGCAGCGACCCAAGAAGCGCGGCGTCGGCAGCACGACCGAGCAGGCGAGGCTGGTGCTGCAGCGCTGGTCGGCCGACGGCTGGGAACCGGTGAGCACGCGCATCGACGAGGGCTCCGAACACCTCCGTCGCCGGTTGGGTTTGACCGCCGAGCAGTTCTGCCAGGTCGTCCTGCTCCCGCAAGGGGACTTCGCCCGCTTCTTGCGGGCGGAACCGGAGGACCGGGCCCGGCTGTTGCGCACGCTGTTCGACGTGGATCGGTTCGCCCGGGTCGAGGAGTGGCTCGCGGAGCAGCGACGAGCCGCTGACGAGGGTCTCCGGCAGCTGCGCGGGGAACTGGGCACCCTGCTGACCCGGGTGGCCCAGACCGCCGACGTGGCGGTTCCCGAGCGGTTGGCGCCGGCCTTGGTCGGCGCCCCGTCCGCCGGACGTCTCGGCTCCTGGGTGACCGGCCTGCGCGCCGCAGCCCACGCCGGGCATCGAGCTGCCACCGTTGCGGCCGCCGTCGCGGCCGAACGGGTCGCCGAGCTCGAGCAGGTCCACGCACGAGCTCAGGACCTCGACCGCCGTCACCGCCGGCGGCAGCGGGCTCAGCAGGAACTGGATGCTCTCGTCGCGGCCGAGGCGGACGTGACGGCGGCCCGCACCGAGCTCGACGCCGGCCGTCGAGCGGAGGTCGTGCGGGACGCCCTGCAGGCCGCCGGCCGGACCGCGCTGGACGCCGAGCGGGCCGATGAGCTGCTCGAGGTCGCGCGGGGCCGGTGGGCAGCGGTCTCCGGAGGTCTGCCGGCCTCGGCCGATCGTGCCCGCGAACTACGGGACGAGCTGGCCGGGCTGCGGTCCCTGCTTCCCGAGGTGCAGCGGGCGGACCGACTCGCCGCACGGGTCGAGGACGACCGGCAGGCCGTGGCGGAGTTGTCGCACAGGTGCGCGAGCCTGACGGCGGCGGTCGCCTCGCTGCCAGCCGAGATCGTCGCCCTGCAGGAGTCCGTGCGGGCAGCCGAGGCGGACGCGGCACGACTGCCTGGCCTGACGGCCGCACGTGAGGCCCGCGAGGCGGCGGTGCACGCAGCGTCGGAGGCCGAGGAGCTCGCCCGCCGCGCCGAGATCTGCCGCCGCTCGGTGGAGTCGGCTCGCGAGGCGTGGCTGGACGCCCGCGAGCAGCGTGCCGACCTGCTGACACAGCGGTGGGCGGGCATGGCCGCAGAGCTCGCCACCCGGCTGACCGACGGTGTCGAGTGTTCGGTCTGCGGTTCCCCTGAGCACCCCCGCCCGGCCGTGCACGGGGACCGGGCGGTCACCGACGCCGCGGAGGAGGCGGCAGCGATCCGGGTCGAGGAGACCGAAGCCGCCCTCGAGGTCGTCCGTGGGGAGCTGCAGACGCTCTCCGAGCGGCTGGCCGCCCGCCGTGCCGGAGCGGGCGGCCGGTCACCGGACGAGCACCGAACGGCTCTGCGGGTCGAGTCGGCTGCCGAGCAGGCCGCGGCCGCCGCGGGTCGGGCGCTGCCCGCAGCCCAGGCGTCCCTGGCGGCTCTCGTCGCCACCCGGGACCGGACCGCGGCCGAGCTGGCTGCGGTGCGCGAGGAGCTCAGCCGTCGCGCCGCTGAGCAGGAGGCCACCGTCGAGGCGTTGCGTGATGTCACCGAGCGGCTGGATGCTTCGCGAGGAGACGCCCCGGATCTCGGTGCGCGGGTGCGCGAGTTGACCGATGTGGCCGACCGGTGTGACGAGCTCCTGGGAGCGGAGGCCGAGGTGGTCCGCGCCCGCAGCATGGCGGAGCGAGCCCGCGAGGCCGCGGAGACCCGGTCCGTCGAGTGCGGGTTCCGGGACGTCCTCGCCGCCGCAGAGGCACACCGGACGGCCGCGCGACTCCGCGAGCTCTCGGGGGTCGTCGACAGGTACGACGCTGCACTCCTGGCGGCCCGAGCGGTGCTCGCCGACCCGGAGTTGGTCGATCTCCCGCCCGCCCCCGATCTCACCGTGCTGCGGTCCGCCTGCGAGGAGGCGACGACGTCCCGTGAGACCGCTGTCGCGGAACTCGACCGCGCTGATCGGTGCACGGGCGGTCTGGACGCCTTGGCCGGTGACCTGATCGCGCTGGAGACGGTGCTCGACGAGCGCAGCCTCGCCGCCGAGCAGGTCATCGAGTTGGCCGACCTGGTCCAGGGGCGCGGAGCCAACACCCGCCGGATGCGGTTGCAGTCCTTCGTGCTGGCGGCACGCCTGGAGCAGGTGGCCGAGGTCGCCAGCCGCCGACTGCAGGACATGTCAGCCGGTCGCTACACGTTCCTGCACAGCGACGTACAGGGCCGTTACGGCGCCCGGGGCGGGCTGGGGCTCGACGTGTTCGACGAGCACACCGGCTGTCGCCGTCCCACCAAGACCCTGTCCGGCGGCGAGAGCTTCATGGCGTCCCTGGCCCTGGCCCTGGGCCTGGCCGACGTGGTGACCGCTGAGAGTGGTGGAGTCCAGATCGACACCCTCTTCGTCGACGAGGGCTTCGGGAGCCTGGACCCGCAGGCACTCGATGCCGTCATGACCGTGCTCGACGACCTGCGGCGTGGGGGGCGCACCGTGGGGGTGGTCAGTCACGTGGAGGAACTGCGCACCCGCATCCCGAGCCGGTTGGAGGTGGTGACGGCGCGGCACGGGTCTCGCCTGGCCGGCTGACGGAACGCTGCGCCAGGAGCGCGAGGACCGCGCTAACCGATCGATCGCGTCGTCTCGCCCCTCCCCTCCGCAGGAGGGAACACCCACACCTTGTAGGCGATGAACCGGAGCACCGTCCCGATGGCGATGGAGGCGAACTTCGCCCCGGTCAGCACCGCGGCGCTCTCCTGACCCAGCGGGTACCGCACGACGGCCACGACACCCAGACTGATCAGCAGCGTCGCCCCGTTGACCACGGCGAACAGCAGGTACTCACGCCGCACACCCGTGCGAGCACGGTGCGAGAACGACCAGTAGCGATGTCCGACGAAGGCGGCGGTCGTCGACACCAGCGTGGACAGGCCGGTGGAGGTGACAGCTCCCCAGCCGGCCACGGCGTAGAAGACCTGGAACATGCCGAGGTCGATCAGCAGGGCGACACCGCCGACGACGCCGAACGGTCCGATCTCGTTGAGGAGACGCTTCCAGGGACGTGAGCGGTGCTGAACGACGGCACCCGGAGAGGTCACGACTGCCGAGTCTAGGCGGGACAGGGAGTGTGGCGCGGTCATGCGCCCAGGAGTGGGCGCCGTCCCGGCCGGGTCGGCACGGACCGCCGGCCGGATCGGCCACGTCGCGGGTCTCCGTGCCGCGAGCCCCGTCCGCTGAGGGAGGATGGGCCGGTGCGACGGGATGGCGTGATGACCAAGGGCGTGGGCAGGAGGCGTCGACCGGTCTGGGCACTGCTGGTCCTGGTCGCGCTGCTGACCACGCCGGGGTGTGCGTCGTCCTGGGCGGGCCCTCCCGGCCCTGGCGACGCGTCGGCGGAGGTCGCCCCGGCATCCCCTTCCCCCTCCGCCGCGACGGAGGGGTCGGTCACGCCGATGCCGTCCTCCTCCGGGTCCCCAGCCGCCTCCAGGTCACCGGAAGTCCCACCCATGCCCCAGGATCCCGGCCAGACCGACCGGTCCACCAGGGACTTCGCCGCCGTCGGCGACTCGATCACCGCCGGCGTGGTCGCCATGACGGGCGACGGCGAGCCCTCGGTCGGCTCGTGGGTCCAGTCGGCCGCCTCGCTCCCACTGACCTTCGCGGGCGGATGGGCCGTTCCGGGTGCCACGACGGCTGACATGCTCCAGGGCGTGCAACCCGTGGACGCCGACTCGTTGGTCCTGCTCGGTGGCACGAACGACATCGTCCAGGGGATCGACCCCGCCGACACGCTCGTCCACCTCACCTCGATCGCCCGCACGGTCGGCATCGAGGATGTGCTCCTGGTGGCCGTGCCACCGCTGGACAGCGATCCCGAGGGCAGCGTGCGCCTCGACGAGCAGCTGCAGACGCTGGCGGACCAGGAGGGCTGGCAGTACCTGGACCCGTGGGAGGGGATCGGCGCCGGAGGCGTCTACCTGCCCGGCGCCAGCTCCGACGGTGTGCACCCGGTGCCCGAGGCCGCCGACCTGGTCGGCACCCGCATCCGGTCCGCCCTGCTCTACGGGGCCGGCGCGTGACCGGCACCCCGGCGGCCCCGTCGCCCGACCGCGCCGCCCCGCTGCACCCCGCCACCGGCCTTCCGGTGGTGGCGATGGTCGGTGGTGGGCAGCTGTCCCGGATGACCCACCAGGCGGCCGTCGCGCTGGGCCAGTCGCTGCGGGTGCTGGCCACCGGGAGCACCGAGTCGGCTGCCCTGGTCGCCGCCGACGTGCAGCTCGGTGACCACCGGGACCTCGACGCCCTGCTGCGCCTCGCCGAGGGCGCCACGGTGCTGACCTTCGACCACGAGCACGTGCCGACCGGGCACCTGCAGACCCTGGTGGACGCCGGCCACCGGGTCGCGCCCGGCCCCGGCGCGCTGGTGCACGCGCAGGACAAGCTGGTGCTGCGCCGCGCGCTGGCCGCCGCGGGGGAGCCGCAGCCGGCCTGGGCCGAGGTGGCCGACGCCGACGCGGTCGCGGCGTTCGCCGGCCGCACCGGCTGGCCGGTGGTGCTCAAGACCCCGCGCGGCGGCTACGACGGCCGGGGCGTGTTCGTCGTGCACGACCGCGAGCAGGCCGAGGCGCTCGTCGGGCAGCACGGCACGCTGCTCGCCGAGGAGCGGGTGGCGATGGTGCGCGAGCTGGCCGTGCAGGTCGCCCGGTCGCCGTTCGGGCAGGTGGCGCTCTGGCCGGTGGTGCAGACCGTGCAGCGCGACGGCGTCTGCAACGAGGTGCTGGTGCCCGCCCCGGACTTGGACGAGGACCTGTCCGCCGCCGCGCAGGAACTGGCGATCCGGATCGCCGACCGGCTCGGCGTCGTCGGCCTGCTGGCGGTGGAGCTGTTCCAGACCGAGCAGGGCGTGCTGGTCAACGAGCTCGCCATGCGGCCGCACAACTCCGGGCACTGGAGCATCGAGGGCGCCCGCACCAGCCAGTTCGAGCAGCACCTGCGCGCGGTGCTCGACTACCCGCTGGGGTCCACGGCGATGACCGCCCCGGTCGTGGTCATGGCCAACGTGCTCGGTGGGGACGCCGCCGAGGACGACTGGGCCGGCCCGGTGCTCGACGAGCGGGTGCACCACTTCATGGCGCACTGGCCCGACGTCAAGCTGCACTGGTACGGCAAGGGCCAGCGCCGCGGCCGCAAGCTGGGCCACGTCACCGCCCTGGGCACCGACCTGGCCGAGGTGCGTGCCCGGGCCGTCGCCGCCGCCCGCTACCTCGCCGACGGCGTCGTCGACCCCGCCTTCGCCTTCCCCGACGGCCACTGAGCCGCGACCCCCGCTCGACGACCCCCGCTCGACGACCCCCGCTCGACGACCACCGGAACAGGGAGCAGCCAGCAGATGAGCGAGCCGATCGTCGGCATCGTGATGGGCAGCGACTCCGACTGGCCGATGATGGAGCCCGCCGCGGCCGCCCTCACCGAGTTCGGCGTCCCGTTCGAGGCGCACGTGGTCTCCGCGCACCGCACCCCGCGGCGGATGCTGGACTACGCCGAGTCGGCCGAGGCCCGCGGCCTGCGCGTGGTGATCGCCGGGGCCGGGGGAGCCGCGCACCTGCCCGGCATGGTCGCCGCGGCCACCCCGCTGCCGGTGATCGGCGTCCCGCGGCCGCTGGACCGGCTCGACGGCATGGACAGCCTGCTCTCGATCGTGCAGATGCCGGCCGGCGTGCCGGTGGCCACGGTCGGCATCGGTGGCGGCCGCAACGCCGGGCTGCTGGCGGTGCGCATCCTCGCCGTCGCCGACGACGCGCTGCGCGCCGCGGTCGGCCGGTTCCAGGCAGAGCTGGCCGACTCCGTCCTCGCCCGGGACGCCGCCCTCCAGGAGCGCGTGGCGGGCCGTCGTGCGCCCTGAGCAGGCCTAGCATGGCGGGGTGGCGAGCAACGCCGGCGGGCCGTACGCACTGACCGAGGAGCACGACGCGATCCGCGAGGCGGTCCGCGAGATCGCCGAGCGGGAGATCGCCCCCTTCGCCGCCGAGGTCGACGCCGAGTCCCGCTTCCCGGCCGAGGCGCAGAAGGCACTGACGGCCGCGGGCTTCCACGCCACCCACATCGGCGAGGCCTACGGCGGTGAGGGTGCCGACGCCATCGCCACCTGCATCGTGATCGAGGAGGTCGCCCGGGTCGACGTCAGCGCCTCGCTCATCCCCGCGGTCAACAAGCTCGGCTCGGTGCCGATCATCCTGTCCGCGTCGGAGGAGCTGAAGCAGCGCGTGCTGCCGTCGATCGCCAGCGGCGCGGCGATGATCAGCTACGGCCTGAGCGAGCGCGAGGCCGGCTCGGACGCCGCCGCGATGCGCACCCGGGCCCGGCGGGACGGCGACACCTGGGTGCTGGACGGCACCAAGGCCTGGATCACCAACGCCGGGGTGTCCAGCTGGTACACCGTCATGGCCGTCACCGACCCCGAGCGCGGCGCCCGCGGCATCTCCGCGTTCGTGGTGCACGCCGACGACCCCGGCTTCGACGTCGGCCCGGCGGAACGCAAGATGGGCATCAAGGGCTCGCCCACCCGGGAGCTGTACTTCGACGGGTGCACCATCCCCGCCGACCGGGTCATCGGCGAGCCGGGCACCGGCTTCGGGACGGCGCTGCGCGCCCTGGACGTCACCCGCCCCACGATCGGCGCGCAGGCGGTCGGCGTCGCGCAGGGCGCGCTGGACGCCGCGGTGGCCTACACCAAGGACCGCAAGCAGTTCGGGTCCAGCGTCTCGGAGTTCCAGGGCGTGCAGTGGATGCTCGCCGACATGGACATGAAGATCCAGGCCGCCCGGCACCTGGTCTACGCGGCGGCCGCCGCCGGCGACCGCGGTGCCCCCGACGTCACCCGCACCGCCGCCGCGGCCAAGGCCTTCGCCTCCGACGTCGCCATGCAGGTGACCACCGACGCCGTCCAGCTGTTCGGTGGGGCCGGGTACACGCAGGACTTCCCGGTCGAGCGGATGATGCGGGACGCGAAGATCACCCAGATCTACGAGGGCACCAACCAGATCCAGCGGATGGTGATCGCCCGATCGCTGCTGAGGTAGCGCGCGCCTGCGCGGGGCCTAGTCGAGCAGTTGCGACACCCCGGACAGCCGGGAGTCACCGGACATCGAGGCCAGCCACGTCGACCAGCCCGGCCGAGAGCGCACCGCCTCCAGGGCCGCGCGGGCGGCCACCCGGTCGCCCCGCCGGGACGCGGCCAGCGCGGCGTACAGGTCGCGGGCGCCCTCGGGGGCGAACACCGCGAGGGTCTCGTAGTCGCGCTCGTCGTAGGCCCGCTGCAGGTTGCGCAGCATCCTCAGCTGGGCGACCGGGTCACCGGAGTCGTCCACCCGCAGGTCCATCCGGACGCCGTCGTCCTCGTCGGTGGCCGGGCTGCCGCTCACCACCAGCAGGGCCGCCGACTGCCGGCCGCGAAGGTCGCCGCCGGCGTCCTGGCCCGCGGTCAGCGCCGCCAGCAGGCCGTCGGCCAGGTCCCCGCCGGTGGCGCTGAACGCCTGGGACATCGCCGGCAGGACGTCGGCCGACGCCAGCATGTTGCCCTGCACGCTGAACCCCTCGCCGGTCAGGTGCCCGCTGACCGGGAACGAGCCCGGCCCGGTGTCCGCGGCCACGGCGCCCGAGGCGTCCAGCACGGCGATCTGCCGGTCGACGTCCTCGGCGGCGTGCGCGGCCCGGCGCACCAGGTCGGCCGGTGTGGTGCCGTCGGCCAGCCCGGCCAGCAGCGCCGCGCCCAGGCCCCGGCGGCTGCGCGCCTGCACCGCCACCACGCCCACCCCGGGCACGGCCGCGGGCACCGCCCGGCCGACGGCCAGGATGCAGGAGGAGACCCCGATCCCGAGCTGTCCGGTGACCGGGTCCCGCGCCACGACCGAGAACGTCACCGGACCTCGTCCCGATGCCGTGCCCGGCCCCCCTGCAGGGGCCCGCGCAGGCCCCGTTCCGAGGCTCGCCCGAGCGTGCGAGGGATGAGGAGGGCGGGGTCCTCCCTGGAGGCGTGGGGAGCAGGGGGTGCCTTCCTCACACGGTGGCCGGCAACGCCATCGTCGGCACCTCGGCGGGCACGTGCAGCGGGGCGCCGGTGGCCGCGACGACCTCGTCGACGCTCACGCCGGGCGCCACCTCGCGCAGCACCAGGCCCTCGCCGGTCACGTCGACGACGGCGAGGTCGGTGATCACCCGGTCGACGCAGGCCTTGCCGGTGAGCGGCAGGGAGCACTCCTCGACGATCTTCGGCGACCCGTCCCGGGCCACGTGCTCCATCATGATCACCACGCGGCGGGCGCCGTGGACCAGGTCCATCGCCCCGCCCATGCCGTTGACCATCTTCCCGGGGATCAGCCAGTTGGCCAGGTCACCGCGGGTGTTGACCTGCATGGCACCCAGGACGGCGACGTCGATGTGCCGGCCGCGGATCATCCCGAACGACAGCGAGGAGTCGAAGAAGCTGGCCCCCGGCAGCAGGGTGACCGTCTCCTTGCCCGCGTTGATCAGGTCGGGGTCCTCGTCGCCCTCGAAGGGGTACGGGCCGACGCCGAGGATGCCGTTCTCGCTCTGCAGCACCACGTGCACACCGTCCGGGACGAAGTTCGGCACCAGGGTCGGCATGCCGATGCCCAGGTTGACGTACTGGCCGTCGGTCAGGTCCAGGGCGACGCGGGCGGCGAGCTGGTCACGGGTGAGCGCCATCGTCAGGCCTCCTGGGTCGTGGCGGGACGGGGCCGGGTGGTGCGCTTCTCGATCTTCTTGCCCTCGGTGCCCACCTCGACGACCCGCTGGACGAAGACGCCGGGCAGGTGCACCGCCTCGGGCAGGATCTCGCCCGGCTCGACCAGCCGCTCGACCTCGGCGATCGTGGTGGTGGCGGCCATGGCGCACAGCGGGTTGAAGTTGCGCGCCGACTCGTGGAACACCAGGTTGCCGTGCCGGTCGCCCAGCGCGGCGCGCACCAGTCCGAAGTCGGCGGTCAGCGCGGTCTCCAGCACGAAGTCCTGGTCCCCGAAGCGGCGCACCTCCTTGGGCTCGCTCACCACCGAGACCGCACCGTCGGGACCGTACTGCTGGGGGATGCCGCCGTCGGCGACCATCGTGCCCACGCCGGTGGGCGTGTAGAACGCCGGGATGCCGGTGCCGCCGGCGCGCAGCCGCTCGGCCAGCGTGCCCTGCGGGGTCAGCTCGATGGTCAGCTCGCCGGCGAGGTACAACCGGGTCAGCTCCTTGTTGCCGCCGACGAAGGAGCTGATCGTGCGGGTGATCCGCCCGGCGTAGAGCAGCACCCCGAGCGCCTGGTCGTCCACCCCGCAGTTGTTGGAGATGGTGGTGAGCCGGTCCGCGCCCTGCGCCAGCAGCGCCTCGATGAGCACGTGCGGCACCCCGCAGAGCCCGAACCCGCCGACGGACAGCACCGCTCCCGCGGGGATGTCGGCGACCGCCTCCTGTGCCGAGGCCACGACCTTGTCCATCCGGCGACCACCATCTCCCGACGCGCCGGGGGCAGCCCTCAGCTGGGCCTGCCGAGTTCCCGGACTCCCTCGACCTGGAGGCCGAGCGTAGCGGTGACCCGTTCCTGGGCGGCCCGGGCCGCGAGGCGCTCCGGGAAGGGGTGCCGGCACAGCACGACCGAGGCGCCGGCGGCCAGCGGGGCCAGCAGCCACGCCACCGGTCCGGCGTGCGCGGCGGTGTCGGCGTCGACCAGCAGCCGGTCGCCGGCCACCAGGCCGAGCCGTCCTGCCAGCTCGGCCGCGGTCTCGGCCAGCCCGCCGAGGGTCAGCTCCAGCCCGCCGAGCAGCAGGCCCGGCCCGGCCGGGTCGACCGGCTGGTACGGCTGGAAGTGGTCACCGTGCACCCGCACCTCCAGGGCGTAGTCGCGGGCCTCGCCGACGTAGTTGCGCATGCCCAGCCCCAGCGGGTGCAGCGAGAGCCCCATCAGCTCGCCCGCCCCGGCCTCCTCGAGCGCCTCGACCCGGTCCTGGGTGGTGAGCGCGACGTCGGCGCGGGCCAGCCGGTCGTCGTCCTCGGCGGCGGTGTCCAGCACCGCGGCACCGCAGCTCCACGCGCCGAGCAGCACCGCGGCCGTCTGCCAGTGCACCGGCAGGGCCACCGCCACGGTGCTGCCCGGGCCGACGTCGTACTCGTCCTGCAGCAGGTTCGCGGTCTTGGCCACCCAGTTGGCCAGCGTGGTCGCCGACAGCTCGGTGCGCTCGCCGGTCGCGTCGTCGTAGTGGGTCACCAGCGGCGCGGCCGGCTCGCGGCGGACGGCGTCGGCGAGCAGGGCGGCAGGGGAGGGTGGGGAGCTCGGCACGAGACCAGCGTGACAGGGTGACGCGGCACGCATCCGGGTGACATCGCCCGACGGGACGGCCCCGTCCCGGTTAGAGTCGACCCTCGATGACCTCTGCACCGAGCGCCGCCCTGACACGCATCGACGTCGAGGTCCTCCGCCGCACCCGACGCCTCCTCGGCGGCACCCCCGCGGTCCCGGTGGCCCGGAGCATGAGCCACTTCGGGGAGCACGCACTGGGCTGGATGGCCCTCGGCGCGGCCGGCTGGCTGTCCGGCCGGCGCCGCGACGAGTGGCTCGCCGGGGTCGTCGGCGTCGTCGGCGGGCACGCCGCCGGTGTCGTGGTCAAGCGGGTGGTCCGCCGTCCGCGGCCCACCCTGCCCGACGTCCCGCCGCTGGTGGGCACCCCGAGCAGGCTGTCGTTCCCCAGCGCGCACAGCTGTTCGACCGCTGCGGCGGCGGTGGGCTTCGCGCCCATGCTGGGCGCGCCGCTCATGGCCGGTACCACCGTCGCGATGGGACTCTCGCGGGTGCTGCTCGGCGTCCACTACCCGACCGACGTCCTGTGCGGCGCCGCGCTCGGCTCCGGCGTCGCCCTCGTCGTGCGGCGCCGCCTCCTCCCCGGCCTCAGCCGGACGACGTGAAGGCCGAAGACATGACCGTCCGCCCCGAGCACCCCACCGCGGTGCCCTCCACCCCGCCCCTGCACCCGGCGGAGCCGGTGCGCACCGTCGCGCCCGCCCCCTCGGCCACCGTGCAGCCCACCCCGGCCGCCGGCGGGCTGCCGCCCCGCCCCGAGGGCTTCCGCGGCAGCCTGGCCTGGGGCGTCGTCCGGGCGGTGCGCCCCAAGCAGTGGGTCAAGAACGTGCTCGTGCTCGCCGCGCCGCTGGCCGCCGGCCGGGTGTTCGAGGCCGAGGTGGCCGGCCCCACCGCCGTCGCGTTCGCGCTGTTCTGCATGAGCTCGGCGGCGGTCTACCTCGTCAACGACACGATCGACGTCGAGGAGGACCGCCGGCACCCGAAGAAGCGCTTCCGGCCGATCGCGGCGGGCATCGTGCCCCGCCCGCTGGCCCTCGCACTGGCGGCGGTGCTGTTCACCGCCGCGCTGGTCACCGCCGCCCTGGTCACCCGGCCGGCGCTGGCCGGGGTGCTGGCCAGCTACGTGGTCATCCAGCTGGCCTACTGCCTGTTCCTCAAGAACCAGCCGGTGATCGACCTGGCCGTGGTGGCCTCGGGCTTCCTGCTGCGCGGCATCGCCGGCGGTGTGGCCGCCGGGATCGTGCTGTCCCAGTGGTTCCTGCTGGTGGCCGCGTTCGGCTCGCTGTTCATGGTCGCCGGCAAGCGCTACTCGGAGTTCGTGCTGGTCGGCGACGAGGCAGCCACCCGCAAGACCCTGCAGGAGTACTCCGCGAGCTACCTGCGCTTCGTCTGGAGCCTGTCGGCCGGCGTCACCTGCACCGCCTACAGCCTCTGGGCCTTCGAGATGGTCGAGACCCAGGACGGCATCCCCTGGGCCACCATCTCGATCGCCCCGTTCGTCCTCGCGATCCTCCGCTACGCGATGGACGTCGACAAGGGCGCCGCCGGCGCCCCGGAGGAGATCGTCCTGCACGACCGTGTCCTGCTCGCCCTCGGCCTCCTGTGGGCCGCACTCGTCGGCATCGGAGTCTTCAGTGCCTGAAGCAACACTCGACCGGGCGGCCACCGTGCCGCTCACCGGCTGGGGTCGCACCGCCCCCACCCCGGCCCTGCTCACCCCGGTGCACGACGACGACGCCGTGCGCACGGCGTTGGCGGAGAGCACCGGCCGTGGCGTGCTGGCCCGCGGGCTGGCCCGCAGCTACGGCGACGCCGCGCAGAACGCCGGCGGCCACGTGCTGGACATGACCACCTACCGCGGCGTGCTGGCCGCGGACCTGACCACCGGCCTGGTCGACGTCGAGGCGGGCATCTCCCTCGACGAGTTGATGACCCGGTTCGTGCCGCAGGGCTTCTTCGTGCCGGTCACCGCCGGCACCCGGTACGTGACGGTCGGGGGCGCCATCGCCGCCGACATCCACGGCAAGAACCACCACGTCGCCGGCAGCTTCTCCCAGCACGTGCGCTGGCTGGACCTGCTCACCGCCGACGGCCAGGTGCACCGGGTCTCACCGGACTCCGACGCCGACCTGTTCTGGGCGACCGCCGGCGGCATGGGCCTGACCGGGGTGATCCTGCGGGCCCAGGTGCAGATGAAGCCGATCGAGAGCTCGCGGATCGTGGTCGACACCGACCGCACGCCCGACCTCGACGCCCTGATGACGCTGCTCACCGAGACCGACCACCTCTACGAGTACTCGGTGGCCTGGATCGACTGCGTGACCAAGGGCCGCCGGATGGGCCGCTCGGTGCTCACCCGCGGCCGCTTCGCCCGCCGCGACGAGCTGCCCGCCAAGCGGCAGGCCGACCCGCTGGCCTACTCCAGCTCGGTGAAGCTCTCGGTGCCGAACGTGTTCCCGCCCGGGATGCTCAACCTGGCCACGGTGTCGGCGTTCAACGAGCTCTGGTACCGCAAGGCACCCACCCGCAAGCGGGACCAGCTGCAGAGCATCCCGGCCTTCTTCCACCCGCTGGACGGCGTGGGCGCGTGGAACCGCATCTACGGCCCGCGCGGCTTCGTGCAGTACCAGTTCACCGTGCCGTTCGGGCAGGAGGAGGCCATGCGCGAGGCGATGGTGCGGATCGCCTCCAGCGGGACGGCGTCCTTCCTCGCCGTCCTCAAGCGGTTCGGGCCGGGCAACCCGGGCATGCTGTCCTACCCGTCGCCGGGCTGGACGCTGGCGCTGGACATCCCGGTCGTGCGCGGCCTGGCCACCCTGCTGGACCAGCTCGACGAGCTGGTGCTCGCCGCCGGCGGCCGCATCTACCTGGCCAAGGACAGCCGCGTCCGCGCGGAGACCTTCGCCCAGATGTACGAGCGGATCGACGACTTCCGCGCCGTGCGCGCCCGGGTCGACCCCGACGGCGTGTTCACCTCCGACCTGGCCCGGAGGCTGGAGCTGTGATCGACGCACTGGGGTCGGTGGGCTCGCTGCTGCTCGTCGGCGGCACCTCCGACATCGCGGCCGCCACCGCGCACCGCTACCTGGCCGAGCGGCCGCTGCGTGTCGTCGTCGCCGCCCGGGACACCCCGCGGCGCGCCGCGGTCGCCGCGGAGCTGGCCGCGGCCGGCGCCACCGTGCAGGTGGTCGACTTCGACGCCGACGACCCGGCGTCCCCGGCCCGGATGGTGGCCGAGGCCGCCGCGGGCGGGGACGTCGACGTCGCGGTGGTGGCCTTCGGTCAGCTGGGGGACCAGCAGCAGCTGGCCGCGGACCCGGACGCCGTCGCCGCGCTGGCGCGGGTCAACTACGTGGCCCCCGCGGTCGTCGGCACCGTGCTGGCCCAGCACATGCGCGCCCAGGGCCACGGCGTGATCGTGGCGCTGTCCTCGGTCGCGGGGGAGCGGCCCCGGGCGTCGAACTTCGTGTACGGCTCCACCAAGGCCGGCATCGACGCCTTCTACAGCGGTCTCGGTGACTCGCTGGCCGGCACGGGTGTCTCGGTGCTCGTCGTCCGGCCGGGGTTCGTGCGGTCCAAGATGACCGAGGGCCTGGACGACGCCCCGCTGGCCACCACCCCGCAGGCCGTCGCCGAGGCGATCGTGGCCGGTGTGCGCTCGGGCCGGCACACCGTCTGGGTGCCCGGCGCGATGCGGGTGGTCATGAGCGGCCTGCGGCACGTGCCCCGCGCCCTGTTCCGTCGCCTGCCCATCTGAGGGCCACGACCCCCCGGCCATCAGTGCGGTGATGGCCGGGACAGCGGTCAGTTGATGCAGGTGGTGTCGGCGGCGGTGCGGGCATCCTCACCGGCGACGACGGCGGCAGGTTCCGCGGCGGCGGTGACCGGCCGGCCGACGCCGTTGAAGTCGGTGCCCAGCACGAGCTGCACCGTGCCCGGCGTCGCGTCCTCGCTCACCACCGCGACCGAGCCCGGCACGGTGGCCGCCACGGCCGCGGCGGCCTGCTCGTCACCGGCGGCGTGCAGCACCTGGGTCACCGGGTGCGGGCCGGCGTCGGCGTTGCCGGTGGTCAGGACGACGAACCCGCCGGCGGTCAGGTCGGTCCCGGCGCGGGCCGCGACACCGGAGACCCCCGAGCCGTTGTAGACCCCCACCCGCACCTGGGACGGCGACAGCGGGGCCGGCGGCTGCTCCACGGTCGTCGTCACGGTGCCGCTGGTGGTGCTGCTGGTGGCACCGTCGGCGCTCAGCTCCGCGAAGAAGGCGTGCAGTGCGGGCACCTCCTCCAGCTGCAGGATGTACCGGCCGTCCTCGTCCTCGGCGTCGCCGACGAAGGGCACCGTCTGGAAGTCGATGGTGCCGGGGGTGACGTCCTGCATCTGCTCGGCCAGACCGATCAGGTCCATGCCCTGGTCGATGGTGAGGGAGTCGGCGGCCGCGGCGACCAGCTCGGACTGCTTGCCGGGGTCGAGGAGCACGTCCTCGGACAGCATCTTGCGCAGCACCCCGGCGATGAACACCTGCTGGCGGATGATCCGGTCGAAGTCGCCGCGGGGCAGCTCGTGGCGCTGGCGGACGAACTTCAGCGCGTCGGCGCCGCCGATGGTCTGCGGGCCGGCGGGGAACACCGCGCCGGAGTAGTAGGAGTCGTCGACCGCGGCGCAGAGGTTGACGTCGACGCCGCCCACCACCGAGGTCAGGTCGAAGAAGCCGAGCAGGTCGACCTCGGCGTAGTGGTCGATCTGCAGGCCGGTGAGCTGGCTGATGGTGCGCACCAGCAGCTGGGCGCCGCCGGCCATCCGCTGCTCCTCGGGCGCGGTGGACGGCACGCCGGCGTAGCCGTAGGCGTAGGCCGCGTTGAGCTTGTCCTCGCCGTACCCGGGGATCTCGACGTAGGAGTCGCGCGGGAAGGAGACGAACGACGCGCCGGACCCGTCGGCGGGCACGTGCACCAGGATGATCGTGTCGGTGTTCATCCCGGCGTCCTCGCCGGCGTTGAGCTCGGCCAGCTGGGCGTCGGTCAGGTCGGCACGCGAGTCGTTGCCCACCAGCAGCAGGTTCATCGCCGCGCCTGCGCGCCGGGCCTCGGTGGACTCCACGTTCCCGCTCGTGGGGATGGCATCGGTGCGGCTGACGCTGGCCTGGGCGACCTCTCCGAGGTACCAGCCCCAGCCGCCGGTGCTCAGCACCACCAGGGACAGCAGCCCGGCCACGACCCGTGCGACGACGGCCGTCCGCCCGGTGCGTGGCGCAGCGGATCGGGGCGGACGCGGTGCAGCGCGGCCCAACCTGGGGTCCAGGCGAGGAGGCAGTGGGCGTACGGCGTCCGCGGGCGCGTCTGCCCGGTCCTGCGGCTGGTCCCAGCTGGAGTTGCTCACGTCTGTCCTCACGTCGGGGCGCCCGGCTATGGCTGATGCCAGGAAATGGCGCGTCATCCAGCGGCGTGTCATGACGGAATGTATGCAGAACCGTCGATCTACAGCACTCGCCACACCCACTCGGCGGCTGCTCGGTGAACATGTCCGTCTCGACCGACCCCGTGGTCCCATCAGCAGCAGCGAGCACATGGGGACAGCGCGCCGGAACGCTCCGTCACACGCGCCCCGCGTTGCACCTCGGTCACGACTCGCCCGACTCCGGTACGGATGACTCAAGGAATTGCCGATGGGTGACGAATACTCCTCCGGAACGTGCATTGCTCACTACCGTGGGTGATGCGCCAGCTCGCTCAACCGGAGGCTTCTGTCGTGCGCCGCATCATCGGGGGCTTGCTCGCCTTCCTCGTCCTCACCGGGACACTGCTCGTCCTGCCCGTCTACGCAGCACCCGCACCGTCGGCCGAGCCGGTCGCCCCGTCGATCGACGCGGTCGACCTGGGCTCGGTCGCGGAGCCCGAGGGTGCCGCGGTCGTGACCGAGGACGGCACCGTGGTGGACGCCGGGCCGGAGACCGACGTGGTGCTGGGCACGACCGCCGACCCGTCGGCCACCCCGACGCCGAGCACCAGCGCCTCGCCGACCACGAGCTCGCCGCCGACCACCGCGCCGCCCACCGCCCCGACGGCCGGTACCGGCACCGACCCGGTCGCCGCCTCCGGGCGCGAGATCGACGGCGTCGAGGCGCTCACCGTCTCCCAGCCCGACACCGACCGCTTCGAGTCCGTCGGCGTCACCTGGGCCCAGGACGAGTCGGTGACCGGCGTGACCGTGCAGATCCGCACCAAGAAGTCCTCCGGCCGGTGGACGCCGTGGACCACCGTCGAGCAGGACGACGTCGACCCCAGCGAGGGCAGCGACGCCGGCGTGCGCGGCGGCACGTCCCCCTACTGGACCGGCGCCGCGAAGGGCATCGAGGTGGTCGTGCAGGCTGCCGACGGCTCCACGCCCGAGGACGTGCAGGTGCAGCTCATCGACCCGGGCAACAGCGCCGCCGACGTGACCCCCGGCGCCCCGGCGATCACCGACACCGCGCACGCCGCCACCGCGATGCCGGCGATCTACTCGCGCGCCCAGTGGGGTGCCGACGAGAAGCTGATGACCTGGGAGCCGGAGTACGCGCCGACCGTCAAGGCCACGACCATCCACCACACGGCCGACAGCAACAACTACTCGGCCGCCGACGTGCCGGCGATCATGCGCTCGATCTACGCCTACCACGCGGTCAGCCGTGGCTGGGGCGACATCGGCTACAACGTCATCGTCGACAAGTACGGCAGGGCCTGGGAGGGTCGCTCCGGCGGTCTGGCCAGCTCGGTCGTCGGCGCGCACGCCGGGGGCTTCAACACCTCGACGTTCGGCGTCTCGATGCTCGGCAACTACGACGTCGTCGACACCCCGCCGGCGCTGCTCGAGACGGTGGCCTCGGTCATCGCCTGGAAGTTCGCGCTGTACGCGATCCCCGCCTCGGGCACCGTGAGCCTGGTGTCCTCGGGTGGCGGGACCTCCCGGTACGCCGCCGGCACCCCGGTCACGCTGCCGACGATCTTCGGTCACCGCGACGTCGGTGCCACCACCTGCCCGGGCCGCTACGGCTACAGCCACCTGGGCGAGATCCGGGGCATGGTCGCCCAGAAGATCGCCGCCGGCGGGCCGGCGGTGTCCGCCACCCCGTCGATGGCCGACTCGTCCCCGCAGGTGCTGCTGCGCAATGCGCGCGGTGGCGGCATGGCCGAGTGGACGACCCGGCGCGGCGACCCCGGGGACCTGCCGCTCACCTGTGACTGGGACGGGAACGGCACCGAGACCATCGCCGTCTTCCGCGACGGGCGCTTCTTCCTCTTCGACTCCAACGGCAGCACCGCTGCCGCGACTTCCGACTTCCGGTTCGGCGACCGGGGCGACACCCCGCTCTGCGGGGACTGGGACGGTGACGGCAAGGACACCGTGGGCATCTGGCGGAACGGCTGGTTCTTCCTGCGCAACAGCAACACCTCCGGGGTCGCCGACGGCTACTTCCCGTTCGGGAACACCGACGCCCAGCCGGCCATCGGCGACTGGAACGGCGACGGGTACGACACGGTCGCCGTCTACCAGGACGCCACCTTCTACTTCGCCAACAGCAACCTGCGGCCGCTGGCCGACGGGCGGCTGGCCTACGGCGACCGCGGCGACCGGGTCGTGGTCGGCGACTGGACGGGAGCCCGCCGGGACTCCATGGGCGTCTTCCGCGCCGGGACCTTCTACCTCACCACTTCGCTCAGTCGTTCCGTCGCGGACCTGACCGTGGGCTTCGGTGCCCCCTCGGACCGCCCTCTGGTCGGGGACTGGGACGGCAACCGCACCGTCACCATGGGGGTCCAACGTGGGTACTGATCTTCTCCGTCGGCGGCTGCGTCGAGTCCTCGTCGCCGGACTGGTGAGCGCAGGACTGGCCGCCACCACGGTCCTGGTCGCACAACCTGCGCAGGCGGTGGTCACCGGGGACGTGCAGTTCACCGGGCACGGTTGGGGGCACGGCCGCGGTCTGGGTCAATGGGGCTCGTACGGCTACGCGATCAACGCAGGGTGGTCGTACCAGCAGATCCTCACCCACTACTACGGCGGCACGTCGCAGTCCCAGCAGGCCAACGGCCCGATCACCGTCTCGCTGACCGGCCAGGACAACCAGGACCTCCTCGTCACCTCCGGCCGGGACTTCATCGCGGGTGGCATCCGGGTGACGGCCGGGTCCGCCGCTCGCATCCAGGCGCGTCCGGACGGCAGTTTCCAGCTCCAGACCAGCTACGGCTGTGGCAGCCCCGTGGTGTGGACGACGACGATCCCGAACTCCCGCGTCGAGCCGACCACGGCGCCGGGGAACGACCTGCAGGCGATGTTGACCCTGTGCGCCGCCTCGAGCACCAAGCAGTACCGGGGTGAGCTCTCGGTGGTGTCCACCGCGGCCGGCCAGCGCACCGTGAACACGGTCTGGATGGAGGACTACCTCCGAGGCGTCGTGCCCCGGGAGTCACCGGCCAGCTGGGGGGACGGGGGCGGCGGCAAGGGCATCGAGGCGCTCAAGGCCCAGTCGGTGGCCGCCCGCTCCTACGCCTGGGCCGAGAACCGGTCGGCCATCGCCAAGACCTGCGACACCACCGCCTGCCAGGTGTACCTCGGCGCTGGCACCAACCACCAGGCGCTCGAGGACCGTCGCACGGACGCCGCGATCGCCGCGACCTCCGGCGTGGTCCTGCGCAACGGCTCCGGCGGCATCGTCCGGGCGGAGTTCAGCTCCTCCACCGGCGGCTACAGCGCCGGCGGGGCCTTCCCGGCGGTCGTGGACGACGGGGATGCGATCTCCCCGCACCACAACTGGTCGCAGGCGGTCCCCGCCACGACGATCGCCCGCGCCTTCGGGGTCGGTGAGCTGATGGACCTGCGGGTCACCGGCCGCAACGGCAAGGGCGCGGACGGCGGCCGGGTGACCACCGTGGAGGTGGTGGGCACCGCCAAGACCGTCTCGGTGAGCGGCAGCGCCGTCCGCACCCAGCTGGGCCTGAAGTCCGACTGGTTCGTCGTCAACGGTGCGCCGGTGGCGGCTCCGCCGGCGGCGGGGCCGATCGCGCTGCCCGCCGTGTTCCAGTCCGGCTCCCCGGTCACCGCGGTGCCCTTCGGTGACCGCGGTGACGTCCCCCTCACCTGCGACTGGGACGGCGACGGCGTGGACACGGTGGCGGTCTTCCGCGGTGGCGCGTGGTTCGTCTCGACGAGGCCCGGTGGCCGCGCGGACGTGGTGATCGGCTTCGGCCAGGGCGGTGACCAGCCCGTCTGCGGGGACTGGGACGGGGACGGCCGGGACAGTGTCGGGGTGTTCCGGGACGGGGTGGTCTTCCTGCGCAACAGCCTCACCACGGGTGTGGCTGACGGCCTGTTCGCCTTCGGTGCGCCTGGTGACTCCCTGGTCGCCGGTGACTGGAACGGCGACGGCTTCACCACCGTCGGGGTCTGGCGTGGTGGCGCCTTCTACCTGACCCAGAGCAACCTGGTGCCCACCACGGATGCCGTCACCTTCTACGGCGTGCCCACCGATCTGCCCGTGGTGGGTGACTGGGACGGCAACCGCACCGACACCATCGGCGTCCAGCGGGGGAACCAGTTCTTCCTCCGCAACCGCAACGACTCCGGTGTCGCCGACGTCACCGTGGCCTTCGGTGATGCCGGGGACACCCCGGTCGCCGGTACCTGGCGAGCAGGGGCCCGGGACACCGTGGGGATCAGCCGGGGGTACTGACCCCATCGCAGCACAGCAGAGCCCCGCCCGTGATGTCGGGCGGGGCTCTGTCACGTCCGGGCTCACCGGGCACGCTGCGGGGGCTCCGTCCCACGGGCGCTGCGGGACCGGTCCACCCCGGGGAGGTGCCGGAGGCGCGAGGGGGTCACCCCGGGGAGGTCCCGGATGCAGGAGGGCAACCGTCCAGGGGGCGCTCGGCGACCGGCTGCAGGTCCACCTCGTAGATCTGGACGCCGCCCTGGTCGTACACCTGCCGGAGCGAGGCCGACGCCTCCACGCCCTGCAGCCCCTGGATCCTGTTGACGTTCTTGCGCACGTACCCGGTGCTGAGGAAGACGTAGCGGATGTCGAGGCTCTCGACGGCCTGACGCACCTCGGGGTCGGTGTCCAGGCAGCGGAAGCGGTCGAACAGCGCGCGCTGCGTGGGGCCCAGGGACGAGTAGCTGGCCTGGGGCACCTGATGCCCGAACAGGGGTCGGACGCCGTCCAGCGCGGACATGTAGGCCGATCCGTCGCCC
This sequence comes from Goekera deserti, assembly GCF_010685995.1. Lineage (GTDB taxonomy): Bacteria > Actinomycetota > Actinomycetes > Mycobacteriales > Geodermatophilaceae > Goekera > Goekera deserti. The sequence goes on along the minus strand of NZ_JAAGWK010000003.1, from coordinate 15,789 downwards.
GGGTCGTTCATCACCGTCTCGCCGGGCTGTACGCGCTCGCCGAGCCAGGCCATGGCAGCCACCTCGGCACCGTTGAGGTAGCGCTCCGTCTGGTAGGCCGTGGCGACGCGCTTGCTGTTGGGCTGGACGTAGAGGCCGCCGGAGAGCACGAGGACCGCCGTGAGGACGGCCATGGCGCAGACGGCCTGCACCAGCGCCGGACGCCGGCCGGCGGTGAGTCGGCGGGTCTTCCCGGCCAGGTGGGCCAGGCCGAGCGAGAGGCGCCAGAGCCCGTGCCCGGCCAGCGGGGCCAGCCCGAGGACGGCGAGGGCAGCGAAGCGGTAGCGGTCGTTCCACCACGGGCCGGTGACGGCCTGGGTGAAGTCGTCGTCCAGTGACGCGGCGAGCACGAAGAGCAGCCCGGCCACACCGGCGCCTGTCAGCCACCACCACATGTACGCGGCCGAGGCCAGGCTGAAGAGCCCGACGATGACCAGCAGGGCGAGCGTCAGCTGTGGCACCCGCCTGTTGTGGTCCAGGAACAGCAGGTCGCCGACCGCCTGGCCGGGGGTCTGCACGGCCGGCCAGTCGACCTGCGCCGCCGCCTGACTGCCCCCGGTGGAGATGGCACCGAGCACGTCGGGCAGGGCCAGGACGAGCGTGAACGCCCCGGCCGCGAGGAGCATCAGCAGCTCCCGGGACGGCACGCCGCGCCGGACGACCCAGCGGAAGCCGACGAACAGGAGAGCCAGGAAAGCGCCGGACAGGGCGGTGGCCGGTTGGAGGCCGAGCAGGCCGGCGCCGCCGAGTGAGGCCAGTGCGGCGCGGCCGAAGCCCGGGCGGTCGCAGACCGCCCAGACCAGCAGCAGGAACGCCGGCGTGAGCGACAACCCCGTGGCGTACGGCAGCAGCGGGCCGCGCCAGATGGTGTCGTAGGGGAAGCTGGTGAACCCGGCCAGCAGCAGCGGCGTCACGGCGACCACGACCGTGGGCGCGCGCATCTCCCGCAGCAGTACGGCCAGACCCAGACCGGTGATGCCGGCCAGCAGCAGCGTCTGGGCGTTGAGGACCTCGAACACCGAGGCGCCGGTGGCATCCCGGACCACTGCGGCGATCGCGTGGTAGGCGTTCGGGTAGAAGTAGGTGTCGGACTCCCAGTCGTTGACCGCCCGCAGTGCCGCCGGCGCGACGTCGCCGGTGTCGGCGATCAACCGGGTGGCGTTGGCGTGGAAGGTGTAGTCCCAGTCCTGGTTCGGACGGCCGAGCCCGGCGAACCCGCGGTCGATCACGAACGCGGAGAGCAGCGCGCCCGCCGCCACCCCGCCGCCGACCAGCAGGTCGGTGGGAGCGAGCCCGCCCCGACGGGCCACCGTCCGTCCCCGCTCGTCATCAGCGTGCCGTTCGCGGTGACGGGCGCGGCCGGTGCGCCGGGTGCGGACGAGCAGCACGATCCCGGCCAGCGCGACGGCCTCCACGGCGAGCAGCAGCGGGCCCCACGTCAGGTCGACGTAGCCGGCGACGGTGCCCGTGGCGGTGGCGAACCCGTAGGTGAGCAGCGGGGCGACGGCGATGGCCACCGGCCAGCGGAGGCCGGCAGCTGCCGCCACGGCACCACCCGGCAGGAACAGCACCAGGAGGTAGACGGCGAGCAGGCCGATCGCTTCACCAGGCAAGGCAGGTCCTGTCTCAACTCGGTCGGTGCGGTGCGGTGCGGTGCGGTGCGGTGCGGTGCGGTGCGGGCAGCAGCGGCACCGAGGCCCCGTCCCGCCAGGTTAACCGCCGCATCCTCGCAAGGCGTCCACGGTCGCGCACCCATGGTCACTTCCTGCTCGACCAGCACGTCGGCCACTCCTGCCCGACCACGACCCGGTGGGCTCGCAGACGGGGCGGGTAGCCTCGGACCTCGTGTCCAACGCCCTGAGCCCGTCGCCGTCCCGGTCGTGGGCGCGCGCCTTCGGCGACCTGCGGGCCGGCTACCAGCAGCGCGAGCTGTGGGCACACCTGGGCTGGCAGGACATCAAGCAGCGCTACCGCCGCTCGGTGCTGGGGCCGATCTGGATCACCATCAGCATGGCGGTGACCGCGATCGCGCTGGGCATCCTGTACGCCGGGTTGTTCGGCAACGAGCTGGAGGTGCAGCTGCCCAACATCCTGGTCGGCTTCATCGTCTGGGCGTTCATCAGCGGCTGCGTGCTCGAGGGCGCCGACGTGTTCATCGCCAACGAGGGGCTGATCAAGCAGCTGCCGGCCCCGCTGAGCGTGCACGTGTACCGGCTGGTGTGGCGGCAGACCCTGCTGTTCGCCCACAACCTGATCGTCTACGCGATCATGCTGGTGGTGTTCCCGCAGGACCTGCACTGGACCGACCTCACCGCGATCCCGGCGTTCCTGCTGCTGGCGGTGAACGGTGCGTGGGTCGCGCTGCTGCTGGGCATCATCACCACGCGCTACCGCGACCTGACGCCGATCACGCAGAGCGTCGTCCAGCTGATGTTCTTCCTCACGCCCATCGTGTGGATCTACGACGACATCCTGAGGAACCCCGACCCGGCGATCGCGGAGCGTGCCCGGCTGGCCGAGTTCAACCCGTTCCTGCACTTCGTGGAGATCATCCGGACACCGATGCTGGGCCAGGACCAGCACCTGCGGTACTGGGTCGTCGTCCTCGTCATCACCGTCGTCGGCTGGACGCTCGCGCTGGTCGCGCTGCGCCTCTTCCGGTCCCGCGTCTCCTACTGGGTGTGAGTGTGTCCACAGCGATCCGTCCGGTCAGCATCAGCACCAAGGACGCCTGCGTCGAGTTCCCGATCTTCGACGCCAAGAGCCGCTCGCTCAAGAAGACCGTGATGGGCCTGGTCGGCGGCAACATCGGCGGCGAGGGCAAGGTGCCGATCATCGAGGCGCTGCGCGACATCAGCGTCGACCTCGGCCACGGCGCGCGCGTCGGCCTGGTGGGCCACAACGGCGCGGGCAAGTCGACACTGCTGCGACTGATGAGCGGCATCTACGAACCCACCCGCGGGACGGCGGAGATCAACGGCCGGGTGGCCCCGGTGTTCGACCTCGGCGTCGGCATGGACCCGGAGATCAGCGGCCTGGAGAACATCATGGTCCGCGGCCTGTTCCTGGGCATGACCCGCAAGCAGATGGAGGAGCGGGTCGACGACATCGCCGACTTCACCGAGCTCGGTGACTTCCTGCGGATGCCGCTGCGCACCTACTCGACCGGCATGCGGGTGCGCCTGGCCCTCGGCGTGGTCACCAGCATCGACCCGGAGATCCTGATCCTGGACGAGGGCATCGGCGCCGTCGACGCCGCGTTCCTGGAGAAGTCCAAGCTGCGGCTCAAGGAGCTTGTCGAGCGCTCCGGCCTGCTGGTGTTCGCCTCGCACTCCGACGAGTTCCTGCGCGAGCTGTGCGACACCGCGATCTGGATGGAGCACGGGCAGATCAAGGCGCACGGCGAGATCGAGGAGGTCCTGCGGGCCTACAAGGGCACCCCGGCGTGAGCTCTCCCGAGCGGATCGTGGCCGTCATCGTCACCCGGCACCGGCCCGAGCTGCTGGCGCAGAGCCTGGCGGCCATCGCGTCGCAGACCCGCCCGGTCGACCACGTCGTGGTGGTGGACAACGGCGCCGACCAGCCCGCCGAGATCGTCGTCCGGGGGAGTGGGCTGCCGGTCACCTACCTGCCCAGCGAGCGCAACCTCGGCGGCGCCGGCGGGTTCGCGCTGGGCATGCTGCACGCGCTGTCGCTGGGGGCCGACTGGGTCTGGTGCGCCGACGACGACGGCCGCCCCGCCGACGACACCGTGCTCGCCACCCTGCTGGCCGCCGCCCACCGGCACGGGCTCGCCGAGGTGTCGCCGCTGGTCACCGACCTGGCCGACCCCGAGCGGCTGGCCTTCCCGCTGCGCCGCGGGCTGCGCTGGCGCCGGCGCCGCAGCGACTTCGCGTCCATCGACCTGCTGCCCGGCTACGCCTCGCTGTTCAACGGCGCCCTGTTCAGCGCCGCGGCCCTCGACGTCGTCGGGGTGCCGGACTACCGGCTGTTCTTCCGCGGCGACGAGACCGAGGTGCACCGCCGGCTGGTGCGCTCCGGCCTGCCCTTCGGCACCTGCACGCAGGCCGCGTACCTGCACCCGGAGGGCACCTCGGAGTTCGAGCCGATCCTGGGTGGCCGGCTGTCGGCGCAGTACCCCGGCAACGAGGTCAAGCGGTTCTTCACCTACCGCAACCGCGGGTACCTGATGGCCCAGCCCGGCATGCGCTGGCTGCTCCCGCTGGAACTCGTGCGGTTCAGCTGGTTCTTCCTGGTCACCCGCCGCGACCGCGCCGGCTGGCGGGAGTGGCTGCGCCTCACCCGCGCCGGCCGCCGCGAGCACTTCACCCGCTCCTGACGGCGGCGGCAGACGGACGCCGAGCGCTGCGCCGTCCCGGGCTGCGGCCCAGGACGGCGCACCGAGGTGCCGGGCGGCTCAGACCCGGGTCGATCCCCAGGTGCGGAAGGCGTCGCCCCACCGTTCGACGGAGGTCAGGTCCGCTGCGGCGGCCCGATAGCGGCGCTGCAGGTCCGGCCACTCCTGGTACATCCGGCGCAGCAGCTGGGCCGAGCCGGTCGAGAGCTCCCGGAACGTCTTCGGGTCGCGCTGCCGGAAGGTGACGCCGCGGCCGTCGGCCGTTCCCACGGTGGCGCTGTCCAGTCGGGCCAGCAGGAACCACTGTGCGTCCTGGAACGCCAGGTTGAGCTGCGGTGCCTCGCGGTGCGACGGGTCGACCGGGACGACGTTGTGCGCGATGGCCTTCAGCAGCGTCGAACCGATCTCGGTCGGCTTGACCGGGATGCGCCGGAACTTGATCGCCTCGGCCGTGCTCATCGACGGGAGCGGCAGCTCCGCCGAGGACTGGAGGACCCGGCCGTCCGGGTGGGTGGCCCGCTTCGCGCGGGCCTGTCCGACGGAGCCCGCCATGCCCTCGAAGAGCTGGTCGGGTCCGGCCAGGAAGTCCCGGTAGGCCATGTGGTGCAGCTCGACCGTCGAGTACTGCAGGTTGATCAGGAACCGCAGGTCCGCCTTGATCATCTCGGCGAACAGCCGGCCGCCGTGCTTGTGCGGGGAGTGCAGGGCCGCGGCGATCAGCCGGTTGCGGATGTGGAAGTAGGCCTGCCAGTCACTGGCGTCGTCCTTGTCTCCCCAGGACAGGTGCCAGATGGCCGTGCCGGGCAGGGAGACCGTGGGGAAGCCGGCGGCGAAGGCGCGCAGGCCGTACTCGGCGTCGTCCCACTTGATGAACACCGGCAGGGGCATGCCGATCTGCTCGAACACGACCCGCGGGATCAGGCACATCCACCAGCCGTTGTAGTCGACGTCGATCCGGCGGTGCAGGTCGGGTGAGCGGCGCAGGCTCCGCTCGCCGAAGTCGTGGAAGTACTCGGTGTTCGGGGCGTTGCGCCAGAAGAAGTTCGACCGGTCGACGATCTCACCCATGGTGTGCAGCACGGAGCGGTCCTGCAGGGCGAGCATCTGCCCGCCGACCAGCATGGGCTTCTGCGCGTAGGCAGCGAACGCACGCGCGCGGAGGATGCTGTCCGGCTCGAGCTGGATGTCGTCGTCGAGCAGGATGTGGTGGGTCGCATCGGACTGGGTGAACGACTCGTGCATCGTGCGGGCGAAACCGCCGCTGCCACCGAGGTTCGGCTGCTGGATGATCCGCAACCGGCTCCCCAGCGCCTCTGCGACGGGCGGGTAGTGGGCCGCGTCGCGCACGTGGTTGCTGCCCTGGTCGGCGACCACCACGACGTGCAGGGCGTCCCGCACCGTCGGGTCCTCGACCAGGGCCGTCAGTGCGGCGACGGCGTCCACCGGGCGGTTGAAGGTGCAGATGCCGATGCCGAGCTTGGGCTGCTCGACCGGGGCCTGCGGGGCGTACCACCCCGCCTGCCGGATCGTGGTCTCGTCTTCGGTCGTGACGTCGAACCAGTACCAGCCGCCGTCGTTGAACGGTCCCAGGTCGAGCTCGAACTCGAACGTCTGCTCGTCCGGGCCCTCGTGGGTCGCACCGGTGATGTGCATCGACTCGCCGTCGGCCTTGGAGCGGTACACGTCCACCCGGCAGGTCCCGGCCACGGTCACCTGCAGCACGACCGTCGTGAGCACGCTCCACCTGCGCCAGTAGCTGGCCGGGAAGGCGTTGAAGTAGGTGGCGAAGGACAGCTCGCTCCCGGCGGGGACCTGTGCGCTGTACCGGTCGCGTGCGCGGACGCGGACGGTGGAGTTGACCTCGTCCAGGTACAGGCTGCGGACCTTGGTCTGGTCCGCAGGCCGAGGCATCAGCACGCGCTGCAGCAGCTCGACGGCCTTGCCGGGCAGGAGATCCTCGGCGGCAGGCTCGCTGACGACCTCCTGGGAGACCGGGGCGTCGTGCTCGGGCAGCGTCGTGTTCGGGATGGTCATGAGGTGCGTCAGTCCTCCAGGCGGCCGTCGAGCGGGCCGCCGGTGTCGAAGAAGGGTCGGATGCGGTTGTCGAACATGCTCAAGCCCGACCCGATGGCCATGTGCATGTCCAGGTACTTGTACGTGCCGAGCCGCCCGCCGAAGAGGACGCGCTTCTGGTCGGCCTCGGCGGCGGCCAGCGTGCGGTAGTGCTCGAGCTTGGCCCGGTCCTCGGGCGTGTTGATCGGGTAGTAGGGCTCGTCGCCGGCCTCGGCCGAGCGCGAGAACTCCCGCACCACCACGGTCTTGTCGGTGGGGTAGTCCCGCTCCGGGTGGAAGTGCCGGAACTCGTGGATGCGCGTGAAGGGCACGTCCTCGTCGGCGTAGTTCATGACCGAGGTGCCCTGGAAGTCCCCGATGGGCAGCACCTCGGTCTCGAAGTCGAGGGTGCGCCAGCCCAGCTCACCGGCGGAGTAGTCGAAGTACTTGTCGATCGGGCCGGTGAACACCGTGGGCACGCCGGTCGGCAGTGTGTGCCGGACGTCGAAGTAGTCGGTCGACAGCTGCACCTCGATGTTCGGGTGGTCGGCCATCCGCGTCAGCCACGCGGTGTAGCCGTCCTTCGGCAGGCCCTCGTGGGTGTCGTTGAAGTACCGGTTGTCGAAGGTGTAGCGCACCGGCAGCCGGGCGATGACCGCGGCGGGCAGCTCGGTGGGGTCGGTCTGCCACTGCTTCTTCGTGTACCCGCGGATGAACGCCTCGTACAGCGGGCGGCCGATCAGCGAGACGGCCTTCTCCTCGAGGTTCGAGGCCTGCGCGGTGTCGATCTCGCCGGCCTGCTGGGCGACCAGCTCGCGGGCCTCGCTGGGGGAGAAGCTGCGCCCGAAGAACTGGGACAGCGTCGCCAGGTTCATCGGCAGCGAGTACGTCTGCCCGTTGTAGATGGAGTAGACCTTGTGCTGGTAGTTGGTGAACTCGGTGAACCGGTTCACGTACTCCCAGACGCGCTCGTTGGACGTGTGGAACAGGTGCGCGCCGTAGCGGTGGACCTCGATGCCGGTCTCCGGCTCCGGCTCGGAGTAGGCGTTGCCGCCGATGTGGTCGCGGCGGTCGATGACCAGCACGCGCTTGTCCAGTTGGCTGGCCACCTGCTCGGCGACGGTGAGGCCGAAGAAGCCGGAACCGACGACGACGAGGTCTGCAGGGCGGGAACTCACACCTCCGACGCTACCTGGGCACACCCCGTGACCGCCGACCGGCGGGCACCTGCGCGACTCATGAGGCGGGTGTGGTGAGTTCGAGTGCGCCTGGCCCCAGCCACGAGGAGTGCACCGGCCAGGTGCCGCTCGCGTCGGGTCCGCCCCGGTAGGTGAGTGCCCGGGTGGGGGTGGCGGCCTCGATGTCGGTGTCCAGGTGGGCGAAGTTCAGGTCGAGGAACGCCCGCATCAGCGGCCCGGCGTCCTCCCGGCCCTGCTCGATCGCGGGCAGCAGTGCCCCGCGGTCGGAGAACGAGTCGACGATGTCGCAGCGGCAGTGGTAGGCGAGGTTGCCGATCTCGCCGGGACTGGCGATGACCTCACCGGCGGCCTGGGTGCGCAGCTGCTCGCCGACGGCTGCGTACTCCGCGGCGGTGGCCCAGTTGGTGGTGATCGGGACCTGCTCCCATGGGACGCCGCGACCGAACACGAACGCGACGTCGGTGACCAGCAGCGCGGCCGCGACCAGCCCGACCGCCACCCGGGGTGCGACCCCGGGCCGGGTGTCCGCCGCGCGGGCGCGCAGCAGCGCCCCACCCAGGCCGAGCGCCCCGACGATGGTCAGCGAGGCGGCCGACGGCGCGTAGTACCAGTGGTACGGCGGCGGGGAGAGCAGCGAGTAGGCGGCGTAGTGCCCGACACCGCCGAGGCCGAGGGCGGCCAGCGGGCCCAGACCCGCACCGACCGGCCGGCGCCAGGCGCGAGTGGCCACCCACAGCACCAGGGCCAGGCCGCCGACGCCGGCGGCCAGCGTGGTGATCAGCATGGCCGCCGGGTAGGCGCGCCAGTAGAGCAGCGGGCCGTTGAGGAACTCCCAGGGACCCCACGACGACCCGGTGATGGTCTTGAGCACCAGGGTGTCCGGCACCAGGGCACCGAGGTGGAACCAGCTGAACAGGTACCAGGGCAGCGCCGCGACGGCGGCCACCGCGACGGCCACCGGTGCCCGCCGGAGCATCGGCCGGCTGGTGAGCAGGAAGACCAGCGGGAAGATGCCGAGGTCGACGCGGGTGAGCACCAGCGCAGCGGTCATCAACCCGAAGAGCACGGGGCGCCGCTCGACGGCGGCGACGGTGAGCCAGACCAGCAGCGTGACGCCGAGGGTCATCTCCATGCCGACGATGGACAGCATCAGCGGCGACAGCAGCACCAGGGCGAACGCCGCGGCCGCGGCGGCGGCGGGCAGCCGCAGGTCGCGGGCCAGCCGGGACAGGCCCCAGGCCTGGGCGGCGCCGAGCAGCACGAACACCAGCCCGAGGCCCCAGACGCCGTCCCGGGTGACGAACGCGCCCGCCGCCAGGACGACGACGTTCAGCGGCGAGGTGGCGGTGTTCGCCGTCCGGAACTCGGTGAGGCCCCAGTGCCAGTGCTCGGCGAGGTTCCGGGCGTAGGAGAGCGTGATGTAGGCGTCGTCGATCAGGCTGCCGCGCACCAGCAGGAAGACCAGAGCGGAGGCGAGCGCCGCGCCGGCGGCGAGCACCAGGTCCTGCCGGCGGCCGGGGCCCCCGGCGGGCGTCGCGTCCACCGCGGGCCCCGGGCCGGCGTGGTCACGGTCCGGCGCTGCGGTGGTGGCGGTGGACGACATTCTCCCGATGATCCAGGCCCCGGGGCTCCGAGACCAGTCGGCTCGCCCGTCCGTGCGGGCCCGGCGCCGCACCGAACGCCCAGGACACGGGGCTCGCGGGGGTCGCACTATGGTCGTGCGGTGCCAGAGGTCTCACCGGGAACACCGCTCCGGGTCGTCGCGGTGACCTTCTCACCCGGCGACACCCTCGACGGGTTCCTCGACTCGCTGGCCGCCGCCACCTCCCTCCCGGTCGAGGTCGTGCTGGCCGACAACGGCTCCACCGACGGCGTCCCGGAGCGTGCCGTGGCCGAGCGTCCCGAGGTGACACTGCTGCGCACCGGCGGCAACGTGGGCTACGGCGCGGCTGCGAACGCGGGACTGGCCGGGCGCACCTCGGGCTTCGCGCTGGTGGCCAATCCCGACGTCCGCTTCGAGCCGGGGTCGGTGGACGCGCTGCTGGACGTGGCCGCGCGCTGGCCGCGGGCGGCGACCGTCGGCCCGGCGATCCTGACGCCCACCGGTGAGCTGTACCCCTCGGCGCGGGACCTGCCGCGGCTCTCGACCGGCATCGGGCACGCGCTGCTGGGCTGGGTGTGGCCGGCCAACCCGTGGACGGCGCGCTACCGCCGGGAGGACGAGGCGCCCCGCGAGCGCCCCGCCGGGTGGCTGTCCGGCTCCTGCTTCCTGGTCGACCTGGAGGCGTTCTGGTCCGTCGGCGGCTTCGACCCGGGCTACTTCATGTACTTCGAGGACGTCGACCTGGCCGAGCGGCTGGGCCGCCACGGGTGGCTGCACGTCTACGCGCCGAGCGCGGTGGTGGTGCACGAGGGCGGGCACTCCACCCGCCGCGAACCGCACCGCATGGCCCGGGTGCACCACACCAGCGCGCTGCGGTTCCTCTCCGGCCAGCACCCGCGCCGGCGCGACGCCCCGCTGCGGACGGTGCTGCGCGCCGGGCTGGGCGCCCGGATGCTCACCTCCTACGTCAGCGGCCGGGTGGCCGCCGGCGCCCGCTTCCAGCGTCCCGCCGCCGACCTGCCCGCCACCCCGGCCGGCCACGACGGCCATCATGGCCGGGTCGGGAGTGTCGGCCCTGGTGGGCCCGCGGGGCTCCCGGACCACGACGACGGCGGGAGCTGAGCATGCGGCACGCGGTGATCATGGCGGGTGGTTCCGGGACACGGCTGTGGCCGCTGTCCCGGGCGGCGCGGCCCAAGCAGCTGCTCGACGTCGTCGCCGAGCCCGGCGGGGGAGCGCACAGCCTGCTGGCCGAGGCGTTCACCCGGCTGCGGTCGGTGCTGCCGGCCGAGCAGATCTGGGTGTGCACCGCGGCGCGCTACGGCGAGCAGGTGCTCAGCTGCCTGCCGGAGCTGGGCGCCGACCGGCTGATCCTGGAGCCGGTGGCGCGGGACACCGCGAACGCGGTGGGCCTGGCCGCCGCGCTGGTGGCCGACGTCGACCCGGACGCCGAGCTGGCGGTGGTGAGCGCCGACCACGTGATCCGGCCGGTCGAGGCGTTCGCCGCGGCACTGGAGACGGCGTACGCGGTGCTGGCTGCCCGCCCGCGCGCCCTGGTGACGCTGGGCATCACGCCGACGTCGCCGGCGACCGGGTTCGGGTACGTGCAGAAGGGCGGGCCGACCGAGGTGCCGGGCGCGGCCGAGGCGGCGTCGTTCCGGGAGAAGCCGGACCTGGCCACCGCGCAGGGGTACCTGGCGTCGGGCCAGTACCTCTGGAACTCGGGCATGTTCGTGTGGCGGGCGCGCACCGTGCTCGACGCCCTCGCCGAGCACCTGCCGGAGTCCGCCGCGGTGCTGGAGCAGGTCGTGGCCGCACCCGCCGGGCCCGAGCGGGATGCCGTGCTGGCCGAGGTGTTCCCGTCCTGCCCCAAGATCAGCGTCGACTACGCCGTGCTCGAGCCGGCCGCCGCGGAGCCCGGCCGGGTGGTCGTGGTCGACCTGGACGTCGACTGGCTGGACGTCGGCTCCTGGCCCGCGCTGGCCGGCACCCTGGACACCGACGACGCCGGCAACGCCGTCCGGGGGCTGGCCGTGCTGCTGGACAGCTCCGGGAACGTGGTGTTCAGCGACGACCCGGAGCACCTCCTCGCCCTGGTCGGCGTGCGGGACAGCATCGTGGTGCACACTGCCGACGTCACGATGGTGGCGCCGGTGAGCGAGGCCGAGCGGGTGAAGGCCCTGCTGGCCGAGGTGGGCACCCGCCATCGCGACACCTTCTCCTGACACTTCTCACTCGGAACACTTCTCGCCCGGAGCAGGGCCGGCCCGCCGGCTGTGACGGCTGGGACGCGGGTGCGCTGCTGGGTCGTGATCCTCCCGCGGGCCCGGAGTGTCGGGGCGAGTTGGCCCGCTGGCACGGGATGGTCGTCAGGTGTTGTCAGTGACGAGTGCCGAGCGGGCTGCCCGAGTCGCCCCGATGCCCTCCCGGGCCGGTTCTGCTGGCGATGGGCGACGAGGAGCCCGGCTGACCTCTCTCGACGGCTTGCGTGGCGTCGCCGCCCTCGTCGTCGTGGTGCACAGCACGGCACTCGCGCTGCCGTCGCTGGCCGGGCAGCAGCTGAGTCCGGACCGCTCGTCCCCCGCCTGGTGGCTGACCTACACCCCGCTGCACCTGCTGTGGGCCGGCGGCGAGGCCGTGCTGGTGTTCTTCGTGCTGAGCGGGCTGGTGCTCGCGCTGCCGCACATGCGCGGCTCCCGGCCCGGCACCTGGGCGCCCTACTACCGCAAGCGGCTGGTCCGGCTGTACGTGCCGGTCGTGGTCGCCGTCGCGCTGACCGGGCTGATCGTCACGCTGGTGCCGCGGGTCGTCGACCCGGCTGCCAGCTGGTGGACCAACGCGCATGCCGGGCCGGCCACGCTGTCGGTGCTGGTGCACGACGCCGGGCTGCTCTGGGGCACCGGTTGGCTCAACTCGCCGCTGTGGTCGCTGCGCTACGAGGTCTTCTTCTCCCTGTTCCTGCCGGTGTTCGTCGTGCTGGTGCGCCAGCTGACCGCGCCGCTGTGGCTGTCGGTGCCGGCGTCGCTGTGGATGACCGCCTGGGCCGCGTCCGCCGGGCACCAGCTGATCAGCTTCATGTTCGTCTTCGCCGTCGGCGTGCTGCTCGCCCAGCAGCTGGCCACCCTCGCCGCCTGGGGAACGCGGGTCAACGCTTCCCGTTCGGCCGGCCTGCTCTGGACGGCGCTCACCGCCGGCGGCTTGCTGGCGCTGCTCACCGAGTGGTGGGTGAAGGCGCTGGTCGCCGACGGGACGCTGTGGGTGCCGCTCGGCCGGCCCGGCGGGGTGCTGGGGACCGCCGTCCTGGTGTTCGTGGTGCTGCACTGCCCGGCCGTGCGCCGCGCGTTCGACAGGCGCCCGGTGCAGTGGCTGGGCACCATCTCTTTCTCCCTGTTCCTGGTGCACGAGCCGATCGTGGTGTCGGTCGCGACGTTCACCCCGGCCACTCCGAGCGGGCTGCTGGTCAGCCTGGCCGTGGGGCTGCCGCTGAGCCTGCTGGCCGCCGTCGTCTTCTGGTGGCTGGTCGAGCGGCCGAGCCTGGACCTCGCCGGCCGGGTCGGCCGGTCGGGCCGCGGTCCCGCCGCCCCGACCGTGGCCGACCAGGCTGTGGCGCTCGTGCCCGACCGGGTCGTGCCGGACGGCGCCGACCTGCCCACCGAGACGCTGCCCGCCGCCGTGCTCCCCGACGCCGAGCCGGCCGGCACCGGCTCGGTCGCGGGCTGGTCGGGGATCGAGGAGCCGGACGTCGAGCAGCTGGTCACCACGGCCCCGGCCGCCCAGGAGCCTGCGGACGAGGAGTCCGCCGCCCAACTGGCCCAGGAGGTGCTCGCCGAGGAGCTGCTGGCCGAGGAGCTGCCCACCGCCGGCCGGTCGGCGCCGGACGACGGCGTGACCGGTTCCCGGTCGATGCCGAGCACCCGCGGGGTGCGCGCCTCGGACGCCGGCACGCTGATCGCGATGGCCCGCCAGCTGGGTGACACGGTGACCATGCCGCCGCTGGTCACCTCCCGGCCGCAGCGGCGCAGCGCGCCGTCCCCGGTTCCCCGGCGCCGGGCGGCGGACCGGGCAGAGGACGCGGAGCGGGCCGCCGGGCAGCAGAGCACCGCCGCGCCTGCGCTGCGACCGGCGACCGCTGCGCTCGCGCTGGCCGCTGCCCCCCGGTCCACCGGCTCCACCGCGTCCTCGCGGTCGGGTCGCCACGCGGACCGCACGCCGGTCCCCGCCACGGACGTCCGAGAGGGTGCACTGCGATGACCGCTGCCAACCGGACCGTCGACGTGGCCCGGAACCGGGCCCGGACCCGTCTAGCATCGGTGCCCGTGAACGGCGGGGGTGAGCACACGGCACGGGTGCCCGTCCCCGCCCTCACCGCGCCCCCTGGACCGTGGGACGACACCGTCGTCGTGGTCCGGGTGTACAACGAGGCCCCGGTGGTCGGTGGCGTGATCGCCGAGCTGGTGGCCGCGGGTCTGACGGTCATCGCCGTGGACGACGCGAGCACCGACGCCTCGGCGACGGAGATCGACAAGGCCGGCGCGTTCCGGGTCAGCCACCCGATCAACCTCGGTGCCGGCGGCGCGCTGCAGACCGGCTTCGAGGCCGCGCTCACGCTCACCGACGCGCGCTACATCGCCTGCTTCGATGCCGACGGCCAGCACCAGCTGCACGACCTGATCGGCATGATCGGCAAGATCCGCGAGGGCTACGACGTCGTCCTGGGGTCGCGCTTCCTGGAGGGCGACGGCCCGACGGAGATGAGCGTGCTGCGGCGGGTCATCCTGCGTACGGCGGCGAAGCTGCTCAACCGCGGTGGCGGGGTGCGGCTCACCGATGCGCACAACGGGTTGCGGATCATCGACCGGCACGTGGCCGCCGAGGTGCGGCTGTCCTATGCCGGGATGGCGTACGCCTCGCAGCTCGAGGCGTACCTGACCCGGCCGGAGTACAAGATCGTGGAGTACCCGGTGCACATCCTGTACACCGACTACTCGAAGTCCAAGGGCCAGCCGCTGCTGAACAGCGTCAACATCCTGGCCGAGGTGGCAGCCCACCGCGTGACGCACTGGGGGCGTACATGATCATCCAGATCGTCCTGATCCCGGCGCTCGTGCTGGCGGTGCTGCTGTCGCTGCGCTCGCGCGCGTCGCTGCGCGGCCAGGCCCGCCGCAAGATCTTCGCCGGCGTGACCGTCGTCGCCGGGGTGATCGCGGTGATGGTGCCCTCGACGCTGCAGGCGCTGGCCGACCTCGTCGGCATCACCCGGGGTACCGACCTGCTGGTCTACGGGCTGGCGCTGGTGATCATCTACCTGGTGGGCAGCACCAGCGCGCGCTTCCGGGAGCAGGAGGCGCGCATCGTGCTGCTCGCCCGCCAGGTCGCGCTGTCCGACGCGACGGTGCGGCACGCCGACCTGGTGGCCGAGCGCGAGCACCAGCGTGCCGCCGGGCTGCGCGCCGTGGGCGACGCCGACCGCTGACCGGTCCCCTCGCCCGGCCCGCGCTGGCCCGGTACGACCTGCGGCCGCGCCGGGTGACCCGCGCGGCTGAGTCGTTCACCAGCGTCCACCGGGTGGACACCGGGCGTGCGGTGTACGCGCTGCGGATCGGCGCGGCCCTGCAGATCCACGCTCCCGGCACCCTGGACGCCGAGGCCGCGTGGCTGCACCGACCGAGGGACGGCGGCCTGCCGGTGCCCGGCGTGATGCCCGCCCGGGACGGCGAGCTGGGCGCCCGGGTGACCGACGACGCGGGCCGGCCCCGCGAGTGCGCGGTGTTCGACTGGGTGCCGGGCCGCTCGCTGCGCAGCCGGCTCACCGAGCCCATCGCCGCTGCCCTGGGTCGGCTGGCGGCCCGGTTGCACGCGGACGCGCAGGCGTGGCGGGCTCCGCCGGACGTGGTGGTCGCCGACCGGTGCTGTAGTGGCGGCTGCCCGCACGACTGGTGGAGCCGGACGTGCCCGGGGCGGCGGTGCTCGCCGAGGCGCTCGACCGGGCGCAGGCCGCACTGGACGAGCTGTGGCACACGGCGCCGGAGCCGCCGCACCTGCTGCACGGTGACCTGACCCCGGCGAACACCTTGGTCGAACCCGGCGGGACGCTGGTGCCGATCGACGTCCAGGACCTGGTGCTGGGTTTCGGCGTGCAGGACCTGTCGTCCAGCGTGCTGTCGCTGCGGCGGTGCCCGGCGGGGCCGAGGCTGGTGGACGCGTTCCGCGCCGGTTACACCGAGGTGCGGCCGTGGCCGCAGGCGCCCGTTGGCCTGGTGGGGGCACTGACGGCCGCGCGGTTGCTGAACAGGGTGAACCTGCGGCTGGCCGTGGACGACCCGGACGGTCTGCCCGGGTACCTGGCGGACCGCACCGGTCAGCTGGCCGCGTGGCTGCGGACTCCGGGAGGACGTGCGTCGTGGACGGAGGTGACTCGTGGTCCTGCGCACGTGCTGTTCCTGGGAGCGAACGCTCTCACCAGGCTGTGGCAGCGAAGACCAGGCGGAACAGCAGCTCGAAGGCCTGATCGGAACTCAGGGGAGCCGCCCGGGGCATCC
>NZ_JAAGWK010000002.1 GCF_010685995.1 Goekera deserti | reverse complement strand
GCAGCGCCCGATGCTCCCAGCGGCCACGTCCGCGGAGAGGGCCGCCGGGAACGAGCGTCCGAGGCCGGACGACGGCAGCTCTGGGCTCAGAGCAGGCGGCGGACGACGGACCAGTAGCCGGCCATCGCGGCGTTGAGCAGCCCACCGCCGACCGGCAGCGGCAGCACGCTCTGGTCGAAGCGGGCGGTGAGCAGGTGGGCCAGCTCGCGGTCGCTGCGCCGCCGCACGGACTGCACGTCGCGTCGGTGGTCACGTAGCCAGCGGCGGTGGCCCAGCAGCCAGCGGTAGCCGCGCAGCTTGGCCGGCAGCCACCCGCCGGCGGCTGCGACGGCGAGCATGGCCAGCTCGAAGGCGACCAGCACGGGGGCGAGCAGCAGCAGGGTGCGGCGGGACCACAGCGAGAGCACCATGGCCAGCCGGTTGCGCTCCAGCAGGTAGAACTTCGCGGTGTTGCGGCCGAACTCGTAGTGGTGCGCGACGACGGCGGTGGGCACGTAGACGACGTCCCAGCCCTGCTGCCAGCAGCGCAGCGACAGGTCGGCGTCCTCGCAGTAGGCGAAGAACTCGGTCGTGAAGCCGCCGAGGGCGTCCCAGACCTCGCGGCGGGCCGCGACGGCGGCGCCGGTGGCGCTGGTGATCGGGCCCTCGACGGCGTGGTCGGCCGCCGGTTCGCCCAGGTGCCCGGCCCAGGAGAGGCCGAGCACGTGCACCGGGTTGCCGCTGGTGTTGAGCAGCGTCGGGTCCGACGCAAGCCGCAGGGACGCCGACGCCAGGCCCACGGAGGGCCGGCGCGCCACCTCGGCCAGGGCGGCCAGTGCGTCGGGCTCGACCAGGGCGTCGGAGTTGACGAACGCCAGCACGGGTGCGGAGGTGGCCGCGGCGCCGAGGTTGCAGCCGCCGGTGAAGCCGGTGTTGGTGCCGGGGGAGAGCAGCAGCACGCCGGGCCGGTGGCGCAGCGGGTCCAGCGAGGGGCTGGTGCAGCCGTTGTCGACCACCACCACCTCGACGTCGACCCC
Source organism: Goekera deserti (assembly GCF_010685995.1). Taxonomy (GTDB): domain Bacteria; phylum Actinomycetota; class Actinomycetes; order Mycobacteriales; family Geodermatophilaceae; genus Goekera; species Goekera deserti. The sequence continues at coordinate 191,139 of NZ_JAAGWK010000002.1, read as the reverse complement.
GGTGGAGGCCAGGATCCGGTCGACGACCTCGACCAGGTACGGCTGGTCGCCGTAGGCGAGCACGATGGCGCCGACGTCCACGGGGCTCCTCCACGGATGGGATGCCGGGCACGGGGGCATGACCGGTCGGCACGATCCTGTCAGCGCCGTGTCACGGATCGGCAGCTGCCCGATCAGGGCGGGCTGACTCAGCAGGTGCCTGCCGGCGCCTTGCGGCAGGCCCGGCGTACCAACTCGTCCACACCATCGACGACGGATGGGTACGGTTCGCCAGGTGCCGTGGACGCCCGACCAGCCCAGTCCTCCGCATCGGCTGGATCGGTACGCTTTCCGAGCAGGCGCGTTGCGAAGCCATGACGGGACGGACGAAGGGCACGCCCTGGTCCTGCCCTTGGTGTTCTGGGCGCAGGTCGGTGGTCGTCTCCGGTGGCGCCGGTGGGGGAAGCCGCGCACGACGGCGGACGTGTGGGTCTCCGCCACCGCTGTCGAGCCCTCGTTCCATCTCGGCTGGTTCACGGGCGCGATGCTCGAGGAGATGCTGGACCTGTGGGATGCGGGCCAGGTCGCCGTGGGCAAGGACCTGCTGTACGACGTCCGGTGGCTCGACGAGGACGACTCCAGCACGATCGCCCGCGAGGTCTTCGACACGGACCTCGGTCACGAACGTGCCACTCGGGCATGAAGGTCCACCGCCCTGGCTCCACGGGTGTCTCTGCAGGGGGCGCTCGGCGACGGCGCGGCGGTGAGCTGCTCCCCGCAGCTCGGCCAGGCAACCGGCCTCGATCAGGACGCCGCGCTCGGCGGAACCGAGGTCACGTACCAGCCCGTGCGGTGGGTGCGGTGAGGTGCGGGCGCTGCAGCTGCCGGCGCATGGCGAGGGCCAGGACGACGGCGGCGACGGCGGTGCCGGCCAGGAACGCGTAGCCGACGCGCAGCTCCAGCCGGAGCGGCACGAGGACGACGAGCAGGAAGGCGACCGCGCCGGCCACCCAACCCAGGACGGAAGCACGGTAGGAGCGCACCGAGATGAGCGCCTGGCCGATCGTGGCGGCGACCATGAACAGCCCGCTCGCCGCGGCCAGTGGCCAGAGGTCGTTTCGGCTCGTGACGAATCTCGGGCCGTACACCAGTTGCACCAGCTCGGGCCCGGCGGCCAGCATGAGGAGCAGCCCGGCCACGCCCAGTGCGCTGACGACGCCGGTGACGAGCACGAGGCGGCGCCGGAAGCCGGCCCGGTCGCCGGCGGCGGCCAGTGCGGCCATGCCGGGCAGGAAGGACGCCTGGATGGCGGCGAAGACGAAGATCGGCACCCGAGCGAGCACCAGCACGCTGATGAAGGTGCCGGCGCGAGCCTGCTCGTCGGCCGCGGCGAGGAGGTTGACCGCGACCGGCGCGGCGTTGACGACGAACTGGCTGGCGAGCGCGCCCACGGTGAGCCAGCCGACGGCGTGCCCGAGGTCGCTCCAGGTGGCGTGCGGGCCGGGCGTGAGCGCCGGACCGAGTCTGCCGATGGTGCAGAGCACCGCCACGACGGGCGCCAGGGCGAGCCCGAGGCCGTACCAGCCGGCGGTCGCGACACCGGCAGCGGTGAGCGCGGCGGCGCTGCCGATCCGCAGCACGCCGTCGATGCCCAGCTGGGCCCCATAGCGGGGGAAGGCGCCACTGCCGGCGAACGCGCCCCGGCTGAGGTGCTCGGCGCTCAGGCCGACGAGGCCGACGAACAGGGCGAGCACCATCACCTGCTGACCGGCGAACAGCCCGTCGGCCACCGGGTGCCTGCCCAGCAGCAGCAGCACGCCGGCGAGCGCGATGACGCCGCCGCCGACCAGGCACGCGCGCAGGAAGAGCGGTCGGGCGCCCTCGCCCCGGGCGGCCCGGTGGGCGACCGCGCGGCCCACCTCCTGCTCCAGCGGCTGGAAGAGGGCCGGGCCGAGTGCGTTGATGAGCACCCACAGCGTGGCCAGCGGAGCCAGCTCGGCCGGGCCGAGGGTGCGGCCGGCAACGGAGAGGAACGCGAACGACGCCAGGCCCAGCACGCCGAGGCCGACGGCTACCGGGCCGAGTTGTCGGAGCACGGCGGGCACTGCCTGCGCCATGAACGTGCCCCCCTGTGCGTCGGCGACGCTCGATCGAGAGCTTAAGGGGGCTCGCGTGCGGCCTCCTCGGGTCTGTTGCGGAGCCAAGTGGGGCGGTCCGGAGTCGACGTGTCGGCAACCACAGAGATGGCCGGGTCGGCTGTGACTCGTGGGAGGACACGCTGATTTTCTTCGTGTCGCCGGTCGCGGAACCGTCAGTCCGCTGCTCGGCAGCCCTGCCAGGGCGTGTCGCCCCTGTTGTGGGCATCATGTGACTGCTCATCCGTGTCCAGTTTGTGGAGACACTCCGCTTCTGGGCCGGGCGAAGTCGACAAACAGTCAAGTGCTGCCGTCAACAAGGCACGACACGCACCAATGACGCCCTCGACGTTCCTTGTGCGACGGCTCATCCCTGATAACTTTCTGTCAGCCGCCCAACACGGGGCGCGATCGATGGGGGTTCCACATCATGAGCAAGCGTTCAATCTCGGTCGGCATCCTGACCGCTGGTCTCACCGTCGGCCTGGCCGCCTCCGCGATGGGGCCCGCCATGGCGCAGGGCAACCCGGTCGGGGGCAAGGGCAACCTGTACTTCCTGAGCGGCGCGGTCAACGCGTCTGGCCAGGCGCAGGCGACTATCGCCTTCGGCGACGCTGGCGACGAGGTCTTCTACGGCGACTGGTACGGCAATGGCAGTGACCTGCCCATGGTTCGCCGCGGCAACGTGTTCTACGTGCCGAAGGAGTTCGATGTCTACTCCACCCAGAACGTGTTCGTCTACGGCGACGCCAACGACCGCGTCCTGATCGGCGACTGGAACGGCGACGGCAAGGACAGCATCGCCGTCAAGCGTGGCAACCAGTACTTCGTCAAGAACGACAACACCAAGTCCGGCAAGGCCGACAGCGAGTTCTTCTACGGCGACGCGAATGACACGGTGCTGGTCGGTAACTGGGACGGCGTCTCGAACCCGGTGGCGTCCTCTGGTGTGGACAACTCGGTGCCGCTCGACGGCGACTTCACCGACGCTGCCAAGCCGGCCTTCGCCGCAGACGTGCTGAACGCGCCGCCCGTTTACAACAACGCCACCCCGCCGGCCCTGGTCTCCGGCGACCCCGGGTACGACGCCAACAAGAACGGTGACTTCACCGAGGCCGGCGACCGTCAGCCCGGCACCGGTGTCGACAACAACAAGGATGGCGACTTCACTGACCTCGCCCAGGTCGCCACCATCGCCGACGTGCCCCCGGGACAGGGTGGCAAGGGTGACACCATCATGGTGCAGCGCGGCAACCAGTTCTTCGTGAAGAACTCCATCACCACTGGTGTTGCCGACTACACCTTCTACTTCGGCGACCCGAGCGACGAGAAGAACGTCCTCGTCGGTGACTGGGCCACCCCGGCCACGGCCGCCACCGCCACCGCCTCGGCCATGCTGCCGCAGTCGGGTGACGGTGCCGACCAGATCGCCATCCGTCGTGGCTTCACCTACTACCAGTCGTCGGAGCTGGAGGCGGCTCGCGCCAAGAAGGGCAACCCGACCACCACTCGCTCCTTCGCCTACGGCGACGCTGGCGACACCGTGTTCGTCGCTTCGCTGCCCAGCGAGGCGGTCGACGAGTTCGGCAAGAGCTTGTACCAGGTCACGCTGAAGAACGGCGTTGCCACTCAGGACTCCGCCAGCGACCTGCCTGCCCTCGCGGCTGGTAACTACTACTACGACGCGGCGGGTGCGCCCCTGGTTGTGACGCCCACCCCGACGCAGAACCTCACCGCTGCGCCGGTGGTGGCCAAGACGAAGGCGGGGGCCTCGATCACCATCGCCGTCAACGAGTACTACACCGAGAACAAGCTTGCCGGCGGCGTTCCGGTGTACCACGCCACGACTGGCGTCCTGTACGTGACCAGTGACGCCGCCGCGACGGTGGCCGTCGGTACCCCGACTCCCGTCTTCACCAAGTCTGGCGCCCCGGTGACCACCAACACCAAGCTGAACAACACGACTCTGATCGTGACCGGTGACGGCCTGGGCGTCCGTCGCTGACCCGCCTGAACAGACCGAAGTAGTCCGCGAGGACTGCGGCACCGCACCACTGCACTGAACGAGACCCCCGTCCGAGCCCACCGGCTCGGGCGGGGGTCTCGTCGTGTGCACGCCGGGCTCCACGACACACTTCTAGCGCCGCGGCCTGCTCCGTCGAGCGGCGTCCGCAGGCATCGAGGCGAACCCTGGCCGAGCGGCAGGTCGTTCGCTGGCCGGCACGGTCCCGCGCGAAGCGGTGGTGGCGAGAAGGCCCCATGAGGCTGACAGGTCGGTCCCAGCCCAGGAGGCGACCCTCGGTGAGCCCCTCACGCCGGTCGGGCCTCTACGGGGAGCCAGACAGACCGGCGCTCGACCGCCGGGTCGCCGACGTCCAGCTGCACTGCCTGCTGGGCACCGCAGGGGCGTCCGCCATGTCCTCGGAGGCCGGTGATGATCAGCGCCCCTTGGTCAGACATGACACGACGAGGTCGAAGGACGCGAGTCGATCGTCGCGTTCCACGACGGCCCGAGGTTCTGCTCCAGCGTTGGGCGCGTGATGTAGTCGATGGCTTGGACGGGGGCGCTTCGCCGGCACCCCGGCGCTGGTGGTGGAGATCCTGTCGACCAACCGGACCTACGACCTGTCGGTCCGGTGCTGTTGGCCCAGCTGTCATCCGTCGGCTCGCTGACGGCCGTCGGGTCTGGTGCCAGTGGAGTCGTACTGAACCGCCCCGGGATTGATGGAGGCGCTGGGGTGTCCCGGGTTCCGCGGAGTCGGGTAGCTGGAAGTCAGGCCACGACGATCTTCCTTTGAGCTTCGAACTCTATCGGCGTGAGCCAGCCCAGGGCGCTGTGCCGGCGGCGTCGGTTGTGCCAGACCTCGAGGTACTCGAACATCGCGTTGGCCAACTCGATGCGGGTCTTCCACCGTCTGCGGTCCAGCAGCTCGACCTGCATCCGCGACCAGAACGACTCGATCATGGCGTTGTCGAAGCAGTCGGCGATGCTGCCCATCGAGGGCACCAACCCCGAGGCCTTGGCCCGGCCGGTGAAGGCCCAGGACCCGAATTGGACGCCTCGGTCGGAGTGGATCACCGCGCCGGCCGGTGGGGTGCGGGAGTCGATGGCCATGCCCAGGGCGTTGGTCACCAGCGCCGCGGTCGGGGAGGCGTCGATCGACCAGCCGACGACCCGACGGGAGTAGACGTCCAGCACCACCGCGCAGTACACCTTGCCCTCTCTGGTGGGGTGCTCGGTGATGTCGGTGACCCACAGCTGGTTGGGTCCCGAGCGGGCGAAGTCGCGGTCGACCAGATCTCTGGCGACCAGGTCCGTGCGGGGACGTCGCCAGCGTGGCCGGCCTGCCACGCCGCGGATACCGGCCCGGCTCATCAAGAGCTCGATGGTGCCGCGGGAGACCGCTACGCCGCGGCCCAGCGTCAGCTCGGCGTGCACGCGTCGACCGCCATAGATCCCATGCGAGGCCACATGTACCTCGCGGATCTGGTCGGTCAGCCACGCGTGCCGGACTGACCGCGCCGAAGGGGAACGGGCAAGCGATGCGTAGTAGCCCGACTCCGACACACCCAGCACCCGGGTCGCGACCTGCACCGGCAGACCCTCACCGGCCATCACCGAGATGGCCGCGAACCGCCTTTGGGGGCACCACCTTCCCCAGCAGCTCGCTGGCCCGCCGATGAATGGCCAGCTCGGCCTCCAGCTCGGCGATCTTCCGCTTCGCTGCGGTCAGCTCCGCCTTCTCCACGCTGCTGAGCCCCGCGACCAGGCCCTTGTCGATCCGGTCCTGGCGACGCCAGGTGTAGATCGACTCTGGACTGATCTGCAGGTCCCGCGCCACGTCGACGACCGCCCGCCCGGCCTCGACCAGATCAAGCACCTTGCGCCGGAACTCCGGCGGATAGCCACGCCTGCCCACGAACCCTCCTCAGAGGACACATGGCCAGAATTCCAGCTACCCAACTCCACCGAACCCGGGGCCGACCATTGTGAGTTGTTGCTGCGTCCGGCGGATCTCTTGGTGTGCGCGAGCGCGGGGTTCCGGGTGTCACGCACATCGCCGTCTGGTCGGCTGCTCGATCCTCAGGTGGACCGCCTTCGTCGAAGGCTGACGCGAGGAGGAACGGTGTTCATCGCCCGGGGACAGCGAGCAGCAGGACGGAGCCCTGTCGGGCGTCGTCCGTGGGTCGGGCGGCCGTCGCGCGCACTGATCGGCGTGGCGGCCATCGGTGGGGCCGCCGTCGGTGGTCTCCTGACCGCCGGCCCGGCCGAGGCCGAGGAGACGTTCGTCGTCACCACCACGGCGGACAGTGGCGCCGGGTCGCTGCGGGCTGCGATCCTGGCCGCCAACTCGGCGCCCGGGCCCGACGTCCTCATCTTCGAGCTGCCGCCGGACAGCGTGATCGACGTGCTGACGCCCATGCTGGTGTCCCAGCCGGTTCACATCGACGGTGCGCGAGCCCTGAACCTCACGGTGCGAGGGGACGGGACCAGACGGATCCTCGTCATCAACGCCGGTGCCGTCGAGACCACCGCCATCAGCGGCCTCACCATCTCCGGAGCGGGCGGTCCCCAACCGGGAGGGGCGATCTACGCCGTCAACTCCGCCGTCGCGCTCGACGACGTCCGCCTCGTCGACAACACCAGCGGTGACGTCGGTGGCGCGCTGATGGTCCGAGGGGGCAGGCTCACGATCGCGCGATCGGTCATCTCGGACAACCGCGCCGCGGGTGCCGGTGGTGGGGTCGCGACCGTGGACGCAGACCTGTACGTCAAGAGCTCCCGCATAGCGCGGAACACAGCCGGTGGGGAGGACCCCGAGGCGCACGGGGGCGGGTTGTACGTCCAGAGCGGTGAGGTCGAGATGCGGGGCGTCTCGATCGTCGAGAACGAGGCCACCGGTGACGGCGGCGGGCTGATGGTGTCCACCGGCAAGGCGCTCCTCGCCGACCTGGAGGTCGTCGACAACACGGGGGTCAACGGCGGTGGCATCGCCTCCCGAGGGACCCTTGGCACCTCCGTCCTCGAGTCCGTGGTGCGGGACAACGAGGCCAGCCAGGCCGGCGGGGGCGTGTTCATCGCCGACACGGACAACTCGCGCGTCTCGGGCACCGTCGACGGCAACACCGCACAGCGGGGCGGGGGTGTCGCCCTGTCGGCGACCAGGACGGACGTCGTCCAGGCCACGCTGAGCCGCAACACCGCAGCGATCACCGGCGCGGCACTGTCGGCCGAGACGGGCGCCGAGGTCCGGGTGGACACCAGCACGATCAGCGAGAAGACGTCCGGTTCGAGCAGTCAGCCGCACGGCGCGGTGGTCGACCTCGGCGGCGGGGGACAGGTGGCCGCCCCGTCGTCGCTCCGGCACGTCACGATCGCCGACAACACCGGTGAGGTCGGCGTGGTCATCGGGCCGCAACCAGTGACCGTGACCGACACCATCGTCCACGGCACCGCCGGCGGGAACGACCTGGAGACCATCGGGACGGACGCCGACGTCGCGTACTCGCTGATCGGCGCGACGGTCGACAGCTTCGACGGGCTCGGCGTCCTCGTGGACACCGACCCCCAGCTCGCCCCGCTCGCGGACAACGGCGGGCGCATGCAGACGATGCTGCCCGCGGCGGGCAGCCCGGTCATCGATGCGGGCACCCCGGAGCCCCTGGACTCGGCCGGTCCGCCGAACGAGGCTGACCAGCGCACCGCGTTTCGCGTCCTGGCATCCAGGGACGGTGTCCTGGCTCGCCGGGACATGGGAGCGGTGGAGTGGACCTGGTCAGCGAGCCCGCCCGGCAGCGCCCCGTCGAACCCGTCGACCGGCGGTACCCCGACCAGCACCCCGCCGACCAGCACCCCGCCGACCGACACGCCGCCGACCGTTCAGCTGCCGCCGCTGGACGTCCCGTCGACTCCCACGCCCACGGTGGTCCCGCCGGTCTCGGCACCGCCGGTTCCCGAGACGGCCGCGCCCACCGGACCGCAGCGGCCGGTGGTACCGCCAACCCCACCGTCCACACCGCTGACGCTGACCACCGACCGCGGTGCGATCAGCACGATCGACCCGGGGCAGGCGCTGACCGTGGTCGGTACCGGCTTCCGGCCGTTCTCGCTGGCGACGATCGTCATCTACTCGACGCCGATCGTGCTCGGCGAGGTGATGACCGACGCCGCGGGCGACTTCCGGACGACGGTCACGGTGCCCGCGTCGCTGGAGGCCGGTGCCCACTCGCTGGTCGCCTCCGGCACTGCTCCGGACGGCAGCAGCCGGTACCTGCGGATGGACGTCGTCATGGACGCGCCGGCGCCCGCCGCGGTGACCGACGGCGGGCCGCAGCTGGCCGAGACCGGCGCGTCGATCGCGCTCCCGGTGCTGGCCGGGCTGGGTCTGCTGGCCGCCGGCGCGGGCCTGCTGGTCGCCGCCCGGCGCCGGGCCGTCCAGAACTGAGCCGGTCGCCCGACCGGGCTCGGGAGGCGCACGTACAGGGCCCGCCGACGTCACCCGACGTCGGCGGGCCCTGCTGCATGCAAGCCGCGATCACCCTCTGGTGCTGCTGGGGCGGGAGTGGTCGACCGGCAGGACGGGCGCGCTCTGGACGCGTGCGCTCCACAGCATCCGCGCGCAGCTTGGTGAAGGGCTGCCCGCCGTGCCGCACCTGGCCGGCAGGCCGCTCCGGTCACCCTCTGTACCGGAACCGGGCCGGTGTGGTCCGGCGCGGAACGCTCGGGGGCAGGCAGTGCGAGGACGACGCGATGGACGACGCGATGGACGCCGCAGGGGGCGCGGCGTCGGCGCAGGACTGGCCACGCTGGCCGTCGGTGCGTCGACCGTGCTGGGTGCTCTGGTCGCACCCGCGCTGGCCGTGGACACCAGCCGACCGGGGGTCACGGTGTGGTCGCCGTCCGACGGGGACTCCGTCTACACCGTGCCGGCCGGGGTCTGCAGCATCGCCGTCAGCCTGATCGGCGGGGGTGGCGGATCCGTGCCCGGCAAGAGCCACCTCGCCGGCGCCGGTGGCTACCTGGAGTTCCGCATGACCGTCGTCGCCGGCCAGGAGTTCCTGGTCCAGGCCGGGGGGCAGGGAGCTCTCCAGGCGGGTGGGCACAGCGGGGCGTCGCCGTCCGGCGGTGGCTCGGTCCTCGGGTACGGCGGCGGTGGGGCGAGCGTGCTGCGCGAGGGCTCCACCGCCCAGGCGCCCGTGCTCGCGGTGGCCGGTGGCGGCGGCGGGGCCGGTGCGGGCTTCCAGGCGGTCCAGGGCGGTGACGCCGGTCCGACCGGCGCCGGCGGCCAGGACGACACGCCCGGAGGTGGCGGCGGTGGTGGCACGGCCGCCGCCGGTGGCGCCGGCGGCGTGTCCACCTTCGAGACGTCCACGGACGGCCAGCCGGGTGCTGCCTCGCTCGGCGGCGACGCCCCCGACGTGGCCGGTGGCGGTGGCGGCGGCTGGTTCGGCGGCGGCTCCGGCGCCTGGGCGATGGGTGGTTCCACCCATGGAGGCGGTGGTGGGGCGGGCTCGAACCACCTCGTCACCGACAGCCGGATCAGCCAGCCGTTCAACCGGACGATGTTCCCCCGCGAGAACGCCCAGCGGCCGGGGCGCGTGCTGGTCTCGGAGCTGCCCTGCTCGACGCCCACGCTGTCCGCCCCGACCGGCCCGCCGACGTCCCAGGTCCCGGTCGACCCGGCGCCGGACACCGTGCCCCCGGCAGTGCCGACCACCACCAGCGCCCCGACCACGACGGCGGCTCCGACCCCGACGTCCACCACCGCGTCCACGACCGCTCCGGCCCCCACGGCTCCGGTGAGCCCGCCGGCCGGGCCGGAGGGTCCGGCGCCGGTGGTCCCGCCCGTCCCGCCGGCGACGCCGCTCACCCTGACCACCGACCGGGGCGTGATCACCGACATCGACCCGGGTCAGGCCCTGACCGTGATGGGCACCGGCTTCCGGCCCTTCTCCGCCGCCACGATCGTCATCTACAGCACGCCCGTGGTGCTCGGCACCGTCACCACCGACGCCGACGGGAACTTCCGGACGACGGTCACGGTGCCGACGTCCCTGGAGGCCGGCGCCCACTCGCTGGTCGCCTCGGGCACCGCGCCGGACGGCACGAGCCGCTTCCTGCGGATGGACGTCGTCATGGACGGGCCGGCGCACGCGTCGCCTCCTGCGCCGAGCGGCGGGCCGGCGCTGGCCTACACGGGTGCCGCGACGGTCGTCCCCGCGCTGATCGGTGTCGGGCTGCTCGCCGGCGGTGGCGGCCTGCTCGTGGCTGCCCGGCGCCGGGCCGGCTGAGCTCCGCCTGCACCGCGCCTTCGCGGTCGTGAGCAGCCGTGCCGCGGCCGCCGACCAGCTGCAGTTCCATCCCCGCGCGACCGCGTCGGGTCCGCGCCCGTGTTCGCCGGGCGACAGAGGGAGAGTTGACGTGAGAAGCACTTCGTGGGCCCGTCGGACGGGCGCCCTGACCGGTGTCGGCGCGATGGCCGCCGCCGTGGGGCTGATCGCCCTGACCGGCCCGGCCCTGGCCGACATCACCGACGACATCTACCACGAGGACGCCTACGAGCTGGGCACGGCCACCGTGCCCGACGGGGCGTGCTGGGTCGACTGGGTGGTGCGCGGCGGCTCCGGCGGTGACGGCAACGGCGACAGCTACGGCGCCGGCGGTCTCGGTGGGGTGGTGACCGCGCGCACGGCCGTGACAGCGGACAGCGTCCTGGTCCTGACCGCCGGCCAGCAGGGGCGCCAGCCCAAGAGCGACGAGACCCGCGGTCCCGGCGGCCACTCCGGTGAGGCGCAGTCCGGCGGGGACGGCGGCGTCGGCGGGGGCGGCGGCGGCGGTGCCTCCACCGTGCACGTCCAGGGCGACGACGGGTTCCTCGTGGTGGCCGGTGGCGGCGGCGGCGGGGCGGGCAGCCAGCAGGCCCGGGGTGGCGACGCCGGTCGGCCGGGTGCCGCCGGTCAGCCGAGCACCACCAGCAGCAAGACATTCCGCGGCGGCCGGGGTGGCACCGCTGTCGCCGGGGGTGCCGGCGGCTACGGCACCCAGACCCTCTACGACTTCGAGGACGAGCTACTGGGTACGGGCCCGGCAGGGGTGCCGGGCGGCGATGGCACGCTGGGACTCGGCGGCGACGGGGAGGGGCCCCGTGCCGGCGGTGGCGGTGGCGGGTACTTCGGTGGCGGCGGCGGTGCCTCGAGCGGGGAGAGCCTGGGCGGCGCGGGCGGTGGTGGCAGCAGCTTCGCCGCCGCCACCGACTACGACAGCGTGGTCCTCGACTTCTCCGGCGACGGCGTGATCCGTGGGAACTACGTCGACTGCGCGGTCGCCGGGCCCCCCAGCACGCCGACGTCGCCGCCGCCGGCCTCGGACCCGGGGCCGGTCAGCACCCCGACCGCGACACCCAGCGCCCCGACACCGAGCGCCCCGCCGACCACCGTCCCACCGACGACCGCAGCACCGACGACGGCTGCACCCACGAGCCCGGTCGCGCCGCCGTCGACACCGCCGGCAGCGCAGCAGCCCGTCGTGCCGCCGGTGCCGCCGGTGACGCCGCTGACCCTGACGACCGACCGCGGTGTCATCACCGAGATCGACCCCGGCCAGGCGCTCACCGTCGTCGGCACCGGCTTCCTGCCGTTCTCGACCGCCACCATCGTCATCTACAGCACCCCGATCGTGCTGGGCGACGTGGTCACCGACGCGCAGGGCAACTTCTCCACGACGGTCACGGTGCCGAAGACCCTGGAAGCCGGGACGCACTCGCTCGTGGCGTCCGGGATCGCACCGGACGGCACCAGCCGGTTCCTCCGGATGGACGTCGTCATGGAGTCGGCGGAGCAGGCGCCCGCGGCCGGTGACGGTCCGGCGCTGGCGGACACCGGTGCCTCGACCGTGGTGCCCGCCCTGCTCGGCGTCGGCCTGCTCGCCGGAGGTGCCGGCCTGCTCGTCGTCTCCCGGCGTCGCGCCGGCTGATCGGCCGGATCGCCGGGGAGCGGCGGATGGCTGCCGTACCCGGCCGTCAGTAGGGGAACCGGGCGACCCAGCCGCGCAGGTCCGAGGCCATCCGGGACAGCTCGTCGACGGCGACCGGGTCTGGGACAGCGACTCGGTGGTGGTGGCCGCCGCCATCAGAGGCGGCGCCACCCGGCCAGCAGTTGCTCGGGGCCGATGACGGTCGGCCCGCTGACGGAGCTGCCCGTGCGGGAGACGACGACCAGGGGGGTGTCGGCAGCGGCGCCGGGCAGCTGGCCGCGGTGGGTCACCAGGGCGCCGAGGTCATTGCTGTCGAACGGCTGGCCGTCCAGCCACTTGATCGACCCGACGGCCTCGATCCGCGTGGCCACCGGCTCGCGGTCGGCGATCACCAGATCGATCTCCGGGTCGTTGGTACGAGTCCAGTACCCACCGACGATGCCGTCCGCACCGCCTCGTGCGTCGGCGGGCAGGCGCATCAGGCTCTCCCTGACCACCGGCTCGACCGCCCGGCCCCGCCAGGAACTCCACGACGACCGGATTCGTGCCAGCACTCGGTCGCCGCGCCCGCGTTCGATCTCGGCCAGGTGCGGGCCGAGAAAGCTGAGCCAGAACCGCAGGTAGGGGTCAGCAACCCGGTAGCGGGTCTCTCGCGAGGGCCTCGTCGACAACGGCGTGTCTGCCGCGACGACCCGCTTGGCCCTCAGCTGGGTCAGCGAGCGGCTCAGTGATGCCTGCGGCAGTCCGCCGGCCTTGCGAGCGATCGTGCTGAAGGTGCGTTCCCCGGCTCCCACCGTCGACAGGACGCGGCGGGCCTGGGCTTCGGTGGGGAACTCGGCGGCCAGCGCGCGTTCGGCGCTGACCAGCAGGGCCGAGGTGGACTGCGCCAGCGCCTGCTCCAGGTAGGCCCACATCGAGAGGCCGGGTGACCACTCCTGGCAGATCAGGGGCAGCCCCCCGGTCAGCAGATGGGCGTCGAAGGCGTCAGCGGGTTCCAGGTCGAGCATCCTCTGCACGTCCAGTGGACTCAGCGGCGGGACCACCATCTCCTGGGCGCGCTGGTGGAACGGGCGGCCGTAGGCGTTGAGCGCCTCCATCATGGCCAGGTCCGAGCCCACCCCGATGAGCAGGACCGGCAGTCGGGTCAGCACCCGGTCGAACACCTTCTGCAAGGTCCCCTCGAACGCTGCGTCGTCGCCGGTCAGGTAGGGGAGCTCGTCGATGACGATGATGCTGGGCGCATCGGTGGGCACGGTGGTGGCCAGCAGGGTCAGTGCCGCTTCCCAGGTGCTGGGCGTGACCGCGGCGAACGTCGCCGCACCCGGCAGGTCGGAGGCGGCCACCTCGGCCGCGAACAGCCGCAGCTCCTCGGCGGATGGCTGACGGGAGGCGGTGAAGTACACGTGCGGGACGCCCGAACGCTCGATGAACTCCTCCACCAGCCGGGACTTGCCCACCCGTCGCCGGCCACGCACCAGCAGCGCCCTGCCGGGCCGGGGCCCCTCCGCCCGGACGGCGGCCAGGTGTCGCCCCAACGACGCGAGCTGCTCGTCCCGGCCAATGAAGACGCTCATCCAGGCCCACCCCCATGCTGCCATCAAAGATACTCTCATCTATGAGAGTATCAGCGGTGTTCGCATGGCGCCGGCAGTACGTGGAACGGGCGACCGAGCGGGGCGTTCGTCATGCGCCCGTGTTCGTCCGATGGACGCCACCACGTCGGTGCAGAGAGCAGCCGTGCTCCCACCCGAGCACGGTGTGGCGCGAGCTGCTGTCGCCGGGTGGCTGCGTGCCCGGTCGAGGGCGGGCTGACGAGCTGCCGGTGGACCCACCTCGGCCAGCGGCTGATCAGCTGGTCATCGCGGAGCGGGCGGGCGCCGACGTTCCCGGACGATCGTCGGTCCCGGCGCCCGCCCGTGCTGTCAGTACGTGAACCGGGCGACCGAGCCACGCAGGTCCGAGGCCATCCGGGACAGCTCGTCGACCGCGACCCGGGTCTGGGACAGCGACTCGGTGGTCGTGGCCGCGGCCGCGCTGACGCCGGTGATGTTCTGGGCGATCTCCCCGGTGCCCGCGGCCGCCTCGGCGACCGAGCGGGTCATCTCCTGGGTGGTGGCGGTCTGCTCCTCCACGGCGCTGGCGATGGTCAGCTGGTAGTCGTTGATCGAGCCGATGATCTCCGAGATCCGGCCGATCGCCTCCGCCGCACCGGTGGTGTCGCCCTGGATGGTGGTCACCCGCCGGGAGATCTCCTCGGTGGCCCGCGCCGTCTCCTGCGCCAGCTCCTTCACCTCGTTGGCCACCACGGCGAAGCCCTTGCCGGCCTCGCCCGCACGGGCGGCCTCGATGGTGGCGTTCAGCGCCAGCAGGTTGGTCTGCTCGGCGATGCTGGTGATCAGCTTCACGACGTTGCCGATCTCCCGGGAGGACTCGCCGAGCTTCAGCACCGTCTGGTTCGTCGTCGCGGCCTCGGCCACGGCGCCGGCGGCCACCCGGGCGGCGTCGTTGGCGTTCTGGCTGATCTCCCGGATGCTGGCACCCATCTGCTCCGCGCCCGCGGCGACGGTGCCCACGTTGCGGGAGACCTCGCCGGCGGCTGAGGACACCACACCGGACTGCGCGGCCGTCTCCTCCGCGGAGGCGCTGATCTGGGCGGCGGACGCCGACAGCTCCTCGGCCGAGGCGGCCACGGCCTCGCTGGAGGCCACCACCGCGGCCATCACCGCGCGCAGGCTGTTCATCGCGACCCCGAGCCCGTCGGCCATCCGGCCCAGCTCGTCGCCGCTGCGCACCTCGGGGGCGGCGGTGAGGTCGCCGTCCGCGAGGGCCTCCACGGACGTCTGCACCGTGCGCACGGTGCGGGTGATCTGCCGGACCACCACGGTGGCCAACCCCGCCGCGAGCAGGACCCCGATCACCAGCGCCTCCCACAGCAGCAGGACGGCGGAGTCCGCGGCCTCCTGGGCGGCGTCGGCGTCGCGCTGCGCGTCGGCGCCCTGGCGGGCCTGCTCGGCGCCGAAGGCCTCCGACAGCCCGCGCCCGGCCTCGGCCAGCGGCCCGGTGGCCAGGGTGAGCGCGGTGGCGCGGTCACCGGTGTCGGCGGCGGGCACCAGCTGGGTGTCCACCAGGGTGTAATAGGCGTCGATCTTCTCCGCGACCGGGTCGAAGTCGGCCGGGTCGCCCAGCGTGGCCAGGTAGTCCTGCTCCTGCTGCTCCAGCGTCGTCCGACGCTCGGCCAGGTCCGGGCGCAGGCTCTGCCGGGTGGCCTCGTCGGAGAGGGCGTAGAGGATGTAGCGGGCCCGGTCGCCCTGGAAGGTGCGCTGCAGGACACCGAGCTTGTCCAGCGGCACGATGCTGCCGCTGTTCAGCGTCTGCCCCGCCTGGGCCAGGGTGTTCACCTGCGAGACGGCGACCACGGTGATGCCGATGGCCACGACGGCCAGCAACGCCAGGGCCGCGCCGATCTTGACCGCCAGCGGTCGGGCGCCGAACCAGCCACCGCGGCGCGGGGGCTCCTCGTCGGTCGGGGGAGCGGTGGACATGGTGGGCCTCCGGGATGGGTGCGCAGCGAGATGACCCCCCGTACGACGCCCCGCTGCACCGATGGACGCCATCGTGATCATCGGCAGCCGGTCGAAACGACCGGACCGCTCACAGTTCCCTGCCAGCACCCGTCCAGGTACCAGTCGTCACACTGGCCCCGTGGACGACGACGCAGCTCCTGGAGCCAGCCCCCCAGCCCTCGCCGACGGGCGTGATCGGTGGCCCTCGGCGCCGCTGCTCGGCGCGGGACTGGTCGTGTTCGGTGCAGCCGGGCTGGGGCTCGCTGCCATCGGGGGATGGGTCGGCCTCGGCCTGGTGCTCCTCCTGGCCGCCGGTGCGATCGCGCTCGTCGTGGCGGCCTGCTGAGCCGAGCGGCCCGGGTCGACGTCGCGTGGGTGGCGCCGTGGCTCAGGCCAGCGCGTCCGCGATGGCCTGAGCCACGGCGGTGGACCCCGGCTGCACGAGCAGCACGATCGACGTCTCAAGAAGGCGACCGGCGTGCCGATGTACCGGTGTGACTCTGCTCGCGCGCCCGTGGCACCGGCTCGACCGGCAGGCCGTCGTGGTGGCCGTGCTGCTGCTCGTCTGCGGCACGCTGGCCTCGTTCCTCGGCGCCGTCTTCACCACCCGGCTCGGTGACCGGCAGGCGCAGGAGGTCCTGGACCGGCGGGCGGCGGTCGCTGCATGGGCGCTGGAGGGCGAGGTCGCCCGGTACCGGGACGCGGTGGGCGCGCTGGCCGCATCGGTGGGTGCGCAGCAGGACTTCGACGCAGCCGACTTCGACGCCCTGACGGCCCCGCTGTCCGGCAACCGGCTGACCGGCGCCTCGAGCGTCGCCTTCATCGGCGCGGCGGGACCGGACGAGGTGCCTGCCGTCTCGGCGTACTGGCAGGCGCGCGGCTCGGCGCCACTGGTGCCCGACGGCACCGGGGAGCACATGTTCGTCCTGTTCAGCGTGGCCCTCGACGGGGGCGCGATCACCACCCGCGGACGCGACGTGTCCGGGGTGCCCGAGCCCTCGGCGGCCCTGCGGACGGCCCGGGACACCGGCACCACGGTGGTCTCCGACGGCTACGTCTTCCTGCGTGACCGCGCGCTCCCGCTGGAGCAGCAGCAGCAGTCCTTCGTGATGGTGACCCCCGTGTACGGGCCGGCGACCACCGCGCGGGCCCAGGAGTTCCGCGGCTGGGTGCTGCTGGGCATGCGCGCCGCCGACCTGGCGCAGGGCACGCTGAGCGACGCCGCGCAGGGGCTGATCAACGTCTCGCTGAGCGTCACCGACTCCACCGGTGTGCCGGTGGAGGCGACGGCGGTCGGCAACGGCACGGCGTCGACGTCCACCGACGTCCGGGTGGTGGAGGTGCCGGTCGCGCAGCAGACCTGGACGTTGACGGTGTCCAGCACCACCGCCGGGGACGGGCTGTCGGCGAGCTACGGCAAGCTGTCGCAGGTACTGCGCTACGGCGGCACGACACTCAGTGTGCTGCTGGCGGCGCTCGCCTGGACCCTGGTCTCCGGCCGCCGCCGGGCCCAGCGCCAGGTGCACGAGGCCACGCTGGAGCTGCAGGCGGCCGAGGCCGCGTCCCGCCGCCAGGCCGAGCTGCTGGACGCCGTCGTGGACAGCATCGGCGACGGGGTCTCCGTCGTCGACGCTGCCGGGGAGACCGTGCTGCAGAACCGGGCAGCCGAGGCCCTGCTGGGCTCGGTCGAGGCGCCGGGTGACCCCGGACAGTGGCAGGAGGACTACGGCGTCTTCCGGTCCGACGGCACCACGCCGTTCCCGACCGGGGAGATGCCGATGGTGCGTGCCCTGGCCGGCGAGAGCCCGCCGGCCGTGGACCTGGTCATCCGCAGGCCCGGCCGCGCACACCACGTCGTCCTCAACGTGACCGCGCGGCCGCTGGTCGCGACCGCCGGCACCGGCGCGGCGGTCGCGGTGTCCCGGGACGTCACCGAGGCCCGCCGGCTGCAGGCCCGGCTGGCGGCCCAGGCCGACGTGCAGCAACGCCTGCTGACCGCGCTCAGCGACCTCGGCGAGGCCGTGTCCATCCTGCGCGAGGGCCGGCTGACCTACGTCAACGACGCCTACGGGCAGATGCTGGGCCGGCCGGTCGGTGCACTGATCGGCACCCGGGCCACCGACCTGTGCGCCGACCAGGCAGCGTTGCAGGAGTCCGCGGCGCTGGCCGAACGGCTGACCACGCCCGGGTCCAGCGCCGGGCCGATCCGCACCCGGTTGCGGCACCGGGACGGCAGCGTCGTCACCGTGGAGGTGGCGGCCATCGCCGTCGAGCACGAGGGCGGGCACCAGGTCGTCTGCCTGCTGCGCGACGTCACCGAGCAGCTGCGCACGCAGGCCGAGCTGGACCGGCGCGCCGAGCTGCTGCAGGCGCAGCGGACGGCCGAACTGGAGCACCGGGAGGCGCTGGCCGCAGCGCAAGCCGAAGCGGCCCGCGAGCACGGGGCGCGGGTCAGCGAGGTGGCCGCCAGCCAGGCCCAACTGCAGGCCGCCTTCGACGACGCGCTGGCCGGGATGAGCTGGACCACTCCGGACGGCCGCTTCCTGAAGGTCAATGCCACCTATGCGTCGATGGTGGGCCGCACCACCGAGCAGCTGCTGGACATGCGCGCCTCCGAGCTCGACCACCCCGACGACGACCCGGCCGAGACCATCGCCCTGGTGCGGGAGACCCTCGCCGGTCAGCGGCCGGGGTTCCGTCAGGACAAGCGGTTCGTGCGTCCCGACGGGTCGGTCGGCCACGTGGAGTTGTCGGCGGTGTTGATCCGCGACGCCGACGGCGCCCCGCTGCACTTCGCCAACCAGGTCATGGACATCACCGACCGGGTGCGTGCCGAGGCCGAGCGCGACGCGCAGCAGGCGATGCTGCGCGCGGTCATGGACAACACCCGGTCACTGATCTACGTCAAGGACATGGACGGCCGCTACCTGCTGGCCAACGCGCTGCTGCAGCGCGCCTTCGGCCGCAGCGAGACGCAGATCGTCGGGCGCACCGACGACGACCTGCACGTCACCGTCGACCCCGCCTGGCGGGAGCGGGACCTGCGGGCCCGGGACGGCATGGTCGCCGAGGAGGACACCATCATCCGCGCCGACGGCTCGGTGACCACCTACGAGTCGGTGCGCTTCCCGCTCTTCGACGCCCACGGTGCGCTGTACGGCACCTGCGGGATCAGCCTGGACGTCACCGCCGACCGCCAGGCTGCTGCGGAGAGGGAGGCCGCCGCGGCCGCCGTCGCCGAGGCCGCGGAGGCCAAGTCGCAGTTCCTGGCCACCATGAGCCACGAGATCCGCACCCCGCTCAACGGCGTGCTCGGGCTGATGGCGCTGCTGCTGGACACCGGCCTGGACGCCCAGCAGCAGTCCTGGGCGCTGGCCGCCGAGCGCTCCGGGCGGGCGCTGCTGGCCATCGTCAACGACGTGCTGGACACCTCCAAGATCGAGGCCGGCGCGGTGGAGCTGGAGAGCGTCGAGCTCGACGTGCTGGCCGTCGTGGACGACGCGCTGCTGCCGCTGCGCCAGACCGCCGAGCAGAAGGGCCTGGCGCTGGTGGTCGCGCCGGCCCGGTCGCTGGAGCGGCACCGGATGGGCGACCCGACCCGGCTGCGCCAGGTGGTCACCAACCTGGTCGCCAACGCGGTCAAGTTCACCGACGACGGCAGCGTGACGGTCCTGGTCGCCGGCAACGGCATGCGGGTCGACCTGACGGTCACCGACACCGGCATGGGCATGACCACCGAGCAGCGGGAGAAGCTGTTCACCCGCTACGCCCAGGCCGACGCCTCCACCACCCGCCGGTTCGGCGGCACCGGGCTCGGGCTGTCCATCGTGCGCGGGCTCGTCGAGCAGATGGGTGGCCACATCTCGGTGGTGAGCACGCCGGGCATGGGCAGCTCGTTCCGGGTCGCCGTGCCACTGACCGCGATCGATGCGCCCCGGCCCGGGACCGCACCGGTGACCGGCGCGCCCACCCCGATGGCGCTGCGGCTGCTGCTGGCCGAGGACAACGACGTCAACCAGCTGGTCGCCCGGGCCACGCTGGAGGCGCACGGGATGAGCGTGGACATCGTCGACGACGGCGCGGCGGCGGTCACCGCCGTCGCCGCCGGTGGGTACGACGCGGTGTTCATGGACTGCCGGATGCCCGGCATGGACGGGCTGGAGGCCACCCGCCGCATCCGCAGTGCCGAGCGTGCCACCGGCGCGGCCCGGCTGCCGATCATCGCCATGACCGCCAGCGCCTTCGACGACGACCGCACGGCCTGCCGCGAAGCCGGCATGGACGGCTTCCTGCCCAAGCCCTGGACCCGCGAGCAGCTCACCCAGACCCTCGCCGACCTGGCCCGCCTGCACGTCCCGCGGGCCAGCACACGCGGGGCGGCGCCGACCGGGGGAGCGGTGTTCGACCCGGAGACCGTCGCCGAGCTGCGCGAACTCGGCGACGACGCCTTCACCCACCTGTACCGCGGCTACGCCGACAGCCTCGCCGGCTCCGTCGCCGCGCTGCTCGATGCCGCCGACGGGACCGGCACCCCGGACGAGGAGACGGCCACCCTCGCCGGGGTGGCGCACCGGCTCAAGGGCAGCAGCGGGGCGCTCGGTGCCCTGCGGCTGGCCGAGCTGTGCAAGCGACTGGAGTCGGTGCACCCGGGCGACGAGCCCGCCGTCCGAGGGACCCTCGGAGAGGTCCAGGCCGAGGTCGCGCGGGTCCGGCTCGGACTGGACGAGCTGCTGCCGCGCTGATCGGACATGCCCTGCGCGGGGTCCACCGGGCATCGTGAGGCCCGGCGCGACCCGCACGAAGGACGCTCAGCAACGCGCTGGACCGTGCACATGGCCGGCACAGGGGCGCGTCCGATCGTCGTCCCTGCGGCCGGACGGTCCGGCTGCAGTGAGGGGTCCCCATGCGGAAGAAACTCGTCGTCGCCGCCACCGCCGGCGCACTCACCCTGGGCGGCGTCGCCCTCGCCGTCCCCGCGCTGGCCGCGCCGGACGGCACCGGTCAGACCGCGGTGCAGCGGATCACCGAGGCCCTGTCCGGCCTGGTCGACGACGGGTCGCTGACCCAGGAGCAGGCCGACGAGGTGGCCAGCACGCTGAGCGAGGCCGGTGTCGGCGAGCGCGGCGGGCCCGGCGGGGGCCCGTTCCAGCTGGAGGCGGCCGCGACCGCGCTGGGCATGACCGAGGACGAGCTGCGCACCGCCCTGCAGACCGACGGCACCAGCCTCGCCGACGTCGCCGGCCAGCAGGGCGTGCCGGTCGAGAACCTGGTCGACGCGCTGGTCACCGCCGAGCAGGAGCGGATCGCCCAGGCGGTCGAGGACGGCAGCCTGACCCAGGAGCAGGCCGACGAACGGCTCACCGACCTGGAGGCCCGGGTGACCGAGCGGGTGGACAGCGACCAGTCCCGGCCCGGGCGCGGGCCCGGCGGCCGGGGTGCCGACGACCCGACCGACGACTGAGGCGCTGGGCCCGCGAGGCGCACGCGCGCCCCACCGGCTCAGCGTTCCCGCGCGGGCGTGTCGATGTTCTCCGGCACGACGTTGGGGCCGGCCTCGGCGGGACGGGGCCGGTCCTGCCGGTGCATCCGGACCGCGACGAGGGCGACGTCGTCGTCCCGGCGGTCGCCCACGAGCCGGTCGAGCACCTGGTCGCACAGCGCGTCCAGGGGCAGGTCGGCGAGCTCCAGGACCAGCCGGCGCAGCGCGGCCACCCCGACGTCGAGGTCGCTGCCCGGACGCTCGACCAGGCCGTCGGTGTACAGCAGCACCGTGGCGTCCCGCTCCACCTCCAGCACGCTCTCGCCGCGGACGGCCGTGTGGTCCACCCCGAGCATCAGCGTCCCGCTCGGCGGTGGGACGTCGATCAGCTGGCCCGCCGCGCCGACGACCACCGGCGGCAGGTGCCCGGCGCTGGCCCACCGCAGCCGGGTCACGCCGCGGTCCCGGTCCTGCTCGGTCTGCTCCACCCGCAGCATCCCGACGGTGGCGTAGGTGCTCAGGCCGAGCTGGGTGATGGCGGTGTCCAGCAGGTCGAGCACCTGGGCCGGCGCCGGGTCACCGGACACGCTGATGCCGCGCAGCAGGCTGCGCAGCTGGCCCATCACCGCGACCGCGCTGATGTCGTGCCCGACCACGTCGCCGATGACCACGTTCAGCTGGCCGTCGGCCTGCAGGAACGCGTCGTACCAGTCGCCGCCCACCTGGCTGGACACCATCGCCGGCAGGTAGCGCACCGCGATCTGGCAGTGGTCGGGCTGGAACGGCTCGGTGAGCATGCTGCGCTGCAGGTTCTCCGCCAGCAGCCGGCTGCTCCGGGCGTCCTGCCGTTCCCGCGTCAGCGCCTGCACCCGGTCCAGCGCCTGGGCGCACTGTGCGGCGAACGCCTGGACCAGTTCCACCTCGTCCCGGGTGAAGGTCCGCTCCGCAGCCCACCCGGCCAGCAGCGAGCCCAGCAGCCGGCCCTGGTGGGTCAGCGGGACGGTGATCCACGCCCGCTGCCCCGACTGCTCGGCGACGGTCCGCATCTCCGGGGTCCACGCCTCCGCCTGGGCCTGGCTCTCGAAGACCACGGTCTCCCCGGTGCGCGCCGTCCAGGCCCCGGGCAGCCGGCTGTCCAGGCCGATCGTGCCGTACTGCCGCTGGGCCCCCTCGCCCAGCGACGGGGTGAGGGTCAGCTGGACGGAGCCCTGGGCGTCGTCCCGCAGGGCGATCGCACCGCCGTCGGCGCCGAGGGCGGCCAGCCCCGCCCCGGCCAGCACGTCGGTGACGTCGCTGACCGTCTCGGCGGCGGACAGCTGCAGGACGACCTGCGCCATCGCGGCCAGCCGGCGGGTGGCCTCCTGCTGGGAGTCCAGCAGCGCGCGCAGCTCCCGGCTGCGGGCGTAGGAGTCGGCCTCCAGCACGTCGGTGCGCGCCCACTCGTCATCGCCCCGGGTGTCGGTGCGGCGCCGGCGCTCGGCCACGTACTCCGACACGTCCTCCGTCCGCTGCAGCACCAGGACGGTGCGGCCCTCGTCGTCCAGCACGGGCACGCTGATCAGCGACCAGGCGCGCGGGACCAGGCGGCCGGTCGCGGTGTCGCGCAGCTGGTAGTGCACCAGCGGCATCGGGTCGGGCTCGCCGGTGTCGCGAGCGCGCTCGAACGACACCAGCACCGGGTTCACGCCGTCGGCGTCCAGCGACTCCGCTGCCGGTGGGAACGCGTCGAAGACGTACCGGCCGACGATGTCCTGCCGGGTGCGTCCGACCAGGGAGAGGTAGGCGGGGTTCGCCTCCACGATCACCAGGTCCGGGGACATCACCAGGTAGGCGGTCGGCAGGGACGTGAAGACCCGGGCGAAGTCGACGTCCCCCGGGGTGGAGCGGTCGTGCTGCACGTTCGTGCCCAAGAGTCCTCCGCAGCGTGCGACGACTCAGCGTAGCCGCTGCCGCGCGGCGATCGAGGCACGAGGGTCGCGACGGGACAACGAGTACCCGGGCCCCAGCGATCGGAGGGGGCGCCACAGCCGGGGCCCGGGTGCTCGGCCGCGGGTCAGGCGTGCTGACCCGACGGCTCCCGCATCCGTTGCGCCGGGGGGGACCCCGTCACGCTCCGTACTGCGACGTCAAGAGATTATGCTGCCGCCGCCCTGAGACCTGTGAGGCGCGCGGGAACGATCGGCGCGTCGTGTCAGGCGACGCGCGCCCAGCTGGCGTCGGGCTGCAAGGCCATCATGGCGACGTCGTCGGGGAACGAGAACTCCGTGCCGGGCTGCATCGGGGTGAAGGTGCCGTCCGCCT
Organism: Goekera deserti; assembly: GCF_010685995.1. Lineage (GTDB taxonomy): Bacteria > Actinomycetota > Actinomycetes > Mycobacteriales > Geodermatophilaceae > Goekera > Goekera deserti. The sequence continues at coordinate 167,709 of NZ_JAAGWK010000002.1, read as the reverse complement.
CCAGACGACGTCCGTTGATGACGGTCCCCACGGCCAGCTGGACATCGGCCGAGCCGGGCTTCGCGCCCAGGCGGCCCTCGATGATCCCGCGCATCCGGAGCCTGCCACTGCGGATGTGCACGTCGCCCTTCACGATGGCCTCGACGTCGGCGTGCCCGTCCAGACGCACCTCGAGCGGGCCGTCGACGATGCCGATCATGTCGAGTTGGCCGGTGACGACGGCGCCGCCGTGCAGTGTGCCGTTGATCTCCAGGCCGCCCTTGATCTCCAAGGGGCCCATGACGTCTCCGGTGATCTTGTCGAACATCTGACCGACTCTCGTAGCAGGGAAGTGCTGACGCGGCGACCGTACGCGCTGTATCCATGCGGTATGCGGAGCGTGAGGTTCCTGGGGTGATTGGGACTGGTGCGTCATCTCGGTTCGAGATGTTCGTCCGACGTCCGCCGATGGCTGCCGATGGGAACCGGCGCTTCCTGGACGGGGCTCGACGGGCGGTGTCGCCGCCGCTCGTCACGATGTGCCGTTGCCGGTGACCGACACGCCGATCGAGCCCGGCTCGAGGTCCGCAGATGGCCTCCCACCTGCTCACTCGCTGCGACGTGTCGGCGGCGCGGCATGGTGTTCACGGCCTCGGGCCTCCCACCGTGGGACGGCCGAGACGACAGGAGCCCCATGAGCACACGCGTCCGACTGACCGCCACCTGCGCTGGTGGAGTCGCGTTCGCCGTGCTCATGGGTGGGGCGTCGCCCGTGGCCGCGCAGGGCAACCCCGTCGGGGGCGCGGGCGACCAGGTGTATTTCGGTGCTTCGTCGACGACGGGGGCGTCTTCGGCGGCGACGGGTTCGACGACGCGATGGTGCGCCGGGGCAACACCTTCATCGTCCGTGGGCAGGGCGGACGGTCGTTCTCCTTCGGGGACGCCGGCGACACCGTGCTCGTCGGCGACTGGGACGGCGACGGGACCGACGCCCTGACCGTGCGCCGCGGCAACCGCTACTTCGTCGAGAACGACATCGACACCGGCGTCGCGGACCACGACTTCTCCTACGGCGACGCCGGAGACACCGTCCTGGTCGGCAACGGGGACGGCGACACGAGTGCCGAGTCCGACGAGTACGCCCTGACCACCGACACGCTCGCCGTGCGGCGCGGCAACCGCTTCTTCATCAGGAACGACACCGAGACGGGCGTCGCCGATCTGGAGGTCACCTTCGGCGACGCGCGCGACACGATCCTGGTCGGGGACTGGGGGAACCGGCTCACCTACGGGGACGACAGTCGCACCCCCCAGCGCGAGACCGACGTGCTGCGATACGCCGGTCCCTCAGGCGACCACGCCGACCAGTTCGCCGTCCGGCGGGGCAACCACCACTACTTCTCCGACGAGGTCGAGAACCCGTGCGACCGCGGATCGCGGCGAGCGGATGACCACGAACTACGACTTCGCGTACGGCGAGCCGACCGACACGGCGTTCGTCGCGCAGCTGGCGGTCACCTACGACACCTCCGAGCTGGGTGAGACGACGGTCTACGGCGACGGCCTCGCCGTACGGCGGAACGGGTGACCGGCACCGGCGTCGCCGACGCGCAACTCCTCCTCGGCGGCGCCGAGAACGAGGTCTTCGTCGCGGAGCTGCCCAGTCTGGTCGACGCCGGCGGGCAGACCACCGACGACCCGGCCCGTGCCGCCGAGTCCACCACCGGGGACAGCCCGCGCATGCGTCGCTGACGCATGCGACAGCTCCGCTCCGGCTCGGATGGCGTTGCGGCATCGGGTCCCGGCTCGCCCGGGTGCGAAGACGACCAGGCGCCTCTGGTCGTGCTGCCTGGCCGTACCGGTGCCGCGGGGCTCATCGGGCGGTGGGCAGCGGCTCCAGGTAGAGCACCGCGTCGCCGGTGGCGGGGGAGGAGACCGGCCAGCTCGGCACCCCGGGCGGCGCCGCGTCGTAGCTGTAGACCAGCCGGTACTCGGCCGGGCGCGGCGCCTGGTCACGGTCGAGCCGGGTGAAGTTGGCCAGCAGCAGCGCCTGGCCGACGGTGCCCGCCTCGTCGATGCGCGCCTGCACCAGCTCCAGGGTGCGGCCGCGGTCGGAGAACTCGTCGACCATCGAGCACTCGCAGGCGTAGGCCAGCGTGCCGATCTCCGGCGGCGCCTCGACGGTGGCGTCGCCGACGATCCGGCCGACGTCCGCGCCGATCGCCACGTACTGCTGCGGCAGCGCCCAGTTGCCGAAGAAGGTCGGCCGCTCCCAGTCGACCCACGACCCGGGCAGCACGCTCACACCGAGGGCGACCATCGCCACGGTCAGCAGCGCGGGGATCAGTCGGGTGATCGGTGCGGGCCGCGCACCGGCCGGGCGCCAGCGCGCGGTCGGCGCGGCCAGGGCGAGCACCCCGGCGACACCGAGGCTCACCGTCGAGGGCACGTAGTACCACTGGTACGGCGGGACGCCGAGCGCCGAGTACGCCGCGAAGTACGCCACGCCGCCCAGCCCCAGCCCGACCAGCGGCCAGCGCTCCCGAGGCAGCCGCCGGCACGCACCGGCCACCAGCATCCCCAGCACGAGCAGCACGCCGAGCAGCGCCGGGGCCACCGCCAGCCACACCGCGAACGAGCTCTGCGGCGCCCACTGCTCCCACAGCCCGTTGGCGAACGTGGCCTCGCCGAAGGAGCCCTGCAGCGTCTTGATCACGAACGAGTCGGGGATCGCCGAGCCGAAGTGCCACCAGCTGAACACGAACCACGGCAGCGCCACCACCGCCGCCACCGCGACCGCGCCCCAGCGGCGCACCTGCGGGGACAGCAGGAACACGACGGCGACGATCACGCCCAGGTCGACCCTCGTGAGCACCAGCAGGCCGGCCAGCACACCGAAGCCGGCCACCCGCCCGTGCACCGCGGCGCGGGTGAGCCCCACCAGCAGCGTCGCGGTGAGCAGCACCTCCATGCCGAGCGAGGAGTTCACGAACGGGTTGGCGAGCACGACGGCCAGCACGACCAGCGCCCACCCGGCCGACGCACCCAGCCGGCGCGACAGCGACGCCGCCCAGCCGGTCAGCAGGGCGCTGAGCACCACGGTGAGCACACCCAGGCCGACGACCGGCCGGATCTCGCCGGTCACCAGCGCGACCAGCCGGGTGGCGGCAGCGAGCAGCGCCACGTTCAGCGGCGACGTCGCGGCGTTGGACTCCTCGGTGGGGATGAGCCCCCAGTGCAGGTGCTCGGCGAGCTGCCGGGCGTACGCGAGGGTGATGTACGCGTCGTCGATCAGCGCGCGGTGCGCGACGGCGATGCCCGCGGCACCGACGAGGCCGCCGACCAGGGCCATCAGCAGCACCGGCCCACGCGCCTGCCGGGTCGGGGTGGCGGTCGGGGCGCTGACCGGTCGGGCGGTGACGTCGGTGGCCACGGGGTGCACCTCTGGGTCGACTGCGGGGTGGACGGTGCGCCCGCTTCGTCGGGGGTGTCGCTCGCAGCGGCGGGGGTCCCGCGCGTGCGCCGTCCGGCCGGGCGAGCGTATGGCCGCCGACGACCAGACGCATGTCCAGCCGCCCGAGCAGCACCGCGTTCTCTGCACGGACAGCCCGCGGGAACTCCGCACTTTCTGTACAGGGAGTGCGGGGTCGGGCGGCGGGCCTGGCTAATCTCGGGGAGTGGACGGAGCGGGTGCTGTGCGGACGGCGGAGCACCGATGACCGTGCCCGCCCAGCTGATCCCCGACTTCGAGGACGCGTGGCGCCCGGACTGGCCGCTGGACGTGCGCCGCGCCCTGTCCCCGCACCGCCGCGGCACTGCCGACCCGACGCTGCGCTACGCCGAGGACGGCGTCTGGCGCACCACCACGACCCCCTGCGGCCCGGCCACCGTGCGCATCACCGTCGCCGCCGGGCAGGTGCGGGTCGCGGCCTGGGGGCCCGGCGCCGGGTGGGCCGGGCCGCTGGTGCCGTGCTGGCTGGGCTCGGAGGACCGCGTCGACGGCTTCCCCGCCGACGGCCACCCGCTGGTCGCCGACCTGCACCGGCGCAGCACCTGGCTGCGGCTGGGTCGCACCGGCCGGGTCTGGGACGCGCTGCTGCCCGCCGTCCTCGAGCAGAAGGTCACCGGCATCGAGGCGCACCGCACCTGGCGCGAGCTGCTGCGGCTGGCCGGGGAGCCCGCGCCCGGGCCGGCGCCGGACGGCATGCGGGTGCCGCCGTCCGCGGCGCGGGTGCTCGCGGTGACCGACTGGGAGTGGCACCGCTGCGGTCTGGACGGCGCCCGCCGCCGCGCCCTGCGGGCCGCGGCGACCGTGGCCGACCGGCTGGAGGCCGTGGACGGCTGCGACTCGCCCACGCTGCAGCGCCGGATGCGCACGGTGCCCGGCATCGGCGTGTGGACCGCGGCCGAGGTGGTGCAGCGGGCGCTGGGCTGCCCGGACACCGTCAGCTACGGCGACTACCACCTGAAGAACCTCGTCGGCTGGTCGCTGGCCGGCCGCAAGTGCGACGACGACCAGATGATGGAGCTGCTCGAGCCGTTCCGCGGCCACCGGCAGCGCGTGGTGCGACTGCTGGAGGTGGGTGGCACCCGCCCGCCCAAGCGCGGACCCCGGATGGCGCCGACGGACCACCGCGCGCTCTGAGCCGTGTGACGCGGTGGTCGAGCACGCAGTCACGCGTGCGAGGCTGTGTGTGACGAAGCACGGGCCCCGTGGACGATCCCCGGGGCCGAGCACCCGCGGCTGACGCGTCCGCGTCCGCCGTCCACGTTCGAGGGGGAGCACATGGGGCTGGGATACGCGGTCCGGTCACGACTGGGCAAGTACGAGCCGGCGGTCTCGGAGGCCTACCGTGCGCGGTTCATCGACCTGGCCGATCTCGCGACCACGGTCGCCACCCTGGCTCCGAACGCCTCGCGGATCGCGGAGATCGGCTGCGGCGACGGTTCGATGGCGATGGCGATGCTGGCCAAGATGCCCCGGGTCACCTACACCGGCATCGATCTCGCACCGACGCCGGGTCGTCTCTTCGAGGGCGACCGGTCGCGGGTGCAGTTCCACTGCCAGCCCAGTGCCGACCTCGTCGCCACCGACGCCGGCCAGTTCGACGTCGTCCTGGTCGTCGACGTGGTGCACCACGTGGCCGACGACCAGCGCGTCGCGCTGCTGGCCGACGCCGCGGCCCTGGTACGTCCCGGTGGTCTGCTCGCCTTCAAGGACTGGGAGATGGGGCGCGGACTCGCTCACCTGCTGGCCTACGGATCCGACCGCTACATCTCCGGTGACACCACCGTGCGCTTCATGCCGTACGACGAGCTGCGGAGCCTGGCGGCTCAGGCGGCCCCCGACTTCGAGCTCGTCGTGGAGTGCCGCGTCCCGCCGCGGCGCAACAACGTCCTCCTGGCCCTCCGCAAGCCGGCCTGACCAGCGGCCTGCTCCTGAGCACCACCTGAGGCGCGGACACCCGGGCCACGGCCGTCGCGCCCTGTCTCGTCCACGGGCCCGTGACTCCGGGCTCGACGTGTCACGTGCGGTGACGAACTGGTTCGCGCAGGGCGGGACACCACAGTCGGCTCACTGGTCTCAGTCACCACCTCCGGCACGCGAACATGCGTGTCCCGGTCGGTGGTGCCTGCTCGACTCCTTAGCGTCACGGCATCGATCGGCCATGGCAGCTGCTCGGCGGTACGGGGCCCACCCCGTCCGGAGCGCCGGTCCAGCACCCAGGAGAACCCGTGACGCGCAACTCGTTCCTGTCGACCGTCTGCCTCGTCGGCGTGACCGGTCTGATGAGCGCAGGGGTCGTCCTCGGCTCGGTGACACCGGCGCTCGCCGACGAAGCCTGTGCGCCGGTGGCGGACACCGTCGGCACGCTGACGTGCACGTGGTCGGACCCCGCTGTCGAACACACCTTCCTCGTGCCCGACGGCGTCACCGTCCTCGACGTCACCGCGGTCGGCGCGGCGGGCGGGGACGGTGCCGACGGTGCGCCCGGGGGCCGCGGCGCGGCCGTGTGGGCACAGCTGCCGGTCGAGCCAGGTCAGATGCTCGTCGTGCTCGTCGGCGGCCCGGGTGGTGCGGGGTCGTCCGGTGCAGGGGGAGTCGCTGCGGCCGGCGGTGCGGGCGGCGTCAACGGTGGCGCTGCCGGCGGTCATGCCGCCGACGCCACATCCGCGGCAGGAGCCGGTGGCGGAGGCGCGTCCGATGTCCGACAGGTGACCGTCGGCGCACCGGGAGCCCTCGAATGGCAGGTCCTCGTGGCCGCTGGCGGCGGCGGGGCCGCTGCCACGCCGGGCGGCGCAGCTGGTGACGGTCCGGTGCCGACCGGCGTCGCCGAAGGGGATGCCGGGGTCGGGTCGGTGACCAGCACGCCCCCGGTCGACCTGCCTGGTGGCGGTGGGCCTGGTCGGTCGATCCCCGTCCCGGACACCACCGACTCGGTCGTCGACGAGACCGGGGCGGTGACCGCGGGCATCGAGCAGTCCACGACCACCGCTGCGCCCGGCGCCGAGGCGCCCGCACGGTCCGAGGCGGTCGGTGGGCGCAGCCTGGCCACACCCGGTGCAGCCGGGGCCGGAGGAGGTGGGGGAGGAGCCCTGGGTGGCTCTGGCGGTCTGCCCGGGGCCGGTGGCGGTGGTGGCTCGTCCCTCGTGCCGTCGGGCGGGAGCACCATCGAGGACGCCGGGCCCGCCAGGGTCACGCTCACCTACTCGCGGCCGGTGACCACGGACGCCTCGAGCCGGCCGGCCAGTCCCGCTCCGGCAGCAAGCGACACGTCCCACGTCGCTCCGCCGACTGCGACACCGCTCGGTCCGGTGCCGCCACCGGAGACCGCCGTGCACACGCCGGAGGTCACGCCCAGGGGAGCGCCGGAGATCGTCCCCGCCCCTGCGTCGCCGGAGGCACCAGCTCCCGGTCCCGAGCTCGCGCCGGGGCCGGACGTCGCGATGGCGCCCGCTCCGGACGTGCTCCCGGCCCCTGAGGTCGCCGCTGCTCCGGTGCTCGGTCCGGTCCCGGACGACGACGTGGTCCCCGCCCCCGAGCCCTCCCCGGTCCCCGAGGCGATCCCCGCTCCGGTCGTCGCGCCAGCGCCGGAGGTCGTGGCGCTGCCGACGCCGGAGGCCGTGGCGCTGCCCACGCCGGAGGCCGTGGCGCGGCCGGAGACCATCCCCGCGCCTGAGGTCACTCCTGCACCGGAGGTCGTACCCGCGCCCGAGGTCGTTCCTGCACCGGAGGTGGTCGCCGCACCGGAGGTGGTCCCTGCACCGGAGAGCTCCCGTGTCCCGAGTCCTGAGCCCGCGACCGAGGTGACGACCGGATCGTCCGTCGGGGCGGCTCCGTCCGAACCGACCGTCAGCCCGACGTCTGCTCCGCCTGCGGGCACGGAGCCGTCAGCGGCTGAGGGGGTCGCCGACGAGGCGCAGCAGGACTCCCGCTCGGCCGCTGGTGAGCCCGCCCCCGCCTCCCCGCCCCGGAGCGCCGCCGTCCCGCGCGCCGAGGTCGAGGTCGAGCACGCGCGGGTCGAGGCCGGCAGTCTCCAGGTCGTCGTCGGATCCGGCTTCCGGGCGGGTGAGCCCGTCGACGGCACGCTGCCCTCAGCGCGCATCCACCTCGGGGAGAAGGTCGCCGACGGGCAGGGTCGTGTCGTCTTCTCGGTCGAGTTGCACGAGCGGATCAGGACCGGGGACCACGAGGTGGTGCTGGAAGGGGCTGCCACCGGCGCACTCGGGTCGGCCGACTTCCTCGTGGTCAGTGCCGTCAGGCTGGTCGCCGCCACCGGCCCGATGGTGGACGGGTCCGCGATCGCCACATTGACCACCGGAATGCTCGCCAGCGTCGTGCTGGCACTCGGCGTCGGGCTGACCGTCGCGGTCCGGCGGGGTCCGCGGCGCGTCGCTGGAGCGACGGCGGTGGAGGTGGACGGCGGTGGAGCGGACGGGTCTCCCGACCGAGCTCACCGACGACGAGCCGGGCGCTGCTCTCGACGACGTGTGGCCGAGCTCCTCCCGCTGACGCCGCGGCGCCGGAGCCAGGGCAGCGGCCGCGAGAGGACACCGAGCGCGAGGCGGCGCCGGTGGGTCGCCCGCGTGGACCCGAGGTGGCCCACCAGGTACGCCCTCCGGGGACGGCGGTGACGGACCGGTCCGGGGGCGCCGGGACGCCTCCGTGGACTCATTGACCACACGGGTCCCCGACACCTCACGCAGAGCGCGTCACGACGCGGCTGATGCGCATGACTTCATAGCGTCACGGCATCGAGCCCATGGCGGCTGCTCGGTGGCGGACCCCCGCCCACCGCGCGGCGGTCCAGCACCGAGGAGACACCGTGAAGCGCGCACCCATCCCATCGGCACTCGCACTGGTCGGTGTGACCGGTCTGCTGAGCACCGGTCTGGTCCTCGGCTCCCTGGCACCGGCCGCGGCGAGCGAGACGTGCGTGCGCTCCACCGACGGGGGCGAGACGGTCACCTGCAGCTGGGTCGCCTCGGGCACCGAGCAGACCTTCGTGGTGCCGGACGGCGTCACCTCGCTGGCCCTCACCGCGGTCGGCGGCGCCGGTGGTGACGGCGCGACGGGCCTGGCCGGGGGCAGCGGCGTCGTCGTGCACGCCACCCTGCCGGTGCAGGCCGGTCAGCAGCTGTACCTCACCGTGGGCGGCGACGGCGGCAACGGCGTGGCCAGCACCCGGGGCGTGCCCGCCGCCGGTGGTGCCGGCGGCGCAGGCGGAGGCGCCCCCGGCGGTGCCGCGCGGGATGCCGACTCGGCGTCGGCCGGCGGTGGCGGTGGTGCCTCCGACGTGCGCACCGTGCCCGCGGGCACCCCTGGCTCGCTGAGCTCCCGGGTGCTCGTCGCCGCCGGTGGCGGTGGCGCCTCCAGCACACCCGGCGGAGCCGCCGACGCGACCGCGTGGACCTACCGTGCACCGGTGCCCGTGCCCGCCCCCGTGACGCCGCCCGCCACCTCCGGCCCGGACGCCGGCACCCCCGCCTCCCCGACCAGCGCGCCCGCCGCCCCGTCGAGCCCGGCCATGGACGACGACGTGACCCCCGCGCAGCCCACCGCGCCGGCCGAGCCGGCGGACGCGTCCACGGACGCAGCCGGCACGGACGCCACCCAGTCCGACGAGCCCACGCCCGCCACCGGGTCCGAGGACGCCGCCGGTCCTGCCGACGCCACCGGGGCAACCGACGCCGCTCAGGCCACCGACGCCGCCGGGCCCACCGACGTCGCCGGGCCCAGCGACGCCGCCGGGCCCAGCGACGCCGAGTCCACCGAGGCCACCGGGCCCACCGATTCCGCGGAGACGACGGCCGCCGCCGAGGCGACGTCGACCGAGGCCGACGCGCCCGCTGCCGCGGCCACCACCGCCGCGGAGTCCACCACCGCGGCGACGACGACCGCCGCACCCAGCGCCGAGTCCTCGCCGTCCGCGGCGCCGACGACCAGCGCCCCGAGCGCCCCGGCGGCCGAGCCGCTCGGCCCGGAGGAGTTCGACGTCGTCACCTCCGCGGCCCGCTACGGCGCCGGCGGGTCGTCGTCCGGGGGCGGCGGCGGTGGCGGCGTCTACGGCGGCGCGGCCGGGCTCGCCGGCTTCGGCGGCGCGGGCGGCACCTCGCTGGTGCCGGCCGGGGGCAGCAGCTCCCTGGTCACCGAGGCGGCCACCATCACGCTGACCTACGCCGACCCGGCCGCGCCCGCCACCGGCAGCGCCGGCACCGACCCGCAGACCGGCGGCACCGTCCCGGCTCCGGCCGACAGCACCGTCCCCGCGCCCGTCGCGGGCACCCCGGCCGCCGCCACTCCTGGTGCAACCGCCCCTGGCGCGAACGCTCCGGGCGCGACTGCTCCGGCTCCTCCCGCCGCGGCCCCGGCGCCCGCACCGGCCGCCGGTCAGCGGCCGGCCGGTCAGCAGTCCGCCGGCTCCGCCACCGGCGGGTCGTCGTCCACCGAGACCAGCGTGCGCACCGCGTCGTCCAGCCGCGTGGAGGTGTCAGCCACCCACCAGGAGGTGGAGGCCGGTGGCGTCCAGACCGTGATCGGGTCCGGGTTCACCCCCGGCGAGCGCGTCCGCGGCACGCTGCACTCCACGCCCGTCGACCTGGGCACCGTCATCGCCGACGACCGCGGCGAGGTGTCCTTCACGGTGCAGCTGCCCGAGGGCTTCGAGGTCGGTGACCACCACGTCGTCCTGGAGGGCACCGACAGCGGCCGGTTCGGGTCCGTCGGCTTCGTCGTCGCCAGTGCCACCAGCACCATCGGCGAGGTCGGCCGGCTGGTCGGCGGCTCCGAGGTGGGCGGCCTGACCGTCGTCCTCGTGGGGCTGGTCGCGCTGGCCGTGGCCGGCGGGCTGCTCGCCGCGGCACGCCGCACGTCCGGTGCCCCCGCCGAGCCGGCCGAGGACGAGGAGCCCGCCGTCGCCGACTCCCTGACCGGGCTGGACGAGGCCGACCTGCTCGGCGCCGACCTGTGGCCCGACTTCGACGCCTTCGACGCCACCCCCACCGCGACAGACGAGGCCGGCGACCGCCGGACGCACACGCTGGCCGACCTGCTCAACGCCGCCTGAGCCCCTCCCTGTCGCTGCGGGGGCGCGGCGGCAGGGAGGACCGACCACCCTCCGGCGTCCCCGGGGCCGACACGAACACCCCGCCGAGATGGCCATCTCGGCGGGGTGTTCGTGTCAGTTGTGGCGGGTCAGCGGGTCAGCGGGGGCCGGGCTCGGTGAGCAGGGTGAGCAGGTAGTCGCCGTAGCCGCTCTTGCCCAGCGGCTCGGCGGCGCGGCGCAGGCCGTCGTCGTCGAGCCAGCCCTGCCGCCAGGCGACCTCCTCGATGCAGCCGATCTTCAGGCCCTGCCGCTCCTCGACGACGGAGACGAACTCGGTGGCCTGGCGCAGCGAGGCGAAGGTGCCGGTGTCCAGCCAGGCGGTGCCCCGGTCGAGCACCGTGACCGTCAGCCGGCCCTGGCCCAGGTAGTGCTCGTTGACCGCAGTGATCTCCAGCTCGCCGCGCGCGCTGGGCCTGATGCCGCGGGCCACCTCGACCACGCCGGCGTCGTAGAAGTACAGCCCGGGCACCGCGTAGGAGCTCTTCGGCTCGGTCGGCTTCTCCTCGATGGACAGCACCCGCCCGGCGTCGTCGAACTCCACGACGCCGTACTCCCGCGGGTTGGCCACGTGGTAGGCGAACACGTGCCCGCCGTCCGGGTCGGGCAGCCGGGACAGGGCCGTGCCGAGACCGGCGCCGTAGAAGATGTTGTCACCGAGCACCAGCGCCACGGCCTGGTCGCCGATGAACTCCGCGCCGATCAGGAACGCCTGCGCCAGCCCCTCGGGCGCCGGCTGCACCGCGTAGGTGATGCTCATGCCCAGCCGGGAGCCGTCGCCGAGCAGGTGCTCGAACGCCGCCCGGTCGCCCGGGGTCGTGATCACCAGCACCTCGCGGGCGCCGGCCATCATCAGCGTGGACAGCGGGTAGTAGATCATCGGCTTGTCGTAGACCGGCATCAGCTGCTTGCTGACGGCCTGGGTGATGGGGAACAGGCGTGAGCCGGTGCCCCCGGCCAGGATGATCCCGCGCATGGTCGAGGACCCTAGGGCAGCGGCGGGACCGAGGGGGCGGGCGGCCGGACGGCAGGGCACCGTGCGCTCGCTCACCCGGGCGCGGACGTCGCTACGGTGTGCGCCGTGGACAGCGACCCGACGACCGGCGGCGGCACCTCCTGGCTGGTCACCGGCGCCGGTGGTCAGCTCGGCGGGGACCTGCTGCGGGCGCTGGCCGACCGTCCGGGCGACCACGTCACCGGCCTGCGCCGCGCCGACGCCGACCTGACCGACTCCGACGCCGTCCGCGGGTACGTGCGCGGCTGGCTGGCCGACGCCGCGCGGCGCGACCAGCGCCCGGTCGTGCTCAACGCCGCCGCCTACACCGCCGTCGACGACGCCGAGACCGACGAGGCGACCGCGCTGCGGGTCAACGGGCACGCCCCGGGCTGGCTGGCCGAGGAGCTCGCCGGCGCCGGCCGGCTGGTGCACGTCTCCACCGACTACGTCTTCTCCGGCGACGCCTCGCACCCCTACGAGCCAGGCGACCCGACGGCGCCGCGCAGCGCCTACGGGCGCACCAAGCTGGCCGGTGAGCAGGCGGTGCTCGCCGCCGGTGGTGACGCCGTCGTCGTGCGCACGGCGTGGGTGTACGCCACGCACGGCAGCAACTTCGTGCGCACCATGCTGCGGCTGGAGGGCGAGCGGGAAACCGTCAGCGTCGTGGACGACCAGCACGGCACGCCCACCTGGTCCCGGGACCTCGCCGCCGGCCTGGTCGCTGCGGCGCTCAGCCCGGCGCGGGGCACGCTGCACGCCACCAACACCGGCGCGACCACCTGGTTCGGGCTGGCCCGGCTGGTCTTCGAGGCGGCCGGCGCGGACCCCGCCCGGGTGCAGCCCACGACGTCGGCGGAGTTCCGGCGCCCGGCCCCCCGCCCGGCCTGGTCGGTGCTCAGCCCCGCCAGCTGGACCGCGGCCGGGCTCGCCCCGCTGCCTGCCTGGGAGGACTCCGTCCGCGCCTGCGTCACCGAGCTCCGCAGCTGAGCCTGCGCCCCCCGACCCCGCATTCCGTCCCCGAAGCACCCGGCCGCCGGGCTCTCCTGACTTTTGCCCGAAAAAGTCAGGGGGGCGTGGGATGTCCCTGGCGGGACTGGTGTCGGGGGAGTCGCGCGGGGGTGGGTGTCAGTTGATGCAGGTGGTGTCCGCGGCGGTGCGCTCGTCGGTGGTCGACGTCACCCCACCGGCGGGGGCCGGCGCGCTGACCGGCTGGCCGATGCCGTTGAAGTCGCTGCCCAGCACCAGCTGCACCGTCCCGGACTCGACGCCGTCGTCGACGCTCAGCACCGCACCGGGCACCGACGCCAGCAGCGTGTTCGCCAGGGCCTCGTCGCCGGCGGCGTAGCGGATCTCGGTGGTCGTGTAGTCCTGGGAGACGGCGCTCGCGGTCGCGGTCACCGGGAAGCCGGCGGCGGTCAGCTCCGCACTGGTCTTCGCGGCCAGGCCCGAGGTGCCCGAGCCGTTGTAGACCCCGACCGGGACGTCGGCCGGGGCCACCGTCGCCGGTGCGGCGGGCGCGGCCGGGGCCTCGCCGCCCTCGGCGTCGGTGCTGGCGGTCAGGTTGGCGAACCAGGTGTGCAGCACCTGCTCGTCCTGCAGCTCCAGGATGTACCGGCCCTGGTCGTCCCGACCGTCGCCCACCGAGGGGATGGTCTGGAAGTCGATGGCCCCCAGCGACACCGACTGCAGCTGCGCGGCCAGCGACAGCAGGTCGAGGTCCTGGTCCACGACCACCGAGGACGCCGCCGCGTCGACGAGCGCCCGCTGCTTGGAGGGGCTGAGCAGCACGTTCTGGCTGAGGATGTTGCGGATCACGCCGGACAGGTAGACCTGCTGGCGCACGATGCGGTCGAAGTCGCCGCCGGGCAGCCCGTGGCGCTGGCGGACGAACTTCAGCGCGTCGGCGCCGGTGATCGTCTGCACGCCGGCCGGGAAGACCGCGCCGGAGAACTCCGAGTCGTCCACGGCCTTGCACAGGTTGACCTCGACGCCGCCCACGATCGTGGACAGGTTGACGAAGCCGAGCAGGTCGACCTCGGCGTAGTGGTCGATCTGCAGGCCGGACAGCTGGCTGATCGTGCGGATCAGCAGCTGCGCGCCGGCGGCCTCGCGGGCGGTCTCGGTGGCCCCCTCCGGCGCGGCGGCGTAGCCGTAGGCGTAGGCCGAGTTCAGCTTGTCCATGCCGTGGCCCGGGATGTCGACGTAGGAGTCGCGCGGGAACGACACGAAGGACGCCGCCGCCCCGCTGGCCGGGATGTGCATCAGGATCATCGTGTCGGTGTTGATGCCGGAGTCGATGCCGGTGCTGTACTGCTGCGCCTGCTCGGCGGAGATCCCCGAGCGGCTGTCGTTGCCGACCAGCAGCAGGTTGGTGGCCTCGCCGGCGGCCGCGGCCTCGTCGCTCTCGGTGTTGCCGTCGGCGGGGATGGCGTCCGTCCGGGCCAGCGACGCCTCGGCCACCCGGGCCAGGTACCAGCCCCAGCCGCCGGTGCCCAGCAGCACCAGCGACATCACCGCGGCGACGACGCGGGCGACCAGCGCGGCGCGGGCCGCGGCGGTCCGTGGCGGCCGCTGGGCACCCCCGTGCCGAGGAGCACCGTGGGCGGCCCGCTCACCGCCGGCCCGCGCGGCGGGCTCGGCGTCCCGGCGCGAGGGCCGGCCGGCACGCGGGTCCAGGCGCGGCGGCAGACGCCGCCCGTCGGTCGGTTCCTGCCGTCCGTCCCGCTCGTCCACACCTCGTCCTCACGTCGGCGGGCCGCGTCCGGGGCGCGACCGAGAGGACGACGATACGGAGCGCACCTGTCAGCCGGGCACCGTCCAGCGGCGCCGTCGCTCAGCGGGAGGACGGTGCCACGGCCCGTCAGGCGGGGGCGCGCCCCACGTGCAGCCGGCCCACCAGGGTCGTGCCGGCGCCGGTGGGCTCCCACCGGGTCGCCCAGCCCTCGGTGTGCAGCTGGACCACCGTCGCCCCCAGCACCGCCCCCAGCGCCAGGGCCGACTGCGTGGTGCCGACCGCCGGCAGGTGCACGTCGACGACGCCGTCGTCCTCGCTGCCGTGCCGGAGCACCACGGGGAAGTCGCCGAGGGCGGCGCTGGCCACCCGGAACGCCTCGGTGACCGCGGCGTGGGCACGGGGGTCGGGCTCCAGCGCGCCGGTGGCCGGGGAGCGCGAGGCCACCACGTCGCGGGTGCCGGTGGCGAAGAGGTCGCCGGGACCCAGGCGCACCAGTGGCCGGGTGCCGGCGTCCTCGGCCGGCGGGGTGGACCGCAGCCCGCGGACCACCGCCACCGGGACGCCGTCCAGCTTGCCCTTCACCAGGTCCGCGGCCGCGGCCAGCTCGTCCACCAGCGCGACCTGGGTGGTCTCCAGCCGGTTGCCGTGCCGGTCGACCGCGCCGCGGTGGTCGACCAGGGCGGGCACCCCGGCCGAGCCGACCGCGACGTCGGTCAGCCCCTCCCGCCAGGTCCGGCCGAAGGTGTCGCTCACCACGACGGCGACGTCGACCCCCAGCAGCGCGGCCAGCCGGCCGCGCAGCGCCCGCGCGGAGGCGTCGGAGTCGGCCGGGAGCAGGACGAGGGTGTCCGCGGCGACGTTGGAGGCGTCGATGCCGGCGGCCGCGACCACCCAGCCGTGCCGGGTCTCCACGATCTTCAGCGGCCCCCGCCGGGCCACCACGCGCACCGTCTGCTCGTCGATGGCGCGCTGGCGCACCACCTCCCGGTCGGCGCCCGGCTCGACGTGCACCAGCGCGCCCTCGACCTTGGACACCACCTTCGACGTCACCACCACGACGTCGCCGTCGCGCAGCCACGGCGCCGCGCCGGCGACCGCCGCGGCCAGGTCGTTCCCGGGAGCGAACTCGGGCAGGCCCCGGACGGGGTGCACCGAGATGCCCGCGGGTGGCTCCGCGGCCCGGGGGCCGGGGAGTTCAGACACCGGCGGCGTCCAGGGCGGCCCGGGCCATGGCGCGGGTCGCCTCGGGCGAGTGCATCAGCAGGGGCACCGCCCGCACGTCGACGCCGGGCACGTCCGCGGTGTCCCCGGAGTGCACCAGCCACGCGTCGAGCAGGCCCTCGGCGGACCGGGCCCCGTAGTGCCGGCCCACGCCCTCGGCGCTGACCTCGACCCCGAGGGCCGGCAGGCAGCGGTCGGCCATGCCGCGCACGGCGCTGCCCCCCACGATGGGGGACAGCCCGACGACCCGGGCCGGCGTGGCCAGCAGCGCCGGGCGCAGCCCCGGCACGCCGAGCACGGTCCCGATGCTCACCACCGGGTTGGACGGCGCCAGCAGGACGGCGTCGGCGGCCGCGAAGGCCTCGGCCACGCCGGGTGCGGGCCGGGCGTCGTCCACCCCGACCTGGACGAAGCCGTGCGGGTCGAGCGCGGCGCGGTGCCGGATCCACCACTCCTGGAAGTGGATCGCCTGCCGCCGGCCGGTGTCCGGGTCGGTGACGAGCACGTGCGTCTCCACCCGCTGGTCGCTCATCGGCAGCAGGGTGACGCCGGGCTGCCAGCGCTCGGCCAGCGCCGCGGTCACCTGGGACAGCGGGTAGCCGGCGTCCAGCATGCGGGTGCGGACCAGGTGGGTGGCCAGGTCGCGGTCGCCGAGACCGAACCAGGTCGGTTCGGCACCGTAGGCGGCGAGCTCCTCCTTCACCGTCCAGCTCTCGTCCAGCCGGCCCCAGCCGCGCTCGCCGTCGATGCCGCCGCCGAGGGTGTACATCACCGTGTCCAGGTCGGGGCAGATCCGCAGCCCGTGCAGGGTGACGTCGTCGCCGGTGTTGACCACGGCCGTCACCTCCGCGTCCGGGACGGCTGCCCGCACCCCACGGAGGAAACGGGCGCCGCCGACGCCACCTGCCAGGACCACGATGCGCACGTCGGACATGGTGCCCCGCACCACCGGCGGGTCCGCCCGCCGGGGCGGCAGGAGCACCGCCGGTCGAGCGTCGGCGCTCCGGGTGGGAGGGCGCCACGGTCACACGCCGGAGCTGCCTGCAAACGCCCGGAACTGCCTGTTCTGCGCGGTGGGACATGGCACATGTCGCCCGGCGCGGCCCTGGTGCAGCGCACGCGAGCGACCTCGGTGCGTGACGATGTGTACGAAACTGGCCGGGAGCTGTCGGCACATGTCCACGGCACGGGCGGCGTGTTGGTTACTGGTGTGACTCACCGACGACGAAGAGTGACGAGTGGGACGGGAGTCGCTCAGCGTTACACCTGGGTGAGTTGACGCCCTGTCAACGACACGCGTGTAATTCCCTCGATGTCATCGCCGGCTGGCAACCCGGGAGCACCCGGGTACGCGCTGGTGGGACGAGAGCGAAGGGGCGCATCGTCATGGGCGAGGTTTCGTGGATGAGCGAGTACGTGAGCAACACCGAGCGAGCGGCTGAGCGGGACCTGGCCGCCTACGGCTCGGGCATGGCCGCCTACGGCGCCGGCCTGGCCGACGTCGTCGGCTTCGCCGCCGCCTTCGAGGGCGACGAGCAGAGCTGGCAGGAGCGCGCCCTGTGCGCCGAGACCGACCCCGAGGCGTTCTTCCCCGAGAAGGGCGGCTCCACGCGCGAGGCCAAGAAGATCTGCACCGGCTGCGAGGTCAAGACCGAGTGCCTGGAGTTCGCGCTGGAGAATGACGAGCGCTTCGGCATCTGGGGCGGCCTGTCCGAGCGTGAGCGCCGCCGCCTGCGCCGTCGCGCCGTCTGAGCTCCCGCCCCACCTGATCGACCCGCGTCCTGCCGCCCCGCGCCGGCCCGGCCGCCCCTGACGGGCGGCGCCGGAGCGCACGGACGCAGCGTGAGCGTGGTGAGGTGAGCCGGTGCCCATCCGCTCCGTCACCGGCCGCGCCCCGGTC
This sequence comes from Goekera deserti, assembly GCF_010685995.1. Classification (GTDB taxonomy): domain Bacteria; phylum Actinomycetota; class Actinomycetes; order Mycobacteriales; family Geodermatophilaceae; genus Goekera; species Goekera deserti. The sequence goes on along the minus strand of NZ_JAAGWK010000002.1, from coordinate 150,274 downwards.
CTCCGCGAGGTCCGTGCAGCGGCACCGCTGATGGGCCGGCTGGCCGCCCCGGTCCCGGCCCGGGCGCCCTGGCTGACCGCGGCGGTGCACACCGCCCGCCGGTGGTCGCGCCGCCGGCCCGTCGCCGTGCTGGTGGACCAGGTTGCCGGAGGCCCGCGCCGCGCCGGCCCGGACGGGCTCGCGCTGGTCACCCTGCGCCGCACCGGCCCGGTGACCGTCGTCGGACTGCTCGGCCAGGACGCCGGCCCGCTCCCGGCCGGGCGCCCGCCGGCCCGCCTGCTGGCCCGGGACGACGACGTCGCGGCGCAGCTCGCCGGCGGCCTGCTGGACCTGCTCGACTCCCTGCGCGGGCCGTGGCGGCTGTGCTTCCGCGGCCTGCCGCTGGGCGACCCGACCGTGCGTCACCTCGCGGCCCGGCTCGACACCGCCGCGCACTCGACCTCCCGCAGCGCGCGGCTGGTCGACGAGCTCGACACGGTCGGGCCCGTCACGCGCAGCACCGACCCCGCCCGGCTGGAGCTCGTGCTGCCCGCCGTCCTGTCCCGGGTGGCCGACCCGGCCGCCCGGGTCTTCCTGCCTGCCGCCGCCCGGCTGCACGTGGCGATCGGCCAGCTCGAGGTGGCGGTGGTCGGCGACCCGGCCCGCCCCGATGCGGTGCTGCTCACGCTCCTCGACGGCGACGACCGCTGGCCCTGGTGGGGGACCAGCGACGTCGGCGGGTTGCGCACCGAGCGGGGTGCGCCGGTCGTCGGCTTGGACGCGCGGTCGGGTCTGTTCGTCTCCGCCCGCCGCTGACCTGCCCCGTGCCGCCTCCCCGGCCGGGGGCGGGTCAGCCCGGGCCGAGGAGGACGTTCAGACCGTCGGGCACCGTGCCGGCGGACTCGGCGCCCAGCCGCAGCTCGCCCGTGGCCGCGGCCATCCCGGGCGCCAGCTCGACGGTGGCCTGCAGGCTCGCCGAGACCTCGTAACTGCGGCCGGTGTACTGCGGCGGCTGCCCGGCCGGGCGGGTGTAGGTGGGCAGCACCGCCGCGACGGTGAGCCGGTCGCCGGCGAGGGCGACGTCGGCAGCGGCGTCGGCGTACTCGGGGGTGGAGCGGGCGCAGCCCCCGGCGACCGGGTCGGCCGGGGCCGCGTTGCCGAAGCAGTTGTAGGTGGGCAGCTGCAGGTGCGCCAACGCCCGCTCGCCGTCGCTGCTCACGCTGAGCAGGGGGTAGGTGACGGTCACCCCGACGGGCCGGCGTTCCAGCACCACGCCACCGAACACGGCCCGCGCGACCCGGCCGGCGGTGCCGACCGGCACGGAGACCCCGGCCAGCGCCCCCGCCGCCACCGGGACGAGCTCCGCCGCGCTCGGGGAGGCAGCGCCTGCCCCGGACCCCGGGCGGTCCGCCGCCCGGGGCTCCGCCGCACGCCCGTCGCCTGCCGGCTCACCGCGCGGCTCGTCCTGCTGGGCCCGGGCCGCGTCGTCGTCCCGGACCAGCGCGGCGGTGGTCACGGCAGTGCCGGCCAGCACCAGCCCGGTGACCACCAGGGCGGTGCCCAGACCGGCCCTGGTCACCGCGTGCCGTGGGCCCGGCCGGGCCGTCGACCCGCCCCTGCCCGGTGCCGGCTCGCCCGGCCGGTCCGCCGGGGCGGCGTCGCTCGTGGAGAGGACCTGGCTCGGGGGGAGGGAGCCGCTCGTGGGGAGTGCGCCGCTCGCGGGGAGGGCGCCGCTCGGGGGGAGGGGCTGGCTCGCGGTGTGGACGCCGCCCGGGAGGAGGCTGCCGCTCGCGGAGGCGACGCCGCCCCGAGGGGCAGTCGCGCCCGCCGAGCCGCCGGCCACCGGCGAGCCCGGCGGGTGGTCACGGAAGGCCGGCAGGTCGTCGTGCAGCTCCGTCGCCGGCTCGGGCGCCGGCGGCTCGACCGGCACCGGTGCGGGCTCCGTAGCCCGAGGTCGGGTGGCCCCGGAGGGGGTCAGGAGCACCGCCGCGAGGCCGAGCGCCAGCGCGACGAGCACGGTGGACACGGCCCACACCCCGGCGTCCGGGGTGGCGGTGGCGCTCTCCGGGACGGCCTCGGCCGCCACCTCCACGGCCACCACCTCCTCGTCGGCGCCCTGCTCGACCAGGGTGGTGACCAGCGCGTTCGCGGTGGCGACGGCGTCGTCACGCCCGGGCAGCGTCACGGTCACCGCGATCGTGCTGCCCCCGGCGGGACGGTCGACCTCGACGTCCTGGGTGAGCTCACCGGCGGTGACGTCGGGTGCGTCGTCCCCCAGCAGGGCGAGCGCGCCGCGGGCGGTGGCGACCGAGCCGGCGAGCGTGCCGTACCGGTCGGCGACGAGCCGGGTGGCGTCCGCCCCGGCGTCGGTGCGCGGGGTGACCGTCAGCGAGGCCGTGGCGCGGTGCTCGTGGGTCTGCAGCGCCCAACCGGCGAGCCCGGCGACGAGCACCGCGACGGCGACCGCAGCGGCGAGCCACCAGGTGCGGGACGTGCGCACGCCGAGCCCCCCGTCGCCCTGAGCGCCGGCGTCCGCCGGTCGCGGCGCACAGCATGGCAGCCGCCACCGACAACGCCCCCGTCCAGAGCGCGCGTACCGCCGCCGGGGCGGTCCTGCCCTCGTGCCGGGCACCGGCGAGCCCACCGGCGACGGGCGGCGTGCCTCAGGGGTCGATCTCGTCCGGGTCCCGGCCGAGCAGCACCGCGACCTGGTCGACGACCACGTCGCGCACCAGGTCGGCCAGGTCGTCCCGGTCGTGGGCCCGGATCTCCAGCGGGCGCCGGTAGACCACGATCCGCGCCGGGTGCTCCTGACCGCCCTCGGTGTGCGCCGGCAGCACCCGGGCCAGCGGCACCGACCCGTCCTCCAGCACGTCGGCGTCCAGGACGACGTCGTCCGGACTGGAGTGCTCGACCCAGGGCACGTCCTCCACGGCGAACTCCACCCCGGCCAGCTCCCGCTCCCAGCGGCGCTCCAGGTCCTCCACGGCGTCCAGCACCAGGTCGTCGAACTGCTCCGCGCGACTGCGCGACAGCGGCACCGACGGCGGGACCAGCCGGCCGCGCAGGCCGCGGCCGTGGCGGTCGCGGCGCGGGCGGGATCGGGGGCGCGGCGGAGTGGTCATCTCGGGGGCGAGCCTACGGGCGCGCACCCCGGTCGGGCGCGCGCCGCGACCGCCGCCGGGCGGAGTGGGCAGCGCGGACGCGTTCACCGGGGGAGCCGGCGCCACACCCGGCGCGGGGTGACCCGCATGACCGCGGCCACCCAGCGCAGCAGGCCCGGCACCCAGACGACCTCCCGGCCGGCGTGCAGGCCGGCGACGACCGCGTCGGCCACCTGCGCCGGGGTGCTGGAGAACGGTGCCGGGGACATGCCCTCGGTCATCCGGCCGACGACGAAGCCCGGACGCACCAGCAGCAGCCCCACCCCCGAGCCGGCCAGGGCGTCGCCGAGCCCGGAGGCGAAACCGTCCAGGCCCGCCTTCGCCGAGCCGTACACGTAGTTGGCCCGCCGCACCCGCCACCCGGCGACCGAGGAGAACACCACCAGCTGCCCCGAGCCCTGCCGGCGCAGCAGCCCGGCCAGGTGGGTCAGCGCGGACACCTGCGCCACGTAGTCGGTGTGCACCACCGCCACCGCGTGCCCGGCGTCCTGCTCGGCGCGGGCCTGGTCGCCGAGCACGCCGAACGCGAGCACGACCACGGCGACCGGACCGGCCACCGACACCGCCCGGGCGAGCACCTCGGCGTGCCCGGCGAGGTCGTCGGCGTCGAACTCCAGGCGGTGCACCGCCCCGGCCCCGGCCGAGCGCAGCGCCTGCTCCTGGAGGTCCAGCCCGTCGGCCCGCCGGGCGGCCAGCACCACCGGGCGGCCGTCGCGGCAGAGTCGGGTCACGACCTCCAGGCCGATCTCGCTGCGCCCGCCCAGCAGCACGACGCTGCCCGCTCCGATGCCCATGCCGCCATCCTGCCCACCGGCGCCGACGGTCCGCCGACCGCACCGCGCCGGGGCGGGCGGGGTGCGGTACTTCCGTCCGTGACACACGGTGTGCCGCCTCCCCTCGCGGCCGATCGGGCACTACTGTCCCTGCTCGTGAGGAACCCGTGGTGAGGCAGTCGCGACGCTGTTCGCGCAGCGGCTGCGCGCAGCCGGCGGCGGCCACCCTGACCTACGTGTACGCCGAGTCGATGGCCGTCGTGGGTCCGCTGGCCACCTACTCCGAGCCGCACAGCTACGACCTCTGCGAGTTCCACGCCGGGCGCCTCACGGTGCCCCGCGGCTGGGAGGTCGTCCGGCACGAGGTCGACGTCGACGACGCCGGACCCACCGGGGACGACCTGCTCGCCCTCGCCGACGCGGTCCGCGAGGCCGCCCGCCCCGAGCCCGAGCGGCCGCCGGCCGACGACGGCAGCGGCACCCGCCGCGGGCACCTGCGCATCCTCCCCGACCTCTCCTGACCGGGCCCGCCGCGAGCCGGTGGGCAGGGCGTCCGGCACGGGTGTGACGCAGGAGTGTCGTCGGCGCCGCTAGGGTCGTCCGCGTGACAGACCTGACGTCCATCATCAAGGCCTACGACGTGCGGGGCGTGGTCCCGGACCAGTGGGACGAGGACGTCGCCCGCGACATCGGAGCCGCCTTCGCCGAGTTCGTCGTCGGCGACAGCGGCGCCACCACGGTGGTCACCGCGCACGACATGCGCGACTCCTCCGTGCCGCTGTCCCGGGCCTTCGCCGAGGGCGTCATCGGCCGCGGTGTCGACGTCGTGGAGGCCGGGCTGGGGTCCACCGACATGCTGTACTTCGCCGCGGGCTCGATGGGCGTGCCGGGCGCGATGTTCACCGCCAGCCACAACCCGGCGCAGTACAACGGCATCAAGATGTGCCGGGCCGGCGCCGCCCCGATCGGCCAGGACTCCGGGCTGCGGCAGATCCGCGAGTGGGCCGAGCAGGGTTCGGTGTTCGAGCGCGACCCCGGGCGGATCGGCTCGGTCACCGGCCGCGACGTCGTGGTGGAGTACGCGGCGTTCCTGCGCTCGCTGGTCGACCTGTCCGGCAGCCGCCCGCTCAAGGTGGTCATCGACGCCGGCAACGGCATGGGCGGCTTCACCGTCCCGGTGGTGCTGACCGGGCTCCCGCTGGACGTCGTCCCCATGTACTTCGAGCTCGACGGCACCTTCCCCAACCACGAGGCCAACCCGCTGGACCCGGCCAACCTGGTCGACCTGCAGGCCGGCGTGGTCGAGCACGGGGCCGACATCGGCCTGGCCTTCGACGGCGACGCCGACCGGGTGTTCATCGTCGACGAGCGGGGGCAGGCGGTGAGCCCGTCCGCGGTCACCGCGCTGGTCGCCGTCCGGGAGCTGGCGAAGGCGCCCGGGTCGGCGATCATCCACAACCTGATCACCTCCCGCGGCGTGCCGGAGATCGTCGCCGAGCACGGCGGCCGGCCGGTGCGCACCCGGGTGGGCCACTCCTTCATCAAGGAGGAGATGGCCCGGACCGACGCCGTCTTCGGTGGCGAGCACTCGGCGCACTACTACTTCCGTGACTTCTGGCGCGCCGACACCGGCATGCTCGCCGCGATGCACGTGCTGGCCGCGCTGGGCGAGCAGCCGCGCACGCTGTCCGAGCTCACCGCCGAGTACAGCCGGTACGTGGCGTCGGGTGAGATCAACTCCACCGTCGCCGACCAGGCGGCTGCCGCGGCGGCGGTGCGCGCGGCCTTCACCGCACGCGACGGCGTGACCGTCGACGACATGGACGGCATGACCGTCCAGCTGCCGGACGGCGCCTGGTTCAACCTCCGGGCCAGCAACACCGAGCCCCTGCTGCGCCTGAACGTGGAGGCGCCCGACGAGACCCGCATGGCACAGATCCGCGACGAGGTACTGGAGATGGTCAGGTCGTGACGAACGCACCCCAGGGGACCGGACCGCTCGGGCTGGACCCCGCACTGCTGGCCATCCTGGCCTGCCCGGACACCCACCACAGCCCGCTGACGGTGGACGAGCAGGCCAGCGAGCTGGTCTGCGGCACCTGCCACCGGGCGTTCCCGGTCCGCGAGGGCATCCCGGTCCTGCTGCTCGACGAAGCCCGGCGTCGATCGGCATGAGCTCGCCGGAGCTGGCCGAGGAGGTGCTCGACGACCTCGGCCTGCTGCGTGCCCGCGACCCCCGCGGGCTGCTCTCCGCGGTGGCCGGGGCCGGCGCCCAGGTGCGCGAGTCCGCCCGGCTGACCGAGGAGGCCGGCCTGGGGCGGGTCACCAGCGGCGGGCGGCCCCGCGGGCTGGTGGTCGTCGCCCGCCGGGAGGGCGCGGTGGCGGCGTCGGTGCTCCGGGCGCTGCTCGGCCCCGGCAGCCCGGTCGCGGTGGACGTCGTCGGTGGGCCGGACCTGCCGGTGTGGATGGGGCCCAGCGACATCGCGGTGGTGGCCACCCGCACCGGGGCCGGCCGGTACGCCGTGCAGCCCGCCTACGAGGCCGCCCGGCGCGGGGTCGCCCTGGTCGGGATCGGTGCCGACGGCGCCCCGCTGCACGCCGCCTGCGCGAACGCCCGGGCGCCCTACGTGGCGCTGCCGGAGTCGCGGGTACGGCACGCCACGCTGTGGTCGCTGCTCACCCCGCTGCTGCTGCTGGCCACCGACCTCGGCCTGCTGCCGGCGCAGGTCACCGACACAGAGCTGCTCGCCGCCGCCCTCGACGAGGTGGCCGGCGAGTGCGGCCCGTCCCGGGAGTCCTACCTCAACCCCGGCAAGACCCTCGCCCTGGAGCTGCTCGACGCCCTGCCCGTGATCGCCGCCGAGGGCCCGCTCGCCGGCGCCGCGGCGACCCGGATGGCCGACCAGCTGGCCACGCTCGCCGGGCTCCCGGTGTCCACGTTCCGGCTGCCCGACCAGCGGGTGGCCGCGGTCACCGTGCTCTCCGGCCCGCTGGCCCCGACCGGCGGCGACGACTTCTTCCGTGACCGGGCCGAGGACGACGCCCGCCGGCTGCGGCTGCTGACCATCCGCGACTCCGGTGCCGCCGACCACGACGGCGGCGGCGAGCGCGAGCCCCGATCGGCCCGCGAGGCGATGGCCCAGGTGCTCCGGGCAGCCACCGACCGGAACGTGCCGGTCAGCCGCCTGTCCGACCCGGGCCCCGGCCCGGACCTCGAACCGAGGCTCGCCCGGCTCGCCCGCCAACTGGCGGTGGTCGACTTCAGCGCCGTCTACTTGGCCCTGGCACTGGACCACGAGAGGGCACTGCGTTCATGACGACCGACCACGGCGAGGGCGGGCACGGCGGCGGCGGGCACGACGGCGGGCACGGCGGTGCCGAACAGAGCGGTGGCGGGCACGGCGGCGGCACCAAGGCGATCATCGCGGCGCTGGGCGCCAACCTGGGCATCGCCACCGCCAAGTTCATCGCGTTCCTGGTCACCGGGGCCTCCTCGATGCTGGCCGAGGCGATCCACTCGGTCGCCGACTCCGGCAACCAGGTGCTGCTGCTCGTCGGCGGCAGGACCTCCCGGCGCCGCGCCACCCCCGAGCACCCGTTCGGCTTCGGTCGTGACCGGTACGTCTACGGCTTCCTGGTCGCGATGGTGCTGTTCAGCGTGGGCGGCTGCTTCGCGCTGTACGAGGGGATCCACAAGATCTCCGCGCACGAGGAGCTGACGTCGCCGATCTGGGCGATCGGCGTGCTCGTGGTGGCCATCGGCCTGGAGAGCTTCTCGCTGCGCACCGCGGTCAAGGAGACCAACGCGGTGCGCAAGCCGGGGGAGAGCTACTGGCAGTTCATCCGGCACGCCCGCGCCCCCGAGCTGCCGGTGGTGCTGCTGGAGGACGCCGCGGCCCTGACCGGCCTGTTCTTCGCCCTGCTCGGCGTCGGGCTGGCCACGCTGACCGGCAACCCGGTCTTCGACGCGATCGGCACCATCCTGATCGGCCTGCTGCTCATCGCCGTCGCCGCGGTGCTGGGCGTGGAGACCAAGAGCCTGCTGCTCGGCGAGGCGGCCACCCCCGACCACCAGCGCGCGATCGTGCAGGCGCTGGAGGCCGACGGCGGCGTGCGCTCGGTCATCCACATGCGCACCCAGCACCTGGGGCCGGAGGAGATCCTGGTGGCCGCCAAGATCGAGGTCGAGCACGACGACACCGCGGCGGGCATCGCCGCGGCGATCGACGCCGCGGAGCAGCGGGTGCGCGCCGCCGTCCCGGCCGCCCGGGTGATCTACCTCGAACCCGACCTGCGCCGGGCCGAGACCACGCACGGCAGCAGCGCCCGCCGGGGCTGACGGCCGGGCGGGCCGGCGTCGGCGACGTCCCGTCGGGTGCCGCGGGGACGGCACCCGGGGGACCCACCCGGTCGGGTGGCGTGACGCACGTGACAGGTGGGACGGGAGTGGCCTGCCGGTAGCCTCCCCGGTGATGTGGCAGCTGACGAACGAGGTCCGGCACTACCCGTGGGGATCTCGCACGGTGATCCCCGAGATGCTCGGACTGCCGTCGCCGGCGGCGGAGCCGTACGCCGAGATGTGGATGGGCGCCCACGCGGACGCCCCCAGCCGGCTTCCCGACGGGCGCGCGCTCGACGCCGCGATCGCCGACCAGCCGGGTGCGCTGCTGGGTGACCAGGTGCGCACCGTCTTCGGTGACCGGCTGCCGTTCCTGATGAAGCTGCTCGCCGCCGACCGGCCGCTGTCGCTGCAGGCGCACCCCACCACCGCGCAGGCCGAGGCGGGCTTCGCCGCCGAGGAGGCCGCCGGCATCGCCCGCGACGACCCGACGCGCACCTTCAAGGACCGGTTCCACAAGCCGGAGATCCTCTGCGCGATCACCCCGGTCGAGGCGCTGTGCGGGTTCCGGCCGGTCGAGGAGTCGCTGCACTGCCTGGCCAAGCTCCAGCTCGCCGAGCTGAAGCCGACCATCGCCTCGCTGGCCCGCGGCGGGCTGCGCGCCGCCGTGCCGCAGCTGCTCGGCATGTCGGTGCGCCGGCGCACGTCCCTGGTCAACGCCGTGGCCGGCAAGGCCGCCGCGTTCGTCGCCGCGCACGACCCGGAGTTCATCAACACCTACCGCTGGGCCGCCTCGCTGGCCGAGACCTACCCGGGCGACCCCGGCGTGGTCATCTCGCTGATGTGCAACCACCTGCGGCTGGCCCCCGGCGAGGCCGTGTTCCTGCCCGCCGGCAACCTGCACGCCTACCTGTGCGGCGCCGGCGTGGAGGTCATGGCCAGCTCGGACAACGTGCTGCGCGGCGGGCTCACCGGCAAGCACGTCGACCTCGCGGCGCTCATCGAGGTGCTCGACTTCACCGACGGCAAGGTCCCGGTGCTGCAGCCGGTCCTCGGCCCCGGCGGGCTGCGCTACCCCGTGCCGGTCGACGACTTCGACCTCACCCGGGTCCAGCTCGACACCTCCACCGGCTCGCTCACCACCGCCGGGCCGCAGCTGCTGCTCTGCACCGAGGGCCGTGCGGTGCTCGGCGGCCGCGACGGCGAGCTGGAGCTCGAGCAGGGCGCCTCGGCCTTCGTCCCGGCCGGCGAGCCGGTCACCGCGCGTGGCCCGGCCATCCTCTACCGCTCCACCACCTCCCTGCACTAGACCTCGCCCAGAGGCTCGGGCCGAGCGTGCGAGGGCCGAGGCGGGCGAGGCCCTCGTCCTCGCCCCCACGCTCGCCCGGGAGCGCGGCGGGGGCCGGGGCGTGACACGCCCGGGACCCCGGCGGGGTGCCGATCCGGCGTACCCTCGTCGGCGGTAGAGCCCCGCCGAGGCCTCGGCATGCTCGCTCGAACATCAGCGACCGCAGAGCCCGCCCATCCGGGGCCGGCTCAGGACACTGGAGCGACATGACCCAGAGCACCCGCACGCGCACCCTCGTCCAGGACGACGACTTCAAGGTCGCCGACCTCTCCCTCGCCGCCTTCGGCCGCAAGGAGATCGACCTCGCCGAGCACGAGATGCCGGGCCTGATGGCCCTGCGCGCCGAGTACGGCGAGGAGCAGCCGCTGGCCGGCGCCCGCATCGCCGGCTCGCTGCACATGACCGTGCAGACCGCCGTGCTGATCGAGACCCTCACCGCCCTCGGCGCCGACGTGCGCTGGGTGTCCTGCAACATCTTCTCCACCCAGGACCACGCCGCCGCGGCCATCGCCGTCGGCGCGGGCACGCCCGAGGCCCCGGCCGGCGTGCCGGTCTTCGCCTGGAAGGGCGAGACGCTGGAGGAGTACTGGTGGTGCACCCAGCGCCTGTTCGACTTCACCGACGAGCACGGCAACCCGGTCGGCCCGAACATGATCCTGGACGACGGTGGCGACGCCACGATGCTGGTGCACCTCGGCACCCGCTTCGAGGCCGACGGCGCCGTGCCGGACACCACCGACGCCGACTCCGAGGAGTACGCCGTCGTCCTGTCCGAGCTGCGCCACTCGCTCAGCGAGTCCACCGACCGCTGGACCACCATCGGCAAGGGCATCAAGGGCGTCACCGAGGAGACCACCACCGGCGTCATGCGGCTCTACGAGCTCGCCCGCGACGGCCGGCTGCTCTTCCCGGCGATCAACGTCAACGACTCGGTCACCAAGAGCAAGTTCGACAACCTCTACGGCTGCCGGCACTCGCTGATCGACGGCATCAACCGGGCCACCGACGTCATGATCGGCGGCAAGGTCGCGCTGGTGTGCGGCTACGGCGACGTGGGCAAGGGCTGCGCCGAGGCGCTGCGCGGGCAGGGTGCCCGCGTGATCATCACCGAGATCGACCCCATCTGCGCCCTGCAGGCGGCGATGGAGGGCTACCAGGTCACCACCCTGGACGAGGCCATCGGCCAGGCCGACATCATCGTGACGGCGACCGGCAACTTCAACATCATCACCGCCGAGCAGCTGGCGATGACCAAGCACCAGGCGATCGTCGGCAACATCGGCCACTTCGACAACGAGATCGACATGGCCGGCCTGGCGAAGACCCCGGGCATCACCCGGACGACCATCAAGCCGCAGGTCGACGAGTGGCGCTTCGCCGACGGCCACACGATCATCGTGCTGTCCGAGGGCCGGCTGCTGAACCTGGGCAACGCCACCGGGCACCCCAGCTTCGTCATGAGCGCCTCGTTCTCCAACCAGGTCCTCGCGCAGATCGAGCTGTGGAACAACCGCGCCGCCTACGAGGGCCAGACCCCCGGCGTCACCGTGCTGCCCAAGCACCTCGACGAGCACGTGGCCCGGCTCCACCTCGACGCCCTCGGCGTCAAGCTCACCGAGCTCACCAAGGTGCAGGCCGACTACCTCGGCGTCCCGGTCGAGGGCCCGTTCAAGAGCGACCACTACCGCTACTAAGAGGACCCCCGTTCCCCCCACGACTCGCAAGCTCGCCGCGGGCCCCTGAAAGGGGGCCGGTTCCAGTCCTCCGACCGCGGGGCCGGTCCGGTCCCGGGTTGGTCGCTGCCCCTGAGGTCGGGGGGGGCTCTCCAGCGTGTCACCGCACCCGCTCGGCGCACCCGCGTCGGGCGGGTGCGGTGTGCTGTGGGCGACGTCGCGCAGAATGGGGTCGTGCCACCTCCAGGACCATCGAACGGGAACGGCTCCTCCCACGGTCGGGGGCGGGTGCTCGTCGTCGACGACGACGCGGCGCTGGCCGAGATGCTGGGCATCGTGCTGCGGCGGGAGGGGTACGACCCCGCCTTCGTCGCCGACGGCAACCGCGCCGTCGCCACCTTCAACCAGGTCCGGCCCGACCTGGTGCTGCTCGACCTGATGCTGCCCGGCCGCAACGGCCTGCAGATCTGCCAGGACATCCGCACCCAGTCGACGGTGCCGATCGTGATGCTCACCGCCAAGGGCGACACCATCGACGTCGTCCAGGGGCTCGAGGCCGGCGCCGACGACTACGTCACCAAGCCGTTCAAGCCCGTCGAGCTGGTCGCCCGGGTGCGGGCGCAGCTGCGCCGCGGGGAGACCGGGCAGGCGGAGAACCTCTCCATCGCCGACGTCACCATCGACGTGCCCGCCCACCAGGTCACCCGGGACGGCGTGGCCATCTCGCTCACCCCGCTGGAGTTCGACCTGCTGGTGGCGCTGGCCCGCAAGCCGCGCCAGGTGTTCACCCGCGAGCTGCTGCTCGAGCAGGTGTGGGGCTACCGGCACGCCGCGGACACCCGGCTGGTCAACGTGCACGTGCAGCGGCTGCGCGCCAAGGTCGAGCGCGACCCGGAGCGCCCCGAGGTCGTGCTCACCGTCCGCGGGGTCGGGTACAAGGCCGGACCGCCGTGACGCCGGCGCCCACCGCGACCGTGGGCCCCGACCGGCGGCCGTGAGCACCACCTCCGACCGGCCGGTGCGGGACGGCGCCGACGCGGTCGACCCCGACCGGCCACCCGCCCCGGCGACGGCGGGCGCGCCCCCGGCAGCGTCACCCGCCGTCGCAAGCCGTCGCGGCCGGCTGCTGCGCCCGGACCTGCTGGGCGTGCTGGTGCGTCGCGGCGTGCGCCTGTGGCGGGCGTCCCTGCAGGTGCGGGTCGGTGCGATCACCATGCTCGTGGCCGGCGTCGTCGTCCTGGTGGTGAGCGTGGTGCTGTTCAACCAGATCAGCGGGCAGCTGCTGCGGGTCAAGCGCGAGGCCGCCATCCAGCAGTCCCTGGCGGCCGTGGACTACGCGGGCAGCCAGGTGCCCGGCATCGCCACCGGCGACAACGCCGAGGTGCGCTCGGCGCTGGGCCGCACGGTGCGCGAGCTGCTCACCCGCGGCGGCTCGGCCGGTGACTTCGACCTCGTCATGGTCTACGGCGCGGGGGAGTCGGTGGTGTCCAGCGACAGCCAGCGCGGCCTGTACGGGGCGATGCCCGGCGACCTGCGCGCCGCCGTCGACCAGGGGTCGCAGGCCTACCGCTACGCCCAGGTGCCCGACGAGACCGGTGTACCGCGCTCCACCCTGCTGGTCGGGGCGCCGGTGCCCACCGACGGGCAGAGCCAGGACCGGGTGCAGCTCTACTACGCGTTCCCGCTGGACCAGGAGCAGGAGACGCTCTCCCTGGTGCGCACCACCGTGGCCATCAGCGGGGTGGCGCTGACGCTGTTCGTCGTGGGCATCGGGGTGCTGGTCACCCGGCTGGTGGTCGACCCGGTGCGCCGCGCGGCGCGGGGCGCCCAGCGGCTGGCCGAGGGCAACCTCACCGAGCGGCTGGCGGTGCGCGGGGAGGACGACCTCGCCCGGCTGGCCACCAGCTTCAACGCCATGGCCGACAGCCTGCAACGCCAGATCAAGGAGCTGGAGGGCTTGAGCCACCTGCAGCAGCGGTTCACCTCCGACGTCTCGCACGAGCTGCGCACCCCGCTGACGACGGTGTCGATGGCCGCCGACGTGCTGCACGACGCCCGGGCCGACTTCGACCCCCAGGTCGCCCGGTCCGCCGAGCTGCTGCGCGCCGAGCTCGACCGCTTCGAGGGCCTGCTGTCCGACCTGCTGGAGATCAGCCGCTACGACGCCGGGGCCGCCGTCCTGGAACCCGAGGCGGCCGACCTCGGCACGCTGATCGGCCGGGTCGTGGACGGCATGCGCACCCTGGCCGAGCGGCACGGCAGCGAGCTGGTGGTCAGCGTGCCGCCGGGTGGCGTCATCGCCGAGGTCGACGCCCGTCGGGTGCAGCGGGTGCTGCGCAACCTGATCGGCAACGCCATCGAGCACGGCGCCGGCAAGCCCGTGGAGATCGCGGTCGCGGCCAGCGGCACCGCCGCCGCGGTGACCGTCCGCGACCACGGCACCGGGCTGACCTCGACGGAGGCCGAGCACGTGTTCGACCGCTTCTGGCGCGCCGACCCCAGCCGGGTGCGCACCGTCGGCGGCAGCGGGCTGGGGCTGTCGATCAGCCTGGAGGACGCCCGGCTGCACGGCGGCTGGCTGCAGGTGTGGGGCCGGCCGCGGGCCGGTGCCCAGTTCCGGCTGACCGTGCCGCTGGTGGCCGGCACCGAGCTGACCGGGTCCCCGCTGCCGCTGCGCCCCGCGGTGGTCCGCCGCACCGGCGGTGCGTCGTGATGGCCCGGACCGTGCTCGGCGCGCTCGCCGTGGCCGCGCTGCTGGCCGGCTGCTCCACGGTGCCGTCGGAGTCGGCGACCGTGCAGATCACCCAGGTGGCCGAGGCGCCCGACCCGGCCGTCGGCATCGAGGCCCTCGGGCCCCAGCCGGGGGCCTCCCCGGAGGACGTCGTGCGCGGCTTCCTCGACGCCTCCGGCAGCCCCACCCGCGGCCACCCGGTCGCGCGGCAGTTCCTCACCCCCGAGGCCGCCGGGCAGTGGGACGACACCGCGAGCACCACGATCATCGGCTCCGTGTACGCGGCCGTGCCCACCGGCACCGGCCGGGTCGAGCTGACCGCCGACCTGGTCGGCGCCGTCGACGAGCGCGGCACGTTCACCGTCGCCGCCCGGGAACAGCTGTCCCGCGACCTCACCCTGGACCAGGTCGACGGGCAGTGGCGGATCAGCGACCCGCCCGAGGGCCTGGTGATCCTGGAGCCGGACTTCACCCGCACCTACAGCCAGGTCGACGCCTTCTTCCTCGACCCCACCGGCAACCGGCTGGTGCCCGACCCGGTGTTCCTGCTCAACGGTGCCTCCCAGCCCACCAGCCTGGTCGAGCGGATGCTGGACGGGCCCTCCCCGACGCTGGCGGCCGGGGTGACCAACGCCCTGGCCGGAGCCTCGCTGCGGAACAACGTGTCGCTGTCCGGCCAGACCGCGACGGTCGACCTGACCGGCGTCGACACGACCTCGCCCGGCCGGCTGGCCGACCTGTCCGCCCAGCTCGTCTGGTCCCTGGACCAGCTCGACCGGCTGGACCTGGCGACGATCCGGTCCGTGCGCGTCCTCGTCGACGGCGAACCCGCGCCGCTGACCGACGTGCCGGAGGTGCAGACGGTCGACGACTGGGCCGGCCTGGACCCCGACGCGGCACCGGTCGACTCGGTCGGGCACTACCTGGTCGACGGCGCGCTGCGCACCGTCGACGGTGCACCGGCCCCCGGCCCGGCCGGCACCGGCGCCTACCGGCTGACGTCGGCGGCGGTCTCCGCCGACGCCCGCACCGGCGCGCTGACCACCACGGTCGGGGTGGGGGGTGGGCCGGTGCCCAGCCTGCTGACCGGCCCCTACGGCGGCGACCTCGCCTCGGTGCTGATGGGTTCCTCGTTCACCCCGCCCACGACCGCGGCGACCCGGCAGGAGGCCTGGACGGTGCGGGACGGCACCGAGGTCATCCGGCTGCCGGTGGGCGGCTCGCCCCAGGTCGTCGACGCCACCACGCTGCCCGGGCTCGGCACGACGACGTCGTTCCAGCTGTCCCCGGACGGCGTGCGGGCCGCGGCGGTCGTGGCCGGCCCCGCGGGCCCGGAGCTGGTGGTGGGCACCGTGGTGCGCACCGACTCCGCGGTGGCGCTGCGCGACCTGCGGCAGGTGGCGCCGTCCCTGGACGGCGTCAGCGCGGTGGCCTGGCGCAACGCCTCCACCCTGCTGGTGCTGGCCGCCGAGGGCGCGCCGGACCGGACGGCGCCGTGGAGCGTGGGCGTGGACGGCTGGGACCCCGCCGAGATCACCCTGGCGGGCCTGCCCAGCCAGCCCACCCAGGTCGCAGCCGCGCCCAGCCGGCAGCCGCTGGTCACCGCGGGCGGCTCGGTGTGGCGGCTGTCCGGCGGCCGGTGGGTGGCGCTGCTCTCCGACGCCGCGCCGCTGCCCGGCGGGGCGCCCTTCTACCCGCTCTGAGCCGGTGGCGGGGCCGGTCGTCCCCAGGCGGCCGTGCCGTGCACAGGGCGGGCCGGCGGCCGCGTCCGGGAGCGGGGCGGCGGCAGGCTGGCTGGGTGCGCGACGCAGCAGGGCCCGCGCGGTGGGGGGTCGGTGCGCTCGCGGCCGGCTGGGCGGCGCTGGCCGACCTCGTGCTGCCGGTCGTCTGCGCCGGGTGCGCGGTCCCGGGGGCGGGGCTCTGCGGGCGGTGCGCGGCGCTGCTGGCCCGGCCGCTGCTCGCCCAGCCGCGCCGCCCCCCGCCCGGCTTCCCGCCGACCGTCGCCGCGGGCCGGTACGCCGGGCCGGTGCGGCCGGCGGTCGTGGCGTTCAAGGAGCACGGCCGGGCCGAGCTCGCCCGCCCGCTCGGCACCGCCCTGGCGCTCGCGGTCGCCGGGGTGCTGGGCGGGGTCCGGGGGCAGGGCGGGGTGCAGGGCGGGGTCCGGGGGCAGGGCGGGGGACAGGGCGGGGTCCGGGGGCAGGGCGGGGGACAGGGCGGGGTCCGGGGGCCCGGTGCCGGGGAGCACGGTGACCCGAGGGCGGTCCCGGTGGTGCTCGTGCCGGTGCCGAGCACCGCGGCCGCCCGGCGGGCCCGGGGCCGGGAGCACGTGCGGGAGCTGGCCGAGCGGGCGGCGTCCGAGCTGCGCGCGGCCGGGGTCGACGTCGCGGTGCGGGCGCTGGTGGACCGCCGCGGCCGTAGCCGGGACTCGGCGGGCCTGTCGGCCGCCGACCGCCGGGCCAACCTCCGCGGCTCCTTCGTGCCGGCCCGCCCCGGGCGGCCGGCTGCCGGGCAGGGCCTGCTCGTCCTGGTGGACGACGTCGTCACCAGTGGCGCGACGCTGGCCGAGTGCAGCCGGGTGCTCACGCAGGAACACGGCTCGCCGTGGCCTGTGCTGGCTGCTGTGGTGGCGGCCACGCCGCGCAGCAGCCCGCGTCGCCCGCCGTTCCACGGTGACGTGGTGATCACCCTGCGGGAGTGGGAATGACGGGTGGACTGTCGGTGCACAGCTCGGTCGTCTAGCGTCGGATCGATCACACCCCCCAAGGGAGGTCTCATGGAGATCGTGGTCCGAGGTCGCAACGTCGAGGTGCCGGAACACTTCCGGCAGCACGTCGAGGACAAGGTCGGTCAGCTCGAGAGGTTCGACGGGAAGCTCTCCCGGATCGACGTCGAGCTGTTGCACGAGAAGAACCCACGCCAGTCGGCCAACTGCCAGCGCGTGGAGATCACGTTGCGCGGCAAGGGCCCGGTGGTGCGGGCCGAGGCCTGCGCCCCGGACTTCCAGGCGGCGACCGACCTGGCCGTCGGGAAGCTGGAGAACCGCATGCGCCGGGCGGCCGACCGCCGCCGGGTGCACCACGGCCGCCGCACGCCGGAGAGCGTGCGGCTCAACGGTGCGATGGCCGAGGCGGCCTCGGCCGAGCAGGCGATGCTCCGGGACCAGGAGCTGGCCGCCGCCGGTCCGCAGGTGACCGACCTGGACGAGCACCTGCCCGGGCGCATCGTCCGGGAGAAGGAGCACCCCGCCACCCCGATGCACGTCGACCAGGCGCTGCACGAGATGGAGCTGGTCGGGCACGACTTCTTCCTCTTCCAGTGCGCCGACACCGGTCAGCCGACCGTCGTCTACCGGCGGCACGCCTACGACTACGGGCTGATCCGGCTGGGTGCCCCCGCCGAGTCCGCGCCCGCGACCCACCAGGAGCCCGTGGCGGCGCACGCCTAGCCCCCACGGGTCCTCCGCCCGCACGCGCGGGAGCAGACCGCGCCAGGATCGACACGAACTGCCCGCAGAGATGGCCATCTCTGCGGGCAGTTCGGCGTCCTGCGGGTCGCTGTCCGGGTCAGTCCCCGGGCAGCCGGGCGAACATCGCGGCGTCGCCGCGGGTGCCGTCGCGGTAGGGCAGCGCGGAGCGCAGCACGCCCTCCTGGGTGAAGCCGGCCCGCCGGGCGACCGCCTGCGAGGCCGTGTTCCGGACGTCGGCGACCAGGTGCACCCGGGGCGCGCCCAGTTCCAGCGCCCAGTCCGCGAGCGCCCGGGCTGCCTCCGCGGCGTAGCCACGGCCGCGCGCCTGCGGTGCGGTCCAGTAGCCGATCGCCGGGCCCAGTTGCTCGTCGGCGAAGCGGTCGATGCCCGCCGAGCCGACGAGCTCCCCGTCGGCCTCCACCACGGCGAGCATGCCGGTGCCCCGCGCCCGGGCCGCGGGTGCGATGACGCCGACGAAGTCCGCGGCGTCCGCGCGGGTGTACGGAACCGGCAGGGCGGTGATCCAGCGCTGCACGTCCGGGTCCTGGCAGGCGCGCCAGACGGCGTCGGCGTCGTCCGGGTGCGGTGGCCGCAGCACCAGCCGGGCGGTACGCACCACCTCGCTGGTCAGGTCGACGGGGGAGAGGTCCACGGCGTCAGGCGTTGCCGAGCACCCGGTCGACGGCGATCTCGACGACCACCCGCGCCGGGTTCTCCCGGGGGGTGCGGTAGCGCCGGGTGTAGCGGGCGACCGCGTCGGCCACCGACGCCGCGTCGTCCCGCACGGTGGCGGTGCCCTCCAGGGTCAGCCAGCGCGCGCCGTCCACCTGGCAGACGGCGACCCGGCCACCGGCCCGCGCGTGCGCCGCCTTGCGGGACGTGCCCGAGGTGATCACCCGCGCCGTCGCGGTCTCGGCGTCCCAGGTGACGCCGACCGGCACCACGTGCGGGCTGCCGTCGGCCCGCAGCGTCGTCAGCGTCGCCAGGTGCCGCTCGGTGAGGAAGGTCAGGGCGCTCTCGCCCAGGTCGTGCGGGTCTCGTGCCACCCCGGCAGGTTACGGCCGGCTGCCGGGCCGGTGTGGCGCCCGAGCGCCGCGGACGGGCCCGGGGGAGAAAGGTGGTGCACGATGGAATCGTGGAGATCCAGGGTGCGCGGGTGCTGGTCAGCGGGGCGACGGGCGTGCTGGGGGGTGCCCTGGCCCGGTCCCTGGCCGCGGCCGGTGCCCGGCTGGTGCTCACCGGCCGGGACGACGCCCGGCTGCAGGCGCTCGCTGCCGACCTCGGCGGGGTGCCGGCCGTGGCCGCCGACGCCGTCGACGTCACCGCCCTGCGTGCGGTCGTGGACACCGCCACCGCGGCCCTCGGCGGGCTCGACGCCCTCGTCGTCGCCTCCGGGGTGGTGGCCTTCGGCCCGGCCGCCGACGCCGACGACGCCGTCACCGAGGAGCTCTTCGCGGTGAACACCCTGGCGCCGATGAGCCTGGTGCGCGCCGCGCTGCCGCAGCTGTCCGACGGGGGCGCCGTCGTGCTGCTCTCGGCGATCGTGGCCGACGCCCCGACGCTGCAGATGGCCGAGTACTCGGCCACCAAGGCGGCACTGTCCGCCTGGGCGTCGGTGCTGCGCCGGGAGCTGCGCGGCCGGTCGCTCACCGTGCTGGACGTCAAGCCCCCGCACGTGGACACCGGCCTGGTCGACCGGGCGCTCGCCGGCAGCCCGCCGCGGCTGCCGGAGGGCCACGACCAGCAGGCGCTGGTCGACACGATCCTGGAGGGCATGCGGGCGGGGAAGCGCGAGGTCGCCTACGACCCCAAGGCCGGGGAGCTCGTCCTGCGCTGAGCTCGACCGGCCCCGGGACGCCTGGGGCTGGGGGTGCGCAGGTGGGACCGGGGCGCCCGAGGACCGCCCGCAGCCGCCTACTCTGGTCGCGTGGTGTTCTCCAAGCTCCTGCGCGCCGGTGAAGGCAAGCTCGTCCGTCGACTCTCCAAGATCGCGGACGCCGTCGACGCCCTCGGTCCGGACGTCGTCGACCTGACCGATGCCGAGCTGCGCGCGAAGACCGACGAGTTCAAGGCGCGGTACGCCGACGACGGCGAGACCCTCGACCAGCTGCTGCCGGAGGCGTTCGCCGTCGTCCGCGAGGCCTCGACCCGGATCCTGGGCCAGCGGCACTACCACGTGCAGCTCATGGGCGGCGCCGCGCTGCACCTGGGCAACATCGCCGAGATGCGCACCGGTGAGGGCAAGACCCTGACCGGCGTGCTGGCGGCCTACCTCAACGGGCTGACCGGCGAGGGCGTGCACGTGATCACGACCAACGACTACCTCGCCCAGCGCGACGCCGAGGGCATGGGCCGGGTGCAGCGCTTCCTGGGGCTGACCGTCGGCACGATCCTGTCCGGGCAGCAGCCGGCCGTGCGCCGGGCGCAGTACGCCTGCGACATCACCCACGGCACCAACAACGAGTTCGGCTTCGACTACCTGCGCGACAACATGGCGTGGGCCAAGTCCGACCTGGTGCAGCGCGGCCACCGGTACGCGATCGTCGACGAGGTCGACTCGATCCTGATCGACGAGGCCCGCACGCCGCTGATCATCAGCGGGCCCGCCGAGCAGAGCGCCAAGTGGTACGGCGAGTTCGCCCGCATCGCCCCGCTGCTCAAGCGCGATCGGCACTACGAGGTCGAGGAGAGCAAGCGCACCGTCGCGATCAGCGAGGAGGGCGTGGAGTTCGTCGAGGACCAGCTGGGCATCGAGAACCTCTACGACGCCGCGAACACCCCGCTGATCAGCTACCTGAACAACGCGCTGAAGGCCAAGGAGCTCTTCCACAAGGACCAGCAGTACATCGTCACCAACGGTGAGGTGCTCATCGTCGACGAGTTCACCGGGCGCGTGCTCGCCGGCCGCCGCTACAACGAGGGCATGCACCAGGCCATCGAGGCCAAGGAGAAGGTGGCGATCAAGGACGAGAACCAGACCCTCGCCACGATCACGCTGCAGAACTACTTCCGGCTCTACGAGAAGCTCGCCGGCATGACCGGCACGGCCCAGACCGAGGCCGCCGAGCTCAACCAGACCTACAAGCTCGGTGTGGTGCCGATCCCGACGAACCGGCCGATGATCCGCGAGGACCGCTCCGACGTCATCTACAAGACGGAGAAGGCCAAGTTCGACGCCGTCGTCGACGACATCGCCGATCGGCACGCCGCCGGTCAGCCGGTGCTGGTCGGCACTGCCAGCGTCGAGAAGAGCGAGCTGCTGTCCAAGTACCTGCTCAAGCGGGGCATCCCGCACGAGGTGCTGAACGCCAAGAACCACGCCCGCGAGGCGCACATCGTGGCCCAGGCCGGCCGGCTGGCCGCGGTCACCGTGGCCACCAACATGGCCGGTCGTGGCACCGACATCCAGCTCGGCGGCAACGCGGAGTTCATCGCCGACGAGGTGCTGCGGGCCAAGGGCCTGAGCCCGGTGGAGACCCCGGAGGAGTACGAGGCCGCCTGGGCCGAGACCCTCGAGGAGGTCAAGAACCAGGTCAAGGCCGAGCACGAGGAGGTCGTCGAGGCCGGCGGACTCTACGTGCTGGGCACCGAGCGGCACGAGAGCCGGCGCATCGACAACCAGCTGCGCGGTCGCTCCGGCCGCCAGGGCGACCCGGGTGAGTCCCGGTTCTACCTGTCCCTCGGTGACGACCTGATGCGGCGCTTCAACGGCCCGATGCTCGAGTCGATGATGAACACGCTGCGCGTGCCGGAGGACCAGCCCATCGAGTCCAAGATGGTCAGCCGGGCGATCCGGTCGGCCCAGACGCAGGTCGAGCAGCAGAACTACGAGACCCGCAAGGACGTGCTCAAGTACGACGAGGTGCTGAACCGTCAGCGCACCGTCATCTACGACGAGCGGCGCAAGGTGCTGGACGGTCAGGACCTGCACGACCAGGTCGCCGCCATGATCGACGACGTCGTCGGCGCCTACGTCGACGGCGCCACCGAGGTCGGGTACGCCGAGGACTGGGACCTGGCCCAGCTGTGGACCGGGCTCAAGGCGCTGTACCCCGTGGGCCTGGACCGCACCGAGTTCCTGGAGCGGGTCGCCGACGGCGAGCAGGCCGCACTGAGCGCGGAGGAGCTCAGGACCGCCCTGCTGGAGGACGTGCGTGCCCGGTACGCCGAGCGCGAGGAGGCGCTGGGCGCCGAGGTGCTGCGCGAGCTGGAGCGCCGGGTGCTGCTGTCGGTGCTGGACCGCAAGTGGCGTGAGCACCTGTACGAGATGGACTACCTGCGCGCCGGCATCCACCTGCGGGCGATGGCCCAGCGCGACCCGGTCGTGGAGTACCAGCGCGAGGGCTTCGACATGTTCAAGGCGATGCTCGACGGCATCAAGGAGGAGTCCGTCGGCTTCCTGTTCAACCTCGAGGTGAAGACCAAGGAGGAGCAGGACGCCGAGGCCGCGCAGAAGGCCGCCGCCGCCGAGGCCGAGGCCCTCGTCCGGGCCCAGGCCGGCGTGGAGGCCGTGCGCGCCCGCGCCGCCGCCGCGGCTGCCGCGGCACCGGCTGCCGCGGCGCCGGTCGCCGACCCGACCGCTGCCCCCGCGCCGACCGCTGCCCCGGCGCCGGCCGCTGCTCCCGCGCCGACCGTGTCCGGACGCCGCTCCGGTGGGGCCAAGTCCCGGGCCCAGACCGCCGTGACCGAGACCGCCGCGGCCGAGGCGGCCGCGGCGCAGGCCCCGGCCACCGGCACCGGCACCGGGCCGGCCCTGGCGGTGAAGGGCCTGGACGAGCGTCCGGCGGAGAAGCCGCTGACCTACAGCGCACCCAGCCTGGACCCCTCGCCGAAGGAGTCCGGTCCGGCGAAGGCGGCCAAGACGGCGACGGTCACCGGCACCGGCCAGGCGCGGAACTCCCCGTGCGCCTGCGGCTCGGGCAAGAAGTACAAGTTCTGCCACGGGGGCAGCTCGGCCTGAACCGAGGCCGTCCCGGGCGCCGGCGTCGGGGCCCGGGGTGTCGGCTCAGCCGATCTGCAGGGCGGTGCAGCGCCAGCGGCCGTCGATCCCCTCCAGTCGCGCCGCCACGGCGTGGGCACGGCCGGCGCGACGCGCCACGGCGGACACCTCGGCCACCCCGTCGACCGGCTCGCACACCCGCACCGGGCCGACGACCAGCGGCGCCCGGGAGGCCCGGCACCACGCCGGGCGGCGCCCGCTGGACAGCGCCGTCAGCACCGCGGGGCTGGTGACGGCGGCGAGCTGGGCGACCGGGCGCAACCCCGCGAGGGCCTCCACGGCCGCGGTGACCAGCCGGCGCCCGGCGTCCCGGGGGTCGGGCAGCTGGTCACGACCGGTCAGCTGGTGACCGAAGTCGACCGGGGCACCGGGGGCCGGTGACGGGTGGTCCAGCAGCGGGCGCGGCCCCGGCCGGTGGCTCGGACGCGGGGAGACGCGACCGGCCACCCGGGGGCGCACCGTCACCCGCTCGTCGTCCGGTGCGGGCTGCGGGGTGGACACCAGGGTGAGCCGCAGGGCCGAGCGGGTGGGCAGCTCGCGGCCCCCGCGGACCAGGGCGAGGTGCGGCGGACCGGCCTGCACCCGGGGAGTCGTCCGGTGGGTCGGCACATCGGGGACGGACTCGAGGGGGCCGTGCTCGAGGGGGCCGTGCTCGAGGGGGCCGTGCTCGTAGCGGCCGTGCTCGGAGGGGCCGTGCTCGGAGGAGCCGCGTCCGTGGGGGACGTGTTCCTGCCGGCCGTCCTCGGTCGGGTCGGTCCGGGGCAGGGGGCGGACGGTGGCGGGCATGGGACTCCTCTGTCGGGTGCGGGACGGGGTTCGCCGGACGCCGGGGGTGCGCTCGTCGGCGGCTGCTCGGTGGGGGGCGCTGGTCATCCGGGTGGGGTGAGCACCTGGCCCGGGAGCAGGACGTCGGGGTCCGGGCCGATCACGGCGGCGTTGGCCGCCCACCAGCGCTGCACGGCCTCGGCGACCTGACCGTCGGTGGGCGGCGTGCCGTCCCGCTGGGTCAGCCAGTGCTCGGCGACGTCCCACAGGCAGTCACCGCGCAGCACGACGTGCGCCCCGGTGGGCACCTGCGGCCAGTCAGGCGCCGCCTCCTCCACCGGTGGAGCCGCCGTGGCCGGGGCCTGCGACGGCCAGTCCGGGACGACGGCGCCGGCCGGCCCGGTGCTGCCGGTCGCCTCCGGTGCGAGCGTGCTGGCCACCGCGGCCGGCGCGGCCACCACCGTGGCGACCAGCGGGCCGGTCGCGGTGAGGGTGAGCCCCAGCAGCACCCCGGCCGCCCGCCGGGCCCCGGCGGGCACGGCGACGGTGAGCAGCACCCCGGCGGCGCGGCCCAGCACACCCGGCAGCGCTGCTGCCGCGGTGAGGAGCAGGCCGAGGGCACCCCAGCCCCAGACGAGCCAGGCCAGGGCGGTCGCCAGCAGGAGCACCAGCTGGTCGGCGCCTGCCCGGTCGGCCACGGACTGCGGGTCCCCGGCCGCCGCGGCCAGCTCGTCGAGGCCACCCCCGACCAGGCGCAGGCACCAGGCCAGCCCCGCCATGCCGATCACCGTGGCGATGAGTCGCCGAGTCGACATGTCTCCTCCTGAGGCAAGCTGTTGCGGTCGAGTGCGCATCAAAGCAAGCAAACGCAATCAAACGCAAGACAAGTGCGTCAGTTAGCCTGATCGTGGAGGTGTGGCCATGCGATGGACGCAGCTGTTCGAGGACCTCGAGGCCCAGTTCGAGGC
This sequence comes from Goekera deserti, assembly GCF_010685995.1. Taxonomy (GTDB): domain Bacteria; phylum Actinomycetota; class Actinomycetes; order Mycobacteriales; family Geodermatophilaceae; genus Goekera; species Goekera deserti. The sequence continues at coordinate 126,069 of NZ_JAAGWK010000002.1, read as the reverse complement.
CGAGGAGGACGCGGCAGCCCGGGCGGAGCTGCCCTCGCGGGTGCGCGCAGAGCATGGCCGCCTGCTGCTGCGCGACCGGCTGGGCGGCGCGGTCGGCACGCCGCTGGTGCTCGGCTGCCGGGGGGCCGGGAGCGTGGGCGGCACCCTCGTCGAGGTGGGGGTCGACTGGCTGCTGGTGGTCGACGACGCGCGCCGGGAGGTCCTGGTGTCGCTGTCCGCCGTGCGGGCCGTGGCCGGGCTCGGCGCGGGCACGGCGGTGCCTGCCGATGGCGGGGAGGTGCGCCGGCGGCTGGACCTGCGTCGGGCGCTGCGGGGACTGGCCCGGGACCGTCAGCCGCTCAGCGTGGTCCTCGACGACGGCACGGTGCTCGACGGCACCCTGGACCGGGTGGGCGCGGACTTCGTGGAACTGGCCGAGCACCACCTGGACGAACCACGCCGGCGGGACGCCGTGCGCGGGGTGCGCGCCGTGGTGCTGGACGCCGTGGTGCTCGCCCGCTCCGCCACCCCCGGACGGGGGTGACCGCCGAGGCGGGGCGGCGGGAGCTCAGCCGATGGCGCTGTCGGTGGCGGCGGCACCGTCGGCCGGCACCGGCTCGTCGGCGACCGTGCCCGCGCGGGCCTCGGCGTACTTCTGCGCGATGAAGCGTTCGAGTTCGTCGACCTCGACCCGCCACTGCCCGCGGCCACCGATCTGGATGGCGATGAGGTCCTTGCGACGCACCAGCGCGTAGGCCTGCGACCAGGACACGTTGAGGATCTCCGCGACGTCGTCGAGGGTCAGGAAGCGCTGCGTCGCCATGGTTCCTCCGTTCGGGTGACCGGGACAGTGTGGCAGCAGGGGAGCACACGTTCGCGGCTGTCCACAACACCCCAAGGTGTGGACAGCGAATGCGCGTCAACGCCGTCGTGGGCCATCATCGGCGTCCCACCGCGCCCGAGTGCACGCAGTGGGACGACGAGAGGCCCTGGTGATCCCCGCATGAGCGCCACCCGCACGAACGACCCCGGCGACCTCGGCGGTCCCGTCCCGCGGCGTGTCCGGCCGCCCCGCTGGCTCGACCTGCGCCTGGTGCTGGGCGTCCTGCTGGTGCTCGGATCGGTGCTGGTCGGTGCCCGGGTGGTCACGGCCGCCGACGCGACGGTGCCGGTCTGGGCAGCCGCGGGCGACCTGGCCGCGGGCACGGTGCTGTCCGTCGACGACCTGGTGGCCGTCTCGGTGCGGCTGGACGACGCCGCCGGTGCGTACCTGTCCACCAGCACCCGCCCGGAGGGGCGTCCGCTGGCGCGCGCGGTGCGCAGCGGTGAGCTGGTCCCACGGTCGGCCCTGGAGGGCGCGAGCACCGAGGTGCAGCTCGCGCTGCCGGTACAGGCGGGCTTCGCGCCGCCCGGCCTGACCCGCGGGCAGGTCGTCGACGTGTACGCCGTGGCCGACGCCGCCACGGGCGCGACCGGTGCGGCGGACGGCGGGGTCACGCTGGTGCTCGCCGGGGCCACCGTGCAGTCGGTCTCCGGCCGCGGGGACGGCGTGCTCTCCTCGGCCACCACCACGATCCAGGTGGTGGTCTCGCTGCCCGCCGAGCGCGCCGGGGAGGTGCTGGCCGCCGTGGGCGGGCGCGGCCTGGTGGTCGTCGTGCGCACCTCGGTGGAGACCCCCGCCGGCGGTGGGCTCGCCGCCCCCGCCGGGTCCGTGCCGCCCCCGGCCGTGCCGACCCCGGCCGTGCCGGGTGCCGCTGTGCCGGATGCCGCTGTGCCGACCGCCGCTGTGCCGACCGATGCCGTCCCGCCGGATGCGGGGCCGAGCCCGACCGTGCCCGCGGGGGTCCCCGCGCCGGCCACCACCACCGGCTGATGGCACTGCAGGTCTTCACCGCCGTCACCGGCGCCGCCTGGGAGTCCGAGCTGGTCGGCGAGCTGGACCGGGCCGACCACGGGGTCACGGTGGTCCGCCGCTGCGTGGACGTCTCCGACCTGCTCGCGGCCGCGTCGACCGGGGTGGGCCAGGCCGCGCTGCTGTCGGCCGAGCTGCGCCGGCTCGACGGCGACACGGTGGCGCGCCTGGCCGAGGCGGGCGTCGCCGTCGTCGGGCTGGTGGACCCGGGTGACGAGCGGGCCACGACCCGGCTGCGCCAGCTCGGTGTGGCCCGGGTGCTGCCGGCCGACGCCGACCCCGAGCTGATCGCGCAGGCGCTGCGCGAGGCGGCCAGCGGTGCACCGGCGCCGGCCGGGCGCGACGTGGGCGACCCGCGGGCCGCCCTGCCCTCGCTCGGCGTGCCCCCGGACCCGGCCGACCGGCCGTCGGGCCGGGGCCGCGTGGTGGCGGTGTGGGGTCCGGCCGGTGCCCCGGGTCGCAGCACCGTCGCGGTGGGCCTGGCCGACGAGGCGGCCCGGCTGGGCGTGAGCGCGCTGCTCGTGGACGGCGACGTGTACGGCGGCGTGGTCGCGCAGCTGCTCGGGCTGCTGGACGAGTCGCCGGGCATCGCCGCCGCGGTGCGGCAGGCCGGTGCCGGGTCGCTGGACGTCGCCTCCCTGGCCCGGCTGGCGTGGGCGGTCGCCCCACAGTTCCGGGTGCTCACCGGGCTCACCCGCGCCGACCGGTGGCCCGAGCTGCGCCCGCAGGCGGTCGGGGTGGTGCTGGACGAGGCACGCCGGCTGGCCGCGCTGACCGTCGTCGACTGCGCGTCCTGCATCGAGGAGGACGAGGAGCTCTCCTTCGACACGGCCGCCCCCCGCCGCAACGGCGCCACGCTCACCGTGCTCGAGGCCGCCGACACGGTGCTCTGCGTGAGCGGTGCGGACCCGGTCGCCCTGCAGCGCACCGTGCGCGCGCTGGGGGAGCTGCGCGGGGTGCTGCCCGACGTCCGCCCGGTCCTGGTGGTCAACCAGGTGCGGCGGGGGCCGGTGCCCGGTGACGCCCCGCGGGAGATCGCCGAGGCGCTGTCCCGGTTCGCCGGGACCGAGGTGACCGCGTTCCTCCCTGCCGACCGGCGGGCCGCCGACGCGGCGCTGGCGGCTGGGCGCACGCTCGCCGAGGTGGCGGCCGGATCAGCGCTGCGCCGGGGCCTGCAGTCGCTCGCGGCCCAGCTCACCGGCGCCGACGTGCCGCGCCGCCGTCGCCGCGGGCGCGGCTGACCCGAGCGGGTCGTCCGGCCGCGCTGTCGCCGTCCGACCACGCGCCGTACGGTGTGGCTCCGACCGAGAGGAGAACCGTGGTCGAGCGGCTCACCGCACTGGATGCATCCTTCCTCTACCTCGAGGAGCCGGACACCCCCATGCACGTGGGCGGGGTCCTCATCCTGCAGTCGCCGCCGGGCGGACTCGACCACGACCGCCTGCTGCAGCTGGTGCGCGGGCGGCTGCCGCTGGTCCCGCGCTACCGCCAGCGGGTGCTGGAGGTGCCCGGGCACCTGGCCAACCCGGCGTGGGTCGACGACCCCGACTTCGACCTCGGCTACCACGTGCGCCGGTCCGGCCTGCCCCGGCCGGGCACCGACGAGCAGCTGCTGGACCTGGTGTCCCGGCTGGTCTCCCGACCGCTGGACCGCAGCCGCCCGCTGTGGGAGATGTACCTGGTCGAGGGGCTGGCCGACGACCGGATCGCACTGGTGACCAAGACGCACCCCGCCCTGGTGGACGGCCTGGCCGCCGTCGACATCGGCCAGGTCATCCTGGAGGCGACCGCCGACCCGGCCGCCGGGCAGCCGGACGACTGGCGGCCGCGGCGGCCGCCCGGGCCGCTGGCGCTGGTCTGGGAGGCGCTCGAGGAGTACGTGGCGCGGCCCTCGGCGGTGCTGGAGACCGCGCGGAGTGCCGTCACCGACGTGCGGGCCACCACCGGGAGGATGGTCGGCGCGGCCGGGAACCTGCTGCTGGCGGCGGCGCAGACCGCGGTGCGACCGGCGCCGGTCAGCCCGCTGAACGCCGCGATCGGCCGGCAGCGGCGGGTGGCCATCGCCCGCGCGGACCTGGACCAGCTGAAGCGGGTGCGCAAGGCGCAGGGCGGCACCGTCAACGACGTGCTGCTGGCGACCGTCACCGGCGCGCTGCGCGAGTGGCTGCTCTCCCGCGGGGAGCCGGTCGTCGGTTCCACCTCGGTGCGGGCGCTCGTCCCGCTGTCGGTGCAGCCGGAGGAGACCGCGACCGCCAACCAGGTCTCCTCCTTCCTGGTCGACCTGCCGGTGGGCGAGCCGAACCCGCGGGTGCGGCTGGCCCGGATCAGCTACGCCATGCGCGCGGTCTCCCAGGCCGGTCAGGGTGTCGGCGCGGAGAACCTGGTGCGGCTGTCCGGGTTCGCCCCGCCGACCCTGCACGCGCTGGCCGCCCGGGCCGCCAGCGACCTGTCCCGCCGGCTGTTCAACCTCGTCGTCACCAACGTGCCCGGGCCCCAGGTACCGCTGTACGCCGCCGGCGCCCGGATGCTCGAGGTCTTCCCGGTCGTGCCGCTGGCCAGGGGTCAGGGCCTGGCCATCGGTCTGACCAGCTACGACGGCGGCGTCTACATCGGCCTCAACGCCGACCGGGACAGCATCGGCGACGTGCACGTGCTCGCCGACCTGATCGAGCAGGAGGTCGCGAACCTCGCCGAGGGCGCGCGCTGACGGTGCCCGGCCGACCGGCGCCGGGGCGACCCCACCCGCGCCAGCTACCGTCGGGCGTCCCCGAGGAGAGAGCGAGCTGACCGCGTGCGCGTGTACCTGCCGGCCACGACCACCGTCCTGCGCCGTCTGCTGGACGACCGGCGCCTGGAGGGCCCGCACACCGGGTTCGCGGTGACCCCCGACGTGCGGTCGTTCTACGACGTGGACGCCGACGACGAGGAGCTCGAGTACGCCGCACTGCTGGCCGCCGCCCGGTCGAGCCTGCGGCTGATCGACATCGACCCCGGTGCGGTGCGGCGGCGGGTGGTGCTCGCCCTGGAGGTGCCGGACGGCGCCGTCGAGCCGATCGGTGACGAGGACGTGGACCGCGGCGCGGCCCGGATCACCGGGGACGTCACCATCGCCCAGGTCGCCAGCGCCCACGTCGACCTCGCGGAGGCCGAGGAGGACGTGCGCGCCGCGGTGGCCGTGGTGCTCGAGGCCGACCTGGGCGACGAGGACGCGCAGTTCCTCGTCGACCAGGCCGAGGGACACGAGCTGGCCTGGTACGCCAACCAGGAGATCGGTGTGGTCCTGGACCTGCTCTGAGGGCCCGGCTCCGCCCGGGCGGGCCCTGGTCACCCGGCGGGCCGCCAGGCGTGCCCGCCGCCGGCGGAGGTCCCGGTGACCTCCGCTGCCCGGTCGCCGGTTGCCTGGTCGTCGGCTGTCCGGTCGTCCGTGACCGGTGGCTGCGGGGCCGGCCCGGGCAGGGTGCCCAGGCGGTGCCGCGCGACCTGCACCCGCTGCGGCACCCCACCGACCACCAGCCACCCCGACCCCGGGCGGTCGGCGACCCGCGCCCTGGGCAGCCGGATGCCGAGCACCTCGGCGTCCCCGGGGCCGGGGCGGAGCAGCAGGCCGGAGCGGGACCGGCGCAGCGCCGCGGTCGGGCCGCGGAAGGTCGCCGCCAGCTCGGCCGGTGCGCCGGCGCCCACCAGCACCAGGCCGCGACCGGGCCGGCACAGCTGGGTCAGCGCGTCCCCGAGCGCGTCGGGCAGCCCGGCCAGGTCGTCGACGACCACCACGGCCGGCCCCCCGGCCGTGGTGGCGACCCAGTCCTGGACCTGTGCCACGCCGGGGTCGACCAGGCACAGCACGCCGTCGACCAGGGGCGCGGACCCCGGGCCGGCACCGATCCGCAGCACCGGCACCCCGGTGGCCGCCCACTGGGCAGCGAAGCCGTCCAGCGTGGTGCTGCGCCCGCTGCCGGGCGGGCCTGCCACGAGCAGGCCCCCGGCGCGTGCCAGGTCGATGCCCACGACGGTGCCCTCGTCCCCACCGAGCCCGACGGGCAGCCACAGCGGTGCCCCCGCGCCGCCCGGGCCGCCCAGCGGCAGGGACGCCTCCGCCGGCAGCTCGGGGATGCGCACCCCGTCCGGGACCGGGGTGCCGGGTGCGTCCCGGGCGGGCCGGGCGTCCACCGGCGGGAGCGCGAGCTGGCACTCCCAGGCCTCCTCGCCGATCAGCGCCCGGCCCGGGGGCCGGTGCGCCGGCACGGCCCGCGCGGGCAGGCCGGCGACGGCGTAGTCCGCCCGGTCGGGCAGCGGCAGCACCAGCCGCCGGGTGGCGACCGCGGCCAGCCGGCCGCCCGGCACGGCACGGTCCGCGGTGAGCAGGCAGGTGAGCCCGGCCGCAGCGCCGTCCCGGACCAGCCGGTGCAGGCCGGCCGACCCGGTCGCGGGGTCGATCTCGTCCAGCATCGTGCCGAGCGCCTCGGCGCCGTCCACCAGCAGCAGGACCCGCGGGCGCTGCCGGCCGTCGCCCGCGCGCCGGTCGGCGACCTCGGCGGTGAGCCGCTGCACCAGGCGGAGCGTGCGCAGCGGGTCGTCCCCGCCGACCACGGTGCCCGCGTGCGGCAGCATGGCCCCCTCGGCGGCCAGCGCACCGCCACCGTGGTCCAGCACGTGCACCTGCAGGCGGGACGGCGGCAGCGCGGCGGTGGCGGTGCGCAGCACCGAGCGGAGCAGCGTGCTGCGGCCGCTGCGGGCACCGCCGACCGCCAGCCACGCACCGCCGGAGTCCAGGTCCAGGGTCAGCAGGTCACGGGCCTGCGCGTCCGGCCGGTCGACCAGGCCCAGCCGCAGCCGGGTGCAGCTGGGCTCGGGCGACCCGTCGGGCTCCCGGGCGAGGACCTCGGCGGGCAGCCGGTCGGGCAGGGGTGGCTGCCAGGGCCGGTGTGCTCCGGCGATGCCCTGCGCGGCGGCTGCGGACACCAGTGCCTCGACCAGCCGGGCCAGGTCCGTCGGCGCGTCCTCGGTGCGGGCGTCCTCGGTGCGGGCGTCCTCGGTGCGTGCGTCGTCGCCGGCCGGGGCCGGGCCGGGGGTGCCCGGCGCCGCGGGCGTCCCGGTGCCCGGTGGCCAGCTGCGCTCCCGGACCACAGGGTCGGTCGCCGCTGCGCCCGGGGGGCGGGTGGAGACGCGGGCGACCTGGACGAGGGTCGGTGTGCCGGAACCGGACCGGACGTGGCCGCGGCCGGGCAGCTCGACCGGCAGGTGTGCCGCGACCGGGGTGCCCAGCACGTCCCGGGAGTCGGCCTCGTCGGTGGTGCGCAGGCAGATCCGCAACGAGCAGTTGGCCCGGATCTCCGGCGACACCACCCCGGCCGGCCGCTGGGTGGCCAGCACCAGGTGCACGCCCAGCGAGCGGCCGCGCTGGGCGATGCCCACCAGACCCAGGACGAAGTCGGGCAGCTCCTCGGCCAGGGTGGCGAACTCGTCCACCACGATGACCAGCCGGGCCAGCGGCACGTGCTCCGGCAGCTGGCCGAGGTCGCGCACCCCGTGCTCGGCCAGCACCTGCTCGCGGCGGGTCAGCTCGGCGCCCAGCGAGCGCAGGGCGCGCGCGGTGGACTGCGGGTCCAGGTCGGTGACCATGCCGACGGTGTGCGGGAGGGCAGCGGTCTCGGCGAACGCCGCCCCGCCCTTGTAGTCCACCAGCAGGAAGGAGCACCGGTCGGGCGGGTGGGCCAGCGCCAGCCCCGCGACCAGGGTCTGCAGCAGCTCGGACTTGCCCGACCCGGTCGTCCCGGCGACCAGCGCGTGCGGGCCCTGCGCGCAGAGGTCGAGCTGCACGACCCCGGCCGACGAGCGACCCAGGGTCGCGACGAGGCGGGTGCGGGACCGGGTCCAGCCGGGGCCGGTGCCGTCGGCCGGCAGGGGGAGCACGTCGGCCAGTCGCAGCGCCGCAGGCAGGTCGTCCTGCCCGCTCGGCGTGCCCAGCGGGGCCAGGGAGCGGGCGAACCGGGCGGCCGTCCCGGGTGGGACCTGGTCCAGCGCGGTGACCGTGCGCCGGCTGTCGCCGTGCTGGGACAGCTCCGCGGTCGAGCCGGTCTCCCCACCGATCGCCAGCACCGCGCCGGCCGGTACCGGCAGTCCGTCGGCGTCGGTGGCCAGGCACACCACGACCACCCCGGCGTCCTGCGCGCCGCGGAGCAGGGCGGCGGTGGCTGCCGGCAGCGGGCGGTCGACGAGCACCACCAGCCACCCGGCACCACCCGGGCCGCGGTCCGCCCGGTGCCGGGCCACCCAGCCGGTGACCGTGCGGTGCAGGTCCTCGTCCGCGGCCGGGCCGGGAGACGAGCAGACCACCGCCGTCGCGCTCAGGTGCGGCAGCCAGCGGCACCAGGACCATGCCCCCGCCGATCGCGGGCCGGTGAGCAGGGCCAGCCGCGCGTCGGCGGGGGAGTGCAGGCCGGCGAGCTGCACGAGGAGCGCGGCGACCATGCCGCGCAGCAGCGGGACGGGGCCGACCACGCCCAGCACCCCGGCCCGGCGCAGGTCGACCGTGACCGGTTGCTCCTCGGCCTCCACCCCCGACGGGCCGGCGTCCCCGTCGCGGCGCCGGACCAGCGTGGGCCCGGGACCGGAGCCCACCCGGAGCACGAGCGCATCCGGGTCCGCCGCGGTGCGCTGCCACAGCGGCGCGCTGCGCCGGCGGGCGGCGGACGTCAGCGCTGCCGCGTCGGGGTGCGCGGCCCGGGCAGCGGCCAGGTCGGTGGCCAGCGCCGCCGTCAGCCGCTGCTGCGCCGCGCGGAGCTCCAGGGCGTGGGACAGCACGTCCTGCCGTCGCCGGCGTCTCCCCGACCACCGGTCGGACACCCACGTGCCCAGCGCCACCACCGGCGACAGCAGGGCGAAGAAGAGGAACTGGGGCGCCGAGAGCAGCACCGCCATCGCCACCCCGGCCACCGCGGGCAGGGCGATCGCGACCCAGGCGAGCCGGCGCGGCGGCGGCTGCACCGGCTCGGCGGGGAAGCGGACCTCGGTGCCGACCCGTGGCGAGGTCACCCGGTGGTGCGGCCGCAGCAGCAACCGCCCGGCACCTGCCGGGGCGACCGGCAGCGCGCCACCGGACGGCCCGGCCAGCCGGACCGCGGACGCTCCCACGCGCAGCGTCTCCCCCGGGGCCCAGGGGCGCGGGGCAGCTCCCAGCTCCTCGTCACCGAGCCGGCTGCCGTTGGCCGAGCCCAGGTCGGCCACGGTGATCAGCCCGTCGCGGACGTCGAGCACGACGTGCTGCCGCGAGACGTCGGGGTCGGACAGCGACAGCCCGCAGCCCGCACCGCGGCCCAGCACGAGCCGCCCCTGGGGCACCGGCACGCTGCGACCGGCCTCCGGGCCGCCGGTGACCTGCAGCTCCAGCGCGCTGGCCGGCTGGTCCGCGTCCCCGGCGGTGCCCGGGGAGCGGGGCGCGGGGCCGTGCAGTGCCAGCACCGCGCCGTGGGACAGCGCGGCACTGCCCAGCAGCGTGCTGCCGGACAGCCGGGTGGAGCCGCTCCACACCGCCGTCACCGAGGTGCCCAGCACCCGCCCGAGCACCGGCAGCACGGTGTCCAGTTCCTGGTCGTCGGCGGCCTCGACGTCGACGTCGTGGCGGGAGGCCGGGGACACGACCGTCCAGGTGCGCACCCCCCGGGGAGCCGGCCCGTCCGGCGGTGCTGTGCTGGTCACGCGCCGAGGATGACCGCCGGCGACGGGCCGTGGGCCGTGCCGCGGACATCTGTGGACAGCGCTCCCGCCTGTGGACGACCGCGCCCGCCGGACGGCGGACGGCCCTACCGTCCGCTGCACCGGGAACGGCCCGGGACACCGAGGAGGACACGTGAAGGTCGATTTCGCGACGCTGCAGACGATGGCCGGTCAGTGCCAGGGGGAGGCGGCGGACACCACGTCCCGCCACGCGACGCTGTCCAGCAGCATCAACAGCTCGGTGCTGGAGGGGTGGACCGACAGCCAGGCGGCGGCCCGCTTCACCGAGCTCTACGAGAAGTGGCGCCTGGCCAGCCAGCAGGTCAGCGACGCGCTCACCGGCATGGGCACCCTGCTCACCGACGTCGGGTCGGCCTACCAGCAGCACGAGACCGACATGGCCGCCCGCATCAGCGCGATGATCTGAGCGCGTCGGCTGCCTGCGGGCGGGTCCCCGCCGGGGGGTGCGGCCGGGGGCCCGCCCGCACGCTCAGCCCGGGGCGGCGTCCTCCCGGCGGGGGCCGGCTCCCGGTCGGCCGGCACCGTCCGCCGCAGCGGGGGCCCCCTCGTGGGGCGCCGGGGCAGGTCCGGGCAGCAGGCGGGTGGTGACCCGCTCCCACGGCAGGATCGAGAGGATCGCGACGCAGTGCGGCAGGAAGATGATGCCCACCCCGGCGAAGACCATGACGTGGAAGCCGAGCAGGAAGAGCACCAGCCGGACACGCGCCCGGTCGCTGCGCACCAGCAGCATCAGCGGGGCGGCGAACTCCAGCCCGACCATGACCCACTGTGCGGCCTCGAGCAGACCGGGCACGCCCAGGGTCCAGTCGGAGAAGACCGTGCCGCGGCGCACGACCGCGCGTGCCAAGGTCGAGCCGGTCGCCCAGTCCCAGCCCCCGAAGCGCATCTTGGCCCAGGCGGCGAGGAAGTAGGTGAGCATGACCGTGAGGAACACAGCGCCCATCGCCCACCCGGCCGCCTCCGAGCGGCGCCGGTCGCGCAGCCGCACCCGGCCGATCGTGGGCAGCACGGCGAGCGCGACGAGGAAGGCGATCCGGTCGTGGTCGACCTTCCCGTAGCTCATGGCGATGACCATCCACTCGCCGTAGAGCAGGAAGACCGCGGTGCCGAGCAGTCGCGGGGCCCGGCCGGTGGCGGCCGCCACGGCGGCGGCCACGAGCAGCCACTGCACGCTCAGCACCAGCGTGTGGGTCGGCGTGGGCAGGTGCAGCACCCGCCCGACGAGCAGCTCCTGGTAGAACGCGGTGGGCACGTCGGCGTGCGCGCGCACCCACGCCGTCGTCAGGAAGACGTCGACCGGGATGAACAGGTAGGCGATCGTGCGGAAGACCGCGACGCGAGCCAGCGGCACCGGGGCGAACACCCACCGGCGGAAGGCGCCGTCCCGCTGCTCCCGCTCGGCCAGCACGCTCACGACCCGCCCCCCAGCCGGTACGTCACCAGCACCCTGTCCTCGGTGACCCCGGTCGTGCTGCCGCCGTCGAGCTCGATGTGCCGCAGCACCACCTGCACCTCCACCAGGTCGGCGCCGTCGGGGTTCTGCGCCTCGTAGGCGTCCGCGACCTGGCCGAGCAGGGCCGGGTCGTCGACGAAGCGCTGCAACTGGCCCTCGAACTCCGCCCGCCGCAGGCCCACGGCCCCGCCGGAGAGCCGGACCTCCTCGCCTGCCGCGGTCAGGCCCACGACGCGGGTGGAGATCACCGGTGCGTCCGGGTCGGCGCGGGTGGAGTACATCCGGAACGGGCCGAAGGGGAACGCGGAGTCCTCGCCCCAGAGCGTGCCGGACAGCAGCAGCACCAGGACCACGAGCGTCGCGGCGACGCGGGTGCGGCGCGCACCCGCGGGCAGCCGGACGACGTCGGGCTCCGCGAGCTGGTCGGGGGTGGACTGCACGGTCACGGGGGCCATCGTAGGATCGGCGCCCGTCCCAGCGGGTCACCGGCGCGTGGGAGTGCGGACCGCGCTGCCCCCGCACGGGCAGCGGCCGCGCCCGACCGCCCCGGCGTCCTGCTCGATCCCCGACGACTGGGAGCTCCACGATGCAGTTCGGCCGGTACTACGAGGAGTTCGAGGTCGGCGCGGTGTACAAGCACTGGCCCGGGAAGACGGTCACCGAGTACGACGACCACCTCTTCTGCCTGATCACGATGAACCACCACCCGCTGCACATGGACGCGCACTTCGCCGCCGGCACCACCGACTTCGGCAAGAACGTCGTGGTGGGCAACTACGTGTACTCGCTGCTGCTGGGGATGAGCGTCCCGGACGTGTCGGGCAAGGCCATCGCGAACCTCGAGGTCGAGTCGCTGAAGCACATCGCGCCCACCTTCCACGGCGACACCATCTACGGCGAGACCACCGTGCTGGACAAGACGGAGTCCCGCTCCAAGGACGACCGCGGTGTCGTCCACGTGGAGACGATCGGCTACAAGCAGGACGGCACGGTGGTGTGCGTGTTCCGGCGCAAGGTGATGGTGCCCAAGCGGTCCTACGGGGAGTCCCGGGGCGGCGAGCAGCCCGGCCGCCCGGAGCCGGCGCCCCGCTGAGCCACCGGGGGCGCGCTCAGCGGGGGAGCGCGCCCCAGCCGGACAGCGCCGCGAGCAGCCCCGGCGTGCAGGGCAGCGCCCGCAGGGCGGCCAGGTCGACGAAGGCGACGTCCGCGGCGTCGTCGCCGGCCCGCGGCACGGCATCCGGCTCCCGGAGGGTGCAGACCAGGTCGGCCACCTCGTAGACCACGCCGCCGGGGCCCGGCACCCGCACCCGGCCGAGCTCGGCGCCGGCCACCACGGCCAGGCCCGTCTCCTCCGCGACCTCGCGCACGACGGCCTCGGCGATCGACTCCCCGGCCTCGACCCGACCCCCGGGCACCGACCAGCGCCCGCGGTCGGGTTCCCGGCCGCGCTGGACGACCAGCAGCCGACCGGCCCGATCGTGCACGACCCCGCCGACGCACGGCACGACGCGGACCCCGGGCTCCACGACGCCAGGCTAGGCGGCAGGGACCACCCGCGGGCGCCGGCGGCACGCACCACCGGTGGTGCCGGGCCGCAGGCGCCACCGGAGGGGCCCGGCGGCCGGACCCGGCGACCGGACCTACGGCCGGATCCGCGGCACCGCTGTGCCACCAGGACGTGCACCGGTGACTCCCAGCAGTCGGAGCTTGACGAACGGCTCCGGCCCCGCGACGGTGTGGGCGATGACCCTCACCCCGGTGTGCCCCCGGTGCGGCGAGATCCTCGTCGTGCGCCCGGGCGAGACCGCTGAAGCCTGGTGTCACCTGCACGCCGCCGTCACGCCGCTGCACCACGCCCCGGTGCTCGCGCACGACGCGCTGGCGGCGGTGTGTGCCGATTCCCGCGTCCCCGCCTGGGTCCCCGACCCGATGCCGCCGGGCTGGTCGGTCGGCGGCATCGCCTGGGGCGGTGAGCCCGGAGCGCGCGCCATCGTCGTCGACTGCACCGGTCCCGGACCGCTGGGTGGGTCCGCGGAGCTGCTCATCGTCGCCGAGGAGCCGGGCACCGGGCTGGGCTCCGGGTACGCCGGGCTGCCGTGGCTCGACCCGGGGGAACTCGTGGGCGGGTCGCCGGCGGCTGTCGTGCGGGCCGCCGGCCAGCGCGCGCCCATGTGGGACGTGCCGACCAGTGAGGACCGCGCCGCGTTCGTCGGCGAGGCCTACGGCGTCTGGCTGTGGATGATCACCTGGCCGGCGTCCGCGGCCTGGCTGCTGGCCGAGGACCTGTCGCTGCTCGACCTGCGAGACCGGGTCTATCCCGACCTGCCGCTCGGCCCGCCCGGTGACCACCTGCTGCCCGGGGCCTGAGGCGCACCGCGACGGGACGGGCGCGCGGCCGGTCCGGTCACGGCACGGAGACGGCCCGGCGTGGCGAGCATGGGGCGGGTGCTGCCTGTGTTACCCATGGGACGCGGCCCGGTTCGAGCCGTCGTGACGGTGCGTCCTCCACCGTCCTGAGCCGGACGGGAGAGCTGGTGTGAAGAAGAAGGTCCTCGTCTGGCTCGCAGTCGCCTTCGTCATCTTCTACGTCGTGCAGTCACCGGAGGAGTCGGCGGACATCGTCCGCAGCGCCGGCGAGGCGCTCGGCAGCGCGGCGCAGTCGCTGGCGACCTTCGTCGGTTCGCTCGCCTAGGCGCCCGTGACCGGCCCGCACGCCAGCGCGACGCCCCACCAGCCCAAGGACGTCGCCAAGTACCTCCTGCCGGACGAGAAGCTGGTGGTGTCCACCCGCCGGCACGGCGCCGTCCTGGTGCTGCCGGCGGCCAAGTCGCTGCCGGTGCTGGTCGCCGCCCTGTGGCTGCTCGGGGTGTCGCCCAACGCCGTGGTCACCGGCCTCGGGCTGGTGCTGCTGGTGGCGGCGCTGGGCTATCTCGCCGTGCACGTCGGCGAGTGGTGGATCCGGCACTTCCTGATCACCCAGCGCCGGGTCATGCTGATCTCGGGCTTCGTCGTGCGCACGGTGGCGGTCATGCCACTGCGCCGGATCACCGACATGACCTGGCAGGAGACGCCGTTCGGGCAGCTGCTGGGCTACGGCACGTTCCGCTTCGAGTCCGCCGGCCAGGACCAGGCGCTGTCGGAGATCAGCTACCTGCCGCACGCCGACCAGCTGTACCTGTCGGTCAGCGAGCTGCTGTTCGGCAAGGACTTCGGTGGCGCCAACAGCAGCGAGGAGGAGGAGTCGCTGGCCGGCGGGCAGCAGCCACGGCGACCCGCCCCGCCGCGTAGCGCGCCGCCGCCGCCCACCGCCAGGGGCCGGCAGGACACCGCCCCGCTGCCGTCGCTCGGCGCGCCCGGCCCGCAGGAGCCGCCGTCCCGGTGGCCGCGGCGGACCTGAGCGGGCCCCGCCCCGCGGGTACGGCAGGCTGAGGACGATGCGCATCGACCTGCACACCCACTCCTCGGTCTCGGACGGCACCGACAGCCCCGCGGAGCTGGTCGCCGCCGCGGTCGCCGCCGGTCTCGACGTCGTCGCGCTGACCGACCACGACACCACCGACGGCTGGGCGGCGGCCGAGCGGGCCCGCCCGGCCGGGCTCACCGTGGTCCCGGGCATGGAGCTGTCCTGCCGCTGGTTCCCCGGCGACGGGCCGCCGGTCAGCGTGCACCTGCTGGCCTACCTGTTCGACCCCGGGCACGCCGGCCTGGCCGAGGAACGCGCGCGGCTGCGGGCCGAGCGGCTGACCCGGGGCGAGCGGATGGTGGCGCTGCTGGTCGCCGCCGGCCACCCGATCAGCTGGGAGGCGCTGGTCCGGCGCAGCGCCGGCGGGGTGGTCGGCCGCCCGCACGTCGCCCGGGCGCTGGTCGACGCCGGTGTGGTCGCCTCGGTGGACGAGGCGTTCGCCACGCTGCTGCACCACCACAGCCCGTACTACGTGGCCAAGGCCGACACCGACGTGCTCGACGGCATCCGGCTGGTGCGCCAGGCCGGCGGGGTCCCGGTGTTCGCCCACGGACTGGCCCGGTCCCGGGGCCGGGTGGTCGGTGACGACGCGATGGCGGCCATGGCGGCGGTCGGCCTGCTGGGCCTCGAGGTCGACCACCCCGACCACGAGCCGGACGACCGGGCGCACCTGCGTGGCCTCGCCGCCGACCTCGGCCTGGTGGCCACCGGGTCCAGCGACTACCACGGCACCAACAAGCGCACCCCGATCGCGGCCTGCACCACCGACCCCGGGCAGTACGAGGCGCTGGTGGCCCTCGGCACGGGGCGCGCACCCGCCACCGGCTGAGTCCGGACCCCGTGCGACCCCGGCTCGCAGCAGTGGCCCGCCACCGGCCGGCGACCGGGCACCCCCGGCCGACTGCGGGCCACTGCCGCCCCAGGGGGACCGTGGGGGAGTGGGGCGTACTCCCGGGGCTCAGGCGGTGAGGGACTCCGGGCCGGCCACCCGCTCGCGGGCGGCGCGGACGATCGGGGACTCCCGGACGCGCGCCGGCACGGCCAGCGTGGTCTGCCGGAACGCCCGCACCGCCGCCGTCGTCGCGGGCTCGGTGATGCCGAACCCGGGCAGCGAGTACATCCGCCGCGCCCAGCGCGGCAGCGTCGCCACGCCGAGCGAGGCGAGGGTGCCCCAGGCCGGCCGGGCCGGGGTGAACAGCTGCACCCAGCCCGGCATCGGCGGCAGCAGGACGAATCTCAGGGCGTCCCGCGCCGGCGGGGTGGCGGCCAGGTGCGGCAGCATCCGCTCGAAGTAGGCGGCGAGCTCGGCCTCGGTGGTGGCCACGTCCGGCTCGTCCACCCCGATCAGGGTCGCCGCGACCACCTGCTCGGCCACGTAGCGGTCGGCGTCTGCGTCGCTGGTGACGACGCCCGCGCGGCGCGCCACCGACAGCAGCGAGTCGACCTCGCAGTTGTGCACCCAGAGGAGCAGGTCGGCGTCGTCCACGTCGTACGCGCGGCCGGTGGTCTCCTCGACGGCGGACTTGCCGCGGTGGACGCCCCGCACCCGGCGCACCTGGCGCAGCGCGTCGGCACGGGTGCCGTAGGTCAGCGTCGCCACGTACTCGGCGGTGCGGGTCAGCCGCGCCCAGGGCTCGGTCCGGAACCCCTCGGAGAACCGGTGGACGCCGTCCATGGCGGCCGGGTGCAGTGCCTGGAGCAGCAGCGCTCGGATGCCCCCGACGGAGAACGCCGGGTCCGCGTGCACCCGCCAGGTGACGCTGTCCGGGCCGAAGAAGCCGAGGCGGTCCTGCTCGGGCGTGACGTCCCTCATCGACGGGGTGCGGTTCACCGGTCTGCCTCCACGCTCTCGCCGGGGACGCCGGCCGGGTCGGTCCCGTCCGCGTCGCGGGCGTCGTCGGGGGAGACCACGGAGGTCCAGAAGGCCAGCAGCAGGTCGCGGGTCCGGTCCGGGGCCTCGATCGCCGGGGAGTGCACCGAGCCCTCGACGACCTCGTGCCGGGCCCCCAGCCGCCGTGCCATGTCGGCCTGCGCCGCCGGCGTCCACGCGTCGTCGGCCGACCCGTGGGCGACGAGCACCGGCAGGCCGGTGGCGGCCAGCTCGGCGACCCGGTCGGGTTCGGCGAGCATCGCGTCCGCCATCCCGCGCAGGCCCGCGGGGTTGTTGGCCAGGAACCGCCGTGCCAGGAAGGCCCGGACCGGCGCCGGCACCAGCTGGGTGCGGGGGTCGGTCATGGCCAGCTGCTCCAGCGTCTCGTGCACCAGCTGCACGCCACCGGCGTCCATCAGCGGCGCCAGGTGGTCGAGCATGTCGGCCCGCGGGCCGGTCAGCCGGCCCGGGCCGGAGCCGAGCAGGGTGAGGGAGGTGAACGCGCCCGGGTCGGCCAGCACCGCGGCCCGCGCCACCAGGCCGCCGAAGCTGTGGCCCACCAGGTGCAGCGGGGACGAGGCGTCGTCCCGCAGCTGGGCGGCGACGGCCAGCACGTCCGCGGCGAGCTCGGTCACGGTGTAGGCGGCCGGGTCGTCCGGCCCGGGGGACTCGAACTGGCCCCGCTGGTCCAGCGTCACCACGCGCAGGCCGGCCTGCGCCAGCGGGCCGAGCAGCGGGGCGAAGTCCTCCTTGCTGCCCGTGTACCCGGCGATCATCAGGACGGTGCCGTGCAGTGACCCGGGCCCGTCAGCGGCGCGGGCACCGGTGTCCAGCGCCGCGAGCGGGCCGGTGCGGCCGGTGAGCGTCACGGCGAGCGCGTCGTGCTCGGCCAGCTGACGCAGTGCGGTGGACGAGGTCTGTTCGGAACCGCCGGGCAGGACCATGTACCCAGTGTCACCCGTCCCGCGCGATCGTGTCGGGGCGCACCTACCCGTAGGCGGTGACCTCGCTGCGGGTCGCGACGACGACCACGGTCCCGAGCACCTCGGTGCGTCCGCCCGGGGCGACCGGGTCGCTCACCGTCGACCTGCCCAGCTCCGCCCCGGTCAGAGCGTCCCGCCGGACGAACGCGCCCGGCTCCGGCACGAGCACCGACCGGTCGGCGTCCGGCGCGCCGGGGTCCCCGACGGCGGGCAGCCCGGTCGCCGCCGCCTGCCAGCGCGGCGCCCCGGTGGCCGCGTCCAGGGCGAGCACCGTGCCGCGCGCGGACACCAGGGTCGTGGCGTCGTCCCCGCCGAGCTCGACCGGCTCGTCCGCCGGCCCGCTCCTGGACGGTGGCAGCGGCAGGGTCGACAGCGGGGCGCCGTCGGCGCCGGCGAGGGCCTGCAGCGTGTCCCCGGCGAGCAGGGCGACGAACGGGCCGACACCGGCCAGCCGCACCGGTGTGCTGCCGGCAGCGGGGGCGGTGCCCGGCGCCGCACCGGGGCCGACGGCCACCCCGGTCACGTCGCGGCTCCAGCGGGGCTCGCCGCCGAAGCCGTCGAGCAGCCGCACCTGCACCGCGTCGGCCCCCGGACAGCTCTGCAGCACGCCCACCCCGGCGCTGCCCACGGCGGCGTCGACGATGCGGCAGCCGCCCGGGGCGGCGAACCGCCAGCGGATGCTGTTGCCCGACGGGTCGATGGTGGCCAGCCCGGTCGGCGTCCAGGCCAGCACCACCGCGTCGGTGCTGGACAGCCGGACGTCCGCGCGGAAGCCCACGGTGCGGTACCAGGCGCGCCGGCCGGTACCGGCCTCCAGTGCCACGATCTCGTTGCACCGGCCGGTGGTGCGGAACACGGCGACCACGAGCCCGTCGACGGAGGTGGCGTCGCACAGCCGTGCGTTGGCCCGCTCGTAGTGCCAGGCCTCGGTGCCCGAGCCCGGGTCGAGCAGCCGGACGCCGGTGTCCTCCCGCACGAGCACCCGCCCGCCGGCGACGACGGACCCCGACCCGCGGGACGCCGCCGACCAGGCCTCGCCCAGCTGCGCCGCGGGGCTGCCGGCGGGCTCGGCGGCCTGACCGCTGGTGGTGCTGGACGTGGCCGCCGCGTCCGAGCCGCGCCAGAGCAGGGTGGCGACCAGGACCAGCACCAGGGTCAGCGCGGCCCACCCCACCACCCGCAGCGGCGGTCGGCGCACGAGGACCTCCGGGACTGGACGACGGGGCGGCGGCCCCGCCCGGGCGGCCCTCAGGCTGTCACGGGCGGGACAGGGGTCCGGCTACTCCGCCGGGGACTCGCCGCCGGCGCCCCGGTTCGCGCCACCCCGCCGGCGACGGCGCCGCGGCTTGCCGGTGCCGCCCGCCTCGCCGTCGGCGGCCGGGGCGTCACCGGCCGTCGACGGGGGGCCGACCGGGTCGGCCGCGGCAGCGGCGCCGGCCGCGGCCGGGCCGTTGCCCCGGGTGCGGCGGCGCGGGCGGCTCTTCGGCGGGCCGGCGGCGGCGGGCGCCTCGTCGGCGTCGGTGGCCTCCCGCCCGGGCCCGGAGGAACCGCGGCCGGACCGGTCGGCGCCGGGGCGGTCACCGCCGCGCTGGCGGCGTCCGGTCTCGCCCAGGTCCTCCAGCGTCTCGGCGCCGAGGCCCTCCCGGGTGCGCTGGCCGCGAGGCAGCCGTCCGGTCGCGGTCTCCGGGATGCCGAGGTCCTCCAGCAGCTGCTTCGACGTCGAGTACGTCTCCGGCGGGTCCGGGAAGTCCAGGCCGAGCGCCTTGTTGATCAGCTGCCAGCGGGGGATGTCGTCCCAGTCCACGAGGGTGACGGCGACGCCCTGGCTGCCGGCCCGGCCGGTGCGCCCGATCCGGTGCACGTAGGTCTTCTCGTCCTCGGGGCACTGGTAGTTCACCACGTGGCTGACGCCGGTGACGTCGATGCCGCGGGCGGCGACGTCGGTGGCGACCAGGACGTCGACCTTGCCGCCGCGGAACGCGCGCAGCGCCTGCTCGCGGGCGCCCTGGCCGAGGTCGCCGTGCACGGCGGCGGCGGCGAACCCGCGCTCGACCAGGTCGTCGGCCACCTTCTGCGCGGTGCGCTTGGTCCGGCAGAACACCATGACCAGACCGCGGTCGCGGGCCTGCAGCACCCGGGAGAGCAGCTCGGGCTTGTCCAGGTTGTGCGCCCGGTAGATGAACTGGGTGGTCTGCGGGACCGTCGAGCCCTCGTCGTTGCCGTGCGCCCGGATGTGCGTGGGCTGGGTCATGAACGACCGGGACAGCGTCACGATCGGGCCGGGCATGGTGGCGGAGAACAGCATGGTCTGCCGCTTGTCGGGCACCATCTGCAGCACGCGCTCGATGTCGGGCAGGAAGCCCAGGTCGAGCATCTCGTCGGCCTCGTCCAGCACCAGGACCTTCACCTTGCCCAGGACCAGGTGGCCCTGCTGGGCCAGGTCGAGCAGCCGCCCGGGCGTGCCGACGACGATCTCGACCCCGGCCTGCAGCGCCTGCACCTGCGGCTCGAAGGCCCGGCCGCCGTAGATGGCCTGCACGCGGATGCCGCGCCGGGTGCCGGCGGCAGCCAGGTCGCGGGAGACCTGCACGCACAGCTCACGGGTCGGCACGACGACCAGGGCCTGCGGGACGCCGTCACCGCCCTCCGCCGGCGGCACGACGCGCTGCAGCATCGGGACGCCGAAGCCGAGCGTCTTGCCGGTGCCGGTGCGGGCCTGGCCGATGAGGTCGTTGCCGGTGAGTGCCAGCGGGAGGGTGAGCTCCTGGATGGCGAAGGTGCGGGTGATGCCGACGTCGGCCAGCGCGGCGACGATGTCGGGGTGCACGTCGAAGTCGCTGAACAGCGGGCTGTCGGGGGCGACGGGGGCGCCGCCGAGCTCGCCGATCTGCGCGGCGACCTGCTCCGGCGCCGGGGCGCCGGTCTCGGCGTGCTCGATGGCGACCGGCTCGCTGGGGGCGGGCGGCGTCGTGGCGGTGTCGTCGGTGGTCAGTGGTCTCGCCTCGGTCTGGTGGGGGACCGGCTCGCGCCCGGCATCGACGCCGGGCGGTGCACGGTCCCGGGCGGCTGTCCGGGATCTGGGTCCAGCGCCGACTCGGCCAGGAGAGCGGGTGTCGAGTGCCCGGGGGTGCCCTGGGCAGGGCCCGGTGGTCGTCGTCCAGCGGTCATCAGCGCACACGGAGAACGAGCCTGGCGGCTCGTCGCCGTCCATGGTAGCGCGGTGGCCCGCAGCGGCCGTCCGCGCCGCCCGGGAGGCCGTCTGCGAGGATCCGACGACCGTCCTGGTGTGAGGGCGGACACGGCGAGCACCGACCGCCGGTCGCGCCTGCGGGCGCACCGGCGGACGCGTAGGCAGGGGAACAGCATGACCACCGTCAGCCGTCAGGCCGTCGTCGAGCTGCTGGGGGTGCTCGCCTACGGCGAGCTGACCGCCTTCGACCGGCTCGCCGAGGACGCGCGCCTCGCGCCCACCCTGCGAGGTCGCGCCGCCCTGGCGCGGATGGCGGTGGTGGAGATGGAGCACCACGTGCGGCTCACCGAGCGCCTGGAGGCGATGGGCGCCGACCCGTACGCGGCCATGGAGCCCTTCGTCGCCGCGCTGGACGCCTTCCACGACGGCACCCGGGCCAAGTCCTGGCTGGAGGGTCTGGTGAAGGTCTACGTCGGGGACGGGCTGGCGCGCGACTTCTACCGGGAGATCGCGGCCTTCCTGCCCGGACCGGACCGTGCCCTCGTGGAGGAGTCGCTGTCGGAGACCGAGCACTCGGACTTCGCCCTGCGCGAGGTGCGGGCCGCGATCGCCGCCGACCCGTCGCTGTCCGGGCGGCTCGCGCTGTGGGCCCGCCGGCTGGTGGGCGAGGCACTGACCCAGTCGCAGGCGGTCATCGCCGAGCACGACGAGCTGGCCGCGCTGATCCTGGAGGGCAGCGGCGACCTCGCCGGCGTGGGGGCGCTGCTGGACCGGATCACCGGCGCGCACACCGAGCGGATGCACGCCCTCGGACTCAACACCTGAAGAAGGACCCCGGTGCCCCCCACGACACGCTGCGCGCGCCGCGGGGCCCTGCACCGGGGCCGTTCCATCGGGTTGCTAGCCCGCGATGAAGCCGACGCGACGCTGGTCGGCCTCGGCGATCTCGACGTAGGCGATCCGGTCCACCGGCACGACGACGCGGCGCCCGCGCTCGTCGACCAGCGTCAGCAGGCCGTCCTTGGACGAGGACATGGCCGCCGAGACCTCGGCAGCGATCTCGTCGGGGGTCTTCGGGCTGTCGATGACGAGCTCCCGGGGGGAGTGCTGGACACCGATCTTGACTTCCACGTAGAGATGCCTCCTCAGGTCGTGCTGCGTGGCGGCAACGCTAGTCCAGCCCGGCCCGGCCCGAGCGCGGGCGGGCTGCGCCGTCAGCGAACGCACCGCCCCGTCCCGGACGGGGACGGGGTCGGTCAGGCGTCGCGTCGGGGGAAGCCGGAGATGCCCCGCCAGGCGAGCGCGGACATCAGCGAGACGGCCTCCTCGCGGGACACCTCGCCCTTGCGTGCCAGCCACCACCGGGCGCTGCTCTCGGCCAGCCCGGTGAGCCCGGAGGCGAGCAGCAGCGCACGCTGCCGGTCGGCCCCGGTGTCGTCGCTGATCGTGTCGGCGATGGCCTCCGAGCAGGTGCGCAGCCCCCGGTCCACCCAGTGCCGGACGTCGGGGTCGTTGCGCAGGTCGGACTCGAAGACCAGCCGGAAGGCCTGGCCGTCGTCGTCGACGAACTCGAACACCGCGCCCACGGCGGCCTGGACGCGCAGCCGGTTGTCGTCGGTCGCGGCCATCGCCTCCCGCACCCGGTCGGTCAGCTCGCCGACCTTCTGCTCGAGCAGCGCGAGGTACAGCTCCCGCTTGCCGGGGAAGTGCTGGTAGAGGACGGGCTTGCTCACCCCGGCCCGGACGGCGATGTCGTCCATGGCGGCGGCGTGGAAACCCTGGGCGACGAAGACGTCCTGCGCGGCACGGAGGAGCTGGACCCTGCGCGCGTCGCGCGGGAGCCTCGCCCCACCCCGTACCGGAGGGCCCTCGGGGGCGGCGGGGGGCGATGGCTGCATGACGCAGGTCATGCTACCGACGAGTCAGGGCGTCGGGCACCGATCCTGCGCCGGCTCTACCGTCGGTGTGTGCAGACCCCCCGACCGTCCACCGCCGCGCTGCCGGCGCCCGACGGCGCGCGCGGGCCCTGGCCGGGGGAGCAGGTGTCCAGCCGCGGCGGTCCGGTGTTCGTGCGGCACACCCCCTGGGTCGGCCCCGTCGGTGGCGCTGCCGGCGACCCGGGCGGCGCGGTCGACGCCCCCCGGGAACGGGCGCTCTACGTGCACGGACTCGGTGGCGCGGCCACCAACTGGACCGACTTCGCCGCCGCGATGGCCGTGCGCGTGGACGGGTGGGCGCTGGACCTGCCCGGCTTCGGCGCGTCCCCGCCGCCGCGGCGGCGCGGGTTCTCCCTCCAGCGGCACGTGGAGGCCGTGGTCGACGTCCTGGAGTGGGTCGTCGACCAGCCCGACCCGGTCGGCGCGCACCCCCCGGACGAGGGGGACGCCGGGCGGGGGACGCCGTCCGGGCGGGGCAGGCCGGTGCACCTGGTCGGCAACTCGCTCGGCGGCCTGGTGTCCCTCGCCGTCGCCGTCCGCCGGCCGGACCTGGTCGCGACGCTGACGCTGGTGTCCCCGGCGATGCCGGTCTACCGGGTGCCCCCGGCGTTCCGGCGGGCGATCCTGCTCGTGCTGCTGCCCGGGGTCCCGGCGCTGGCCGGCCGCCGGCTGGCCCGGGTCTCGGCCGAGCAGCGGGTGCGCGGGATGCTCGCGATGTGCTTCGGGGACCCGTCCCGGGTGCCGGCCGACCGGGTGCGGCAGGCGGTCGAGGAGATGCGGGAGCACGACGAGCAGCCGTGGGCCGGGCTGGCGCTCACCCAGAGCCTGCGCGGGCTGATGACGTCCTACCTGCGGCCGGGCAGGTCGGCCTGGCGTGCCGCTCGGCGGGTCACCCAGCCGACCCTGGTCGTCTGGGGCGACCGGGACCGACTGGTCGACCCGGCGCTCGCCCCCCGGCTCGCCGCGGCGCTGCCGGACGCCCGGCTGTACGTCCAGGAGGGCATCGGGCACGTGGCGATGATGGAGGCGCCGGAACCCACGGCGCGGGCCGTCCTCGGGCTGCTCGAGGAGGTCGCGGGGCGTCCCGACGCCGCCCCCGGGCCGGTCGCCGGCGCGCGGCGGGGACGACGGCTGGGACGGGTGTGACGGGGTGGTCCGACACGCCACGGCGCGTGCGGCCGGCTGACGCCCGCAGCGCCGGCCGCGTGAGAGCCTCGGCTCCGTGACAGGTCCCGACCCCCGCGCCGGCCGGCCCGCTCCCGGTCGGGTGCGCGGCGCCGGCGCGGCGGGCCCGTCCACCGCGGGTCGCTTCGACGCCCGGCGTGCCGACGGCCGCCGTCCCGAGGTGCGCCGGCCGGACCGTGACCAGGTCGTCCCCGTGCCCGTGCCGCCCCGGGTGCCGCCCGCGCGGGGGGCCGTGCCGCCGCGCCCACCGTTGCCGCCGCTCCCGCCCCGCCCGGCCGGCGCGCGGACCCCGGTGCCCCCGCGACCCCGCCCCCGCCCCGACGTGGACCCGGACCCGGCGTCCCGGACGGTGCGGGCGGCCGGCCCGCTGGTCGCCGACCGCGACCCCGGCCGCCGCCGGCACGCCGCCGCCCACGTGTCGCAGGCGGTGCGGTTGCAGCGCTTCGCCCGGCGGCACGGCTGGCGCGCCTACGCCATCCCGGTGCTGACCGTGGCCACGTTCCTCGCGCTGTTCCAGGTCGCCCGGCAGCCGGCCCCGGTCGACACCCCGACCGACACCGCCGTCCTGGCCGCCGAGCAGCCCGGCGCCGCGGACACCCTGGCCGCGGCCGAGGGCGAGGGCGCCCCGGTGGCACCGGTGCCGGTCCCCGACCAGGCCACCGGCTACGTCGAGAAGGGGGCCGGCACCGTCTCGGTGGTCGACGGGACCTCCCCGGTGTACGGCAGCGGCCCGCTGCAGCGCTTCGTCGTCGAGGTGGAGGACGGCATCGAGGTCGACGGGCCCAGCTTCGCCACCGCCGTGGAGGCGACCCTGGGCGACCCGCGGTCCTGGGGCGCCGGCGGGGCGATGTCCTTCCAGCGCGTGGGGGCCGCCGACGCCGCGGCCGGCAGCTACGACTTCAAGGTGACCCTGGTCAGCCCGGGCAACATGGAGGTCTACTGCCCCGGCGTGGGCACCGGCGGCTACACCTCCTGCCGCTACGGCGAGCGCGCCGTGGTCAACCTGGCCCGCTGGGAGACCGCGGTCCCGGACTACGCCGGTGACATCGCCACCTACCGCCAGTACGTGGTGAACCACGAGGTGGGGCACGCGCTGGGCAACGGCCACGAGGAGTGCCCCGGCCCGGGCCTGCCCGCCCCGGTGATGCAGCAGCAGACCCTGGGCCTCGAGGGCTGCGTGAAGAACGCCTGGCCGTTCCCCTGAGCTCCACGGCCCCGTCGCGGGGGCCCACAGCGAGCGTAGCGAGGTGTGGGGGGCGACGGGGTCCTTCGTGCCTGGCCGTTCCCCTGAGCTCCACGGGGTCCTCCGTGCCCGGCCCTTCCCCGGACACGGTGGGCCGGGGAAGGGATGCGGCTGCCACGCTGTTGCCCGAACCGAGCGCGCCACCCCCCGGGGCGGTGCACGTCCGAGCACGCAGAGGAGCTGTCCCGTGTCGTTGCCACCCCTGGTGGAGCCCGCCGCCGATCTCTCGATCGACGAGGTCCGCCGCTACAGCCGCCACCTGATCATCCCCGACGTCGGGATGGACGGGCAGAAGCGGCTCAAGAACGCCAAGGTCCTCGCCGTCGGCGCCGGTGGGCTCGGCTCGCCGGTCCTGATGTACCTGGCCGCGGCCGGTGTCGGCACGCTGGGCATCGTCGAGTTCGACACCGTCGACGAGTCCAACCTGCAGCGCCAGATCATCCACGGCCAGTCCGACGTCGGCCGGTCCAAGGCGCAGAGCGCGCGGGACTCCGTCAAGGAGATCAACCCGCTGATCGACGTCCGGCTGCACGAGACCCGGCTGGACAGCGAGAACGTGCTGGAGGTCTTCGCCGACTACGACCTGATCGTCGACGGCACGGACAACTTCGCCACCCGCTACCTGGTCAACGACGCGTGCGTGCTGCTGGACAAGCCCTACGTGTGGGGCTCGATCTACCGCTTCGACGGCCAGGTGTCGGTCTTCTGGAACGAGCACGGCCCCAACTACCGCGACCTCTACCCGGTCCCGCCGCCGCCCGGCATGGTGCCCTCCTGCGCCGAGGGCGGCGTCCTCGGCGTGCTGTGCGCGACGATCGGCGCGATCCAGGCCACCGAGGCGGTCAAGCTGATCACCGGCATCGGGGAGACGCTGCTGGGCCGGCTGATGGTCTACGACGCCCTGGAGATGACCTTCCGCACGATCAAGGTGCGCAAGGACCCGGAGGGCGAGCCGATCACCGGGCTCATCGACTACGAGACCTTCTGCGGCGTGGTGTCGGTCGAGGCGCAGGAGGCCGCCGCCGGTTCGACGATCACCGTCGACGAGCTCAAGGACATGATGGACGCCGGCAAGGACTTCGCCCTCATCGACGTCCGGGAGCCCAACGAGTACGAGATCGTGTCGATCCCGGGCTCCGTCTTGATCCCGAAGGACGAGATCCTCTCCGGCCGGGCGCTGGCGCAGCTGCCGCAGGACAAGCCGATCGTCATCCACTGCAAGACCGGGGTCCGGTCGGCCGAGACGCTGGCCGCCGTCAAGGCCGCGGGCTTCAAGGACGCCGTGCACGTGCAGGGCGGCGTGACCGCGTGGGCCACCCGCATCGACAAGGCGCTGCCCACGTACTGAGGAAGGACCCCGCTTCCCCCCACGACGCGCTCCGCACGCCGCGGGTCCCTGAAGCGGGGCCGTTCCAGCAGGCGATGATGTGGCAATGCACCCGGAGCATGCTGATCGGATCGAGAGGTTCCAGCGGGCGCAGGCGGCGTTCACCGACCTCGTCGACGTCGTGGAGACCGGGCAGTGGGACGCGCCGTCGCTGCCCGGCTGGACGGTCGCCGACCTGGTCGCGCACCTGGTCGGTGAGGCGCGCTGGGTGCCGCTGCTGGTCGACGGCCGCACCGTCGCCGACGTCGGGGACGCGGTGCCCACCGACACCGACCAGCTGCTGGACGACGACCCGCTGGGCGCCTGGGAGGCCGCGGCGGACGCGGCGCTGACCGCCGTCGCCACGCCCGGGGCCCTGGACCGCACCGTGCACCTGAGCCGCGGCCCGGTGCCGGCCACCGACTACCTCGGCGAGCTGACCTTCGACCTGACGGTGCACGCCTGGGACCTCGCCCGCGCCCTGGGCGTGGACGACCAGCCGGACGGCGAGCTGGTCACCGCTGCCCTCGCCGTCGCCGAGGCGATCCCGGCCGGTGGCATGCCCGGGTTGTTCGACGCCCCGGTCGAGGCCCGCGCCGGCGCCACACCGCTGCAGCAGCTGCTGGCCCGCACCGGCCGGCGGCCCTGACCCCGGGCCCGCGGCCGGCCGGGTCCCGCGAGCCCGGCGACGTCGACGAGGCGGTCTTCGACGTCGTCGAGCGCATCCCGCCCGGCCGGGTGAGCACCTACGGGGCGGTCGGCCGGCTGGTCGGGGTGGGCCCCCGGCGGGTGGCCCGCGCGCTGTCGGCCGGTGGTGCCGCCGTGCCCTGGCACCGGGTGCTGCGCGCCGACGGCACCGCCGCGGAGCCGGTCCGCGCGCGGCAGCTGGAGCTGCTGGCCGCCGAGGGCGTGCCCGCCCGCGGTGGCCGGGTCGACCTGCGCGCCGTCGGCTGGCCGGACGACGGGGACGGCTGACCTGCTGCCCGGACCGCGCCCGCCCGGCCGGGGGCGCCGCGCCGGGACTGTCGGTGGCCCGTGTTCTGATCGACAGGTGACCACGACGGGGGCCGGGACGGTGAGCGCGCCGGGGGCGCCGGGCAGGGTGCCGGTGTACCGGTTGGTGCAGCCGGCCATGGCCGCCGCACCCCCGGTGCCCCGGCTGGACGCCACCCAGCAGGCCGTCGTCGACCACCCGGGCGGCCCGCTGCTGGTGCTGGCCGGCCCGGGCACCGGCAAGACCACGACGATCGTCGAGGCCGTGGCCCGGCGCATCGAGCAGGGCGTCGA
The DNA here is from genome assembly GCF_010685995.1 of Goekera deserti. Lineage (GTDB taxonomy): Bacteria > Actinomycetota > Actinomycetes > Mycobacteriales > Geodermatophilaceae > Goekera > Goekera deserti. The sequence goes on along the minus strand of NZ_JAAGWK010000002.1, from coordinate 98,467 downwards.
CCCGGAACGGATCCTGGTCCTCACCTTCAGCCGGAAGGCCGCCGCCGAGCTGCGCACCCGGATCACCGCCCGGGTCGGGCGCACCATCCGGGAGCCGCTGGCCCGCACCTTCCACTCCTACGCCTTCGGCGTGCTGCACCGGGCGGCGGTGCTGCGCGGCGACCCACCACCCCGGCTGCTCACCGCCGCCGAGCAGGACGCGGTCGTCGCCGAGCTGCTGCGCGGCGACCAGGACTCCGAGGGCGTCCGCTGGCCCGACGAGCTGGGGCCGGCCCTGGGCACCGCGGGTTTCACCGCCGAGCTGCGCGAGCTGCTGCTGCGGGCCACCGAGCGCGGCGTCGGCACCGAGCAGCTGGCCGAGTGGGGCCGGGAGCTGGGGTACCCGCACTGGGTCGCCGCCGCGGCCTTCCGCGACCAGTACGACGGCGTCACCGCGTTCGCCACGGCCGCCCGCGGCGGGGCCAGCGGCTACGACCCGGCCGAGCTGGTGCGCACCGCCATCGACGAGCTGACCGACGACCCGCAGCTGCTGGCCCGCGAGCGCGAGCGGGCCTCCTGGCTGTTCGTCGACGAGTACCAGGACACCGACCCGGCGCAGGTCGAGTTGCTGGAGCTGCTCGGCGGTGGGGGCGGTGACCTGGTCGCCGTCGGTGACCCCGACCAGGCCATCTACGCCTTCCGGGGTGCCGACCCGCGCGGCATCGTGGAGTTCACCGACCGCTTCCGGCACCGGGACGGCCGGCCCGCGCAACGGGTGTCGCTGGGCGTGTGCCGGCGCTCGGGGGCCGAGCTGCTGGCCGTCAGCCGCCGGGTGGCCGAGGGGCTGCCCGGCCCCTGGGAGCACCGGCGGCTGCGGCCGGGCGACGGACGTCCCGAGGGGTCCGCCGAGGTGCACGTCTTCGACTCGCCGGCGGTGGAGGCCGCGCACCTGGCCGACACGCTGCGCCGGGCGCACCTGCTGGACGACGTGCCGTGGTCGGAGATGGCGGTGATCGTCCGCTCCACGGTGGCCATCGGCCCGATCCGGCGCGCGCTCGGGCAGGCGGGTGTGCCCTCGGCGGTGTCTGCCGAGGACCTGCCGCTGGCCCAGCAGCCGGCCGTGGCGCCGCTGCTCACCGCGCTGCGCTCCCTGCTGCCCGTCCCGCGCCGGGGTGCCGCTGCCGGCCCACCGGTGGAGGCCGGCCCGGCCGGTCTGGACGAGCCGGGCGCCGAGGCACTGCTGGCCTCCCCGCTGGGCGGGGCCACCGTGCTCGACCTGCGCCGGATGCGCCGGGCGGTGCGCCGGGCCCTGGTGGCCCGGGCGGAGGACCCGGCCGAGCGGGCCGCGCCGCTGGCCGCGCTGCTGGCCGACGACACCCTGCTCGACGCGGTGCCCGAGCACCTGGTCCGCCCGGCGGCCCGGGTGTCCGCGGTGCTCGCCGAGGGCCGGGTGGCCCTGGCCCTGGGAGGCAGCGCGGAGGACGTGCTGTGGGCGATGTGGCAGCGCAGCGGGCTGGCCGGGGTGTGGGCCCGGGCCAGTGCCGCCGGCGGGTCCGGCGGCGCGGTGGCCGACCGGGACCTCGACGCGGTCGTCGCGCTCTTCGACGCCGCGGCCGCCTTCGTCGACCGGCTGCCGTACGCGGAGGTCTCCGCGTTCGTCGAGCACCTCTCCGGCCAGCAGCTGCCGGGCACCGCGGCCGTCGGTGAGGGCGGCGCGAGCGACACCGTCCGGGTGCTCACCGCGCACGCCTCCAAGGGCCTGGAGTGGGACCTGGTGTGCGTGGCCGGCGCGCAGGAGGGTGTCTGGCCCGACCTGCGCAGCCGCGCCAGCCTGCTCGGCACCGAGGAGCTCGTCGACGCCGTCGCCGGCACCGACAGCGCCACCCTGGACCGCCGCACGCTGGCGCTGGCCGAGGAGCGCCGGCTGTTCTACGTGGCCTGCACGCGGGCCCGGCGCCGGCTGGTGGTCAGCGCGGTCGACGGCTCGCTCGACGGCACCGACGCCGCGGCCACCGCCTCCCGGTTCCTCGACCTCGTCGTGCCGCCGCCGGCCGGCGAGCCGCGCCCGCACACCCCGCTGCCCCGCGCGCTCACCCTGCCGGCGCTGGTGGCCGAGCTGCGCCGGCACCTCACCGACCCGCACACGCCGGCGCCGCTGCGGGCGGGGGCGGCCTCGGTGCTGCGCCGGCTCGCCGACGAGCGGGTGCCCGGCGCCGACCCGTCGAGCTGGTGGGGGCTCGCCCCGCTGTCCGACGACTCCCCGCTGGTCGACCCGGACGCCGACGTGCGGGTGCGCCCCTCGGCGATCGACACGTTCCAGCGCTGCCCGCTGCGGTGGGTGCTCGGCGCGGTCGGTGCGGAGTCCGCGCCCGAGGCGATCCGCACCGTGGGCTCTGCGGTGCACGACGTCGCGCAGCAGGTCGCCGAGGGCCTGCTCCCGGCCGATGCGCCCGCCGTCCTGGACGCCGAGCTCGACCAGCTGGACCTGGGGCCCGGGTGGGTCGACCAGCGGCAACGCCGGCGCGCCCAGGACATGCTCGCCAAGTTCCTCACCTGGCACGCCCGCGGCGACCGGGAGCTGGTCGTCGCCGAGCAGGACTTCGACGTGCTGGTCGGCCGTGCCCGGCTGCGCGGTCAGGTCGACCGGCTGGAGCGGGACGCCGACGGCCGGCTCGTCGTGGTCGACCTCAAGACCGGCGCCAGCGCCCCGCGCTCGGTCACCGAGAACGGCCAGCTGGCGGCCTACCAGGTGGCCGTCGCCGAGGGCGCCTTCGGCGAGCACGGCCAGGTGCCCGGTGGCGCGGCGCTGCTGCAGGTCGGTGGCGCGCAGAAGGCCGCCAAGGAACACGTGCAGCCACCCCTGCCCCCCGACGCCGACCCGCGCACCACGTGGGCCGGGGAGCTGGTCGCCGAGGTGGGCGAGGGCATGGGCGCCGGCAGCTTCCCGGTGCGCACCGACGCCGACTGCGACCGCTGCTCGTTCCGGCGCAGCTGCCCCATGCAGGAGCCCGGCCGGCAGGTGACCCGGTGAGCCGCGACGTCCTGCGCCCGTCCGACGGGTCGGGTGCCGGCTCCGCCCGCGGGCGCACCGGTGGCCGGCGGGACGGCGGCGAGGTGCCCGGGCAGCTCGGCCTGGACCTGCCCGGGGTCGCGCCCGTGCGCGTGCCGGAGCTGCCGCGGCTGCTGGGCCCGGCCGAGGTCGCCGCGCGGTGTGGTCTGTCCTACGCGCCCTCGGCGGAGCAGGCCCGGGTCGTCGCCGCGCCGGTCGACCGGCCGCTGGTGGTGGTCGCCGGCGCGGGTTCGGGCAAGACCGAGACGATGGCCGCCCGGGTGGCCTGGCTGGTGGCCAACGAGCTGGTGGCACCGGAGGCGGTGCTCGGGCTGACCTTCACCCGCAAGGCGGCCAGCGAGCTGAACGCCCGGGTGCGGCTCCGGCTGGCGGCGCTCGCCGCGCACCCCGCGACCTCCCCGGCGCTCCGGGAGCGGCTGGAGATCGCGGCACCGACGGTGTCCACCTACCACGGCTACGCCGCGGCCCTGGTCGCCGAGCACGGCCTGCGGATCGGCGTCGAGCCCGGCTCCGGGGTGCTCGGCCCGGCGATGTGCTGGGGCCAGGCCGCCACCGCGGTCGCCGCGCACACCGGCGACATGGACGACGTGCAGCTCGGCCTGGTCAGCACCACCGAGGACGTCCTCCAGCTGGCCGCGGAGCTGGGGGAGCACGACGTCACCCCGGCGCAGCTGCGCCGGTGGACGGAGGCGCTGGAACGCCAGGTGCTCGGGTACCCCGACGCCCCGCGCAAGAAGGGCCCGTACGCCGACGTCACCAGGATGCTCGCCCGGCAGCGCGCCCGGCTGGCGCTGCTGCCCCTGGTCGAGGCCTTCGAGGCCCGCAAGCGTGCCGCCGGCGCCATCGACTACGCCGACCAGGTCGCGCACGCCGCGCGGGTCGCGGTCGGGCACCCCGAGGCGGGCCGGCGGGAGCGGGCCCGGTGGCGGGTGGTGCTGCTCGACGAGTACCAGGACACCAGCGTGGGGCAGCTCCGGATGCTCGCCGCGCTGTTCGGCGGGGACACCGCCCACCCGGTGCTCGCGGTCGGCGACCCCCGCCAGTCGATCTACGGCTGGCGCGGGGCGTCGGCCGGCACCATCGAGCGGTTCACCCGCACCTTCCCCGGCGCGCCCGACCGGCCGGCCGCCCGGCTGACCCTGTCGACCAGCTGGCGCAACGACGAGGCCGTGCTGGCCGTGGCCAACACGGTGTCCGCGGCCCTGCCCGATCCCGACGAGCCGCTCCCCGACCTGCAGCCGGCGCCCACCGCGGGGGTCGGCCAGGTGCACTGCGGCCTCTACGACACGGTCGCCGAGGAGACCGCGGCCCTGGCCGACCGGCTGGCCGCGGCCTGGCACGGCACCACCGTGGACCCGGGTCCTGCGGCTGCAGGCTCCCCGACCCCCGTCGCCGCTGGCCCGGGCCCGGGCGGGCGGCCCGATGCCACGCCCGCCGCGTGGGGCAGCGCCCGCCCGACGGTGGCCGTGCTGGTGCGCCGGCGCGCGCAGCTGCCGGGCATCGCGGCCGCGCTGCGCGAGCGGGGACTGCCCGTCGAGGTCGTCGGCCTGGGCGGGCTGCTCGACGTGCCCGAGGTGTCCGACGTGGTGGCCACCCTGCGGGTGCTGGTCGACCCCACGGCCGGCGACGCCCTGGGCCGGCTGCTCACCGGGGCCCGGTGGCGGCTGGGTCCGCGCGACCTCGCCGCGCTCGAGGCGCGCGCCCGCGCCCTGGTGCGCGAGCGCCGCGCGCCCGTGTCCGGTGACGCCGCGCCTGCCGCCGACGGTGCTCCGTCGGCCGATCGCCCGGTCCCGGTCGCGCCGCCGGCCGAACGGGGCAGCATCATCGAGGCGCTGGACGACCTGGGTCGCCCGGAGCAGTACTCGCCGACCGGGTTCCGGCGGCTGCGCCGGCTCGGGTCCGAGCTGGGTCAACTGCGCGGCCGGCTGGGGGAGTCGCTGCCCGACCTGGTCGACGAGGTGGTCCGCACGCTGGGCCTGGAGACCGAGCTGGCCAGCCACCCCGACGCCACCCCCGGCCGCTCCCGCACCCACCTGGACGCCCTGCACGAGGTGGCCGCCGAGTTCGTCCAGCTGGCCGAGCTGCCCTCGCTGCCCGCGTTCCTCGGCTACCTCGCCGACGCCGAGGTGCGCGAGCGCGGGCTGGAGCCGGGCGAGGTCGCGGTCAACCCGGAGGCGGTGCAGCTGCTCACCGGGCACTCCGCCAAGGGGCTGGAGTGGGACGTCGTCGCCGTGCCGGGCATGACCGTCGACCAGTTCCCGGCGCGCCCCGGCACCGCCGACTCCTGGATCGCCGACCCGGGCGCCGTCCCGGTCGACCTGCGGCTCACCGACCGGGGCGAGCTGCCGCAGCTGCGGCTGCCCGTGCCGGGCTCCGGTGACCAGGCCGCGGTCCGGGACGCCCTGGACCGCTACCAGGAGGACTGGAAGCGTTTCGGCCTGGACGAGGAGGTCCGGCTGGGCTACGTGGCCGTCACCCGGGCCAAGCACCTGCTGCTGTGCTCGGGCAGCTGGTGGCGGGACGGCAAGCGGCCCTGCGGGCCCTCGCTGCTGCTGCACGCCGTCCGGGGTGCCTGCGAGGCCGGCGCCGGGGTCGTCGACTCCTGGACCGACTCACCGCAGGACGGCGCCGACAACCCCGCGCTGGCGGAGTGGCCGGTGGGCGTCTGGCCGACCGACCCGCTGTCCTCCGGGCGACGGCGGGCGCTGTCCGCCGCCGCCGAGCAGGTCGCCGGCGCCGCCGCGCACCCGCTCACCGGCACCTCTGACGCCGACCCGCTGGTCCGGGAGTGGGTGCGCGACGCCGAACTGCTGCTGCGGGAACGCCGGCGCAGCGCCAGCGGGGTGGTCGAGGTCCCGCTGCCCAGCCACCTGTCGGTCTCCTCGCTGGTCAGCCTGCGCCGGGACCCGGCCGAGCTGGCCCGCCGGTTGCGCCGGCCGATGCCCGCCGCACCGGCACCGCTGGCCCGGCGCGGCACCGCCTTCCACGCCTGGCTGGAGGAGCGCTTCGGCGCCTCCCGGCTGATAGACCTGGACGAGCTGCCCGGCTCCGGCGACGCCGCGGCCGCCCCGGACGACGCCCTCACCGCCCTGCAGGACGCGTTCCTGGCCAGCCCCTGGGCCGACCGGCAGCCGGTCGACGTGGAGGCGCCGTTCGAGACGCCGCTCGGCCCGCTGACGCTGCGCGGCCGCATCGACGCGGTCTACGCCGACGGCGCCGGCGGTTTCGAGGTGATCGACTGGAAGACCGGTCCGGTGCCCACCGCCGCCGAGCTCAGTGCCGCGGGCGTGCAGCTCGCGGCCTACCGGCTGGGCTGGTCCCGGCTCACCGGGGTGCCGGTCGAGCGGGTGAGCGCCGGGTTCCACCACGTGTCCGCCGGGGTCACGCTGCGGCCGGTCGACCTGCTCGACGAGGCGGGGCTGCTCGCCCTGGTCAGCGGGGGTGAGGCCTGAGCGTCGGCCTCCGACCGCGGCATCCCGACCCGACGGGCACGCGACGGCCCGACGGGCACCCGACGGCCCGACGGGCACCCGACACCCGACGGGCACTGACAGGTCACGTCCCCCCGCGCAGCGCGTCGACCGGCTCGATCTGCGCCGCCCGGCGCGCCGGCAGGCCACCGGCGACCAACCCGAGCAGCGCGCCCAGCAGGGCCCCACCGACCGTCACCCACGGGCTGACCACCGGCGTCCAGTCCCGGGCCAGCGCGATGGCGACCACCGCGAAGACGCCCAGCGAGGCACCGATGAGCCCGCCCAGCAGCCCGATCACCATCGACTCGGCCACGAACTGGCCGGCGATCTGCCGGCCGGTCGCACCGACCGCGCGCCGGAGCCCGATCTCACCGACCCGCTCCACCACCGACAGCATCGTCACGTTGGCGATCCCCACACCGCCGGCCAGCAGCACCACCACCGACAGCACCACGAACACGCCGTTGACGTCGGCCTGCACGTCCTGACGCAGCTGGGAGCGCCCGTCCGGTGCCCGGACCTCCAGGGTGTCCGGGGCGTCCGGGGCGAGCGCCCGGGCCGCCTGGTCGCGCAGCTGCGGTCCGGCGCCGATGGCGATGCGGGCCTGCACGTCGCCGGGCGCCCCCAGGCCGAGGTCCGCGCGGGCCGTGCCGGTCGGCAGCAGCACCGCGTCGAGCAGCTCGGCCCGGGCGTCCAGGCCGTCGACCACACCCACCACCGTGTAGGCGATCCCGTCCACGAAGATCGACGGCTGCTGGTCCACCCGCTCGACCCCCAGCCGGGTGGCTGCCCGGGCGCCGAGCACGGCCACCCGGTCGGCCCGCTCGTCGTGCCCAGCGTCGAAGAACCGCCCCGTGGAGAGCCGGCCCCCGAGCGCGTCCAGCAGCTCCGCGGAGGCGGCGTACACCGGGGGCGCCGCCACGGGTGCCTGCGAGGGGTCGTTCACCGGCACCGCGGTGATCGTCGCCGTCGGCAGCGACACCTCGGCCAGCAGCGCCGCCGACTCCACCCCGGCCAGCCGCTCCATCCGGGCCACCGCGTCCCACGGCAGCGCCGCCGTGGCGACGGTCTGCCCGCCGCCGGTGCGCGCGGTCGCGGGCGTCACCACCAGCTGGGTGGCGGCCACCGTGTCGAACTGCCGGGCGATCTGCGCGGCGGCGGTCTGGGCGAAGCCGATGGTGGCGATCAGCGCGGCGATGCCCAGCACGGTGCCGATGATCGTGGTGACCAGCCGCCCGGGCCGCGACCCGATGTCCGCGGTGGCCTCACCGAGCAGGTCGGTGAAGCGGAACCGGTCGGCTGGGTCCACCAGCAGGTCCGGCGCCGACGCACCCCGGCCGGTCCGCCGGGGCAGCGGCAGCCGGGCCAGCAGCCCGGTGCCGGCACGTCGGCCGGGCAGCAGCCCGGTGCCGACACGTCGGCCGGGTCGGCCGCGCATCGACCGCGGGACCCTCATGCCGCCGGGCTCACGCGTCCGTCGGCGAGCCGGATGCGTCGCGAGGCCCGTCGGGCGACGCCCTCGTCGTGGGTGATGACCACGAGGGTCAGCCCGTCGGCGTGCAGCTCCTCGAACAGCGCCATGATCTCCCCGCTGGTGGCCTGGTCGAGGTTCCCGGTCGGCTCGTCGGCCAGCAGCACCCGCGGCCGGGTCGCCACGGCGCGGGCCACGGCCACCCGCTGCCGCTCGCCGCCGGACAGGGTGCCGGGCAGGAAGTCCACCCGGTGGTCCAGCCCCACCCGCTGCAGCGCCTCGCGCGCCCGGGGCTCCCGCTGCGCGCGCGGGGTCCCGCTGTAGAGCATGGGCAGCAGCACGTTCTCCAGCACCGTGCGCCGGGACATCAGGTGGAAGGCCTGGAACACGAACCCCAGCTGCCGGGCCCGGACGGCGGCGCGCTGGTCCTCGGTGAGCGTCCCGGTCAGCACCCCGCCCAGCCGGTACTCACCGACCGTGGGCCGGTCCAGCAGCCCCAGGATGTTCAGCATCGTGGACTTCCCGGAGCCGCTGGGCCCGGTGATCGCCACGTACTCGCCGTCCGCGACGGACACGTTGACCCCCTTGAGGGCCTGCACCTCCGGCGGACCCGGGAACGAGCGGGTCAGGTCCCGCAGCTCGATCGCCGGGACGGCGTCCGGCGCCGGGTCCGGCCCGGTCGCCGCGGCCGGGGCGGTGGGTGCCGCCGTCATCGGCCGGCCACGACCAGGTCCCCCTCGGCGAGCTCGCCGTCGACCGGGCGGACCTCGACGGCGCCCTCGGCGGCCAGGCCGGTCTCGACCACGACCAGGTGGGACGCGGCGCGCTCGCCGTCCCGCGGGTCACCGTCGACCACCTCCACCCGGGACTCACCGCCCGGGCCGGCGCTCAGTGCGGCCAGCGGCACCGACAGCACGTCGCCGTCGGTCGCGCCCACCGGGATCGCCACCCGCACGTTCGACCCCTGCAGCTCGGTGACCTGGACCGGGGTCAGCGGCGCCGGCTCCAGCTGCACGGTCCAGCGTTCCCCGTCCTGGGCACCGGCCTCCACCTCGCGGATGGTGGCGGTCTGCTCGGTGCCATCCGGCAGCTCGAAGGTGGCGGTCATGCCGGGGGAGAGCAGCCGGGCGTCGGCCACGGCCACGGTGCCGCTCAGCGCCAGCGTCGCCCCGGACACCGTCATCGCGGCCCCGTCCAGCACCGCGCCCCGCCGGACGGCGACCGCGTCGACCCGCCGGGGCAGCTGACCCAGGTAGAGCACCTCCCCGCCGGGCAGGGCCGGCAGGGCCGACTGCTGCGCCCGGGTGAGGTCCTCGCGGGCCCGGGTGAGCTGGGACTGCGCGGTGGTCAGCTGGCTGCGCTGGGCGGAGGTGTCCGGGGTGGCGTCCAGCTCGCGGCGCTGCAGCTCGGCCAGCGCCAGGGCGTCGCGCAGACCACCGATGGTCACGGCGTCGTCGGGCGCCGAGGCCAGCGCGGCGTCCAGCTCGCGCCGGGCGGCGGCGACCGCGTTGTCCGCGGTCTTCACCGCCACCGCGGACGCCCCGGCCCGGGCGGTCGTCAGCTCCGCCTGCGCGGTGGCCACGCCCTGCTCGGCTGCGGTGACGCCCTCCTGCGCGGCGCGCACCTCCTCCGCCGCGCCCTCCTCCCCGGCCGGCGCGGTGTACCCGGCCTGGGCGTACAGCGCGGTCACCGCGGCCGCGGCCTGCGCGTCGAAGACGTCGTCGCCCGGGTCGCCGGCGTCCAGGCCGACCGCGCGCACGGCCTCCTTGAACTGCAACACGTCGGGCCCGGACACCCCGAAGCGCAGCGTCCGGTAGGACGGCAGCTCGCCGGGCAGCACGATCACCGGGCGCCCGGCGATCTCCAGGGCGACGCTCAGCGGCGCCAGTTCGGCACCCACCTCGGGCACCTGCCCGGTGACGACCGCGGGCCCGGAGATCGCCGAGGTGTCCACGGTGACCTCCACGGAGTCCGCGTAGCCGACCTCGCCGCGGATGGTCACGTCGTTGCTGAGCGGGCCGAAGCCGACCGGCACGGTGATCAGGCCGGGAGCCGGCGGCTCGGCCGCGGCGTCGTCCGGGGAGACCACGAAACGGCCGAGCAGCAGGCCGGCGACCAGCGCCACGACGGCGACCGCGGCGGTGACCCACAGGGCCCGGTTGCGTCGCACCAGTGCCGACCACGCGGAGAGCCCGGCCAGCCGCCGACCGCGCCGGGCACCGGCGCCGTCGTCCGGCGCCGGCCCGCCCGGTGCGGTCCCGTCCGTGGTCGCACCATCCGTGGTCACGGCGTCCATGGTCACGTGGTGCGGTGTCGCGTCGTCCCGGGGGGTGGCGGGGGTGCTCGGGGAGGGAGCGGTCTCGTCGTCCGGGCGGGGCACCGTCAGTCCTGCTCCGCGGCGGCCACCAGCGCGTCCAGCTCGGCCTGGTGGTCGGCGACGAACTGTTCCTCGATCTCGAACATCACGTCCGCGGCACGGTCGCGATAGTCGGTCTCCTCGCGGCAGTCGAGGTCGACGAGGGCCAACTCGACCTCCTTCTCGGCGAGGGCGTCGAAGACGGCGTCCCCCGGCTGCGGCGGTGGGGCCTCCCCGAGCTCACCGGAGCCGGCGTCCTCGTACAGCGCGCTCTGCTCCTCGTAGATCGAGTTCTGCGCGTCCGCCTGCACCGAGAAGCCGGGCTGGCCGGCGGCGTCCATGCACGCGGCCCACTCGGCGTCCAGCGCGGTCATGTCCGGCGACGACGCGGCGGTTTCGTAGAGCTCGTTGATCGCGTCGAACAGCGGCCGGAACTCCTCCGACTGCGACGGGTCCTCCCCGGTGACCTCGTGCTGGGCCCGGCCGGTGCACCCGGAGGCCTCCCAGTCGTACTCGTAGGAGCCGTCCTCGGACATCTGGTCCTCGGGCACCGGCGGTCCGTAGAGGGCCTCGTTGAAGGCCTGCTGCTCGGACTCGGACAGGCTCATGACGTAGTCGGCGTTCGGGTCGACGTACTCCTCCTCCGGCGGCGGCTGCTCGTTGAACGGCGAGTTGATGGCCCCGTAGCCGTACTGCTCGACCCAGTCCCGGTCCTCGGGCCGGTACTCGCTGCCGTCACTGGTGGAGAAGCTGCCGTTGTCGGCGGGGGTGTACTCGAAGCCCTCGTCCTGCATGCACTGCGCGACGATCTCCTCCTGCTCGCGCTGCTGCTCCTCGAACCGGGCCTGCTGCTCCTCCTCGGAGAGGTCCCCGCCGTACACGGCGTCGAAGTAGGGCGTCAGCGGCGACTCCCGCTCCTCGGCGGCGGTGCCGCCCCCGGACGCGGGTTCCTCCTGACCGGAGCAGCCCGCGAGGAGCACCAGGGCGACGGCGGCCAGGGACAGGACGGGGGCACGGCGCACGCGCATGGGATCTCCCTCTCGGCGGGGTGTGCGAGCGCACCGTAGACCGCGGGAGGCGCGGATCACACCAGCCGCGCGGCGGGTGTGTTGCGACACGCAGGCGGATCAGCCGCGGGCGATCCGGTCGAGCACCGCGCGCGCGGTGTCCTCGGGGTCCTGCGCGGGGACCCGGTGGGTGACCCCGGTCAGCCCGACGACCGTGTGGTCGCCGGTGACCTGGTCGGCGTACGCCTCCGCCCGGGCCGCACTGCTCCTGCGGCGGCCCTCCTGCTCCTGCGGTCGTGCACCACCGCAGGAGCAGGAGCAACACCGCAGGAGCGCAGCCTCCGCCGGTGCAGGTCGGCCTGCCCGCCCTGGTCGCGGGCCACGTCGGTCATCCGTGCCGTCAGCACTCCTCGCCGGGTGGTAGCTCCACCAGCCGGGTGCCGACGAGCTCGAACCGGCGCCCGCAGGTCGGGCAGGTGACCAATGGGTGCCCGCCGCCGGCGCGCCGGAGGTCGACGACCTGGACGGCGTCCCCGTCGTACGGGCAGGCCAGCACGTGCACCGCTCGGCCGACCCGGTCAGCCGCGGGCGATCCGGTCGAGCACCGCGCGGGCGGTCTCCTCCGGTGCCTGCTCGGGGATCCAGTGGGTGACCCCGGGCAGCTCGACGAACGTGTAGTCGCCGGTGACCTGGTCGGCGCACGCCTCCGCGGCGGTGCGACCGATCGCGACGTCCCCGTCGCTCCACACGTAGGTCGTGCCGACGCCGACCGGGTCGACCGGCGTGGCGGAGCTCATCGCCCGGTACCAGTTCAGCGCGGCGGTCAGCGCACCCGGCGCGGACAGGTGGGCGACGTAGACGTCGACCGCCTCGGCCAGCACCCCCGGCGCGTGCAGCATCCGGCGCAACCGGCGGGCGCCGTCCTCGAGCAGCACCTGCTCCGCCTTGCCCTCGTGCCAGAACAGCTTGATGTAGGCCGAGCGCTCCTTCTGCTCCGGGTCGGCGCGGTAGGCCAGCGTGTAGGCCGTCGGGTGCGGCACCGACAGCGCGGTCAGGGTGCGCACCCGGTCGGCGTGCCAGCCGGCCAGCGCCCAGCCCACGTTGGCGCCCCAGTCGTGCCCGACCACGTCGGCCACCGGCACGTCCAGGGCGGTCATCAGGTCGGCGGTGACCTGGGCCAGGGCCGGGGTGGAGTAGGCGTCCACGTCGTCCGGGCGGGCGCCGGGGGAGTAGCCCAGCTGGTCGGGGGCGTAGGTGCGCAGCCCGGCCGCGGCCAGCAGCGGGGTGACCGCCGACCAGCACAGCGACGTCTGCGGGAACCCGTGCAGCAGGAGCACCGGGCGCCCGTCCTCGGGTCCGTCGGTCCGCACGTCGAAGACCAGGTCGCCGACGTCCACCTGCTGCATCCCCGGGGGCATGGTGGCCACCCAACCACGCCCGGTCGGGTGGGGCGCGAGGGGCGCGGGCCCCGCGCCCGGGCACGCCGCACTACCGTGCCACGGGTGAGCAGCCCCGAGCGCGACTTCGTCACCGCCCACACCGACGACCTGCACGCCGACCTCGATGCGTGGCTGCGCATCCCCTCGATCTCCGCCGACCCGGCCCACGCACCCGACGTCGCGGCCAGCGCCGAGTGGCTCGCCGCCGCGCTGCGGCGTACCGGCTTCCCCACGGTGGAGATCTGGCCGACCCCCGGCGCGCCGGCCGTGTACGCCGAGTGGCCCGCCGAGGAGCCCGGCGCCCCGGTCGCGCTGGTCTACGGCCACCACGACGTCCAGCCGGTCGACCCGCTGGAGCTGTGGGAGCACCCGCCGTTCGAGCCCACCCGGGTCGAGGGCCCGGACGGGCCGGAGCTGCACGCCCGCGGCGCCATCGACGACAAGGGCAACGTCGCCTTCCACCTGCTCGGCATCCGCGCCCACCTCGCCGCCACCGGCCGGACCAGCCCCGCCGTCACGGTCAAGCTGCTGGTCGAGGGCGAGGAGGAGTCCGGGTCGCCGCACTTCGCGGCGCTGCTGCAGGCACGGGCCGAGCGGCTGCGCTGCGACGTCGTCGTGGTCAGCGACACCGGCATGGCCGCCCCCGACGTGCCCAGCGTGGTCACCGCGATGCGCGGGCTGGCCGACGCCGAGATCACCCTGCGCGGCCCCGCGGTCGACCTGCACTCCGGCTCGTTCGGCGGTGCGGTGCCCAACCCGCTGCACGCGATGGCCACCCTGCTGGCCGGCCTGCACGACGCCGAGGGTCGGGTCACCCTGCCCGGCTTCTACGACCGGGTGCGGCCGCTGAGCGACCGGGAGCGCGAGCTGATGGGCCGGGTGCCCTTCGACGAGGCGGCCTGGCTGGCCGGCCCCGCCGCCTCGCGGGCCACCGCCGGCGAGGCCGGGTTCAGCACCCTGGAGCGGGTCGGTGCCCGGCCGACCGCCGAGGTCAACGGCATGTGGGGCGGCTACACCGGGCCCGGCCACAAGACGATCGTGCCCGCCGAGGCGCACGCGAAGATCACCTTCCGGCTGGTCGCCGACCAGGTCCCGGCCGACCTCGGCGACCAGGTGCGCGCCTGGGTCGCGGCCAACACCCCGGACGGGATCGAGGCCGACGTGCACGTGCCCGCCGGCGGCGTCGCGCCCTGCGCCAGCGACATCGACCACCCCGCGATGACCGCCCTGCTCAGCTCCGTCGCGCAGGCCTTCGACACCGACGCCGACCAGGTGCTCATCACCCGCGAGGGCGGCAGCGGCCCGGAGGCCGACCTGGCCGGTGTGCTGGGCGCGCCGCTGCTGTTCCTGGGCGCCGGGCTGCCGACCGACCGCATCCACTCCCCGAACGAGCGGGTGCTGCTGCCGATGCTGTACCGCGGCGCCGAGGCCGCCGCGCACCTGTGGCGCGAGCTGGCCCGCGTGCCGTTCGCCGCCCGCTGACGCCGATGGCGGCCATCGCACCCACTGACTTCTTCGGGCAGAAGTCAGAGGGGATCGGGTCGTGACGGGTCCCGGCCAGCGCTTCGGCCCCTACGAGGTGCTCGGCCTGCTCGGTCGCGGCGGCATGGGCGAGGTGCTGCGCGCGCACGACACCGAGCACGACCGGGACGTCGCGCTCAAGGTGCTCGGCCCGCAGTGGGCCAGCGACGCCACCTACCAGGAGCGGTTCCGGCGGGAGGCCCGCGTGGTGGCCCGGCTGCGCGAGCCGCACGTCATCCCGATCCACCGCTACGGCGAGATCGACGGCCGGCTGTTCCTGGACATGCGCCTGGTCGAGGGCGAGGACCTGGCCGCGCTGCTGGCGCGCACCGGCCCGCTGGACCCCGCGCGGGCGGTCGACGTCGTGGGCCAGGTGGCCCGTGCCCTGGACGCCGCGCACGCCGACGGCCTGCTGCACCGCGACGTCAAGGCCTCCAACGTGCTGCTCGTCGGCCGGGCCGACGGCGCGGACCTGGCCGTGAACCGCCCGGGGGAGGACTTCGTCTACCTGGTCGACTTCGGCATCGCGCGCAGCACCGAGGACGAGGGTCAGCCGGCGCTCACCGGCACCGGGCTGGCGCTGGGCAGCACCGAGTACATGGCCCCGGAACGCTTCACCGGGCAGCCGCTGGACGGCCGGGCCGACGTGTACTCCCTGGCCTGCCTGCTGTTCGAGCTGCTCACCGGGCGCCGTCCGTTCCAGGGCGTGGGGGCGGCCGAGCACATGTACGCCCACCTGCAGGAGGAGCCGCCGGCCCCGAGCTCGGTCCGGGCCGGACTGCCCGACCTGCTGGACGCCGTCGTGCTGCGCGGGCTGGCCAAGGACCGGGAGCAGCGCTGGACGTCGGCCGGCGGGATGGCCGCGGCCGCCCGCGCCGCCCTGTCGGTCAGCGGTGTGGAGGTGCCCCGCCCGGAGGACGGTCGCACCGCGCCGACCACCGCCGGCCCGCTCGCCCCGGACGGCTCCCGCCCGGTCACCGCGCAGCTGCCCCGGCCCACGCCCGACCGGCCCGGCCCGGGTGCACCGCCACCTCCCGGCGGCTGGCCGGGCTCCCCGGCGGTGCCCCCGCCGGCGCCGCTGCAGCCGGTGCGGCAGAACCGGGACCGGCGCCCCGGCCGGCTGGGGTGGGCGGTGGCCGTCGTCCTGGCGCTGGTCGCGGCGACCCTCGGGGTGCTGCTGGTGCTCAGCGAGCGCGCCCGGGACGACGACGCCGCGGCGGCCACCGCGGCGCAGCAGCGGCTGCTGCGGCTCGGGCTGCCCGACGACGTGGACCCGGCCGACTGCACCGTCGTCGCCGGCGGCGACGACGCGCTGACCGGGCTGCGCTGCGGCCGCAGCGCCACCGACGGCGGGCCGACCGGCGCGACGTACACGCTCTACGACTCCGAGGACGCCGCCACGGACGTCTTCGCCGCCGGCGTCAGCCGGCTGGACCTGCCCCAGCTGGACGACGACACCAGCGCCTACGGCTGCACCGACCCCGACGACGGGCGCGGCTGGTTCCAGCTGACCGCCTACGACGACACCGTCGTCGGCCGGGTCTCCTGCACCGTCACCGAGCCCGACGGCGACAGCGTGCTGGCCTGGACGGTGCCCGGGCTGGGCGTCATCGGCCGGGCCGAGCTCCGCGGTGGCGGCGTCGACGGCGTCGCCGACCTGGCGTCCTGGTTCAGCTCGCACGCCGACGGCAGCTGACCGCCGGGCCGGCCCCGGGAGCGTGCCGGGACACACCGCGGGTGCTGTGACCGGCCGCCGGCACGGCCTAGGCTGCGCGGCATGAGCGGACCCGGAGCCGTGTCGGGCGGGCAGCCGACCACGAGCGCGGCGCCCGGCTGGTACCCCGACCCGGACGGCGCCCCCGGGCTGGTGCGCTGGTTCGACGGCGCCGCCTGGTCCGACGTCACCACCCCGGCCGGCCCCGGCGTCGCGCTCGCCGGTGACCAGCACGCCTGGACGCCCCCGCAGCACCCCGGCTGGGAGCAGGCCCCGCCGGCGTCGCGGTCGCGGCGGGTGCCGGTCGTGGTCGGCCTGTCGGTGCTCGGGCTGGTGCTGGCCGTCGTCCTGGCGGTGGTGCTGAGCGGGTCGGGCGGCACCGGCCCGTCGCCCGGTGCGCCGGGCAGCGTCGCACCGCAGGCGGCCCCCGGCACGCCCTTCCCGCCCGGCACCGTGCGGATCACCGACTCCGACGCCGGGATCAGCTACCCGTTCCTCGGCAACGGCTGGTACGAGTACGACCTGGGGCGGCAGCGGGAGACGGTCACCACCGCCGGCCAGTTCTTCACCACCCAGGACCTCACCCCGGACGGCACCAGCTTCATCGCGCAGTGCACCTCCGGAGGGCTGCAGGACGGCTACGGCTGGACCGGCCCGGGGTCGCTGGCGGCCACGATGCCGCAGGTCGCCGACAGTGTGCGGCTGAACTACTACCCGATGCCCAACGACCGCCGGGTGCTGCGCGACGAGGCGCTCACCGTCGACGGCGCCCCCGCGCAGCTGTTCGAGTTCGAGCTCAGCTGGGACGTCGAGGGCTACGACGCCACCGGCGAGCGGGCCGCGCTGCTGCTGGTCGACGTCGGCCGGCCGGCCCCGGCGCTGCTCTACATCTCCATCCCCAACACCCACGCGGAGCTCTACGGCGTGATCGACCGGGTGGTCGACGCCGTCGAGGTGGTGTGACGGGGGAGAGCTAGTGTCCTGGACGTGACGCGAGACGGTGCCGACCTGACCCTGCGCCACCCCGTCGAGCGGTTCACCCTCGACAACGGCCTGCGGGTGGTCCTGGCGCCCGACCGGAGCGTCCCGGTGGTCGCGGTGAGCGTGTTCTACGACGTGGGCATGCGCTCGGAACCGGAGGGGCGCACCGGGTTCGCGCACCTCTTCGAGCACATGATGTTCCAGGGCTCGGCCAACGTGCCGAAGATGGAGCACGCCCGGCTGGTGCAGGCCGCCGGCGGGATGTTCAACGGCTCCACCCACCTGGACTACACCAACTACTTCCAGGCACTGCCGTCCGAGGCGCTGGAGCGCGCGCTGTTCCTCGAGGCCGACCGGATGGCCGCCCCGGCGATCACCGAGGAGAACCTCCGCAACCAGATCGACGTGGTGAAGGAGGAGATCCGGGTCAACGTGCTGAACCGGCCCTACGGCGCCTTCCCCTGGCTGCAGCTGCCGCCGGTCGCCTTCGAGAGCTTCGCCAACACCCACGACGGCTACGGCTCCTTCGTAGACCTGGAGTCCTCCACCGTCGAGGACGCGGAGGACTTCTTCTCCCGCTACTACGCGCCGTCCAACGCGGTGCTGTGCCTCGGCGGCGACCTGGACACCGCCGAGACCGAGCGCCTGGTGCGCCGTTGGTTCGACGTCGTGCCCGCCCGGCCGGCGCCGCCCACCCCGCACACCGGGGAGCCCTCGCCGACCAGCGTGCGCCGCGGGGTGGTCGAGGACCCGCTGATCCCGACCCCGGCCGTGGCCGTCGGCTGGCGGGTGCCCGACCCGGTGGGCGACTTCGACACCTACCTGGGCACCGTGCTGCTGGCCGAGCTGCTCAGCGAGGGCGACGCCTCCCGGCTGGAGCTGCGCCTGGTGCACGGCGACCGGGTCGCGGTGGCCCAGAGCAGCTACCTCGGCCTGTTCGGTGACCCGTTCGACGTGCGCGACGCCACCATGCTGGTCACCCAGGTGCACCACCCCGCCGAGGTGCCGGCCGACCGGGTGCTCGACGCGGTGTTCGAGGAGGTCGCCCGGGTCGCCACCGACGGCGTCGGCGCCGAGGAACTGGTGCGGGTGCAGGCCCGCACCAGCGCCCAGCTGCTGCGCCAGGCCGACTCGGTGCTGGGCCGCACGCTGGCCTTCGCCGCCGCGGAGCTGGTGCACGGCCGGGCCGAGCTGGCCGGGGAGCTGGCCGCCCGGCTGGCCGCCGTCACCCCGGAGCAGGTGCAGCAGGCCGCCCGCGGCCTGGACCCCGGCACGGCCGCCGTGCTGGAGCTGCGCACGATCGGAGGACGTCGATGAGCGTGCCGGTGCTGGACACGACCCTCGTCCCCGCACTGGGGGAGCCGCGCCCGCAGCCGGTGCCCGAGGCGCACGACACCACGCTGCCCTCGGGCCTGCGCCTGGTCGTCGTCCCGCGGCCGGGGGTGCCGCTGGTCGAGCTGCGGCTGCGGGTGCCCTTCGCCGCGGCGTCCGCCCGCGCGGCCGCGGCGCACGTGGCCCGCTCCGCGGTGCTGGCCGGCGCGGTGCTGCTGGGCACGGCCCGGCACGACCAGGTCGAGATCGCCCAGCTGCTGCAGGCGCAGGGTGCCGAGCTGGGCGTCTCGGTCGACCCCGACCGGCTCACCTTCTCCACCACGCTGCTGCCCAGCGGGCTCGCCCCGGTGCTCGGCGTGCTCGCCGAGCTGCTCACCGCGGCGACCTACCCGGCCGGTCCGGTCGAGGGCGAGCGGGCCCGGGTCGCCGAGCGCATCGCCATCGCCCGCTCGCAGCCCGGCGTGATCGCCCGCAGCGCCCTGGCCTCCCGCCGCTACGGGCTGCACCCCTACGGCCAGCAGCTGCCACGCACCGAGCTGGTCGGGTCGGTGAGCTCGGCCGCGTTGCGCAAGCTGCACCGCGAGCGCGTCCTCCCGGCCGGCAGCACGCTCGTGCTCGTCGGCGACCTCGACCCCGCTGCCGCCCTCGACGCGGTGGGTGCCGCGCTCGGCGGCTGGACGGCGACCGGCACCGACGTCCCCGTCCTGGCCGTGCCGCAGCCCGTACCCGGCCCGCTGGAGCTGGTGGACCGCCCGGGCGCCGTGCAGTCGAACATCCGGCTCGGCGGGCCGGCGCCCGCGCGCACCGACCCGGAGCTGCCCGCCGTCCGGCTGGCGGCGATGGTCTTCGGCGGCTACTTCTCCTCCCGGCTGGTCGAGAACATCCGGGAGCGCAAGGGCTACAGCTACAGCCCGCGCAGCGCGATCGACCACCTGGCCGGCGGTGCGTCCTTCCTCGTGGAGGCCGACGTCGCCACCGAGGTCACCGGGCCGGCGCTGCTGGAGACCACCTACGAGCTGGGCCGGATGGCGCTCACCACGGTCACCGAGGCCGAACTGGACGCCGCCCGCCGCTACGTGCTGGGCACCACCGCGCTGGCGACGGCCACGCACGCCGGCCTGGCCAGCACCCTGTCGGCTCTGCTGGGCGCGGGCCTGCAGCCCGGCTGGCTCGCGGAGCACCAGCGGGCCCTCGGCGCGGTCACCGTCGAGGAGGTCACCCAGGCCGCGAGGCGCTGGTTCGCGCCGGCCCGGTTGACCGGCGTGGTCGTCGGCGACGCCGGGCGGGTGGCCGACGCGCTGCACGTGCTCGGCCCGGTCCAGGTCACGGCCACCGCAGAGCCAGAGCCAGGGGCATGACCTCGGCGGGCGCACCACCTGCCGGCAGCGGCGCGCACCCGCCGCCGGCCGGGCAGCCGGTGACCGAGCGGGACTGGCCGACCGGCTCGCGGGCCAGCGAGCCCGGCGTGCCGGTGCTGTCCCGGGTCGCGCACGACCGCGGCCACCTCGCCCGTTCGCTGCCCGACCCCACCGGCGGGCGCCCGGTGCGGGTGCTCACCCTGGACGCCACCCGCGCCGCGCCCGTGCACGAGGGCGCCGGCGGCCCCGAGCTGCTGTGGGACGAGCAGCCCACGATGCCCACCGGCGCGGTCTACCTGGGCGAGGCAGACGGCGTGCCGTACGCCGTCGTCCGGGGGGAGCGCTCGCTGACGGTGTCCGGCCGGCCGGTCGACGGGTGGTCCGGGCTGCGCGACATCGGGGCCGACCTGGGTGACCGGGACGCCGGTCTGCTCGCCCAGGCGGTGGGCATCGTGGAGTGGCACGAGCGCAACCGGTTCAGCCCCGCCACCGGCGCGGCCACCGTCGTCGAGCAGGGCGGCTGGGTGCAGCGCGACCCGGTGGGCGGCGGCCAGGTCTTCCCGCGCACCGACCCCGCGGTGATCATGCTGGTGCACGACGGCGACCGGTGCGTGCTGGGCCGGCAGGCGGTGTGGCCGCCGGGGCGGTTCTCCATCCTGGCCGGTTTCGTCGAGCCGGGGGAGTCCGCCGAGGCCGCCGTCGTCCGGGAGGTCGCCGAGGAGGTGGGGCTGCGGGTCACCGACGTCCGGTACGTGTCCAGCCAGCCCTGGCCGTTCCCGCAGTCGCTGATGCTCGGCTTCACCGCCCGCGTCGAGGGCGACCGCACGCTGCGCGTCGATGAGGACGAGATCGAGGAGGCCCGCTGGTTCACCCGGGAGGAGCTCGCTGCCGGGCGCGGCCCGCAGGCCCTGCCGCCACCGGTGTCCATCGCCCGCTTCATCATCGACCGCTGGGTCGCCGGCGACCTCTGGGGCGCGGGCTCCTGATCATCGCTGACCGGCCCGGCGGCAGGCGCCGCCGGCGTGGGAGGTCAGGGGAGGAAGCGGCCCTGGCGCACCAGGGCGGGGCGGTCGGCGTGCTCGGCGAGCACCACGAGGTCCGCGAGCGCCGCGGGGTCGACCTCCGCGTCGTACCGGTCGAAGGCGGCGAGCTCCCAGGCCAGCTCGGCCGGGGTGCGGCGCCGGCGTGCGGCGGCGCTGACCCGCACGTGCACCGTGACGTCGAAGGCCAGCCCGACGCCCTGCAGCAGCGAGCCCGGCACGAGCAGCACCGCGCGCGGCGGCAGCGGGCGGTGCACCTGCCGGGACGCCCGGTCGCGCACGGTGTCCCAGAGCTCCGGCAGGTACTCACCCGGCCCGCCCGGGCCGGTGCGGTCGAGCACCTCGCGGGCCAGGGCGCCGGCGTCCAGCCAGTCCTCGTACCGCGCGTCGGGGTCGGTGCGGCCGTGTTCCAGGCGCACCGACGCCGGCCGGAGGAACCCGGCGGCGGGCACCACCACCGCGGAGCGGCCCAGCGCGGGCAGCCGCTCGGCGATCGACCGGGCCAGCCCTTCGGGGTCGGCGACCGGGGGGCCGTCCACGGCCACCCGCAGGGCGCCGGCGCCCGGCACCGGCGCGACCGTGGCCAGCTCCGCTGCCAGCCGGTCGGCGAGTGCGCCCGGGGTCAGCGGCTCCGGGCGGCCGGCCCGGCTCACCGGCGGGGCGCGGTCCGGCCGCGCGGCCGGCGACCGGGCAGGTGCGGGGGGATCAGGGCTGCCCGTCCACCCGGTGCCGGGTGACACCGGGGCGCAAGGTGCGGGACACCCGGCGCGGACCGGAGCGTGCGGCGGTCTCGTCGCTGGGCGCCGCCGGGGCCGGGGCGAGCAGGGGAGCGGCGTCCTGGGTGCCCGCGTGCCGCAGCGGGGGCTGCCCGGGGGTGGGAGCCGGGAACGGGGCCGGGCGCAGACCCACCGGCGGTCCCGCGGCGGCGGCCACGTCCAGGCCGTCGAGCACCTCGCGGGCCAGGTCGTGCACCAGCCGGCCGCTGGCCCGCGCCTCCCGGCGCAGCCCCTCGAAGGCCGCACGGGGCGACTGCCGCTGGCGCTCGGCCAGCACCCCGATGGCCCGCTCGGTGCACACCCGGGTGACCAGGGCGTGCTCCAGCTGACCCACGGTGCGGCGCAGGGCGGCGAGCTCCCGGCCGACCGGGTCGTCGTCGCCCGGCTCGTCGGCAGGGCACGCCGGCCGTGGCGGCGGGGTGGGCCGGGTGAGCACGTCGAGCTCCTCGACCACCAGGTCGGCGAGGCTCAGCGCCTCGACGAGGTCCCCGGCGGTGTGCTCGCCGTGCGGGGCGAGCACCGCCCAACCGCCCTCGGTACGGGTGAGCAGCACGGCCGGCTCACCGGTGCGGGTGCGCACCGCGTCGCCCGGCAGGGGCCACGCACCTCCCGCCTCCAGGGGCTCGGCCGGCTCGCTCACGGGGACCTCCTCGACTGGGGTGGGCGCCACGGCGGCGTCCGGTGCCAGGTGGGCCGACGGCCTCCCTGCGGGCGATCATCACCCGGGAGAGGCCGCGACCCCGGCATCACGCGCCGTGGAGCTGCGAGAGCTGGGACTTCACCTGGTCGATGCTCGGGTTGGTCAGCGCGCTGCCGTCGGCGAAGACGAGCGTCGGCACCGTGCGGTTGCCGCCGTTGGCCGCCATCACCCGGTCGGCCGCGGTCTCGTCGGTCTCGATGTTCACCTCGGCGAACTCGATGCCCTCGCGCTGCATCATCTTCTTCAGCCGGACGCAGTAGCCGCACCAGCTGGTGGTGTACATGGTCACGGGAACGGTTGCGGCGCTCATCGAGTGAGATCCTCCACGGTCGGTGCGAGATGGGCCACCCAGGACACTGGGAGCCCGCAGGGCCGAACGCGGGCCGCCGGGCGATGCTTCCCCCCGCCGGTGCCGCCGTCGGCCCGGGCGGCGCACCGGCTGGGAGGATGGGCGCGTGGGGACCCCGGGTGCGCTGCGCACGACCGCTGACGGAGGAGCCGAGGCGATCCTGGCCGGCCTGGACGAGGAGCAGCGCTCGGCGGCAGCGGCGGTGCAGGGGCCGGTCTGCATCCTGGCCGGGGCCGGCACCGGCAAGACCCGCACCATCACCCACCGGATCGCCTACGGGGTGCACACCGGGGTGTACGTGCCCGAGCAGGTCCTGGCCGTCACCTTCACCGCCCGGGCCGCCGGCGAGCTGCGCGGCCGGCTGTCCGCCCTCGGCGTCGGGGGGGTGCAGGCGCGCACCTTCCACGCCGCCGCCATGCGCCAGCTGCGCTACTTCGCCCCCCGCGTGCTGGGCGGGCCGATGCCCGAGCTGGTCGAGAACAAGCTGCGGGTGGTCGCCGCGGCGGCCTCCCGCTCCCGGCTGACCACCGACCGTGCCAGCCTGCGCGACCTGGCCAGCGAGATCGAGTGGGCCAAGACCACGCTGGCCACGCCCGAGGACTACCCGGCCCGGGCTGCCGCCGCCCAGCGGGAGGTCCCCTTCGACGCGGCCACCGTCGCCGCCGTCTACGCCGGCTACGAGTCGGCCAAGCAGCGCGACGGCGCACTGGACTTCGAGGACCTGCTGCTGGTCACGGCCTACGCGCTGGAGGAGCACCGGGACGTCGCCCGCGAGGTCCGCGGTCAGTACCGGCACTTCGTCGTCGACGAGTACCAGGACGTCAACCCGCTGCAGCAGCGGCTGCTGGACGCCTGGCTCGGTGGCCGCGCGGAGATCTGCGTCGTCGGCGACCCCAACCAGACGATCTACTCCTTCACCGGCGCCGACCCCGACCACCTGCTCGGCTTCGCCGACCGCTACCCCGACGCCGAGGTGGTGAAGCTGGAGCGCGACTACCGCTCCACCCCGCAGGTCGTGGCACTGGCGAACAAGCTGATCGGCCAGGCGCCCCGCCGCAAGGGGCTGCCCGGCCTGCGGCTGCTGGGTCAGCGCACCCCGGGGGCCGAACCGCGCTTCGTCGAGCACCCCGACGAGCCGGCCGAGGCCGCGGCGGTCGCCGCGGCCTGCCGGGCGCTGGTCGACGGCGGGCTGCCCGCCTCGGAGATCGCCGTGCTGTTCCGGATCAACGCGCAGTCCCAGGTCTACGAGGCCGCGCTCACCGACGTCGGCGTGCCGTACGTGCTCAAGGGCGGCGAGCGCTTCTTCGAGCGCCCCGAGGTCCGGGACGCCGTCCAGCTGCTGCGGGGTGCGGCGGCCGGCGGAAACGAGCCCGGCGCCCTGGTGCCCTCCGTCCGGGACGTGCTGGCCGCCACCGGGTGGGTCGAGCACCGGCCCCCGCCCGGCGGTGCCGCCCGGGACCGCTGGCAGTCGCTGGCCGCCCTGGTCGACCTGGCCGTCGACATGGTCTCCGAGGAGCCCGCCCTCGACCTCGCCGGCTTCGTCGCCCACCTCGCCGAGCGCGCCAACGCCCAGCACGCGCCCACCGTCCAGGGCGTCACGCTCGCCTCCATGCACGCCGCCAAGGGCCTGGAGTGGGACGCGGTCTTCGTCGTCGGTCTGGTCGACGGCGTCCTGCCCATCGCCCAGTCGCACTCCCGGCCCGATGCGGTCGAGGAGGAGCGCCGGCTGCTGTACGTGGCGGTGACCCGGGCGCGCGAGCAGCTCACCCTGTCCTGGTCGCTGGCCCGGGCACCCGGTGGCCGGCGCACCCGGCCACGCAGCCGGTTCCTCGACGGGCTCGCCCCGGACGGCGCCGCCCGGCCGCGGACGACGCCGACCAAGCGGCCCCCGGTCGTGCTGGACGGGGCTGCGGGGGAGCGCTTCGAGCGGCTGCGCGCCTGGCGTGCCCAGACGGCGGCCACCGCGTCGGTCCCCGCCTACGTGGTGTTCAGCGACGCCACCCTGCAGGCCATCGCCGAGACCCGTCCCTCGACCCTGCAGGAGCTGTCCGGGCTGCCCGGCATCGGCAGCCGGAAGCTCGACATGTACGGCGCCGAGGTGCTCGCCGCCGTCGCCGGTTGACCTCGCCGGACGACCTCGCCGCGCGGCCGCGGGCCCGGGCGACACGCCCGATCGGGGCAGTCACCGGAACTTCTCGTTAATTGCGTTGCGCCCCTCGCCGGGCAGCCCATAACCTCCCCTCACACCACATCGCAGTGCGGCCCACGCCACACCGCGGAGCACGACGACACGACCAGCGACCGGCACCGGCCCACCAGCCGGTGTCCTGCCCGGAGAGGGGTTGACCACGTGAAGAACACCATGACCTGGGATGCCCCCGCCGCGCCGACCGGCCTGGGTGTCCTCGCCGCGCGTCCGTACGCCTGGGCGACCCCGGTCGCCGCGACGGCACTGCCGGTCGATCTGCGCGCCGGTGTCCTGTCCGGCCTGGCCGCCCCGATCCCGGGGACCGGTGCGTCCTCCGTCGGCGCTGCCATCCGATTCCGCGGCCTCATCGCCGCTGCCGGCTCGACCGGCTTGCACACCACCGGTGCCGGCACCGCCGAGCGCACCGTCCAGCTGAAGAACACCATTCCGGGCGAGCTGCCCCCGAGAGACCCGCTGAGCTGAGCTCAGCAGGACCTCCTCGAGGCCGCGGAACCCGAACCGGGATCCGCGGCCTCTGTCTTTCTCCGCGGATCCCGTCGAGTCACCCGGCCGTCGGTCCCCCGTCGGTCGGGAGTGAGTCACCGACGAGGAAGAGGAGGAGACGTGCAGCAGACGATCGAGCGGCCGACGTCCCAGCGCCGTCTCGGGCCCGACACGGGCGGGGCCCGGGGGCAGGGCGGGGGCAACAGCCCCAGGACGACGACGACCGGGTCGGCCCCCGCTCGCACCCTGCCCTGCCGTGTCCAGGACCCCGACCTGTGGTTCGCCGAGGCGCCCGCGCAGCTCGAGATCGCCAAGGAGCTGTGCTCCACCTGCCCCGTCCGGGCCGCCTGCCTGGCCGGCGCTCTGGATCGGGCCGAGCCATGGGGCGTCTGGGGCGGCGAGATCTTCCAGCAGGGAGTGGTCATCGCCCGCAAGCGCCCGCGCGGTCGTCCCCGGAAGGACGCCGCCGCGTGAGGAGCCCGACCTGCCAGCACCGCACCGGCTGCACGTCGCGCCGGTGCTCGGCCAGCCACCTGCCGCCCCGAGGCCGGCAGACCCCGTTCGAGCCGGCGCCCCACCCGGGGCGCCGGCCACCCACCCTGTGAGGACAGAACCGTGCACACGTTCCACGACGACCTGGCGCGCAGCCGCATGCGCGACTTCCAGACCAGGTCCGACGACGCCGACCGGGCGCGCCGGATCATGGCCGCCCGACGGTGGGCCCGGCGCGCCGAGCGCGCCTCCCGGCGAGCCGCCCGGGCCAACGCCGCCGTCTGGTGACGGCGGAGGCGCGACAGCACCGCGATCCTGCGGACCGCACCACGGTCAGGTGCCGTGCCCCCGAGGTCGGAGTGCCTCCTGCAGTCCGCGGCGGGAGGTGCTCCGCCCTCCACGCCGCGCGCGGCACGGGCAGGAGGGCCTCCGCACCGCGTACGGCTCGCGCTGACGGGCATCCCCGCCGTGGAGGACACGGGCGGGGATGCCCGTCGTCAGTCGGCGAAGCCGGGGAGCCACTCCTCGATGACGCCGCGGTAGTCCCCGGCCGCGTCGAGCTGGCAGAGCACCCCGATCGACCCCATCGTCACGCGGTGGATCATCAGGTAGTTGGGCGGCAGGTTCAGCTGCCGGCCCAGCTTGCTGGCCTCGGTGCGCGGGTCGCCCAGCCGCAGCGCCTGGGCCTGCATCCAGGCCCGGGTGAAGTGGAAGTGGCGGGTGGCGACCGGCTCCATGAGCGGTCGCAGGTAGTCCAGCACGGCCTCGGCGTCCACCTGGACCTCGGGCCGGACGAAGCCCTCGGTGCGCAGGTCTGCCAGCACGCTCTCCGCGCGGCCGGCCAGCGACCAGCGCAGCAGCCGGCCGATCGGCTCCGGCAGTCCCTCGGGCAGCCGGGCGGTCGCGCCGAAGTCGATGACACCCAGCCGGTCGTCGGCGGTGAGCCGGAAGTTGCCCGGGTGCGGGTCGGCGTGCAGCAGGCCGGCGCGCTGCGGTGCGGAGAAGTGGAACACGCCCATGAGCAGGCCCGCGCGGTCGCGCTGCTCCCGCGTCCCGGACGCGATGATCTTGGCCAGCGGCAGCCCGTCCAGCCACTCCGACACGATCACCTTGGGCGCGCTGGCCACGATCCGCGGCACCACGATCTGCTCGTCACCGGCGAAGGCGGCGGCGAAGGCCCGCTGCGAGTCGGCCTCCATGCCGTAGTCCAGCTCCTCGATCACCCGTGCCTTGAGCTCCTCGACCAGCGGCTTGATGTCCATGCCGGGCATGAACGCGGCGAACAGCCGCGCGAAGCGGCCCAGCTGGTTGAGGTCGGCGATCAGCGCGGTCGCGGCCCCCGGGTACTGGATCTTGACCGCCACGTCACGCCCGTCGCGCCAGGTGGCCCGGTGCACCTGGCCGATGCTCGCCGCCGCGGACGGGGCGTCGTCGAACTCCCGGAACCGCTGCCGCCACGAGCTGCCCAGCTGCTGGGCGAGCACCCCGTGCACCGTGCGCACCGGCATCGGCGGCGCCGCCTCCTGCAGCTTGACCAGTGCCTCGCGGTACGGGCCGGCCATCTCCTCGGGCACGGCGGCCTCGAAGACCGACAGCGTCTGCCCGAGCTTCATGGCCCCGCCCTTGAGCTGCCCGAGCACGGCGAACAGCTGCTCGGCGGTGCGCTGCTGCAGCTCGGCCGAGACCTCCGCCGAGGAGCGGCCGGACATCCGCTTCCCGATGCCCAGGGTCGCCCGGCCGGCAGCGCCCAGCGGCAGGGAGGCGAGCTTCGCCGTCCGGGACACGGACCCTCGGGGCATCGGACGTCCGGTCTCGGTCACAGGAACAGTGTCCACCGCCGCGCCACCCGGTGGCGGGTGGTCCCCCGGTCGGGTGCCCGGGCCCAGCCTGGTCACCGGCCGGTCCGGGACCCGGCGCACCCGCACGCCGGGTGCGGTGGCCAGCTGCGCCGGCGCGGCACCAGGTCGGGCAACCGCAGCTCGATCGTCGCCTCGAGCGCGGCGGGAGCGGCGCCGCCGTCGACGTGCGCGAGCACCTGCAGTGCCGCGGTGAGCGCGGTGGCCAGGCAGGTGAGCGTCGCCCCGCTCGGCGGCGGTTCCACGGCCGTCAGCTGGGCGGCCATCTCCGGCCACCGGTGGTCGGCGTCGCGCCGGTGCAGGTCGCCGCACCGCAGGCAGCTGGTCAGCCCGGGCACGACCAGCGGCCCGACGACGCCGGCCTCGCCCCGCATCGTGGCGACCAGGTGCGGCACCCCGGCCCGCTGCCAGGCCGAGCTCAGCGGGTCGACCGCCGCCCACGGCCGGCAGAGGACGACGAGGTCGGGCAGCTCACCGGCGTCCAGCGGCCGCAGGTCGACCGTCGGGTGCACGCGGCGCACGGCGTCCGCTGCGGCCATCGAGCGCAGTCGACCCTCGTCCTGGGCGGTGACGCCGCCGACCACCGCATCGGCGGAGGCGACCGGCCGCCGGTCCCGCACGTCGAGGCGGCCGATGCCGCTGGCGGCCAGCACCGACGCCAGCGGTGCCCCCACCCGGGTGGCCCCGTCCACGACCACTCGGGCCGCCCGACGGGCGCGCCAGGTGGGGGACCGGCCACCGTCCTGGGGCGCGGCGCCGAGGGTGCCGGGCAGTTCCACGGCCGTGCGGCTGCGGGCCGCCGGGCCGGCCTCGGCGGCGAGCAGGTCGGCCGGGTCGACGTCGGTGCGCAGCCCGGCGCTCCGCAGCCCGTCCAGCAGGTCGTGCACCGCGACCGGGTCCAGGCCGGTCGCGGCCGCGTCGGCCAGGACCGTGCGCGTGCTGCGGCGCCCGTCGAGCCCGCGCACCAGCGGTGCCAGCCACGGGCCACCGCCGGTGACCAGCAGCCCGTCCGCACCGTCCAGGCCGCCGATGCGCAGGCTCGAGTCCGCCAGCTCCAGCAGGGGCGTCGCGGGGGGCACCAGGGGGTGGATCGCGTCGGTCACGGCGCGAGGGTGCCATCCGGGGACGCCGTCCCGCCGGCGTCGTCCACAGGGCGGCGCCGTCCACGGATCGGGGCACGACGGGCGCTGTGGACGGAGGGTGCGACGAGGCCCCCGGTGTTCTCCCTGGGCGGTCCACCTTCCCCTTGCGGACCGACCAGGACCACCGGGGGCCCCGGCACCCGGCACGCTATTGCCCGCACCGCCCGCCGTCAACGACGAGTGACGGTCCGGATGTGGACGGACCTGTGGACGGCGTGTTGACAGTGCCGGTCCGATGGCTGGTCAGCGGCTCGTGGGAGGGGTCGCGCGGTGCGCGCAGACGTGTGGACCTGGACACGACCGGGTGGACCGGATGGGCGCGACCGGCGATGTTGGTTACCGTGCGCTCGTGCCTCAGCGACCCCACGACCGGTCCGGCGCGTCCGCCGACGCGCCGTCGTCCGGGAGCAGTCGTCGGCGGGCCGCGCTGTCCGGCGCACCGGCCAAGGTCCACGCGCACACCTCCGAGGACGGCGTCGTCGAGGTGCGGCGCAGCCCGCGCCGCCGGCGCACGGTGACCGCCTACCGCGAGCACGGCCGCACCGTGGTGCTCATCCCCGCGGCGTTCAGCCCGGCCGAGGAGCGCCGCTGGGTGGACCAGATGGTGGCCAAGCTGCGCCGGCAGGAGGAGCGCCGCCGCCGCTCGCTGGGTGGCGACGAGCAGCTGCTGGAGCGGGCCGCCACGCTCAGCGCCGCGCACCTGGGCGGCGGGCCGCTGCCGGTCAGCGTGCGCTGGGTGGACAACCAGAACCGCCGCTGGGGCTCCTGCACGCCCGCCGACGGCACGATCCGGCTGTCCCGGCGCCTGCAGGGGATGCCCGAGTACGTCGTCGACTACGTGCTGGTGCACGAGCTGGCGCACCTGGTGGAACCGGGTCACGGCCCGGCGTTCTGGGAGCTGGTCGGCCGCTACCCGCTGGCCGAGCGGGCCCTCGGTTTCCTGGAGGGGGTCGAGCTGGGCGCGGCCCGGCCCGGTGGGGCCCAGCTGCCCGACTGAGGTCGCCGGGCGCCACGTGCGCCCGCGCCGGGCCGTGGACCGGCGGCACGCGCCGCCGGTCCACGGCGCGCCGGGTCAGCCCCGGTTGTCGCCGTCCGGTGCCGGGCCGTCGTCGGTCCCGGATGTCCCGTCGCCGGCGGGACCGTCGCTCTGGGTGTCGTCGCCCATCGACTCGAGCTCGGCCATCTCGTCGGAACGGCCCTGGCGGGCGACGAAGTCCAGCGGCTCGTCCAGGTCGTCGGAGGTGGGCAGCAGGTCCGGGTGCGACCACAGCTGGTCGCGGGCGGCCGTGCCGTGCTGCTGGGCCATGGCGCCCCACACGGTGCTGGCGTCGCGCAGCCGGCGCGGCCGCAGCTCGAGTCCGACCAGCGTGGCGAACGTCTGCTCCGCCGGGCCGCCGGAGGCGCGGCGCCGGCGCATCGTCTCGGCCAGGGCGGACAGCCCGGGCAGCCGGTCGGTCGCCGCGGCGGCGACGATGTGGTCGACCCAGCCCTCGACGAGGGCCAGCAGCGTCTCCAGCCGGCGCAGGGCCATCTGCTGCTGTGGGGTCTCCTCCGGCTCCAGCATGCCGCTGCTCAGCAGCCGCTGGATGCTCTCCGGGTCGCTGGGGTCGATGCCACCGCCGTCGGTCGAGCCCATCGCCTCGGCCATGCCACGCTCGATGGCCTCCCGGTCGACGTGGATGCCGCGGGCGTAGGCGTGCACGGCGTCGAGCAGCTGCTGGCGCAGCCACGGCACGTGCGCGAACAGCCGCTGGTGGGCCGCCTCGCGCAGTGCCAGGAACAGCCGCACCTCGTCCTCGGGGCGATCCAGACCCTGCCCGAAGGCGGTGACGTTCTGCGGGACGAGCGCCGCGACACCGGTGGGGCCGAGCGGCAGCCCGACGTCGGTGCTGGTCACGACCTCGTCGGCGAGCCTGCCGAGGGCCTGGCCGACCTGGGAGCCGAACATCATGCCGCCCAGCTGGCCCATGATCCCGGCCAGCGGCCCCATCATGCTGGCCGCCTCCTGCGGCAGGGCGCTGGTCATGGCCGCCACCACGCGCTCGGCCAGCGGGTCGATCAGCCCGCCCCAGGCCGGCAGCGTCTGCTCCAGCCAGTCCACCCGGGACCAGGCGGCGGTGCGCTCCACGCCGGAGGGGAACTCGGTGGCCTGGTCCAGCCAGAGGTCGGCCAGCCGCAGGGCGTCGGCGACGGCGGTCTGCTCGGCGCCGGACGTGGGCTGGTGGCCGGGGGCGAGCTGGCTGATCGCGCCCTGGCGGGCGAGGTCCCAGTTCACCGGGCCGCCCTGCCAGGACATCAGCTTCTGCAGCTCGGCGAACAGCGGCATCTTGCCCAGCAGGTCCTCGGGCCCGCCGCCGGCGCCGAGCCCGCCCAGGCCCAGGGCGCCCAGGCCGAACGGGTCGGCCGGGTTGCCCCCGCCGCCGGTGCTGCCGGGCTGGTCGCCGTCGCCTCGGCGGTCAGGGTCGCGGTCGGGGATCCCGAAGCCGAAGGGCACGTCGCTCATGTGCCCACGGTAGCCGCGTCCGGCCGGGCCGGTGCCCCCCGGACGTGCCGGTGCCGTCCGCCCACGGCGGACAGCACCGGGGGTCGCCGACCGGGTGCGCCGGGTGCGGCCGACCCCCCTGGTCAGGATCCTCGCCTAGGCTCCCGGCCGGACCGGCACGCCGCCGGCACGCAGGGGCAGCCCGTGCCTGACCCAGCTGAGCGCGACCGCGGGCAGCAGCCCGTGCAGGGAGAACCGTGAGCCGTCGGATCGTCGTCCTCGTCACCGGGGCCGTGTTGTTGCTCACCTTCGGTGTCCTGGGGACCGTCCTGCCGGTGCCGTACGTCGCCCAGGTGCCCGGGCCCACCTACAACACGCTGGGCAGCATCGACGGCGACAGGATCATCACCGTCACCGGCCGGGAGACCCGCGAGGTCACCGGCAACCTCAACCTCATGACGGTGGGGGTGACCAGCGGTGACCTGACCATCGTGGAGGCGGTGCGCGGCTGGTTCGACCAGGACACCGTGGTGGTGCCGCGCGAGGCGGTCTACCCCGCCGACCAGACCGTCGAGGAGACCCAGCAGCAGAACCGGGCCCAGTTCCTGAGCTCGGAGCAGGCCGCGGAGAGCGCCGCGCTCAGCGAGCTCGGATATCCGGTCAAGGTCGTCGTGCAGGGCTTCGCCGACGAGTCGCCGTCGGAGTCGGTGCTGGAGGTGGGCGACGCGATCGAGGCGGTCGGCGGCCGGCCGACACCCGACCAGGACACCCTCAAGGCCGTGCTGGGCGCCGTGCCACCGGGCACCGCCGTGCCGGTCGACTACACCCGGCTGGGCGCCCCGGGGACGGCGACCGTCGTCACCGGGACGCCGCCGGCCGACGACACGGGCACCGTGCCGGCGGGCTCGGTGCTGGGGGTGACGGTGGCCTCGCTGCCCTCGGCGCCGTTCACCGTCTCGATCGACGTCGCCGACGTGGGCGGGCCCTCGGCCGGGCTGATGCTCACCCTCGGCATCCTCGACCTGGTCGGCCCCACGGACCTCACCGGCGGTGAGGTGATCGCCGGCACCGGCACCATCGACGCCGAGGGCGTGGTCGGCCCGATCGGCGGCATCCAGCTCAAGCTGGTCGCCGCGCACGACATCGGCGCCGAGCTCTTCCTGGTCCCGGCGGCCAACTGCGCCGAGGCCCTGGCGGCCCCGCAGCCGGGGATCACCATGGCGAAGGTGGCCTCGCTGGACGACGCGCTCACCGCCCTGGCCGACTTCGGTGCCGGCCGCACCCCGGCGGCCTGCTGAGTGCCGCGGACGAGCACCATGTCGAGCACAGCGGGGAACCCGGCGCCCCTCGCGTGAGTTGAGCAGTCGACTCCGAGCCCACCATCCGCAGCGCTGCTGTCGGGGACCTGGACGCGCGACGTCGTAGACCTGTGACCCCCGACCACATCGGGGGCCACATCTGGACCAGAAGGAGCACATCCGTGGCCATGCGGCCCCCCGTGCCGGTACCGACGCTGTCCCGTCGGGCCAAGCTCGTGATCGGCGTCATCGTCGTCCTGCTTGCGCTCGTCAGCGTCATCGGCAGCCTCACCAACGTCTACGTCGACTACCTGTGGTTCGCCGAGACGGGCTTCACCGAGGTCTTCTGGACCGAGCTGCGCACCCGCGCCCTGCTGTTCATCGTCGCCGGGGTCGCCACCGGCGGCCTGGTGGCACTCGCCGTGCACCTGGCCTACCGGTTCCGCCCGGTGTTCCGGCCGATGTCGCTGGAGCAGCAGAACCTGGAGCGCTACCGCCAGTCGCTCGAGCCGCGTCGCACCCTCGTGCTGATCGCCCTGGGCGTCGTGCTGGGCCTGTTCGCCGGGGTCACCGCGCAGAGCAGCTGGGAGACCTGGCTGACCTTCCGGAACTCGACCGACTTCGGCACCCTCGACCCGCAGTTCGGCCTGGACATCTCGTTCTTCGTCTTCGACTACCCGTTCTACCGCCTGCTGCTGGGCTTCGGCTTCGCCATCGTGATCCTGGCGCTGATCGGCTCCGCGCTGACCCACTACGTCTTCGGCGGCCTGCGGCTGCAGACCCCGGGCCAGAAGCTGACGCCGGCCGCGCGCGTCCAGTTCTCCGTGCTGCTGGGCCTGTTCGTGCTGCTGAAGGCCATCGCCTACTGGTTCGACCGGTACGGCACCGTCTACTCCGACCGCGGTGGCGTCTACACCGGCGCGTCCTACACCGACGTCAACGCGCTGCTGCCGGCCAAGACGATCCTGGCCGCGGTCGCGGTGATCTGCGCCGTCGCCTTCTTCGCCAACATCCTGTTCCGCAACGTGCTCATCCCGGCCGCGGCGCTGGTGCTGCTGCTGGTGTCCAGCGTGGTCATCGGCGTCGCCTACCCGGCGATCGTGCAGCAGTTCGTGGTGCGCCCCAGCGCCGACTCCCGCGAGGCGGCCTACATCGAGCGGGCGATCGCCTCCACCCGTGAGGCCTACGGCCTGAGCGACGTGGAGTACGTGGACTACGGGTCGGACAGCACCACCAGCGCCGTGCCCAGCGTCGCCGACCTGGCCGCCGACGCGGGCACGATCAGCAACGCCCGGCTGCTCGACCCCAACGTGCTCTCGGCCACGTTCACCCAGCGCCAGCAGATCCGCAACGTCTACGGCTTCCCGGAGAAGCTGGACATCGACCGCTACACCATCGACGGCGTGACCCAGGACTACGTGGTCGCGGTGCGCGAGCTGAACACCGCCGCGCTCTCGGGCAACCAGACCAACTGGATCAACCGGCGCACCGTCTACACGCACGGCAACGGCTTCGTGGCCGCGCCGGCCAACCAGGTGGTGTCCGGTGCCGAGGGCGGGGAGCCCAACTTCACCAGCCAGGGTCTGCCCACCACCGGCAACCTGGACATCGACCAGCCCCGCATCTACTACGGCGAGCTGATGGGTGCCGACGACTACTCGGTGGTCGGCGCCGCCAGCCAGGACGCCGCCCCGCAGGAGTTCGACCGCCCGGCCAGCGGCGACGACGGCGAGGTCAACAACACCTACGACGGCGAGGGCGGCGTCTCGATCGGCAGCTTCTTCCGCCGGCTGACCTACGCCATCTACTACCGCGAGCGGAACTTCCTGCTCTCTGGTGCGGTCAACGACAACTCCAAGGTCATGTACGTGCGCGACCCGCGGGACCGGGTGGAGAAGGCCGCCCCGTACCTGCAGGTGGACGGCGACCCGTACCCGGCCGTGGTCGACGGCCGGATCCTCTGGATCGTGGACGCGTACACCACCTCCGACGCCTACCCGTACTCCGCGCGCAACTCCCTGGGCGAGGTCACCACCGACTCGCTGACCGGCACCGGCACCGCCGCGCTGCCCAACGACCAGGTGAACTACGTGCGCAACTCGGTCAAGGCGACCGTGGACGCCTACGACGGCACCGTCACGCTGTACGCGTTCGACGAGGCCGAGGCGGACCCGATGCTGCGCACCTATGAGAAGGCCTTCCCGGGCACGATCACGCCGGCCGACCAGATCAGCCCCGAGCTGCGGTCTCACTTCCGGTACCCGGAGGACCTGTTCAAGCTCCAGCGGGACGTGCTCACCCAGTACCACGTCGACTCGCCGCGGAACTTCTACAACGGCACCGACTTCTGGGAGGTGCCCAGTGACCCGACCGTCTCCGGCGGGGACGCGCAGCCGCCGTACTACGTGCTGTCCCAGCGCACCGGGGAGGCCAACTCGACGTTCCAGCTGACCAGCGCGCTGAACGCCTTCAACCGGGAGAACCTGTCGGCGTTCATCTCCATCTCCAGCGACCCGGAGACCTACGGCCAGATCCAGGTGCTGCAACTGCCGGGCAGCACGCAGTTCCGCGGCCCGACCCAGGTGTTCCAGTCGTTCAACACCAACACCGAGGTCAGACAGCAGCTGACCCTGTTCGACAGCGCGAACTCCCAGGCCGTCTTCGGCAACCTGCTCACGCTGCCGATCGGCACCGACGGGCTGCTGTACGTGGAGCCGCTCTACGTGCAGGGCACCGGGGACACGTCGTTCCCGCTGCTGCGCAAGGTGCTGGTCAACTACGGCGACCGGGTCGGCTACGCCGACACCTTCGCCGAGGCCCTGGACCAGGTGTTCGGTGAAGGGGCGGGTGCGGCTGCGGCCGACAGCGACAGTCCCGCGCCTGCGCCGGCCCCGCCGTCGGACGGGGGGGCACCGCCCGCCACCCCAGCGCCCAGCGACCCGGGCACCGGCGGCTCGGACAACCCCGCGCGGGACCAGGCGGTGGCCGACATCAACGCCGCGCTGCAGGCGCTGGCAGCCGCCCAGGCCAGCGGTGACTTCTCCGGCATCGGTTCGGCACAGGAGGCGCTGGCCAACGCCATCACCGCCTACCAGGCGGCCGGTGGGGCCACGCCGTCGCCGGCGGCCGGAAGCACCGCGCCGGAGAGCAGCGCCCCGGCCACACCCACCGGGTGAGCTGGTGCCGCCCTGCCCCCGGGCAGGGCGGCACACCCGGTCCCACTCCCCGGGGTCGGACCCCGGTGGGTCGGATCCCGTCGGGGTTGGTATGGTTCTCCTACCGACGCGGGGTGGAGCAGCTCGGTAGCTCGCTGGGCTCATAACCCAGAGGTCACAGGTTCAAATCCTGTCCCCGCTACGACACGGACCAGCGTCCGGAACGGCCCCTACCGCCACGCGGAGGGGCCGTTGTCGTGTCCGGGCAGGCCGGTCGATGCCGACGGCCGTCCTGACGACACGGCTCACCGGCATGGTCGGCTGGCGGCGTGCTCGAACTCGGCAGGGGCTCGCCGGACCGCCACCTCGCGGCCATCGCCGAGCTGGAACGGCAGGTGGTCGACTCGGACGGCGGCCGGCCGGAGCTGGAGTGGGGCATTCTCCGCACGCGCCCCCAGGACGCCGTGCACGACCGGACAGCGAC
The DNA here is from genome assembly GCF_010685995.1 of Goekera deserti. Classification (GTDB taxonomy): domain Bacteria; phylum Actinomycetota; class Actinomycetes; order Mycobacteriales; family Geodermatophilaceae; genus Goekera; species Goekera deserti. Next base: position 62,300 of record NZ_JAAGWK010000002.1, on the reverse strand, counting down.
CCGGCGGCCGGCCCGGGCGACCCCGCGGGTGACCCTGCGTGACGCCGGCCCGGCGGACGCCGGCGTGGTCGCCCGGCTGCTCCGGCTCGGGTTCGGCTACGAGGTGGACGACCTGGCCGGGCGGCTCGCCGACGGCTCCGCCCCGACCCTGCTCGTCGAGCGGGACGGGGCGCCGGTCGGCACGCTGCGCGTCACCGGGGACGGCGCGGACAGCGGGGTGTACGGCTTCGTCGTCGACCCGGCCTGTCGGGGTCAGGGGATCGGCCGTGACCTGCTGCGCCGGGTGTGCGCCCGGCTGCGCGCGGACGGCGCCCGCCGGGTGGGGTTGGAGGTCTCGGTGCAGAACGAGCAGGCGCTGGGGCTCTGCATGTCGCTGGGCTTCCGCCCGGTCGCCACCGAGGACCACCACGCACTCCCCGTGCCCTGAGGCCGCCGGACCCCCCGGGCGGCACGCGCTCCAGGAGTGGGGTAGTGTTCTGGACGCGACGCGGGGTGGAGCAGCTCGGTAGCTCGCTGGGCTCATAACCCAGAGGTCACAGGTTCAAATCCTGTCCCCGCTACCACCGGTCGAAGGCCCGGCCCCCTCAGGGGCCGGGCCTTCGGCGTTGTGCGGGCCTGCGCCGGGAGTCGTGGCCGAGGGTGTTGTGCGTCACTCCCGGGCTGCCTACCGTGAGCAGTCAGCGGTGACCGTCACCGCGCGACGGGAGTGCGACGATGCACCAGCAGACGCCCAGGGGCACCCCATGACCCTCACCGGTTCCGACCTCGACGACGTCGACCTCTCCGATCGTGACTTCTGGGGCCGGCCGCCGGCCGAGCGGTACGCCGCGCTGGACCGGCTGCGCGAGCGGGACCCGTTCGCGTTCTTCGCCGAGCCGGAGATGCCGTTCCTGGAGCCGGGTCCGGGTTACCACGCGGTCACCCGGTACGCCGACGTCGTGGCGATCAGCAACCAGCCGGAGCTGTTCAGCTCCGGGCAGGGCGCTGTGTCGATCCAGGACATGCCGGCGGACCTGAGCGAGTTCTACGGCTCGCTGATCAGCATGGACAACCCGCGGCACGCCAAGATCCGGAAGATCGTCTCGCGGGCGTTCACCCCGCGGCGGTTGGCCGACCTGGTCGAGTCGGTGCAGCACGTGGCCCTGGACGTGGCCGCGGCGGCCCGCCGGCGGGCGCAGGAGGGCGACGGCAGGATCGACGTCGTCGCCGACCTCGCCGCCCCGCTCCCGCTGCGGGTCATCTGCGACATGATGGGCGTGCCGGACGCCGACCGGGCGATGGTGCTGGCGGCGTCGAACATCATCCTCAGCGGCGGCGACCCCGAGCTGATCGCCGACCCGAACGACGCGCTGACCGCGTTCCTCGAGGCCGGCGGTGCGCTGTCGGAGCTGATGACCCGGCTGGCCGCCGAGCGGCTGGAGACCCCGACCGAGGACCTGACCAGTGCCCTGGTCACCACCGTGGTCGACGGCGAGCAGCTCACCCACCAGGAGATCGCCTCCTTCTTCATCCTGCTGTGCGTGGCCGGGAACGAGACCACCCGCACCGCCATCAGCCAGGGCGTCTGGGCGATGCACGAGAACCCCGACCAGCGGGCCCGCTGGGTCGCCGACCGCGGCCTGGGTCGGACCGCGGTCGAGGAGGTCGTGCGGTGGGCCAGCCCGGTCACCTGGATGCGCCGCACCGCCACCCGGGACGTCGAGCTGTCCGGCCGGCGGTTCCCGGCCGGCTCGAAGTTCGTGCTGTTCTACAACGCCGCCAACCGCGACCCGGCCGTCTTCGCCGACCCGCACGCGTTCGACCTCGGGCGCTCGCCCAACCCGCACCTGGGCTTCGGGGCGCCCGGGCCGCACTTCTGCCTCGGGGCCAACCTCGCGCGCCGGGAGATCGAGATCGCGTTCACCACGATCTTCGACCAGCTCCCGGACCTCGAGGTGACCGGGGAGCCCGATCGCCTGCGGTCCTCCTTCGTCAACGGCGTCAAGCGGTTGCCGGCGCGGCTGACCCGGGCCGGCTGACCCTGCCCGCCACGGGGCCGGAACACGACCCCGGCCCCGTGGCGTTCCGGCCGGCATGGACCTGACCGTGACGCACGACCCGGAGAACAGCCTGTACGCGCTGACCGAGGGGGAGGGTGGGCCGCGCGTCGGCCTGGCCGCCTACCAGCGCAGTGGCGACGAGTGGACGTTCACCCACACCGAGGTCGACCCGGCCGGTGAGGGGAAGGGTCGCGGCGGCACCCTGGTGCGCGGGGCGCTGGACGACGTCCGGGCCCAGGGCGGCACCGTCGTCCCGCTGTGCTCGTTCGTGCGCGGGTGGATCGACCGGCACCCGGAGTACCAGGACCTGCTCCCCGCCGACCGCGCCTGACCCGGCGCCGTCGGGGTCAGAGGACGTGCTCGCCGTACATCTCGCCCAGCGGGTCGGCGATGAGCTCGATGCGGGCGCCGTCGGGGTCGCGGAAGTAGACCGACACCCCGCTGTGCACCTCGTGGGCGATGCCGGCCTCGGTCAGCCGGTCGACCAGCGCCGCCCAGCGGTCGGGGTCGACGCTGATCGCGACGTGGTGCAGGCCGCCCAGCACCTCGGCGTAGGGGCCGACGTCCAGCCCGGGGAAGTCGAAGAAGGCCAGCAGGTTCGAGTTGCCGATGTCGAAGAAGAAGTGCGACGAGCCCGGGTAGTCGCGGTTCTCGATCAGCTCGGTGAGCGGGAAGCCGAGCACGCCCTGGTAGAAGGCGATGGTGGCCTCGACGTCGCTGCTGATCAGGGCGGTGTGGTGCAGGCCGCGCGCCGTGGACGCCGGGCGCTGGTCGGCTGGGCGCAGGTGCGCGGTGCGGATCCGGTCGCGCTCGGCGGCCAGGTGTTCCGGGGTGGCGGGCTGCGGGATGCTGGTCATGTGCTCTCCTCGGGGTCGGTTCCACCCTGCGCCGCGATCGGTGACATGTCAACCAGAAGCGGCTAGGCTCTGCCGATGACCTCCGACGAGCCGCGCTGGCTGACCGACGAGCAGCAGCGCGCCTGGCGCCAGTGGCTGCTGCTCACCGCGCGCCTGCCCGCCCGGCTCAACCGCCAGCTGCTGGCCGACTCCGAGCTGTCGCTGCCGGACTTCGACGTGCTGGTGCACCTGACCGACGTCGACTCCGGGCGGCTGCGCGTGCTGGAGCTGGGGCGTGCGCTGCAGTGGGAGAAGAGCCGGCTGTCCCACCACCTGACCCGGATGGAGCGCCGCGGGCTGGTGCGCCGGGAGGACTGCGCCGCCGACGGCCGGGGCTTCGAGGTCGTGGTCACCGACGCCGGGCTGGCCGCGTTGCGGGCCGCGGCACCGGCACACGTCGAGACGGTGCAGCAGCTGGTCTTCGACGGGTTGTCGGCGGCCCAGGTGCGCGCGATGGCTGACATCGCCGACACCGTGCTCGCGCGCCTGGGCGACTGACCCACCCCCGGTCGTGCACCCCGCCCCCGGCTGGGAGGGTGGGGCCATGCGCGTCCTGGTTGCTGGCTGGTTCTCCTTCGACGAGGTGATCGCCACCGTCGGCGACGAGCTGGGGGCCGACGTCGTCGTCCGCTGGCTGGCGCAGGCGGGTGTCGCGCACGACGTCGCCTGGGCGCCCTACCTGGGCCGTGGCGTCGACTGGCGGGACGTCGACCCGGCCGCGTACACGCACCTGGTGTTCGTCAGCGGTCCGGTGTCGGACACCCCGCTGCTGCGCGAGCTGACCGAGACCTTCGCCGCTGCCCGGCGGTGGGCGGTGAACGTCTCGGTGGTCTCCCCGGCCGGCCGGGCGCTGTTCGACGAGGTCTGGGAGCGCGACGCCCCCGGCGTCGCCCGCCCCGACCTCGCCATCGGGACGACGACGGCCGACCTGCCGGTGCTCGCGGTCGCCTTCACGCCGCCGCAGGAGGAGTACGGCGGGCGCAGCCGCGCCGAGCAGGTGCGCGGTGCCCTCGAGGAGTGGCTGGCGATGCGGGCGCTGCCGTGGTTCGAGCTGACCATGGACCTCTTCGAGAAGCCGCACGCCCGGCACCCGGCCCAGGTGGAGGCACTCATCCGGCGGGCCGACGTGGTGGTGAGCATGCGCCTGCACGCCCTCGTGCTGGGCCTCGCCCACGGTCGCCCGGTGGTCGCCTGCGACGCGATCGCGGGCGGGGCGAAGGTCACCGCGCAGGCCCGTGCCCTCGGGTGGCCGCTGCTGCTGGGCCCGGACGACGTCACCCCGGCCGGGCTGGACGACGCCCTGGCCCAGGCACTGTCCGGTCGGCTGGGCGCGGCTGTGCCGGCCGCCCTCCAGCGCGGGCTGGCCGCCAACGAGACGGCGCACGCCTGGTTCGCCGCCCGGCTGACCGGCGGCTGACGGCGCTCAGCCGGGCGGTCACGGGTCAGGACCCGTCCGGGCCACCGGGGCAGTAGGCCTCCTCCCAGGCCCGCACACGGTCCTCGGCCGCGGCCGCCGCCTCCGGGTCGGGCCCGGTGCCGGTCGCGGCGCGGGCCCGTAGATCGGTGACGAAGACCTCGACGTCCTGGGCGATCGGGTCGGGGGCGCTGCTGAGCAGACCGTCGACGGACGTCGCGCCCTCGTCCAGCAGCCGCTGCCAACGGGCCGCCATGTCCTCGGCGGTGGGCTCCTCAGGGGCGTCGGCGAACACCTGTTCGCCGATGCCGTTCAGCTCGGCGACGTGGGTGCAGTAGGGCTCCGCGTCCCGCGCGGTGGACGACGACGGCGCCACCTGCGGGGCGGAGGACGCCGCCGCCCGAGGGGCGTCGGACTCGCTCGAGCCACAGCCGGCGAGCGTGAGGAAGCCGAGTGCCAGGGCGGTGAGCGCGGCGGTCCGGACGGTGGTGGTCATGGGGTTCCTCCTGGGTCGGGGCTGGGTGCCGCCGTCGACCCTGGCCGCCGGGCAGGGTCGACGGCATCGGCCGCGCGGGCCGTCCGCGTCGTCCGCGGGGATGACCCCGACCGGCCCGCCGGACGACGCCGAGGACGGCCCGGGCTCGCTACCGTGCCGCCATGTCCACCCGGGAACCGCGACGCTGGCCGCGGTGGCTCGACCCGGCGCTGGCCGGTTCGGTCGGCGTCGTCGGCGTCGCCGAACTCGCCGGCCGGGACGCGCCGGTCGGCCATTACGTCACCGCGACGGTGATGGCCGCTGCCCTCGCGTGGCGCAGGACCGCGCCGGTGGCCGTGTTCGCCGTGGTGATCGGCACGCTGTTCGTCCAGCAGGCCCTCCGCTTCGAGTCCGACTCCTTCTCCGTGCCGCTCACGCTGTTCCCGGCCGCTTACACCCTCGGCGCGCACGCACCACTGTGGCGGTCGGCGGTGTCGTTCGGCGTCGGCATGCTGGTGCTCGCCGTCGGCACGTTGCTCGAGGGGCTGCCGCTCTCCGAGGCTGTGTTCCCGGCGATCGTCTGCACGGCGCTCTGGGGGGCAGGTGCGGGCCTGCGCGGGCGCATCGAGGCTGCCGTGGCCGCCGACCTGCGGGCGCGGACGGCGGAAGAGCTCCGTGACACCGCCGCCGCGGCGGCGGTCGCCGACGAACGCGCCCGCATCGCACGCGAGCTGCACGACGTCGTCGCCCATGCGGTGACCGTGATGGTCATGCAGTCCGGTGCGCTGCGCCGCATGCTGCCCGCCGAGGCCACCCGGGAAGTCGGCCTGGCCGGCACCGTCGAGCGCACCGGCCGCGACGCCTTGGTCGAGCTGCGCCGCATGCTGGGCCTGCTGCGTGAGGTCGACGGGGAGCCGGCGCCACTGGCACCCCACCCCGGTCTCGCCCGGCTCGACGAGCTCGTCGAGCGGACCGCCGCGGCGGGCATCCCGGTCCGGCTGACGATCGAGCAACCCTGCCGCGAGCTGCCACCGGCGGTCGACCTGTGCGTCTACCGCGTCGTCCAGGAGTCGCTGACCAACGTGATCAAGCACGCCGGGGTAGCCCACGCCCGGGTCGAGGTGCGCTTCCCGCCCGGGGCGGTCGAGCTGGCGGTGGTCGACGACGGCCACGGCGACCGGGCCGCGTCCCCCGGCGGGAACGGGCTGCTCGGCATGGGCGAGCGGGTGGCGGTGTTCGGCGGGCAGTTGCAGGCCGGGCCGTGCTTCGAGGGCGGTTTCGCGGTACGTGCTCGGTTGCCCGTGGAGCCCCGGTGAGCACCCGCGTCCTGCTCGTCGACGACCAGGTGGTCATCCGCTACGGACTGCGGTTGGTGTTCGAGGGAGAACCCGACCTCCAGGTGGTCGGTGAGGCGGTGGACGGCCTGGACGCCGTGGACGCGGTGGCGCGGCTGCGTCCCGATGTCGTCCTCATGGACGTGCGGATGCCCCGGCTGGACGGCCTGGCAGCACTGTCCCGGATCGTGACCTCGGATTCAGCAGCCCGCGTCGTCATGCTGACCACCTTCGACCTCGACGAGTACGTGTTCCAGGCGCTGCGCGGCGGTGCCTGCGGGTTCCTGCTCAAGGACGCGCCGCCGGAGGACATGGTGAGCGCGGTACGGCTGGTGGCCGCAGGTGAGGCGCTGCTCGCTCCGTCGGTGACCCGGCGGGTGATCACCGAGTTCGCGCGCACCGCCGTCCCGGCCGACCCGGATGCGCGCCACGGCCGGCTGACGCCGCGCGAGCTGGATGTGCTGCGACTGGTGGCCCGGGGGCTCACCAACGACGAGGTGGCGGCCGAGCTGTACGTCAGCCGGACGACGGTCAAGACGCACGTCGCCCGTGTGCTGGCCAAGCTCGGGCTGCGCGACCGCGTGCAGGCCGTCGTCTACGCCCACGAGCACGGGCTCGCCGGCCGGAGCGCTCAGTCGACCGGCTGCTGAGCCCGCCGGAAGCGTGCCTCCAGCTCCGCCGGTACCGGCCGGCGGCGTCGCAGGGCCGCGGGCAGCCGGCGCAGCAGCCCGGCCAGCGCGCGGCGGGCCAGCGGGTCGGTGAGCGCGCGGCGGGCCAGCCCGGCGGTGCCGGTCAGCGCCACCGGCAGCGGCCGGCGCAGCCAGTCGACCAGCAGGTCGTTGCGGGTCTGCAGCACCCACCGGGTCGGCGTGGGGTCGGCCGGGCCGGCCGGGTCGTGCCAGGCGACGACGTCCTCCAGGTACACCTGGTGCCAGCCTGCGCTGGCCAGGTCCAGCGCCAGCAGGTGCTCCTCGCCGCCGAAGAACAGCAGCGGGTCGAAGCCGCCGACCGCGCGGAACGCCGACCGTCGCACGACGACCCCGCAGGCCGGCCAGCTCAGCACGTCCGGGCCCGGGCCGCCCGGCGACGTCCCCAGGACGGCCGCGGCGTGCTTGCGCGAGACGTGGTCGACCGAGCCGTCGGCAGCCAGCCGCACCTGCCCGGCGAGCACGGCGACCCGCGGGTGGGCGTCCAGCAGGTCGGCTGCCCGTGCCAGGGCACCCGGCGCCCACCAGGAGTCGTCGTCGGCGAAGGCCACGTACGGCGAGCGCACCGACTGCACGCCGACGTTGCGGGCGACGGCGCCGGCGTTGTGCCCCAGCTCGACCACGCGCACCCCGGCCGCCCGGGCGGCGTCCGGCGTCCCGTCGTGCGAGCCGTTGTCGACGACGAGCACCGGCGGCCCACCTGCCAGCTGCGCCAGCGTGCGCAGCAGCGACTCCCGCCGATCCCGCGTGGCGATCACGACGCTGACCCGCGGCTCGGTCCTCACCGATGGCTGATGACCCGCGGAGGCCACCGCGACACCTGCGCGAGTGCGCTGGGATCGAGGTCTCGGCGGTCCGGGACAGCCCGATCAGCGTGCACCCGCGGGAGCACGCCGGAAGCCGGCGCATCGCCGACCAGGACCGACACGATCAGCCCGCAGAGATGGCCATCTCTGCGGGCTGTTCGTGTCGGATCTGCTGGACTACGGGGCCAGGGCCTGCTCGAGGTCGGCCAGCAGGTCCTCGGCGTCCTCGATGCCGACCGACAGGCGCACCAGGTCGGCGGGCACCTCCAGCGGGGAGCCGGCGGCGCTGGCGTGCGTCATCCGGCCCGGGTGCTCGATCAGCGACTCCACGCCGCCGAGGGACTCGGCCAGGGTGAACACGGTCGCCCGCTCGCACACCCGCAGCGCCGCCTCCTCACCGCCGGCGAGCCGGAAGGAGAGCATGCCGCCGAAGCCGGACATCTGCTTCGCGGCGACGTCGTGGCCGGGGTGGTCGGGCAGCCCGGGCCAGAGCACCGAGGACACCGCGGGGTGAGCGGTGAGGAACTCGGCGATCCGGGCGGCGTTGGCCTGGTGGGCCTCCATCCGCACGCCCAGGGTCTTGATGCCGCGCAGCACCAGCCAGGCGTCCATCGGCCCGGCCACCGCCCCCATCGCGTTCTGCGAGAACGCCAGCTGCTCACCCAGCGAGGCGTCGGCGGTCACCAGCGCCCCACCGACGACGTCGGAGTGCCCGCCCAGGTACTTCGTCGTCGAGTGGACGACGACGTCGGCGCCCAGGGTGAGCGGCTGCTGCAGGTAGGGGGAGGCGAACGTGTTGTCCACCGCCAGCAGCGCCCCCGCCCCGTGCGCGACCGCGGCCAGCCCGGCGATGTCGGCGATGTTCAGCAGCGGGTTGGTGGGCGTCTCGCACCAGACCAGCCGGGTGGTCGGCCGGATCGCGGCCTGCACCGCGTCGAGGTCGGCCAGGTCGACCGGCGTGTACTCCACGCCCCAGCGGGCGTAGACCTTCGAGACCAGCCGGAACGTGCCGCCGTAGGCGTCACCGGGCAGCACCACGTGGTCACCGGGCGCGCAGACGGTGCGCAGCAGGGCGTCCTCGGCGGCCAGCCCGGAGGCGAACGCCATGCCGGTGCTGCCCTGCTCCAGGGCGGCCAGCGCCTCCTGCAGCGCGGTGCGCGTCGGGTTGGCGCTGCGGCTGTACTCGTAGCCCCCGCGCAGCCCGCCGACGCCGTCCTGCTTGTAGGTGCTGGTGAAGTGCACCGGCATCGTCACCGCGCCGGTGGTCGGGTCGGGCTCCTGCCCGGCGTGGATGGCGCGGGTGGTGAAGCCGTGCTGGAACCGGGCGTCGGAGCTCATGCGACCACCGTAGGCACCGGCGCGAGTCCCGCCAGGTGGCCGAGCACGTCCTGCCGGGTGACCACGCCGGCGGGCTTGCCGTCCACGTGCACCAGCAGCGCGTCCGCCGAGCCCAGCGCGGTCACCGCGGCCGACACGGTCTCCCCGGAGCCGATGATCGGCAGCGGCGGGGACATGTGCTCGGCCAGCGGGTCGGCCAGCGACGCCCGGCCGGCGAACAGCGCGTCCAGCAGCGCCTTCTCCTCCACCGAGCCGACCACCTCACCGGCGGTCACCGGCGGCTCGGCCTTGACCACGGGCATCTGGCTGACGCCGTACTCGCGCAGGATGTCGATCGCCTCGCGCACGGTCTCCGACGGGTGCGTGTGCACCAGGGCGGGCGTGTCGCCGGCCTTGAGCCGCAGCAGCTCGCCCACCGTCTCGCCACCGGTGGCGGCGAGGAATCCGTAGTCGGCCATCCACTTGTCGTTGAAGATCTTGCCCAGGTAGCCGCGGCCGCCGTCGGGCAGCAGGACCACCACGACGTCGTCCGGCCCGCAGCGCTCGGCGACCCGCAGCGCGGCGACGGTGGCCATGCCGCAGGAGCCGCCGACCAGCAGGCCCTCCTCGCGGGCCAGCCGCCGGGTCATCGCGAACGAGTCGCCGTCGGACACCGCGATGATCTCGTCGGCGACCTCCTGGTCGTAGGTGCTGGGCCAGAAGTCCTCGCCGACGCCCTCCACCAGGTACGGGCGCCCGGTGCCGCCGGAGTAGACCGAGCCCTCCGGGTCGGCGCCGATGACCTGCACCGCGCCGCCGGAGGCCTCCTTGAGGTACCGGCCGACGCCGCTGATGGTGCCGCCGGTGCCCGCGCCGGTGACGAAGTGGGTGATCCGGCCCTCGGTCTGGGTCCAGATCTCCGGGCCGGTCGTCTCGTAGTGCGAGCGGGGGTTCGCCGGGTTGGAGTACTGGTCGGGCTTCCAGCCGCCGGGGGTCTCCCGGGCCAGCCGGTCGGACACCGAGTAGTAGGAGCGGGGGTCGGCGGGGTCGACCGCGGTCGGGCAGACGACCACCTCGGCGCCGTACGCCCGCAACGTGTTGATCTTGTCCTGGCTGACCTTGTCGGGGCAGATGAAGATGCACCGGTAGCCGCGCTGCTGGGCGACGATCGCCAGCCCCACGCCGGTGTTGCCGCTGGTCGGCTCCACGATGGTGCCGCCGGGCCGCAGTGCACCCGAGGCCTCGGCGGCGTCGATCATGCGCACGGCGATCCGGTCCTTGACCGACCCGCCGGGGTTGACGTACTCGACCTTGGCCAGCACCAGCGGGGCGTTCGGCCCCAGCCGGTCGGTGACCTTCGTGAGCCTGACCAGCGGGGTGTTGCCGATCAGCTCGACGACGGACTCGGCGTACTGCACGGGGTCCTCCTCGATCGGGCCCGGCGGTCGCCGGCACCCTCGTGCTGGACCGTAGTTGACGGATCCCGCCGCGACCCACCGTCGGCGGACCCGCCGAGGGCCCGGGCGGCGGTGCCGGGCCGGTGTGACCGGCGTCGTCGTTTCCGTGCCGACCGCCCCGGGTAACTGAGCGACGCCGGTGTGGTGGGCCAGCTGTGGAGACGACGAGCCCCCGTCGCGCCGGGCCGGTCGGCGTCGTGCGCGGTCGGCGTGGCCCCCGCCCCCGCTGGAGTTCCCACGGACACCACTGCTCGCCCCCAGCTGATCACCAGGCGCCCTCCACACCGTCGGGGGGTGCCCGCCCCCGACCTCGACCTGCTCCCTCCCCGCGGCCGGCGTCCGGCCGCCGCAGGGGCGCCGCCGCGCCGCGTCCGGACCGTCCCCCGCTCGTTCCCGGCCCCTCCCTCCCCGTCACCGGCCAGGGAGGCCGCGGTCGCCGTCCCGGTGGACCGCGCCGTCCCGGCCGGGTCCCGTGTCGCCGGGCTGCGCGCCGTGGCCGGCCGGTGGGTCGACGTCGGTGCGCTCGGCCCGGCCGCCCGCTGGCTGACCGGTGCGCTGCTGGTGGTCTACGCGCTGCTGACGGTCGCCGTCCTGGCCCGGACGTGGTTGGTCGAGCTGGACGCCGACGTCTACAACTGGGGCCCGGCCGCGCACTGGCCGGCGCTGGCGCCGCTCGCCGACGCGTGGGTGCTGCTCGGCCAGCGGGCGGTGTGCCTGGTCATCGCGGTGCTGTGGCTGGGCGCCCGGCTGCTGCGCGACCGCGACCCCCGGCCGCTGTGCACGCTGGCCGTGGCCACGCTGATGGTCAACGTGAGCGTCGGGCTGGTGAAGACGGTGCTCGGTCGGCTCGGCCCGCTGCAGCTCGGGGCCGGGGCCACCGCGCCGGGCGCGACCAGCGTGTTCACCGACGGCACGATCTTCCCGTCCGGGCACACCGCCAACGCCGTCGTCACCTGGGGTGTGCTGGTGCTGGTGGCCCGGTCGTACCGGCGCACCGGGGCGGTGCTGGCCGCCGTCCTGGCCGTGACGGTCGGGCTGACCACGGTGTACCTGGGCACGCACTGGGTCTCCGACGTGCTCGCCGGGTGGGTCGCCGGTGCCCTGGTGCTGCTCCTGCTGCCGGTGGCCGGCCCGCTCGTCGACCGGTCCGCGCGCGTGCTGTCCGGGCTGCCGGCCCGGGCCCGCGGCCTGCGCGCGCCGGTCGGGCGGCCCGGACGGGCCCCGGTACCGGGCGCGCTCGTGGCCTCCCGCCGGGGCCCGCGGCCGGCGACCGCGGACTCGTGACGCCGTGGCGGCCGGACCCCGCGCCCGGTCCCTGCGGCCGGGAGATCACGATGGGGGCATGACGCAGACAGCAGGACGTCGCACGCTGGGCAGCCCGGGCCTCGAGGTGTCCGCGCTGGGGCTGGGCTGCATGGGCATGAGCCAGGCGTACGGGGCGGCCGACCGCTCCGAGTCGCTGGCCACCCTGCACCGGGCCCTGGACACCGGCACCACCTTCCTGGACACCGCTGACGTCTACGGCAGCGGTCACAACGAGGAGCTGGTCGGCGAGGCGATCGCCGGACGGCGCGACGAGGTGCAGCTGGCCACCAAGTTCTCGCTCACCCACGCCGACGGCGGGATGCGCATCGACGGCCGGCCGGAGAACGTGCTCGCCTGCGCGGAGGCGAGCCTGCGCCGGCTCGGTGTCGACGTGATCGACCTGTACTACCAGCACCGGGTCGACCCGCAGGTGCCGATCGAGGACACCGTCGGTGCGATGGCCGAGCTGGTCACCGCCGGGAAGGTGCGCCACCTCGGCCTGTCCGAGGCCAGCGCCGAGTCGCTGCGCCGCGCGGCCGCCGTGCACCCGATCACCGCCCTGCAGAGCGAGTGGTCGCTGTGGACCCGCGACCTGGAGACCCCCGGCGCCGACGGTGGGCCCTCGGTGCTGGAGGTGGCCCGGGAGCTGGGCATCGGCATCGTGCCGTTCAGCCCGCTGGGCCGCGGGTTCCTCACCGGGGCGATCCGCAGCCCCGAGGACTTCGGCGCGGACGACTTCCGGCGCGGGCACCCCCGCTTCACCGGGGACGCCTTCACCGCCAACCTGCGGCTGGTGGACGCGGTGCGGGCACTGGCCGGGGAGAAGGGCGTCGCGCCCGGGCAGCTGGCACTGGCCTGGGTGCTCGCCCAGGGCAGCGACGTCGTCCCGATCCCGGGCACCAAGCGGCGCGCGTACCTGGACGAGAACACCGCCGCCCTGGCGGTCGAGCTGTCCGCGGCCGACCTGGCCCGGCTGGCCGAGATCGCCCCACCCGGGGTCGCCGAGGGCGGGCGGTACGTGAACGCGTCCTACTCCTACGGCGACAGCCCCACCCGGTGAGCGACACCTGCGGGGTCGCGCACGGGGACGATCCGGGGGCGGGGGAGGCCCAGGACCCCCCGGTCCGGGTGCTGGTCGGCGTCTTCGCGTCCCCGGTCTCGGCCTTCCTGCTGCGCTACGGCGCCGACCTGGGCTACGAGCCCGTGCTGCTGGAGCCCGACCCGGCCCGACCGCTGCCGGAGGGGCTGCGGCCCGAGGTGCTCCGGGTGGTCGACGTCGCCGCGCTCGGCCGGCTCGCCGGCCCCGGGACCGACCTGGTGGTCACCGACCACCACCGCCCCGAGCTGGGGGAGGTGCTGCGCGACGCGCTTGCCGCCGGGGACCGGGAGCAGGGTGGTGGAGCGCTGCGGTGGATCGGGTTGATGGGCAACCCGCGGCACGAGGGCCCGCACGTGGCGGCGCTCGCCGCGCTCGGTGTGCCGCCGGCCGAGGTGGCCCGGGTGCACCGCCCGATCGGGCTGGACATCGGCTCGCGCACCCCGGCGGAGATCGCGGTGTCCACGCTCGCCGGGCTGGTCGCCGACCGCAACGGCCGCTCCGGCGGGCCGATGGCCGCCCGGCGCTGAGCCCGTGGACGGTTCGCGGGGCGCCGTCGGGTACACCGGTCCGGTGACCTCCGGCCCCGATCCCTCCCGCGACGTCGTCCTCGGCGCCGACCTCGGCACCAGCGGCCTGAAGCTCGCCGCCCTCGACGGGGACGGCGCGGTGGTGGCCGAGGCCGAGGTGGGCTACGACGTCGACACCCCGGCACCCGGCTGGGCGCAGACGGAGGTGGCGACCTGGCGGGCGGCGCTGGACCGGGCGCTGGCCGAGGTGGCCCCGGCGCTGACCGGGCACCGGGTGGCCGGCCTGGGGTTGAGCGGCCAGATGCACGGCGCGGTGCTGGTCGACGACGCCGGCACCGCGCTGGCGCCCGCCCTGCTGTGGCCCGACCAGCGCGCGGCGGACCAGGTGCGCCGCTGGCAGGTGCTGCCCGAGGCCGACCGCGCGGCGCTGGCCAACCCGCTCGTGCCCGGCATGACCGGCCCGCTGACGGCCTGGCTGGCCGAGCACGAGCCGGAGCTGCTGGCCCGCGCGGCCACCGTGCTGCTGCCCAAGGACGCGCTGCGGGCCACCCTGGTGCCCGGCGCCGACCAGGCCGTGACCGACCGCAGCGACGCCTCGGCCACCCTGCTCTGGGACGTGCCCGCCGACACCTGGTCGGCGGCCGCACTCCACCTCGCCGGGCTGGGGAGCGACCAGGTGCCCACCGTGCGCCCCGGTTCCGACGTCGTCGGTGTCGCCGTGCTGGCCGGCACCGAGGTGCCTGTCGTCGTCGGGGCCGCGGACACCCCGCTGGCGCTGCTGGCCGCCGGTACCGGCACCGGGGTGCAGGTCAACCTGGGCACCGGCGCCCAGCTGCTGCGCCCCGGCCTGCGCCCGGCCGCGGTGCCCGACCCGCTCGTGCACTCCTACGCGGACGCCGACGGTGGCTGGTACGCGATGGCCGCGCTGCAGAACGCCGGGCTGGCGTGGTCGTGGGTGCGCAGCGTGCTCGGGCTGTCCTGGACGGAGTTCCTCGCGGCGCTGGGCAGCTCCCCGGCGGGCGCGGGTGGGGTGGTGTTCCGGCCGTTCCTCACCGGCGAGCGTGGTGGGGTCGCGGGCCCGGCGGACCGCGGCGGTTGGGCCGGCCTGCACCCCGGCGCCACCCGGGACGACCTGGCCCGCGCCGCCCTGGAGGGCGTGGTGCTGGCGATCGACGCCGCGCTGCGCCTGCTCCCGGACGACGACGCCGGCACGGTGGTGCTGACCGGTGGCGGTGGCCGCTCGCCGGCGGTGCAGCAGCTGCTGGCCGACGTGCTCGGCCGGCCGGTGCGGCACGTGCAGGTGCGCAGCGCGTCGGCCACCGGCGCCGCGGCGCTCGCCGCCCGCGGCACCGGCACGGCCTTCACCCCGCAGCGCACCCTGGGCCCGCTCGTCGAGCCGGGCACCGGCGGCCCCTGGGACGACGTCCGCGCGCGGTGGTCGGTCGGCTGAGCCGCGGGTGACGGGGCCCGGACCACCGGGCCGGCCCCCGGCGCGGAACGTCTCGTCCGGCGCGGGCGTTGAGCAGGGCGAGTGGCCCCGGAGCGGGGCCCGACGAGAGAGGGGCCACCCGATGGCATCGCTGTTCAGCAAGGTCGCTCAGTTCGCGAACAGCCCGAAGGGCAAGCAGGTCATCTCCCAGGCCACGACCAAGGCGCAGGAGCTGGCCAAGGACCCGAAGAACCGGGCCAAGATCGACCAGATGCGCCGCAAGCTGCAGGGCGGCAAGTAGCAGGAGGCGGACCCCGTCGCCCCGCACGCCTCGCTCGCTCGGCGAGGGACACTGCGACGGGGCCGTCCTGCACTGTCGGGACGGCGGCGCTCACCCCTCCTGGGCGGTGAGCGCCGCCAGCACGTCGCCGTGCAGCAGGCCGTTGGTGGCCACGGCGCTGCCGCCGGCCGGGCCCGGCCGGCCGGACAGGTCGGTGAACCGGCCCCCGGCCTCACGCACGATGACGTCGAGGGCGGCGAGGTCCCAGATCGACACCTCCGGCTCGCAGGCGGCGTCCACGGTGCCCTCGGCCACCATCATGTAGCTCCAGAAGTCGCCGTAGGCCCGGGTGCGCCACACCGACCGGGTCAGGTCCAGGAACCCCGGCAGCAGGCCGCGCTCCTCCCAGCCGGACAGGCTGGAGTAGGACAGGCTGGCGTCGGCCAGCGTGCCCACCGCGGACACGTGGCAGCGGTGCGCGTTCTCCAGCCGCCGTCCCGTCCAGGCGCCGACGCCCTTCGCGGCCCACCAGCGGCGGTTCAGCGCCGGGGCGGACACCATCCCCACCACCGGCTCGTCGCCGTCCAGCAGGGCGATGAGCGTGGCCCAGACGGGCACCCCGCGGACGAAGTTCTTGGTGCCGTCGATCGGGTCGATGACCCAGCGCCGCGACCCGTGGCCGGTGGTGCCGAACTCCTCGCCCTGCACGGAGTCCCGGGTGCGCGTGCGCGAGAGCGACTGGCGCAGCTGTTCCTCCACGGCCCGGTCGGCGTCGGTGACCGGGGTCAGGTCGGGCTTGGTGTCGACCTGGAGGTCCTGCGCGCGGAACCGGTCGAGGCTGATGGAGTCGGCCTGGTCGGCCAGCACGTGGGCCAGCCGCATGTCGTCGCTGTGGCCACGGTCCCCGACTGTCATGCCCGCAGCCAATCACGGCGGACCGCCGGGGACCGGGACCCCGGCCTGCTCAGCTCTTGTCGAACACCGCGGCACTGACCCCGCTGGGGCCCTCGTACTCGCGGTCCTCGATGCCCTGCAGCGCCTCGAGCACCTCCTTGCCGCCGCCCTTGCCCTCGGCGTGCTCGACGATGTCGTCCTTGCCCGCGGGGTAGTCCATGCCGCCGAGGGCCTTCTGGATGTCGATGGGGCTCACCATGGGACCGGGGCTACCCGGCCGGACGCCGGGCATGCACTCGTTACCGTCGACGCCATGGAAGCCGCGACCCTCGTGGGACTGCTCGCCGACGAGACCCGGCTGAAGGTGGTCGCCGCCCTCGCCCTGGGCGCCGGCACCATCGAGCAGGTGGCGGCCGCCGCCGGCCTGCCGCTCAAGGACGTCGCCCTCGCCGCCCGCCGGCTGTCCCGCTCGGGCCTGGTGAGCCGGGACGGGCACGCGCTCACGCTGCACGCCGAGCGCTTCGGCGCCGCCGCCCGCGCAGCCGCGGAGAGCGCGCCGCCGCCCACCCCGCTGTCCGACGACCCGGCCGAGGACGCCGTGCTGCAGGCCTTCGTCCGCGACGGCCGGCTGGTGTCGATCCCGGCCCAGCGCAGCAAGCAGCTGGTGGTGCTGCGCCACCTCGCCGCCGTGTTCGAGCCGGGCGTGCGCTACCCCGAGCGGGAGGTCAACGCCCTGCTCGCCGTCTGGCACCCGGACGTCGCCGCCCTGCGCCGCTACCTCGTCGACGACGGCTTCCTCTCCCGCGAGTCCGGCGAGTACTGGCGCAGCGGCGGCTACGTCGACGTCTGAGCCCACCACCCGCCGTCCTCCGTGGCCGTTTCCGCGGAAGTGGCCGGCCCCCCACCGGCCACTTCCGCGGGAACGGCCCCCGACGGCGGCCCTTTCCGCGGGAACGGCCATCGACGGCGGCCCTTTCCGCGGGAATGGCCCGAGGGGCGGTCACCTGCGCCGGATGGGTCCGGGGGCAGGGGTGGGGTTGGGCGAGTGGGGTCAGTGGGCGGGGTCGGTCTGGCCGACGGCGCCGAGCAGGCGGCGCAGCGAGGCCAGCCGCTCGGCACGGGCCGGCGGACCGGCGGCCGCCCAGGCGTCCAGGGCGCACTCCGGGTCCTCGGCGGTGTGCCCGCACAGCGGCGGGCAGTCCAGCGCGGCCTCGGCCAGGTCGGAGGAGGCGGCGAGCACGTCGTCGGCGGTCACGTGCGCCAGCCCGAAGGAGCGGATGCCGGGGGTGTCGATGATCTGCCCGCCGCCGGGCAGGTCCAGCAGCACCGCCGAGGACGACGTGTGCCGGCCCTTGCCCACCTTGCTCACGTCGCCGGTGGCCCGGTTGGTCCCCGGCACCAGCCGGTTGACCAGCGTGGACTTGCCGACGCCGGAGTGCCCGACCAGCACGCTGGTGCGCCCGGCGAGCCGCGCGGCGACGTCCTCGACCGGGGTGTCCAGGGAGACCACGACGGCGTCGACGTCCAGGCCGGCGTAGCGCACCAGCAGCTCGGCGGGGCTGCCCAGGTCGCCCTTGGTGAACACCAGCACCGGCACCAGCCCACCGGCGTAGGAGGCGACCAGGCAGCGGTCGAGGAAGCCGACGCTCGGGTCGGGGTCGGTGACCGCGCTGACCACCACCAGCTGGTCGGCGTTGGCCACCACCACCCGCTCGGTGGGGTCGGCGTCGTCGGCCGAGCGGCGCAGCGTGGTGACCCGGTCGGCGATGCTGACGATCCGGGCCAGGCTGTCGGTGCGCCCGGTGACGTCACCGACCACCCGCACGCGGTCGCCGACGACGACGCCGTGCTTGCCAAGCTCGCGGGCGCGCATCGCGGTCACGTCGACGGGTGCGCCGGCCGGGCCCTCCACGCGCACCGTCATCCGGCCCCGGTCCACCGCCACGACCAGGCCCGGGGTGGCGTCCTCGTGCGCCGGTCGCTGCCGGGTGCGCGGCCGGGACCCGTGCCGGGACGCCCGGACGCGGACGTCGTCCTCGTCGGAGCGGCTGTCGATGCGGCGGGCCATCAGCTGCGCCCCGGTCCGGCGGGCGCCTGGGCGCTCAGCGGGTCACCCCGGCCGGGTCGGTGAGCAGCGCGGCCCAGCGGTCGGTGAAGTCGGGCATGGTCTTGGCGACCGCGCCGGGATCGGCGACCCGCACGCCCTCGATGGCCAGCCCCAGCACCGCGGCCGCGTGCACCATGCGGTGGTCGGCGTAGGACTCCAGCTGCGCGGCCCGCCGCGGGCCGGGCGTGATCTCCAGCCCGTCGGGCAGCTGCCGCACCTGGGCGCCCACCGCGGTGAGCACCTCGTCCAGCGCCTGCAGCCGGTCGGTCTCGTGCCCGCGCAGGTGCGCCACCCCGGTCAGCCGGGAGGGTCCGTCGGCCAGCGCGCACAGCGCGGCGAGCACCGGGGTGAGCTCACCGATCTCGCCCAGGTCGGCGGTCACCCCGTGCAGCGCCCCCGTGCCGCGGACCTGCAGCCCGTCGGCGGTGCGCTCGACGGTGGCGCCCATCCGGGGCAGCAGCTGCTCCAGGTGGGCGCCGGGCTGGGTGGTGCGCCGCGGCCAGTCGCGCACGGTGACCCGCCCCCCGGTGACCAGGGCGGCGGCCAGGAACGGCGCGGCGTTGGACAGGTCGGGCTCCACCACCCGGTCCAGCGCCGCGATCGGGCCCGGGGCCACCTGCCAGCCGCCGGCGGTCTCGGCGACCGCGACGCCGTGCTCGGTCAGCGTCGCCACGGTCATCTCCACGTGCGGCAGCGAGGGCATGGCCCCGGCCACCGTCAGGTCGATGCCGCGCTCGAAGCGGGCCGCGGCCAGCAGCAGCCCGGACACCACCTGGGAGGACTCGCTGGCGTCCACGGTCACCACGCCGCCGGCCACCGACCCGGTGCCGTGCACGGTGAACGGCGCGCGGCCGCGGCCGCCGTCCTCGACCTGCACGCCGCAGGCCCGCAGACCCTCGATCAGGCCGGCGTTCGGCCGGTCCCGCAGCCGCGGGTCGCCGTCCAGGTGCACCGGACCGGTGGCCAGCGCCGCCACCGGTGGCAGGAACCGCAGCACCGTGCCGGCCAGGCCCGCGTCCACGGTCGCCGGGCCGCGCAGCACACCGGGGACGACGAGCAGGTCCTCACCGTCGGCGGTGATGCCGACGCCGAGCGCGCGCAGGGCGGCCACCATGAGGTCGGTGTCCCGGGCGTGCAGCGGGCGGACCAGCCGGCTCGGGCCGTCGGCCAGCGCTGCCACCACGAGGGCCCGGGCGGTCAGCGACTTGGAGCCGGGCAGCGCGACCACGGCGTCGACGGGCGCGGGGGAGCAGGGCGTCGTCCAGACCTCGGTCACGCTGCCCATACTGCCCGCCGTCCCCGCCCCGGGGCCCACCCGTGAGCGCGCGGGTGGGCCCCCGGGGCGGGGACCGTCGTCAGCCGGCCTGCGGCTTGCTGGGCCTGGCGGCGGGCAGCACACGGGTCAGCCGGCGGTTGGCGAACTCGAACATGCCGAGCTCGGACAGCTCGCGGCCGTAGCCGGAGCGGCGCACCCCACCGAAGGGCAGCTCGGCCGAGGAGCCGGTCGGCTGGTTGACCCACACCATGCCGGCCTCGATCCGGTCGGCCACCGAGCGGGCCCGGTCGGCGTCGCCGGAGAACACCGAGGCGCCCAGGCCGAAGCGGCTGTCGTTGGCCAGCTCCACGGCCTCGTCGTCGGTGGCCACCTTGTAGACGACGGCGGCCGGGCCGAACAGCTCCTCGTGGTAGGCGCGCATGTCCGGGGTGACGCCGGTGAGGATCGTGGCGTCGACGAAGGCACCGGGCAGGTCCGGGCGCCCGCCGCCGGCGACCACGGTGGCGCCCTTGTCCACGGCGTCCTGGATCTGGGCGTGCAGGTCCTTCGCCGCCTGCTCCGACGACAGCGGCGCGAGCGTGGTGGCAGGGTCGCTGGGGTCGCCAGGGGCGAACGTGCCGAAGGCCTGCCGCAGGCCCTCGACGAAGGGCTCGTACAGGTCCTCGGTGACGATCAGCCGCTTGGCGGCGATGCAGGCCTGCCCGGAGTTCTGCATCCGGCCCATGGCCGCGGCCTTCACGGTGCGTCCGAGGTCGGCGCTGTCCAGCACGATGAACGGGTCGCTGCCGCCCAGCTCCAGCACCGACTTCTTCAGGTGCTTGCCGGCCAGCGAGGCCACCGCGGAGCCGGCCCGCTCGCTGCCGGTGAGCGTCACGCCCTCGACGTACCGGTGGGCGATGACCTGCTCGACGTCGGCGATGCGCAGGAAGAGGTTGGTGTAGACGCCCTCGGGGGCGCCCGCGTCGCGGAACAGCTGCTCCAGCGCCAGCGCGCACTGCGGGTTCAGCTCGGCGTGCTTGAGCAGCACGGTGTTGCCGAGCACCAGGTTGGGGCCGGCCACCCGCACCACCTGGTAGAGCGGGTAGTTCCACGGCTCGATCGCGAGGACGACGCCGGTGGGCTCGGTGGTGACCAGGGCCTCGCCCTGCCGCACCTCGATGGTGCGCGGCTCTAGGAAGCGGGCGCCGTTCTCGGCGTAGTACGCCAGGATGCTGGCGGCCAGCTGCACCTCGCCGTCGGCCTCCTGGATGCGCTTGCCCATCTCCCGGGTGACCAGCGCGGCGAGCTCGTCCTTGCGCTCGAGCATCAGCTCGGCTGCGCGCCCCACGACGGCGGCCCGGTCGGCCACGCTGCGGCTGCGCCAGTCGAGGAACGCGGCGTGCGCCCGCTCGACCACGCCGTCGATCTCCGCGGTCTCCAGGAACGGGAACTCCTGCTCGGTCTCCCCGGTGTAGGGGTTGACCGTGGCGTAGCGGCGCTCGCCGGCGGAGCTGGCGGTCTTCGGGTGCTCGGTGGTCGGTTCCTGGGTGGCTGTCACGGTGCGGTGCCTCCGGTGGTCTCGCGGGGTGTCGTGCACCACCTTCTACCCGTGCCTCCTGGCAGCAGTCACCGCCTCGGCCGCACACCCCTCCGGCTCCGGCCCCGGCGGGGACGACGACGGCTCCTGCCGGCGAGCAGGGCGGCCGGCAGCAGCAGCACGGTGCCGCCGTCCAGGGGTGCGCCGGTGGCCGGGGGCGGCCCGGCAGCGCCGGCCTGGATGTCGGGGGAGTCCAGCAGGGTGATCCGGTCCAGCGGCCAGATGATCACCGACGCCTTGCCGATCACGTCGTCCACCGCGACGGTGCCCGACCAGCGGTCGGTCACGTGGTACTTCGAGTCGGCCGAGTCCGAGCGGTGGTCGCCCATCACCCAGAGCCGGCCCTCCGGGACGGTGACCGGACCGAACGACCGGCGCTCGATCGGCTCGGGTTCGTAGACGTACGGCTCGTCCAGCGGCTGCCCGTCCACGGTCACCCGGCCCTCGGCGTCGCAGCACTGCACCGTCTGGCCGCCGGTGGCGATGACCCGCTTGACGAAGTCGTCCTCGCTCGGCGCCGCGACGCCGACCGCCTGGCCGACCCAGCGCAGACCGGCGGTGAACCAGTTGGCGGCCGGGGCCACGGTGATCTCCGAGGCCCAGGTGTCCGGGCCGCGGAACACGACGATGTCGCCCGGCTCGGGGTCGCCGGTCCAGTACGGCGGCTTGGTGACCAGGATGCGGTCGGCGGTGCACCCGACGCAGCCGTGCAGCGTGCGTTCCATCGAGCCCGACGGGATGTAGAACGGCTGCACCAGGAACGTCTTGATCAGCACCGCCAGCGTCACCGCGACCACGAGCAGCACCGGGATCTCCCGCAGCAGCGACCCCTTGCCCATCATGCTGCCCGCCCGGCTGCGTCGCGGCGGGCCGGCCGCGGTGCCCGTGTCCTCGACCGCCATGCGCGCAGCTTGTCACCCGGAGCTGGGGTGGTCGCGTCGGCCACGCAGGTGCGGCGCACGTCACTGACCTAGGGTGCGTGCCGCACGCGCCCTCCGGCCCCCGCCCCCGGGGCTCCCGGCCCGCCGACCACCGGAGTCCCCCTTGCGCGACATCACCGTCTTCGCCGGCAGTTCCCACCCGCGGCTGGCGGAGGAGCTGTGCGCGCAGCTCGGTGTGCCGCTGCACCCGGTGCGGGTGACCCGCTTCGCCAACGACTGCCTCGAGGTGCAGCTGCAGGCCAACTGCCGCGAGCGCGACGTGTTCATCGTGCAGTCGCTGGTCACCCCGGTGCAGGAGAACCTGGTCGAGCTGCTGCTCATGCTCGACGCGGCCCGGGGTGCCTCCGCCGGCCGGATCACCGTGGTCATGCCGCACTACGCCTACGCCCGCTCGGACAAGAAGGACGCCCCGCGCATCTCCATCGGCGGGCGCCTGGTGGCCGACCTCATGGTCGCCGCCGGCGCCGACCGGGTGCTGGCCATGACGCTGCACTCCCCGCAGGTGCACGGCTTCTTCAGCGTCCCGGTCGACCACCTGCACGCGCTGCGCGAGCTGGCCGGGCACTTCGGCGCGCTGGACCTGTCCCGCACCACGGTCGTGTCGCCGGACCTGGGCAACGCCAAGGTGGCCTCGGCCTTCGCCCGGATGCTCGGGGTGCCGGTCGCGGCCGGGGCCAAGCAGCGCTTCGCCGACGACCGGGTCAGCATCAGCTCGATCATCGGCGACGTCGTCGACCGCGACGTCATCGTGCTGGACGACGAGATCGCCAAGGGCAGCACCGTCTTGGAGCTGGTCGAGCGGCTGCGCGAGCACGGTGCCCGCACCATCCGGGTGGCCTGCACGCACGGGCTGTTCAGCTCCGGGGCGCTGGAGCGGATCGGCGCCCAGCCCGACGTGCTGGAGATCGTCTGCACCAACACCGTCCCGGTGCCCGACACCTCCGACAAGCTCACCGTGCTCTCCATCGCGCCGGCGCTGGCCGAGGCGGTGCGCCGCATCCACGACGGCGAGAGCGTCAGCGTGCTCTTCGACCCCCCGGCCGCCCCGCCGGCCTGACCGGCCCGCGGGCGGGCCCGCCGTCGGTACCGCCTCCTACAGTCGTGGAGGGTCCCGGCGCTTTCTGTACAGAAAGCGCAGGCGCTCTCTGTACAGGAAGTGCACGGGGACGGCGACGAGGTGCGGGGAGAGGGTGGGAGCGGTCATGTGCGGTCGGTACGCGGCCAGTCGGCGTCCGGAGGACCTCGCGCTGGAGTTCGAGGCGGTCCCGGCGCCCGGGCAGCCCGCGCTGCCCGCCGACTACAACGTGGCCCCGACGAAGGACGTGCACGTCGTCCGGCACGCCCGCGAGCGCGACGCCGAGGGCCGGCCGACCGGCGGTGGCCACCGTGAGCTGCGCGTGGTGCGCTGGGGCCTGGTGCCCTCCTGGGCCAAGGACCCCTCGGTCGGCTCCCGCATGCTCAACGCCCGGGTCGAGTCGCTGACCGAGAAGCCGGCGTTCCGCAAGGCCGCGGCCACCCGGCGCTGCCTGGTGCCGGCCGACGGCTGGTACGAGTGGTCGCCGCGCACCGACGGCCCCGGCAAGCAGCCCTGGTACACCACGCCCGCGGACGGGTCCGTGCTCGCCTTCGCCGGCCTCTGGGAGGTGTGGGGCACCGGCGAGGACCGGCTCTACACGTGCACGGTGGTCACCGCCCCCGCCGTCGGCGCGCTCGCCGCGGTGCACGACCGGATGCCGCTGGTGCTGCCCCCTGACCGCTGGGCCGACTGGGTGGACCCGGAGCTCACCGACGTCGCCGCGCTCACCGCGCCGACACCCGCCGAGCTCGTCGAGTCCCTGGAGATCCGCCCGGTCGGCGCCGCCGTGGGCAAGGTGTCCAACAACGGTCCCGAGCTCACCGAGCGGGTCGCCGACGTCAGCGCCCCCGCCGACCAGCCGGCCCTGTTCTGAGCGCCGACACGGGCGTGCCGGCCCCGACGACGCCGTCCCGGGCGCTGCCCGGCTGGCTCGCCGCGGGCGTCACGTTCCTCGCCTCCGGTGCGGTGCTCGTCCTGGAGATCACCGGGCTGCGGTTGATCGCGCCCTACGTCGGCATCACGCTGCAGACCAACACCGCGGTGATCGGCTTCGCGCTGGCCGCGATCGCCCTCGGCGCGTGGGCCGGTGGTCAGGCTGCCGACCGCACCGACCCGCGCCGGCTCATCGCCCCGCTGATGGTGGCCGGCGGTGGGCTGATCGTGGCCGTGCTGCCGCTGGTGCGGTTCGCCGGCGAGCTGTTCACCGGCGCGGCGGCGGCCAACGTGCTGCTGCTCGCGGCGATCGCCGTCGTCGTGCCGGCGGCGCTGCTGTCCGCGGTGCCACCGATGATCGTGGCGCTGCAGCTGAACAGCCTGGACGAGACGGGGTCCGTCGTCGGCAAGTTGTCCGGCATCGGCACGCTCGGCGGGATCGCGGCCACCTTCGGCACCGGCTTCGTGCTGGTGGCGGTGCTGCCCAGCAGCGTGATCATGGTCGGTGCCGGGCTGCTCACCGCTCTGGTGGGGGTCGCGGTCGGCGTCCTGCTGCGCCGCGGGCCGGGCGAGGGTGCCGGCCGGGTGCCGCCGGCGCTGCTGCTGCTGGTGCTGCTCGGCCCGCTGCTGGCCGCCGTCGCCCCGACCCCGTGCCAGGAGGAGACCACCTACCACTGCGCGCGGGTCGTGGCCGACCCCGACCGGGAGGGGGGTCGCACCCTGGTGCTGGACACGCTGCGGCACTCCTACGTCGACCTCGACGACCCGACGTACCTGGAGTTCGAGTACGTCCGCGCCATCGCATCGGTCACCGACGCCATGGCCCCGGCAGGCGAGCCGCTGTCCGCGCTGCACCTCGGCGGCGGTGGGCTGACGCTGCCGCGCTACCTCGCCACCGTCCGCCCGGGCACCACCAGCGAGGTGCTCGAGGTCGACCCGGGCGTGCTCGCGGTCGACGAGGCCGAGCTGGGCGTGCGCACCTCCGAGCAGCTCCGGGTGCGCATCGGCGACGCCCGCGTGGGCCTGGCCGAGCAGGCGGCCGGCACCCGGGACCTCGTCGTCGGGGACGCGTTCGGCGGGCTGTCGGTGCCGTGGCAGCTCACCACCACCGAGGCGCTGGACCTGGTCTCCCGGGCCATGACGCCCGAGGGCGTCTACGCGGCCAACCTGATCGACAACCCGCCGCTGGAGTTCGTCCGCGCCGAGCTCGCCACGCTCGCCGAGGTGTTCGAGCACGTCGCCCTGGTCGCCCGGGCCCCGGTGCTGGCCGGTGATGACGGCGGCAACGTCGTGGCCGTGGCCTCGCACCAGCCGCTGCCGATCGGGGGCATCGAGGCCGCGCTGGCCCAGCAGGACTTGGCCTGGCAGGTGGCCGAGGGCGCCGAGCTGGACCGCTTCGTCGGGCAGGCGCCGGTGCTCACCGACGACTTCGCCCCGGTCGACCAGCTGCTCACGCCCTACGGCTGACCGCCGCCCGGGAAACCCGTGGCGCCCCCGTGGCCGGGTGCGCGAGGGTCGCCGGGTGATCGTCCGACGAGAGCGTCCCGGTGACCACGACGCCGTCCGGGCGGTGCACGAGGCGGCGTTCGGTGGCCCGGCCGGGACCGGCGCGACCGTGGAGAGCCTGCTCACCGACCGGCTGCGCGAGGACGTCGGCTTCCTCCCGCACCTGAGCCTGGTCGCCGAGCAGCCCGGGCGGGTCGTCGGCCACGTGATCGCCACCCGCGGCCGGCTGGAGCCGACCGGGACGGCGGTGCTCGGCCTCGGGCCGCTGGGCGTGCACCCCGGCGAGCAGCGGCGCGGGGTCGGCTCTGCGCTGGTGCACGCGCTGCTGGCCGTGGCCGAGGCGTGCGACGAGCGGCTGGTGTGCCTGCTCGGCTCCCCGGCGTACTACGGCCGGCTGGGCTTCCGGCTCTCCACCGACCTCGGCGTCGAACCGCCGGACCCCGCCCGGGCCGGGCACTTCCAGGCACGACTGCTCACCGGCCCACCCGTCCGGGGCCGCTTCCGCTACGCGGCCCCCTTCGACGGCCTCTGACCAGCACACCCCCGCTCCCGCCCCGTGCGTCGTCGATCATCGTCAGGTGGCGGCGGGACACGCCGGCACGCGGCGTGTCGCGCCACCACCAGGCGATGATCAACTCGTGAGTGTTCGCGGCGGGTGGCTCAGCGGGTGATGGGGGCGGTGAGGGCTGCGGTCAGGCGGATCAGGTCGGTGGCAGCGAGTTCGACCTGCAGGCCGCGGCGGCCGGCGCTGACGAAGACCGTCGGCCAGTCCAGGGCGCTCGCGTCGACGACGGTGCGCAGCGCCCGGCGCTGGCCCAGCGGGCTGATCCCGCCGCGCACGTAGCCGCTGGACCGCTCGGCGGCGGCGGGGTCGGCCATGGCCGCCTTCCGCCCGCCCGCGGCCGCGGCGAACGCCTTGAGGTCGAGCTGCCCGCTGACCGGCACCACCGCCACGGCCAGCGTGCCGTCGAGCTCGGTGACCAGCGTCTTGAACAGCCGGGCCGGGTCGGTGCCCAACGCTGCCGCCGCGGCCTCGCCGTACCCCTGGCCGTCCGCCGTCCCGGCGTCGTAGGGGTGCAGTGCGTACGTCACCCCGGCCCGGTCCAGCACCCGCACCGCAGGAGTGGCAGCCATGCCCGGCACCGTAGCCGCGAGGCCGGGCCGCCGGCCCGAGGCCCTGGACGGGTCCGCGCGGGGGCGGGAATGAGCGGTGCCGTGGTGGCCGTTGGACCCACCGTGAGCAGCACACCCTCCACCGCCCGCCCGCGGGCCGTGCGCGCGCCGGCGGTCCGTCGTCCGCCCGGTCACCCTCAGACGACCCGGCTAGGATCGGCCACCGTGGTGGTCCGGGACCGGGCGCCGCAGAGAGGATGGCCGGTGCCTGAGGAGACCGTGGGGCCGGACGGCCCCGCCGCTGTCGGGGAGCCCGTCGTCCCGGCCGTGCCGGTGCGTGAGGAGACCCCCGAAGCGCGCGCCGACGGCAGCCGCGCCGAGCTCGCGGAGAGCCGCGCCGAGCGCGACGCCCGCTTCGAGCGCGACGCGCTGCCCTTCCTCGACCAGCTCTACCCGGCGGCCCTGCGGATGACCCGCAACCCGGCCGACGCCGAGGACCTGGTGCAGGAGACGTTCGTGAAGGCGTACTCCGCCTTCCACCAGTTCGCCGAGGGCACCAACCTCAAGGCGTGGCTGTACCGGATCCTCACCAACACCTACATCAACAGCTACCGCAAGAAGCAGCGCCAGCCGCAGCAGTACCCCACCGACCAGGTGCAGGACTGGCAGCTGTTCGCCGCCGAGCAGCACAGCTCCACCGGCCTGCGCTCGGCCGAGATCGAGGCGCTGGACCACCTGCCGGACTCCGACATCAAGGACGCCCTCCAGCAGCTGCCCGAGGACTTCCGGCTCGCGGTCTACCTGGCCGACGTCGAGGGGTTCGCCTACAAGGAGATCGCCGAGATCATGGGCACTCCGATCGGCACCGTGATGTCCCGGCTGCACCGTGGCCGCCGGGGTCTGCAGAAGCTGCTGGCCGACTACGCCCGTGAGCGGGGCTTCGCCCGGGCCGGCGTCCAGGACGGAGAGACGTCATGAGCCTCGACCACAGGGGCGACCACGCCGGGGAGGCGTCCGGTCTGGAGATCACCTCGTGCGACGACGTGCTCTCGCACGTGTACGAGTTCCTCGACCGGGAGACCGACGACCAGCGCCGGGCGGTCATCGCCGAGCACCTCGAGGACTGCTCGCCGTGCCTGCGCGAGTTCGGCATCGAGCAGGAGTTCAAGGCGCTGGTCCGCCGCCGTTGCGGGGGTGACCAGCCCCCGCTGGGGCTGCGCGACCGGATCAAGCTCCAGCTCACCCGGGTGTCCTTCGAGGAGGACGGCAGCACGGTCAGCTACGAGCGCACCACGGTCTCCGTCGAGAGCGACCGGCCGCTCGGCTGACGGGCCCCGTCCCGCAGGACAGGACCCGTCGGACCTCGCCGGCAGGACCCCCGTACCCCCGAGCTCGGCGCGGGGGGCCCGGGTCAGGCGTTGGGCCGCTTGCCGTGGTTGGCGCCGCTCTTCTTGCGGGCGCGCCGCTTGCGTCCACGCTTGGACATCGCTGCCCTCCTCTCACCATGGGTCGTCCCGGCCCCGATCGGGCCGGGTGCTCCAGGTGGCGGGCCGGCGCCGAGTCCGGGTGCGCGACTCGTCGGCGGACAGGCCACGCTGACCCCCCTAGGTTCTCACGGACCCGGCCACCGGCCCCTGGCGGCCGGGGACGGTGAGCTGCCGCCGTGCCGGTGCGCCGGGCAGGGGGCCGGCAGGTGCACAGTGACAGGAGGCAGGACCGGCGTCGTCGCCGGGCTGGACGGGGGAGGGCAGGTCATGGGGGAGATCGGCGTGGAGAGCGTGCTGGTGGCCGGACGGGGGCCCGCGGCGTGCGCGGTGATCACCGCCTGCCAGCGGCTCGGCGTGAAGACCGTCTCGGTGCACTCGGCCACCGAGCGCGGTGCCCGGCACGTGCGGCTGGCCGACGAGTCGGTGCTGCTGGGCCCGGCGCCGGCCGAGGAGTCCTACCTCGCCGTCGACCGGCTGGTGGAGGCCGCCCAGCGCAGCGGGGTGAGCGCGGTGCTGCCGGTGCCGCCCGCCCTGGCCGGCAACGCCCGGCTCGCGCAGGAGGTGCACCGCGCCGGCCTCACCTGGGTGGGGCCGGACGCCGAGGTGCTGGACCGGATCGGCGGCGACGGCGTGGAGCCGGCCAGCGAGCGTGGGCTGCTCGCGCTGGTCACCGCGGCCGGGCTGGAGCACGTGACCCCGGTGCGCCGCGATCGCGCCGCCGGCATCGCCCGGGTCACCTGGACCACCGACGACGTCGACCCGCTTCCCGCCGCGGCCCAGCGGCTGGCCGCCGTCGGCTGGCGTGGCCTGGCGACCGTCGGGGTGGACCCGGACGGCGAGCTGGCCGAGGTCGCCGCCGGCTTCCCGCTGGACATGGCGGTGCTGGAGCGGGCACACGGCGTGGACGCCGTCGAGCTGGCGCTGCGCAGCGCCGTCCGTCCGCGCGGCCGGTCCGCCCGGCGCGGGCGGGTGGAGCCGGTCGTGCAGGGCAAGCCGTGGCAGCCCGCCGTCGCCGTGCAGCTGCGCTCCACGCTGCCCCCGGGTCGTGGCGGGGTGGTGCGCGGGCCGCTGCCGGGCATCCGCCCGACCACCGGCGGTGCCGTCGCGTTCACCGGCTACGAGCCCGGTGACCGGCTCGACGGCTGGTACGACGCGCTGCTGGTCGTCGTCAGCGCCGCCGGCCCGGACGTCGCGTCCGCCGCGGCCGAGGTGATGGCCTCGCTCGCGCACCTGCCCGAGACCGGGGTGCCGCACGACGGGCCGGCGGTCTGCGCGGTGCTGGAGCAGCTCGTGGCGGGGCAGGACCCCGCCGGGGCGTGAGCGCGGTCGGTACGGCACCGACCGTGATTGGATGACCGGGCGGTCGCAGTCCGCAGTCGTGGGCGTGCGGTGCGCGGTGTCGGGTCGGCAGTCTCAGCGAGGAGTGGTCGTGGCGGTCCAGGAGATCCATGCCGAGATGGTCTCCAGCGTCTGGAAGGTCTTCGTTGCCCCCGGTGCCGAGGTCGCTGCCGGGGACACGTTGGTCATCCTCGAGTCGATGAAGATGGAGATCCCGGTGCTCACCGAGCACGCGGGCACCGTCGGCGAGCTCCACGTGGTCGAGGGCGAGGTCCTCCAGGAGGGCGACCTCATCGCCACCGTGACCAGCTGAACCCCGTGCTCGCGGCCCCGCTGCAGGGGCCTGCCGGGAGCCGGAGCGCCCCGTCCACCTCGTCCCGGGCAGGCTCGGGCGGCCCCGAGACGGGGCGGGGGGCAGCGGGGGCCTTCCCCTAGGCTGCCCCCGATGACCCGCACCACGTCCAGCCTCTCCGACCGGCTCTCGCACGGCTCCTCGTCGTCCCCGTCGCAGGTCGACCACGCCCGCCGGCTGGTGGCCGACTGGCAGCTGCTGGCCGACCTGGCGTTCGCCGACCTCACGCTGTGGGTGCCGCTGCGCAGCGGGCCGTGGTGGTGCGTGGCCCAGGTGCGCCCGCTGACCGCGCCGACCAGCCACCCGGAGGACCTGGTGGGCACCGAGTTCGACGGCGAGCTCGCCGCACCGTTCGCCCAGGCGGTGCGTGACGGCCGGCCGGTCACCGAGGGCGACCCCGACTGGAGCGGCGCCAGCCCGCTGCGCCGCGAGGTCATCCCGGTGCGGCACGAGGGCGTCGTGGTGGCGGTGCTGGCCAAGGACACCAACTTGGCCGCCACCCGGTCGCCGTCGGCGCTGGAGCTGACCTACCTGGACATGGCCGCCGAGCTCTGCCTGATGGTCTCGGCCGGCACCTTCCCGCCCCGCATGCTCGAGGACGTCGAGATGAGCCCGCGGGTCGGCGACGGGCTGGTGCGGCTGGACTCCGGCGGCCGCGCCCTGTACGCCAGCCCCAACGCACTGTCGGCCTACCGCCGGATGGGGGTGCCCGGCGACCTGGTGGGCTCCGACCTGGCCCGGCTGACCCGCGGGGCGGCGTCCGACGGCGTGGCCGGCGAGGCCGCGGCCGCGGGGATCATGGCCGCGGTGGCCGGCCGCTTCCCCGAGCCGATGGACGTCGAGGGCGGTGCGGGGATCATGCTGCTCCGCGCCCTGCCGCTGCAGGCCCCCGGAGGCGAGGCCGGCGCGCTGGTGCTGGTCCGCGACGTGACCGACGTGCGCCGCCGGGACCGGGCACTGCTCACCAAGGACGCCACCATCCGGGAGATCCACCACCGGGTGAAGAACAACCTGCAGACGGTCGCCGCGCTGCTGCGCCTGCAGGCCCGCCGGATGACCGAGCCGGCCGCCCGCGCAGCGCTGGAGGAGTCGGTGCGGCGGGTGGCCTCGATCGCCATCGTGCACGAGACCCTGGCCGGCAGCCGGGAGGACGTCGTCGAGGTCGACCAGGTGATGGACCAGGTGCTGCCCATGCTGGGCGACCTCGCCTCGGTCGGGCCGGCCGCTCGGATCCGGCAGGTGGGCAGCTTCGGCGAGCTGCCGGCCGAGGCCGCGACGCCCCTGGTCATGGCGGTCACCGAGCTGCTGCACAACGCGGCCGAGCACGCCTTCACCGGAGGCGAGCCGGGGCTGATCCAGCTGATCGCCGAGCGCGACGGCCACGACCTCACCGTGCGCGTGCGGGACGACGGCCTCGGGCTGCCGGCCGGTTTCGACCCGCTGACCAGCACCGGGCTGGGCCTGCAGATCGTGCGCACCCTGGTGACCAGCGAGCTCGGCGGCAGCCTCGCCGTGCACAGCCCCGCGCCCCGGCCGGACGGCGACACGCCGGCCGGCCCCGGCACCGAGGTCGTGGTGGTGCTCCCCGGGGCCGGGCGGGTGCGCCGGTGACCGGGCGCAGCACCTCCGGGCCGGACGGCTGCCGGGACGCAGCGAGGCTGGCCCAGCGGTGCTGGACCGGCCTCGTGTGCTGCGGACCCGGCGGTGCGGCCCGGCGTGCAGGTCGTCCGGGCGGATCGCCTGCCCGGTCGGGCGGGGACTGGGCGGTGCTGGCTCGGGTGGTGCTGGATCAGGCGGTGCGGACCCGGGTGCGGGCCGTGCGGCGCTTGAGCGCCCGTCGCTCGTCCTCGGAGAGGCCGCCCCACACACCGGAGTCCTGGCCCGAGGTGAGCGCCCAGTCGAGGCAGGACTGCACGACCGGGCAGCGCCGGCACACCGCCTTGGCCTGCTCGATCTGTACGACCGCAGGGCCCGTCGTCCCGATCGGGAAGAAGAGCTCCGGGTCTTCGTCCCGGCAGAGCGCGCGGTGGCGCCAGTCCATGGCGGTGTACTCCTCGGTGTCGTCTACGGTGTCGTACCAGTCGCTGTCCTGAGACCGCCCCCGCAGGCCGGCACCGATGATGTCGGTGGGTGGGCTCAGCGACTGCCTGCTTGTTACCAGCAGGTTGCGTTCCGGTGTTGATGCTTTCATGCGCTGAGGCGCTGTCAAGGAGATACGCACTCCGTGACGACCCCGTGAGCAACCTCACCACGCGCCGTACGGAGCCGCCACCGGGGCCGGTGTGAGTGGGCCCACGCGTCACACGCGCCCCACCGCGGCGTACCGGCGAGGCCGGCACGGCCGCCGGGCCTCAGGCGACGACGTCCAGTGCCGCCGCGACGTGCCGCAGGCGCAGCCCGACCGCCTCGCCGAGGTGGTCGCCGTCGAGCTCCCAGCGCTGGGGCCGGCTGCAGGCGAGGGTGAGGTCGGGCAGGTCGTGCCAGCGGTGCACGCCGCGGCCGCGCACGTCCGGCTGCGCGGACATCGCGCGGCGCAGGTGGTCGATCATGCGCAGCGAGCCGGTGCGCTGCAGGGCGAACACGTCCAGGCCGGTCTCGAAGGACGCGTGCGGGCTCGGGTCGATCGGCCGGCTGCCCAGGTAGGTCCACGGGCTGACGTTGGACACCAGGCAGAGGAACAGGCCGTCGACCGGCGCCTCACCGGGCACCTCGAGCCGGATCGGCGGGTGCCGCCGATCGCGGCTGGTGAGGAAGGTCCGGGTGCCGGTCTGCACGTACAGCGCCCCGGTCGAGCGGCGGCCGCGGGCGCGCTGCTCCTCGATCCGGGCGATCACGTCGGCGTCGAAGCCCATGCCGGCGGTGAAGACGAACCACCGGTGCGGCGTCCACCGGTCGGGCTCGTCGGGGGTGCGGGCGGCAGCGGTGCCCAGTGACACCCGGCGCACCCGCCCGGCGCGCCAGGACTCCAGGATCTCGCCGACGGCCTCCACCGGGTCCCGCGAGCGGCCCAGTGCCCGGCTGAAGACGTTCGTGGAGCCGCCGGGCACCACCGCCAGGGTGGGCACGTGCGGGCCGGGGCCGCCGTCCAGCATGCCGTTGACGACCTCGTTGACCGTGCCGTCCCCGCCGAGGGCCACCACGAGGTCGTAGCCGTCCGTCGTCGCCTGCACGCCGAACTCGCGGGCGTGGCCCCGGCGGGTGGTCTCGGCCAGGTCGACCTTCAGCGTGCTGGCCAGGGCGCCGACCATGACGTCGCGCACCCGCCGGTTGGTCGTCGTGGCCGCGGGATTGGCCACCAGCAGCGCACGCATGCCCGCCAACCTATCCAGCCCGGTGGCCGGCTCGGACGCAGCCCACCCGGGACGCGGCGCGTACTGTCGGGTGACGTGGCAGGTGAGACCGGTGCAGCCGACGGCCCGGGACGTCGCAGCCGCCGGGGCGAGCGCCTCTTCGGCGCCCCGGCCGACCCCGGGACCCCGCGCCCGGAGCGCGAGCGCCCGGCCGCGCCCCCGGCCCTGCGACGGGCGGCTCTCGTCGTCGCCGTCGAGGCGCTCGGGCTGGTCGGCGTGGCGGTCGTGCTGGTGTACCTGATCCTCACCAGCACCCCGACCAGCACGTCGGCCGCCGTGGGCGAGGTGGTCTTCGTCCTGCTCGCCGCCACCGCCCTGGGCGTCACCGCGGCCGGACTGTGGCGTGCCGCGGGCTGGGCCCGGGCACCGGTGATCGTGCTGCAGCTGTTGCTGGGTCTGGTCGGCTACACGATCGCCTTCGAGGCGGAGCGCCCGCTGATCGGCCTGCCGGTGCTCGCCCTGGTGGCCGTGGAGCTGTACCTCCTGGCCACCCCCGAGGCCCGCCTGGCCTACTTCGACCGCTGAACGGGCCCCGTGCAGGGTCCCGCCACGAGCGTGCCCGTGGCGGGGGTACGGGGGTCCTTCTTCAGACGAGCTCGATGACGTCGGCGATGGAGTCCAGGACCCGGCCCGGGCGGAACGGGAAGCGGGTGACGTCCGCGGCGCGGGTGGAGCCGGTGAGCACCAGGATCGTGTCCAGGCCCGCCTCGATGCCGGCCACGATGTCGGTGTCCATCCGGTCGCCGATCATCACGGTGCTCTCCGAGTGCGCCTCGATGCGGTTCATGGCGCTGCGGAACATCATCGGGTTCGGCTTGCCCACGAAGTAGGGCTCCGCGCCGGTGGCCTTGGTGATCAGCGCGGCCACGGCTCCGGTCGCCGGCAGCGAGCCCTCCGGGGAGGGGCCGGTGGCGTCGGGGTTGGTCGCGATGAACCGGGCCCCCCGCTCGACCAGCCGGATCGCCCGGGTGATCGCCTCGAAGGAGTACGTGCGCGTCTCGCCGAGCACCACGTAGTCGGGGTCGGTGTCGGTGAGCGTGTAGCCGACCTCGTGCAGTGCGGTGGTGAGACCTGCCTCCCCGACGACGAACGCCGACCCGCCGGGCAGCTGGGAGGCGAGGAAGTCAGCCGTCGCCAGCGCCGAGGTCCAGATCGACTCCTCCGGCACGTGCAGCCCGGAGTGGGTGAGCCGGGCGGCCAGGTCGCGCGGGGTGAAGATGGAGTTGTTGGTGAGCACCAGGAACCGCCGGCTCTGGTCGACCAGGCGCTGCAGGAAGTCCGCCGCGCCGGGCAGGGCCTGGCCCTCGTGCACCAGCACGCCGTCCATGTCGGTGAGCCAGCACTCGGGCGCGCTGCGTTCGGTGGTCACGTCGTCTCCTCACCTGGGGTGCCCGCCGTCGCCGCCGACGGCGGGGTGGTCCGTGCCCAGCCTGCCCGGGACGCCGCCCGCCCGCCCGCCCGGGGTCAGCCGGTGGCGCGGCGGTCGGCCGCGAAGCCGGTGAGCGCGTCGTCGGTGAGCCGGAAGACGGTCCAGCCGTCCACCGGCTGCGCCCCGACGGAGCGGTAGAACCCGATCGACGGGGCGTTCCAGTCGAGCACCGACCACTCCAGGCGGGCGTACCCGCGCTCGGCGCACACCTCGGCCAGCGTGCGCAGCAGCTCCCGGCCGTGCCCGCCGCCGCGCTGCCCGGGACGCACGTACAGGTCCTCCAGGTGGATGCCGTGGGTGCCCCGCCAGGTGGAGAAGGTGCGGAACCACAGCGCGAACCCGACGACCTCGCCCGCGGCGTCGACGGCGACGTGGCCGAACAGCGCGGCGTCCGGGCCGGTGAGGGCGTCGGTGAGCTGCTGCTCGGTCATCCGGGCCTCGTGCTCGGCCCGCTCGTACGCGGCCAGCTCGCGCACCATCGCCACCAGCACGGGGACGTCGGCAGCGGTGGCGGGTCGGACGCTCACGTCAGCAGCTCCTTCACGCGGGTGGGCACCAGGCGGCCCAGCGGGGACACCAGGGGCACGAGCACCGGCGCGAACAGGTACCCGTAGGCCATCGCGATGCCGGTGACCACCGGGACCGTGGCGAACCCGACCGCGAGCACCAGCGCGGCGGCGATGATGCCGTAGGGCCGGCCGCTGCGGGGGCTGACCAGGGACCGGAACGACCGGAAGCGCACGGTGCTGACCATCAGCAGCGCCGGGACGGCGACGATCAGCAGCACCCACAGCCGGTCGCGGCCCTGCATCTGGTCACCGAAGGCGAAGACCGACGCCAGCACGACACCGGCCGCACCGGGGCTGGGCATCCCGATGAAGTAGCGCTTGTCGGCGGTCGGGTCGACGGTCGTGTTGAACCGCGCCAGCCGGATCGCGGCGCAGGCGAGCCAGAGGAAGCAGGCGATCCAGCCCAGCGGGTCGTACTCGTCGCGGCCCTCGGAGAACAGCGTGAAGGCCAGCAGCGCCGGCGCCAGCCCGAAGGAGACCAGGTCGGCCAGGGAGTCGAACTGCAGGCCGAAGGGCGACACGGCGCCGACCAGCCGGGCCACCGCGCCGTCGGCGATGTCGAAGACCACCGAGGCGCCGATGAGCACCGCGGCGGTCTCGTGGGCGCCGCGGATGGACACCAGGATCGCGGCGAAGCCGCAGAACATGTTGGCCAGCGTGAACAGGCTGGGCAGCGTGGACACCGCGCGGCGGCGGGAGCCACGGACCGACCCGCGTACGAACTCGACCGTGGTGGTCCGGCGCATCTGACCGGTCTCCCTCAGCTGCCCTGGGGCCAGCGGGCGATGACGGTCTCGCCACCCCGGACCCGCTGCCCGGTGGTGACGGTGACCGTACATTCCCGGGGCACGAACACGTCCATCCGGGAGCCGAACTTCATCAGGCCCATCCGCTCACCGGTGGCCAGCGTGCGGCCGGGCCCGGTGCGGGTCACGATGCGCCGGGCGAGCACCCCGACGACCTGCCGGAACACGACGACCCGGTCGCCGTCGCGCAGCCAGATCTCGCTGCGCTCGTTGCGGTGCGCGCTCTCCTTGCGGTACGCGGCCAGGAAACTGCCGCGCCGGTAGGAGCTCTCCACCACCTCCCCGCGGTACGGGGAGCGGTTGACGTGCACGTCGACCACGGACAGGAAGACGCTGACCTGCTGCCACTCGCCCGGGGGTGCCACGCCCTCCTGCGGCTCGCCGGCGACCATCACCACGCCGTCGGCGGGGGCGAGCACGTCCTGGACGGCCGGGGGGCTGGTGTCGCAGCGGCGGTCCGGGTCGCGGAAGAACAGCGCCATGTAGGCCGACAGGCCCACCAGCGGCCAGCTCGCCAGACGGGCCCACCGGCGGCCACCGGCCCGGCCGAGGACGCCGAGCAGGGCCGCCGGGGCCAGGGGCACGGTGATGAAGGGCCAGCCGGCCCGGTCGATGCGCATCGTCCCCCGACGGTACCGGCCGTCGCCGGGTGCCTGCGCTGCGTGCGGGGCCGGCAGGTCAGCGGGAGGCGCCGGGCCCGGACACGACGGTGCCGGGCCACCCACGAGGGTGGCCCGGCACCGGTCTGGCCCTGCGGGGCGGTGGACCCGCTGTCAGGCGGCCTTCGTCTCCCAGAAGATCTTGTCGATCTGGGCGATGTAGTCCAGCAGCTTCTGGCCCTCGGCGGGGTCCATGCTGCCCTTGCCGCCGGCAGCGCCGGCCTGCTTGGTCGCCTTGTTGAAGAGCTCGTGCAGCTCGGGGTACTTCTCGAAGTGCGGGGGCTTGAAGTAGTCGGTCCAGAGCACCCACAGGTGGTGCTTGACCAGGTCGGCCCGCTGCTCCTTGATCAGGATCGCGCGCGTACGGAAGACCGGGTCCTCGTTGCCCTGGTACTTCTCCTGGATGGCCTTGACCGATTCGGCCTCGATGCGGGCCTGGGCCGGGTCGTAGACGCCGCAGGGGAGGTCGCAGTGCGCGGTTGCCTCCACGGCGGAGAACATGCGCAGACGCATGGTGTGTCCCTCCGGTTCGCGTGGGTGGATCGTCTGCGACCCTACCCGCGGTGATCAGACACGACCCGTCGAGCGGGCAGCCCGACCGTGACCTGCGGCACCTGGGCACCCCGTTCGTCCTGGCCCGGGTGACGGGGCCGTCCATGTCCCCGACGGTGCGCTCCGGCGACCGGCTGCTGGTGCGCCGCTCCCGCCGCGCCCGGCCCGGGGACGTCGTGCTCGCCCGGTTCCCGGCGCGCCCGGAGCTGCTGGTGGTCAAGCGGGTGCGCCGGCTCGTGCCCGGCGGGCACTGGGTGGAGGGCGACAACCCGTTCGTCACCGACGACAGCCGCAGCTTCGGCGTCGCCGTCGTCGTCGGCCGGGTGGTGCTGCGGCTGTCGCCGCGGCCGGGCCGGCTCGGCCCGCGCCCGGACACCGCTCAGGACGACGGCGACCCCGGGCCCAGCGTCGCGTAGTGCGCCCGGCACTGCTCGATCGTCGGCAGCAGGCCCTGCTCGCGCGCCTGGGCGAGGGTCGGCGCCTCGGTGTCCTTGGCCGACAGCTCGAACTCCAGGTCGGCCGGCCAGGGCAGGGCGAGGTCGGGGTCCATCGGGTCGATGCCGAACTCGCGGCCGGGGGAGTAGCCGGCGGACACCAGGTAGGTGACCGAGCTGTCGTCCTCCAGGGCGACGAAGCCGTGGCCGAGGCCCTCGGACAGGTACACCGCCCGCGGCTGCTCGCTGTCCAGCAGCACGGCGTCGTGCGCGCCGAAGGTCGGCGACCCCACCCGGATGTCGACGACGACGTCCAGCACCCGGCCGGCCGGGCAGTAGACGTACTTGGCCTGTCCGGGCGGCACCAGGGCGAAGTGGACGCCGCGCAGGGTGCCGCGGGCGCTCACGCTGTGGTTGGCCTGGGCCAGCCGCAGCTCGTGCCCGAGCGCCCCGGCCAGCACGTCGGCGCGGTACCACTCGGTGAAGCGGCCCCGCCGGTCACCGTGCGGCACCAGGTCCAGGACGTAGCTGTCAGGGACGGCGAGCTCGCGGATCTGCACAGGTCACACGCTAGCTGCGCCCACACCGGGCTGTGCGCGTCGGGACGGGCACTACAGTCCCCGTCCCATGAGCTCCCAGCACGCGGACAGGTTCGCCGACGACCCCGCCTTCGCGGTGCACGCGGGCGGCAAGCTGACGGTACGGCCGACCCGGTCGATCACCTCGCTGGCCGACCTCGCCCTCACGTACACCCCCGGCGTGGCCCGGGTGTCCAGCGCCATCGCCGCCGAGCCCGACCTGGCCCGGGACTACACCTGGGCACCCCGGGCGGTGGCGATCGTCTCCGACGGGACGGCGGTGCTGGGCCTCGGTGACATCGGCCCCGTCGCCTCGCTGCCGGTGATGGAGGGCAAGGCCTGCCTGTTCAGCGAGTTCGGCGGGCTCTCCGGGGTGCCCATCGTGCTGGCCACCACCGACGTCGACGCGATCGTCGAGACCGTCGTGGCCATGGCGCCCTCCTTCGGCGGGGTGAACCTGGAGGACATCAGCGCCCCCCGCTGCTTCGAGATCGAGGCCCGGTTGCGGGAGCGGCTGGACATCCCGGTCATGCACGACGACCAG
The DNA here is from genome assembly GCF_010685995.1 of Goekera deserti. Taxonomy (GTDB): domain Bacteria; phylum Actinomycetota; class Actinomycetes; order Mycobacteriales; family Geodermatophilaceae; genus Goekera; species Goekera deserti. The sequence goes on along the minus strand of NZ_JAAGWK010000002.1, from coordinate 23,696 downwards.
CACGGCACGGCGATCGTCGTCCTGGCGGCGCTGCGGAACGCCGCGCGGGTGGTCGGCCGGCCGCTGGGCGACCTGCGGGTGGTGGTCTCCGGCGCCGGCGCCGCCGGGGTGGCCTGCGCCAAGATCCTGCTGGAGGCGGGCGTGGGCGACATCGCCGTCGCCGACTCCCAGGGCGTGCTGCACACCGGTCGCACGGGGCTGACCGAGATCAAGCAGTGGGTGGCAGAGCACACCAACCGGGCCGGGCACGCGGGCAGCATGGTGGAGGCGCTGGCCGGGGCCGACGTGTACCTGGGGCTCTCCGGCGGCTCGGTGCCCGAGTCGGCGATCGCCGCGATGGCACCGGACTGCATCGTCTTCTCGCTGGCCAACCCGGTGCCCGAGGTGGACCCCGTGATGGCCGCCCGGTACGCCGCCGTCGTCGCCACCGGCCGCAGTGGCGAGCCGAACCAGATCAACAACGTGCTGGCGTTCCCCGGCGTCTTCCGGGGCGCCATCGACGCCGGTGCCACCGCGATCACCGAGGAGATGAAGCTCGCCGCGGCGGCCGCCATCGCCGACGTGGTCGGGGACGAGGTGCGGGCCGACTACGTGGTGCCCAGCCCGCTGGACCGCCGGGTCGCCACCGCGGTGGCCGAGGCCGTCGCCGCCTGCGCGCGGGAGCAGGGCATCACCCGCTGAGCCCTGCCGGGGGTGCGGTCCGCTGCACCCCCGGTGCGCGGCTCAGCCGAGCCCGTCGATCATCTCCACGACGGGGGTGAGCGCGGCCCCGGCGGGCGTGTTCACGTAGAGCAGGGCCAGCGTGGCGACCAGGAACGCCGGTGCCAGCACCGCGGTCTCCAGCCGGGCACCGGTGCGCATCGGGCTGATCGCCAGCCGGCACCGCCGGACCAGCCAGACCAGCGGCACCGGCACGCCGGCCGTGGTGAGCGCGTCGCCGGCGATGTGCGCCAGTACGCCGACCGCCACGGCCCAGGGCAGCCACGCCGGGTTCGGGCTGTGCTCCAGCAGCAGCCACGCGCTGCCCCAGGACAGCGCCAGGTTGCCGATGACCGTGTTCTCCGCGCGGCCGGGGATCACGAAGTGCAGCGCCCGCAGGGCGAGCCCGACGGCCAGGGCGAGCAGCAGCAGGCTGGACCACCAGGCGCCGCTGGCCGCCAGCGCCACCAGGCCGAACACCACGGGGGCGAGCAGGGCGTCGTGGGTGCCCCAACGGTGCCCACCGGCGACCGCACCGACCGCGCGGGACGGCACGTCGGTCAGCGGTCCCCACATGCGGGAGATCGTCGAGCCGTGCTGGTCCAGGTCCGGCAGCATCGAGAACCCGCCGACGGCGGACACCCAGGCGACCTGGGCGACGGCGCCCTGCACGGGGGCCCAGGGCAGGGTGGCGGCGCCGACGGCGAGACCGGAGAGCGCGTGGGAGTGACCGAGCACCCACCGAGCGTGCGGTGCGCTGGTGCCGGACCGTGGGACGTGCCCGGCGGGCACCCGTCGTGTCGCAGCGTGACCACCGCCACGACGGACACACGATCAGGGGACACGCGGTCCCACGTGCGCTTTCCCGGCCTACAGTCGCGCTCGACCGGGTCCGTCCCGGTCAGGAGCCGTGTCGTCGTGCGCTCCGCGCAGGTCCGTGTCGTCGTGCCGAAGGGTCGTCCATGTCGGGTGCAGTCGGGGTCCCACCGAAGGTGCCGGTCTACCGGCCCTACCTCGGTGTCGAGGTGCAGGAGGCCGCGCGGAAGGCGCTGGAGGTCGGCTGGCTGGGCATGGGCGCGCTGACCCGCGAGTTCGAGCAGGCCCTGGAGGCACGGCTGCTGCTCGACGGCCGGCGGGCCGTCTCCACGAACTCCTGCACCGAGGCGCTGCACATCGCGGCCCGGCTCATCGGCCTGGGCCCGGGTGACGAGGTCATCTGCCCGTCGTTCACCTACGTCGCCGGCCACCAGGCGATCAGCCGGACCGGGGCGTCGATCGTGTTCTGCGACGTGGAGCCGGACAACCTGTCCATCGACCCGGCACGGGTGCGCGAGCTGATCACCGACCGGACCCGGGCCGTCCTGGCCGTCGACTACCTGGGCATCCCGTGCCAGCTCGACGAGCTCATGGACATCGCCCGGGAGCACGACCTGCGCGTGCTGGAGGACGCCGCGCACGCCTTCGGCTCGTCCAGCAAGGGTCGGCCGGTGGGGTCCTTCGGTGACATCACCTGCTTCAGCTTCGGGCCGGTCAAGACCATCACCACGCTGGAGGGCGGGGCGGTGATCACCCCGGACGAGCGCGACGTGCAGGCCCTCCACGAGCTGCGCCACCTCGGCATCGACGCCGACACGGACGCCCGCTACCGCAACCAGCGGAACTGGGACTTCGACGTCGTCCGGCAGGGGTACCGCTGCCACCTGGGGTCGGTCCCGGCCGCGATCGGCCTGGCGCAGCTGGCGATGGTCGACGAGTTCGTGCTCAACCGGCAGACCTACTGCCGGACCTACGACCAGGCCTTCGCCGACATCGAGGGTCTGCGGTTGTTCGACACCGACTGGAAGGACATCGCGCCGTACATCTACGTGCTGCGCGTGGCCGACGGCCGGCGCGCCGACCTGGCGGCCCACCTGTCGGCCCGGGGCGTGTCCACCGGCATCCACTTCCTGGGCGCGCACGAGTTCAGCTTCTACGCCGACAGCCGCCGCGGTGACCTGTCGGTCACCGAGCAGGCAGCCGGTGAGGTGCTCACGCTGCCGCTGCACCCCTACATGACGCCCGAGGTGCTCGAGCAGGTCATCGACGGGGTGCGGTCCTTCTACGCAGCCGGCTGAGCACCCCGGCGCGGACCCCACCGTTCCGGGACGCCCACAGCGGGCGCCGGGGGCGGGAGACGACGTCGGCCAGGGCGGCCGCCCACCCGGCGGTCATCACCTCGACGTCGAAGGCCCGGGCGTGCGCCGGCCCGTGGCCGGCCCGGGCGCGCAGGTCGGCCGGGTCGGTCAGATGCCGGCGCAGCGCCTCGGTCAGCGCGTCGACGTCCTCCACCGGGACCAGCGCGCCGACCCGGCCGCCGTCCAGCGCGTCCCGCACGCCCTGCGAGCAGTCGGCCGCGATCACCGGCACGCCCAGGGACACCGCCTCCAGCAGGGCCAGCGGGAGCCCCTCGTGCCGGGAGGGCAGGCAGAACAGGTCCGCCCGGGAGACGCTGGGCAGCGGGGGCACGGCACCGGCGAACTCGACGGAGCCGGTGACCCCCAGCTCGGCCGCCAGTGCCTGCAGCCCGGCCAGGTCGGGTCCGTCGTTGAGCAGCCGCACGCGGTGCGGGTGGTCGGCGACCAGCCGGGCGTGGGCGCGCAGCAGCAGGTCGTGGCCCTTCTGCGCCGCCAGCCGGCCGGTGGCCACCACCACCGGCACGTCGGCGGGCGCCGGATCGGTGGCGGTCGCTGCCGCCCGGGCGATCGCCGCCGTGTCGATCCCGTTGCGGACCACCCAGATGCGCTCCGCGGGCAGGCCGTTGCCGACCAGCTCCTCGACCAGGCCGGGGGAGACGCAGATGGCGCCGTCCACGTGGCCGTGCACCCAGCGGTGCAGCCCGTGCGTGCGCGGGGGCATCCACTCGCGCAGCGCCTGACCGAGGTCGGCGTGCACAGCGACGACGACGTGTCGGCGCGCGAGCCGGGCGCCGAGGAAGCCCAGCAGCAGGGCCGGGCCGATCTCGGAGCCGACGAGCACCACCTGCGACCCGCGGGAGAGCCGGACGAGCCGGGTGAGCACCCGCGGCAGACCCCGGTGCAGCGGGGTGCCGGGGGGCATGAGCGGGACCACGTCCACCCCCGGCGTGGGCAACCCGGCGCCGGTGGGCTGCCGGAGCACGCCGAGGCGGGCACCGGCCGGGGCCCAGCGCCGGGCCAGCCCGATGGTGATCTGCACGGCGCCGTTGTTGCTGAGCGCGTCGACGAGCAGCGCCGTCCGGGGGACGGCGGGGGTCGGGACGGTCACCCGTCCTCGTCCACGTCGTCGGTGCCACCGCGGGCCAGCCAGGTGGCCAGCCGCTCGACCGGCACCTCGAAGTCGGGGTGCTGGTCGACGAAGGCCTGCAGCTGGTCGGCCAGCCAGGCCAGCGACACCTGCTCCTCGCCGCGCCGGCCCGCCAGCTCCTCGATGCCGCGGTCGGTGAAGTACACGCCTGCCCTGCTCCCGCTCAGTCCGCGAAGGCCTGGACGACGAGCTGCTTCTGCTCGCGCTCGTGCACCTTCGCCGACCCGACCGCGGGGCTGGCCGACGCCCGCCGGCTGACCGGCCGCAGGGTCCGCCCGGCGGGCAGGTGCTCGGGCAGGTTGACCGCCATGAACTGCCAGGCGCCCATGTTGGCCGGCTCCTCCTGCACCCAGACGACGTCGGTCGCGTTCGGGTACTGCTCCAGCGCCGCGGCGATCTCGGTCTCGGGCAGCGGGTAGAGCTGCTCGACCCGGAGCACGGCGACGTGCGCGGTGCCCTCGGCCTCGCGGGCGGCGAGCAGGTCGTAGGCGACCTTCCCGCTGCACAGCAGCACCCGGGTGACGGCCGCGGCGTCCAGCGGGGCACCGCCGACCCCGGGGTCGGGCAGCACCGGTCGGAAGCCCTGCTCGGTGAAGTCGCTCACCGAGCTGACGGCCACCTTGGCGCGCAGCAGCGACTTCGGCGTGAACACGACCAGCGGCCGGTGCACGTCGGAGAGGGCCTGGCGGCGCAGCAGGTGGAAGTAGTTCGCCGGCGTCGAGCAGTTCGCCACGGTCATGTTGTTCTCCGCGGACAGCTGCAGGAAGCGCTCGATGCGACCCGAGGAGTGGTCGGGCCCCTGCCCCTCCAGCCCGTGCGGCAGCAGCATGACCACGCCGGAGCGCTGGCCCCACTTGGCCTCACCGGAGCTGATGAACTCGTCGATGACCATCTGGGCGCCGTCGACGAAGTCGCCGAACTGGGCCTCCCAGAGCACCAGCGCCTGGGGGTTGGCCACCGAGTAGCCGTACTCGAAGCCGAGTGCGGCGTACTCGCTCAGCAGCGAGTCGTAGACGAAGAACTTCGCCTGGTCCTGGGTGAGGTTGCCCAGCGGGGTGTACTCGTCGGCGTTCTCCCGGTCGATGAGCACCGAGTGCCGCTGCACGAACGTGCCACGGCGGGAGTCCTGGCCGGCCAGCCGCACCGGCACGCCCTCCATGAGCAGCGACCCGAAGGCCAGCAGCTCGCCCATCGCCCAGTCGATCCCGCCCTCGCTGGGCATCGCGGCCCGGCGCTCGAGCATCCGCTGCAGCTTCGGGTGCACGGTGAACCCCTGCGGCAGCGAGACGTGCGCGTCGCCGATGGTCTTGAGCACCTCGGGGGTCGTGGCGGTGACCACGGTGGACTGCTGCGGGGTGCGCGGGTCCATGACCGGCTCGGGGGCGGAGGAGTCCCGGGCGTCGTGGGTCTCGGCGAACGCCCGCTCCAGCTGCCCGCGGTAGTCCTTGAGCGCGTCCTCCGCCTCGGCCATGGTGATGTCCCCGCGGCCGACCAGCGCCTCGGTGTACAGCTTCCGGACCGAGCGCTTGCGGTCGATGATGTCGTACATCATCGGCTGGGTCATCGACGGGTCGTCGCCCTCGTTGTGACCGCGGCGCCGGTAGCAGACCAGGTCGATGACGACGTCCTTGCGGAACTCCTGGCGGTAGTCGACCGCCAGCCGGGCCACCCGCACGCAGGCCTCCGGGTCGTCGCCGTTCACGTGGAAGACCGGGGCACCGATCATCCGGGCGACGTCGGTGGAGTAGAGGCTGGAGCGCGCCGCGGCCGGGCTGGTGGTGAAGCCGACCTGGTTGTTGATGACCACGTGCACGGTGCCGCCGGTGCGGTAGCCGCGCAGCTGCGACAGGTTCAGCGTCTCCTGGACGACGCCCTGGCCGGCGAACGCCGAGTCGCCGTGCAACAGCACCGGCAGGACGGTGAAGCCGCCCTCACCCTTGTCGATCATGTCCTGCTTGGCCCGCACGATGCCCTCGAGCACCGGGTTGACCGTCTCCAGGTGGCTGGGGTTGCTGGCCAGCGAGACGTTGATCTGGGCGTCCCGGAACGGGTTCTGGAAGCACCCCTCGGCGCCGAGGTGGTACTTCACGTCGCCGGAGCCCTGCACGGTGCCCGGGTCGATGTTGCCCTCGAACTCACCGAAGATCTTCGAGTAGCTCTTGCCCAGCACGTTGGCCAGCACGTTGAGCCGGCCCCGGTGGGCCATGCCGATCGCGACCTCCTCGAGCTCGTAGTCGGTGGAGGCCACCAGCACCTCGTCCAGCAGCGGGATCACCGACTCGCCGCCCTCGAGGCTGAACCGCTTCTGCCCGACGTACTTGGTCTGCAGGAACGTCTCGAACGCCTCGGCGGCGTTGAGCCGGCCGAGCACGTGCTTCTGCTTCTCCCGCTCGAGCTGGTCGTGCTTGACCTCGATCCGGGCCTGCAGCCACGCCCGCTCGGCGGGGTCGGTGATGTGCATGTACTCCACGCCGACGGTGCGGCAGTAGGAGTTGCGCAGCACGCCGAGGATGTCGCGCAGGCTCATCATCCGCTCGCCGGCGAACCCGCCGACCGGGAACCGGCGGTCGAGGTCCCACAGGGTCAGCCCGTGCCGGACGATGTCCAGGTCGGGGTGCGTGCGGGCCTTGAACTCCAGCGGGTCGGTGTCGGCCATGAGGTGGCCGTTGCGCCGGTAGGCCTCGATGAGCTCGATGACCCGTGCTTCCTTGTCGATCTGCCCCTCGTGCCGCACCGTGACGTCCGGCGCCCAGCGCACCGGCTCGTAGGGGATGCGCAGCGACCGGAAGACGTCGTCGTAGAAGCCGTCCTGGCCGAGCAGCAGGCCGTGCAGCCGGCGCAGGAAGTCACCGGACTGGGCGCCCTGGATGATCCGGTGGTCGTAGGTCGAGGTGAGCGTGATCGTCTTGGCGACGGCGAGGTCGGCGAGCGTCTCCGGGCTCATGCCCTGGAACTCCGCGGGGTAGTCCATCGCCCCGACGCCGACGATCGTGCCCTGGCCGGCGGTGAGCCGCGGCACCGAGTGGTTGGTGCCCAGGGTTCCGGGGTTGGTCAGGCTGACCGTGGTGCCGGTGAAGTCCTCCATGACCAGCTTGCCGGCCCGGGCGCGCCGGATCACGTCCTCGTAGGCGCCCCAGAAGCCCGCGAAGTCGAGCTCCTCGGCGGCCTTGATGTTGGCCACCACCAGCGAGCGGCTGCCGTCGGCCTTGGGCAGGTCGATGGCCAGGCCGAAGTTGACGTGCTCGGGCTGGACCAGCGTCGGCTTGCCGTCCACCTCGGCGAAGGCGGCGTTCATCTCCGGGAAGTCGTCCAGCGCCCGCACCAGCGCGTAGCCGATCAGGTGCGTGAAGGACACCTTGCCGCCGCGGGAGCGGGCCAGGTGGTTGTTGATCACGATGCGGTTGTCGGCCAGCAGCTTCGCCGGCACGGCGCGCACGCTGGTCGCCGTGGGGACGGCGAGCGAGGCGTTCATGTTCTTGACGATGCTGGCCGCGGCGCCGCGCAGCTGGGTGCGCGTGGGGCCGGTGGACTCGGCGGCCGGCGCGGGCACCTTCGGCGCCTCGACCCGCGGCCGGTCGGCCTTGGGCGGCTCGGCCTTCGGCGTCACCGGCTTCGGTGCGGCCGGCGTCGGCGCGGGCGGCTCCGGTGCGGCCGGCGCAGCTGCCACGGGCGCCGGGGCGGCAGGCGCCGGGGCCGGCGTGCGCTGCGCTGCCGGGGGGGCCACCTCCTGCGAGGGGGCCGGCGAGGCGTAGGAGCTGGCGCTGCCCGGGCCGGCGGCCGGCTCGTCGTCCGGGGCGTCGTCCGGTGTGCTGGCCGAGGGCTCGGGGGCTGCCCGGTCCTCACCGGCCGCGACCGGGCTGCCCGGTCGGTAGTCGTCGAAGAAGTCGTGCCACGCGCGGTCGACGCTGCCGGGGTCGGCGAGGTACTGCTGGTACATCTCCTCGACCAGCCACTCGTTGGTTCCGAAACCAGCCACCGCGGAGGGCTGGTTCGTGGACGGCTGGGATGAGCTCACGCTTGACACGGGGTCGAGTGCCTTCTTCGTCTGTGGACGTCGTTGGACCAGGGGGGAGTCTATCCACCCGGCCGATCTGGTCGCGGAGGTCGCGGCCGTCCCGGGGGTGATCTGCGTCGGGGGCCCGCGGCGGCCGCCCCGCAGGTGCGTGGGCCGCTCAGTGCGTGGCGCCGTGGGCGACGAGCAGCGCGCCCAGCGCCTCGTACTCGGGGGTCCCGCCCGGGGAGTCGGCCCGCTGGCGTGCCGCGGCGACCCGGGTGATGTCCAGGGCGGTGGCGCCGTCGGAGGTGGTGGCGTCGACGTCGGCGCCCGCCTCCAGGAACAGCTGCACCAGCCGCGCGGAGTCGTCGGTCAGCGGGGCGGTCACGGCCGCGTGCAGGGCGGACTGCCCGCTGGCGGCGTCCCGGTCGTGCACGTCGGCGCCGGCCGCCAGCAGCACCCGGACGACGTCGACCCGACCGGCCAGCACGGCCGTGCGCAGCGCACCGACCTCGGCGGGCGCGCCGCGGGCCAGCAGCAGGCGCACGGCCGGCACCGATCCGCCGTGCGCCGCCCAGGACAGCAAGGGGGTGCCGGTGACCGGGTCGAGCAGCGGGCTGCCGCCGTCCAGGAACATCTCCAGCCGGGGCACGTCGCCCAGCCAGGCGGCCGTCGGGGCGTCGACCTCCGCACCGAGGCGGCACAGCACCTCGACCAGCCCGAGTGCCCGGCCAAGCGCGACGTGCAGCGGCGTGAGGCCCTGCTCGGTGCGGGCGCCGAGGTCGGCCCCGGCGTCGACCAGGGCCTCGACGAGGTCGGCCCGCCCGGTGGCCACGGCAAGGTGCAGGGGCGTCCACCCGTCGGTGCCCTCGTGCTCGACCGTGCGCCGGAGCAGCGCGGGGGAGGTGGCGACCGCCTCGACGACGCCGGGCAGGTCGCCCGCGCCGATCAGCCGGGCCAGCCGGGCCGCGGTCATCCGGGTGGTCATCCGCGGGCACGTCCTCGGTCGGCGCAGCCGGGCTGCGGTGGGGCGTGCCGTGCGGTCACACGACGTCCCGGCGGACGGTGAGCAGGGTGGCCAGGGCCGCGGCGACCAGGCCGTAGGCGACCAGGATCGCGGCGCCCTGCCAGGGGCCGAGCACGTCCGGGGCCTGGAAGTCGCTGGTCATCGCGGACAGGGCCCCGCCGGGCAGCCACTTGTACAGCCCCTGCGTGGCCGGGATGCTGCCCAGCAGCGGCTCCACCACGTACAGGAACACCAGCGCGCCGACGATGGCCCCCACCTGGTTGCGCAGCAGCGCACCGAGCCCGATGCCGATCACCACGTAGATCACGATCGCCAGCCCGGCCCGGGCCAGCACGACCAGGTTGTCCTGGTCGAACGTCAGCGCGGTGCCGCGGGCAGAGGAGTACACGAGCGCCACGACCGCGGTGACCGCGCAGGCCACCAGGGCGAAGGGCACCGCCGCCGCGACGTAGGCCAGCAGCTTCGCCACGACCACCCGCCAGCGGTGCGGGCTGGACAGGAACGTCGGCGTGGCCGTGCGGTGCCGGTACTCCTGGGTGACCCCGATGATGCCCAGGATCAGCGCGAAGACCGTGCCGTTGGCGGCCACGGCCAGCACCGTCTGCTCGTAGTCGGGCGTGCCGAGGGCCGGCACGCCCTCGCCGCCGGCCAGCCCGGTGAACAGCGCGGCGAAACCGCCGCCGAAGGCGCAGGCGCCCAGCAGCAGGCCGATCCACACCCGCGTGGTGAGCAGCTTGGTCCACTCCGAGCGCACCAGCGCGCCGATCACGACTGTCCTCCCTGGGCTGCGTGGGCGCCGGCCACGGCAGGGTCCGGACCCGGTCCGCCGGCCGGACTGCCGGCGGCGTACTGCTCCTGACCGGCGGTGAGCCGGAAGTAGATCTCCTCCAGGCCGCTGGTGTTCGAGCGCAGCTCGTGCAGCTCGACGCCCGCGGCGAACGCGTGCCGGCCCACGTCGTCGGTGGTCGAGCCACCCACGGTGAGCTCCTGGCCCTCGGCGCTGAGCACGGTGGCCCCCGCGCCGCGCAGCACCTCGGCCAGCCGGGGTGCCTCCGGGCTGCGCACCAGCACGGTGCCGGCGCCCGCGCCGGCCCGCAGCTCGGCCATCGAGCCCTGCCGCACGAGCCGGCCTGCCCCCACGATCACCACCCGGTCGGCGGTCTGCTCGACCTCGGTCAGCAGGTGGCTGGAGACCAGCACCGTGCGGCCCTGGTCGTGGGCGAGGTGGCGCAGGAACCCACGCAGCCACTGGATGCCCTCCGGGTCCAGCCCGTTGGCCGGCTCGTCCAGCACCAGGACGTCGGGGTCGCCCAGCAGCGCGGTCGCCAGGCCCAGCCGCTGGCGCATGCCGAGGCTGTAGTTGCCGGCCTTGCGGCCGGCCGCCGCGGTGAGGCCGACCTGGTCGAGCACCTGGTCGGCGCGTTCGATCGGCAGCCCCGCGGCGCGGCAGTAGACGCGCAGGTGGTTGCGCCCGGTGCGGGCCGGGTGGAACGCCGTCTCCAGCACGGCACCCACGCGGCGCAGCGGCGACGGCAGGTCGGCGTAGGGCACGCCGTCGAACGTGGTGGAACCGGCGTCCGGCGTGATCAGCCCGAGCGCCATCCGCAGCGTCGTCGTCTTGCCGGCGCCGTTGGGCCCCAGGAAGCCGGTGACCTGGCCCGGCTCGACGGTGAAGCTCAGGTCGTGCACCGCCCGCACCGAGCCGAAGCTCTTGCTCAACCCCTGCACGTCGACCCGCACCGGGTCGACCGTGGTCCGCACTGCGCTGCTGATGGCTCCTCCTCGACGCGATGGCCTGTCGGGGGCATCCAAGCGCACCGGGGCCGTGCGGCGCACCTGCCCCCGGCGCGGCGCAGGTGACCCACGCCACTCCTGACTCCGCACGGGTTATCTTGCGGCGCGTGACCCGTGCTGCTGCCGTCGTCCCCCGCCCGAGGGGCGACGCGAGGCCGGTGCCCGGCCGGTCGACCGCGTGCGGGACGGGGCGGTGAGCGACCCGGTCGACCCCCGGGACACGCTCGAGCAACTGCTGCTCGGCGGTCCCCGCCGTTACACCCGGCAGGACGTCGCGGCGCTGTCCGGTGTGTCCTCCGAGCGCAGCCGGCGGCTGTGGCGCGCGCTGGGCTTCCCCGACGTCCCCGACGACGAGGCCGCCTTCACCGACGCCGACGTCGCCGCGCTCTCCACGCTGAGCCGGCTCATCTCCTCGGGCTTCGTCGACGCGGACGCGGAGGCCTCGATCGCCCGGGCGATGGGCCAGTCGCTGTCCCGGCTGGCCGACTGGCAGACCGACATGCTGGCCGCGATCCTCGCCGCGCCCCGGCCCCGGGACGGCGGTGACCCCGCGGGGCAGCCCGGCGGTGAGCCGGCGTCCGCCCCGGTCGGGGACGGTCCCGAGGACGCCGCCGCGCGGGCCGCGCAGGTCGCCGAGCTGCTCGTGCCGCTCATGCGCAACGTGCAGGACCACATCTGGCGCCGGCACCTGGCGGCCAACGTCGACCGGCTGCTGGTGCCCGGCCCCGGCACCGACGTGCGCGAGCTGTCGGTCGGGTTCGCCGACCTGGTCGGCTACACCTCACGCTCCCGGGGCATGGGCGGGCGGGAGCTGGGCCGCATGGTCGAGGACTTCGAGAGCCTCGCCGCCGACGTGATCGCCCGGCACCGCGGCCGGGTGGTCAAGACCGTCGGTGACGGCGTGCTGTTCACCGCCGAGGACCCGGTCGACGCCGCGGAGATCGCCCTGGACCTGCCGGTCGGCTGGGCCGCGGAGGACCGGCCGCCGCTGCGGGTCGGCCTGGCCCACGGCCGGGTGCTCACCCGGCTCGGCGACGTCTACTCACCGGTGGTCAACCTCGCGAGCCGGCTGACCTCCATCGCCCGTCCGGGCGCCGTCCTGGCCGACCAGCAGCTGGCCCGCCGGCTGCGCGGCCGGACCGCCTACCGGGTCCGGCCGCTGCGCCGGGTCTCGGTGCGGGGGTACGACAACCTGCGGCCGTGGCTGGTCCGACGCCGGTCCGGGGACGACGACACGGTGCTGGAGGACCTGCTGGACGAGATCGCCCGCGACGTGCTGGACGAGCCGGTCGAGGCCGAGGGGGACAGGGTCGCGGAGTAGGGCGGAGCGGGGTGGGACCGCGGGCAGGGACCATGGGGCCCATGGCCACCCTCCTCGCCCGCGGCCTCGCCGCCGGTCACGGTGCCCGCGTGCTGTTCTCCGGCCTGGACCTCGTCGTCGCCCCCGGCGACGTCGTCGGGCTGGTCGGGGTCAACGGTGCGGGCAAGTCGACGCTGCTGCGCACCCTCGCCGGCCAGGCGGCCGCGGAGGCGGGCAGCGTCGTCCTGAGTCCCCCGTCGGCGACCGTCGGGTTCCTGCCGCAGGAGCACGAGCGGCGCGCGGGGGAGACCGTGCTGGGTGCACTGGGCCGGCGCACCGGGGTGACGGCGGCGCAGCAGGAGATGGACGCGGCGCTGGAGGCGCTGACCGAGGGCGTCGCCGGGGCCGACGACCGCTACGGCGAGGCACTGGAGCGCTGGCTGGCCCTCGGTGGTGCCGACCTGGACGACCGGGCCGCCGACGTGCTCGCCGAGGTCGCGCCCGGGGTGGCGCCCGAGGCGCTGATGACCGGGCTGTCCGGCGGTCAGGCCGCCCGGGTGGGGCTCGCCTCGCTGCTGCTGTCCCGCTACGACCTGCTGATGCTCGACGAGCCCACCAACGACCTGGACCTCGCCGGGCTGGACCAGCTGGAGCGCTTCGTCGCCTCGCTGCGCACCGGCGTCGTGCTGGTCAGCCACGACCGGGAGTTCCTCGCCCGCACCGTCACCCGCGTCGTCGAGCTCGACCTCGCCCAGCAGCTGGTGCGCGTGCACGACGGCGGCTACGACGCCTACCTGACCGAGCGGGAGGTGGCCCGCCGGCACGCCCGCGAGGAGTTCGAGGAGTACGCCGACACCAAGGCCGGGCTGGAGGGCCGGGCGCGCATGCAGCGCAACTGGATGGCCAAGGGCGTCCGCGACTCGATCAAGAAGTCCAAGGACGGCGACAAGAACATCAAGGCAGCCGCCCGGGCGTCGTCGGAGAAGCAGGCGGCCAAGGCGAGGCAGACCGATCGGCGCATCGAGCGGCTGGAGGTGGTCGAGGAGCCGCGCAAGGAGTGGGAGCTGCAGATGCAGATCGCGCCTGCGCCGCGGGCCGGCGCCGTCGTCGCCACGCTGCGCGGTGCGGTGGTGACCCGGTCTGGGTTCCGGCTGGGCCCACTGGACCTGCAGGTGGACTGGGGTGACCGGCTGGCCGTCACCGGGGCCAACGGTGCGGGCAAGTCCACGCTCATCGGTGCCCTGCTCGGGCGGGTGCCGCTGGACGTCGGCACCGCGTCGCTGGGCAGCGGCGTGCAGGTCGGCGAGGTCGACCAGGCACGCGGCCGCTTCCTGGGCAGCGAGCCGCTGGCGCTGGCCTTCGGCGCCGAGGTGCCCGACCTGCCCGACGCCGAGGTGCGCACGCTGCTGGCCAAGTTCGGGCTGCGCGCCGACCACGTCCTGCGACCGGCCGACACGCTGTCCCCGGGCGAGCGCACCCGCGCGGCGCTGGCCCTGCTGCAGGCCCGCGGGGTCAACGTGCTGGTGCTCGACGAGCCGACCAACCACCTGGACCTGCCGGCGATCGAGCAACTGGAGCAGGCGATGGAGGGCTACGCCGGCACGCTGGTGCTGGTGACGCACGACCGCCGGATGCTCGAGGCGGTGCGGGTGACCCGCCGGCTGCACGTCGAGGACGGCGCGGTGCGGGAGGTGTGAGCGGCGGGCCGGGTGGCCCGCCGCCGGGGCGCTGCGCCCTGGTCGATCGTGGTGCCCCCGGCAGGATTCGAACCTGCGCCCCTGCCTCCGGAGGGCAGTGCTCTATCCCCTGAGCTACGGGGGCTCGTGGTGCGGGGTGGCGGCGTAGACGTTATCAGCCGCCCCGGGCGCACCGACGCGGGGCGTCCGCCCGGTCGGGCCGGGGCGCCGGCTCAGGGTGCCGGCAGGGGCGCGCCGCCGCGGGCGGCCAGCATGTCCGTCATGGTCGTGACCTCGGCCGTCTGGGTCTCGGCGATGGTGCGGGCCAGGGTGGCGACGGCGGGCTCGATGGCGTGCGAGCCGGCGTACTGCGCCATCTCCAGCCCGCCCTGGTGGTGCCGGGTCATCAGCTGCAGGAACCGCACGTCGAAGGCCGGGCCGGACAGCGAGCGCAGCTCGGCCAGCTCCTCCTCGGTCGCCATGCCGGGCATGAGGCCGCCGGGGCCCATCGCCATGTCGTCCATCGCCACCGACCCCATCTGGCTCGACCCCGAGCCGTGCCCGTGCGAGCCGCCCATCCAGGTCATCGTCTCCGCGCTCGTCGCCGGCAGGCCCCACAGCGCCAGCCAGCCCTGCATCCGGCCCGCCTGGTTGGTCTGCGTGGCGGAGATGTCGAAGGCCAGCGAGAGCACCTCGGGGTCCTGGCTCCGGGACGCGGCCAGGTTCGCCATCTCCACGCCCTGCAGGTGGTGGCGGGACATGTCGCGGGAGAAGCCGGCGTCCACCGAGTCGGTGCCCGGGGTCTGCTGCTGGCCGATGCCGAGTGCCACGGCCAGCCCGCCGCCGATCAGCACCAGCGCGACGGCGATGACCGCGGCGAGCAGCGGCCGCAGCAGCCGGCTGGCCCCGCCGGCAGCGGGTGCGGTCACGGCGCCGGGGTGGCCGGGGCGCCGGAGCCGGTGGCCGGGCTGGTGGTGGTGGGCGCGTCGCTGTTGCCGATCGGGGCGCTCTCGGCGTCGGCCGCGAGCGGGTTGGCGGCGAACTCGGGGTTCTCGCAGCTCGCGCCCGGCTCCGGGGTGTTCTCCGGGTCGTAGAGCAGCGTGTCGATGAACTGCTGCACGCGCACGTCGCTGGCGGAGTCCACGCCGAGCTGGTGGTTCCAGGCCTGCAGCATGATCGGCGAGCTCTGGCCCGGGTAGGGCGACAGCATCATCCCGGACCGGCCGTCGACCAGGCCGGTCAGCGTGTCCAGGTCACCGTCGGAGACCGCGTCCGGGTCGTAGGTGATCCACACCGCGCCGTGCTCCTCGGAGTGCACCGCGTTCTCCGTGCGGATCGGGATGGAGTAGACGGTGCCGGTGCAGTCGGCCCAGTAGGGGTCGTGCGGCCCGCCCACCGGCGGGGACTCGGAGTAGTCGACCGGGGTGGCGACGTGTTCCTGGCCGTTGGCGTAGTCGAAGGTCCGGATGCCGGAGATGTCCTCGGCGCTGGCCACCGAGTTCTCGTTCTTCTCCCGCACCTGGACGACGGCGTAGCCGATCACGGCGGCGGCGAAGACGACCACGGCGGCGGCCGCGGCGATCAGCCCCCACGGCTTGGGCTGCGCGACGACCTGCGTCGGCGGGCGGGTGCGCCCGCCCTTGCCCCGGGCGGTGGCGCTGGGCCGGCTGGACCGGTCGGACCGGCCGCCGGCCGCGGCGGCCTTGCCGACCGCCTTCGCGCCGGCCTTGGCAGCAGCGCTGTCCCGGCCCCCGGTCGCCCGTGTGGACCCCTTCCGACCGGTCGTGCGGTCCTGCGGGTCAGGGTCCTTGGCCAAGGCCTCTCCTCGGTGCTGGGCGCGGACCCACGTGGTCCTGCGCCGGCTGGTGTCGGGTGCTCCGTGGCGGTCGGCGCCGCCCTCGCCGGCGGCGGCCCGGCGGGGTGCGGAGGCCCCGGAGCCTGCGAGTGTAGGGCGGCAGGCTGTGCGACCCGGCCTCCCCGGCGGTGCTGTGACCGGCCTGTGCACCCCGTCGAGGGAGGTGTGCGGCCGGGGCGGACCACCAGGTCGCCTACGATCGCGCGGTGACACCCGAGCAGCTGCGTGACGTCGTCCGGACCGCCGTGGCGGGGGTCGTCGGCCGCGGGGAGCTCGCCGTCGACGTCCCCGACGACGTCGTCGTCGACCGTCCGAAGAACCCCGAGCACGGCGACTACGCCACCAACGTGGCCATGCGGCTGGCCAAGCCGGCCGGCCGCCCGCCCCGCGAGGTCGCCGAGCTCGTCGCCGCCGAGCTGCGCCTGCAGCCGGGCATCGACCGGGTCGACGTGGCCGGGCCGGGCTTCCTCAACGTCACCCTGGCCAAGGCCGCGCTCGGCCGGCTCGCCGTGCAGGCGGTCACCGCCGGTGCCGGCTACGGGCGCACCCAGGTGCTGGCCGGGCAGCGGCTGGACCTGGAGTTCGTCTCGGCCAACCCGACCGGGCCGGTGACCATCGGGTCGACCCGGTGGGCCGCGGTGGGCGACGCGCTCGGCCGGCTGCTGACCGCCAGCGGCGCCGAGGTCACCCGGGAGTACTACTTCAACGACGCCGGTGCCCAGATCGACCGCTTCGCCGCCAGCCTGCAGGCCGCTGCGGCCGGCCGGCCGACCCCGGAGGACGGCTACGCGGGGGAGTACGTGCAGGACATCGGCGCCCAGGTGGTGGCGCTGGAGCCCGGCCTGCTCGACCGCCCGGACCACGAGCAGCTCGCGGTGTTCCGGGCCCGGGGCGTGGAGCTGATGTTCGCCGAGATCAAGGGCTCGCTGGCCGACTTCGGCGTCCGGTTCGACGTCTACTTCAGCGAGCGCACGCTGCACGAGTCCGGCGCGCTGGACAAGGCGGTCGGCCGGCTGCGCGAGGGCGGGCACGTCTACGAGGCCGACGGTGCCGTGTGGCTGCGCACCACCACGTTCGGCGACGACAAGGACCGGGTCCTGGTCAAGGGCGACGGCGAGACCACCTACTTCGCCGCCGACTGCGCCTACTACCTGGACAAGCGCGAGCGCGGCTTCGACAAGGTCCTGATCATGCTGGGGGCCGACCACTCCGGGTACGTGGGCCGGTACAAGGCCCTGGTGGCGGCGATGGGCGACGACCCCGACGTGCACCTGGAGATCCTGCTCGGCCAGCTGGTCAACCTGGTCAAGGACGGCGAGATCGTCCGGATGAGCAAGCGCAAGGGCAACTTCGTGCTGCTCGCCGACCTGGTCGAGGCGGTCGGCGCGGACGCCGCGCGCTACGCCCTGGCCCGGGCCTCGGTCGACCAGCAGATCGACCTGGACCTGGACCTGTGGAGCCGGCAGAGCAGCGACAACCCGGTCTTCTACGTGCAGTACGCGCACGCCCGGATCGCCTCGCTGCTGCGGGGCGCGGCCGACCTCGGCCTGGCCCTGGGCGAGCCGGACGATGTCGACGTCGCCGCGCTGGCCACCCAGCGGGAGAGCGACCTGATCCGGGCGGTCGCGGAGTTCCCGCAGGTGGTGTCCACCGCCGCGGAGCTGCGGGCCCCGCACCGGGTGGCCCGCTACCTGGAGGAGCTGGCCGGCACCTACCACCGCTTCTACGACTCCTGCCGGGTGCTGCCCCGCGGCGACGAGGAGGCGACGTCGCTGACCACGGCGCGGCTGTGGCTGTGCGCCGCCACCGCCACGGTGCTGCGCAACGGCCTGGACGTGCTCGGCGTGCACGCCCCGGAGCGGATGTGAGGGCGCACCCGGCCGGGCCGCTGCACGGGAACATCTCCCCGCCGCCGGCCGCCGGCGCCCCACCCGCGGTGCTCGGTGCGCTCGACCCGCTGGTGTGGCCGCGCTCGGCGCAGCGGGTCGACGGCGAGCTGCACCTGGGCGGGCTGCCGGTCACCGCGCTGGTGCGCGAGCACGGCACCCCGCTGTTCGTGCTGGACGAGGCCGACTTCCGCAGCCGGGCGGCCGACTTCACCGACGCGTTCGCCGGCGCCGACGTGCACTACGCGTCCAAGGCGTTCCTCTGCGGCCAGGTGGCCCGCTGGGTGGCCGAGGACGGCCTGCACCTGGACGCCTGCAGCGGCAACGAGCTCGCCGTCGCGCTGGCCGCCGGCTTCCCCGCGGAGCGGATCGCGCTGCACGGCAACAACAAGTCCCTGGCCGAGCTGCAGCTGGCCGTGGACGCCGGGATCGGCCACGTCGTGCTCGACTCCTTCGACGAGATCGACCGCCTGGTTCCGCTGGCGCAGGCGCGGGTCAGCGCCGGCGGTGCCCCGGTGCCGGTGCTGATCCGGTCCACGGTCGGCATCGAGGCGCACACCCACGAGTTCATCGCCACCGCGCACGAGGACCAGAAGTTCGGCTTCTCGCTGGCCACCGGGGACGCGCTGACCGCCGCCGTGCGGGTCATCCGGGAGCCCGCGCTGCGCCTGGCCGGCCTGCACAGCCACATCGGCTCGCAGATCTTCGACACCGCCGGCTTCGACGCGGCCGCCCACCGCGTGGTGGGGCTGATGGGCCAGGTGCACCAGGCCACCGGCGAGGTGCTGACCGAGCTCAACCTCGGCGGCGGCTTCGGCATCGCCTACCTGTCCGAGGACGACCCGGTCACCCCCGGCGACGTCGCCGCACGGCTGCGCTCGGTGGTCGCGGCCGAGTGCGCCGCGCTGGACCTGCCCGTCCCGCGGCTGGCCGTGGAGCCGGGCCGCGCCATCGCCGGCCCGGGCACCGTGACGCTGTACGAGATCGGCACCATCAAGCCGGTGCGGCTGGGGGCCAGCGGCTCGCCGGGCACACCGCTGGTGCGCAACTACGTGTCCGTCGACGGCGGGATGAGCGACAACATCCGCACCGCCCTCTACGACGCCAGCTACACCTGCGTGCTGGCCAACCGGGAGTCGCAGGCGCCGCCGGCGCTGTGCCGCGTGGTCGGCAAGCACTGCGAAAGCGGCGACATCCTGGTCCGCGACCTCTGGCTGCCGGCCGACGTCGTGCCGGGCGACCTGCTCGCGGTCGCCGCCACCGGCGCCTACTGCTGGTCGATGGCCAGCAACTACAACTACCTGCTCAAGCCCCCGGTGGTGGCCGTGCGCGAGGGCCGGGCCACCGGCATCGTGCGGCGGCAGACCCTGGCCGACGTCTTCGCCCTCGACGCCGTGCTCGCCGACGTGCCGGCCCCGCACCCCGCGCCCTCGCAACCGGCACCCGAGCTGCACGCCGAGGCAGCGTCGTGACCCCGCCCGTGACCCCGCCCGTGACCGAGCCGCTGCGGGTCGCGCTGCTGGGCTGCGGCACCGTGGGCAGCGCCGTGCTGCGGCTGCTGGACGAGCAGGGCGCCGACCTCGCCGCCCGCATCGGCCGGCCGGTGGAGGTGGCCGGCATCGCGGTGCGCCGGCCCGACCGGCACCCCGGGGTGCCCGCCCACCTGCTCACCACCGACGCGCACGCCCTGGTCACCTCGGGCGACGTCGACCTCGTGGTCGAGGTGATCGGCGGCATCGAGCCGGCCCGCAGCCTGCTGCTGGCCGCGATCGGCGCAGGCAAGAGCGTGGTCAGCGCCAACAAGGCGCTGCTGGCCGAGGACGGCATCGCCCTGCACGCCGCCGCCGCCGACGCCGGCGTCGACCTCTACTACGAGGCCGCCGTGGCCGGGGCGATCCCGCTGCTGCGCCCGCTGCGCGAGTCGCTGGCCGGTGACCAGCTGCGGCGCGTCGTCGGCATCGTCAACGGCACGACCAACTACATCCTGTCCCGGATGGTCGAGACCGGCGCCGGGTTCGCCGAGGCGCTGGCCGAGGCCACCGAGCTGGGCTACGCCGAGGCCGACCCGACCGCCGACGTCGACGGGTTCGACGCTGCTTCCAAGGCCGCCATCCTGGCCACCCTGGCGTTCCACTCGCCGGTCCGTGCCTCCGACGTGTACCGCGAGGGCATCTCCGCGGTCAGCGCGACCGACGTCGCCCGGGCCGCCGAGATCGGCTGCACGGTGAAGCTGCTGGCCATCTGCGAGCGGGTCAGCGACGTGGCGGCCGACGGCACCAGCACCGACTCGATCGCCGTCCGCGTGCACCCGGCGATGATCCCCACCACGCACCCGCTCGCGGCGGTCAGCGGCGCCTTCAACGCGGTGTTCGTCGAGGCCGAGGCGGCCGGCCAGCTCATGTTCTACGGCCAGGGCGCCGGTGGGGAACCCACCGCCAGCGCCGTGCTCGGCGACCTGGTCGCCGTCGCGCGCAACCGGGTCGCCGGCGTCGCCGGGCCCAACGTGAACGCCTACGCGGGCCTCGCCACCCGGCCGATGGCCGACACGCCGACCAGGTACCACGTCAGCCTGGACGTCGCCGACAAGCCCGGCGTGCTCGCGACGGTGGCCGCCGAGTTCGCCTCGCGCGGGGTGAGCATCTCCACGGTCCGCCAGGACGGCCGCGGCGAGGCGGCGACACTGGTGCTGGTCACCCACAGCGCGCCGGACGCCGCGCTCGCCACGACCGTCGCCCGGCTGCGGGAGATGGACGCCGTGCGCGCGGTGACCAGCGTGCTGCGCGTCGAGGGTCTCACCTGAGCAGGGCCCGACCCTCGTAGGATCACCGCACCACCGCACCCGGACGACGCCTCCCGGCGGCACGCCCACCCTGCCCCCGCTGACACCCCGCCCCACCCCCGGACAGTTCCCGGGCGGCTGAAGGAGCCCGACGTGATCACACCCCTGCAGGGCGCCGTGTCACCGCTGTGGCCCGGCCTGATCGAGGCCTACCGTCACCGGCTGCCGGTCACCGACGCGACCCCCGTGGTGACGCTGCAGGAGGGCGCCACCCCGCTGGTGCCGGCGCGCGAGCTGTCCCGCCGCACCGGCTGCGAGGTGTGGCTGAAGGTCGAGGGCGCCAACCCCACCGGCTCCTTCAAGGACCGCGGCATGACGATGGCGATCAGCAAGGCCGTCGAGGAGGGCGCCCGCGCGGTCATCTGTGCCTCCACCGGGAACACCAGCGCCAGCGCCGCCGCCTACGCCGCGCGCGCCGGGCTGATCTGCGCCGTCCTGGTGCCGCAGGGCAAGATCGCCACGGGCAAGCTGGCCCAGGCGCTGGTGCACGGCGCCACGCTGCTGCAGGTCGAGGGCAACTTCGACGACTGCCTGGCCCTGGCCTCCAAGCTGGCCATCGACTACCCGGTCAGCCTGGTCAACAGCGTCAACCAGTTCCGCATCGAGGGCCAGAAGACGGCGTCCTTCGAGGTCGTCGACGTGCTCGGCGACGCCCCGGACGTGCACTGCCTGCCGGTCGGCAACGCCGGCAACATCACCGCCTACTGGCAGGGCTACCGCGAGTACGCCTCCGACGGGCCGGCCAGCCGGCTGCCCCGCATGTGGGGCTTCCAGGCCGCCGGCGCCGCACCGATCGTGCGGGGCGCCGTCGTCGAGCAGCCCAGCACGATCGCCACCGCCATCCGGATCGGCAACCCGGCGTCCTGGAGCAAGGCGCTGAGCGCCCGGGACGACTCGGCGGGGCGCATCGACGCCGTCACCGACCGGGCGATCCTGGCCGCCTACCGGCTGCTGGCCCGCACCGAGGCCGTCTTCGTCGAGCCGGCCTCGGCCGCCTCGGTGGCCGGTCTGCTGCAGGTCGCGGCCGCCGGTGAGCTCGAGCCCGGCCAGCGCGTGGTCTGCACCGTCACCGGCAACGGCCTCAAGGATCCCGAGTGGGCCATCTCCGGTGCCCCCGCGCCGGTCACCATCCCGGTGGACGCCGCGGTCGCCGCCGCGAAGCTGGGCCTGTGACCGGGTGAGCACGCCCCCGGGCGCCGCGCCCGGCAGCTGGCGCATCCGCGTGCCGGCGACCAGCGCCAACCTCGGGCCCGCCTTCGACTGCGCGGGCCTCGCCCTGACCCACCACGACCTCGTGGACGTCGAGCTGGCCGACGGGCTGCAGGTCAGCGTGGCGGGGGAGGGCGCCGGCACGCTGGCCTGCGACGAGACGCACCTGGTGGTGCGCGCGTTCCGCGCTGCGTGCGACGACCTGGGCTGGACGCCGCGGGGCCTGCGGATGCACTGCGTCAACACCATCCCGCACGGTCGCGGCATGGGCTCCTCGGCCGCCGCCGTCGTCGCCGGCATCGTCGCGGCCTGGCAGCTGTGCCCCGACGTCGACACCCGGGACGACGACCGCGTGCTGGCGCTGGCGACCGAGCTCGAAGGCCACCCGGACAACGTCGCGGCCTGCCTGCTGGGCGGGGCGACCCTGTCCTGGACGCGGGGGGAGCACGTCGCCGCCGACCGGCTGGCGCTGCGGGACGACGTCGTCCCGATCGTGCTCGTGCCGGGCGGGACGCTGTCCACCCACGTCGCGCGCGGGCTGCTCCCGCCCGTCGTGCCGCACGCGGACGCCGCGTTCGCCGCCGGGCGCGGAGCGCTGCTGGTGCACGCGCTGACCCGGGAGCCGGGCCTGCTGCTCGACGCCACCGAGGACCGGCTGCACCAGGCGCAGCGCGCCCCCGCGATGCCGCGGACCGCCGAGCTGATCGCGGCGCTACGCGCCGAGGGGCACGCCGCCGTCGTGTCCGGGGCCGGCCCGAGCGTGCTGGTGCTCGGCGTCCGGGGCCCCGACGACGACCCGTCGACGCCGGCGGCCGGGGCCGCCGCGCGCCGGGTGGCCGCGCTCGCACCACCGGACTGGACGTGCCTGCCGCTCGCCGTCGACCACTCCGGCGCACGCGTCTCGCGCACCCCCCTCGGCTGAGGTCACCGGGACGGGTGACGCCCCTGGCCGCCCGCCCGCGGTGCGGTATCGTCCTCCTCGCGCGGGGGGACACCGGGTGCAGCCGGTGTTGTCGGCCTCGTGAGGCTGTTCTAGTCTCACCTCGTAGCCGCCTCCGGGCGAGTTCCACGCGCAGGCGATGCGGACTTCTCGAGCCGTCGCCGCTGATCCGCCTCGCATCCACAGACCAGAGCCCGGCCCTCCGTTCCCTGCAGCACGCCGGGGCCGAGGGTGCTCAGGTCACCTCCTGCGCTGGTAGGCGCAGGTCACCGCAGGGAAGGACCTGTACGTGAGCGAAACAACCGACCTCGTCGTCGACGGCGCCCCCGCGCCGGACACGACCGAGGCCGCTGCCGAGAGCGGAGCGGCCGTCCGCTCCCGTCGCCGCGGCAGCGGACTGTCCGGGATGTTGCTGCCGGAGCTGCAGCGACTCGCGGGCGAGCTGGGCATCCCCGGCGCCGGCCGGATGCGCAAGGGCGACCTGGTCGCCGCCATCGGTGAGCGCCAGACCGGCGGCACCGCCGCGTCGAACGGGACCCCGGCCACCGGCACCGCCGCGCCCGTGACGGCGCCCCCCGCGGCCGCCGCACCGGCCGTCACTGCACCGGACGTCACTGCACCGGACGCCACTGCACCCGACGCCATCGCACCGGACGCGGCGGCACCGACCGGCGTCGAGCCGGGTGCGACCGGCCGTCCCGCGTCGGCCCGGTCCGCACGCACGACCCGCACGCCCGCCGCCGAGCAGGCCCCGGCCGACACCGGCCCGCGATCCAGCGGTACCGAGGCCCCGGACCAGGGTGCGACCGCCGACGGGGGACCGGCCGACACCGCGAGCGCCCCGCCCGAGGTCGCCACCGGTCGCCGTCGTCGTGGGGCCAGCCGCCCGGCCGGCGCCCCCGCCGAGACCACGACCGAGTCGGTGGACCGCGCGCCGGAGCAGGTCGAGGACGAGCCGGCCGGCGACCGCGCCCGGCGTGGCACGCGCGTCGAGCGGGACGGCGGCCGCGACGAGCGTCCCGCCCGTGACGGGAACGAGCGCGGCACCCGCACCCGCAACCGCGGTGGCGTCGTCGCCGCCGACGCCGGTGACGGCCCCGCCGACCGCCCCGCCCGCGACAACGACCGCCCTTCTCGCGACGCCGACCGCGGCGGC